>MGZB01000014.1 GCA_001801995.1 Gammaproteobacteria bacterium RIFOXYD12_FULL_61_37 | reverse complement strand
TCACCCGAGGCAGGAGCCTTGTGCGGGAATGCCGCTCGCAGGGATCTGTGCGGGGGGCAGGGGGTAACCTCTGTCCCTACCGCGACCCTCTCACCTTCACCCGCGCTGGACGGAACCGGGGCCTTGCGGACGGATAGCCGCCTGCCGCAACGCCTCTATCCGCTCCTCCAGCGGAGGGTGGCTCAGAAACAGACGCTTCAGCCCTTGCGGTGTGCCGCCGGAGATGCCGAAGGCGGCCATCTCGTCGGGCAGGGGTTCGGGGTCGTGGGCGACTTGCAGGCGTTGCAGGGCGGAGATCATCTTCTGGCGACCGGCCAGGCTGGCGCCGCCCGCGTCGGCGCGGAATTCCCGGCGGCGCGAGAACCACATGACGATCATGCTGGCCAAGATCGCCAGCACCATCTCGGACAGAAAGACGGTGACATAGTAGGCCGGGCCGTAGCCGCGCTCTGTCTTGAACAGGACCCGGTCCACGGTGTGGCCGATGACCCGCGACAGGAAGACGACGAAGGTGTTGATCACCCCCTGGATCAGGGTCAGGGTCACCATGTCGCCGTTGGCCACATGGCTCACCTCATGGCCAAGCACCGCTTCCACTTCGTCCCGGCCCATTTGTCGCAACAGGCCGGTGCTGACGGCCACCAGGGCATTGTTGCGGTTCCAGCCGGTGGCGAAGGCATTGGGCGTCGGCGAATCGAAGATGCCCACCTCGGGCATGCCGATACCGGCCCGGCCGGCCTGCTGCCGCACGGTAGCGACCAGCCAGTGTTCCGTGCCGTCGGCCGGCTCCTCGATCACCCGCACTCCCATGCTGCGTTTGGCCATCCACTTGGAGATGAACAGGGAGATGAAGGAACCGGCGAAACCGATGACCGCCGACATCACCAGCAGGGCGTTCAGGTCCAGGTCCGAACCGCCCTGTTGCAGGATGCCGTCGATACCCAGCAGCCGGAAGGTAATGCTGATCAGTACCAGAATGGCGGCGTTGGTGGCCAGAAAGAGAAGAATCCGCATCATGGAAAACCCCCAGTAAAAGCGTTGTGTTTGATAGTGACCGCGAGCCTCTTTGATCCAGGCTAGATAAGGGCGGATACCGGCATTTCAATCCCCCTCGTCCCGCGCCGCCAAGCGGCCAGGGCCGCACCGCGCAAGCCGATGGCCTCATCCAACACCACCCGGACCGGCACCCGTTCCAATATTTCCCGCATCCGCCCCTTGTGGAGAAAGGCCCGCATGAACCCCCCCTCCCGCATCCGGGACAGGATCTTGGGGGCGATACCGCCCGCGACGTAGAGCCCGCCGCGCGGCAGGCAGGTCAGGGCCAGATTACCGGCCTGGGCGCCGTAGATGGCAATGAAGAGATCCAGCGCCTCCCGCGCCAGGGGATCAGTGCCGCTCAGGCCGAAGCGGCTGACGGCGGCGGACGGATCGCCAGACGCCATGGCCTGGGTCAACGCCGGGCTTGGGCACCGACCGTGATGCTCGCGGAGGAATTCGAAGATGGCCGCCAACCCCGCCCCGGAGACCAGACGCTCATAGGAGACATGGCTGTAGCGCCTCAATAGATGGGAAAGCAGGGCGATCTGAAGCCCGTCCTGGGGAGCGAAATCCGTATGGCCTCCCTCCGTGGCATGCATTCGATAATGGTCGCCGCACCAGTTCATCAACGCCTGGCCAAGCCCCGTCCCGGCCCCGATCAGGGCTCGCGTGGCCTGATCCAGTGGGCTGCCCTCCTGCAAAACATGGATATCCCCCGCTTCCAAGGCCTCCAGCCCCCAGCCGATGGCCTCAAAGTCATTGATGAGACAGACCCCGGCCCCGAGCCGTTCGCCCAATTCGTCTGACTCCAACACCCAGGGCAGATTGGTGACCCGCCCAATCCCGGCCTCCACCGGACCCGCGATGGCGAAACAGGCGGACGCCAAGCCCTTGGCCTCATCCCCGGCCCTGTCGAGAAAAGAGTCCAAGGCCGACTGAAAGGACGAATGGCCAATGCTGGAGAGGCTACGGGCAAAACGAACCGAAACCCCCTCCTCCCCCACCTCGGCTATCAAAAAACGGCTGTTGGTGCCGCCGATGTCGCCCGCCAAGACTTTCATCCTAAATCCCTCGCTTACCCTGACCCCTGCAAACAGGCTGGGAATATACCCGGTTTCCCATGGGCGGACATCAGCAGCGCTTGACCCTTTTCTCGTCAGCGTCTAGTAATAGGTATCCGGTAAGGTAAAGCCATCACTCCCCCCATCATCCATCCCTCTCGATCAAGGAGCAGGTTAATGAAGAAGCAACTCGTTGCGGCAATCCTCTCGGTGCTGTTGATCGTCCCGGCCTGGGCCGATGACGATGCCGAGGTGCAGAAGGGTGTTGAAATCTACAACCAGGGCAAATACGACGAGGCCCTCAAGCTCTGGCAGCCCCTGGCCGACAAGGGCAACCCCACGGCGCAGACGGCCATCGGCGTGCTCTACGAGATGGGCCAGGGGGTGAAGCAGGACACCGCCGAGGCGGTGAAGTGGTATCGCAAGGCGGCCGATCAGGGAGACAACAGTGCCCGCAACAATCTCGGCGCCCTGTATGAGGAAGGCCAGGGGGTCGAACAGAATGTGGAGGAAGCGGCGAAATGGTACCGGAAGGCAGCCGAGAAGGGCGATCCCGTCGGCCAGGCCCGTCTGGGCGCCATGCATGAAGACGGCCGGGGCGTGAAGCAGGACGACGCCGAGGCGGCCAACTGGTATCGCAAGGCGGCCGAGCAGGGCGAACCCGATGCCCTGTCCAGCCTGGGCGCCATGTACGAGGATGGACGCGGCGTAAAACAGAACCACGCGGAGGCGCTGAAGTTGTATCGCAAGGCCGCCGATCTGGGTGACGCCGTCGGCCTGACCAACCTGGCGGCCATGTACGAAAAGGGCCAGGGCGTGAAACAGGACTATGCCGAGGCCATCAAGCTGTACCGCAAGGCGGCCGAGCAGGAGTACAGCGAGGCCCAATTCAGCCTGGGCATGCTGTACAGAGAAGGCCAGGGCGTGAAACAGGATGACACGGAGGCGGCCGCCTGGTTCCGCAAGGCCGCCGAGCAGAGCGACCCCGCCGCCCAGAACGCCTTGGGCGAGATGTACGCCGCCGGCCGTGGCGTCAAGCAGGACAAGGCCATGGCGATGGACTGGTTCGGCAAGGCGGCCGAGCAGGAATATCCCGAGGCCCAGGAAAATCTGAAACGGCTGAAGGGCGGGAACTGAGGGTTTGAGGTCCGATTTGTAACCGTGCCCAGGAATACACCATGTCAGTCCCCAACCTCATCGCCGCCTTGGCCCTTTCGTTGATTTTCTCCCCCTGCCTCGCCTCCGAGGCGGGCGGCGAGACGGAGATCCCGCGCTACTTCTACACCGGGACCCTGGATGGCCGTTATCCCATCCAAATGGAGCTGGATCAGAGCAACGGCACCACCCCTTGGCAAGGCCACTATTTCTACGCCAGCCCCAAGTCCTTGGGCGAGCGCATCCAGCTCAACGGATTGGTGGATGATCAGGGTCAATTCCAGTTCTCGGAATTCGTGGAGAAGGGCGAGGAGAAGACCATCACCGGCAATTTCGGCGGGACCTTCTCCCCGGATCGTCAGGAAATGCGGGGCCATTGGCATAGCGCCGACGGCAAGCGGAACATGCCCTTCGAACTGCGTTTGGTGGCGCGCTACCGGCAAAGGACCGCGGCCAGGGACATCCGGGCCGAGAAAACGGACGACCTGCCCTGCCCCTGCCCCGATCCCGTCAAGGATGAAAAGGACCATTGCATCTGCCGGGCGACTGCCTCCCGGATCTACCCGGTCCTGCTTGGAGCGGAGTCAAACGCCCTGCGCGGGGCACTGGAGAAACAGGACCTCTTGACCCTGGAACTCAAGGGAGACGAAGAGGACCAGGGTGAATCCGAAACCGATGTGACCCTGGCGTACCACTCGACATCCCTGATCAGTCTGGAGATCAACTCCTACAGCTATGCCTGGGGCGCCGCCCACGGCATGCCGGGCATCGCCGGGCTGAACCTCGCGGGCAGCCCGGAAACGGGGTTGCGGGAGCTGAAGCTGAAAGACCTGATCAACACCGACAGGCAATGCCTGGGCCGAATCAACGCCGCCATCATGGAATCCCTGCGGAAACAGGATGTACCCGCCGTGACCGAGCCCCAGGAATGGAGCATCGACCTGACCCGGCTCTACAACCGCTCCTTCCTGGTCCATCCCGGCGCCCTCACCTTCATCTTCAACCCCTACGAAGTAGGTCCCTACGCCATCGGCATTATCAAGGCGGCCGTGCCTCTGCATGTCTACGCCGAATGCATCCCGGCCAAAAGTGCTCTGGCCGGGTTCAAACCGGCGGATTGAAGACACCTTGCCGGAGCATTGGGCCTCTTGGGGTTATACTCCGGCGTTTTCAAACACAGCGAGAAGACCATGCCTAGCCAGCCCAGCAAAGACCTGGAAACCTTCGACAATCCCCAGCCGGAGCGGGATTACAGCATCCGCATCCGCCTGCCGGAGTTCACCTGCCTCTGCCCCAAGACGGGCCAGCCAGATTTCGCCGAACTGTTGCTGGAATATGTGCCGGACCAGAAATGTGTCGAGCTAAAGGCCCTCAAGCTCTATATCTGGTCCTTCCGCGATGAGGGGGCCTTCCACGAGGATGTCACCAACCGCATCCTCAGCGACCTGGTCCAGGCCACCGAGCCCCGTTTCATGCGGCTCTCCGCCGAGTTCAACGTGCGCGGCGGGGTCTATACCACCGTGGTGGTCGAGCACCGCATGGCAGGCTGGCAGGCGCCGGAGCCGGTCCGGTTGCCTTGAGTCCCTTGCACCTCGGTCTCGACCTCGGCACCTCCGGCTGCCGGGGCATCGTCATCGAGGAGAGGGGAGACATCGTTGCCGAAGCCGCCCTACCCCTGCCCCCCTCCCGCCGTGACGAGAGCGGCGGTTCGGAGCAATCGCCCGCCGATTGGCTGGCAGCCGTCAAGGAGGTCCTTGCCGGGCTTTGCACCCAATTAGGACCGGCAGTAAAGCGCATCGCAGCCCTCGCCATCGACGGCACTTCATCGACGCTGCTGGCGGCCGATACAGAGGGAACACCCCTCTCGGCGGCCCTGATGTACGACGACCGCCGCGCCCTGGCCGAGGTGGAATCCCTGCGAGCCATCGCCCCCGCCGACAGCCCAGTCCTGAACCCCAGCGCCAGCCTGCCCAAGCTGCTCTATCTCAAAATGGACCTGAAGCGGGACTTCCTCGCCCTGCATCAGGCCGACTGGCTGCTCGGCTGCCTGATCGGACACTTTGGCCATGGCGACGAGAACAACGCCCTGAAACTGGGCTACGACCCGTTCAACCGCCGCTGGCCGGATTGGCTGCTGGGGCTGAATCTGCCGGCGGGGATGCTGCCCCAAGTCCATCCGGTCGGCGCCTTCATCGGCCTGATCAATCCCGCCATCGCCCGCGAGACCGGTCTGCCGGAGGGCATCCGGCTCTTCGCCGGCACCACCGACAGCACCGCCGCTGCTCTGGCCCCCGGCATCGAGCGGCCGGGGCAGGCGATCACCGTGCTGGGCAGCACCCTGGTGATGAAGGTCTTGTCGCCGACTCCCATCTTCTCGGGTGAACGGGGCGTTTACAGCCACCGGCTAACCCTCTCCCAGAGGCAAACGAACCGCTGCGCGGATTTCAAGTTAAGGGACCACCTCTGGCTGGCGGGCGGGGCCTCCAACAGCGGCGGGGCGGTGTTGCTGGACTATTTCGACCGGGAGCAATTGGCGGTAATGACGCCGCTCCTGAGACCGGATCAACCCACCGGGCTCGGCTACTATCCCCTGCGTTGCCCCGGCGAACGCTTTCCCCGCAACAACCCCCACCTGGAACCCCGCCTCAGCCCGAGGCCGGATGAGGATGTCCGCTTCTTCCAGGCCCTGCTGGAGGGGATGGCGAATATCGAGGCGGATGCCTACCGTCTGCTGGAAGAGCTGGGCGCACCCAGGGTGGAACAGGTCTACTCCATCGGCGGCGGCGCGGCCAATGAGCCTTGGCGGCGGATCAGGCAACAACGGCTCGGCGTCCCGGTGCTGGCCAGCCGTCAGCAGCAGGCCGCCTATGGCGCCGCGCTGATAGCCATGAGGGGCTTTTGCTCCTCGATCGGTTAGAATGCGGCCAATTGCACGAATTGATTCCGAGGAGAAGACAAGATGCGGATTCTGATCACCGGCGGCGCCGGATTCATCGGTTCGACCCTGGCCCTGCGGTTGCTGGATCGCGGCGACGAGGTCATCGGCGTCGATAACATGAACGACTATTACGATGTCAGCCTCAAGGAGGCCCGCCTGGCGCGCTGCCTGGCCAAGGGCGGCTATACCGAGGTCCGCGCCGACATCGCCGACCGTGAGGCCATGCGTGAGGTCTTCGCCCAATACAAGCCTCATCGCGTGGTGAACCTGGCGGCCCAGGCCGGGGTGCGCTACTCCATCGAGAACCCGCTTTCCTACGTGGATTCCAACCTGCTCGGCTTTGCCAACATCCTGGAAGGCTGCCGCCACAACGGCGTGGAGCATCTGGTCTTCGCCTCCTCCAGCTCGGTCTATGGCGCCAATACCCGGATGCCCTTCTCGGTGCATGACAACGTGGACCACCCGCTCAGCCTCTACGCCGCCACCAAGAAAGCCAACGAGCTGATGGCGCACACCTACGCCCATCTCTACGACCTGCCGGTCACCGGGCTGCGCTTCTTCACCGTCTATGGCCCCTGGGGCCGCCCGGACATGGCCCTGTTCAAGTTCACCAAGGCGATCCTGGAAGGCAAGCCGATCCCGGTCTTCAACTACGGCAAGCATCGTCGCGACTTCACCTACATCGACGACATCGTCGAAGGCGTCATCCGCACCCTGGACAAGGTTGCTGCGCCCAATCCCGCCTGGTCGAGCGATACCCCCGACTCCGCCACCAGCAAGGCCCCCTACCGCCTCTACAATATCGGCAACAACCAGCCGGTGGAGCTGATGCACTACATCTCGACCCTGGAAAAATGCCTGGGCAAGAAGGCGGAGATGGACCTGCTGCCCCTCCAGCCCGGCGACGTGCCGGACACCTACGCCGACACCCAGGACCTGATGAACGACGTGGACTACAAGCCCAACACCTCCGTGGAAACCGGCGTGGCCAACTTCGTGGCCTGGTACCGGGATTTTTATAAGGTTTAAGCCATGCTGAAAAACAACGAACAAGGTTTCGGACTCGTTTCCAAGCTCCTGCATTGGGGCCTCGCCCTGATCATCGTCACCCTGATCGCAGTGGGTCTGTACATGACCGGCCTGGAGAAGGAAGACCCCGCCCGGCTCCAGATCTACGGCATGCATAAGGCCTTCGGCGCCCTGGTGCTGCTGCTCACGGTGGCGCGCATCTCCTGGTTGATCTACTCCCGGCCGCCGGTCCTCCCCGCCGTGCTGCAAGTCTGGGAGCAAAAGCTGTCGCTGCTGGCCAAGGGGCTGCTTTATCTGCTCTCACTGGCAGTGCCTTCCAGCGGTTATGTCATGAGCAACGCGGCCGGTTATTCGGTCAGCCTCTTCGGCCTTTGCGACCTGCCGGTCCTGGTGGCGAAGAACGAGGAACTGGCCAAGCTGGCCAATGGGGCGCACGGTATCCTTGCCTATATCCTCATCGGCGTGGTGCTGCTCCATGTCGCCGGCGCCCTCAAGCACCGGTTGCTCGACAAAGATCCCGCAGCCGATGTGATGAAGCGGATGCTTTGACGAAAACCCGAAGGGGGAAGACAGACATCGCGAATGATGAGGTTCGTACCTCATCACTTCCTGCGTCGTTTTCACGTTAAGATGCTGTGGACATTGATCTGGCAAGCCTATTCCGGACACAAAATCACGCGGCATGTTGAACACTTTGCTCGAATCTTGCGGGTGACTGATAACCGATGGTGGAATGT
>MGZB01000013.1 GCA_001801995.1 Gammaproteobacteria bacterium RIFOXYD12_FULL_61_37 | reverse complement strand
CATCGGATCACATTCCCTCTTTCTTTACTCTCATGATTATTTGAGATCATGTGTCCGGGATAGTCTAGCCAGATCACATTAAGCACGGCAACGAGGTCGTCTACCGGCCAGAGATTTCCGTGACTTGGGAAGTGCGTCCAGTGGTCAATGAGTGAATCGGAGGAGCAATTGGCGTACTACCAAGTACTTGTGTCTGTCGAACAGGCCCCGAACGAGATGCGTCAGGTGTTCGCTGACCTTGCTGAGAGCGACCTGAAGCAAAAACTGCTGCGACCTTACAGGCAGGGGACAAGCCTTATCAGTGGCAACGAGATCGTCCCGGTTTCGCAAATTCGCAAGATTCACGTCGTCCGCACAGCTCGGACCGACGAGGTCGAGCGAGCCGAACTCCACACCAAGAGCGTCCGCGAAATCGATCAATTCAACCGAGACTCCGACTCGGTCGTGCTGATCAGCGCCGGAAGTGGCTACGACCCACAAGACATTCTTGAGGCAGGAGAAGACGTCACTGCAAAGTACATCTCCGGGCACCCAGGCGCAGATTCTGGGCCGTCCGCTCTCGTCAGGCTCATTAGCAATCCCTGGTTAGTCACAGTGGCCGGGGGGCTCGTGGTGGCGTACCTCATCTGGAAGTTCGGCTGGAACAAGTAGGTGGTTGTGATGCCTCAGCCTGGGCCGGGTCGCCCTCGTGAGGGCGGTTCCCCTGACGAACAAGGACGCACAAACCCGCGTTATTGCTGGAGGGCGCGCGGCGGCGTCCTTCGCAGAAACAGAGAATGGGCGGGAACAGAGAACGAGAATGTGCCCGGAACCGGTCAGTTCGGGGCGGCTGCGTCCTTCGCAGCGTAGCCCGAACCCGCGCCAACACTGGGGGGAATGCGCGAAAAAAAACCAACCGAGAGTGGTTGGTTTTTTAAATAGTGGTGGTGTAGTTCCCCGCTACAGGAAACCAGCCTGCCACACGGGCCGGCGCACCGTAGGCGTGATTATACATAACGGGCGCATCCGAGGGAAAACCAGGCGCCCCCGCACACTTCCTCTCTGGTTCGGGGGGCGATGGTCCGCAGTTCGATCCCCAAGAACGGAACCGAACACGGCGGCACGAGGTTGTTCCTGTTTTTCGTCAACGTATTGCATTGGACGAATAAACGGAACATACTGCCGCCATGCTCGCCGACACCCACACCCAGCGCGTCCTCGATCTGGCCAGCCAGAAGGGGCTGCTGCGCGCCAGCGATCTGGACGCCATCGATGCGCCCCGGGTCGTCCTGACGCGCCTGACCGCCGCTGGTCTTCTGGACAGGGTCGGGCGCGGTCTGTACCGCCTGCCCAATCATCCGGGCTCGGAGGACGAAGGCCTCGCGGCCGTCGCCACCAAGGTGCCGCAGGCCGTGTTCTGCCTGCTGACCGCGCTGCAATTCCACGAGCTGACCACCCAACTGCCGCGCCAGATATGGATCGCCATGCCGCGCGGCAGTCACGTGCCCCGAATCGACTATCCGCCGGTCAAGATGGTTCAGATGACCGGCGACGTCTACACGGCGGGCGTCGAGGAGTACCTGCGCGACGGCGTGAAGCTGCGGGTGTACGGCGCGGCCAAGACGGTCGTGGACTGCTTCAAGCACCGCAACAAGATCGGTCTGGACGTGGCGCTGGAGGCGCTGAAGGACGTTCGCGCCAAGCGCAAGGCCACGGCGGACGACCTATGGCGCTTTGCTACGATCTGCCGCGTGGCCAACGTGATGCGCCCCTATCTGGAGGCCACCGAATGAACGACATCGCGGCTTCCGTGCGCGCCCGCCTGCTCAACGTCGCCAAGGCGCAGGGCGTGGATTTCAATCAGGTGCTGGTGCGTTTCGCGCTGGAGCGCATCCTCTATCGCCTGAGCCAGTCCGAGCATGCGGATCGATTTCTACTCAAGGGCGCGCTGCTGTTCGCGCTCTGGTACGACATGCCGCACCGGGCCACGCGCGACGCCGACCTGCTCGGCTTCGGCGCGAGCGATCTGGAATCCGTGGTCCAGACCTTCCACGACATCGCCAGCGTCGCGGTCGACGACGGCATCGTGTTCGACCCGGCCTCGGTCGTCGCCGAGGAAATCCGCAAGGAAGCAGGATACGCCGGAGCGCGCGTCCTCATCAGCGGCGAGCTGGCGAAGGCACGGTGCAAAACGCAGATCGACATCGGTTTCGGCGATGCGGTGACGCCAGGCCCCGTCGATGCGACCTACCCGGTGCTGCTGGACGACCTGCCGGCACCCCGTCTGCGAACCTATCCCGTTTACACCGTCGTCGCGGAGAAGCTCCACGCCATCGTGCTGCTGGGCATGACCAACAGCAGGGTGAAGGATTACCTCGACCTGTCGGTGCTGCTGGAGCGCGAACCCCTGGACACCGATTTGCTGGCTCAAGCAATCAAGGCCACCTTCGAGCGGCGCGGCATGGCGGTGCCTGCCGATTTGCCGGTCGGACTGACGGACGAGTTCGCGCACGATCATTCGCGGCAGGCGCTGTGGCAGGCGTTCATCAAAAAGAACGAGCTTGCCCCCGAGCCCCTGGTGGCCGTCGTGGACCGGGTGCGAACGGTCTTGGAGCCAGTGTTGAACCGAGCCGCTCGATGACGTCCACCACGTAGGCGCAGCAAACCTCGCGTCCATCGCCACGGTTGGTCGCGGCTTCCATGCGGATTTTGCATGGAGACCCCGACGATGACCCGACACTGCACCTACTGCGGCAAGCCCTTCGAACCGCGCCCACAAGTACCCGACCAAGCCTACTGCTCCGCGCCCGCCTGCCAGCGCGCCCGCAAGCGCCAGTGGCAGCAGGCCAAGCTCCAGTCCGATCCCGACTACCGGATCAACCAGCGCGCCGCGCAGCAGGCGTGGTCGCAGCGCAATCAGGACTACTGGCGCAGCTACCGCGACGCCCGGCCAGATTACGCACAGATCAACCGCGAGCAGCAGCGGTTGCGGGATCAGGGCCGAAACGTCGATCTTGCAAAGATGGACGCGTGCGACCTGCCGAGCGGCCTGTACCGCATCACGCGGCATCCGGCTTTTCCGAGGGAAAACAACGGTTCGTGGGTCGTCGAGATCACGCCGATCTGCGTCACGTGTCCTTGCAAGATGGACGTGTCAAGAGAGGACGTGATCGACACCCCGGCGGTCTGCCCGTAACGTCGCTTCCAAACGGGTTCTTGATCATCCTGCATGGCAACGATTCCAACCGTGTGCGTTGCCGCCGTGCGGTGGCGGCGGGTCCATTGAAGGGAGCGGCAGACCCGAGATCGCCAATCAAAGAGTGACCGGGTCTATGCAATCGAACGAATCGTCTCCAAGCCCGCCGGGGTCAGGGCCGGTGTTCCGCGCCGCGCAGTACGTGCGCATGTCCACCGAGCACCAGCAATACTCGACGGAGAACCAGGCCGACAAAATCCGCGAGTACGCCGTCCGGCGCAACATCGAGATCGTCCGCACCTACGCCGACGAGGGCAAGAGCGGTTTGCGCATCGACGGTCGGCAGGCGCTCCAGCAACTGATCGGCGACGTCCAGGCCGGCAAGGCCGACTTCCAGATCATCCTCGTCTACGACGTCAGCCGCTGGGGCCGGTTCCAGGACGCGGACGAGAGCGCCTACTATGAATACATCTGCCGCCGCGCCGGAATTCAGGTCGCCTACTGCGCCGAGCAGTTCGAGAACGATGGCTCGCCCGTGTCCACCATCGTCAAAGGCGTCAAGCGCGCGATGGCGGGCGAATACAGCCGCGAGCTGTCCGCGAAGGTGTTCGCCGGGCAGTGCCGCCTGATTGAATTGGGCTTTCGGCAAGGTGGGCCAGCGGGCTACGGCCTGCGCCGTGTGCTGATCGACCAGTCCGGTTCGGTGAAGGGGCAGCTCTCGCGCGGCGAGCACAAGAGCCTGCAAACCGACCGCGTGATCTTGCAGCCCGGTCCGGACGAGGAAGTCGACGTCGTCAACCAGATCTACCGCTGGTTCGTCGAGGATGGCCTGTTCGAGTCGGAAATCGCCGACCGGCTCAACACCAAGGGCATCGTCACCGATCTGGGCCGGGTATGGACGCGCGCCACGGTACGCGAGGTGTTGTCGAACGAGAAATACATCGGCAACAACGTCTACAACCGGCGCTCCTTCAAGCTCAAAAAGGTGCGGGTCGTGAACCAGCCAGAGATGTGGATCAAGAAGGAAGGCGCATTCGAAGGCATCGTGCCGCCCGACCTGTTCTACACCGCGCAGGGCATCCTGCGCGAGCGCGCGCACCGTTTCAGCAACGAGGAACTGATCGAGAAGCTGCGGCGGCTCTTCCAGCAGCACGGCTACCTCTCCGGCCTGATCATCGACGAGGCCGAAGGCATGCCCTCGGCGGCAGCCTACGCGCACCGCTTCGGCAGCCTGATCCGCGCTTACCAGACGGTGGGCTTCACGCCGGATCGGGACTACCAGTATCTGGAGGTCAACCAGTTCCTGCGCCGCCTGCACCCTGAGATCGTCGCCGAGACCGAGCGAATGATCGCCGAGGTCGGCGGCACGGTCGTGCGCGATCCGGCGAACGACCTGCTCACGGTCAACCGCGAGTTCACCGTCTCGCTGGTGCTCTCGCGCTGCCAGTTACTGGACAACGACCGCCGCCGCTGGAAGGTGCGATTCGACACCAGCCTGACGCCAGACATCACGGTCGCCGTCCGGCTCGACGAAACCAACCAAGCGCCGCTGGACTACTACCTGCTGCCGCGTCTGGACTTCGGCCAGCCGCGCATCCACTTGGCCGATCACAACGGCCTCGAATTCGAGAGCTACCGCTTCGACAGCCTGGACTACCTCTACGGCATGGCCGAGCGCAGCCGCATCCGGAGGGCCGCATGACCAGACAGCACCACAGCACTGACCTGCAAATGATCCCGGTCGATCAGATCGCCGTGCTCAACCCGCGCGACCGCAATGGCCGCGTGTTCGAGGAGATCGTCGGCAACATCAAGAGTCTCGGCTTGAAGAAGCCGGTCACAGTCACGCCGCGCGACGATCTCGAAGACGGCAAGTGCTACCTGCTGATCTGCGGTGAAGGACGGCTCAAGGCGTTCAAGTCGCTCGGCGAGAAAGAAATTCCTGCGCTAGTGGTGCGGGTCAATGACGAAGACGCCTTCATCATGAGCCTGACCGAGAACATCGCCCGCAGGAAATACAGTGCGCTGGAACTGCTGATGAGCATCGAGCAGTTGAGCCAGCAGGGCTACGACAAGCGCGTCATCGCCCAGAAGACCGGCCTGAGCCTCGACTACATCAGAGGCATCCTGCTTCTCTTCGAGAAAGGCGAGGAGCGCCTGCTGGCCGCCGTCGAGGCCGGCAGGGTTCCGCTCAACGTCGCCATCACCATCGCGGGCGCAAGCGACGAAAAAGCAGTGCAGGCCGCGTTGCAGGACGCCTACGAAACCGGCCAGTTGCGCGGCGGGCAACTAATGCAGACGCGGCGTGTGCTCCAGCGGCGTAGCGCCCTGGGCAAAACGCTGGCCCACCGGCCCGCGCGCAAGGGAGCATCCGTCACCACCTCCAGCCTGGTGCGCAACTACCAGCACGAGGTTGAACGGCAGAAGCTGATGGTCAAGAAGGCTGAGGTCACGCAGCAGCGCCTGCTGTTCGTCATTGAGGCGCTGCGCCAGTTGCTGGCCGACGAGCATTTCTCCAACCTGCTGCGCGCCGAAGGGTTGGATACCTTGCCCAAGCAGCTGGCCGAGCGCGTCTGGACCGGAGGCCACGCGGCATGAGCCAGACCGCGATCGGGTTCATCCCGGAGCCGCTGACGCTTCCTCTGGATCGGATTCTTCCGTCGCGCAAGACGCCGGAGGGCTTGCATACCTCGCGAAAGTTCAAGCAGATCACGGCGTCGATGGAAGCGGTCGGTCTGATCGAGCCCCTGAGCGTGGGCAAGGCCGACAAGGCCACCGGCACGCACATCCTGCTCGACGGGCACATGCGCCTGCTGGCGCTGCGGCAGCTCGGCTACGTCGACGCACCGTGTCTGATCGCTACCGACGACGAAAGCTACACCTATAACAACCGGATCAACCGCATCTCGTCCATTCAGGAGCACCACATGCTCCGGCACGCGGCGTCACGCCCGAACGGCTGGCCAAGGCGCTGAACGTGGACATCAGCCTGATTCACAAGAAGGTGAGCCTGCTCGAAGGCATCTGCCCGGAGGCGGTCGAGATGCTGAAGGATCAGCACTTCGCCGCCAACCTCGGCTCGGTGCTGCGGAAACTCAAACCCACCCGGCAGGTCGAGTGCGTGGAACTGATGCTCACTGCCAACAACATGACGGTCGCCTACGCCGAAGCCTTCAATGCGCTGAATGGCGATCTTCAGCTTACCGATTCGCTCAGGCATCGTGGCGGCCTGAGCGACGAGTTGTTTCGCCAGGCTTTGTGCCTGTTCTGCCTGTAATGAAAATTCCTGCTGTCGGCTCTCCGCTGCCTGTTCATCAATCTCATGGCGCTCGATCTCGGCTTCAGCCTGCCGTAGGCGGGCAGAGCCGTATTGGGATTGGTACCGAGCCAATTTTTCGCGCGCCGCCACAGCCAGATCGCGTCGTTCTTCGTATGCCATCCGCTGCTCATCCATCTCCCCAATGCGTACATCAAGTACCGTCAGAGCATGTTGAGCAGATTGCTTGTTGTATGCCGAGTCATCTTGGGGAGCGAGTACAAAACGGTCGCCACAGGCCGCCGCGCCGTCCACCGAGGCCATCGCGACCGTGACCGGGGCCGACAACTTGACTTTCAGGGTCGGCGTAAGCTGTTGCGCCTTGACCCATTCCCCCCGAGCCACATTTACACCGAGGAATCGCGCAGGGTCGGACAACACGAGCGCTCGTGCATCGTCGACTTCAGGTCTCAGCTCTGCCACATACGTGTTAGCGGCTCGCGCCGAACGGATTCCTGATCCTTGGAGCAGGCGCACCACGGCATCAACGTCGGCGCTGCGGCCGGCCAGCCCAGTTTCGACAATCGACCCACGGTCAGCCTTGAGTTGCGCCAGCCGGACGTTCCGATCAGCGATCTCACGATGTGCATCGGCCAGCAGCCGGTCCAGGGCTTCCAGCAACATCGGTGAGTCCGGTTCGGCCTCCTCTGCATCGGCGGCTGTGCGGAGAACAGCGAGTTGCCTCAATTCATCGCGCAGGGCCTCGCCGTCCGCTAGAAATTTGCGATGCGGTTCCTGCGCTGCCTTGGCCCTGCTTGCCTCAATAGCTGCATCGCCCGCCTGCTTGCGCAGGCGGCGTTCGAGTTCCTCCTGAGTGTCACGCTCTTCATTGATGGATTGAAGCTTTGCTTCCTGTTCCTCGAGCTGGTGCTCCAGCCGTTCAATCGCAACTTGCGAATCGGTATCGCCGGGCTCCAGGAGTTGGTCCTTGACCAGTCGCTCGCGTTGACGCTGATACGTTGCAGCGAACTCGTCGAGCTGCCCTTTCTCGGTCGACAGATCGCGAATCTCTGTGTCGACAGCAGTCTTTTGGCCATTGATCGCAGCGATTAACGATTTGGCCTGCATTTCTGCCTTTTCCGCCTGACCTCTTCGTTCAGCAGCAGTTTTCTCTGCGGTGTGCAGTGCGCTGCTCAGCAGCGCCCCTTGGATTTCGGCTTGCTGACGTGCCGGCTTCAGGCCTTCCCGTTCACTCTCAAGTAAAGCGTCCAATTCGTTGACACGCGCGCCTGTTGCCTCGGCGTGCACAAGGGCCTTGGCACCTTCAATACAACGCATGCGGTGCTTGCCTTGATCAAGCGCATTCTTGGCATTGTTGCGCAGGTTCTTTGCGACAGCGACCTTGCGGTCATGCTGGAGTCCCTGCATCGCGACGACATCAGCGTAAAGCAAGGTGGCGGTGTCCGTTGACGTGCTAGCAATGTCACTCTGGACTTGCGCGTAGGCCAGCTTTTCTTGGGCACTCTGTCGACGTTGTGATCTGGCTAGACTATCCCGGACACATGATCTCAAATAATCATGAGAGTAAAGAAAGAGGGAATGTGATCCGATGAGTAACGAGATGA
>MGZB01000012.1 GCA_001801995.1 Gammaproteobacteria bacterium RIFOXYD12_FULL_61_37 | reverse complement strand
CTCATCGTAATGTGCTCCTTTGCCATCGTCCCTCTCAGATCCCAAAGGGGACATTTTAGAATTGGACAAAGGGGACATTACTGCTTTGGGCTAACGACGCTGTAAAAAAATGCCATTTTCTCCTGCCGTATTCATGTCAGCAGGATAGCTCTGGCCCGAGCGGCGGGATTTTGGTTCAACGATCCGCGACACGCCATCCCTCCTTATCTGTGCATCTGTAGGTTGTTTGCGGGATGGATAACCGGGCCATTTCGCTCCATCTCACTGCCCATACCCATGATGCGCCAGCTTCTCGATGTTGTGCGTCAGGCAGTAGAGTTTCCACTGGCCGTCGACCTTGGCCCGGCTGCGCAGCGTGAAGCGGTCCAGCCGCTTGTTGTGCCTGAGGTTGCCGAACACCGGCTCCACCGTGGCGAAGCGTCGGGTGATCATCGTCCGCCCCGCATCGCTGTCGATCTTGACCTTCATCCGGTCGGTATGGCTTTCGTGCCCTTCGGCCTTGCCGAGGAAGAACGCCACCTGGCGGGTCTGGGTCTTCTCCGGCGTGCGCAGGCACTGGTTTCGCAGTTCGCACGGCACGCAGTCCTGCTGCGCGCCCTGGAACTTGATTGCACGGTAGCCGTTCACCACGCAGTTCGAGCCGTGCCCATACAGCCGGCGGCCGGCGGGGCAGACGCAGGTCTTGTGCTCGGGGTCGAAGTCAAAATCCTCGGGCTTGAACCGCGCTGCCTGCTTCGGCTTCGGGGTCTTGTCATAGAGCGGGTCGACCTTCGCTGCATCCAGCGCCGCAAGATTGGCCTCGCAGTGATAGCCCGCGTCGGCGGCGATCGCGGTGCTGTCGTTGCGCAAGTCCTGCGTCGCCTCGACCAAGGGGACGAGAAGTTCCTGCTCCGAACCGGTGCCGTGGGCCTGCGCTTCGACCACGATCTGGTAAGCCTCGTCGACCACCGCCGCGCCGGTGTAGCCTTGGATCATGCCCTTGGACGTCGCCATCTTGGCCGACTCGTTATCGGTGCGGTTCGACAGCCGTACACTGCCCTTGGAGCCCTTGCGGTCCTCCGGGTGGGCGTCGAGCCAGTCGCGCAGCTGCTTCGGTTCGTCCTGGAGGCGTTCGAGTTTCTTCGCCTCGCGTGCGTCCGGCGATTCCACCGAGGCGTCGGCGTCACGATGCCGGCTCAGCATCGCCGACGCAGCCTTCTCCATCTTCGCAAGCTGCCGCCCGAAGTCGGCGCGCGTCCCGGACCTGGCCTTGCTCGCGTTGCTGGGAAGCTTCACCCCGTCGATGGCGAACATTTCACGGCCGATCAGCCCCTGACGGTCGCACACCGTCAGCACCTGGGCGAACAACTTTGCTGCCAGATCACCCATCTCCGAGACGAAGGCGGCGAGCGTGGCAAAACTGGGCTGGGCGTCGCCCGACACCGCCATGAACAGCACGTTCTCACGGCAGGCGGCCTCTATCCTGCGGCATCGTGACGATGCCGCGGCTGTAGGCCAGGAGCACGGTCTTCAACAGCACGGCGGGATCAAAGGCGGAGGCACCTACTTGATCATTGGCGTAACGGGCGTGGAAGGGGGCGAGGTCCAGGGCGGTATCGACCAGATGGCACAGCGCAAACTCGAAGGTGCCAGGCTGAACCTGACGGTCGAAATCAACGGGTAGGAGTTTGAAACCCCGGTGGACCGGCTTGAATCGTGGCATCCGTTTCCCCCAAAAAAGCGAATCGCGTTCGGTGAATTATGCCGCTACAGGCAGGCAGCGGCAGGGGTTTTTTTACAGCGTCAACGCTCAGGTTTCCTGTTGGCAACAAATAGATCTGTCCGCTCCAGTAGCACATAAATTGTCCGCTGAGATAGCTCGGTGAGAAGGCGCTGAGGACGATAGCCCGCAGCCGCTTCTCATCGCACACCCGTGCGGCGGACTTACGCAGCGGTCGATAACTGGGGAGAGACTGGCCGCCCCTCGGCATCATAATGGGCCAGGCATCGCGGCCCATGGAACAGGGCAAGCCGTCTGTCCGGATAGCGATGCACCCGCACCTTGACCTTCATGTAGTGCATCCGGTGGCGATCCTGGGGGATCTGCAAGGCCAGACCCTCGAAGGAAACGCAGTTGTCCTTGCCTACCACACGCTCATGGGTCTCACACAGGTAATCGTCCAGATCACCGCTGATCCAGGGCACGAAGGCCGATCCCTCCTCCATCGCCGGTTGCAGGAACTCGGTATTGAAGGCCGGACGGTAGACCTCTTCCAGGTAGCGGTTGGCCTCCTCCATACGGGTGATGCCGGCTAGGGCCAGCTCCTGTGGCAACCGTCCCTGGTGGGTGCGGAACATGCGCTCTGACCGCCCCCGTGCCTCCGGCGAATAGGCTGGGATCATCTCAATGCCCAGCCGTGCCATGGCCTTGCCGAATTGGGTGAGATTGCCTTTGTCCACCTTGCCGCCCGCCTCGGGGGTATGCCAGTAGTGGCTGCCTCGGTCGGTGTAGAGTGAAGCGAACAGACCACGCTGTTCGATCACGTCGCGTACCCCCAAAAAGCGGGAAGCGGTACCTTCCTGTTCAACAAAACGCATCGAGTAGTGTTCGTTGGTGGCATCGTCCATCGTCACCACCAAGTCCCACTTCACACCGGGCACCCATTCGTGGGTGCTGGCATCCTGGTGCAGCATCATGCCCGCCCAGGCCGCCCTTTCCCGCCGTTTGCGGTGCTGACCCCGACCCGGCGCCTTGGTCACCACACCGGCCTCTTGCAGCCGGCTCTTGACCCAGCTATAGCTGCGCGTACCGCCGTCACGCCGGTACCAGGCATGGAAGTGTTTGACGTTCCAGCCCCCATGCCGTTGCCGGTAGCGCTCCACCAGTCTCACCACCTCGTCCACCGGCGCCCGCCGGTGCGAGACCTGCTCCAGCCGCTTGTCAATCAGTCCTTGCAGACCTTCCTCTTCGTAACGCTCCACATATCGCCGGAATGATCGTGCGCAGACCCCAAGCAGCGAAGCCGCTTCCTCCTGACTCAGGCGCCCTTCACACCACCCACCATAGGCCTCTTCAAATCTCATCTTCCGAATCTCCTGTAGCAATTTCGTCCGCTTCATCAGTACCTCCTCGGTATCCAATGAAACCGGACAGTTCTCGTGCTACAAGTCCGGACAGTTTATTTGCTCCCTACAAGGCCATTGTCGTCGGCCTTGGCAAGGGCCATAATTCAAGCGGTTATTTCCTTGATTGCGCCCGACCAAACCATCCATTCATGTGGCATGCCTGGGGTGTAGAAATTATGGGGTTGACGATCGATCCCCTGCCCCGAGTCAGTCGACCTGTAATGGGAATTCATACCAATGAGTGAGGGGAATCCATGAAACTCAAAACCCTGTTCCTAGCCCCCCTGCTGCTGTTTATCTTTGCCTATTCGGTCCGGATCACCGCCTCCGATACCAATTACGGCCCCGTGCAGCCGAACGACAATCTCTGGGTCATCTCCGGTCAGCACCAAGCGGCACAAGGGTCGCAGTTGCTGAAGTGGATGATGGCCTTTTACAGCGCCAATCCCGACGCCTTCATCAAGGGCAACATCAACCTGCTGAGGCAGGGGGTCACGCTACGGGTTCCCAGCCTGCAACAGGTGGAGTCGGTGGATCAGAACACGGCCCTGAAGACTCTGGTGCTTCACAACGTCCTGCTGCGCACGGGCAACCCCGTCATTCCCGCATCGACGGCGACCAGCGAGGAGGCCCAGGCCATCACCCAGCGCAACGCGGAGCTGCTCAACCGCATTCAGTCTCTGACTGCGGAGATGGAAGGACTGAAGGGCCGCACCACGGAGCAGGATCGCCATGTCACCGATCTGAAGAACCAAGTCAGCGAATTGCAGACCCAGCTTTCCCAGGCCAAGGCTGAGAACGCCGATCTCAAGGCGCGCGTGAGCGGCGGGCAATCAGCTCAGAACGAGGCCGCCACCCTTCGCAAGGAATTGGAAGGGAAACTCCAGACCCGCATCCAGGAGCTGGAAGGACTTCTGTCTCAATCCAAGACGCGCGCCGGAGAGCTGGAATCCAACCTGAAGCTCGCCAAGGAAGCACAGCAAACCGCCGCCTCGGCCAAGTCCGAGAAAGAGATGCAGCTTGAGGCACAGATTGTCCAGCTCAAGGCTGAACTTGCGGAAACAAAAAACTACGTCCAGAAGCTTGAATCGCAACTGAAGTCGGCTCAACAACTGGCCAAGGCCGTACCCGCTCCGCAGCCCGCGCCACAACCAGCAGCGGCTGTAACAGCAACGCCGAATGCCCAGCCTGTGGCTTCTCCTGTTGATTCGGCTCCCGCCGGGGAGGACAAGCCATGGTGGCAGACGCCGCCCGCCCTCAGTCTCGGCCTGCTCGGATTATTGCTGATGGGGTTGCTGTTCGGCAGAAGGAGCCGGTCTGACGGCTCTTCCGAAATACCTGCCAAGCAGGCGTCCGGGAGAGGCCCCAGCAAGGAGGATGAGATCCTGACCAAGCTGGACATGGCCAGAGCCTATGTCGAGATGGGCAATCGCGCTTCCGCACGCGCGGTGCTCGAAGAAGTCCTCAACGAGGGCAACGACAAGGCCAAGAAAAAGGCCAAGGGCATGCTCGCGCAATTGAACGCTGCGTAATGGTTTAGCGCCCTCTCCCTGGAAAAGTGAGAGGGCGCTGAATAGGACGAGGTTGGTTGGTGTTTTTTAAGAAACAACGCGGCCCGGTCAGCGGGGCATAAAAAAACGGGCGGGGATTATCCCGCCCGTTTCTTATCAGGTTGCCGTTCAGTCGATAAATCAATCAACCAGCGTTTCCATCAGGTCGATCATGAACTCCGTGTCCTCCTGGGACACATCTTCCCAGCCTTCGAAACCCAGTGCTTGCAGCACGCCAGGCCCCTTCGGGTCTTGCTGCATGTTGTGCAGGGCCTGCTTGATTGCGTCGAGCTTGTGCTGCAAGCGGGGTCCCACCAGCAGCATATGGCGTATCACATAGATCTGACTGCTGATCAATTCGCGCAACTGCTTGCGAATGACCCCCGAGAGATCATCGTAGGCCTCCTTGAGGAAGAAGCCCGCATCGGCCTTGCCTTGGATTACGTGCTTGGCCACGATCACATAGCTAGGGGCGTAGGAGATCTCAACGTTACCCTTGTTGAGATCGGCCGGCTCGATCATGATCATGCCCATCACATGCACGTCGGGATCGTCTGTAGTAGCAATGCGCAATCCTTCCTTCAGGTCCTCGATCGTCTCGTAGGCTGAACCGGCGCTGACGGCAATCACCGCCTCGTCCCGCTCACCCGCCGGCGTCGCGACCGGCAGAAATCCCTTCTCCCGAACCAGCATGGAGGCGTCGTAGGGATTGGCGTAAATCATGTCAATCTTGTCGGCGTCGATATCCTTCCGTTGAGCCTCGAAGCTGTTGTAAAGCTCAAGATGGATTCCCTCGCCGATAGCCTTTTGCAGCCAGGTATTGAAGATGAACCAGCCGGCGATGTGGTCCGGAGTAAAGTCAGGGCTAACAGTTAAATTGAAGCTCATGTTGCCTACTCCTCCGCACGCAGTTTCGCATACACATCGGCATGCGCCAGCACCTGCTTACGCGAGGGCTTACGGCGAACCGAGGTGTAACCCACCAATTTCCCATCACGGATGTTGGCCACAACAGTGGCGTACACCCAGTAATATCCACCGTCCTTACGGAGATTCTTCACGTAACCGTGCCACTTCTTGCCCTCTGCGAGGGTATCCCAAAGCCCCTTGAAACCGAGAATGGGCATATCGGGATGGCGAAGAATGTAATGGGGTGCACCAATGAGCTCTTGCTCGGTCCACCCGGACATGTAGACAAAGGACTGATTGGCGTGCGTAATGATGCCCTCGGGGTCTGTCCGGGACACTATCAGCTTGCCTTCAGGGAATGGCGTCTCGATTTCGGTACAGAGGATCTTCCGGCTGGTACCATCGAAAAAGGTTTGAATATACTCCCGATATGCTGCCCCCTTCACATCCTCTGGTTGCATATCAGGCAATGGACATTGTTTGGCCATTACTGACTCCTTATTATGTGGATTGAAAGGCACTTGCTCAGGCTGCACCAACCCCCCGGCGGCGCTGCCTCCGTCTGCATCTTCGCGTGGCCCGAACCGACCCGATCTATCGGGTCCGTGACAACCACGGACCCAACGCGAATCCAAACGGCTTAGATGAACTTGGCGATACTCTGGGCCGCTCGCTTGACGTCCAGAAAGATCAGGCCAAGGCGGGCGTTCTGCTTGCACAGCACGGTAACCACAGCCTCGGGACCGGCATGGGTCATAAGGATGTAACCGTGATCGCCCTTGATCAGCACCTGCTCCAGGCCGCCGCGCGCCAGCTCGGTAGCGGTACGGTCGCCAAGCGAGAGCATGGCCGCACTCATGGCGCCAACCCGGTCTTCGTCCATGCCGGCCGGCAGCAGGGCCGCCATCATCAGGCCGTCGGTGGATAGTACAGCCGATGCTTCGATATCCGCAGTTGAACCGTTAAGGTCACTAAGGATGGAATTGAGCATATCCGCACGCATAATCTTCTCCGTCTATTTAGTTGGTGATTGATGAACTGACCATAAATAACAACCGGCTAGCTCCCTGCCAGGATACCGCAACATCATTCGTTGTTGCGGCCGTAGCGCTGCCCCAGTACCCACACCAGGGAAGTAAAGGCGTTACAGTTAAATTGTGGCATTCCCCCGGCAATCAGGGTGAAGCGCTCCCCCCCATAGAAAAGGGGCCAGAATCCGATCTCACTGTTGCCCGCAGCATTGACCAGGGCCCAGGCGCCGCCGGCAAGCCCTAAATTGCTATCCACCAGACCGGCATGCCGCTCCTGAAGATCAACCAGCTCGGATGAAAGGGCCGACAGTTCGACAGCGGTTTCGTGGGGATAACCCGAACTTCCGACATAGAGACCCTGGCTCTCGGCAAGGACCACCTTGCCGTCGTCCGACAGTTCCCTGAGAAAGGACGGGAGCAACTCCTCCATCCTGCCTGCGGGGGCGCGCTGCGGTTGCTCCAGCCCCTGGACGAAACCTCGGGCCTGCATGCGATGAATCAACTCCAAAGCCTCTTCACCCTCCAGCCCGCTCCAGCTTTGCAGCAACTCCAGGTTCAATAAAGGGGTTTCGGTTCCACCCAGTATCCGTTGCAGGATCATACGGGCAGGCTCGATCTTGGGGCTCAGGGTGGCGTAATAAGCACCGCCCGGCGTTGGATAGATGTAATGGCTCTCGGTCAATCGGTACATTGCTATGCAGCTCCGGGGTCCATCGAAAACAAGAGTGCCGTAATCAGCGCCATTACATCGCGCTTGCGCCGGGCATCCACTTCGAATACCGGCGCCGACAGTGACAATTCCTCCAACCAGCCTTGGTAGTGATCGATCGATGGGTGGCCAGCCTCATCCATCCGGGTAACACCAACGACCATCCTTCTCTCCTCAATGAAATTGCGAAAGGCCGAGGTGAAGAACTTCATGTCCTGATAGGGACTCTTGCTGGTATTGTCGAGCAAAAGAACTAAACCGAGACTGCCCTCGATCAGTATCTCCCACATGAAATCGAACCGCTCCTGACCCGGTGTGCCATAGAGATGGACCCGGTCGTTCGCTTCCAGACGCATCAACCCATAATCCATGGCCACGGTCGTGGTGGGTTTCATGGATCGGGTCATATCCGACGCAGACTCGTCCGTAGTGATGGGCTCGACATCGCTGATGGATCGGATAGCGGTAGTCTTGCCCGCCCCGACAGGTCCGGTAAAAACGATCTTGTAATTGTTTCCCATGTTCCGTAGGTATTTTCGTTATTGATTCAGCGATCCAAATCGTCGTGCGGCCCGAGCCATGCCCAGGGAAAGCTCCCTTGTCGCAGTGGTCAGGATCAATGTTCATCGCCCAGATTCATTTATTCCCAAGCTTGTGCAGGAGCTTTGAGAATAGCCCCCTGTTCTTATGGGAAGCCAAACCACCATGGCTTTTGGCCCCCGGCACAAACCTGAGCCTGCCCAAGGCGCTTGCTGCGTTGAAGAAGGCAAATACACACCTTTGGGGAATTTCCAGGAGCTGGGCAGTTTCTTCCAGAGTCACAGCACGCTGACTCCAAAGGGATGCAATGCGCATGGCATGCGGGGTGGGCGGCAGGCGGGTCAGGTTAGGCCAATGTTTCAAGGTCACCGGCATGTGGATATCAAAGTCGCGCGGCAGCCTGCCCAAACTGGTCCAGATACTCATGCTCCACAAAAAGGTGTCCGCATTGACCAGCTTGCCGCCACTGATTTGATCTTCCAAGACGACGCTTTCACGATCACCCAGGATATGAGTAGAAACCTCAGAGCGATGTAAGGGTTCGCCGCACACCTTTTTCAGATGATAGGGATCGAAGGTCGTGAAAAGCAGGTTGCTCTCGGGGAAAAATACGATCCGCTCCCGCATTGCCTCAATCAGGACGGGCCTGTGGGTCTTGCGGGCCGCATCCAGGGCACTGGTCACGTCACCGAGAAGATAGGCCTCGGGCGAGTAGAGGATGGTCTCCCGTTCTTCCGGATTGGACAGGTCCACATCCGCCATGTGCTCGCAAAAATCATCCTCGATGGCGAAATGGTCTTCATGGAGATGGTGGGCGTCGTGAATCCCATTCTTCTCCAGTTCCGGGGATCTGAGATGCCGGACCTCCCGCTCGCACAGGGGCTCAACCGCACGAATTTCCTCCTCCTCGACAAAGAGGGCAGGAGCAGGTACAGCAGCTATCGCTACCGCATTGCCGACTTCTTGAACCACCTTGGACGGCTCAAGCCAAGCAACCGTCGATCCCCTCGCCTCACGCCGTCTCTCCTCGCGGGCCGGAAGCGCGGCGAAACTCTGCGCCGGCTGCACGCGCGCCGGATAAGGGCGAACCGTATCTGCCGGCCTGTTGACAGCCTCTGGGGCAAACCTGGACACCTCTCGCCGGACGGAGGAGGCAACCTTTGTCTCGCGCCTATCCAGGATAACGGGCTCCCGCGCCTTTTCCAGGCGTACAGGCTGTTGCGACGGGGTGGGAGCCGCCTTGGCCATGGACTGATAACGGCGCAATCTTTCCTCGAAGGGGTCGGTCCAGCGGCTCTTACCTACCAGGTCCACCGGCTTTTCCTCGGGCTGCACCTCGGGCAGCGGCACTGGGGTGGCCTCGCGCCGTACAGGCTGAACCTGCCTTTCATGCCAGGAAATGGACTTGGGTACCGCCCTTGAGCGAGAAGATGCCTCCGTTGGCTGGAAGGCCTCGCGCACCTTATCGGCCGTGGGAGTGTAGCCGCCGTTGTTCAATAGCAAATCCAGCTTGTCGGTCGCTTCGACCAGCTCGTTGATATTGAGGGGCTTGGGAAGCCAAACCGTATCGGGCAGATGGCGCTCATGCACGGAGAATACGATCGACGGCCCGTGGCGCTGGTTGTGGTAACGCTCCCAGACCTCCTCGCTGCCGGGGAAATCCATGTCAATGATGGCTGCATTGGCAGTGCGTTCCTCGACCACGCATCCGTGATCCCGCCCCCGCCCGGAGAAGAAAATGTCCAGCAAGGACTGGGTTCGCTCGTTCATGCCCAATAGGGCAACTTTGATGGGTTCCTGCTTGTTCATGGCTACATCTACTCAGTTTTGGCTAGATCTTCACCCAACATCCGCCACCCTCCGGAAAGGGCGGCACCGCGACGCAGCAACTCCTTGGTCAAAACGTCGTAATCTGACCGGTCCCTCGTATGCCGGTACACATCGGCCAACTCATCTTCCACCTCTTTGCGGGAGGGATTGGAAAGATACTCCTTCTCCAACACCAGACGAGCCTCGTCCAACTGTCCGAACTCCAGCAAGGACAAAGCTTCCTGCAAGGGGTCCGCGAACCCGGCCTGGCTTCGCTCACGGCTGACCAGGATATTCGATCCGCAAAAGCCCTCGCTCAACACCGAGCCTTTAAGATCGGTCTTGGCATGCCTCGCCTCCAGCCCCTGCCTTTGATGACGGGCCAGAAACTCATAGTCCTCATTTGTGAGCAGCGGCCTGGCCAGACCCAGTAAGCGTTTGCGAAGATCCTCGCCCTTATCGCCAAGGGCGATGAAAAGGTCTACCAAGGCTCCGAAGAGCGGCCCCGTTTCCCGGCTGGAAATCAGCAGGAAAATGCGCTGCGCGTGCTGCCTGAGATTCTCGGGATGCCTGGCAAGCTGATAAGAGAGAAACCGCCCGGCCCCCATCCGACTATCCGCCGGAAGCATGAGGCTCTTTTCACCTGGTATGGTAAACGCGGGGTCCAATTTCAGTTCATCCACTGCCGCACCCTAGTCAATTCGTAGCCAATAAGGGCAGATACTGCCCCAGCTTCTCGCGGGAAACGATGTCCCGGATCAATGGGACAAACATTAAGTTATATTTTCATCCACCGCATAGCAAACCCCGCCACAACAACTGGAAGAAGAAATATCCCATTGACGCAAAAGGCAAAAAAACAGCACCTTTCGTGTCAACGCATTGTCGCGGCGACGGCCTACCGTCACGCCAACGCCTGGGCTAGCGCTCCGATATCATGTTTCCGTTGATAATCGCGCCCTCGGCAACCTCGACCCCTTTATAGTAGATGTTGCCGCGCAAGTTACAACCGCTTCGAAGGGTCAGCCGTTCGGCGGAATAGACATCCCCGATCACAGTTCCCGCAACCTCCACCACTGCGGCCCTGACCTCGCCTTCCACCTTGCCGGTCTTAGCAATTACCGCGACGGCACCCGATGCGTTCACGGCGATGAGATTGCCCTTGATATGACCGTGGACCATGACAGGCCCCTGAAAGACATAGTCCCCGAATAAATCCGAGCCCTCGCCAATGACGGTCTGCATTAGGGAGCTGCCTGTGTATTTTTCCATTGTGGGCCACCTCGCGGCATCATTTTCATTGTAGTTTCGACACGCTGGAGCAGTGGGGGAAACGGCGGGCCACCATCCAACCCTTCAGGATCTCGATCTTGCTCGCTGCCACAGGGCGACCAGAGGCCTTCCCAGCGGCGGTTTGGGCGATACAGCTCAAGGAGGGGGCAGGATCGACGAAGCCATCCCCTTCCATCACCCAAGCGTCCCGTTTTACCGCAAAACAGCGAACGGGAGTAACTGTTTTTCTTCGCGCCTCACGAGCGGAAGATAACGGACAGATGGTCCGATCCGCTGAATCAGGATAATAATGATTCATGACCAAAGAAAAAAGGATGCGGGAAGGATGCAGGAAAAAATACTCGCGCCAGGGCGCTTTCCGATCAGATACCTTGTCATGACCGGGCGCAACCGGGATAATTTTTAGTTTTACCTTGGCCGGAACTTGAGACCGGAGAGGAAAAACCCGTCATTGCCTTGATTGTCGGGTCATTTTCCATCACTTGAAGTCAGGCCCCCGGCCGGAGCGAAGATCATGAACGCAGCAGTCGAGAGCGGCGCCATCGCCGACGTACAGAGCAGGGTCGATACCCGAGAGATCGCCATCAACAAGGTCGGCATCAAGGACATCCGCCATCCCGTGCGCGTCAAGGACCGTAGCGAGGGCGAACAGCACACCATCGCCACCTTCAGCATGTACGTGTTCCTGCCCCATAATTTCAAGGGGACGCACATGTCTCGGTTCGTGGAGATCCTCAACAACCACGAGCGCGAGATCACCGTCGAATCCTTCAAGGACATGCTCAGTGAAATGGCTGAGCGCCTGGAATCGGAGGCTGGCTACATCGAGATGGACTTCCCCTACTTCGTCAACAAGAAGGCGCCCATCTCCGGCGTGGAGAGCCTGCTCGACTATCAGGTCACCCTGATCGGTGAAATCAACCAGCGTGTGCCCCAGATGTCGATCAAGGTAGTGGTCCCGGTCACCAGCCTATGTCCCTGTTCCAAATCGATTTCAGACCGTGGCGCCCACAATCAGCGCTCCCACGTCACACTCACCGTAAAGACCCGCGACTTCGTCTGGATCGAGGAACTCATCGCCCTGGTGGAAAAAGAGGCATCCTGCGAGCTGTACGGTCTCTTGAAACGGCCAGACGAGAAACATGTCACCGAGCGCGCCTACGACAACCCGAAATTTGTCGAGGACATGGTGCGGGACGTAGCCAACCGTCTAAACAACGACGACCGGATCAGCGCCTACAAAGTGGAGTCGGAGAATTTCGAATCCATCCACAACCACTCCGCCTATGCCCTGATTGAAAGGGACAAGGAACTCCCTGCCTAAACCAGCCTCTCCCCGGCCGTCAAATGGCGGAACTCGGGGCGGGGGTCATTTCTTTTCGATAAGAATCATCATATTGCCCTGGTTTCTCATCTCCAGGCCATTGAGGAAGCTCATCCCCAGCAGCACTTGCGTGGGGCTGTTTCCCTTCACCACCACCCCACTCACGTTCTGCTGCCGGATCTCCCCCACCGAGACGCTGTCCAGGGTGATGGAGTAGGCCTCGGCAATGCCGGAGGCGGTCTGGGTCTGCATCGGCGTACCTTTGAGCTCGAACGGAATACCCAGACTACGCGCCTGCGGTTCGCTCATGGACACCCCCGTCGCCCCGGTATCGACCAGGAAGGACACCGGCTGGCCGTTGATGGCGCCCTGGGTGCGGAAGTGCCCCGAGTTATCCCTGACAATGCGTATCTCCCTGGAACGGGCCGCCTTGTATCCGCCGCCGATCCGCATTTGGGGCGTCAGAGTGAATTGCTCCCCACCCACCTCGACTACCGCCTTGAGCCCATTGGACGAAACCAGCATCACGCCTTCCGGGCTGGGCGTGTCCTTGACTAGAAGGCGGCGATTGCCATCGATCTCCAGCATCACCTTGTCCTTGAACAGGGCCAGTACCCGCATCTCCGGGGCGGCAAGGGCTGAGGAAATGAGCAGAACAGAAAGAAGGGAGATCAGTATTTGCGGGGCCAACCTCATAGTTTCACCATGCCCAACACCAAGAGACTAATCCAAGCATAGACCCCCGCCAGCAGATCATCCAGCATGATCCCAAGCCCCCCCTCCAGGTGCTGGTCGAGCCAGCCGATCGGCCAGGGCTTGAGGATATCGAACAGGCGAAAGAGTACGAAACCAGCCAGCACGCCCTCCCACCCCAGAGGCACGGCCGTCAGGGTGATCCAGAATCCGACGAACTCATCCCAGACGATGCCGGAATGGTCGTGGACGCCAAGATCGCGGGAGGTCCGCCCGCAGAGGTAGATGCCCAGGAGAAAGGCCACCAGGGTGATCCCCAGATAGAGCGGCAGGGGCAGCGTCGCCATCAACAGATAAAAAGGAACGGCCGCCAGGGTCCCGAAGGTTCCCGGCGCAACGGGCGAGGCCCCGCTGCCGAAACCAAAGGCCAGCAGATGGACCGGGTTGCGCCAGTCCGGTTTTCGATCCCCTTGCCTGGTCATCGGCTAGCCCCGTCAGCAAAAGTGGTCATAACCCCGCCCAGTCACCTGCGAAACCCTGCCGTCCGGCATCAGGCAGCGCACGCCAGCCCCTTCCTCAACTGTCCCTATCCAGCGCAGGCCAACGCTGAGGCCCGCTACGGCAGACTCCAAGACCTCCCGGCACTCTGGCGGAACAGTAAGGCAAAGCTCGTAATCGTCACCGCCGGACAGGGCGACGCCCCAATCCCCGGTTGCTGAAATATAGTCCCGTACCGCCTGGGAAAGCGGCAAGGACCCGGATCGAATCAGCGCACTGCACCCTGAACTCTCGCAAATATGGCCCAGGTCTGCCCCCAGCCCGTCGGAGACATCGATGCAGGCCGTGGCAATGCCGCGAACCCTGGCCGAGAGATCGAGCCGGGGCTCGGGGCGATGCAGTCGATCCAGCACGCCCGGCAGCGCCTCCAGGGCAACCGGAACGCCCCCTTGCGACAACAGCGCCAAGGCAGCATCGCCCAACTCACCGGAGACATAGATCAGATCGCCAGGCCGTGCGCCCCCTCGGCGCAGCGCCATGCCCGGCTCGACGAAGCCATGGACCTGGATAGTGATGGAGAGGGGGCCGCGCGTGGTATCCCCTCCCACCAGGGAGATCCCGTAACGGCGAGCCAGGTTGGAGAAACCGCGTGAAAAGGCCGCCAGCCAGCCGGCATCAACCTCGGGCAGGGTCAGGGCCAGGGTTGCCCAGGCCGGTTCCGCGCCCATGGCCGCCAGATCGCTGAGATTGACCGCGAGCGCCTTGTGGCCCAGGGATTCGGGATCATCACAGGCCAGGAAATGGGTGCCGCAGACCAGGGTATCGATGCTGACCGCCAGGTCCCTTCCCGCCGGCACCCGCAACAGGGCGCAGTCATCGCCGACCCCGAGCAGGACATCCGGCCGGGCGGCGCCCAGATCGGCGAAAAAGACACGGATCAGATCGAACTCGGAGAGGGCCATGCGCAAAGCCTAACCAATCATGGGGAAGAGCCCCGTCTTCTGCCTCAATTCTCCAACGTCCGCATTTGCCGGGACAGTTTGTCGAGGACGCCATTGACGAACTTGTGGCCCTGTTCCGATCCGTAGTCCTTGTCCACCTCAACCCATTCGTTGATCACCACCCGGTAGGGGACCTCGGGGTGGCGCATCAATTCATAGGTACCGAGCCGGACGATGGCTCGCTCGACCGGATCAAGGCTCTCCACGGAGCGATCCAGCGCCGGCCCCAGCGCGGCGTCCACCTCTTTCAGGTTCATAGGCACCCCGTGCATCAGTTCCCGGAAGAAGCCGCTGTTGAAGGTCTTGGAGTCCTCCCGTTCGAGGAACTGGTTGCAGATATCGCCCAGATTGTCGCCGGTCAACTGCCATTGGTAGATGGCCTGCATCGCGAGTGTGCGCGCCTTGTGGCGACGTTGGCTCATGGGGTCAGATCCGCCGCAGCAGATTGACCATCTCCACGGCGGCCAGGGCCGCTTCGCCGCCCTTGTTGCCGGCCTTGGTCCCGGCCCGCTCGATGGCCTGTTCGATGGTATCGACCGTCAGCACGCCGAAGGAGACGGGCACCTGATATTTCAGCATCACCTGGGCCATGCCTTTGACGCACTCCCCGGCCACGAAATCGAAATGGGGCGTGCCGCCCCGGATCACCGCGCCCAGGGCGATAATGGCGTCATAACCGCCCTTGGCGGCAATCCTTTCCAGTGCCAGAGGCATCTCGTAGGCACCGGGGACATAGACCTTGGTGATGTCCTCGGGCTTGGCGCCGTGCCGCACCAGGGTATCGATGGCGCCGGCGACCAGACTGTCGACGATGAAGCTGTTGAAACGCGCCACGACCAGACAGAACTTGGCCTTCTCGACCCGCAGATCGCCTTCGATGGTTGTAATGCTCATTGGTGAACCCCTGTTGATGAATTTTTTTAGGCTGGAGACCGGAGTTTCTCCGCTCCAAGCCTCAAGCCTCAGCCTACTCCGGCTCGACGTAACCCACTATCTCCATGTCGAAACCGGAGATACCGTGCAGGCTCTTGGGTGTACTCAGCACACGCAGCTTGCGCACCCCCAGGTCCGCGAGGATCTGCGCACCGACGCCATAGGTGCGCAACACCTTGTGCGGCTCCTCGATAGGTGGGTTTGTCTTCTGCTCCATTTCCTGTAACCCCAGCTCGGCAATGCGATGCACGATCTCGCGGGCGGAATCATGATTGCGCAGCACCACGATAACCCCCTCGCCCTCCCGCGACACTTGCGCCATGGCGCGGCTCAGGGGCCAGCTCCGCTCCTTGTGGGTGCTGGCGAAGAGATCGCAGATAGTATTCTGCATATGAACCCTGACCAGGGTGGGCTTATCGGGGCTGGGTTCGCCCATCACCAGGGCCAGATGCAACTCCTGATCGACGATGTCCTGATAGGCCACCAGCCGGAAATCACCGTATTCGGTCGGCAGGAGACATTCGTTGAGCCGTTCGATGGTCTGTTCGTTACTCACCCGGTAGTGGATCAAGTCGGCGATGGTGCCGATCTTCAGGCCGTGCTTCTCGGCAAATACCTCCAGATCGGGACGCCGCGCCATGGTGCCGTCCTCGTTGAGGATCTCGACGATCACAGAGGCGGGAACCTTGCCGGCCAGACGCGCCAAATCGCAACCCGCCTCCGTATGGCCGGCGCGGACCAACACCCCGCCGGGCTGTGCCATCAGCGGAAAGATATGGCCCGGCTGAATGAGATCTTCCGGCCTGGCGTCCTTGTTCACGGCAGCCAGCACGGTGGTGGCCCGGTCGGCGGCCGAGATTCCTGTGGTCACCCCCTCGGCGGCCTCGATGGAGACGGTGAAATTGGTTGAGGCCAGGGCATCGTCGGTCTCGACCATCAGGGGCAGGCGTAACTGGCGGCAGCGCTCCTTCTCCAGGGTCAGGCAAATCAGGCCGCGACCGTGGGTCGCCATGAAGTTGATGGCCGCAGGCGTCGCCGCCTCGGCCGCCATCAGCAGGTCGCCCTCGTTCTCCCTGTCTTCGTCGTCCATGATGACGACCATTTTGCCCTGGCGCAGGTCCTCAATAATCTCTTCGATGGAATTCAGTGACATATCAGTCTTCGGGATGTTCGGGGAAACGCGGGAGTCTACCAAAGGCACGGGGGGTTAATCACGCAGCTTTTGAGAAACTGCGAGGTTCATGTTTTACGGACCATCACCTTTCGCCCAAAGAGGCGATACATTGACGGACATACCGCTCCCTTTCGGAGGCCGGGATTCCGTCATCTTGGGCGTAGCGCTCGCAACGGGCGCGGACACCGTTCGCGGCGGGTTCCTGACGAGCTGGCCCTTCTCTCTTGCGGCCCAAAGCGGAGATGCATTTTCTGACGTATTCCTTCCTCTCGATGGGCGGTATCTCATCCTCGGCGGCATAACGCTCGCACCGTGCAACGGTAGGATCGTTGCGGGGCGGCGCGACGGGCGGTTCCGGGGCGGGGGACGGAGCCCTTGTCTCCGGCCTCTCCTCCGTCTTGAACTCCACGGCCACGCGCGTCCACTCGCCGGGCCTCACCCCGGCGCGTCCCTGCCAGGGTGGAAAGCCATCGGCAGTGACCTCGACGCGATGCTCCCCGCTGCTCATGGCCTCACTCATGAAGGGTGCGCCGGACCCCGCCCGCCCGGCCACAGCCCCATCCAGCTTGACGGTGGCACTGACCACATTGACGCTGACCTGGAGCTGGCCGGTCGCGGGCACGGGAGGTTCCGGCTTAGGTGCGGCGGGTTCCGGTGCGGGTGCGATTGGTGCGGGTGTCTGCGCTACCGGCTCCGGCTTGGGAACCACCGGAGAGGAGGCCGGTGTCTGCGGAATTTGGGCTGGAGTGCCCACCTGGGCAGTTGATCCCACAGGGATCATCGGCTGAACGATCCCGGCCTCCCTTTTGCCGCTCCCGGCCCATTGGCCCTGCCAGCCCAGGTAGGCCAAAACCCCAACGGCGGGAACCAGCAGCAACATGACCAGGAGCCAGGCACGGCGTCCGCCCCCGCCCGCCAGAGAGGCATTGAATCTCTCCTCTTCCGATACCAATCGCGTCTTGTTGGCCGCCGGAGCGGACGGCCGCCTGGCTGGCGCATCAGCCAAAGCCACGCCCTGGGCCTGGATCGCCTGGAGCACCTCGTCACAGTCCTGGGGGCGATCCTTGGAGGAGATGGCCAGCATCCGACCGGTAAGCGTGAGCAGCCAGGCAGGCGCCTTCCCAAGCCCAGCCGTTGCCGCCGGGATCAAAGGATCGGCCGCTCCGCTCATGATCTCGTGACTGCGGTCCACCGATTCGACGGGCGCTTGGCCGGTAATGGCCTCGTAGAGCACGGCGCCGATGGCGTAAAGGTCGCTGTAGGGACCCTGCCTGCCGCGCGTGCTGTACTGCTCCGGCGGGGCATAGCCCTGGCTGACGATGGCCGACAGGTTCCGGCTCTTTTCCCCCAGCGCCTGGCGCGCGGAACCGAAATCGATCAGCAGCGGCCCGCCCTGCTTGCGCAGAAAGATATTGCCGGGCTTGATATCCCGGTGCAGCAGCCCGGCCTCGTGGACCTGCCGCAATCCCTGGAGCAAGGGAACCAGCAGGGCGAGAATCTCGGGGCCGGACAAGGAGCCGCCGCGCGCCTTGAGGCGCTCGGCCAGGGTCTCGCCCTCCTCGAACTCCATCACGATATAGGCCGTGCCGTTGGCCTCGAAAAAGTCGTGAATCTGTACAATATTCGGGTGCTTGAAACGGGCCAGGGTGACGGCCTCGTCCAGATAGCGCTCCAGACCGTATCTGAAACTCTCCTCCCGTTGAGTGCGGGGGAGAACGCGCAGCGTATCTCTGTCCCTGGCGCCCATCTCCCCCGGCAGATACTCCTTGATCACCACCGGGCGCTTGAGTTTCTCATCCCACGCCTTATAGGTAATGCCGAAGCCCCCTTCGCCCAACACCGCCTGGATGCGATACCGGGTGCCGAGCAACTCGTTCAACGGCAGGGTTTGACTGTAGCTGTTCATCCAAAGACCTCGGTTTAATCACTGGCAGACGGGTGTCCGAATGGCATAGGGCGACGCCCCATTGTTCCCCGTTAATTACGTTAAACGGCAGGCAACGGCCGTCAGATTGTCCTCCGCGCCCTTCCTCAGCACCCCCCAGAGGAGTTCGCGCAAGCGCTCGTGCAGCTTGCCCTCGGTCCGGAGCTGGAGCCAGGGCTCCTTCTCCTCCCCGCTCCAAAGTCCGTCGCTCGCCAGCAGCAGGCTATCGCCACGCCTGAGTTGGATCGTTGCAAGGTCGGCGTGTTCCTGCTTGTCCGGGGGAAGTTCATCGGCCAAATCCAACCGCAGGCGCTCCGAGTAGGCCGCCGGTTTTTCGCCGGACGGGTCCCGGATCAGTCCAAAGGAGCCGTAGCCCAGCGCCTGGGTAATGACGTTCCGGGGGGGCTGCCCTCCCTCTATCGGATCACCGTCGCGCCACTGGAATTCTGCCGGGGTGTGGTCCTGGGTCAGCCGTTGCCAGGAACCCTCGCGCCAGAGAAAGGCCCGGCTGTCGCCAACCTGGGCGAGATGGGCCAGTCCGTTGGGCTGAATATCGATCCAGACCAGGGTGCTCCCCGGACTCTCGGCGCCCTGGTGCCAACGCCCATGCAGCTCTTGATGGATCGCTTCCAGCCGTTCCCGCCGCCGGCGCGGTGAACGGGGTGCGAAGGGCTCGGACAGCAAGGCCTCGGCCACCGAGGCGGCAAACTCCCGCCCGTGGGCATGGCCGCCCATGCCATCCATGAGACAAAGGCGCCAGTGGCGGCGTGGCCAGCGGGGTACTCGCAGGCGATGGGGACGGCCCTCGCGCAGATACTCGGCCTCGCCTTCGCCCCGGATGATCAGATAATTGTCCTGATTCTCCGGGCGGGGACCGGTCTCGCTACGGGCCGCCGCCTCCAGAACCGGATGAAAAAACGGCCAGGCGCTGAACATCGCCAACTCCGAATTGATCCTGAAATTCCAGTACTGTCCGCGATTTTGTGAGCATAGACCATAACAAAACAGCCTATTTCCTTACGAGCCCTTAGATAACCCCTTTCTCCGCCAAGGAGACGATCTCCTGGTCACCGATCACCAGATGATCGAGCAGACGGACATCCACCAGGGCAAGGGCGTCGCGCAGGCGCTGGGTGATGTCGATGTCGGCGCGGCTGGGTTCAGCCACGCCGGAAGGGTGATTGTGAGCGATGATGAGGGCGGCGGCGTTGTGGGCCAGAGAGCGCCGCACCACCTCGCGGGGGTGGACCGAGGCGCCGTCGATGGTGCCGCGGAACAGCTCCTCGAACTGGATGACCCGATGCCGGTTGTCGAGGAAGAGGGCGGCGAAGACCTCCTGGGGGTATTCCCGCAGACGGGACATGAGGTAACGCCGGGTCGCGCCGGGGGAGTCCATGACATCGCCCCGTTCCAGGGATTCGCCCAGGTGCCGCCGCCCCATCTCCAGGACGGCCTGAAGCTGGGTGTACTTCGCCTCGCCCAGGCCCAGGTGGCTGCAAAAGCTCTTCTGGTCCGCCTTGAGCAAACCCCGCAGACCGCCAAACGCGGCCAACAGCTCCCTGGCCAGATCCACCGCCGATTTTCCCTTGACCCCGGTGCGCAGGAAGATCGCCAGCAGCTCGGCGTCGGAAAGGGCCGCCGCGCCCCGCTGCAACAGCCTTTCCCTGGGTCTCTCGCCTTCCGGCCAATCGCTGATTGCCATATTTCCTCCCTGAGGGTTTGGTTGATCCCCCGCAGCATAGAGCAACCTATTCCCCCGGCCAAGCCGCTGCCGCCACCGCTTTACAGCCTCCGAGCCAGGACAATGGTTTTTATTTACGCTCGTTGAGGCTTGTTGGCATGGGATTTATGGTCAACAATTGCCCTGGGTGCGGGGATGAATATGCGCGGCGTTCGACGCCGCGCCGGTTTTTTTCATAAAGACGGATGGGACGGGGCATGCGGGCGTTATTCCTGCTTTTTGTGGTGCTGCTGACGGGTGGCGCGATCCTGGTTGCGATACCCTCCGTCGAAAAGCTGCTGGCCGAAGCACCGGTGACTGAGCCTTCCAGCACTGAGCCGGAGGCTGCGCGCATTGAGGAGCCGAAGGCGGATGCCCCGGAACCCGAAAGGCTGGCGGCGGAAGAGCCGGCGACCCCCGAGGAGTTGTCCGAGGAGGCGGAGAAGGCCGAGGCCCCTACGGAAGATACGACCCTCTCGGTGGAGGAGATCTTCAAGGCGCCCGATCGGGACGAGAATCTCTTCCCGATCCCGGCCAACCTGGGGCCGGCCGTTGCGTTCTGGACCCGGATCTATAGCGATGTGGACACTCGGGGCGGGCTCATTCATGACAATCTGCACATGGATGTCGTCTATTCGATGCTGGACCTCAACTTCGACCCCATGCCGGAACCGGTCATCGAGCGGAATCTGTCCTATTTCCGCAATCTGCTCTGGGGTCTGGCGAAGGGCAAGCGTGAGGATTTGAATTGCGACGAGCAGCGGTTGCTCGCGATCTGGGGCGGGGAGCCTTCCGCCCTGAAGGCCGCTGCCGAACGGATTCGGTTCCAGCGCGGGCAATCGGACAGATTCCTGCACGGACTGAACCGCTCGGCGGCCTGGCGTTCCCACATCCTGGAGACGCTGGAAGAGCAAAAGCTTCCCCGCGAACTGGCCGCGCTTCCCCATGTGGAATCCTCCTTTCATCCGCGTGTCGTATCCCATGCCGGGGCGGCCGGTCTTTGGCAGTTCATGCCGGCCACCGGGCGCCGGTACATGCGCGTCGATGAGTTGATGGATGAGCGTTTCGACCCCTTCAAGGCCAGCGAGGCGGCGGCTCAACTGCTGAAGCACAACCACTCGGTCCTCAGAAGCTGGCCCCTGGCGCTGACCGCATACAACCACGGGCTGTCCGGCGTATACAGCTTGACGAAGCGGTTTTCCACCAAGGATATCGGCGAGATCGTCGGCCGCTCGAAGGGAAACCGTGGTCTGGGATTCGCCTCCCGCAATTTCTACACCTCCTTCCTGGCGGCCCTGGAGGTCTCCGACCATCCCCGCCGGTATTTCCCGGCTTTGCACCCGCGCCCGCCTGCCGAGCCCTCCGGGCTTGAACTGAACGCATTCATGCCCGCAGATTCCCTGGCCAAGTCCCTGGGACTGGAACAGGAGGTGCTGCAAAAACACAACCCCGTCCTACAAATCTCGGTCTGGAGCGGCAGCAAATACATCCCCAAGGGTTACCGCGTCGTTCTGCCGCCCGAATATGACCTGGCCGCCGTTGCCGAGAAGTTGCGCCTGGCCGAGCAGGAATCCGGTTCCAGCGAGCAAAAGCCCGATATATCCCACAAGGTGAAAGCCGGGGATACCCTGTCCACCATCGCCGGGAAATATGGCATCAGCACCGCCGAACTGATCGCCATGAATCCGCTCGGGAAGAATAACCGCATACGAGTGGGCCAGACCTTGCGCCTTCCCGGCGGAAAACAGCCGGCGCCCGACGCCCTGCCGCAGGGGCAGGAAACGGCTGGAGGCACACCGGAAAAGGCGCCCCCGGTGATGGCCGATATCAAGCCTGAAGATGCCGTCATCCTTGCCGCCAACAAGGCTGCAAGCCCAGCCGGTGAGAAAAGGCCCGCCCAAGCGCAGCCCGCCGCCGAATCGGCCAAGGCTGAGCCGGAAAAGCCCAACCCCGCCGATCTGAATGAATTGGCGAACAAACAGGAGACCGCTTCCGAGCCGTCCCCCAATAACCCTGAGATCGCCGACAAGGACCGCCCCGCAGAGGAAGAGCCGGAAAAACCCGCTCCCGCCGATCTGAACCCGTTGACCGGAAAGCAGGAGGCGGTGGCAGAGAAGGCCCCGAATAACCCCGAAATCGCCAAGGAGCAACCAAAGCCGGAAGCGGAGTCCAAGCCCAAGCTCGCCACCGGCAAGGAGAAGGTGGCGAACGAGGAGCCGGAGGCAAAGGAAGAAGAACCGCAACAGACGGCCGATCCCTCCGACTACCGCGTAGCCGACGACGGCACCATCGAGGTCCAGGCGGCCGAGACCCTGGGCCACTATTCCGCTTGGCTGGATATACCCGCCGACCGGCTGAAGAAGGCCAATGGCCGCCGCTTCACCCTGGCGATCGGCCACCGGATGCGCCTGGTGTTCGCCAAGGTGAACAAGAAGTCCTTCGAACAAAAGCGCCGCGCCTATCACGACGCCATGCAATCCAGCTTCTTCAACCGCTATCGCATAGCCGCCACGCGCGAACATCGCATATCCAATGGCGACAGCCTCTGGTGGCTTGCCATCAGGCGCTACGATCTCCCCCTCTGGCTGCTGCGCCAATACAACCCGGACCTGGAGATAGAAAGCGCGCTACCGCGCGGAACGGTGGTAAAGATCCCGGTGGTGGAGAAGATCTCCGGCAAGCCCGGCCCGAAGCAATCCAAGACCGAGCGCAAGCCGGAACAGGTCGTCCGGGCCAAAAAGCCGGGCAAGTACGACCTGAAGGTTTCGGCCTTCAGACCGGTTCCGGGCCGCTCCTCCAAGGACAAATCCCAACGTAGCGCTTCACGCCCTTAATGCCGGATTAGCCTGAGAAATTTACCTGGCCATCTCGCGAGCCCGGCTACCGGCTTCGGGCCTCACTTTGGGTGGCGTTGGAATTTCAGAGGTAGGGAGCCAGGATGGATTTAGGCAAGGATGCCGGGGCGAGTTGCACAAGGGCTGTGTCGAAAAATCAGTCGGACGGGGTTACAAGGCGAGAACTGACCCTCCGTACCCTCCCAATACCCTCCCAGGGCGAGAACTGACCCTCCGTACCCTCCAACAGCTTCACATGGGAGGTGTTCTGGCGAGCGGTCAAACGTGGCCTGATCCATCCGCCTCGCATAGTGGTTGGGGTAAAACGCAACGTGTACGCTTGAGGTCACGCCTTGTGCGAAGCGAGTACAACCGAGGAACCGGATGTGGGAAAACCGCACGTCCGGGTCTGTGGCGAGGGTGCCCGGTAACGGGCATCCCTACGCCGGAATCACACCTTAATCATAATTGGGAAGCAGCAATGAACAGAAAGCCATTATCGAAAATCCAACCATTGGGGTAAGACATGTTCATGCACGTCACGCAAGCAAAATATTGCGGAGCGGGCTCTAAAATGAAGTGCAACACCTGTAGGCTAATGCCAGGGGTGTGCAAATGGGAAAGAATTATCAGCAGTTGACGACGGATGAACGGAATTTCATTCAGATTGGAAGGACACACCTTGTCTTGGAGTAATGGGGCTGATTTTGCCCCTGAATTTCTTCGGGAACAAATTGCCAAATGAATTAAGAGGGAAAGGGGACAGATTTAATTATTCCCGAAGGATGCAAGAGAGTGCGTGAAATAAATCTGTCCCCTTTTTCCGAATTGATGGAGCCAGAGGCACAGTTTGTGAGGGTTCCGAGTCGAACAATTAAGACTGAACAAGACATTGATGCTTGGTTGGCAGATGTAAAACAAACGCTAATAGATGCCCTGGCCAACGGGCCGGTTATCGTCAAATAGAGGAGCCCCCCATGATTGAACAAATCAAGCTAGAGCGATTTACAGCATTTGAGAATCTCTCGGTCTCATTTTCTCCCGGGATCAATATCATCATTGGAGAAAATGGCACCGGCAAAACGCACATGCTTAAAGCCATCTATGCTGCGTGTGACGTTAGCAAAAGCCAAAAATCTCTCGCGGACAAAGTTAATCGAGTTTTTCTGCCATCCGGCGAGCAGATCGGCCGTCTTGTTAAACGCAAAAAAGTAAGTACAACTGGCAACTTTGAAGTTACCAGGAAAATACCGAGCATCAACAAGTCGCTCGCAATTCGTCTTTCACTCTCTAATCACACCAAAGAACCTGCTAAAGCAACGGTGTCCGGTGCTTACAAGCAGTGGCAAGAGCATCCGCTTGAATCGGTGTATATCCCGGTTAAGGACATGATGGCCAACGCGCCAGGATTCCGTTCCCTGTACAGCTTGCGACATATTCACTTCGAAGAAGTTTACGCCGACATAATCGACCGGGCATTTCTAGGGTCGCTTAAAGGCCAGGCTGATGCCGATCGAAGGAAATTGCTAGAAATTCTTCAGAAGTCTATGGATGGAAAAGTCATAGCAAAGAATGAAGAGTTTTTCCTAAAGAACAAGCAGGGCGAATTGGAATTCACATTATTAGCTGAGGGAATTCGGAAACTCGGGCTGCTGTGGGTTTTGATCCAAAACGGTACTTTGTTAAACGGTACTGTTTTGATTTGGGACGAACCAGAGACCAATCTGAATCCCAAGCTCATGCGCACGGTTGTTGAAATTCTGATCGCACTACAGCACATGGGCGTACAGATATTCCTAACTACTCACGATTACTCTGTTCTTAAGGAGTTCGATCTCCAGATTTCTCAGGGCGATAAGATTCTTTTCCATAGCCTTTATAGGAACAAGAGCACAGGAGAGGTTGAAGCATCTTCCGCTGATAACTACCTTGGCATATCGCCCAATAGCATTGACGACACTTACGGTGGTTTCGTCGACCGAGAAATCGAAAAATCCATGGGGAAACTCGGCAAATGAAAATAGATGCTGATGGTTTCTCCTTCGATTTCACCGATGCGATAAATGCATTTGTCTTTGACGAAAAAGATGAATCAAAGCCAAACTATCACGGCCTGCCAATGAAGGCTGTTGATATTGTTGCTGAGTTTAGTGATGCATATATTTTTGTCGAGATGAAGGACTTCCATGATCCAGATAGTTACAACGAGGTCCTTGCTGGTGATGAAGATGATGGCAAAGCAAAACGCGCAAACTTCAAGTGGTTGAAGAACTACCTGAAGTACAAATACCGTGACACTTATATTTTCCGGCATGCCGAGGACAAGGCTGACAAACCGATTCATTACATTTGCTTGCTGACGTTTGACAACGCGCTGAATACACGATTGCAGAAATCGCTAATGCAGGAACTTCCTGTAGGGAAGGTCTCCAAACGGTGGCGGCGAGAAATCGCCAACAGTTGCCATGTTCTGAACGTCGATCGATGGAACATCAATTTCCCAAAATGGCCGGTGACTCGATCGTAATTACGGTGACACTTTACTAATATACTTAATGGATTGTATATTTAGTAAAGTGTCACCGTATCCCAGCGCCTACGTCCTTAGGGCGGGATTAGCCTGAGAAATTGTGGATTCCCCCCTCCCTTGAGGGACGCCTCCAGGGATGGAGACGGTAGGGCGACGCAGGATGCCCAAGCCGAGGGGGCAGGGGGAGGGTGTAAGTCGTTGATTTATCATGCCCCTATCCCCAGCCCCCTCCCCTATTAGGGAAGAGGGGGTATTTCTCCACAGCCTATTACCAGCCCGAGCGCGAGCCGCCACAGCCGGGGCCAGGGCCGAAACCGGCCGGGCCCACTCCCTGCAACTCCTTGCGCTGCTTTTCCGTGAGGATGGCGTCAACCTTCCGTTTGGCCTCGGTGCGGGAAAGGATCATGGCCGTCATCTGTGTGCCAGACTTTTCCGCCAATGCCTGAACGGTCTTCTGATCGGCGCCGTCGTCTGCCGCGTCACGCAGATCCCGGTGCGTCTCGCGCATGCTGTCGCCCAGCTTGCGCATCTCGCTACGCTGCTCTTTTCTCAGTTGATCGAGCTTTTCCCGTTGCTCGCCGGTCAAATCATCCAACTGGTAGAGGGCACCCATGGGGCCGCCGCCGTTGTTGCAGCCCCCCGTGCCCATCCCCATTCCCATACCCATCCCTTGGCCGCCGAAGGCGAGGGCGGCGCCGGAACCCGCCAGCAGACTGCCGGCGAGGACGGCGGCCAGGGTGTTGCGTGAAAGTTTCATGATCGTTCTCCTGGGTTGAAGTGCGGACCTGAGTGTCCGGTAATGGAAAATTAGCCCAGAGCCCCTTCAAGTTGGGTAGGGAAAGGCCAAGGAATGCAAAGAAGTGCAAAATCGGGGACCGGCGCCTTTCAACACCGGGGGATGGAGGCCAGAATAGGGGTAGAGGAGAGCAAATATGCCACGCATCCTGCTGATCGATGACGATGAAGGCCTCTGCGAGCTGTTGACCGAATACCTGACCGGCGAAGGCTTCGAGGTGGGCGCTGTGCATAATGGTCTCCAAGCCGAATCACGGGTGCAGCATGGAGACTGGGACGCCATCGTCCTCGACGTGATGCTGCCGGGCATGAACGGCTTCGACCTGCTGAAGCGACTCAAGCCTCAACTGGCTATTCCGGTGCTGATGCTCACCGCGCGGGGCGAGGACACCGATACAGTGCTCGGCCTGGAACTGGGGGCAGACGATTACGTGGCCAAGCCGGTCAGCCCCCGTGTGCTGGTAGCCCGTTTGCGCGCACTGCTGCGCCGCCAGGGCGAGGCCGTCATGGCCTCGGTGCTGCGCGCGGGCGACCTTACCCTGGACGAGGCCAGCCGTCGCGTGACCCTGAGCGGACGGGAGGTGATCCTGACGGGCGCCGAGTTCAACCTACTGGCCTTGCTGGTGCGCCATGCCGGACACCTGGTATCGCGCGATCTCCTGGCCGAGGACGGCCTCGGCCGCGGCTTGCAGGCATTCGACCGGCGCATCGAGACCCACATGGCCCAGATCCGCAAGAAACTCGGCCCCCTTCCCGACGGCTCCCCGCGCATCCAGACGGTACGAGGCGCGGGGTATCAGTACGTGGTGTCCTAATGGGCTCCCTGTTCGGAAAGATCTTTTTCAGCTTCTGGCTTGCCGCCGTGCTGCTCGCCGGCGCCATGATCGGCGTTACCCGCTTGATGGGGGCCGGGACCATCGACGAGGCGCAACGGGATCTGGCGGGATTGGCGCCCACCGTCGCCAGCCTTTGGACGGAGGGGGGGGGCGTGGCGGCGGTGATCTGGTTGCGCGGGCTACCCCTGGAAAAGCGGCCGGTCCTGCTCGACGCCAGGGGCAGGCCTGCGGCGCCGCGTCAACATTTACCGCGCCATCTGATGCGTTGGCTGCCCCACTCCCTGGAACCGGGTGTGCAGAACCTCTCCCCAGGACATGTGGCGGTGGTGGAACCGCTGCCCAATACCGATCCGCCCCTCTATCTGGCGCTGGTCTTGAGGCCGGGCCAGTTGCCCTTGATGCCCCTGTGGCTGCGCATCCTCCTTGCCCTGTTGGTGATCGCGCTGGTCAGCTACGGTCTCGCTGCCCTGCTGACGCGCCGTCTGTACCGGTTGCGGCTGGCGGCCCAGGCCCTGGCGGCAGGCGATCTCTCAGTCCGCGTAGGCCGCCGGGGTGGTGACGAGGTGGAGGCCCTGGCGCGGGATTTCGATCTGATGGCCGGACGGGTGCGGGAGCTACTGGAGACCCAGAAGCGCCTGTTGCGCGACGTCTCCCATGAATTGCGCTCTCCCCTGGCCCGGTTGCGGGTGGCCCTGGAACTGGCGGAGCGGGGCGGCGATCCCTCCAAGGCGGTGGCGCGGATCGGCAAGGAGGCCGATGAACTGGAACGGCTGATCACCCAGGTGCTCTCCCTGGCGCGGCTGGAGTCCGGCCAGGCGGCCTTGGAGCGGCGGCCCGTACCCCTGCGCGAGCTGCTGTCCAGGGTAGTGACCGACGCCGATTTCGAGGCCCAATCCAAAGGCAAGGGCGTTGCCTGCATCTCGGCTTTTGAAGTGACATTGGCGGGCGATCCGGTATCGCTCCGCTCGGCGGTCGAGAATGTGATACGTAATGCCGTTCGTCACACCCCGGAGGGCAGCCATGTGGAAGCAAGCCTGCGCGAGGAAGGCAGCGAGGCCCTGATCGAGGTGCGCGACAGGGGTCCCGGTGTACCGGAGGATCAACTGGAGGCGATCTTTTCCCCCTTTGCCCGCAGCAGCGAGGCGCGGGAGCGTAGCGGCGGCGGTTATGGACTGGGACTGGCGATCGCCAGCCGGGCCGTAGCTGCCCACGGCGGGCGGATACAGGCCCGGAATCACCCGGAAGGCGGCCTGTTGGTGACCATCAGACTGCCGCTGAGAGGAACGATAGAGTGAACGCAACCGGACAACCCATCACGGCAGCGGAGCAGAGACGCCTTTTTCTACAGGGATTGGGCGGTGGCGCCAGCCCATCGCCCCTTGGGCGGACCCTGCTCTGGCTGATCCCCCTGCTGCTTCTCGCCGGCCTCGCCTTCTGGCTGCTGCTCCCAAGCCAAGAGACAGGGGAAGCCAGCTACAAGACCGCCGAGGCGAGCCGTGGCCGGCTCATCGTCACCGTTTCCGCCACGGGCTCCTTGCAGCCCCTCAATCAGGTGCAAGTGGGCAGCGAGTTGTCGGGGACCATCGCCGGCGTCGAGGTGGACTACAACGACCGGGTCAAGCAAGGGGATATCCTGGCCCGCCTCGACACCACCATCCAGGAGGCCCGTCTGGGCGAGGCGCGGGCTGCCCTTCAATCGGCCCAGGCCAAGGAGATGGAGGCAGCGGCGACCCTGAACGAAACTCGCTTGAATCTGAAGCGCTGCGAGGAGCTGGCCCCGCGCGGCATCTGTGCCCCCAGCGAGCTGGATAAGACCCGCGCCACCCATGAACGGGCCAAAGCGGGCCAATCCATGGCCCAGGCGCAGGCGGCCCAGGCCAGGGCCGCCTTGAACGCCCAGGAGACTAATCTTTACAAGGCGGCCATCCGGGCGCCGATCAGCGGCATCGTCCTGAGCCGGACGGTGGAACCGGGCCAGACTGTGGCCGCCTCTTTTCAGACGCCAGTTCTCTTCACCCTGGCCGAAGACTTGGCGCGAATGGAACTGCTGGTGGCGGTGGACGAGGCCGACATCGGACAGATCCGGCAGGACCAGTCCGCTACCTTCAATGTCGATGCCTATCCCGACCGCCCGTTCCAGGCGCGGGTGGCCCAGATTCGCCACGCACCCAAGACCCTGGAGGGGGTGGTCACATACGAAACCCTGCTGCGGGTGGATAACGCCGACCTCTCGCTGCTGCCCGGCATGACTGCCACCGCCGAGATCCAGGTGAAGCGTATCGACGACGCCCTGCTGGTGCCCAATGCCGCCCTACGATTCACCCTGCCCGCCACCATCAAGCAGGAGACGAGCCTGGTCGGCGCCCTCCTGCCGGGCCCCCGTTTTCCGAAAGGGCAGCGAAGCCGGGAAAAGGCCGACGGCAAGGGCATTTGGGTCCTGAGCGGCGGCGAGGCCCGCCCGGTGGCCGTCAAGACCGGCGCCAGCGACGGGACCCTGACCGAAATTATCGAGGGCGATCTCCAACCCGGCGCGGCGGTGATCCTGGATGTGGTGCAGGGGAAGGGGAAGGGAGCGCCCTGATGGAAGATGCCGAGGCAGTGCCCCTGATCGAACTGCGCGGTGTGACCAAGGTCTACGGCCAGGGTCAGGCGGCAATGGCGGCCCTTCGCGGAATCGATCTGCGCATCGGCCGGGGCGAGTTCGTGGCGCTTATGGGACCGAGCGGTTCGGGCAAATCCACCACCATGAACATCCTTGGTTGCCTCGACACCCCGGACTCCGGCAGCTACCGCTTTCAGGGAATCGAGGTAGGAAGCCTGTCGCGGGGCGAGCGCGCCCTGCTACGGCGCAACTACATCGGCTTCGTGTTCCAGGGCTTCAACCTGCTGGCGCGCACCTCGGCCCTGGAGAACGTGGAGATGCCGCTCGTCTACCGGGGCGTGCCCGCCGCCCGGCGTCACGAACAGGCGCGGGCGGCCCTGGCGGCAGTCGGACTGACCCAGTGGGAGTCTCATACCTCGGCCGAGCTATCCGGCGGCCAGCAGCAGCGCGTCGCCATCGCCCGCGCCATGGTCACCGAACCCATGCTGCTGCTGGCCGACGAGCCCACCGGCAATCTCGACACGGCGCGCGGCCGCGAGGTGATGGAACTACTCTGCCGCTTCAACCGGGATCAGGGCCTGACCGTGGTGATGGTGACCCACGAAGCAGACATGGCCGCCGACGCCAGCCGGGTGGTGCGCTTCCGCGATGGCCTGGTGGAGTGGGACGAAGCAGCGGGGGAAGGCGGCTAATGTGGTGGAACGCCCTGCAACTGGCCCTACGCGCCATCCGGCGCAACCTGCTGCGCTCCTTCCTGACGGTGCTGGGCATCGTCATCGGTGTCGCCTCGGTGATCACCATGGTCAACCTGGGCAGCGGCGCCACCGCCCAGGTGAGCGCCCAGATCGCCAGCCTCGGCAGCAATCTGCTCATGGTGCGGTCGGGCCAGCGCGTGGGCCCTGGCGTGCGTTCCGCCGCGCCGCCTTTCAAGCTGGAGGACGCCGAGACCCTCCGCCGGGAGATCGGCGGCCTCAATGCCGTGGCCCCCACCTCCGCCCAGGCCGTCACCGCGATCTTCGGCAACACCAACTGGTCCACCACGGTCACCGGCGTGGACAACAACTATTTCAAGGCGCGCGACTGGCATTTGGCCGATGGCCGCCTCTTCAGCCTCGGCGAACTGCGGACCGGCAAGGCGATCTGCATCATCGGCTCCAGCGTGCGGCGGGAACTCTTCGGCGCCCAGGACCCCATCGGCGCCAAGATCCGATTGAAGAACGTCTCCTGCGAGGTGGCGGGGCTGCTGGCGTCCAAGGGCCAGAGCAGCATGGGCTCCGATCAGGATGATCTGATCCTGATACCGCTACGCATGTTCTGGCGCCGCATCGCCGGGGACCAGAACCTGGGCATGATCCAGCTCTCCGCCCGCGAGGGCGTCTCGACCGCCAAGGTGCAGCGCGAGGTGGAACGGCTCCTGCGGGAACGCCGCCATATCGCCCCCGGCGAGGACGACGACTTCAGCGTCATGGACATGAAACAGATCGCCGACACCCTCACGGGGACCACCAAGGTCCTCACCGGCCTGCTCGGTGCCGTGGCTGCGGTAAGCCTCCTGGTCGGCGGCATCGGCATCATGAATATCATGCTGGTCTCGGTCACCGAGCGCACCCGCGAGATCGGCATCCGCCTCGCCATCGGCGCCCTGGAGCACGAGGTGCTGCTGCAATTCCTGGTGGAAGCGGCGGTGCTCTCCTCCTTCGGCGGCCTCTTCGGCATCCTGCTCGCCCTGGCCGCCACCAGCCTCCTGGCCGGACTGATCCAGGTTCCCCTGATCATCGACCCGGCGATCATCCTCATCGCCTTCTTCTTCTCCGCCGCCATCGGTGTCATCTTCGGCTATTTCCCCGCCCGCCGCGCCGCCCGCCTCGATCCCATCGAGGCATTGCGGCATGAGTGATATACGCATTCCAGGAGAGGGGCTCACCGGATATCCAGCTTCTGGATTACCTTTTTGTCATCTTAGCGTCAGCCCTCTGTCATCCTGCCCCGGCGATACTTAAGGCAATCAACACCGGTCATCTCAAGCCTCATGCAACTTCGCCATTCCTTCTTCATCGTTCAAAGTACCTCGCACGCGGTTTTGCGGGCCGGCCTGCTGCTTTGCGCGATGGTCCTGCCTGTTGCTGCTTTCGCCCATGGCGGCGAGGATCACAGCCACGGGGACGAGGCCGCTTCCCCGGCCGCCCCGAATCTTTCCGCCGGTGGCGGGGTGCGTCTGGAACTGCAATCCTCGGATGTGGAGCTGCTCGGCATCGTCCTTGACGGCAAGCTGACCCTCTATGTGGACCGGTTTTCCACCAACGAACCCATCCCCGATGCAACGGTGGAGCTGGAAAGCAAAGGGAAAAAGCTGGTGATGAAGGCCAATGCCAACGGGATCGCGGAAGGAGATGCCGGCTGGCTTGCCGATCCGGGCCGCTACGAGGTCCTGGCGACAGTGCAGGCGAAGGGGTTGAACGATCTGCTGGTGGGTATTTGGCAGATTCCCGATCCGAATGCGGACGGCGGGCCGGAGTCGAGGCCCTGGTGGCGGTTCTGGGGCAGCCTGCTGGAAAAGACGCTGCTGCCGAAAATGGCCTTTGCCCACGGCGGCGAGGAGCACAGCCACGGGGGGGGCGCCGCAGCCACTCCCCCTTTGGCCGGATCGGGGAATAAGCCGGCCCGCCTTCCCGACGGCAGCCTGTTTCTGCCCAAGCCGGTCCAGCGCCTGCTGGCGATCCGCACGACGCTGAGCATGCCGCAGACCCTGGCCCTGACCGTGCAGCTCAATGGGGTGGTGGTGACCGACCCCAACGCCAGCGCCACCGTGCAACCCCTGATGAGCGGGCAGTTGCTGGCCCCTGAGGGCGGTTTTCCGTCCATAGGCAGCCGCGTGGAGAAGGGGGCTGTGCTGGCCATACTGGAACCTGCGGCCAGCAACACGGACAAGGGGGATCAGCAGGACAAGATCGCCGAATTGCGCAGCCTGCTGGGCCTGGCCGAGAAAAAGGCGGAGCGCCTGACGAGCATTGCCGGGCTGGTCTCGGAGATGGACGTGGATGCCGCCCGCAACGAGTCCGATGTGCTCAAGGCGCGTCTACAAGCCTTGCAGGGCAGCCTGGCCCAACAGCCGGAAACCTTGCGGGCGCCGCTGGCCGGCATCATCAGCACCGCCAATGTGATGCTGGGACAGCAGGCCAATGCCGGAGACAAGTTGTTTACCATCATCGACCCCAGCCGCTTGCAGGTCGAAGCCCTGACTTACGATCCCGGCCTTGCCTGGCGCATCGGCGGGGCCTCCGCCATGATCGAGGGGCAAAGGGTCGCTCTGGAGTTCGTGGGCGCCAGCCAGCAACTGCGCAATCAGGCGCTACCGCTCCGATTCCGGGTCAAGGCCTCCCCCCTGGTCATGAGCGTGGGGCAGCCGGTCAAGGTGGCGGTGCAAACCAAGCAGCAGATAAAGGGCGTACCGCTGCCCGCCGCCAGCCTGGTGCATGACGGCCAAATGGAACCGGTCCTCTGGGTAAAGACCTCGGCGGAGCGCTTTACCCCCCACAAGGTCAAGTCACAGCCGCTGGACGTAGATACCCTGGCGGTGCTGGAGGGCCTGCCCGCCGGCAGGGTGCGCGTCGTGACTCAGGGCGCGGCCTTGCTGGGCCAAGTACGCTAGGGCGGTCCCATGTTCAACGCAATCATCCAAGCCAGTTTGCGCAACCGCCTGTTCGTCTTGGCGGGCGCGGCGCTGTTGCTCCTGTACGGGTTGTTTACCCTGTCCCGCCTGCCGGTGGACGTGTTGCCGGACCTCAATAAACCCACCGTGACCCTGATGACCGAGGCACACGGCATGGCCCCCGAGGAGGTGGAGCAACTGATCTCCTTCCCGCTGGAAACGGCCATGAACGGTCTGGAGGGCGTGACCCGCGTGCGTTCGGTCTCCGGGGTGGGTCTGTCCATCCTGTTCGTGGAATTCGCCTGGGGGACGGACATCTACCTCAACCGCCAGCAGGTGGCCGAGCGGCTGGGCGCGATCGCCAGCCAGTTGCCCGTCGGGGCCTTGCCCAAGATGTCGCCGATCAGCTCGATCATGGGGGAGATCCTGCTCATTGCTTTGACGGTGGAGGAGCCTGACGCCTCGGGAGGCAAGAAGGGCATAGGCCCGATGGAGGCGCGGGACTTGGCGGACTGGGTGGTGCGCCCGCGCCTGCTGGCGATTCCGGGCGTATCGCAGGTGATCCCCATGGGCGGGGACGTGCGCCAATACCGCATTACCCCGGACGTGGGGAATATGGAGCGCCTCAGCATCAGCCTCGATCAGATCGAGTCGGCATTGAGAGGATTCGCGGCAAACACCAGCGGCGGCTTTCTGGAGGCCCACTCCCAGGAATGGCTGATTCGCCATATCGGGCGGACCACGCGGCTGGAGGACATGCGTAATCTGGTGGTTGCCCACCGGGAGGCTGTGCCGATCCTGTTGCAGCAGGTGGCGGAGGTCGATTTCGCCGCCGGGGTGAAGCGTGGGGCCGCCGGCTTCATGGGCAGGCCCGCCGTGATTCTGTCGGTGCAGAAGCAGCCGAGCGTGGATACGGTACGGCTGACCGGCGAGGTGGAAACGGCCCTGGCGGAGCTTGGCCGCAGTCTTCCGACCGGGGTGAAGCTGGACAACATCCTGTTCAAGCAGGCCAGCTTCATCGAAAACGCCATCCGCAACGTGGAGGAGGCCTTGCGCGACGGCGGCGTCATGGTTGTGGTGGTGCTCTTCCTGTTCCTGCTGAACCTGCGCACCACGCTGATTTCCCTGACCGCCATCCCCCTCTCCCTGCTCGCGGCGGGACTGGTGTTTTACGCCTTCGGCCTCTCGGTCAACACCATGACCCTGGGCGGGCTGGCCATTGCCCTGGGCGAGCTGGTGGATGACGCCGTGGTGGACGTGGAAAACGTGTTGCGCCGCCTGCGCCAGAATGCGGCCCTGTCCCAGCCGCGCCCGGTGCTGGGGGTGATCGCGGCGGCCTCCCGCGAGGTGCGCTCCGGTGTGGTGTACGCCACGCTGATCGTAGTGCTGGTGTTCGTTCCCCTGTTCTTTCTGGCAGGGATCGAGGGGCGGTTGTTCACCCCGTTGGGGATCGCCTATGTCGTGTCCATACTGGCGAGCCTGCTGGTGGCGGTCACGGTGACGCCGGTGCTCTGCTATTACCTTCTGGGTAAGGGGGACGCGGGACGGGGGGCGCATGGCGACTCCCCCCTCGTCCGGTTCCTCAAGCGCCTGGACGAACGCCTGCTGCACGCCTCGTTCCCTCGCAGCGGCCTGCTGCTCGGCGCCGCCCTGGCGCTGGTCGTCACGGCGACCGCCAGCATCCCTTTCTTCCCCAAGGCGTTCCTGCCGGCCTTCAACGAGGGCACCCTGACCATCACCCTGATGCTGCAACCGGGGATCTCCCTGACCGAGTCCGGCCGTGTCGGCGCCCTGGCGGAACAGTTGCTGCTGCAAGTCCCGGAGGTCAAGCAAGTCGGGCGCCGCACCGGGCGGGCGGAACTGGACGAGCATGCGGAGGGGGTGCATACCAACGAAATCGAGGTGGACTTACAGCCATCGGACCGCCCGCGCGAGGTGGTGCTGGCGGATATCCGCGGCCGTCTGTCGGTCATCCCCGCCTCTCTCAACATCGGCCAGCCGATTTCCCACCGCCTGGATCACCTGCTGTCCGGCGTAAGGGCGCAGATCGCGCTGAAGGTCTTCGGGGACGACACCGACAGCCTGCGCGGTCTGGCGGCCGAGTTGCAGGCCCGTCTGGCGGCTATCCCAGGGGTGGTGGATCTGCAACTGGAGAAGCAGGTTCGCATTCCGCAGTTGCAGGTTCGGGTGGATTACGACAAGACGCAGCAATACGGCGCTACCCCCGCCAGCATCAACACCGCCCTGGAGACCCTCGCCAACGGCGAGACCCTGACCCAGGTGATCGACGGCAACCGCCGCGCCGACGTGGTGATCCGCCTGCGGGACAGCGACCGGACCGCCGGGGGCTTGCGCAACCTGCTGGTGGAGACCCATTCAGGCTACATCCCCTTGCGCATGGTCGCCGGCATCGAGGAGAGCAGCGGCCCCAATCAGATTCTGCGCGAAAACGGCCGCCGCCGCATCGTGCTGTCGGCCAACGCGGCAGAAGGGGCCGATATGGCCGAGGTAATCCGGGCCATTCGCGCGGAGCTGGAACGGTTTCCCCTGCCCGAGGGCTATTTCACCCGACTGGAAGGCCAGTTCCAGGCCCAGGAAGAGGCCAGCCAGTTGATCGCCGTGCTGGGCCTGGTGTCGTTGACGCTGGTGTTTCTGGTGCTCTACAGCCGTTATCAATCCGCCGTGCTGGCGGCCATCATCATGGGCAACATTCCCCTGGCCATGGTAGGCGGCGTGGCGGCGCTCTGGCTCGCCGGGCAGACCCTTTCCGTCGCCAGCATGGTGGGCTTCATCACCCTGGCGGGCATCAGCACCCGCAACGGCATTCTCAAGATCAGCCACTACATCAACCTGGCCTTGCACGAGGGCGAAACCTTCGGCATCCCCATGATCGTGCGCGGCAGCCTGGAACGGCTGGTGCCGGTGCTGATGACAGCATTGGTGGCGGCCTTCGCGCTCCTGCCGCTGCTGCTGGCGGGTGGGGATCCGGGCAAGGAGATCCTCCATCCGGTCGCGCTGGTGATTTTCGGCGGGCTGGTCAGCTCCACCCTACTGGATACGCTCCTTACCCCCGTGCTGTTCTGGCGCTGGGGCGAGAAGCCTTTGATGCAACTTTTAGCCAATCGAGGAGATAACGATGAAATTGCTTAAAAAACTGGGGTTTGTTGCCGCCCTGCTCCTGTCGGCCAATGCGCTGGCCCATACCGACGAGTACCTGGATACCCAGGCATCGCCCCACGGCGGGCAGGTGCGCATGACAGCCACCCACCATCTGGAACTGGTGATCGAAGGAAAGGAGATCCGGCTGTATGTCATGAACCACGGCAACGAATCCATGCCCAGCGCCGGGATGGATGCCATCGCGACGGTGCTTTCCGGCGGCGCCAAGGTGGAGGTAAAGCTGACGCCGGTGGAACCCAACCTGCTGAAGGGATCGGGTGAATTCACGGCCAGCGACGACATGAAGGTCGTGGTCTCCATCCCTTCCATCGGCCAGCAGGCCCGGTACACCCCGTTCCAGAAAGCTGAGGCTGCTGGCAGCGGCATGCCTATGCAGGAAATGCAGAACCAGGGCATGGAAGGGATGAAGATGCCTGCGGGTGGTATGCATCATTGATGCTGGGATCGGGCCGCTCAGGTTTCCTTGTGGCGCCCGATCTTTTCTGATATAAATACGCGCCTTTCAGCCCTGACCCGTATCAGGCAGCCGAATCGAATCATCGGCAAAAAGAATAGACTCATCGAGGAAAAGAAAATGTCCCGTGTTTGCCAGGTAACAGGTAAGCGGCCCGCAGTGGGCAACAACGTATCGCACGCCAACAACAAGACCAGGCGCCGCTTTCTGCCCAATCTCCACTATCATCGCTTCTGGGTCGAGAGCGAGGGCCTCTGGGTCCGTCTGCGCCTCACCTGCAAGGGGATGCGTATCATCGACAAGAAGGGCATCGACGCCGTGTTGGCCGACATCCGTGCCCGTGGCGAAAAGGTTTAAGGGGAACCCATATGCGCGACAAGATCAAGCTCGTATCCAGTGCTGGTACCGGCCACTTCTACACCACGACGAAGAATAAGCGGAACATGCCCGGCAAGATGGAGATCAAGAAATTCGATCCCAAGGTCCGTCAGCACGTGATGTACAAGGAAGCCAAAATCAAGTGAGTCCCTTGGGGGACCACAGAAAACCGCCGGTCAACGGCGGTTTTTTTTGCCCTGACGATTATCCCGCCTAACGGCCGTAAAATTCGCCAGAGGTAGTCGTTTTGAAGGGCTCGGCGGCGCCCTCAGGGGTGACCTGAATGTCGAAAGCGACCTTCTCACCTGTGACGACGCCGAACACGCCGATATAGTAGATGGCGCTCTCTTCGCGTATTTCCCTCATCTCCACTTCTTCCCGCTGGCCCGTGAGACGCTTCAGGTTGACCTGCACCTTGGCGGCCGTGGCTGTTCCCGTGGTTCCAGCCTGTTCCTTGATCAGACTGATATTGATCATGCCCCTGTTGGGGCTGCGGGTAATGCCGTAGGCCTTGGCGATATCGGGGGCGAGTGTGTCGGTGGTCAGTGTGGCGTGATGAATGCTGTATCCACCCACGCGGGTGCTGTCCTCGGCGAGGAGGGGAAGGGACGCGGCGAGCAGTATCAGGATACCGAGGATCGGGAGTTTGTGTTGCATGGCGTGAGCCTCCTTGGGCTGTGAACCGAGCACTCTAAAATTTCAACAATAGCAGCTCATGGCTTGGGTGGGGCCGATGCCCTGAAAAAGCCAGGGAAATTCAGGCCGCCGGTCTGCTAATTGCTGGCCACAAGCCGGGGCCGGGGCCGTTCGGCAGACGGGGCTTCGGCGCTGACACTTTTGAAGAGCCGGCCTTGCATGCGCTTAAGCTTTTCAAGCTCCACCTCGACGGCCTCCCTGTGATTATCCAGTTCCTCGACACGGCTGTTGAGGGTGCTTCGGGACTGGGCGATCTTTTTCAGGTCGGTGATCTTCCGGTCGAGCAGGTCCTTATGATCCCTGATCTGGTATTTCAGCGGCTCAAGGGATGCTATGGTCCAGCCGTTGGCCTCCTTGGCTGCGTCGGCAAAGACCCTGCGCGCCTGATCGACGATGGCGTTGAAAAAGCGCTTAATGACGAAGTGCTTCTCGGTCAGCGCCATGAGGGTACTGTTGCGGAAGATCTCGGCCTCTTGATGCAGCATTTCCAGTTGCACACGGTATTTCATCACCGAGAACATGCGCGGCTGGATGATATTGAACCCATGGTCATCCTGGAACCGCCGATAGATGCTGCGCACCAGGCGCCGGGTCTCCTCGACCTGGGCAGTGACCTCTTCCATGCGTGTATTAAGCTGATCAAAGAGGGAGCGCATGCTCTTTTTTAGGCCGGCCGTGGTCCAGTTGCCCTGCATCAGGCCGTGGGCCTCATTGATCATCTTGTCGAGAGACTCGATGCTGAGCGCCCGGCGAAGGTCTTCCGCCTGACCCTGCAAGGTCTTCTGGCTGGAGAGGAAGCTGCCCACGTTCTGCTTGTACTTGACCTTCTCATCCGAGGTCTCCGACAGCATGTGTTCGATCATGGCGTCGCTCTTATCCGTCAACTCCAGCAGCTCCGTGCGCTGCTTTTGAACGCTCCCCAGTTTTTCGCTGACCAGACTGACGCTGTTGCTCAGCATGTCGCCGAGGCTGTTGCTCAAAACCTCTGCCAGTATTTGCTGCCGGGTGGAGAGGATGTCCTCGGAGAGGTAATCCTCTATTTCGAGCAAGGCGCTCCGCTTCATCAAGGCGGCATCCCGCTTGATCTTTGCCACCAGGGCCTTTTGTGCCGAGACGGGAAACACGGTTCCCTCGGGGATGTCGAGCAGCTTGGCGGTCGAACTGCGCTGCCGGGCGATGGTGCTGTTGATGGCGGCCTCGGTCTGCAATTCGTCGTCCCAGAGGGTATCGATCTTATTGAGCGCGACCAGGATGCCCCGGTGGCGCCCCCTCTGGAAACCCTGAATGTGGTGTTGCCACATCTCCAGGTCACTACGGGTGACGCCGGTATCGGCGGCAAGCACAAAGAGGATGGCCTGGGCAGCCGGCAACATGCTCAGGGTCAATTCAGGTTCGCTACCCAGGGCGTTGAGGCCTGGCGTATCCAGTACCCGCAGCCCCTTCTTCATCAGCGGATGGGGAAAGCTGAGCAGTGCGTGGCGCCACTTGGGGATCTCGATGTAGGCGGCATTGGAACCTTCGTCGGACATGGCCATATCGTGGGCCGAAAGACCGAGCCGGTGGGCCTCCTCTATGCTGACCTTCTTGGTCCGCTTGACCTCCTTCAAAGTCTGCTCCAACTGGTCGGGGGAGTTGATGTCGAGCGGAAAATGGACCCAGGCGTCCGGTTCGTTCTTGTAGCTGGAGAGTGAACGCTGGTACTGGCGCGTCTCGATGGGAAGGGTCTTCAGGTAGGCCTCGCCCTTCGCGTGGTCGTAGAACATCTCCACCGGGCACATGGTTGTCCGCCCGGCGCTGGAGGGAAGCAGGCGGCGGCCGTAATCGGCGAAGAAGATGGCGTTGATCAGTTCGGTCTTGCCACGGGAGAACTCAGCGACGAAGGCGATGGTGAGTTCATCTTTCTTTAAGGCGCTCAGGCCGTAGCGGATGCGTTCCTCGGCCTCCGCCGAGAGCATTTTGTGGGTTCTCAGCCAAGTGTGATACTCCAGAATGGTTCTCGCGAGGTGTTCCTTCCATTCCTTGAGCGCGCCAAGCTGTTTGTCGAGGGCAATGCTGTGCATTGGTTCCGTTTCGGCTGTTTTGGGGTTACTGCTTACTCACATCCGGCGGGATGCCATGAATCGTTGCTATCCGAGTATAGCCCGAAAAGGGCAACAGGGGCCATTCGTCGTCACGAATGGCCGATAACCATCTGTAATTCGGGGGGAATCCGCTTTGGCTGCCGTATGCGGACGCGCTTGCCGCGCGAGGTCTCACCGGTCTCGATCAAAACATCTCTGAGCGGAACGCCGAAGGCCTTGGAGAGAAACCGCTGCAAATGCTCGTTGGCCTTGCCATCGACCGGGGGCGCGGTGATGCGGATCTTGAAGGCGTCGCCATAGGGTTCGGCAAAGGTATCTCTGCTGGCCTTGGGTTGTATCCGCAGGCGCAGCAGCAGGTCATCCTTTTCCCATTGATACCAGGACTCCACGGATTCAGAGGCCCTGCGGCATCCCGGTAACCATCCGCAAGGGCGGCATCAGCAGCATCTCCAGCAGGTAGAGGCTGATGATCGCGGCCATGGGCGACAGATCCACCCCGGACACCGGCGGGATAAGCCTCTGAAGCGGCGCCAGAATGGGATCTGTCAGGCTGTGGAGCAGACTGTTCACCGGATTGTAGGGGTCAGGACTGACCCAACTGAGGACCGCTTGAATAATGACGGCGAAGAGAAAGATGTTGAGGGTCAATTCGATCAGTGCCGGGATGGACCAGAGCAGAGGAGCCCATAGGGGATAGCTGGACCCGGCCAGCAGCAGGACGAGGGCGATCTCGATGGCCTTCAGCAGCCAGGCGAGCAACAGGGAGGCCGAGTCCAGTCCAAGCATCGGCGGGACGAATCGTCGCAAGGGGCGCAGGACGGGGTGGGTCATCTTGACGATGAGCTGCGAGACCGGGTTGTAAAAGTCAGCCCGCACCCACTGGAACAACAACCGCAAGACAACCGCCAGAATGTATAGCCCAAACAGGGTCTGGACCAGAAAAATGGCGGGATTCGTCAGATATCCGTTACTCATGCCTTCCGCCCATGATGTCCGACAGTTCTTCCGAGCGAATCTTGGCCCCCTTCAACGCCTCGGCGAAGAGCTTGCGGATGCCCCCCTGTTCGAGAATCCCGATGGCCCGTTCCGTGGTGCCGCCAGGGGAAGTGACCTTTTGCCGCAAGATGGCGGTGCTTTCCGGGCTTTCCAAAGCCAGGCGTGAGGCTCCCAGCGCGGTTTGCAGGGTCAGGAGGCGGGCACTGTCCGGCGAAAGGCCCAACTCGACCGCCGCCTGCTCCAGGATCTCCATCACCAGAAAGAAATAGGCGGGACCACTGCCGGAGAGGGCGGTGACAATATCCATCTTTGCCTCGTCCTCCACCCACTGAATCAGCCCGACGGCACGCATGATCGACTCGGCGAGATTGCGCTGCCGTGGATTGATACCCGGACCCGCGTGCAAAACCGTGGCGCCCGATTGAATCATGGCCGGCGTATTGGGCATGGCCCTGATCAGCCACACATCCCCGCCGAGCCATTCCCGGAGCGCCTGCTCGCGAATACCGGCGGCAATGGAAACGAAAAGGGGCTTCTGGCCGCCGAGGCTTGCCGCCAGATCGACCGCCACATCCCGCATGACCTGGGGTTTCACGGCAAGGACAACCACTTCCGCCTGCCCCGCTGCATCCGCATTGCTCGCGCAAAGCTTGATGCCGAAGCGCCCCGCCAAGGCCGCCGCTGTTTCGGGGCTGGGCTCGCTGACCAGGATGCTGCGAGGGGCGTGTCCGTTGGTGATAAGTCCGCCGATGAGGCTGGCGGCCATGTTGCCGCCACCGATGAAAGCGATAAGGGTTTGCTCGTTCATGGATTCTTCTTCGTCAAAGTCACGTCGTGGTCATGGCCAAGCGCCATGGATGATTGGGATTTTACCCTAGTCTCTTATGACTTCACCTTTTACCTGACCGCCCATGGGACGAGATGACCGGCCCCGGAAGATGAAAAAAAGGCAGGTCGGCCTTCAGGCCCACTGCGGCGCCGATGGACAGCCTGAAGGCCGGCCTACCCACCAGGTCTTTTCACGCTGAATTTTCATGAAATCTGTTTGACGAACAGTTTGGAATTGCGGCGCAAGTTGTAAAACTCCCGCTTCTTTTGCGGCAGTCCTTCCAGTGGACAGGCTTCGAAGCCGCGTTCCTGGAACCAATGTGCGGTCTGGGTGGTTAGAACGAAAAGCGCCTTCAATCCCTGGGCGAGGGCAGTTCGCTCCATGTGTTTCAGGAGATCGTCTCCACGTCCAGCATCGCGATAGTCGGGATGGACCGCAACGCAGGCGAGTTCGGCCATGACTGCCTCGGGGTAGGGATAGAGCGCGGCGCAGGCGATCACCGTCTCATCCCGCTCCACCACCACAAAGCAGTCGATCTCGGTCTCCAACAGTTCCCGCGAACGCTTGACCAAAATCCCCTTCTCTTCGAGGGGAGCCAGCAGCGCCAGGATACTGCCGACATCTTCAATGACGGCAGGACGGATGGTTTCATGGGGCGTCGTCGTCAAGAGCGTACCCACCCCTTCGCGAGTGAAGAGTTCCTGCAATAGGACTCCATCGGTGCGCCTTTGCAGCAGATGGACCCGCTTCACCCCGTGGCGGCAGGCATTAACCGCCGCCGCAATCTGCTGGCCTGCCTCCTCGGCCAACTTCCTTTCGGCGAGCAGCAGCTCGGCCTCTTGCGGAAGAAGATGCGAAACCACCCTCCCTTTGCCGTCGAGCAGTTCCTCACCCTCTTGCAGGAGGATCAGCTTGTCGGCGTTCAGCGCTGCGGCCACGGCCCCGGCCAGCTCGGCGGCCGCCAGATTGAAGACCTCACCGGTGGGGGAGTAGCCCAAGGGCGGGACCAGAGCGATGGACCCCTCATCCAGCCGCTGACGGATGGCCGCGTCATCGATCCGGCGCACGATTCCGGTATGGCAATAGTCGATGCCGTCGCGAATGCCCAAGGGCCGCGCGGTGACAAAATTACCGGAACTGACACGGATGCGGGCGCCGGCCATGGGCGAGTTGGCCAGGCCCATGGAGAGACGCGCCTCGATCTCGACACGCAGAAACCCAGCAGCCTCCTTGACGCAAGCCAGCGCGGCATCGTCGGTAATGCGCAGGCCGTTGAGGACACGCATTTCGGCCTGACGTTCCGCCAGGCGCTGCTCGATCTGGGGCCTCGCCCCGTGGACCAGAACCAGCCGGATACCCAGGCCCTGCAACAGGGCGATGTCGTGGATCAGCCCCGAAAACCCCCGCTCGTCCAGCAAAACCTCGCCGCCGAAATAGATGACGAAGGTCTTGCCCCGGTGGGCATGGATATAGGGGGTCGAGTTACGAAACCAATCGACGAAGCCGTTGACGTTGCTCATCACTTTCATAGAAACCAGAGTTTAAGTACCAGGGCCAGAATGATTCGGAATCGATTCCGATCTTGAATTCTGAGTTCCAGATGGTTTCAATTCAATGGGTTATTTCAGGCATGAACACAAGCGAGGTGTATGTGCTGACAACCTACCCCCCTCAATAAGGGGGGAAGTCAATGCTCAGCCTCTTACTAGGACCGCTGGATTCCCCTCGAAAATAGGAATTTTCTGACACGAAAACATTGTTGATCTGGATCAACCTGATTCAATCCGACAGGCAAAACCGCCTCACCAATTCCCGGATCAATCCGATGGCTGGCTGGATCTGCTCCAGGGCGAGGTATTCGTCGGGTTGATGGGCCTGGTCGATGGAGCCCGGCCCCAGGATCACCGTTTCCATCCCCATGTCGTTAAAGTAAGGGCCTTCGGTGGCGAAGGCCACGGCACCGGCGGTGTGGCCGGTGAGTTCTTCCGTGGCGCGGACGATGGCGGCTTCGGCTGGGGTCTCCATGGCCGGGACGCCGCTGAACAGGCGCTTGATCTCCAGCTCCAGGCCGGTGGGTTCGATGAGGGTCTTGAGGCGCCCCTCCAGCTCGCCGCGCAGATCGTCCAGGGAGATGCCGGGCAGGGGGCGCAGGTCGATGTGCAGCTCGCAGTGACCGCAGATGCGGTTGGGGTTGTCGCCGCCGTGGATATGGCCCAGGTTGAGAGTGGGTACTTCCACCGCGAACAGGGGGTTGCGGTAGCGGCACTGTAACTCCTCGCGCCATTGCAGCAGATCGCCGATGACCCGATGCATGCCCTCCAGGGCACTATTGCCAAGTGAGGGATCGCTGGAGTGGCCGGAACGCCCGCCTAGCCGGATCGCCTCCATGGCGATGCCCTTGTGGCTGCGAATGGGTCTTAGACCGGTCGGCTCACCGATCACCACATGGCGGCCCAGACGAGCCCCCAGTCCGGCGAGGGCCTGGGCGCCGCACATGCTGCTCTCCTCGTCGGCGGTGGCGATGAGGGTCAGGGGCCGGCTGATCCGGTCGAGGGGGAGTTCCCGCAAGGCCTCGATCACAAGGGCGAAAAAACCCTTCATGTCGGCCGTGCCCAGGCCGTGCAGCCGCTGGTTGCGCTCCGTCAGACGGAAGGGGTCGCTGCTCCAGCGATTGTCGTCGAAGGGCACGGTGTCGCTGTGGCCCGAGAGCACCAGTCCTTCCGGGCCGCTGCCACGGGAGGCGATCAGATTGAATTTACCGGGATGGTTGGGGATGGCCTGTATCTGGGTGCTAAACCCGAGATCACCCAGCCAGACATCAAGTAGTTCGATCACGCCCAGGTTGCCCTGGTCCCAGCGGGGATTGACGCTGCTCACGGAGGGCGCGGCGATCAGGCCTTCAAGCATGGCGAGGAGTGGGGGTGGGCTCATGGGGGAATTGTGCTTGGCGCCAGCGCCCGCGTCTATCGCATTGGCCCGGTGGAATGGGCATAATCGGCCTTTTCCCAGATCCAGCCGCCGGAGGAAGACATGCCCCAGTATCGCTCCCGTACCACCACCCATGGCCGCAATATGGCGGGCGCAAGGGCGTTGTGGCGCGCCACCGGCATGTCGGACCTCGATTTCGAAAAGCCGATCATCGCCGTCGTCAACTCCTTTACCCAGTTCGTGCCCGGCCATGTCCACCTGAAGGATATGGGCCAATTGGTGGCTCGGGAAATCGAACGTGCCGGTGGCGTGGCCAAGGAGTTCAACACCATCGCTATCGACGACGGTATCGCCATGGGCCATGGAGGCATGCTCTACTCCCTGCCCTCGCGGGAGCTGATCGCCGATTCGGTCGAATACATGGTCAATGCCCATTGCGCCGACGCCCTGGTCTGCATCTCCAACTGCGACAAGATCACCCCCGGCATGCTGATGGCCGCCCTGCGGCTCAACATCCCCGCCGTCTTCGTCTCCGGCGGCCCCATGGAGGCGGGCAAGGTGCGACTGGCATCCAAGGGCAAGGTCAAGCTGGATCTAGTGGATGCCATGGTCGCCGCCGCCAACCCGGCCGAGACCGACGAGGACGTGGCCGCCATCGAGCGCTCCGCCTGTCCCACCTGTGGCTCTTGCTCCGGCATGTTCACCGCCAATTCCATGAACTGTCTGGCAGAGGCCCTGGGGCTGGCCCTGCCGGGCAACGGTTCCCTGGTGGCGACCCATGCCGGCCGCAAGCAGCTCTTTCTGGAGGCTGGCCGTCTGGTGGTCAACCTGGCCAAGCGCTGGTACGAACAGGAGGACGCTGGCGTCCTGCCGCGTTCCATCGCCACCTTCGAGGCCTTCGAGAACGCCATGTGCCTGGATATCGCCATGGGCGGTTCCACCAATACCGTGCTGCATCTCCTGGCCGCCGCCCACGAGGCGGGCGTCAATTTCAGCATGCAGGACATCGACCGGCTGTCGCGCAAGGTCCCCAATCTCTGCAAGGTGGCCCCTTCCACTCAGCAATACCACATGGAGGATGTGCATCGCGCCGGTGGCGTTTTCGGCATCCTGGCCGAGCTGGACCGGGGCGGTCTGATCCATCGCGATTGCCGGACCGTGCATAGCAAGAGCATGGCCGAGGCCCTGATCCGCTGGGACGTGGCAACCACCATCGAGAAAGAGGCGAAGCAGCGCTTCCTGGCCGGACCCGCCGGCATTCCGACCCGCGAGGCCTTCAGTCAGGAATACAACTGGCCCAGCCTGGACCTGGATCGCGCCAATGGCTGTATCCGGGACATGGAGCACGCCTACTCCAAGGACGGCGGCCTGGCCGTCCTGTTCGGCAATCTGGCCGAACAGGGCTGTATCGTGAAAACTGCGGGGGTGGACGAGTCTATCCTGAAGTTCAGCGGCCCGGCGCGGGTGTTCGAGAGCCAGGATGCCGCAGTGGAGGCGATCCTGGCAGACCAGGTCAAGGCCGGCGACGTGGTCATCATCCGTTACGAGGGTCCCAAGGGCGGCCCCGGCATGCAGGAGATGCTCTATCCCACCAGCTATCTGAAGTCGAAGGGATTGGGAAAGGTCTGTGCCCTGATTACCGATGGCCGTTTCTCCGGCGGTACCTCCGGCCTTTCCATCGGCCATTGCTCACCCGAGGCCGCGCAGGGTGGCGTCATCGGGCTGGTGCAGGAGGGGGACGGCATCGAGATCGATATTCCCAATCGCTCCATCCGGGTTGCTGTCTCCAGCGGGGAGCTTGAGGAACGCCTCAAAGCCATGGAAGCCAAGGGGGCAATGGCCTGGCGGCCGGAGAACCGGGATCGGACCGTCTCACAGGCGCTCCAGGTCTACGCCGCTATGACTACCTCGGCGGCCCAGGGCGCCGTGCGGGATCTGTCGCAGTTGAAGAGATAACCGCCAGCCCCCTCTCCCCTTTTGTAAGGGTGAGGGGGCTAAACATTTCGGAGTTGCGCTGAGAATCGCCTTTGCCGGCCTGAGGGCCGGACTGCCCTCTCAACATCAGACAAGATCCTTTTTCATTCCCTTGCGCTGGCAGTGGGGACAGATGTGGCGTTCGCCCTCTGCCTGCCAACCCGCCTGGCGGGCGTCGTCTTCACTACCATCGAACCAGGCGCGGCCATCGGAGATGCGGCGGCCCATGCTAGGGTCGTCCCAGCGCGACCGCCGCCGTTCCTCGACATGGCGTATCGCCATGGGATTGCAGAGGTCGCAGAAGACGAATGCGCGGATGCTCATGGCTAGGTCGTATGGCCTAAAAACCGCTCAGGTAGGATGAATTCTGGCGCCTGGAGGTGCGAAGATTGGGGAGGACGAGCCCAACCAGCATGCCGACCAGGAGTACGCCGCCCCCAATCATGAACCAGCGCTGCTGGTTGCTGCTGCTGGAGCTGAGATAGCGCTGTTCGAGCACGAGCTTTTCGCGGGTCAGGTCATCCACTTTCTTATAGAGAACGTCGCGTTCCTTGGCGGTCTGCACAGAACCGGCCGAAGTGCGGCGCAGGTTGTCGAGTTCCTGCTTCTGGAGCTCGGATTCGGCCATATGCTTTTCGTGGGTCGCCTTCAGCTGATCGTGCTCTTCCTGAAGGGCCTTGAGCTGAACGGCAAGCTGATCTGGTGGCGCATTTATCGTGGCCAAGCGGGTTTCGGCCTCGGAAAGGCGGCTTTTGGCCGGGGGCTCGGCGACCAGGCGGCGGCTTTCGAGGTAGCCCTCCTTCCCATCCTCGGTCCGGACCTTGCTGAACTCCGAGCCTTCGGCGGTTTCCAGCACGATCAATTTCGAGCCGCTGGGAACCCCCGTGATGAATTTGCCGTTGGCGTCCGGCGTCTCCCGTAAGGGGAAGCGGATGACATCGGTGACGTAACGGATCTCCTCCGCCTGGAGGGGCAGCAGGATCAGGGCTAGAAGGGTGAAACCAAGAATGCGCATAACCTTTATTTACCGACTAGAAGAAATTCCAACAGGGCCTTTTGCGAGTGGAGGCGGTTTTCCGCCTCGTCCCACACGACCGAATGGGGGCCGTCGATGACAGAGGCGGTGACCTCTTCCTCACGATGGGCGGGCAGACAATGCATGAAAACGGCGTCCGGCGCGGCCTGTTCCATAATGGCGTTGTTGACCTGGTAAGGGGTAAAGATATCACGCCTTTGAGCCTGCTCGGACTCCTGACCCATGCTGGCCCAGACATCGGTCACCACTAGGTCGGCGTCCTGGGCGGCCTGCATGGGGTCGCGCATGACACTACAGTGCTTGCCGCAGGTTTCGAGGGCCTCGGCCGAGGGCTCGTAACCGGGGGGGCAGGCAATGTTGAGGCTGAAATCCAGTTGCCGGGCCGCTTCCACATAGCTGTTGCACATGTTGTTGCCGTCGCCGATCCAGGCAACGCGCTTGCCGGCGATATCGCCCCGATGTTCGAAATAGGTTTGCAGGTCGGCCAGCAACTGACAGGGGTGCAACAGGTCGGACAGGCCGTTGATCACGGGCACCCGCGAGTGCTCGGCAAAGCGCCGGACCCGATCATGGGCAAAGGTGCGGATCATGACCACGTCCACCATGCGCGATAGGACACGGGCGCTGTCTTCGATGGGTTCGCCCCGACCGAGCTGGGTATCGTTCGGCGACAAAAAGATGGCGTGGCCGCCCAGTTGGGTCATGCCTACCTCGAAGGAGACGCGGGTGCGGGTGGAGGACTTCTCGAAGACCATGCCCAGGGACCAGTTCTTCAGAGGCTCGTAAACCTCGTGCCTTGCCTGCATCGCCTTCAGCTCCCCTGCGCGCGCGATAAGACCCCGGATCTCGCCGGGGGTCAGATCAAGCAGAGAGAGAAAATGCCGGGGGTTTTTCATAGCGATATCCTTATGCCTTAAGGAAATCCCGGACGAGGGAGGAAACAGCGGCGACCAATTGATCGGCGGTCCCATCGTCCAGGTTGAGAGGAGGCAGCAGACGTATCACCCTGTCGGCGGTGACGTTGATCAGCAGGCCCTGTTCCAGCGCCATACCAACCAATTCGCCGCAGGCGCGATCAAGTTCTATGCCGATCAGCATTCCCAGCCCGCGAATATCCGCGACACCGGTTACGGCGCCCAGAGCTGTCTTGAAGCCTTCCAGCAGACGTTTGCCCTGGGCGGCGGCCTGGGCCGGGATGTCTTCGGATTCCATGGTATCGACCACGGCCAGGGCGGCGGCACAGGCCAGGGGATTGCCGCCGAAGGTAGTGCCGTGGCTGCCGGGAGTGAAAAGCCCGGCGGCCTCGCCGCGCGCCAGGCAGGCCCCGATGGGGACGCCGTTGCCCAGCGCCTTTGCCAGGGTCATGACATCGGGCAGGATACCGTTGTACTGGTGGGCGAAGAAGCGGCCGGTACGGCCCATGCCGGTCTGGATCTCATCCAGCATCATGAGCCAGCCATGCCTGTCGCAAAGCTCCCGGACCCTGTTCAGGTAATCGGCGGGCGGGATCTGGACGCCGCCTTCCCCCTGCACCGGCTCGACCAGCAGGGCGCAGACATCGTGGCGGGTGGCAGCGATGGCGGTCAGGGAGTCCAGGTCACCAAAGGGCGCCCGCACGAAGCCCTGCACCAGGGGTTCAAAGCCCGCCTGGACCTTGCGGCTGCCCGTAGCCGAGAGTGTGGCCAGGGTCCGGCCATGGAAACTGCCCTCCATGACGATGATGGCGGGGACATCAATCCCCTTGCGATGGCCATGGAGCCGGGCCAGCTTGATGGCCGCCTCGTTGGCCTCGGCCCCCGAATTGCAGAAAAAGGCGCGGTCCATCCCGGAAAGCGCGGTCAGCCGCTCTCCCAATTTCTGTTGGTTGGGAATGCCATACAGATTGGAGGTATGGATCAACCGGGATGCCTGCTCGCAAATGGCGCGCTGAACGGCGGCATGCGTGTGCCCAAGACTACAGACGGCGATCCCGCTCACAGCGTCCAGAAAACGTTTGTCGTTGCTATCCCACAGCCAGGGCCCATCCCCCCGAACAAATTCGACGGGCAGCCGCTTGTAGGTCACCATCAATGCTTCAGCCATATCGTCCGTCCCAAAAGCAAAAAGGCGGTCCGATAGGACCACCTTTGGGTAAGCGGGTGGAAAAGAAAAACCTTACGCCATTTAATTGACAGAATCAAGAGTTGCAGCACCGCTTTGGTTCGTTCAGGAGTGAGCGCCTTGACCCCCAACCGAAATTGCCAGCGCGGTCAAAATTGAGGTGCCCTGTCAATAACGGACACCCCACAATTTACTGACGCACGCTGTGCTGCGGAAAACCGAGGCGGGCGGGTGCAGTACCAGTTACGAATTGAACGATCCGCATGAGTAGCCAGGCGTTACAACATTAGCTGGCCCCGTTCGAAACCGGTGCGGCCGGATGATCAACCTGACTACGCTCACGCCGGATATCATTGAGGCCATCCTGGACGATCTACGATGAGCCCTCCGCCGCGGGCGCGATCAAGCAAGGAAAAACCCCAACCGAGAACAGTTGGGGTTTTGTCATTGGTGGCGCTGGGTTGACTACCAAACTACTCGCTATTGGGGCCAGTGAGTAAATCTGCGTTCGCCTGCGGCTGTTCGGAAATTCTGTAGCCCATCGCTCGGTATCCGCGCTCTCGCTTGTCCCACATCCGCAGCAGCGCGGGGTGGCCGGTGTCCATGAAATCGATGATCCGCACATCTGTCTTGGTCGCATGCTCTCGATGCAATCGACCAGCGTATTGCTGCAAGGTGCCCTTCCAAGAGATGGGCATGGCCAGAATCAAGGTATCGAGGGGTGGATGGTCGAATCCCTCGCCCACGAGTTTGCCGGTGGCGAGCAGGACGCGCGGCGCATCCGGTGGCAAGGCATTGAGGTCATGGAGGCGAAGAAAGGGGCCAGGGTCGAATTAATCTCATATTTCCTCTTTGATTCTCACTCATCTTATCCTGGTAGACTGCGGTTGGGGCACACACCACCTCATTCGCGGATTCCAAACTTTTTCTCCGGCAACGCATTCAACAAATGACCGACGCAAGCCCACCCAGAGGCCGGTCATGGCCCTTGAACCGGCACCACGGGCTTCGATAGCCCCAGAGAGGCTCGATTCAGTGTTTCGGGATATCGTTGCTGGGTATTTCTGCATCGCTCCGTTCTCCATTTGCCGAGGGGGTTTCCAATGTCCTTCCACATTCGGCACGTGGTTTTATATCAGACCGGATTTTCATTGTCTGTAGGATTTTTCTGAAGTTTTGTCAGAAAAATCTGAAAATGATTTTCTGTCTTCACCCCCTCGCGGGCGGCACTCATCGAGTGCCGCCCTGATCGGGTCCTTATCCGACATATTGGTTTACGCGAGGTGGAAATGATCCTGGGTCAACTGGTGCTGTCCCAGGAGACGGATATCGAAGTCGCTGCCGTCGATCTGGATGTCGGTCGTGTCCGCTGTAAAGTTGAAGTGGAGATCCTCATAGGCGAGGTGCAACTGGCTCAGGTCGATGCGGTCCTGGGCCTCGAAGTCGGCGATGATGTCCACTTCGTTCAAGGTGCTGTCACTGAGGGCACCGAAGTAGAAGATGTCGGCCCCGGTACCGCCGAACAGCACGTCGGCCCCTTGTTGGCCCGCCAGGTGGTCGTTGCCGTCCCCGCCGTAGAGCCGGTCGTTGTCCGCCCCGCCCACCAGCAGGTCGTTGGCTGGCCTCGCAGTAGAGGAGGTCGCTGCCCGAACCGCCGTGGAGGACCTCGTTACCCGTGCCGCTGGTCCGGTCGCGGGGCCACCTATTAGCCGCCTCCGCGCAAGGGCAGTAACGCCTCCTTGAAGCCATTTCTGACTCCATTCGTTTGACAAAAAACCAGCAGTAGAGTCATTCGCTACGCGCCCAGGTCTTCTCTCTTGTGGTTGCGTCATCAGTAAACTGATGCGCACCAGTCACCCATCAGGTTCAAGGTAGCGGGCGATCTCCCAGCGGAAATCGATTCCGGACCCCTGGTGCCAAGTGGCGCCCCAGAAAACCGTTGGTGCCCTGCCGTGTCCACTGCGTGCGGCAGCTGGGTAATGCGCCGCGTTACAGATACTGTGGCTCACTACTGTCCGGTAGTTTGAATGATCAGCATGCGCAAAGCCTTGCCTGACGGGCATTTCCGGGTGATCGGTGATTCCGACGATTTGAAATCACGGTATCCCGGCCTGTCGTATCGTTGCCGACTTTGTAGGCAGACGAGGCGCGATCATGAATCACGGCAGGACGGTCTTTGCACAGTTGCTGGAATTCGTTCCATTCAGCCATTTCGAGCATCTGGTCGATGTGTATCAGGCGAACAAGGAAGTTCGAGAATTCACCGCCTGGAGTCACTTCATCTGTCTGGTCTATGCCCAACTGACCCGCCGTTCCGGACTGCGCGATTTGGAGGCTTGTTTCAATGCCCAGCGCTCGAAGCTCTACCACGTTGGCATTCGGAGTTCCGTTTCGCGCTCGACCCTGGCCGATGCCGCCGAACGGCGCGACTATCGCCTGTTCGAGGCCCTGGGGCAGCGTCTGATCGAGGCCGCCCTGGCACTGTATGGGGACGAGGATCTCGGCTTGGGTCTGAAGGGGCCGGTCTACGCGATGGACTCGACCACCATCGATCTGTGTCTGTCGTTGTTTCCCTGGGCCGATTTCCGGAAGACCAAGGCAGCAGTCAAGGCGCATGTCATCATCGATCTGCGAGGCGTCATCCCGGTTTTCCTCACACTCACCACCGGCAAGACGCACGATGTGCGCCTGCTCGACGAGGTGGCCCTGCCGCCTGGGTCGATTCTGGTCATCGACCGGGGCTATCTGGATTTCACCCGTCTGTTTGCCCTGCATCGCCAGAAGGGGGGGTTCGTCATCCGTGCCAAGGACAATCTGCATTTCACCTGGATCGCGTCGCGACCGGTGGACACCACCACAGGCCTGCGTGCCGATCAGACCATTTTGCTGGCAACGCCGAGGTCGAAGGCCGGGTATCCGGAACGGCTGCGCCGGGTATCGTTTCGCGATCCAGAAACCGGCAAGCATCTGGTGCTTCTGACCAACCGGTTCGAGCCACCGGCGCTGACCATCGCGGCCCTCTACAAGAACCGCTGGCAGATCGAACTGTTTTTCAAGTGGCTCAAGCAGCACTTGGCGGTCAAGCACTTCTTCGGCAACTCAATCAACGCTGTCAAGACGCAGATCTGGATCGCCGTTTGCTCGTACCTGCTGGTGCTTATCGCCATCAAGCATCATCGGCTGCCGGTTTCGCCACAGATATTTTTGCATCTCGTCGAGACGAATATCTTCGAGAAAGTTACGTTGGATCAACTTATTGCGAATTCCATACCGAATGAAAATCTACCGGACAGTAGTGCAGTCGGATATTTCGTCACGGATTAAGGATATTTAGTAAACTGTCACCGTATTCTATTCTATATCCACTGGAGCAAGGGAAAGAGGGCTCAATATTGGAAGAAACTCTCCAACGTGGACTGCAACTTGCGAGCCTGGCGGAAGACCTCCTTGAGGATGCGGCGGTCTAGGTTGCTGAGGCTGTCGGGATCGAGGCGGTTGTTGAGGGGTTGCCCCTGGGCGATCTGTTCGTGGTGGAGGCGCAAGCGCAGCAACTGGATGAAGAGAAAAGAGTCGATCCAGCCGTTGACCTCGGCTGGCTCCATGCGCCAAGCGGTTGCGGCGGCTCGCAGGCGCGGCACGGTGCCGTTTTCGGCAAGCCCCGCAGCCAGGGCGAAGATGCGGGCGGCGTCCACGAAGGGGGTGATGCCGTTGAGCTTGAGGTCGAGGGTGTGGGGGTAGTCGCCGTCGCTGTCCAGGACGAAGTCGCGCACGATACCCAGGGGCGGGCGGCGGCCCAGGGCATTGATGGCCATCAGTTTGAGGAACTGACGGTTGTCGGCGATGCAGTGGTTGAGCCATTCGCGTAGGCGGTGTGCCAGCTCTTCCTGGCCATAAAGGGGCCGGAAGTCGAAGAAGATGCTGGAGTGCATCAGCACCTGGGCGTCGCCGCGATGGATCCAGGTGGAGAAAGTCTCCTGCCACTCCTCTAGGGAGAGGCACCACTTGGGATTGGAGGCCATGATCTCGCCGTGGCAAAGGGGGAAGCCGCATTCGGCCAGGGCCTCGTTGATGCGCTTGGCGAAGGGGAGTAGCAGCCTGCGGACCTCTCCGGCATCCTCCCCCTCGGGCAGGGCGAAGAGGATGCCGTTGTCCTGGTCGGTGTTGAGGGTCTGTTCCAGCCGTCCCTCGGAGCCCAGGGCCAGCCAGCAGAATTCGATGGCATCGGCGGCGGAATCGAGGGCCCGCTCTAGTTCGATGATACGGCTGGTCAGCAGGTCGTTGAGGGTGGAGATGATTTGGGTGAGCTGTTCGGCGGCAATCCCCTGGGCCAGCATGTTGTGCGCCAATTGGCGGATGTCGCTGGCGGCCCCCTTGAGGGTGGCAATGTCCTGGGCGTTGCGGATCAGGTTGCTGATCTCCCTCAGCCGTACCCGTTGCAGCGAGAAGAGGTCCTTCTCCGAGATCAGCCCGGCCAGACGGCCGTTCTCTTCTATCAATATGTGGCGGAAACCGTGCCGGGCCATGACCAGCGCGGCCTCATGGGCCAGGGCATGGGGCGGTAGGGTGCAGGGGTTTGGGGTCATGGCCTCGCTCAGGGGGGCATCTAGATCGCAGCCGCTTCCAGCCACCCGCGCCAGCAGGTCATTCAGGGTGAAGATGCCGATGGGCTTGCGATGATCGTCCACCGCCACCATGGCGCCTATTCTCAGCTTGTGCATATTGGCCAACACCTGGCGCAGGGGGGTGTCGGGCGAGCAACTGACCGGTTCCCGGCGGATGATGCGGGAGAGGGGGCTCGATAGGGTCTGCTGTTCGCTCGTGGTCTGGGCGTACTGGGACATGATGATCTGCTTGGACTGCTCCAGCAGATTGGCGATGCGGCGGGTGCAGAAATCATGGAAAGGCGGGCTGAGCTGGAGCAGGCGGTGGAAGTCCGCTGCGGGCAACAGGAGGCACTCGGCATCGCTTCCGGCGCGGTAGCTGCTGGTGACTCCGCGCCGGGCGATCAGCGCCCCGAGGGGGAAGCACTCGCCCTCGTGCAGTTCCAGCCAGGCGGCGTTTTCCTGGGCGCGGGTCACGTCCTGCTCGCCGTGGATGATCCCGCGCCGGATGATGAACAGGCTGTCGGCGGGGCCGGAGCCGGGGGTCTGCACCAGCTCCCCCTTGGCGTAGGCACGGGGCTGGAGCCGCTCGGCCAGCCAAAGCAGATGCTGGGGCTCCATCCGGTCGAAGGGGGCGAAGCGGGTAAGTCGTTCCAGAGCGGCCTGTTGCGGGGCGTCGGCGGGCATGGGGTTTCGGGTTGCTGTTGATGTGGATATAAAGCCGCATTATATCTTGGGCAGTCATGGCGGGAAACGGCTCAGCCAACGGAGGTCAGCCATCCAGGAATTCACGGGGCTTGAGGATCGGGCTGCCCCGAAATGGCGTCATGTCCAGCAAGTCCTTATCGCCACTGATGATGCAGCTTGCCTGGGAGGCCAAAGCCAGGGACAGGAACTTGTCATCTTTTGGATCTCGGCAAGCCCTCACCGGATGCGTTACTTCAAACCGCGCGGCCTCGAACGCATAACGATGGATAAAGGCGAGCCTGTCTGCATCGCTGACGTACCGGTCGAACTTGGGGGCGGCCAGCTTGTCGATCAACTCCTGCAATGTTTCGTGGCTATAGGCCACCCCGCCTTGGGAGAAAACCTTTCGCACCGCCTGCCCCGGAACGGAATCGACGGACAAGGCATAGCTGATCAAAATATTGGTATCGATCACGAAGACGGTCATTCGTCGTCTTTCAGCAGCTCTTCCAGTTGTTCATCCGTCATTCCTTGCCGTCTTGCTCCCGTAGTGATGTCCCTGGCGATTTCATCGAGGGTGCGATGTTCCCTCTCCAGCAGCAGAAGCGCCACCTCCAGGGCCTCGGAGATGAATTTGTCCGTATTCGGAATCCGTTGCATGCGACGGCCGATGTCGTTTGGCAGGTTGATGGTCAATTGCATGGCCGAGACCTTGGGGTTATTGCGGTGATTTTGATCATAAACCCAAAGCAGGAAGGGGGGCCTACTGTTGTAAGCCGACCGCAAGGAGCACACCGGTGCGCCACTCAAGGTTACCTTTCGTAACATTTATTGCTAAGCTGTGGCCATGAAGTTCCCCTCCTACAGCGAAAGATTCATCGACCGGGTGATCCTGCTGTTCCTGTTCGCTCTGTTTCTCTTTGCCTCGCCGCTGGTGGAGTGGTGGGCGGGGGGCGGGGCCCCCTGGTTCGCGCCCTATCTGCTCTGGCTGCTGCTGATCCTGGTGATGTACCTGTTGCAGCGGGGCGCGCCGGACGACCCCCATGAGCTTTGAGCTGTGGCAGCTCTTCCTGGCGGCGGTGGCCTATCTGCTGCTGCTGTTCTTCATCGCCTACGCGGCGGAACGGGGCTGGCTGCCGCAGCGGCTGGCCCGGCACCCCCTGACTTACAGCCTGTCGCTTGGTGTCTATGCCACCTCCTGGAGCTACTACGGCAGTGTCGGCTTCGCCCAGGCCCAGGGCTTCAATTTTCTGACGATCTACCTGGGCGTCACCCTGTCCTTCCTGCTCGCCCCGGTGCTGTTGCAGCCGATCCTGCGCCTGACGCGGGAGTATCAGCTCGCCTCCCTGGCCGATCTCTTCGCCTTCCGCTATCAAAGCCAGTTGGCCGGTGTGCTGGTGACCCTGTTCATGCTGGCGGGCATCCTGCCCTACCTGGCCTTGCAGGTACGGGCGGTGACCGAATCGGTGCAGGTGTTGACCCATGAGAAGACACCCCAGCCCTTTCTGGCCCTGGCCTTCTGCCTCACCCTGATCCTGTTCGCGGTGCTGTTCGGGGCGCGGCACAGCTCGGCGCGGGAGAAGCACGAGGGGCTGGTGGTGGCCATCGCCTTCGAGTCCCTGGTCAAGCTGGCGGCCCTGCTGGCGGTGGGTCTGTTCGTGCTGTTCGGGGTGTTCGAGGGCTTCGGCGGCCTGGGCCTCTGGCTTGACGCCCACCCCAAGGCCCTGGACGCCCTCTACCGCCCGGTGCGCGAGGGCCCCTGGCCGACCCTGCTGCTGCTGGCCTTCGCCGCCGCCTTTCTGCTGCCGCGCCAGTTCCACATGACCTTCACCGAGAACATCGAGCCCCGGACCCTCTCCATTGCCGCCTGGGGATTTCCCCTCTTCCTGCTGCTGCTGAATCTCTCGATCCCGCCCATCCTCTGGGCCGGGGAGCATCTGAGACTGGGCGTCTCCCCGGACTATTACGTCCTGGGTGTCACCCTGACCGGCAGTTCCGGACTGCTGCCGGTGCTCACCTTCCTCGGCGGGGTCTCCGCTGCCAGCGCCATGATGATCGTGGAGACCCTGGCCCTGGCCTCCATGTGCATGAACCACCTAGTGCTGCCCGCCAGCTTTCCGCCTCGACTCTCCTCCGAGACCGACATCTACCGCTGGCTGTTGTGGGGCCGGCGGCTGCTCATCGCCGTGATCATCCTGGCGGGCTACGCCTTTTACCTGCTGCTGGAGCACAACCAGGGGCTGGTGCAGCTCGGCCTGATCTCCTTCGTCGCCGTGGCCCAGTTCCTGCCGGGGGTGGCCGGGCTGCTGTTCTGGCGCCGGGCAACCCGCGACGGCTTCATCGCCGGGCTGCTCGCCGGCGGCTTCGTCTGGTGGGTGCTGCTGGTGCTGCCGCTGCTGGAGCGTTCCGGCATGCTGCCCGGCCTGCTCCAGGGCCTGGCGGCCCTGGGTCATGGGGAAGGAGAACCCTGGAGCCGAGCGACCTTCGTCTCCCTGGCGGTGAACGGCATCTTGTTCGCGGTGGTCTCCCTGCTCACCCGGCCCAGCGAGGCCGAGCGCGAGGCGGCGCGGGCCTGCTGCCGGGACATCCTGACCCTGCCCGCCGGAGTGCCCCTGGCCGAGTCCCCGGCCCAGTTCAAGGAGCAGCTCACCCAGGTGATCGGCGCCGAGATGGCCGAACGCGAGGTGGGCCAGGCCCTCAGCGACCTGGGCCTGAGCCACCAGGAGCAGCGGCTCGGCGAGCTGAGCCAGTTGCGCGAACGCATCGAGCGCAACCTCTCCGGCCTGATGGGTCCCCTGCTGGCCCGCATGATCGTCAACGAACGGCTGCTCATGGATTCGAGCACCCGTAGCGCCGTGGCCGCCAGCCTACGCTTTGTCGAGCAGCGCCTGGAGGAGTCCCGTTCCCAGTTGCGCGGCCAGGCCGCCGAGCTGGACAACCTGCGCCGCTACCACCGGCAAGTCCTGCTCGATCTGCCGCTCGGGGTCTGCGCCGTGGGGCCGGACCTGGAGGTGATCAGTTGGAACCAGGCCATGACCGCCCTCTCCGGTCTGGAGGATTACGAGACCTTCGGCCGCCACCTGAAGGAGCTGCCGGAGCCCTGGTCCGGTCTGTTGCGCGGCTTCCTGCGCACCAAGGACCGCCACATGCACAAGGTCAAGGTCAACAGCGAGGGACGCACCCGCATGTTCAACCTGCACAAGGCCTCAGTCGAATCCTATGCCGGATTTCCAGGTGAGGGCGCCGGACCCACGCCAACCAGCGATACGGTCATCCTGATCGAGGACCTGACCGACCTGCACCTGCTGGAATCGGAGCTGACCCACAGCGAGCGCCTGGCCTCCCTGGGGCGGCTGGCGGCGGGGGTGGCCCACGAGATCGGCAATCCCATCACCGGCATCGCCTGCCTGGCCCAGAACGTCCTCTCGGAGCGGGACGACCCCGGATTCGTGCGCGAGAGCGCCGAGCAGATCCTGGAACAGACCCGCCGCGTCTCCAACATCGTCCACTCCCTGGTCAGCTTCAGCCACGGCGGCTCCACCGAGGACCGCTCCCCCGAGCCCTTCGACCTGCGCCGTTGCGTGGAGGATGCCGTCCGGCTGATGCGCCTCTCCCACGCCGGCAAGCAGATCGAATTCCTCAACCTCTGCGACGAGGGCCTGACCCTGCAAGGCAACGCCCAGCGCATGGGCCAGGTCTTCGTCAACCTCATCTCCAACGCCTGCGATGCCTCGCGCCCCGGCCAGCAGGTGACCATCGAGGCCCGCCGCGACGGCGACCTGATCGAGGCCAGCGTGACCGACCAGGGCAGGGGCATCCCGGAAGAACTCCAAGAGCGGGTCTTCGAACCCTTCTTCACCACCAAGCAACCGGGCGAAGGCACCGGCCTGGGGCTGCCCATGGTCTACAACATCGTCGGCGAGCACGGCGGCACATTGAGCCTTCGCAGCCAGCCCGGCCTGGGCACCCGCGTCATCCTGCGGCTACCGGCACGGGTCAGAAACAAGGGGAAACCGGCATGAACCTAAAAACCGCGTTTAGCCGCAAAGATCGCAAAGGAGCGCAAAGTAATACAACAGCTTACATGCGCTCAGCCTCTCGCCCGGCAGGTGAAAGCGCCAATAGATGTAACCTATTGCATTTCTTCGCGTTTTTCGCGTCCTTTGCGGTTAATGGAGGTTATTAAGATGAACCGCATCCTCATCGTCGAAGACGAGGTGGTGATCCGACAGGCCCTGCGCCGTCTCCTGGGCCGCCACGGCTACAGCGTCAGCGAGGCGGGTTCGGTGGCCGAGGCGGAAGCCCACTTCGGCCTGACCGATTTCGACCTGATCATCGCCGACCTGCGCCTGCCCGGGGAGCCGGGGACCGCCATCATCGCCAAGGCCCAGCCGGTGCCGGTGCTGATGATGACCAGCTACGCCAGCGTGCGTTCGGCGGTGGAGTCCATGCAGATGGGCGCGGTGGACTACATCGCCAAGCCCTTCGACCACGACGAGATGCTGCTCATCGTCGAGCGCATCCTCCGGCAGAACGCCCTGGCCCGGCAGAACCAGGCCCTCAAGTCTGACCTCTCCCGCGCCTACCCCGTGGCCGGCATGGTCGGCCAAAGCCCCGCCATGCGCGAGGTCTTCGAGCACATCCGCAAGGTGGCCCCCACCGACGCCACCGTCCTGATCCTGGGCGAATCGGGCACCGGCAAGGAACTGGTGGCTCGGGCCGTCCATGAACAGAGTGGCCGCCGCGACGCCCCCATCATCGCCGTCAACTGCGCCGCCATCCCCTCCGGGCTCATCGAATCGGAACTCTTCGGCCACGAAAAAGGGGCCTTCACCGGCGCCGTCGGCACCCACCGGGGACTGGTGGAGGCCGCCGACGGCGGCACCCTCTTCCTGGACGAGGCCGGCGAACTGCCCCCCGAGGCCCAGGCGCGACTGCTGCGGGTCATTCAAGAGGGCGAAATCCGGCGGGTCGGTTCCACCCAGGTGCGCCACGTCAGGGTTCGCCTCATCGCCGCCACCCACCGCGACCTCCAGCAGTGCGTCAAGGACGGCAGCTTTCGCGGCGACCTCTACTACCGGCTGCGGGTGGTGGAGATCCGCCTCCCCCCGCTGCGTGAACGCGGCGACGACATCCTCGAACTGGCCCGGATGCTGCTCGAAAAGGCCCGTCAGCGCCTCAACCGTCCCCCCGTCGCCTTCACCCCCGAGGCACTGGAACGGCTGCGCCAATACCCCTGGCCCGGCAACGTCCGCGAACTGGAAAACACCCTGGAACGGGCACTGATCCTGGCCGAAGGCCCCCTCATCGGTCCCAACCTGCTGGCCATCGAAGAACCGGCCACCTCCGGCCAGCCCCTCTCCCTGGACGACTACTTCCGCCGCTTCGTGCGCGAAAACGAAGGCCGCATGACCGAGACCGAACTCGCCCGCTGTCTCGACATCAGCCGCAAGACCCTCTGGGAACGCCGCCATCGGCTGGGAGTGCCGAGGGTGAAGGGATAGGAGGGTGGTGCGGAGTTAAACCGGCCAAGATTCTTTTTGCGCTAAACTCTGGGCAATCCACCCTGGGAGACTCCACCATGGTCTTGCCTGCATTCAAACCCGCCACCTACGAAGACCTGTTCGATCTGCCGGAGAACCTGGTGGGAGAAATCATTGCCGGACGGCTGATAACACACCCCAGGCCCGCCCCCCGGCATGCCCGCGCCTGTTCCGCCATCGGCTTCGAGTTGGGCAGCCCCTACGACCGGGGCCACAACGGCCCCGGCGGCTGGTGGATTCTGGACGAGCCGGAACTCCACCTGGGGCGGGACATCCTGGTGCCGGACATCGCTGGCTGGCGGCGGGAACGCATGCCCCGTCTGCCCGAGACCGCCTGGTTCGAGCTTGCCCCGGATTGGGTGTGCGAAATCCTCTCGCCCTCCACCGCCCGTCTGGACCGGGCGGAAAAGCTCCCCATCTACGCCCGGCAGGGCGTGGCCCACGCCTGGCTGGTGGACCCGGATCTACGCACGCTGGAGGTCTTTGAGAATCGCGAGGGCAAGTGGCTGCTGCTGACCGTGCTGGAAAACGGCGACGAAGTCTCCCAGCCGCCCTTCGACGCCACCTGTTTCAGCCTCTCCGGCTTGTGGGCGGACTGAGACCTAAATCCTGCATTTAACCGCAAAGGACGCAAAGAACACGAAGAAAAACGGTGGGTTGCGATCATTCATTTACTCATCGATCCGGTTTGAGAAGACCTATGGATAAGCTGTTGTAATCTTGGCGTACTTTGCGCCCTTTGCGGTTTGATTTGAAAGGTTTAGGTGAGAAGACCCGCTCTTACGTCGCACTGAAATCGCCCTGGATCGGACGGAGCCGGAAATCCCCCCTGCCCCGCACTGCTGCGTTACCTTTCGTAACCCTGTTTCGTTACCCGTCGTAACAGATTCCCCACAGCGCGGCCCCTTTCGCCGCTAAGTCACTGAGTTACCGCTTTATTCGCCATGGCATGTGAGTTGCAACTGGGTTTGCACCCCTTTGTGCGCCCAAATGAACATGGCCCTGAAACCCGTCACCACCCATCCCTCCCCCCTGGCCCCGCTGGTGGACTTTTTGCAGCGCCATGCCCCCTTCAACCGGATGGCGACGACGGATCTGGAGTTTCTTTCCAAGCGGCTCAAGCTGGGTTTCTATGCCAAGGGCGAGGCGGTGACCTCGCCCACCGACGGGCCATCCAACCGTTTTTACATCATCAAGCAGGGCCGCATCCGTGGCGAGTTGGGGAAGGAGGGGCCGGACGAGGAGGGCGCCTGGGAACTGGTGACCGGCGAATGCTTCCCCATCGGCGCGCTGTTGTCGCGCCGTCCGGTGCGCACGGTGAACCGGGCGGTGGAGGACAGCTTTTGCTATGAGCTGGACCGGGGCGATTTCGACAAGCTGTTCGAGATCAGCCCTGTCTTCCAAGACTTCTGCACCCGCCGCCTGGCCAGCCTGCTGGATAGCGCCCTGCGCGGGGTGCAGGCCAGCTCGGCCACCCGCGTCTCCGAGGACTCCCCGCTGAATGCGCCCCTGCGGAGCCTGCTGGCCCGGCCGCCCATCACCTGCGCCCCCGATACTCCCCTGGGAGAGGCCCTGGCGGTCATGGACCGGGAGCATATCGGCAGCCTGGTGGTGGTGGACGGGGAACAACGGCCCCTCGGCGTCTTCACCCTGCACGATGTGCTCTCGCGGGTGGCCCTGCCCCGCGCCGGGCACGACATGCCCATGGCCGAGCTGATGACCCCCGATCCCCACAGCGTCCCGCCGGAGGCCCGCGCCTACGAGGCGGCGCTGTTGATGGCCCAGCACGGCTTCAGCCACATCTGCGTGGTGGAGGGCGGCAGGCTGGTGGGCGTGGTGTCGGAGCGCGACCTCTTCTCCCTGCAACGCATCGGCCTGGTCAGCCTCAGCCGTTCCATCAGCCGGGCCGAGGACATCGCCACCCTGAAGGTGCTGGGGCAGCGCACCCATCGCCTGGTGGACCAGATGCTGGCCCAGGGGGCCTCGGTGGAGCAGCTCGGCCAGATCATCACCACCCTCAACGACAGCATTGCCCAGCGGGTCATCAGCCTAGTCATGAGCGACTTGGGCAAGCCCCCGGTGAACTTCACCTGGCTGGCCTTCGGCAGCGAGGGGCGCGGCGAGCAGACCCTCAAGACCGACCAGGACAACGGCATCCTCTTCTTCGCCCCGCCCGGCAAGACGGCGAATGAGACTCGCCAGGCCCTGCTGCCCTTCGCCCGGCGCGTCAATGCCGAGCTGGCCGAGGTGGGCTTTCCCCTCTGCCCCGGCAACATCATGGCCGGCAACCCGGATTGCTGTCTCAGCCTCGACGAGTGGCGGGACCGCTTCGACCGCTGGATCGACCAGGGGACCCCCGAGCACCTGCTCAACGCCAGCATCTATTTCGATTTCCGACCCCTGTACGGCGAGCCGGGGAGCTGCGCCGAGCTGCGCCACTGGGTCCTGGCCCGGATCGCCGCCAATCCCCGCTTCCTGCGGCAGATGACGGAGAACGCCCTGCGCAACCGGCCACCGCTAGGCTGGATGGGGGACATCGTCGTCGGCGACGAGGGGCTGGACCTCAAGGTCCACGGCACCACGCCCTTCGTCGATGCCGCCCGCCTGATTGCCCTTTCGGGCCGAATCGGCGAGACCAACACCGTCGCCCGCCTCAAGGCCGCCGCCGCGTCCGGGGTGGTGCGTGAGCCGGAGGCGGAGGCCTGGTGCCACGCCTATCAGTTCCTGACCCTGCTGCGCATGCGCAACCACCAGCAGCAGGCCCACGAGGGCCTGCCGCTCAGCAATTTCATCGACCCGGACCGGCTGGACGAACTGGACCGCCGCATCCTCAAGGAGGCCTTCCGCCAGGCCAGGAAATTACAGTCGTTCATCGCCCTGGAGTACCAGCTCTAGCCGGTGGAGCAACCCATTCGAACTAAAGAAGAGGAGAGACCGCGATAAAAAATAGAAACCACATACCCGGCCCGATGCGTAGGCCGGGTTCAAGCCCAAAGCCTTCAACCATCAAGGTGGCAACATGCAACTAACCGACAAACACCGCGAATATTGGCGGAAAAACGTCCAGATCACCGGCCTGCTGCTGGGGATCTGGTTCGTCGTGACCTTCGTGGCGAGTTTCTTCGCCCCGCAACTGAATGAGATCAGCTTCCTAGGCTTCCCGCTGGGTTTTTACATGGGGGCACAGGGATCGCTGATCGTCTACGTCATCATCATCTGGTTCTATGCGCGCCGGATGAACCAGCTCGACCGTGAATACGGCGTACATGAGGAGGAATAACCGATGACAGCACAGACACAATCCCAATTCTTCGCCTCCTTGAAGAAGTACTACAGCTTCTACACCGGTGGTTTCATCACCTTCGTCATCTTGTTGGCTATCCTGGAACAGCTCGGGGTGCCTAACAAAATCCTTGGCTACCTGTTCCTGTTCGCAACCATCGGCCTCTACGCCGGTATCGGCATCATGAGCCGCACGGCGGACGTTTCCGAGTACTATGTGGCCGGACGGCGCGTACCCGCGCTGTTCAATGGCATGGCCACCGGGGCCGACTGGATGTCGGCGGCCTCCTTCATCGGCATGGCCGGCACCCTCTACGCGGCGGGATATGACGGCCTGGCCTTTGTCATGGGCTGGACCGGCGGCTACGTGCTGGTGGCCTTGTTCCTGGCACCCTATCTGCGCAAGTTCGGCCAGTTCACCATTCCTGACTTCCTCGGCGCCCGTTACGACGGCAATCTGCCCCGCTCCATCGGTGTCATCGCCGCCATCATCTGCTCCTTCACCTATGTCATCGCCCAGATCTACGGTGTCGGCCTCATCACCTCCCGCTTCACCGGTCTGGAATTTGCCACCGGGGTTTATGTCGGTCTCGCCGGCATCCTGGTCTGTTCCTTCCTGGGCGGCATGCGCGCGGTGACCTGGACCCAGGTGGCCCAGTACATCATCCTGATCATCGCCTATATGATCCCCGCCGTGTGGCTCTCCGTGCAGCAGACCGGCAACCCCATCCCGCAGATCGCCTACGGCTATCAGTTGCAGAAGGTGGGCGAGCTGGAGAAGGAGTTGAACGACAAGACAACCGCCCGTGGCGCGGCCGAAGAGTCCGTGCGTCAGATCCATCGCGACAAGGCCAAGGCGGCCGAGGACAAGCTGGCTGCCCTCAAGGCGCGCGGTGACGCTTACCTGGCCGAGCAAAAGGCCGCAGTCGAGGCCAAGGTGGCCGAGCTGAAGGCTGCTGCAACGCCTGACGCCGCTGCCATCAAGAAGGCCGAGGATGCCCTGGCCAAGTTCCCGGCTGACGTGGCTGCCGCTACCGCCGCCTGGAAAACGGACATGACCGGTGCCAAGGCCAAGGCCGCCCCGGTCAGCGCCCACGCCAAGCCCTTCGCAGGCAAGGACGAGGCAGAAAGCGCCAAGAAGCGTAAAAACTTCCTGGCCCTGGTGCTCTGCCTGATGGTCGGCACCGCCGCACTGCCCCACATCCTGATGCGCTACTACACCACCCCTTCGGTGCGTGAGGCACGCAACTCCGTGGGCTGGTCCCTGTTCTTCATCTTCCTGCTCTACTTCTCCGCTCCGGCCCTGGCCGTGCTGGTGAAGTTCGATGTCTACAGTAACCTGGTCGGCTCCTCGTTCGCGGCCTTGCCGGCCTGGGTGGCCAACTGGGCGGCGGTGGACAAGACACTGATGTCGATAGCGGACATCAACATGGACGGCATTGTGCAGCTCGCCGAGATCACCATCGGTACCGACTTGGTCGTGCTGGCAACGCCGGAGATTGCCGGTCTGCCCTACGTCATCTCCGGCCTGGTGGCGGCCGGCGGTTTGGCTGCGGCGCTCTCCACCGCCGACGGCCTGCTGCTGACCATCGCCAATGCCCTGTCCCACGACGTTTACTATAAGATGATCGATCCCAACGCCCCGACCACCCGCCGCCTGGCCGTTTCCAAGGGCCTGCTGCTGGTGGTGGCCGCGCTGGCTGCCTATGTGACCTCGCTCAAACCCGGCGACATTCTGTTCCTGGTGGGCGCGGCCTTCTCCTTGGCAGCCTCGGCCTTCTTCCCGGCGTTGGTGCTTGGCGTTTTCTGGAAGCGTGCCAACAGGACCGGCGCGGTGCTGGGTATGCTGTCCGGCCTCGGCATCTGCATGTACTACATGTACATGACTTATCCCTTCTTCGGCGTCAACGCGCCCAAGTGGTGGGATATCGAGCCGATCGCCGCTGGCACCTTCGGCATTACGCTGGGGATCATCGGTGTCGTCGTCGGCAGCTTGCTGACTTCCGCGCCGAGCAAGGAAATCCAGGCCCTGGTGGACCATGTCCGCTATCCCAGCCTGGAAGGTGATATCCAAACCGAATCCGCATAAGCGGCTAGTTAGGATGCGGGAGGCCCGTTCGCGGGCCTCTCGTCATTCCCTGTAGAGACCTGAGACTTGAGACTTGAGGACGGAGATGTCACCTCAAGTCTGAAGTCTCAGGCCTCCAGCCTGAAACTCAATAGAGATTCTGATGCGATGATAACGTTGTTGGTGGTTCTGAAGGCCCTGGCGGAGATTGCTGCCCTGGCCCTGCTGGGTCAGGGTTTGCTCTACCTGCTGGTGGGGGCGAAACGCGAGGGAAATATTTTCTATCGGGTGCTGGATACGGTGACTCGCCCGATCTGGAAGTTGATCCGTTTCATCGCCCCCCGGTTCATCGTCGACCAGCACATCGGCTTCCTGGCCTTTCTTGCGCTGGGTCTCCTCTGGTATTTCCTGGCGTCCAACACCGTTTCGCTCTGTCTCGACGATCTGCGCCATCCAAGCTGCGGCAAGCTGGCGGTGGAATACGTCAAACGCTGCGAAATGGGAATGGATCAGGCCTGCCAGCTCCTGGAACGCAACGGCATCCACCAGGCGCCGGTGCAGGCCCCCGCCCCTTGATTCCCCTCATTGTTGGTTCTTCGCGCCTTTGCGCCCTTGGCGGTTGAAGTGAGGTTTCTAGGATGAACTGGCTACGGCGAATCCTCGGGCGTCCCCCGGTGGATGAGGGACTGAAGGCCCGGTTGCGCGCCTGGCGGCAGGGGCCGCCCTTGTCCCTGGATACCCCTTTCGACCAGGCCAGCTTCGTATTGGTGGACGTGGAGAGCACCGGCCTGGACCCGAGCCGCGACAGCCTGCTGGCCATCGGCGCCGTGCCTCTGGCCGACCGGCATATACTGGCGGGCGATGGCTTCGAAAAGATCCTCTGGGGCGAAAAATCAGGGCCGCGCGACACCATCCTCATCCACGGCATCACCCCGACCGCCGTGGCCTCCGGCGAACCGCCGCAGCAGGTGCTGATGGACTTCCTGGAATACTGCGGCAAGCGCCCGCTGGTGGCCTATCATGCCTCTTTCGACGAAGCCATGCTGGGGCGGGCGCTGGGCTTTCAACTGGGGACCGCCCTGCCCAACCACTGGCTCGACCTGGCCTGGATCGGCCCGGCCCTTTTCCCCGAACTGGGATTCCGCCGCAAGCCTTTGGATGTCTGGCTGGATCACTTCAACCTGCATGCCTATGTGCGGCACCGCGCCCTGGCCGACTGCCTTGTCACCGGCGAACTCATGCTCATCCTCCTGCACCGGGCAAAGAAAATGGGGCTTCGCACGGTGGGCGATTTGATTTCCCTGGAGCGCATGGAAAAGCAACACAGCCATGGCGGTCATGGCGGGATTTGATGGTCCAACCCATCGATTTAGTAAGGATACCTAGGCACCTTCGGCCTGTTGTTTTCCTCTGATGCATCCAGGCTGTAGGGCAGTTCCAGAAACTCCAGCCGGGGACCTTCCGCATGGGTCAATCTGACTTCGCCAGATTCGTGGCTTTCAACCTCGCAGACCGCCAGGACTTCGCATCCACCGGTTGTGGGGGCCGCTTCGACGATACGTCCCGCACCCTGTCCCGAGGCGCTGATGGCGGAGTGGAGTTCTTCTCCCGGCAGAGGACAGACCCCTTCGATGCGGGCCCGGTACATGCGGCGCTTCAACTTCCCCAGATACTGTATGCGTGCGACCACTTCCTGGCCGGTGTAGCAGCCCTTGGTAAAGCTGAGCCCGTTGACCCGTTGCATATTGGCCATCTGGGGAATGAAATCCTCGGCCGTCTCCGGGTAGACCACCGGCTCCCCGGAGCGGATGGCCAGCAGTTTCCAATATTCCGTAGCGGCCGGCCGGGCCGATTGGGCCAGCCGGTCCCAAAGGGCGGGGGCGCGGTCGCAGGGTAGCAGCAGCTCGAAACGCGGCGTATTGCCGCCCAGCCGAATACAGGTAACGCCATCCCGGTGGATCACTTCATCGGTCTCGGCCGGACAGGCGCCGATAGCCCTCTCGATCAACCCCTCCGCACAATCACCGGCAAGACCGATACGCGCTAGACCGGCGCTGGCGTCGCTGATCTTGACCTTGGAGCGGATTACGTAAAAGGGCAGCCGTTTCAATACGCCAGGCAGGACCTCGGCGGGCAGTTGCAGCAGAAAGGCGCCGTCGCGCTCGACGATCCGGAACAGGGCCAGCATCCGCCCCTTGGGGCTGCAATGGGCGCTGAGCTGGCTGTGCTCGGGGCTGATGTCGCGGGCGTCGTTGGTGAACTGGCCCTGCATGAAGGTCCGGCTGTCCTCGCCTTCGACGCGGATCAGACTGAGGTGAGAGAGGTCGAACAGGGCGCAATCGGGCGTTTCGCCGCCGCCCGGCAGGAAGCTGGCGGCGCGGCTCTGGAGGAAGCTATTCCAATCGGGATTCATGAGGTTTCCGTCCGGTTTGGGTCAGTGGAAGGTATCATAGCCTTAACGATTTCCTAGATAGTGCATAAATAGTGTCCAGTAAGCTGCAAATCAATAGCCTCGTCCTTTACAAAATCCGGCCCGCACGGGTGATCGGCATCGACGACAAGATCGAGATCGAACTGGAGGGGGGCAAGACCAAGCGTGTCCGCGACAAGGACGTGCATCTGCTCCATCCGGGTCCGCTGGCCAGCCTGAAGGCCCTGCGCGATGATCTTGCCGAAGCGACCGAGGCATGGGAACTGCTGGACGGTGAGGCGACCACCTTTTCCGGCTTGATGGAACTGGTGTTCGAGCGGCCCAGTCCCGTCGATGCCTGGTCACTGTGGCTGCGGGTGGCGGACGGGGTCTATTTCGAGGGGGAACCGGACGCCATCAAGCCCCGGTCCGCCGAGGCTGTGGAACAGGAACTGAACGTCCGCGCCGAAAAGGCCAATGCCGAGCGCGAGTGGGCGGGTTTTCTGGACCGCATGAAGGCGCGCCAGATCGATGAGGGCGACCGCAAGCGCCTCAGCGAGGTGGAGCGCCTGGCCTACGGCGCCGTCGAGCAGAGCCGCATCCTGCAAGAGCTGGAGATCAGCGCATCGCCGGAGAACGCCTACCGCATGCTGGTGGATGTGGGCTATTGGGCCGAGGACCATAACCCCCATCCCGGCCGCCAAGGCCCCCCTACCGAGTCACCGGACTACCCCGTAGGCGAGCTGCCCGAGGAAGAGCGCCACGACTTCACAGCCCTGGCGGCCTACGCCATCGACGACGAGGATAGCAACGACCCGGACGACGCCATCTCCCTCGACGGCGACCGCATCTGGGTCCATGTGGCGGACGTGGCCGCACTCGTCATTCCAGACAGTGAGATCGACCGGGAGGCCCGCGCCCGTGGCGCCAACCTCTATCTGCCCGAGGTGGTCAGCAACATGCTGCCGCCAGCCCTGACCGACCGGCTCGGGCTCGGTCTGCAAGCCGAATCACCTGCCCTTTCCATCGGTTTTCGTCTCGACGATGTGGCGGAGCTGACCGATATCGACATCCGCATCAGCCGCATCCGCGCCACCCGCATCAGTTACGCCGAGGCCAATAATTGCATGGCGGAGGAACCCTTCGCCGGGCTCAAGGCCATCACCGATCGTTACCGCCAGCGCCGCAAGGCAAGCGGTTCGGCGGGGCTCGACCTGCCCGAGGTCAGCGTCAAACTCAAGGAGGGCCGCCCTGTGATCAAGACCCTGGCCCCCCTGGACAGCCGCGAGATGGTCACCGATGCCATGCTCATGGCCGGCGAGGCTGTGGCGAGCTACTGCCAGACCAACGGCATCCCCATACCCTACGCGGTCCAGGCCCCGCCGGACGAGGCCCGCAGTCCTCAAACCCTGTCGGAGATGTACGCCTACCGGCGCTTTTTCAAGCCGACCCAATCCGCCGCGTCGCCGGGTCTCCATGCCGGGCTTGGCTTGCACCGCTACGCCCGCTCCACCAGCCCCCTGCGCCGCTATCAGGACCTGCTGGTGCATCAACAACTCCGCGCCCACCTGCGCGGCGAACCCTGCCTGCCGGAGAGCGAGGTGTCGATCCGCGCCTCCCAGGCTGACGAAGGCTCCGCCCTCCGCCGCCGTACCGAGCGCTTCTCCAACCAGCACTGGAAACTGGTCTGGCTGAAACAGCGCCCCGGCTGGAAGGGCCGGGCCGTGGTGGTTGATAAAGACGAACGCAAGGTCACGCTATTGATCCCCGAACTGGCCCTGGAGACCAAGATCCGGGTCCGCGACGGACTGACGCTGGACGAGGAAGTAACCGTTCAGATACGCGAAGTCGATCTGGCGGAGCAGACGGGGTATTTCAGGGTGCTTTAACCCCAGATCTCTCATTGGATGGTTCTGGGCCTATAGCCTTTAATTCCCACATGAAAGGCGAGAAGCTTCGTCGAGGAGATGAGCCATGGCCCATGCGAGTCCGGATTCGGTTTCCCATTGTCCGCCCCCGTCCGAGTGGCCGCGGATCGGGGGATATCTGCTGGCCCGTTTGAAGGAGGCGGGGGTCGATCACGTCTTCGGCGTGCCGGGCGATTACATCCTGCGCTTCTACGACAGCCTGATACACAGTGATATCCAACACGTCGGCACCACCCGCGAGGATACGGCGGCCTTCGCGGCGGATGCCTATGCGCGCTGCCGGGGGCTCGGCGCCGTAGCGGTGACCTATGGCGTCGGCGCCCTGAATACGGTCAATGCCGTGGCCGGGGCCAATGCCGAGCATGCGCCGGTGGTAGTCATCAGCGGGGCGCCGGGCGTGGATGAGCAGCGTGATGATCCGCTGCTCCACCACCGTTTCGGTCCCTTCAGCTTTCAGCGCGAGATCTTCGACCGCATCACCTGCGCCGGGGCGGTGCTCGACGATCCCTTTACGGCGTTGCGGCAGATCGACCGGGTGTTGGCCGCGGCACGCCGCCACAGCCGACCGGTCTATATCGAGCTGCCCCGCGACCGGGTGGATGCGGTTGCTTACCCCTATCCCAGGGAGGCGGCGGAGGTGCCCGCCAGCGATCCCGCCGCCCTCGGCGAGGCGGTGGCCGAGACTTTGGAACTCTTGCGTCAGGCCCAGGCACCGGCCGTTCTGGCCGGGGTGGAGGTCCAGCGGCGGCGGTTGCAGGACCTGCTGGCCCGTTTCCTGCTGAAGGCCCGCCTGCCCGTGGCCGCCACGCTTACCGGAAAATCGGTGGTGGGGGAACGACACCCGGCCTACGCGGGTGTCTATGAGGGGGCCATGGGGGCGGAAGGGGCTCGCAACCTCATCGAACAGGCCGATCTGCTGCTGTTGCTGGGCGTCACTCTCAATGACGTGGACCTGGGGATCTACACCGCCCGTCTGAACCCGGAACGCATGGTCCGGGCGGACCAGGGGGAGGTCCGCATCCATCATCACTGTTATCCTTCGGTCCATCTGCGGGACTTTCTCGACCGTCTCGCCGCCGCCGTGACGCCTCATGGCACGAATTCTCCGGTATTTCCCGGCCCGCCGGGCGCCGCCGATTTTCCCCAGGCGGGCCGCCCCATAACCATCGACCGGCTGGTGGCGCGGCTCAACGGCGCCCTGACCCCGGCGATGCAGATCGTCGCCGACACCGGCGATTGTCTCTTTGCCGCCCTGGAACTGCGGGTGCATGAACGGAGCGAATTCCTCGCCTCCGCCTTTTACACCACCATGGGCTACGCTGTGCCCGCCGCCCTGGGGGCGCAGATGGCGCGGCCAGAATTGAGGCCCCTGGTATTGGTGGGGGACGGCGCCTTCCAGATGACCGGCACCGAACTGGCCACCGCCGCGCGGCTGGGCCTCGATCCCATCGTCATCCTCTTCAACAACGCCGGTTACACCACCGAGCGCTTCATCCTGGAAGGCCCTTTCAACGACATCAGTAATTGGCGCTTCCACCGGCTTGGCGAGCTGTTTGGTCCCCTGCGGGGCTTCGAGGCCGCCACCGAGGAGGCGTTCGAACAGGCCCTCCAGGCCGCGCTGGTCTTTCGCGACGGTCCCTCGGTGATTGATGTCCGGCTGCGCCCAGACGACACCTCAATGGCCCTGCGGCGGTTGTCCGACGGGCTGAAGGCGCGGGTGGCCGGGGGTTGATCCGCATTAAGCTTTCTCGCGCCAGGCCATTGAACCTAGAAACCTCTTTTCAACCGCAAAGGACGCAAAGGACGCTAAGAAAAACAACCCGATGCCTTTGTCTTTGTTCCTACCTTCCTGGTCAGGGGCGAAACCTAGACAAGCCAATGAATTCCTTCGCGGCCTTTGCGGTTCAATGAGGAGATTAGGTTGAACGGTTCCTTTTGGCTTACCGTCATTATTTCCGTAGGATAGAAAATGAGGCGCACCCATCGCCGTCTCGTTCGCCTTGTCCAAGTTATTTCTTTACGAGCCCTTAAGCCGGAATGGGCATGGCATTGCTCCCTTGCATTCAGGATCGGAAACCCGTGGCAACTCCTCAAACTTCCCCGATAGACAACGACACCTCCCTGCGGCTCAAGCTCCTCCGCTTTGCCCCGATCATCGGCGTCATTTACGTCCATGCCTATGGAAAGACCACTTCCTACGGCAGCGAAACCATCGGCAGGGCCGATGTCAACGCCCTGACCGATTTCATCCGGGTCCTGATCTCCGAGGGGCTGGGCCGGATAGCGGTCCCCCTCTTTTTCCTGATGGCGGGATACCTCTTCTTCGCCAACCTCCAGCCGACGATGGAGGGTTACCTGGCCAAGATGCGCAGCAGGGTCCGCACCCTGTTCGTCCCCTTTATCTTCTGGAACGCCCTTGTCCTGGCCATCATCCTCCTGGCCCAGGCCAGCCCGGTGACCCGGCCCTATTTCAACGAGGGCGCGAAGTTGCTTTCGGAAGGGACCCCGTACAAGTACCTCAACGCCCTTTTCGGCTTTACGCGCTACCCCGTCGCCTACCATTTCTGGTTCATCCGCGACCTCATGGTCATGGTGTTGTTAGCGCCGCTCTTCGCCCTGATCTTGCGTTACGCCGCCCTGCCGTTTTATCTGGCGGTTTATGTCTGCTGGGTCGGCAACATCTGGCCGGTCCTGGTCCCCGGCGATGCGAGTGTGTTCTTCTTCGCGGCCGGGGCCCACTTCGCCCTCAAAGGGAAAAGCCTGTTCGCCCTCGACCGGTTCGGCAAGGCGGCCCTCGCCGTCTATCTGCCCCTGCTTATCATCGATGTCGTCTGGTATGAGGCCTGGTTCAACATCTATCTGCACCGGACCGGGCTGATCGCCGGTGTGCTAGTCGTTCTCTACGCGACCAAACTAATCATGCGCAATGAAAGGATGACCCGCTGGCTCGTCGGCCTCGGCGGCTCCAGTTTCTTTGTCTATGCCGCCCACGAACCTCTGCTGGGAACCCTGCGCACCATCGCCTACCGATACCTGCCGCTGGAGGGGGACTTCACCATGCTGCTGCTCTACCTCGGCATTCCCGCCCTGGTCATGGTGTTGCTGGTGCTGCTTCACCGGCTGTTGAGCCTCCATTTCCCACGGGCGCTCGGTTGGGTCAGCGGGGGGAGGTGAGGGATTGGGGACTGCGGATACTGCTTATCTGCTCAACCGTCACGGTTGGAAGCCCCATTCTCCCGGCGTAGACCGACCGCGAAGCCGAGCCGTGACCTGATCTTGTGGCGCGATCGGAGGTATCCATGCCGGGCCTACAGGTTGAGTAAAGAACCATGAACGCAGCCTGGTAGGGTTCACCCACGGTCATGGCGATCCGCACCCCGGAAGTTGAAAAGCCGCCATACCGTAGCCCAATGGGATGGACTCCTCCCTTCTCAAACGGCATCGAAGTGCCAGACTGGAGGAAGTTGCCCCCCGTCGAATTGAAAGAAGGAGT
>MGZB01000011.1:1163-76575 GCA_001801995.1 Gammaproteobacteria bacterium RIFOXYD12_FULL_61_37 | reverse complement strand
TGGATACAATCTCAAGTCAAGCACTTGGGCTCCGAACTACGAGGGTCCCCTTCTTTTTTTCCTTTTTATAACTGACTACGGGCTACAGACCTATGCGGCCGAAGAGGTATTCGCCGATGCAAAGCGCCTCGTCCGATGAAACGAGTAAGATTTATCGCGGAAGCACGCCATGAGCTTCTCGCGGAGGTCACTTTCTACAACGAGACGCAACCCGGCCTAGGTACAAGTTTTATCGCCGCTATCGAGAAGGCGACGGCAAGGGCGGTCGCTTTTCCTCTCGCCGGCTCGCCATCTGTTGCAAACACACGCCGGGTCATCCTAGAAACCTTTTTTCAACCGCAAAGAACGCTAAGGAAACCAATCCGATGCATTTGTCTGTGCCCCCACCTTCCTGGTCAGCGGCGGAACCTAGACAAGCCAATGAATTCCTTCGCGTTCCTTCGCGTTCTTTGCGGTTAAATGAGGAAATTAGGTTGAACGGTAACCAGGATAGAAGATGAGCGATCTGGAATACCGCAAAGCGACCGCAGCCCAAGGCGGCCTGCTCTGGGTCGGCGGGGCGGGGCCGGTGGCCTTTGGCGACCGGGTGCGTATCCGTGACCTGCACGACCGGCGGCGCAACGGGCAGGTGATTCTGAGCCGTGAGGATGCGGTCTTGATCCAGGTCTTCGAGGGGACCGACGACCTGGATCTGGAGAACTCCTGGGTGCGTTTCCTGGATGAGCCCTTGAGCCTCAGCCTGAGCCCGGCCCTGCTGGGGCGGGTCTTCAACGGCATCGGCGAACCGGGCGATGGCCGGCCGCCCATCGTGGACGGGGTCCGGCGGGGTATCGGCGGTTCGCCCATCAACCCGGCGGCGCGGGCCTATCCCCGCGAATTCATCCAGACCGGCATCTCCACCATCGATGGCCTGGATTCCCTGGTGCGCGGCCAGAAGCTGCCGATCTTCACCGCCTCGGGCCTGCCCCATAACCGGCTGGCGGCCCAGATCGTGCGCCAGGCGCGGCTGCCGGACGAGGACGCCAATTTCGCCCTGGTCTTCGCCGCCATGGGGGTCTCCCACGCCGATGCCCGCTTCTTCCGCGAATCCTTCGCCGACAGCGGGGTGCTCGGCAACCTGGTGATGTTTATCAACCACGCCGACGATCCGCCCATCGAGCGCCTGGCCCTGCCGCGCGCGGCCATGACCGCCGCCGAATACCTGGCCTTCGATCTGGATCGCCATGTGCTGGTGGTGATGACGGACATGACCCACTACGCCGAGGCCCTGCGCGAGGTGGCCACGGCCAAGGGCGATGTGCCGGCGCGCAAGGGTTATCCGGGTTATCTCTACTCGGACCTGGCCGAGATCTACGAGCGTTCCGGCCGCATCCGCGACCGCCACGGTTCCATCACCCTGGTGCCGGTGGTTTCCATGCCCTCGGACGACATCACCCACCCGATCCCGGACCTGACCGGCTACATCACCGAGGGCCAGATCGTGCTGTCGCGCGAGCTGCACAACCAGGGGGTCTATCCGCCCATCGACATCGGCCCCTCCCTGTCGCGCCTGATGAAGGACGGCATCGGCAAGGACGACACCCGAGAGGACCACCCCCATGTCGCCAGCCAGATTTACGCCCTCTACGCCAAGGCCCAGGAGACCCGCAACCTGGCCTCCATCATCGGCGCCGAGGAGCTGACCGCCCGCGACCGGCTTTATCTCAAATTCGCCAACGAATTCGACCGCCGCTTCGTCGCCCAGGGCGAGGACGAGAACCGCGGCATCATCGAGACCCTCAACCTGGCCTGGGAACTACTGTCGCTCTTCCCTCCCGACCTGCTCAGCCGCGTCAGCGAAAGCGACCTGACCCGGTATTACCGGGGAGTGAAGTAGCCCCTAGGTCATGCTGAAACTACGAACCCCTCCGACCAAGAGCGCCCTCCTCCGCCTGCGGCGGCAGCTCGCTTTTCTGCGCACCGGTCACGGCTTGCTCGAACGCAAACGGGAATTGCTCACCCGGCTGGTTCATGAACGCATCGGCGAATACCGCCGCCACAAATCCGAGGCGCGCCAGGCCCTCAAAAACGCCTATTACTGGCTCAGCATCGCCCAACTGCGCATGGGCGGACGGGCCATCCACCAAGCGACCCTGAGCGCCGCACCCTCGGTAGAGGTCAAGGTCATCCCCCGCCGCGCCCTGGGCATCCAATACCCCTCGGTCGAGGCGCGGCTCCTGCCGCCCAAGCCCGTCGGCCTGCTCGGCACCGACCCCAGCTTCGACGAGGCCCGCATGGCCTTCGCCGAGGCCGCCCTCCGCCTCGCCAAACTGGCCGAGGTCGAGATGACCCTCCACCGCCTCATCAGCGAGCAACGCAAGGCCCAGAAGCGCGTCAACGCCCTCAAATACAACATCATCCCCGGCTACCAGCAAACCATCCACCGCGTCGCCGAGGCCCTGGAGGAGGAGGAACGGGAGACGTTGTTTCAGATCAAGCGGCTGGGGGAACTGTAAGCGCTGGGCTAGGTTAAACGGACAGCCGGGGCTGCATCAGCGTCACCCGTTCCACCTGCACGGAATTTTCCGTATCGCCCACCCAGACCTGCCCATCCTGGATGGTGCATTGCAACTGCATGCCGCGTTGCGCCAGCCTTGCCATGGCAGAGCTGGTTTCCAGGGGCAGGTTGATGACGGCCAGATTCTTGATCCGTTCGAGTTTGCCGCTGTTTTGATTCCACCACATCTCCGCGACCCGGCCGCCGTAGCTGTAGACGAACACCTGTCTGGCGCGGCCGCAGGCCTTGCGAATCCGTTTTTCATCGGGCAGACCCACGTCGATCCAGATTTCGATGGCGCCGGTCAGATCCTTCTGCCATAGGTCCGGTTCGTCGTCCGTGCTCAGGCCTTTGCCGAATATCAAGGCCTCATGGGCGTGCAGCGCAAACACCAGCAGCCGCACCATCATGCGTTCGTCGGTCTCCGACGGGTGGCGGGCGAGGGTGAGGGTATGGTCGCGGTAATAGTTGCGATCCATGTCGGCGATTTGGAGTTCAGCTTTGAAAATGGTTGCTTTGAGGGCCATGGAGGTTGCTCTCAGTGATCGGCGGGGGGATTGAGCCAGTTTTCCACCCGGAGGCCGGGGTAGCCCTTGAAATCGGTCTCGTTGTTGGTGACGAGAATGGCGCCGACGCTCACCGCGTGGGCGGCGATGAGGCGGTCGAGGGCGTTCCGGCGGCGTTCAGGCACGGCGACGCGCAGTACGCCGTAGCTGCGTGCGGCGGCTTCGTCGAAGGGCAAGACCGGGATTTGCCGCGTGAACAGGTCGAGAATCCGTTCGTTGTGCTGGCGGGTGATGGTGAGCTTCTCGATGCCGGCACGCAGCTCGGCAAAGGTGATGATGGAGATGCAGGCATCGCCGACCTTGAGGGCATTGAACCGTAAAGCCACCTCTGGCGGTTGCTGGTGCATGACATAGATGCAGATGTTGGTATCCAGCAGGTATTTCATTCCGATGGCTCGCTCGTCCGGCTTGCGGCACGGGCAAACGCCTCCCAGTCACGCTCCACTTCGGGAGATTCATCCCGCCCGTTTGCCATGAAATCGGGGCTGAACATGGCAAAGATCTCACCGATGCCGGCCAGGGTCTGTGGTTCCACGGGCCGCACCACCAGGGTATTGCCCACGCGCTCGATCTCCACCTCCTGCGCGGCTTCGACGATGGCCAGTTCTTTGGGAATGCGCACGGCGAGGGAATTGCCGCTCTTGAAGACTCGGGTCAGCATCTTGGGCTCCTGCTATTTAATGTATATACAGGATATACCCCGGCCAGGGGTCCTTCAATCTAAATCCCTCGTTTAACCGCAAAGAGCGCCAAGGAACGCAAAGGAATTCATTGGCTTGTCCAGATTTCATCCCATACCTGGGAGGTGGGGCACAGACAGATGTACCAAACTGTTTTCCTTAGTGTTCTTTGCGTACTTTGCGGTTGAAAAGAGGTTATTCGCTCAACCCAGTCCGGCCATCGATCCCCGCATGTAACAGCGCTCCTCCGGCAGTTCGTCGAAATCCCCCCGCAGGAAGGCCTCGCAGTCGGCCAGGGTCTGTTCCAGGGTCACCGAGACCCCGGCCACACCAGAGTGGGAGGCGGTGGTCCAGAAGGGCTGGGTCAGGTAGCGCTGGAGCTTGCGGGCGCGCATGACGACCTTGCGGTCCTTGGCGGAGAGTTCCTCCACCCCCAGCATGGCGATGATGTCCTCCAGCTCCCGGTAGCGGGCCAGGTGTTCCCGCACCCCCTCGGCGATCTCGTAATGGCGCGATCCCAGGGTGTGGCGGTCCATGAGCCTGCTACCCGATTGCAGGGGGTCTACGGCCGGATAGATGCCCTTGCCCGCCTGGTTGCGGGAGAGGATCACGCGGGTGTCGAGGTGGCTCAGAATGGCGCTGACCGCCGGGTCGGTCATGTCGTCCGCCGGGACGTAGACCGCCTGCACCGAGGTGATGCCGCCCCGGCGGGTGGAAAGGATGCGGTCCTGCATCTCCGCCACCTCGCTGGTCAGGGTGGGCTGATAGCCGACCGTGGCGGGCATGCGCCCCAGCAGGCTGGAGACCTCGCTGCCCGCCTGGACGAAGCGGAAGACATTGTCCATCACGAACAGGACCTCCTTGCCCAGGGCGTCGCGCAGATACTCGGCGTAGGTCAGGGCGGAGAGCCCCACCCGGAAGCGCACCCCCGGCGATTCGTTCATCTGGCCGAAGACCAGCAGGGTCTGGGGCAGCACCCCCGCCTCGCGGACCTCGTGCCAGAGTTCGTGTCCCTCGCGGATGCGCTCGCCGACCCCGGCGAAGACCGACACCCCCCGGTGCAGCTTGGCCACCGCGTGCATGAACTCCATGATCAGCACCGTCTTGCCCACCCCCGCGCCGCCGAAGACCCCCGTCTTGCCGCCCTTGACGAAGGGACAGAGGAGGTCGATCACCTTGATCCCCGTCTCCAGCCGCTCGCCCATGCCCACCGTCTCGCTCAGGGGTGGCGGGTGGCCGTGGACATTGCGGAACTCGGTGGATGGAAGCGGAGCGCCGCCGTCCAGCGGCTCGCCGAAGATATTCAGCAGCCGCCCCAGACATTCGGGCGAAACCGGCACGTGCAGGGGCGACCCCGTGTCGTAGACCGGCATGCCCCGGCTCAGGCCGGTGGTGCTGTGCAGTGTGATGGCCCGCAGCCGATGCTGATCCAGATGCTGATGGACCTCGAACAGATAGGACTGATGATCGAGCGCCGAAATGAGCGCCTGGTGCAGGGGCGGCAACCGGTCGCAGGCAATGACCACCACCGGCCCGTGGACCTCGGCGATCACCCCGATGGGATCGGCCCTGGATCGTTCGGTGGCGAAGGAGTCGGACATGTGCTGGATCACCTCGGTTTTGGTTGCCCTGTCCCAAGCATAGCCCAGTGGCGCAGACGAGGGCGACGCTGGCGGCATTCCCATTACGCTGGAGCCTGGGAACGATACAATCACCGCCTCGCCGGGAATCCATTTGACTCCCGGTCCGATGCTTCGTAGTTTGTCGCCTTTGAATCCGGGGTAAGCCGAATGTCCATGCACTGGCCGCGATTGTTGACGCGCAAGCGCCTGGGGTCCGATCAGGCGCCGAGCGAGAGCACGGCGCGGACCGATTTCCAGCGCGACTTCGACCGCATCGTCTTCTCCTCCGCCTTCCGCCGCATGCAGGACAAGACCCAGATCTTCCCCCTCTCCAAGATCGACTATGTGCGCACGCGGCTGACCCACAGCCTGGAGGCCTCCAGCGTCGGCCGTTCCCTGGGGACCCTGGTGGGCGAGCAGATCATCGCCCGCCACGGGTTGAAGGGTTACGAGGCGGCCGATATCGGCGCCATCTGCGCCGCCGCCTGTCTGGGACACGACATCGGCAACCCCCCTTTCGGCCACTCGGGCGAGGACGCGATTCGGCACTGGGCGATCTATGGCTCGGGCAAGGAGCGGGTAGCGGCGATCCAGGACCCCGGCCAGCGCGAGGACTTCGTCAGCTTCGAGGGCAACGCCCAGGGTTTCCGCGTACTCACCCGATTGCAGAACCGCGACAACCCCGGCGGCCTGCAACTGACCTGCGCCACCCTGGCGGCCTTCACCAAGTACCCGCGCGAGTCCTACATCGGCGGCCAGCTCCCCGGCGTCAGCGCCAAGAAACAGGGTTTCACCATCGAGGACCGGGAGCTGTTCGAGGCGGTGGCCGGGGCGGCCGGCCTGATCCGCCGCGACGAGCGCCATGCGGTCTGGCGCCGTCATCCCCTGGCCTTTCTAGTGGAGGCGGCGGACGACATCTGTTACCGGGTGATCGACATCGAGGATGGCTTCCGTCTAGGGCATGTGGGCTTCCAGGAGGCCATCGATCTCTTTTTGGCGATCCTGCCCGAACCCGATCAGCAGAAAGCGCGCCTCGACCGCATCGGCGGCGAGAAGGAGAAGATCGAATTCCTGCGGGCCAAGGTGATCAATCAGGGGATCAGCGAGGCCATGTCCTGTTTCCTCGATGCCGAGGCGGCGATCCTCGACGGCAGCTTCGACGAGCCGCTGCTGGACCAGATCCCCCACCGCAACGAAATGGACGAGCTGATCCGGGTGGGCGCCAAGAAACTCTATTGCGCCCCCGAGGTGGTGGAGATCGAGGCGGCCGGTTTCCAGGTGATGAGCGAGCTGCTGGAACGCTTCATCGAGGTGATCGACGACATCGCCTTCCACGGCGACCGGGCCAAGCCCAAGAGCCGCATGACCGTGCGCCTGATCCCGGAGCAATTCATCGGCCCCGGCGGCGTCCCATCGCCGGACCTCTACACCCGCCTGCTGCGGCTGACGGATTTCGTCTCGGGCATGACCGACTCCTATGCCGTCTCCACCTATAAAAAGCTGACGGGCATCTCCTTACCCGTGGGGTAAGTGAGGCTTGAGGACTGACAAATGATCGAGCCTTTCGAAGGCTATCAACGCCGCTTCGGCGGCATCGCGCGGGTCTACGGCCAAGAGGCTTTGGAGCGGTTCGCCCGTGCCCATGTGCTGGTGATCGGCATCGGTGGGGTGGGTTCCTGGGCGGTGGAGGCCCTGGCCCGGAGCGGCATCGGCGCTTTGACCCTGGTCGATCTGGACCATATCGCCGAATCCAACATCAACCGCCAGCTCCATGCCATCGAACCCGATCTGGGCAAGGCCAAGGTGGCCGCCATGGCGGAGCGGACCGCGTTGATCAACCCGGCCTGCCGGGTGACCTGCCTGGAAACCTTCCTTGAGCAGGACAACATCGAACGCCTGGTCCATGACGGTCACGACTTCGTGGTCGATTGCATCGACAGCTTCCGCGTCAAGGCGGCCCTGATCGCCCACTGCCGCCGCCACAAGATCCGGATCGTCACCGCCGGGGGCGCCGGGGGGAGGATCGATCCGGCCCAGATCCGGCTGGGCGACCTGAGCCGCACCGAGCACGACCCGCTCCTGTCGCGCACCCGGAAGCTCCTGCGCCAAGACTACAATTTCCCCCGCAACCCCAAGCGGCGCTTCCTTGTCCCCTGCGTCTATTCGGTGGAGCAACAGCGCCCTCCCCTCTCGGCCGATAGCTGTGAACGGCGCGACGGCAGCCTCAACTGCGCGGGCTTCGGTTCGGTAATGACAGTGACGGCGGCCATGGGGTTGTTCGCGGTGTCCCAGGTGCTTGGCAAATTGGCGGAAAAGACCTAGCCCTTGCCAGGACGCGAAGCAATTTGCGAATTCCGGCACGCCCGGCTTAGGTTCAATCCCCCATCCGCCAGGAATAACGGCCATGAGGGCTGATATGCCAACTGGCACAGTTACTGCTGTAGATCATTGAACCCCTACTGACCGCGTGGTTCAGGACAAGCCTGGGCTATAGTCGAAAAGCCGGGAGTCCACAAACAACAACCATCTACGATGAGGAGACCCTATGAACGCTTCAGCGAACCCTCCCCCTGACCAGGACCAAGGCATCACCGGCCTGGTGAGTTACGCCATGCCGCGTAGCTGCCTGATGTCTGGCCACTTTTCCCAGTTGTTGCAACGCCGGGAACAGACGCCGGGCATTGAACTGGATGTCACCATTCAGTCCAGCCTGGACGTACTCGATTCCGTTCGCGACGGCCGTGTGGATTTCGGCTTTGTGACCCAGTTTGTGCCCAGCCCCAGTCTGACCTACATCCCCTTCTGCTGCGAGGAATACATCCTGGCGGCTCGGAGCTTTCCCGCCGGTTTCGGCATCGACGAGGCCAGCATCGGCAAGACCAGTTTCATCGGCTACCCCGGCTGCGACAATTACGCCCACTTATGGCTCCAGGCCGCCCTTGGCCAAGGGACCGGTCTGGAATACGGAAATCTAAGGAAAACAGGCGAGTGCAATTCGATCGACGCGGCTATCCTTATGGTGAGGGGGGGATTGGGCATTTCCTTCTTCCCCCGGCATACCATCATGGGAGAGCTGGAGAGTAGGGCCGTGACGGAACTTCCGCTGGAAAAGCCGGTAACCAATCAGATCTACATCGTTTATGACAACCAGCGGGAATTGGCCCCCCATGTCATGCTGATCATCCAGTGGTTCAGGGACATGGAACCTTGATCGGCTAACCAGCGAGCGAGGGTCATGGAGTTACACAAGTCGTCCATTCTCGATACGCTCCTGCAACTGCGTACACCCGCCTTTGCCTTTGACGGCACGGGGAATCTGGATACCTGCAACGAGTCGGCCAAGGAACTGCTCTCCCATCTGAAGGAGGATGAGCTGGCGGCCGCCTACCGGCAATTGGAAAACCAATGCAAGATGCGGCTGGTGTTGGAACAGGTGCCCGAGAAGACCAACCTGACGCTCCGCATCCCATCGCCTACCGGGGAACCACGAACCCTCAGCCTCGATTTCCACTCCCTTGCCTTCCAAGGGGAGCGGGCCTTCGTCGGGGTGCTTTCCGGCGCCCAGGCAGCTTCCGGCGAGGGCCTGCGCTTCTCCGGCGATGACGGCATCATTCGCGGGGTGCGGCTGATGAGGCGCCCCGCCTATTCCCCCAAAGACAATCCCCTCACCACCGAATTGCCCTACCTGATCGCCCAGGCCAGGGCCAATAACCAGGGGCTGGCCCTCGTCTACTTCCATTTCGAGAGCCGGGACATCATCGGCCGCGCCAGCCTGGATACGACCTGGGAGAAGATCCTGGATGTCGCCGGCGACCGTATCCGGTCGGCGGTGGGAAGCAGCTGCCACATCCACCGCTTGAGCACCAACCGCATCATCGCGCTCATCCCCCTGGGCATCACTTCCAGGCCGCTGGAAAAGATCCTGTTCAATATCCACGATGCCTTTCTCGACCCGGTGCGTTACGACCACCGTAGCTGCTTCCTCTCCTTCAACATGGGCACGGCCTGCTTTCCGCGCCACGGCGAAGACAGCCATAGCCTGCTGACCGCTGTGGACACGGCCCTCTATGAGTCCAGAAACAGCGGAATCAACCAGAGTTGCATCTACAACGAGACGATGACGGTGGCCCTGGAACGCCGCGCCCTGGTGGAACAGCGGTTGTTCTACGCCTTGGAGGGCAACGCCCTTCACCTGGTCTTTCAACCCCTGGTGCGGATGGGCGACCGGTGCCCCGTCGGATACGAGGTGCTGATCCGCTGGCAGGATGCCGTGCTGGGCCCCATCTCCCCCGGCGAGTTCATCCGCATCGCAGAGGAGACGGGCCTGATCATCGCCATCGGCGACTGGGTGCTGGAACGGGTCTTCGCCCTGGTGGACCAGGCCGTGCGTGCCGGGGTGGGTCTGGGGAAGGTCGCCATCAACATCTCCAATCTGCAATTCCGCCGCGACCATCTGCTGCGCAAGACCAGGGAGCTTCTCCAACGCTACGCCATCGGCAGGGATCTCATCGAATACGAGCTGACCGAAGGGCTGCTGATGGAACACAGCGACTGGATGCTCGACAACCTGCGGGAGCTAAAGTCGATGGGCATCAGCCTCTCCATCGACGATTTCGGCACCGGCTATTCCTCCCTCAGCTACCTGAAGAAATACCCCTTCGATGTCCTCAAGCTGGATATCGCCTTTGTCTCAGACTCCCATCTCAACCACGAGAACGCCCTGCTCTGCAAAGTGATCCTGGAGATGGCCCACGCCCTGAACCTGAAGGTCGTCGCCGAGGGCATAGAGCTGGAAGAGGAACACGCCTTCCTCCAAAGCCTGAACTGCGACATGGGCCAAGGCTACCTCTTCGCCCGCCCCATCCCCGAAGAGGAGTTGCGGCAGCGGTTGGGGCTACCCGAGCGGTAGGTTGGCCTTCAGGCCGACAACCGGGCTAACGATCATGGGGCGAGGCGAGCCACCCCGGGAAGGCTGTGTAGGGGCGGGTTTCAAACCCGCCCCTACGGCTGGCCCAGGGTCTCGCGAAGCGCGAGGATAAGAGGGCTGAAGGCCGGGTCATCGGGTGATTTATCTCCCATGATCCAGTCGTGGAGTTGCGGGTCCTGCATCTCCAGGAGCCGCGTGAAGTCCCGTTTCTCCGGGTCCGAGAGCGAGGGATAGTCCCTTTCCAGAAAGGATTCCAGCAGCAGGTCCAGTTCCAGCATGCCTCGGCGGCATTGCCAGCGCAGCCGTTCCCCCGCTTCCGCCCCCGGTCGCTCCCGGCTTCCTGCCTCCCGCGACATTGCTACATCCTTGTAGGGCATCAAAGAGAACCCTTCAGCATCTTCGCCTTGATCCGGCCTATGGCCTTGGTGGGGTTGAGTCCCTTGGGGCAGACCTCGACGCAATTCATGATGCTGTGGCAGCGGAAAAGTTTGTAAGGACCGGCAAGGGCGTCGAGGCGCTCTTCCGCCGCCTGGTCGCGGCTGTCTTCCAGGAAGCGGCAGGCGGTCAGGAGGGCCTGGGGGCCGAGGAACTTTTCGGGGTTCCACCAGAAGGAGGGGCAGGCGGTGGAGCAACAGCCGCAGAGGATGCATTCATGAAGGCCGTCGAGCTTATCGCGCTCTTCCGGGGATTGGTGGACTTCATGTTCCGGCAGGGGGTCCTGACGTTTGAGCCAGGGCTCCACGCTTCTGTACTGCTTGTAGAACTGGCTCATGTCCACCACCAGGTCGCGTATCACGGGGCGGCCAGGAAGGGGACGGACCAGGACCGGCTGGCGTAATCCGGCGACGGGGGTGGTGCAGGCCAGCATGTTGAGGCCGTTCACATTGACGCTGTCCGAGCCGCAAACCCCATCGCCGCAGGAGTGGCGGAAGGCGAAGGATTCATCCTGTTCCTGGATGGCGAGCAGGGCGTCGCGCAGCATCATGCCGCGAGTGGTTTCCACCACGAACTCCTGCATGTAGGGTTTCAGGCCGCTTTCCGGGCTGTAGCGGTAGACGCGGAATTTCATGGGTTTAGTCCTCGTTTAATAAGTCCGCTCCATGGGCGGGAAGCTCTTCACCGTCATGGGCTTGCTCCGCACCGGCTTGTATTCGAGACGGTCCTTCTCTTTGAAGTAAAGGCTGTGCTTCATCCACTGCCGGTCATCCCGCGCCGCGAAGTCCGGCCGCGAGTGGGCGCCACGGCTCTCCTTGCGCCCCAGGGCCGAGGTGGCGATGGCCATGCCCACGTCGATCATGTTTTCCAGTTCCAGCGCCTCGATGCGGGCGACATTAAAGACCTTGCTATGGTCCTTGAGGTGAATGCCGGCGAGCTGCTTGCGGATGGACTTCAACAGCTTGACGCCCTCGGACAGGGTCTTGTGGGTGCGGAACACCCCGGCGTGGTCTTCCATCACCTTGCGGAACTCCTCGCGCAGTTCGCGGACGCTGGTTACCTTGGCGGGCTTGGCCTTGCCCTTGCCGCTGGGCTTTTTCTCCGTCTGCGCCCAGTAGAGCAGACGGCTGAGGGCCTGATCCAGGCTCGCCTCGCTCATCGGCCGATGGTGGGGGTTTTCTTTGATGTATTCGACGATGTCTTTGCCCGCGGCCCGGCCGAAGACCAGGATGTCGAGCAGGGAGTTGCCGCCCAGGCGGTTGGCGCCATGCACGGAGGCGCAGGCGCATTCGCCGGCGGCATAGAGTCCGGGAACCACCTCCTCGGCCCCTTCACCGGCGGGCGCCACGACCCGGCCGAAACGGTCGGTGGGGATGCCTCCCATGCTGTAGTGGGCGGTGGGGAAGACGGGAATGGGCTCCAGGACCGGGTCGATACCGGCGAAGATCCTGGCGCTCTCGCGGATGCCGGGCAGACGGCTGGCGATCAGCTCCTCGCCCAGGTGATCGACCCGCAGCAGCACATAGTCCTTGTTGATGCCGCAGCCGCGGCCTTCCATGATCTCCGTGACGATGGCGCGGGCCACCACGTCCCGGCCGGCCAGGTCCCTCGCGTTGGGGGCGTAGCGTTCCATGAAACGCTCGCCCTCGCCGTTGATCAGATAGCCGCCCTCGCCGCGCACCCCTTCGGTGATCAGCTTTCCCTTGCCGGCGATGCCGGTGGGGTGGAACTGGAAGAACTCCATGTCCTGCAAGGGAATGCCCGCGCGCAGGGCCATGGCCATGCCGTCGCCGGTGTTGATGCGGGCATTGCTGGTGGTGCGGAAGACCTGGCCGCAGCCGCCGGTGGCGATCAGTGTGGTCTTGGCTTCGATCAGCAGGGGTTCGCCCGATTCGATCTCCAGCACCAGGGCGCCCAGGACGGCCCCCTCGTCGTCGCGCAACAGGTCGATGGCGAAATATTCGTCGAAGAAGTGGGTCCGCGCACGGATGTTCTGCTGATAGAGGGCATGCAGGATGGCATGGCCGGTGCGATCGGCGGCGGCGCAGGTGCGGGCCGCCTGGGGACCGCCGAAGTCCTGGCTCTGGCCGCCGAAGGCGCGCTGGTAGATCTTGCCGCTGTCGAGCCGGGAGAAGGGCACACCCATGTGTTCCAGATCGTAGACGGTGGGGATCGCTTCCCGGCACATGAATTCGATGGCGTCCTGGTCCCCCAGGTAATCGGAACCCTTCACCGTATCGAACATGTGCCAGTGCCAGGTATCGGGCAGCACATTGGCCAGGGCGGCGTTGACGCCCCCCTGGGCCGCCACGGTGTGGGAACGGGTGGGGAACACCTTGGATACCACCGCCACGCGCAGGCCGGAACCGGCCAGTTGCAGGGCGGCATTGAGTCCGGCGCCGCCTGCTCCGATGATGAGGGTGTCGAAACGTCGTCTCGGTAGCGTCATGTCTATTTCCAGGATCTACGGAACTTAAATGAGAAGAGGCGCCATGATGATGCGCAGTGCCCAGAACCCGCAGGCGGCGAGGCCGAATCCGAGCAGGGCCAGCAGGGCGAGCCGCAAGGGGAAGAGCGGGACATAATCGAGCAGAACGTCACGAAAACCGACCCAGACGTGCAGCAACAGGGCGCCCAGGAACAGCATCAGGCCGACGGCGTGCAGCGGGTTGTCGATCCAGGCGATCCAGGCGCCGTAATCCCTGGGCGGGGTGAGGATGAAGAACAGAAGCAGGTAAACGGCATAACCCGCCAGATAAAGGGCGGTTGCCCGTTGCAACAGCCAAGCCCGCAGGCCCGAGGCGCCCTGGCTCATAGGTAATTCCCCACGACATGGTTGGCGATGATGGGGGCCGCCAGCAGCACCAGCAGCGCCGAGACCCGGAAGGCCGGCCTTTCCACGCCGACGCCCATGTCGATCAGCAGGTAGCGGATGCCGGCCATCAGGTGGTGAAACAATGCCCAGAGGGCGAAGAAAAGCCCGGCCTTCCCCAGGGGGCTCTGCAACAGGGCGCGGCTGGCGTTGAAGCCATCCACGCCGGAAAGGGACTGCTCCAGCAACAGAATCAGGGCAGGCAGGGTCAGCGCCAGCAACATCCCGGTGGCGCGGTGGGTAATGGATAAGAGACCCGAGACTTGGAGCCGGATCTGGTAAAGATTCAAAAAGAGCGGCCTGGCGTTATTTGTCGTCATCTGTCAGCGTCTTCTTCGTCTTGGAGGGCCATGTACGGCATCTATCATCCCATGAATTCAGGCTGATGACAGGGTATGCCGGGCGGTTCGGTCAATCAGGGTAAATAGTAGCTCTTCGGCGCTCAGTGTGCAGGTCAGGAGTGCCCGTAGAACGGCATATTCCCCTGATGGACTCGATCACGTAAATGGGACGCCCCTTGACCTCATCCTGAATGCGGGCGATGTACTCCCCGATGACGCCGATGAACAGGAGTTGCACACCGCCGAAAAAGAGCACGGCCGTCATCAGGGAAGGATAGCCCTTCACGGGATCGCCGAAGGCCAGGGTGCGGGCAACCAAATAGATGGCGTAGAGCAGGCCCAGCACGGCGGCGATGAACCCGATATAGGAGGCGATTTTCAGCGGCACCGTGCTGAATGAGGTGATCCCTTCCAGGGCTAAATTCCAGAGCCGCCAATAATTCCACTTCGTCGTGCCGGCGGCGCGGGGCTTGCGCTCGAAATAGAGGGATGTCGCCGGAAAGCCGACCCAGGAGAAAAGCCCCTTCATGAACCTGTGGGTCTCCCGCATGGAACGCAGCACCTCACAGACCCTCCGGGACAACAGCCGGTAATCGCCCACATCCCGCGGGATATCCACATCCGAGATCCGGTTGATGACGCGGTAAAAGAGCCGCGCGGTCGTCTGCTTCAACGGGGAGTCGCAGTCGCGGCTTTTGCGCACCGCGTTCACCACGTCGAAGCCCTGTTGCCATAGCTCGACCATCCGGGGAATCAGGTCCGGCGGGTCCTGGAGGTCCGCATCGATGGGGATGACCGCATCGCCGGCGGCAAAATCCAGGGCGGCGGTCAAGGCCCGCTCCTTGCCGAAGTTCCGGGAGAGATTGATGACCTTGATCCGGGGCTCCCGCTCGTGCCACTGCCAGAGCAACTCCAGCGTCCGGTCCTTGCTGCCGTCGTTGACGCAGACAATCTCCCATTCGAGCGGCAGGGATTCCAGGATGGGGAGGACCTCATTGAAGAAGGGTTCGATGACCTCTGCTTCGTTATACATCGGTGCGAGCAGCGACAGCGTCTGTGGCATGTGATTATCTCGTCTTGAAAACCAGCAGCTTGGAAGTCGAAAAATTCCAGATGAGCGTAAGGCCGGCGGCAATGAGCTTGGCCCATTCAACCAGCAAGAGCCCCTTCAGCAACAAGATCGCCAGTGTGCCGATTACCAATCCGCCCGAGTTCACAACCAGAAAGCGGGCGTAATTGGCCATTGAAAGCGGGGCAGAGGAGGCACGGAAGGTCCAGTGGCGGTTCAGCAGGTAGCTGTTGGTCACGGCGATCAGGAAGGCGATACAGTTGGCCGCGAGCGGGTCTGCATCCAACCCCCGGTAGAGCAGCAAAAAGATGGCGAAATCGACGCTGGTATTGACCAGGCCCACGAGGCCGAATCTGAAGAACTCCAGGGCAGTCCTGTTCATCCTGCTCATCCGGCGCGTTTGGTACATCCGTTCATTATGGGCAAGCCTTCATTCGCCGATTTAGTCGCCACCGATCCTGGCCGATAATGATGCCTGTTATCGAAACTCCCTGCTATCCTTCAACGCAGTCCCGTCATCGAAGGATGGGGCGGAATATCACCCAGGCGATGACGGGAGCGAACGGGTTCGGGGGATTTATAGTGACTAAAGCCTCAAGCCTCTAACCGGAGCCCGCCCATGTCCGACGTAAGCCTTCTCATCGAACCGGTGCTGCAACTGGGTCCCCTGAGGATCACCGATACGGTGGTGACCACCTGGGGGATCATGGCCCTGATTTGGCTGGTTGCCTGGCCGGTCTCGCGCCGTTTGGCGATCGATCCGGGTCCGGCGCAAACGGCGGCTGAGGGTCTGGTCTGCGCCGTCGAGGAGGCGGTCGCCGCCGTCAGTCCTCAGCATGTGTATCGGATCATGCCCTTCATCGGTGGACTCTGGATTTTCCTGGCAATCGCCAACCTGATCGGCCTGGTCCCCGGGCTCGATTCGCCCACGCGGGATCTCTCCGCCACAGCGGCCCTGGCAATTTTGGTCTTTCTCTCGACCCACTGGTTCGGTATCCGCATCCAGGGCCTGAAGGGTTACCTGCGCCACTACCTGACGCCGAGCCCGATCCTGCTGCCCTTCCACCTGATCGGCGAGGTCACCCGCACCATCGCCCTGGCGGTGCGGCTCTTCGGCAACATGATGAGCCTGGAGATGGCGGCCCTGCTGATCCTGCTGGTGGCGGGCTTCCTGGCCCCGGTGCCCATCCTGATGCTGCACATCGTCGAGGCCCTGGTGCAGGCCTATATCTTCGGCATGCTGGCGCTCATCTACGTCGCCGGCGGTATCCAGTCACAACAGCGCAACCCGGAGGACTAACCCATGCCCGAGCTATCCAGCTTCATCCAAGTCTCGACCGTCGCCGCCATCGCCGCCATTGCCCTCGGGGTCATGGTCCCGGCCATTGCCATGGGCTGGGCCATCAGCCGCGCCCTGGACGCCCTCGCGCGCCAGCCCGAGGCGGAACGCTCGATCATGCGCACCCTCTTCATCGGCCTGGCCATGATCGAGTCCCTGGCCATCTATGTGCTGGTCATCGTGCTCATCGTGCTGTTCCGCAACCCCCTGCTCGAATACCTGCTGAAGTAGGCGGAGGGACTGGCCGTGGAACTGAACTGGACCACCTTTCTCCTGGAGATGGTCAATTTCCTGGTCCTGGTGTGGATCTTGAAACACTTTCTCTTCCGTCCGGTGCAGGAGGTGATCGCCCGCCGCCGGGCCGGTATCGAAAAGACCCTGTCCGACGCCAAGGGGCTGCACGAAAACGCCGAGGCCCTGCGTCACCAGTACGAAGGCCGCCTCGCCGACTGGGAACAGGAGCGCCGCCTGGCGCGCGAGGCCCTGATCCGTGAGATCGAGACAGAACGGACCCAGCGCCGGGCCGAGCTGCACGCCGACCTCGACAAGGAGCGGGAGAAGGGCCGCGTGGCCGAGGAACACCGCCGGGCCGACGCCCTGCGTGGGCTGGAACAAACCGCCCTGGCCCAGGCGGCCCGCTTCGCCGCCCGACTGCTGGCATCGGCGGCTGGCCCCGAGACCGAGGCGCGGCTGGTCGAGCTGGCCATTGCCGAATTACGCCAACTGCCCCCCACCAAAATCGCCACCCTGCGCAACCACCCGGCCGGGAGCAATGCCATGACCGTCACCAGTGCCTTTCCCCTGACCGAGGGGCAACGGGTCCGGTTGACCCAGGCCCTTGCCACCCTGACCGGCAACGAATCCCCGCTTCGTTTCGAGCAGGATGACAGCCTCATCGCGGGCCTGCACATCGCCATCGGCCCCTGGATTCTGGCAGCGAACCTGCGGGATGAGCTGCAAGCCTTCACGGAGGCGGGTCATGGGGAATAATCCCACCCTGTTTTTCCAGGACTTTTTGATCGTTCCCACGCTCCGGCGTGGGAATGCATCCTGGGACGCTCCAGCGTCCCGGGGCCGACGCAGACCTCCGGTTTCCGCCAACCCGCGACGCCGGAGCGTCGCGAGCGGCAGTCCCACGCCGGAGCGTGCGAACGATCAATACGGGGTTTGCGCGCCTCGGCTCTGGCTTCCTGCTTCGCCCTACCTCCTGCATCCATGCAGTCGTAACCCAACCTACGATCATGGCGGGCGCCCATGAGCGGCCTGCTGGAACGCCAAGCCCGCTGGCTGGCCGATTACCGGCCGGGGCTGCGGATCAGCGAACGGGGGGCCGTGGTCTCGGTGGGCGACGGCATCGCCTGGATCAGCGGCTTGCCCTCGGCCGCCATGGACGATGTCCTGGTCCTTGCGGATGGCAGCCGCGCCATGGTCTTCGACCTGACCGAAGCGCTGGTCGGAGCGGTGCTGCTGCACCAAACCGATGCCCTGACCGCCGGGACCGGCGTCCAGAGCAGCGGCCGTACCCTGAGCCTGCCGGTGGGCGACGGCTTGCTCGGCCGGGTCATCGATCCCCTGGGGACGCCCCTGGACGGACTGCCGCCGCCGGTCTCCACCCGCCGCCAGCCCCTGGAGCCGCCCTCGCCCCCCATCACGGCCCGCGACTTCGTGCGCGACCCCCTCTACACCGGCATCAAGGTCATCGACACCCTGATCCCCATCGGCAAGGGGCAGCGCCAACTGCTGATCGGCGACGAGGGGCTGGGCCGCAGTTCCATCGCCCTGGACGCGGTGATCCACCAGCGCGGCCGGTCCATCCTCTGCGTCTATGTCCTGATCGGCCAGAAGCGCTCCACCCTGGTCGATGTCATCGAGACCCTGCGCGAGTTCGGCGCCATGGAATACAGCCTGATCGTGGCGGCGGAGGCCAGTAGCCTGCCTGGCCTGCAACACCTGGCCCCCTTCGCCGGTTGCGCCGCCGCCGAGTTCTGGATGCAGCAGGGGCGGGACGTGCTGGTTATCTACGACGACCTCTCCACCCACGCCAACACCTACCGTGAACTCTCCCTGCTGCTGCGTCGGCCGCCGGGCCGCGAGGCCTTTCCCGGCGACATCTTCTCCGTCCATGCCCGACTGCTGGAGCGGGCCACCTGCCTCAACGCGGCCAACGGCGGCGGCAGCATCACCGCCCTGCCCATCGTCGAGACCAAGTTGGGCGAGATCGCCAGCTACATCCCTACCAATCTGATCTCCATCACCGACGGCCAGATCTACCTGGACCGGACCCTGTTCAGCGGCGGCTTCCGCCCCGCCATCGACATCGGCCGCTCGGTGTCGCGCATCGGCGGCCGGGCGCAACACCCGCGCATCCGCGAAGAGGCGGGCCGCATGAAGCTGGATTACCTCCAGTTCCTGGAACTGGAGGTCTTCACCCGCTTCGGCGCCCGCCTGGAGGCGTCCATGGAGGCCGCCATCCGCCGGGGCCGTCTGCTGCGGGAGATCCTGAAACAAGAACGCCTCGCCCCCCTGCCGGTGGAGTTCCAGATCGCCTGGCTCATCGCCTTCAACGACGGCCTCTTCGAGGGAGTGGAGCCGGAGGCGATCCCCGCCCTGCTGGCGGGACTGGAAGTGCAGGTCAAGGGCTCCGGCCTCAGCCTCGACAGCCCGCGCGAGGAGTGGCGCGCGGCGCTGGGGGATTGGCTGGGAATAAACTTGTAGGTCGGCCTTCAGGCCGCCAGCGGCGTTGCTATCGGCCTGAAGCCCGTAGGGTGCGGTGAGGTACGAACCGCACCGGGTGCCGCGATTGATGCGGTTCGTGCCTCACCGCATCCTACGGCCCTGGGGAAATAAACCGGCGCAGGGCATAGATTCACCGAATGGGCAAGGAAGGTTCTTACAAAATGGCTGGGGGTGACAATTTTCGTCACCTAGCGACACTAGGCGTCAACCCGTTGACCAAGAACGATTTCCGTCACATGCAAGACGGCTCTGTCCATCTCACTGTATTCACATGTCTTTTCACCACAGGGCCCGCTGAATACGGCCCATAATCGATGCTGGCACAACATCTGCTTGATAGGAATCAGCCCGAAATTGAACATCTGAGATGTCGGGCAAGACTCCCCATTCATTACTGGAGAAATGAAATGAAAAGACAAGCATCCGGCTTCACCCTGATCGAACTCATGATCGTGGTCGCCATCATCGGCATCCTGGCCGCCATCGCCCTGCCCGCCTATCAGGACTACACCGTCCGCGCACGTATTACAGAAGGCCTCGGCATCGCCGCCGATGCCAAAACGCAGATTGCTACGGAAGGAGCAGCGTCCGCTGTCGACCTGGCCCGGACTGCCACCAGCTGGAACGCCCAGGCAGCAAATACCGGCGCCAACAGCAAATACGTCAACTCTGTCCTGATAGCCGGAGCCTCTGGCATCATCACCATTACCTATAACGCCACCACCGTGGGCCTTACGGCAAACCAAACCGTCCTCCTCTCGCCCTACAAGCGCACCGCCGCTGCCGGTACTGCGGTGACACTGGCGACCTCTTTCGGCACCCCTGGCACGCTCGACTGGGCCTGCACGTCCCTAACAACTGTGACCGCAGCAGCGCGAGGCATGGCTGCCGGTGGGGGTACTCTGGTGGCGAAATACGCCCCTGCCGAGTGCCGCTAGGACCTCGTCCTCTCAGAGCTGAACCGGTCCCTTCGGTACAGCGCAACGACAAAACGCCCGCCTAGCGGGCGTTTTGTTTCCAGCCCAGGGTGTGAACATGAACTTCAATCGCTTCCAGGCATTCAGATGGCATCTGTTCGGCTCGATGATGGTGGGGCTTGTTACTGCCGCACTGGTTTTTCTGGTCTGGTATCCCTGGCCGCTTCCCGTCGCCACCGGCGTCACAGCCATCTTCGTCCTGTTGCTGGCGGTGGATGTGGTGATGGGGCCTTGCATTACCCTGGTGGTATTCAACCCGGCTAAAAAATCGCTCCGGTTTGATATGACGGTTGTGCTGCTGCTGCAAATCGGCGCCTTGCTCTACGGTCTGCATGCCGTGTTCGTGGCGCGCCCGGTCTATATGGTCTTCAATTCGGACCGCTTTGATCTCGTCTATGCCAACGATCTGAGCCCAGAGAAACGGGGAAAGGTTACCGATGACCGGTTCCGCTCCCTTCCTTGGCTGGGGGTCGAGGTGATTGCCGTGCAAAAGATCAAGGATGTAAAGGAACGCAATGAGGTCTTGTTTTCCGCCGTGTTGGGCGGCGACGATGTGCCTCAACTGCCGCAATACTATGTCCCCTATGCCGAGTTGAAGGCGGAGGTCCAGAATCGCATTCAACCTTTGGAAAAGCTTGCGGACTTTAATAAGGACAAAAGCCGGGAAGTCGATCGGTTGGTCACTGCCTATGCCTCGCTTCAGGATAAGCCCGGTTTTCTTCCGCTTAAAGGCAAGGTCGAGGATCTGACTGTGGTCGTTCGCCGCGATTCCACGGAAGTCGTGGAGGTAGTGGATTTGAAACCTTGGTAGACCAACCCATTTGATATTTGGTTGGGATGGCTCTCTTTTGATCAGCATCAGTATCTTTGTGCAACTCACTATGGTCTGAGATCGCGATGAAAAGGCAAATCCTGGGATACTCTTTGGTCGAACTGATGACCGTGACCGCTATCATTGGCATTCTGGCGGCCATCGCGCTTCCCGGCCTCGCTGATCGTGCTGTGAAAACCAGGGTTAGCGAAGGACTGATCTTGGCGGGGCCTTTCAAAGCCGCGATCGCTGAATCCGTGACGGCGACGGAATTGGCCAATAATGTCAATTATGCCAACGGCCAGGTTTCCGCCACTAACCCATCGAAATATCTGACCAGTATTCAAGCAAATCCCTCAACCGGCGTTATCACCATTGCTTACAACCCAACAAACGTCGGCACATCCGGGACCTTGCTGCTTTCGCCTTTCGTCAGGTCTGGGGTGGGTAGCGTTGAGACGGTTGCCACGGCTTTCGCGGCCGGGAGAACGGGTGTCGTAGATTGGGCATGCCGTGGCATCGGCGGTTCGTATGCGACAGCCACCGGCATGGGGGCAGCAGGCGCCGGCACCTTGCTGGAGAGGTATTCACCCGCGAACTGCCGTTAGTGTAAAAACCCGATGGGTTGCGCTGTCTCGCATGGAAACTTCACCGATCCGGTAAGGACAGATGCCGTCTGTTAAACTCAATCATCATTCTTTCGAGGATTGGGACATGACATCGAGAACAGCATATAAGGACCCCATCTCCGTCGATGACTACCTTGCTGGAGAGCAGCACAGCGAGATACGTCACGAATTCATCAACGGCCAGGTCTATGCGATGGGCGGCGCCAGCCGGACCCATGGTTTGATTGTCAATGCGCTGGCGTTCGTCCTGACCCCTGCGGCCCGGCGGCGGCATTGCCAACTTTTCACCTCGGACATGAAGGTCCAACTGCAAATTGGAAACAGCCAGATCTTCTATTATCCGGACCTTTTACTGAGCTGCGACCCGAATGACCGGGAAACCTATTTTTGCAGAACACCCTGCTTGATCATCGAAGTGCTGTCCGAGTCCACCGAACGGATCGACCGCCGGGAAAAGTTCCTGGCCTACCAGGCCCTGCCCAGTTTGCAGGAATATCTACTGGTGGCACAGGATGCCCGGCGCGTTGAAATCTACCGGCGTTCAACGGACTGGCAGGTGGAATGCTATGAGTCGGGCCAGGTGCAGCTCGATTGCCTGGAAGAGCGTCTGGATCTAGACAGCATTTATCAAGATGTCGAAATGACCGGGTAATCTGGAGAAAACCGCCATGACCAACCCACAACTACGCTCCGCCCGTTATGAGGACCTGTTCTCCCTGCCCGCCAATCGGGTGGGGGAGATCATCGACGGCGAGCTATATACCCATCCGAGGCCGGCGCCAAAACATGCAATGGCCAGTTCTTCATTGACCGAAGAGTTAGTCGGCCCCTTCTCCAAGAGAAGGGGCGGCGGCCCCGGCGGCTGGTGGATACTGGACGAACCCGAACTCCACTTCGGTCCCGACATCCTGGTGCCGGACTTGGCCGGTTGGCGGCGCGAACGGCTGCCATCCCTGCCGGATACGGCCTGGTTCGAGCTGGCGCCCGATTGGATCTGCGAGGTCCTGTCGCCTTCCACTGCGCGTACCGACCGCATGCTGAAGATGCCCCGCTATGCCGAAAACGGAGTGGCCTACTGCTGGCTGGTCGATCCCACCGCCAGGACCCTGGAGGCATTCAAGCTCAGCAATGGTCAATGGCTGCTGCTGGGCAGCTTCGTCGATGAGGCCGAGGTGGCGGCGGAACCTTTCGACGCCGTGACCTTTCCGTTAGGCGCCTTGTGGGCGGAGTAACCCAACTTGTTGAAGCGGATTGATACCGGCGAGGCCTATTCTGGTTCAACGTCTTCAAAAAGATCTGCCACGGGGAGTTTCAGCGAGAGACTCGTAAGCTCCACCTCCTCATCAGGCCCGAAGGTATAAAGCACCCAATGCCCGCTGGCGTCGAGGCGGAACAACTCGGCGGCGGGACGGTCAGGGTCGAGGAGGAGGTATTCCCGCAGGGTCTCGATGCGGCGATAGTGGGCGAACCTCCCGCCCCGGTCGAAGCGTTCAGTGGAGGGCGAGAGCACCTCTGCTCGGTCTCCCAAACGAGATAATCGTCCCTGCTGAACGGTATTTTGGGGGCTGTGGCACTCATCTTTCGTCTCGCGCGATGACTGGATTGCGTTGAAGGATAGCAGGGAGTTTCGATAACAGGCATCATTATCGGGCCAGGATCGGTGGCGACTAAATCGACGAATGAAGGCTTGCCCATAGAGCCTCTTGTAGAACTCCCCGCCCGCATCAGCCCGAAACTAAGCAACGGAATTACAGCTTGTATTGGTATCCCTCGTGGCTTTACGGCCACGACAACCCCTCCGGCCAATATTCCGGTATCATCCCGCCCCATGCCTATCATCTCCCTGAAAAACATCCATCTCGCCTTTGGCGCGGCGCCGTTGTTGGACCGTGTCGAACTGTGCATCGAGCCGCGCGAGCGCATCTGTCTCATCGGCCGCAACGGGGCGGGGAAGTCCACCCTGATGAAGTTGATCGCGGGGGAGATCGCTGCTGACGAGGGTGAACGCATGGTCGGCCAGGGTATGCGCATCGCCCGTCTCGAACAGGAGGTACCGGCGCAGGCGTCCGGCAGCGTGTTCGATGTGGTGGCCGAGGGATTGGAGGCCCTGGGTAGCACGCTCAAGGCCTATCATCACATCAGTCTGGCGGTGGCGGACGACCCCAGCGAGGCCAATCTGACGCTAATGGCGCGCATTCAGCACGACTTGGAGGCGGCGAACGGCTGGCAGGTGGAACAGCGGGTCGAGACGGTCCTGTCGCGCCTGAACCTGAGCCCCGATATCGCCTTCGCGGCCCTCTCCGGCGGCCTCAAACGCCGGGTTCTGCTGGCGCGGGCGCTGGTGATGGAGCCGGATCTGCTGTTACTGGACGAGCCGACCAACCATCTGGATATCGAGTCGATCCAGTGGCTGGAGGAGTTCCTGCTCAACTGGAACGGCTCGCTGCTGTTCGTCACCCATGACCGCGCCTTCCTGCGCCGTCTGGCGACCCGCATCCTGGAACTGGACCGGGGCAGTCTGACCGACTGGCCCGGCGATTACGACAACTTCCTGCGGCGCAAGGAGGAGCGCTTGAACGCCGAGGAGAAGGCCAACGAACGCTTCGACAAGAAGCTGGCTCAGGAGGAGGTCTGGATTCGCCAGGGCATCAAGGCCCGCCGCACCCGCAACGAGGGCCGGGTGCGCGCCCTCAAGCAGTTGCGCGAGGAGTTCAAGGACCGGCGCCACCAGCAGGGCCAGGCCCGTATGCAACTGCAAGAGGCGGAGCGCTCCGGCAAGCTGGTGGTCGAGGCCATCGATGTCTCCTATGCCTGGGGCGACAAGACGGTGGTACGCGACCTCTCCACCCTCATCATGCGCGGCGACCGCATCGGCCTGATCGGCCCCAACGGCGCGGGCAAATCGACCCTGCTCAATCTGCTGCTCGGCCGCCTGCAACCCGGCAGCGGCAGTATCCGCCTAGGGACCAATCTGGAGATCGCCTTCTACGACCAGATGCGCGCCGGGCTGGACGAGGAAAAGTCGGTCATCGACAACGTCGCCGGAGGCAGCGACAAGATCGATGTCAACGGCAAGCCGAAGCACATCATCAGCTACCTGCAAGACTTCCTCTTCGCCCCGGACCGGGTGCGCCAGCCGGTCAAGGCCCTCTCCGGCGGCGAGCGCAACCGCCTGATGCTGGCCAAGCTCTTCGCCAAACCCGCCAACCTGCTGGTGCTGGACGAACCCACCAACGACCTGGACGTGGAGACCCTGGAACTGTTGGAGGAGCTGTTGCTGGATTACCAGGGCACATTGCTCCTGGTCAGCCACGACCGCGACTTTCTCGATAACGTTGTCACCTCCTCCCTGGTGTTCGAGGGCGATGGCCGCGTCGGCGACTATGTGGGCGGCTACAGCGAATGGCTGCGGCAGCGCAAGGAGCAGGAGCCCGCTCCCCGGCCCAGGGCCGAAAAGGCCCCGGCAGAACCGGCGCAGGCGAAGGAACCGCCCCGCAAGAAGCTCAGCTACAAGGACCAGCGCGAGCTGGAGACCCTGCCTGCCCGCATCGAGGAGCTGGAAGGGAAGCTCGCCGAATTACAAGCCGGATTGGCCAACCCCGCCCTCTATCAAGGAAACAGCGCCAAGGCGGCCGAAACCAAAGGCGAGCTGGAACGGGCGGGGGCGGAACTCGCCTCGGCCTATGCCCGCTGGGAAGAGCTGGAGGGCTGAGAGGCTGCCAATCCAGGCCTCGCCCCCATGAAGGTTGCCGTCTTCTCCGATGTCCAAGGCATACTGCCCGCCATGGAAGTGGTGGTGGAGGACATCCACCGCTGGAAACCCGATCTGGTCGTCATGAACGGGGATCTGGTAAATCGCGGCCCGCTGAACCTGGAATGCCTGCGTCTATTTCAACAGCAGCAGAAAGGCCATGGCTGGCTACCGGTCAAGGGCAACCACGAAGAGTATGTCCTCCAGTGCCGCCAGCCTCCCGAGAACGAAATCGAAGCCGGAATGCGCCGGTTCGCCGACTGGACCTACCGGCAGATGGGCGATACCTCCCTCGTCATGGAACAGTGGCCCGACCACCTGACCTTCTGCGGCCCCGCTTCCGGGGCTTGGGTCCACATCACCCACGGCACCCTCCTGGGCAACCGCGAGGGCATCTCCCAGAGCACGACCGACGAACGGCTGGCAGGGTCGCTTCCCGATGACATCGAGCTGTTCGTAACCGCACACACCCACAAACCGCTCCAGCGCCCTTTCGAAGGCATCCGCATCCTGAATGTCGGCTCCGTCGGTTCACCCTTCGATGGCGATGTCCGCGCCAGCTACGGACGGCTGACCTTCGATGGCCGGGCATGGCATGAAGAAATCATGCGCCTGCCCTACGACCGGGAGCGGGCCGGGAGGGACTTCAACGAATCGGGTTTTCTCGAACAGGGCGGCCCCCTGGCAAGGATCATCCACGCCGAGTGGAGCCGTGCGGGGTTGTTGATGCCCTTATGGAGGGAGGAATTTCTGGAGCGGGTGATGCGGAGGGAACTGGACCTGGATCAATCGGTCGATCTTTTTCTGGCCTCGCTGAAATAATCGAGTTACCAGTACCTCCTCGATCCCTACCTCGCTAATCCCTACCCTGCTGCTGCGCGGTGTAGTTCGGGTCCTTGGGATTGTGGAAAATGAACTGGCGGCCGCCCTCGTCCAGCTCCACATAGTCGAGCAGGGTTTCGTCCAGAAGGGGGACGTATTCGGGTTCCATCACGATGGAGATCCCCTCGCTCTTGAAGACGATATCTTCGTCGGTGCCTTCGTCGAATCCCATCTTGTATTCGATGGAGCCGTCCGGCCGGGTGTGGGCCGCCAGCCGCAGGGACATGCCATCCGCCCCGCTCTGCTGGGCCGCGTTTCGAATCTGTTCCGCCGCCGGTTCAGTTACCTTGAACATATCCACACCTCTCGAATTTACTTGGGCTGATTTTTACACCCTTCCACGAAATCGACAAACCGCTGTGTCCAAGGGTTGTTGCTTACCTGGCGGTGATGGCCGTAGCCGGCCAGCAGGTTTTTGTAAATGATGCCGTCGTGGCTGCCGTCTATGCCTACGCCGCGCGTCACGTCGAAGGCGTAGTGCAAAGGCGCCGCCAGATTTTCCAGGCGCGAATAATGGAACTCATGGACCGGATACTCCTGGCCGGCACCGCCACCCCAGGGGTGTTCGGGACGCTCTTTCAAACGGACATAGCCCCGGCCCTGGGGACGTTCGTGCATCACTGCGTCCGCCGGGATGACGCCGGCCATCTGGGACAGCCGCCCCTTCCATTGCAATGAGCGGCAGAGATACATCAGCCCCCCGCACTCGGCATAGGCCGGGCCAGAATCTTCAATAAAACCCTTGATCGCCTCGCGCATGGGGCGATTCGCCTCCAGCGCGACCATATGGGTCTCGGGAAAGCCGCCTCCGAGGAAGAGCCCATCGACTGGCGGTAGTTCGCGGCCGGCGATGGGGCTGAAGAAGACCAGTTCGGCCCCGGCCTGGCGCAGGCCATCCAGGTCATCGGGGTAGTAGAAGCCGAAGGCCGCGTCCAGGGCGACGCCGATGCGGACTTTGGGTTTGGGATAAGCTGGGGAAATCCGGGTCTGGACGCTATTTTCCCTGGCCAGCCCCAGCAGGGCGTCAAGATCCACCCCCTGCTCTACCGCAAGGCGCAGGCCAGCGATTTTCTCTTCCACCTCCCCGGCCTCGTTACTGGGCACCAAACCCAGGTGCCGTTCCTCGATCACCAGGCGGGGATTGCGCTGGACGGCGCCCAGAACAGGGATATCGGTGTAATGCTCGATTACCTGCCGGATCTTGCCCTCCTGCCGGGGACCCGCCAGTTGATTCAGGATGACCCCGGCGATCTTGACGCCGGGATCGAATCCTTGATAACCCAGCAGCAGGGGAGCAACGCCCCGCGTCACACCCTTGGCATCCAGGACCAGGACCACCGGAGCGTCCAGGAGCTTGGCCATCGCGGCATTGCAGTCGCTCCCGTCCAGCGCCATGCCGTCATAGAGCCCTTTGTTGCCCTCGATCAGGCCCAGATCGGCATCGGCCATATGGCCCTGAAACAGATCGCGAATCTCTTGGATTTGCTGGGTGTTGAAGTCCAGGTTGTAGCAGGCACGGCCCGCCGCCCTGGAAAGCCAGAGGGGGTCGATATAGTCCGGCCCCTTTTTGAAGGGCTGCACCCGCAGGCCCCGCGCGGCGAGGGCCGAGCAGAGCCCAATGCTCAGCGTCGTCTTACCCGAGGATTTATGAGCGGCGGAGATGTAGAAATAACCCATTCGCGTGATATCGGGGCGCTGGTGATATTACCCAATAAGAAAACGGAGCCAAGGCGCGGGGCCTTGCTCCGTTTCCAGGGGCCTTACCCAGTGGATGTCAGGGTTTGGCCGAATAGTGCGGGTCCACCGCCTCGTCCGCCAGGGAAACGGGCAGGAACTTCAGCATCCTGACGCCCACCAGGGTGGCGGCGATGGCCATGGCGATCCCGCCCAGGCCCAGCAGCACTTCGGGCAGGCTGGGGGCATAGCTGAAGGGCTGTCCGTTGACGGCGTCGAAGACGCTGCCTTCGACGATGGTCATGCCGGGGAAGATGGACATGGGGAAGGCCTGGCCGCCGATGATGATGACGAAGACCTTGGACAGGCCGCCCAGCAGAACCAGCAGGCAGGCGGCTGCGATCCAGCAGCGGCTTTGGCTCAGGCCGGGGTGGAAGATGATCGCCAGGGGCAGCAGCCCGCCGATGATCACCTCGCCCATCCAGAAGACCGTCGTATAGACACCGCCATTCAGCAGGATGAATGCCTCGACACCGTGATTCTCTGTCACATACAGATTGGTCAGGTGATAGGCCAGGGTGAAATAGAGGACGCCGGCAACGAACACGCCCAAGAGATTTTTCAGGCGGTTCAGCAGACCATCACCCACCGGGCGGCCATCCAGGTTGTACATGAACATGACCATCAGGATGTAGAAGGCCAGGCCGAAGCTGAAGGACATGACGATGAACATGGGGGCCATGACTGCGGCATCATAGGCCTGCCGAGCAACCAGGAAACCGAAGATGGAACCGGTACCTGTGGTCAGCGCCAGGCGCCAGACGAACGCCAGGAAGCCCATGGGCTTGGTATAGACATTCGCCTTACGCTCCATCATGGTGAAGAGATAGGTGGCGACGATAACCATGAAGCCAGTGTAGAGGTAGATGTTCCAGGCGAAGATCGACTTGAAGTTGTAGGTAGTCATGGCCACGATCAAACGATCGGGACGCCCCAGGTCGAGGACCAGCACCAGCAAACCGCCCACCAATAAGGTGATCGCCAGCAGGCCGGACAGAGGCGCCAGCGGCTTGTACACCTTCTTGCCGAAGACCGAACCGATGGAGGCCACGTTCAGCGCCCCGGAGGCGGCAACGATCAGAAACACGGCGAAGACGTGCGGGGTACCCCAGACGATCTGGTTGGTCATGCCGGTGACCCAGTGGCCCATGTGCTCCATGTAGAGCACAGAGACCCCGGCGGCGGCGATGAACAGGCCCAGGAAGATCAGGATGCCCCAGTAGGTTGGACTCGGGATGCCCCATTCGCGGTAATGAATCTTGCTCATTGACTGGTATCTCCCCTTAAATGCCCGAATAACGCACACCGGTGCTCAGTTGCAGATCGGCGCGGATCTGACGGCTCGGCAGTTGTTTCAACGCCTGGGAAACCGGGCTGTTGGGATCCTTCAGATCGCCGAAGACCAGGGCGTTATGACCCGCCTTGGCGCAGGCCTCGGCGCACGCGGTCATGGCCTGGCCGTTGTCGAGCCGATGCACGCAGAGGTTGCAGGACTCGACACAGCCCTTGCCGCGCGGCGCGTTGGTCGGCTTGATCTCGATATCTTCATGGATGAAGGAACGCGCCTTGTAGGGACAGGCCATCATGCAGTAGCGGCAGCCGATGCAGACATGGCGGTCCACCATGACGATGCCGTCGGCCCGCTTGAAGGAAGCGCCGGTCGGGCAGACATCCACACAGGGCGGAAACTCGCAGTGCTGGCACATCAGCGGCAGATTGGTCTCCCTGCCGGTGAAATTGTCGCGCACCTTGACCTTGCGTATCCAGGTGGGATCGGTGGCCGGCCGGCCATGATTCGACAGGCCGTTCTCGGTCTTGCAGGCATCGACACAGGCGCTGCAACCATTGGCGCATTTGCTGGTATCGACCAGCATGCCCCAGCGGACCTTGTCGGTCACCGGCTGTTCGCGGTCGCCGGCCTGGGCGATGCTGTGCAGAAAGACTCCCGGCGCCACAAGAGTGGCAGCGGCTCCGACCGTGAGACCCATGAAGGTCCTGCGGTCCATATCGGTTTGACCCTTGCTCTTGCTCATGAGTCTCTTACCTTTGCGCTGTGTCAGCAGAGGAGGGAACGGTCGAGTGACACTGGAAGCAGCTCGGCTTCGCAGCGACGAAGCCGTGGCAGCCCTGGCAGAACTCCCCTTTCGCGGTGACTGGCACCGGCTGGCCCTTATCATCGTGCCGGGCATGGCAGTCGATGCAGTTGGCGAGACTGTCCTTCTGAACGCGGACGCCTTGGCGCACGGTCAGATCACGCTGGTGCTCGATCAGCTCCATGTGATTGCGGCGCATCCAATCAGTAGGACGGACGCAGGACTTGAGGGCATTCGCTTTCGCGGAACCCTCGACCGCCTTGCCCGCCGGGGCATCAGTTTCAGCGATGGCGGTCGCGCCCAGCCCCACGAGGAGGGCCAAGGAAACCACTTTTACTAGCCGGTGCAGAGTTGATGTCATCAGGGACTCCCGGATTATTCGCCCAAACCCATCTTGATGTAGCCGGTCGGGCAGACGTCGGCGCAGATGTGACAGCCGATACAGCGCGCATAATCGGTCGCGACATAGCGCCCGGTGGTGCTCTTACCCTTTTCGACGCGGTGGACGGCGTCCTGGGGGCAAAAGATCACGCAGTTGTCGCACTCGAAGCAGAGACCGCAGCTCATGCAGCGCTTCGCCTCACCGATCACTTGGGCTTCATCCAGGGCATTCATGCGCTCATGGAAGTGGCCCAGAACCTCGTCCGAGGAAGGCACGTCCTCGCTACGCCGGTAGCGCGCCTCGTACTTGAAATGGCCCAGGAACAGCTCCTTGTGGGAGATCACCTCGGCGAAGGCACGATCCTCGTAGTTGTGGATGGCCCAGTTGCCCTCGGAGGTGCCGCGCAGGTCGCCGCGATCACCGTGCTTGAACTTGATGGGAGATAGGCCGGCCTCTTCCATCTTCTGCTCCAGGTCGAAATGATGCACATCGACCTTGGGGCGCTTCTTCAGCTCGGCGTTGTTCAGGTATTCGTTAATGGACTCGGCGGCGACCGAGGCCTGGCCAATCGCGGTCGTCAGCAGGTGCGGACGGATGATGTCGCCGGCGGCGAAGTGACCGGGCTTGCCGGGAACCTGATAGAAACCGTCGGCGTCGATCAGCTTGCGGCTGCTGGCCATCTCTTCCAGCCCTTCCAGGTCGCCGCCCTGGCCGATGGCCGAGACGATGAGGTCGGCGGGCAGGACGCGCTCGGTACCTTCCTTGGGGACCGGGGTCATGCCGTTCATGGTGCAGTCACAGACTTTGAGGCCCGTAGCGCGGCCATCGGCGCCGATGATGACTTCCAGCGGCATGACGCCGTCGAGGATGGCGCAGCCTTCATGCAGGGCGTCGTGGATCTCGTGCTCGGCGGCGAACATCTTGTCCTTGGTGAACAGGGAGGTCAGGGTTGCCTCGGCCGGTTCTGCGCTGTCCGCCAGGGACTGGGACTGATGGAGTGAGCTGTCGCTCACCACCGCCTCGGGCAGACCGGCGGCGGCGTTGCAGCCGATCCGGCGAGAGACGGAGATCACGTCGATGGAGGTGTCGCCGCCACCGATGCAGACAACCTGCTTGGCGGTAACCTTCATGCGGCCTTCGTTGAAGGCCTTCAGGAAGGCGACGCCGGAAACACAGTTGGGCGTACCTTCCCAGCCGGGGATAGGCAGGCCGCGGCCGGTCTGACAACCCAGCGCCCAAAGGATGGCGCCGTAGTCTTTTTCCAGAGCGGCGACAGAGATGTCCTTGCCCACGCGGACGCCGGTCTTGACTTCCACGCCCATATCGATGATGCGCTGGATCTCGGCGGCCAGTTTGTCGCGGGGAATACGGTAGTTGGGGATGCCGTAGCGCATCATGCCGCCCAGCTCCACATCCTTTTCGAACAGCGTCACGCCATGGCCCATGCGGCGCAATTGATAGGCCGCCGCCAAACCGGCGGGGCCGCCGCCGATGACGGCAACCTTCTTGCCCGTATCGGGACCGGCGGTGAACTTGTAGCCCTGAGCCAGGGCGGTGTCGCCGATGAACTGCTCGACGGCGTTGATGCCGACGTAGTCATCGACCTCGTTACGATTGCAACCGGTCTGGCAGGGAGCAGGGCAGACGCGCCCCATCATGGAGGGGAAAGGATTGGCATCGGTCGCGCGGCGAAAGGCGTATTCCTTCCAATCCATGCCGGAAACGGGTTTTTCCAGCTGACGCACGATGGCCAGCCAGCCACGGACATCATGACCGGAGGGGCAGCTACCCTGACAGGGGGGCGTCTTGTGGACATAGGTCGGACACTTGTGAGAGGTGTCTTGGACAAAGATCTTGTCGGTCCAACTGTCCCATTCGCTTTCGCCGTTCTCGAACCTGCGCCAAGTCAGCTTGGTTTCTATCTCTTGAGTAGGAGTAGCCAAGAATATCTCCTTTCCAGTAATGCTTAAGTATCTGTTGCTGCTTACGAAGCCGATCGCATGCCGCTGTTATTCGTCGTCTTCGCCGTCATCATCGTCCTGCTCGCCCTGACCGGTGAGCAGAATCGCGTTGCTGACCAGTTGGTGAACGCTGACGATCTGGTCCATCTCAAAGCCGTAGTAGGGGATCACCTTGGTGAACTGGCTCTTGCAGATGGCGCAGATGGCGGCCATGTGGGTCACGCCGTGTTCCTGGACGACATTGTTCAGGGCGTTGATGCGGGGAATCGCCCCCTTGACGCGCAGTTCCATCAGGTCGTCGGTCAGAAGGCCGCCGCCGCCACCGCAACAGAAGGTGCGCTCCTTGATGGTGTCGGCTTCCATGTCCACATAATTGTTGCAGACCGCCTTGATGACATTGCGCGGGATCTCGAACTGACCGCCGGGCTTGTCGCCCATGCGCGTGGCGCGGGCCACGTTGCAGGAGTCGTGGAAGGTCAGCACCTTATCGTCGTTGGCGGACTTGTCGAGGTTCAGCTTGCCCTGCTGGATGGCATCCCAGGTGAACTCCAGAATATGCTGGGGCACGGGATAGTTGGGGTCGAGGAAATCGAACGGACCCGCCAGGGTGTTCAGAAAGGCATAGGCCACGCGCCAGGCATGGCCGCATTCGCCAAAAACGATACGCTTGACGCCCAATTCGATGGCGGCTTCACGGATGCGCATGGAGACGCGGCGCATGTTCTCGTAGGAGCCGATGAACATGCCGAAATTACCGGCCTCGGAGGCCTTGGTGCTGACGGTCCAACTGACGCCGCACTCATGGAACACCTTGGCATAGCCGATCAGCCCATCGATATGGGGTTCGGCAAAGAAGTCGGCCGAGGGCGTCACCAACAGGATATCGACGCCCTTCACATCGAGCGGGAACTTGACGGCAACGCCGGTATCGTCCAGGACATCTTCTTCCAGTCCATCCAGGATATTCTGGATGGCCGGCCCGGGCAGACCCAGGTTGTTGCCGATCTTGTGAACCTTGGCGATGATCTCGTTGCAATATTTCTGGCCGTAGCCGATACGGTCCAGGATCTCGCGCGCGGCCATGGAGATCTCGGCGGTGTCGATGCCGTAGGGGCAGAAGACCGAGCAGCGGCGGCACTGGGAACACTGGTGGAAGTAGCTGTACCACTCGTCCAGCACTTCGCGTGTCAGATCGACCGCGCCGACCAGTTTGGGGAAGAACTTGCCCGCAAAGGTGAAGTAGCGGCGATAGACCTTACGCAGCAGGTCCTGGCGCGCCACCGGCATGTTCTTCGGATCAGAGGTGCCCAGGTAGTAGTGGCACTTGTCGGTACAGGCGCCGCACTTCACGCAGGAGTCCAGATAGACCTGGAAGGAGCGGTACTTGCCGAGCAAATCACCCATCGCTTCCAGGGTTTTCTCTTCCCAATCCGGGACCAGCGCACCAGGGAAGCCGAGTGGCGTCTGATGGTCAGGTTTGGCCACATACGGAGAGCTGTGCGCCATAGTGCCTTCGACGTACTTGGGCACTTCGGTGTATTCCTGAAGCTCAGGGACTTCGAAGTCAGCCTTTGCCATGGATAATCCTCAAATTAACGCCTAAATCGTTGCAATGACAGCTTATTGCTGCTCAAAGCGCTTGGCCCACTCAGCCAGGTGCCGCCGTTCGCGCGGATTGTCCACCTGATTGCGGGTCGGGCTGAAGAAAATGCCCGGCGCGTGCAGCAGCTTGCTGATCGGAAAAATCAACATGAGCAGGGCCACCAAGGCCAGATGCACCAGCAGGACGGGGTCCGCGGGCAGCTCACTGATGCTGAGCGTCATCAAGCCGAGGAAGAATTTCTTCACCGCGACGATGTCGGTATGGGCCACGAAGGTCATCATCAGACCGCTCAAGCCGATCAACATCAGCAGGATCAGCATCAGGTAGTCGGAGGGGGCCGAGATGTAGCGGACCCGGTCCACCAGCATGCGGCGGCCGAACAATCCGGCCAGACCCGCTACCATGGCGAACCCGGCATAGGCGCCGAAGGGCTGAATCAGCTCGATGGGAAACCAAACCGGATCCTGGAAGTAGCGGACGTGGCGCAGCAAAACCAGGAACAGGCCCATGTGAAATACCCAGCCGAAGAGCCAAGTCCACTTGGCACCCTTGAAGAGGCTTTCGAAAAAGACCACTTCACGGAACATACGCATGATCACGCCGGTCTGCGTGGTAGGGGCCGGCGTGGTAGGAATCTTTAGGGGAGCGGGGGCCTTGGCGAAAATATAGATCTTGCGACCTACGCCAATCACCAGCACCGCCGTAGCGGAGTAGAACAATAGTGCGTACACAACCGTCAGGAACGACATGTTTCCGGACCCTCAGTCTCTTGTGACATGTCCGGGGCGCGCGAGGCGCCCCGGACCTGTAAAGGCGTCTTGGATTAGACGCAACCGGTCGGCTTCGGCAGACCGGCGTAGCGGCATGCCTGTTTGCCGGGGCCATAGGGGAACAGCGAGTACAGATACTTGCTGTTGCCCTTGTCCTTGCCCATGGTCTTGCCGACGGCCTTGGTCAGGACGCGGACCGCAGGGGCGATCTGGTACTCTTCGTAGTACTCGCGCAGGAAGTTGATGAGTTCCCAATGTTCGGCGGTCAGGGTCAGATCGTCTTCCTTGGACATAACCTCGGCAACACCGGGCTCCCACTGAGTGATATCAGCCAGATAGCCTTCTTCGTCGGTCTCTAAGACCTTACCATTTACTTCGATTGGCATTTAGATTTCTCCTAAATTAATGCGACATAAACCAGGTTCACAACCAGGACTGGACCTTATCCTTAGCGGCGGCCAGATCCACAAAGCCGGCGTAATCCACGACGGCAACACCGTCGATCAGCCTTTCCTCGCTGATACCGCGCGCGGCGAGATCCGGACCCAGAACGGCAACGTCCAGACCGGAAAGCTTGGCGGATGCCTTGCCACTGCTCATGGCGGCGTAGACGCCGTCCTCGATCAGCAGCAGGGTGTCACCCTCCTTCACATAGCCTACACAGGTGTCCAGGCTATTCCGCTCGTAGGGAGATTTGTTCACAAGATGCAACATGGACATGATGAGTCTCCCCTTTAGAAGTTAAACATGACTTCGCTTTCGGCGAAGAGGTCGGCCATCTCGGCGCGCGTCACGACCTGGATGGAGTCCTTCTCGGCGTAGTCTTCGTCTTCATCTTCCCAGGTGAGATGCTGAAGATCGTCGATACTCAGACCACGCTCTTCCAGGGACTCCTTCTCCACATAGATCTTCTTTACGTCATAATCGCCAAGGGCGGAATAGGTCGGCGAGAAGTTCTTCATTTCCAGGCCGCTGGTGTCCTGGTCTTCGATCAACTGGTAGACGCCATCGTCAACGAAGGCCAGGCTTACGTCCTGTTCGAAGGCCGCACCGATCAGCACCACCTCAAGGGCTTCCCAGGCATAGATAGTGCCGTAGGGGGCCTTGCGGTTCACATACATGAACTTTTTAGTTTCGGACATGGTTCAATCCCCTTTAGTCACCAAAGACAACCAGACGCTCGCTCTGAATCGCGCCTTCCACCAACTGGCCGAGGCCGGAAATGCGGAAGCCGGGTGCGATATTGGTAGCGTCCTTGCCATTGCGCTTGGCCTCGCCGTCATCGACGATGCCGCGACGCTGGGCAGCCGCGACGCAGATGACCAGGTCAAGGTTGTGCTTTGCAGCCAAGTCGCTCCAGCGATTGACGACGTTACGGTCGTCCTGTGGCGGCTTGGTCAGGCGGGTGCCGTTGTTGACACCGTCATGGTAGAAGAAGACACGAAAGATCTCGTGCCCTTTCTCCAATGCAGCCTTGGTGAATTGGTAGGCGGAGTCCGAAGCCTGATGCTGATACGGACCTTCGTTTACCTGGATCGTGAACTTCATACCTTCCCCTCGAATTAGAAGCGAACGTGGCCAGAGGCGTTGAGACTCTTGCGAGCACCGCGCCAGTTATCGATATGGTACTTCGTGAACGGCAGCTCCACTTCTTCGAAGAAGCGGGACCAGCCGATGCGTTCCACCCACTCACCGACACGTTCCCAATCGCGCGCGCCTTCCTTGTAAGCCTTGAGGATGCGCTTGACGATGGCGGTGGCCTCGGGCCAACGGGGCGGGTTGTTGGGAATGCCGGAGGCAACCAGCTTCTGGAAGGTGGGCTTGCCGCGGGCGTTGGAGTGGTTGCCGCCGACCCAGATGGACAGCTTGGTGTGGATCGGGTCGTTGATCTGCATGGGAGGACAGGGCGGGAAGCAGGCACCGCAGCAGATGCACTTCTTTTCATCCACTTCCAGGGAGGGCTTGCCGTTGACCATGGCGGGGCGGATGGCCGCGACCGGGCAGCGCGCTACGACAGAGGGGCGTTCGCAGACACCGGCGACCAGATCATGATTGATTCTGGGCGGCTTGGTGTGCTGCACGTTGATGGCGATATCGCCCTGGCCGCCGCAGTTGATCTGGCAGCAGGAGGTGGTGATATGAACGCGGTTCGGCATGTTGGCGCTACGGAACTCGTCGATCAGCTCGTCCATCATGGACTTCACCACGCCGGAGGCGTCGGTGCCGGGGATGTCGCAGTGCAGCCAGCCCTGGGTGTGGGAGATCATGGTGACGGAGTTCTGGGTGCCGCCGACGATAAAGCCGGCCTCTTCCAGTGCCTTGATCAGACCATCGACCTTGGCGCCGTTGTCCACGATGAATTCGATGTTGGATCGAATGGTGAAGTGAACGTAACCGTCGCCATGCTGGTCACCGATGTCGCACAGCTTGCGCAGGGTGAACAGGTCGAGGATGCGCTGGGTGCCGGCGCGCACGGTCCAGCATTCATCGCCGCCGTAGGCGACGTGCTTCAGCACGCCGGGACGGGGATGCTCATGAAACTTCCACATCCCATAGTTGCGGCGCATCACGGGATGCATGTATTGGAAGCCGTCCGGACATCCGGTTTCAATCGGCTCACGCATTTCTTTGGCCATCTTGTCCTCCAAAGAGAGAAAACATTAATTCCATAAGGGGCATTAAATTGCAAGCCCCACCCAGCCGGAGCGTCGCCCCGGCCGATCTGTCGGTTTTCGCCGGAATCAGGCCTCGGCCTTGCGGGCGAAATAGGCTTCGGCGGCCTCGTCCCAATCGTCCATGCGGACGTAGGAACTCTGACGGGGCTCGCTGATCATGTTGGGATCGGGGTCGATGCCGATGCCTTCCAGGAAGTTAACCAGGCCGATACGCTCGATCATCTCGCCGCAACGCTCGTGCTCCAGGGCGTTTTCGGCCCAGAAGTCGATGATGGTTTCGGCCAGCTCGACCAGGGACTCCCAGTCTTCGTCCGTTTCCAGCTTCTTGAAGGGGATGACCACGGTACCCATCAGGTCGCCGATCTTCAGGGTGCGCTTGCCGCCGATGCAGATGGTGGCGCCCTTGTCGTCGCCGGGATGCAGGGCCTTGGGCATGACATTGAGGCAGTGCATGCAGCGGACGCAATCGCGGTTGTTGACGTTCAGGGTGTCGTCGTCATTCAGGGAGAGGGCGCTGGTCGGACAACGGGTAATGACATTGTCGGTGATGTACTTGCGGCCCTTCTTGGCCACATAGGCCTTGACCTCTTCCTGGTCCACCTTCATGTTGTCGCGCCAGGTGCCGAGCATGGCGAAGTCGGCGCGCTCGATGGCGTTCTGGCAGTCGTTGCCGCAGCCGGAGACCTTGAACTTGAACTTGTAAGGCAGTGCCGGGCGATGCACATCGTCAACGAAGTTGTTCACCAGCAGGCGATGGGCCTTCTGCTCGTTGAGGCAGGACATTTCGCAACGCGCCGCGCCGATGCACGACATGGCGGTACGCACACAGGGGCCGGCGCCGCCGAGATCCCAGCCGTAATCGTTGATTTCGTCGAAGAAGTCCTGGGTGCGGACGGTATCGGTGCCGATGAACATGATGTTGCCGGTCTGACCGTGGAAGGTCACCAGACCCGAGCCGTACTTCTCCCAGCTATCACCCAACTGACGCAGCATGGCGGTGGTGTAGTGGTTGCCCGCCGGCGGCTGAACGCGGACAGTGTGGAATTCCTTGGATTCAGGGAAGGACTTCCCGACCTCGGAGAAGCGGGGAATGATGCCGCCGCCGTAGCCGTAGACGGATACCGTGCCGCCCTTCCAATAGCCTTTGCGGGTTTCGTAAGAGTGTTCGAGCTGACCCAGCAGGTCGTTGATTGTTTTGTTGATGGTTTCGCTGGGGTGGTCGTCACGCATACGCTTGATGCCGCTGATGAAACTCGGCCAGGGGCCGGTTTCGAGCTGATCAAGCATCGGAGTATTGTGCTTATCAAAAGCCATCTCGCTTTTCTCCTGACTTAATATTGACTGTGCGTGAATCGCCGGCTGGGCCGGTCTGTCTCACATAACCGATCGGAGGATCGCCACCGCGCGCGGCGTTCGCTAGCCAAAAACGCCCCTCCATTTAGGTCCGGCAATATAGTCAAGTGGCCACCCCCGTCCTATTCCACCAAAGGGGGATACTCCCTACCCCGCCTATCCCATTCGGGATAGCCACAGACTGGTGAGGCTTGAGGGATGAGGCTTTAGGCTTGAATAAGTGAGCCAACGCCCCTACCTCTGCTAAACCTCAAGCCTTAAGCCTAAAACAGACATGCTTTATCTAAGCCACATATTGATTGCCCATAAAGAGATCCAGTCCTTTACGGAACTGCTGCCGGTCATCCAGGAGCACGCGCGCCGGGGAGAGCGTTTTTTCCAGATCGATGTGAAACCGCCCTACCCCGACACCCCCAACAACTGGGAGGATACTGTTGAGGCCGCCTTCAGCGGGCGGGTATAGGAAACCCCATGCGCGATAACCTCGATACCGCAGCCGATTCCACCGCCGCCCTCAAGGCCCGCGAGCAAGCAGAGCTGGAAGGCCGCCTGGCCGATCTACAGCATCAAGCGGCCTTCCTTGACGGAACCAATCCCCTCCAGGTCGCCACCCACAACCTGGAGCTGGCACGCACCCTGATGGGACTGGAGCGGGGCAAGGAGGCCTGGCCCCTGGGAAGGGCCGCGCTGGACCAGTTCGTCGCGCACCAGGACTGGGAACTGGCCGCCGACAGTTGCGATGTCCTGTTCAAATGCGGCCAACCCGCCTCCCTCGCCGCCCTGGGCCAGGGGATCTGGCTTGCCGTTACCTTCCCTATCGATCCCGAGCTGAGCGTCCACCTGCTGACCCATTTGGTGGACGAGACCCCCGACAACGCGGACGGTGCCGCCGTCGCTGCCGTCACCGCGCTTTTCCTGGTGGATCACCGGGTGAAGGATGCAGGGCTCCACGAAAAGCTGCGCTTCTTCGCCAGCCAGATCCTGGGCCAGGTCGCCCGCCGTCATAGCGGGGTGAACAATCAGCAGGAGTTCGATCACTGGATGGAGCGGCTGGAACTGAACGAACCGGACAAATTCCTGGTCCGGCTGCGCAATGTGATTGATGTCCTGGTACAGGACGACTGGTGGTTCGACCGGGAATTTATCCAGTCACAGTTACCGGAGGATTGAGATGTTCTGGCAAGAAGACAGCCGCGGTGAGCAGCAAACCGTCCCCGGCGACATCATGGACCTCAGCTTCAGCCTGATATGCCGCCACATCCCCGTGGACCATGCCTACGCCCTCTCCACCGCGCTAAGGCGGGCCTTGCCCTGGCTGGACCAAGAACCCCAGGCGGCGATCCATCTCATCTACGCGGCCGGTTCCCAAAACGGCTGGACCCGCCCCCGCCACAGCCCTGGCGAAATCCTTCACCTCTCACACCGCGCCAAGCTCAGCCTGAGACTCCCCCAGTCACGCCTTGCCGAGGCGGAGCAACTGACCGGAACGACCCTGGACATCGCCGGGCATCCCCTGACCCTCGGCAAGTCCCAGAGAAAGCCTCTGAGCAAACTCGGAACCCTCTTCGCCCGCCATATCGCCTGCGACCCCGAGCAGCCCGAAGAGGCCTTTCTCCAGGAGATGGCGCTGGAACTGGCGCAAACCGGCGTCCGCATCCGCAAGGCCCTCTGCGGCATGGGCATCGAGCTTTATACCCCGGACGGCCCCCTTTTTACCCGCTCCCTCATGCTGGCGGATCTCCCCTATGAGGAATCCATCCGGCTGCAACAAAGGGGTATAGGCCATCACCGGCTGATGGGTTGCGGGATCTTTATCCCACACAAAGACATCGACGCGGTGAATAAGAGCGTGGATGACGGCATGGAAACTCCCCGGTAAAATCTCGCCGGTTTTAATTCGCAACACCCCTGATCGAAGGAGCTAGACAATGTCCATTGAAGTGAATGGCAATACCATCGAACTCGACGGCAACGGCAATCTCGTCAATACCGCCGACTGGAACGAAGACGTCGCCAAGGCCCTGGCCGCAGAAGACAGCATCGAACTCACCCAGGCGCACTGGGATGTCATCAAGTACCTTCGCGAAGAGTACTTCGACTGCAACGGCAGCCAACCCATGGAACGCGCCATCAACAAGGCAATGGGCGACCGCTGGGGCAAGAAGGTCAGCAGCAAGGACCTCTACAACCTGTTCCCCATGGCCCCCAGCAAGCAGGGCAACCGTATCGCCGGTCTACCCCATGTCAACCGCAAGGGCGGATATTGATTACCCCAAATGGGGGCTGGGGAATCCCAGTCCCCAGGCCCCTGCCGCAGCCCCCTCCACCCACTCCGCGCCAGCCCCGATAAGGGTTGGCTGGGCCTTGCCCCCGAATCAGCGGTCTTCGACAAAGTCCCTTTTCCGGATACCCAACCCCCAAAGGGCCAGGAGATAGACCCCTGCCCCGGCGCCGATGATCGACAAGAGGCGCCAGATCTTGTCCCAGCGCGCCAGTTCGAGCCATTCGCCCGCAAGCGCGGAACCGAACCAGAGGCTGAAACCCATGAGCAGACAGGCCACCGAGACACGGAGGAACCGGGTCCGCCAGCCGGGGAGCGGCTGGTAGATCCCCTCGCGCCGCAGGCCGGCATAGAGCAGCCAGGCATTCACCGAGGCCGACACCGTGGTCGCCAGGGCCAGGCCCGCGTGGGCCAGGGGGAGCATCAGGGCGATGTTGAGGACTATGTTGAGGATCAGCGCCCGGACCGCGATTTTGACCGGGGTGCGGGTATCCTGCCGGGCGAAGTAGGCAGGGGCCAGCACCTTGATCAGAATAAAACCGACCATCCCCAGCGAATAGGCCATCAGGCCCCGGCCCGCCATGACCACGTCCTGGGCGTCAAAGGCCGCCGACTGAAACAGCGTCGCCATGATGGGCTCCGCCAGCAACAACAGCCCGATCCCCGCGGGCAACCCCAGCAGCAGGACCAGCCTCAGTCCCCAATCGAGGGTGCGGGAGAAGCCATCCGTTGACCCTTCCGCCTGACGGCGAGAAAGGTTGGGCAGGATCACCGTCCCCAGGGCCACCCCCAGCAGCCCCAGCGGGAACTCCATCAAGCGGTCGGAATAGTAGAGCCAGGAAATCGAACCACTGGGCAGGAACGAGGCCATCAGGGTATTCAGCAACAGATTGACCTGGATGACCGAGACACCCAACAAGGCAGGCAGCATGAGGTGCAGGACTCGCCGGACGCCGGGGTCACGGAAATCGGGCCGGGGCCGAGGCATGAGCCCCAGTTTGTTCAGGAAAGGGAGCTGCAAGGTCAACTGGGCCACCCCGGCAATCAGAACACCCCAGGCCAGGGCCAGTATCGGCTCGGCCAGACGCGGCGAGAGCCAGAAGGCGCAGCCGATGATCGAGAGATTGAGCAGGACCGGGGTGAAGGCGGGGATACCGAAGCGGTTATAGATATTGAGGATGCCCCCGGCGAAGGCAGTTAGAGAGATGAAGAGCAGATAGGGAAAGGTCAGACGCAGGGACTCGACCGCCAGGGCCATTTTTGCCCCCTCGCCACTGAAGCCGGGGGCGAAGAGCAAAATGAAGAGCGGCGCCCCGGCCACGCCAATCAGGGTCATCAGCAACAGGGTAACCCCGAGGCTCCCCGCCAAGTTATCGACCAGGGCCTTCAATTCCCCGAAGCCGCGCTTCACCCTGTATTCCATCAGCACCGGAACGAAGGCCGAGGCAAAGGCGCCCTCGGCGAAGAGACGCCGGAAAAAATTGGGGATTTTGAGGGCCACCAGAAAGGCGTCTGTCTTACCGTCTGCCCCGAAGAGCTGGGCCATCACCAGATCACGAACGAAACCGAGCAGGCGTGAAAGCAGGGTATTACCGCTGACCTTAACGAGTGAGGGAATGAGGGACAAGGGCTGGATTCTCTCTGGCCGAAAAGGGGATTATCTCAGAGGCTGTGAAAATATCCCCCGCCGTAGCGAGAGCGTCACTGGGTGTGGTGGGCAAGGCGCGAGGGCCACAATATCTGGGAGTGTAGCGAGACTACATGACCAGATATTGTGGCCTTCGCAACGCAGCCCACCGCATCCAGGGACGTTCGCAGTAGGCGGGGGATATTTTCACAGCCTCTCAGAGACGGCATGTTCGAATGACTCCCTGCCGGCGGATTATTGACGTTATCAGGCAACGTCTTCAAAAAAGGCTTCACATACACTAGGATTTGCGGCCATCATGTTCGTTTTATTTGGAGAAGGAAGAGTAGCAATGCGGTTTATTTTGCTGACACTGATGGTTTTATTGACATCGGAAGGATTCGCGGCGGCGCAGGCCCCCGCAGCATCGCCCCGGCTTTTATCAAGATACGCCCTGGTTCTGGACGAGGAAGGCCATGTGCTGGTAAGCAAAAAGCCCGACTCCGTCGCTTCGATCGCCTCGGTCACCAAGCTGATGACCGCCATGGTTGCCTTGGACGCCAATCCCGATCTCGATGAGATCCTCACGGTCACCGCCGATGACAGGGATAATCTCAAGCACTCCTTCTCCCGGCTGCCCATCGGGGCGCAACTGACCCGGCGCGAGACACTGATGCTGGCCCTCTCCTCCTCCGAGAATCGCGCCGCCCACGCCCTCTCCCGCTATTATCCCGGCGGCGAGCCCGCGTTCATCCAGGCCATGAACCAGAAAGCCGCAGCCCTGGGGATGACGAGCTCCCGCTTCCGCGACCCCACGGGACTGAACCCAGGCAACATCTCCACCGCCAGGGACTTGGCCCTGATGGTCCAGGCCGCCGCGCAATATCCCCTCATTCGCGAGGCCAGCACGACCAAATCGATGCAAGTACGCCCCATGGCGCAACGCAAGCCCATGCAGTACAAGGTCACCAACCGGTTCCTGCGCAGCAATAACCCCAACTGGACGATCTATCTCTCCAAGACGGGATTCACCGACGAGGCGGGACGTTGTCTGGTCATGCACGCCAAGGCGGCGGGCAAAACCATGACCATCGTGCTGCTCAGCTCGACCGGAAGGCAAACCCCTTACGGCGATTCCGACCGCATTCGCAATTGGCTGGCGAAATCGAACCAGCGCGTGGCATCGGTTCGATAGCTTTCCGGTCAGGCGATTGCCGGAAATTTAATTGACAGGAAATCGCCTAACCCTGCCAACCCATCAGAAACAGCCCCCTCCCAGAGGAGGGGGCGGCTGAAGAAAGTTACCCCTCAGAAATCGATCATCGCAGCGCGCGGGGCGCTGCTCACGGGGCTGGTCTGTCCCAGGTTGATGAAGTCGGCCAGCAGGCGGGCGGCTTCGTTCAATTGGATCTTGGAGATCGCCTTGGTCCCCTCTTCGTCATCCTCATCCGCTTCGAAATCGATACTCTCCGGCAGGGGTTTCAGGCCGACGCTGCCACGGAAGCGGTTCTCGCTGGCCCTTCGCGCCAGCTCGGTATTGCGCCAATCCTCGCGGCGCTTGCTCTCTTGCAGGCTCATGCTGTGCCGGTCTCGCACTTCCTTGGCGATGCGATAGCCCTCGTTGAGGAAACGGAAGCCGGGGTCTTCGTTGATACGCGAGCGATGACGCTCGGCGATGAGCTGCACCTTGTCGCGCTGGATCTCGGTCACTTTTCGCACAGGCCCGATGCTGCTCCAGGGCAAGGCGTTGTCGAGGGAGCGTTCGCCGTGCTCCTTGTCGCTTTCGGAGTTGGGATAGAGTACATCGGGGACCACGCCCTTGAACTGGGTGCTGCTGCCGCTGACCCGGTAGAACTGGGCCATGGTCAGACGCAGGCGCCCCAGGGCCTCGTCGCCGCCGCGCACGAAGCGATCCAGATCGATCAGGGTCTGGACGGTGCCCTTGCCGAAGGTGGGTTCACCAATGATGATGCCGCGCCCGTAGTCCTGGATGGCGCCGGCGAAGATCTCGGAGGCAGAGGCGCTCTCGCCGTCCACCAGCACGGCCAGGGGACCCTGGTAGACGATCTCCGGGTCTTTATCGCGCTCGACCTCCAGCTTGCCGCCAGAATCCAGCACCTGGACCACCGGCCCCTTGTCGATGAAGAGACCGGTCAGTTCCGTCGCCTCGGTCAGGGAGCCGCCGCCGTTCTGGCGCAGGTCGATGACGACGCCATCCACCTTCTCCTCGGTCAGGTCCTTGAGCAATTTCCGGACATCGCGGGTAGTACTGCGGAAATTCTTGTCGCCGCTGCTCTGCCCCTGGAAATCCCGGTAGAAGGCCGGGATTTCGATCACACCGATCTTGCGGCCCTTCATCTCGGCCATGCCCTGAATAATGGATTTCTTGGCGGCCTGGTCTTCCAGCTTGATCTCGTTACGGATCAGGGGAATGGTCTTGGCTGAACCGCCGGCCGCCGCCCCCTTGGGCAGGACCTCCAGGCGGACCACGGAACCCTTGGGGCCACGAATCTTGTCCACCACGTCTTGCAGGCGCCAGCCGAGCACGTTCTCGATCTCCCCATTGTTTCCCTGCCCCACGCCGATGATCCGGTCGCCGTTATGCACTTGGCCGCTCAGATCGGCGGGGCCGCCGGGGACCGTCTTCATTATCTCGGTATATTCGTTGCGGCTGCGCAGCACGGCGCCGATTCCCTCCAGGGAGAGGCGCATGCTGATGTCGAAGTTCTCGGAGAGCTGGGGCGACATGTAGCTGGTATGGGGCTCCAGGCTCATGGTGTAGGCGTTGGCGAAGGTCTGGAAGACATCGTCGGCGTTGAACTGCTTCACCTGGGCCAGGGTGGATTCGTAGCGTTTGCGCAGGGTCTTGATCAGCTCATCTTCCTTCTTGCCCATCATGCGCAGGGAGAGGATGTCGTTCTTGACCCGTTTGCGCCAGATATCGTCCAGCTCCTTGCCGTCCGCCGCCCAGGGCGCCTTGGTGCGATCAAAACGATAATCCTCGTTGACCGTGAAGTCTTGCTTCTGGTCCAGCAGGCGTAGCGCCAGCTTCACCTGTGCCTCGGCGCGCTTCCGGTAGGTCAGAAAGATCTCGAAGGGAGGTTCGAGCTCAGCCGTATTCAGGACATCGTCCATCCGCGTCTCATAGGCCGAGAAGGACCGGACGTCCTCCTGGGTGAAGAAACTGCGGTTCGGGTCGAGGGCTTCCAGGTATTGCTTGAAGATTTCCTTCGACAATTTGTCGTCGAGCGGCACCTTACGGACGTGGTGGCGCTCGATTACCTTGGTGATAATGACCGCCGCTTGCCGGTGGGTCTGGCTGGGCACCAAGTCGGCCGGGCTGACCTCATGGTTGCTGGTCGCTGCCCCCGCCGAGACCAGGGGCCACAGCAGCAACAGCGGCAGAAATTTCGCCATCATTCGCATCGTCATGTTCGTTACCGTGAAAGTCAGTGCGTGGTGCGGAGTAAAAACTTTACCGCGAAAATGCAATCCCAGCGCTTGCGGTGCAGCTATTTTTGACTGGATTTTAATGAAATTATCCTGTTAATCCTGTCCATTTTTCATCTACTGGGGTGGCCCGAATATTTCAAGCCGTCATCCAGGGGTTTGCCATGGCCGGGCGCAACCCCGTCATCAGATCCAGGTATTCCCCATGCTCGGGGCCGATAAAGCCGTGCCGCAGGAGAAAGTCGATCACCACCAAATTGCAGTTGGGTTTGAACCGGTCGGTCTCAAGGACCTCTCGCATCACCTCGCCAATCGGTTCGAGCCTGAACCCCTCTACCTCACCGTCGGTACACTGGGGAACGAAGTCACTAGGCAATTCCATGTCATAACAATAGAGTATGTCATATTTGTAACCTTTTGCATTATCTATGTTGTAGCTCAGGGCGCCGACAGGCACGGCCCCCTTCACCAGGGACTCGGGAATCCCCGCCTCCTCCCAGCACTCCTTGCATAGATTCTCGCCCAGACTCAGCCCCGCCGGAACGCCGCCAGCCACCATCTGGTCCAGCATGCCGGGATAGGTGCGCCGGTCGGAGGCCCGCTTGGCCACCCACATGAACATCTCGCCGCCGTCCATCACATAGCCGTTCAGGTGTTGGCCAAAAGTACGGATGCCAAACAGAGAGGCTGCGCTCCGGTCGATCTCGAACAGGGCTTCGCCCCGGCCGGCGGGCGTGACCGGGAAGGGCTCGCCCAGTACATAGGGATGCCCGCCGTCCGCGACCAGGGCTTCGAGCACCCCGGCCAGGGCCTGGCTACGCCCCTCATAGCCCCCCAGCCCCTCCCTCAAATGCACCCGGCCATCTTCCATCCCGAAGATCTCCGGCCAGGCCGCGAGGCGCCCGGCGAAGGCATGGCGGAAACGGCCGATCAGCCGCCCGCCGTCCAGAAAGGGGACAAAGTCGCCCGGATTGTGGCGGTTGCAACGGGATACGTGTCTCAGAAAACTCATTTCGATCCATCCGACGCTTTAATTTCACCCTTAGTTCCGCCCGAAATCCCCGCCCGTTCATGGGCCTTGGCCTCGTCCCAGAGCCGGTCCAGGGTTTGGAGCCCGGCCTCGTAGAAGTCCCTGCCCTGGGTCTGGAGCGATGCCTCGATGAAGCGGAAGCGGCGCTCGAACTTCCGGTTGGCGCGGCGCAGGGCCTCTTCCGCATCCACGCCGGTGTGGCGGATCAGGTTGACACAACTGAACAAGAGATCGCCGCACTCCTCCATCAGGGCCTCCGGGTCCTGGCCCGCGTTTTCCAGCTCCCGCAGCTCCTCCTGGAGCTTGCATCTACAGGGATGTAGGTGAGGGGCGTGAGCCGGGAGCGGCAAGCCTTCGATCACCCCCTGCCGCTCCGTCCAATCGAATCCGGCCTTGGCCGCCCGCTTTTGCAGCTTCTGCGCCCGCATCAGGGCCGGCAGGGCCTGGGGCACGTTGTCCAGCAAGCCCTGCAGCGACTGTTCGCGGCGTTCAGCGCGCTTCAATTCCTCCCAGGCCTGGTGCTGCTCCTCCACCGAACCGATCTGGACATCGGCGAAGACATGGGGATGACGGCGGATCATCTTGTCCCTGATCCCCGCCACCACCGCGTCGAAATCGAACAGCCCCTGCTCCTCGGCCAGGCGGGCATAAAAGACTACCTGAAACAACAGATCGCCCAGCTCAGCCCGCAATTCATCATGATCGCCGGCGGCGATGGCCTCGGCGACCTCGTAGGCCTCTTCGATGGTGTAGGGGGCGATGGTCTCGAAGGTCTGAGCCCGGTCCCAGGGACAACCCGACTCAGGGTCCCGCAGCCGCGCCATGATATCCAGCAGTGCCTTCACAGGCAGGCCACCCTGGCCCATTCCACAACGGACCCGGCCGTGCCGGCATCGAAGCGATGTCCCTGGCGGCAACAATACCCCAGCCATTTGGAAAGGAAGAGATTGAGCCGCCATTTGCGTTCGAGGGAACCCATATCCGGCCGGCGGTTCAAAGGCAGCACCCGCTGCCGCAACTCGATGACCTCCATCTGTCGGGCATCGTGATAGACGCGCAACAGGGCGTCCGGGTCTGCCCCGCCCTCCCCGAAACGGTAGGTCAGATGGACCAGCGTGGTGTAAGGGGTCTGCTCCAGGATCTCCAGGTGGAGATCGATGTTGCCGGCGACGCGCGACAGGTGGTGATCAGCCAAGGAACCCAGTTCCGGCGCAAGCCGCAACATATAACGGTAATTCTCCTCGCAGAGATCCAGCAGGCCGCCAACGGTGGATTGATACTCCAGGAGACTACGCAAGCTCCAGGGATAATAGGGTCTTCTCATGGGGCGGATTATACGGCATGGCGGGTGGATGCACGGAATCCTGATCCCGGAGCCGCCACATTATTGCGCGCTGCTTTCCTTGCGCCTGCTAAGGGTCGGGTCGCTCCACAGACGCTCGATCTGGTAGAAGTCGCGCACCTTGGGCAGCATGATGTGGACCACGATGCAGTTGAGGTCGATGAGCGCCCATTCGCCTTCGCGAATTCCCTCGATGCCCAGGGGCGTTTCCCCGGCCAGCTTGGACTGGAAGGCGACGGACTCGGCGGTGGATTTGACGTGGCGGTCCGAGGTGCCGCTGGCCACGATCATAAGGTCGGTGATGCTGGTTTTATCGCGGACATCGAAAATCTCGATATCCCGCGCCTTCATGTCTTCGAGGGTCTTTACGACCAAGTCCCGCAATGCTTCTGTCTCCATGGGGTTTCCTGTGTGCTGTCTTGTTTCAATGATGACCGGTGTAGAGGTTTTGTTCGCAAATGATGCGCATGACGCTGTCCGGCAGCAGGAATCGCAGGGATTGCCCGTTTGCCGCGCGCCTTCTGATGTCCGTCGCCGAGATGTCGAGCTGGGTGACGGGTTGAAAGAAGATCCGCCCGCCGTCCGGCTCGGCCAATGCCCCAGCCGAGGGACTATGGCGTTCTTGCACCAGTGCCCTCAGCCGAGGCTCCTCGGGCAGCCGGTGGCCCGGCCGCTGCATCACGACGAGATGGCAGAGGCTGGAGATCGCTTCCGGTTCACGCCACGTCATAAAGCCGTTGAAGGCGTCCCCGCCGAGCAAGAGGCAGAGGGTCCGGCCGGGGAGTTTGCCGCGCAGTTGGCGGAGGGTATCGACCATGTAAGAGGGGCCGTCCCGCTCCAGTTCGATCTCGTCGATAACAAAGCCGGGCTGGCCGGCCAGGGCGGCGCGCAGCATGGCGAGACGCTGGTCCTGGGTGGCAATGGGCTGCTCCCGATGTACGGCCCGGCGCAACGGCAGAAAGCGGACCTCATCCAGCCCCAGGGCTTCCATGACCTCCAGGGCCGGGCGCAGGTGGCCATGGTGGACGGGATCGAAGGTGCCGCCGTAGATGCCGATCATTTACGGATATGGCCGTCCCCCAGAACGATGAACTTGACCGAGGTCAGGCCCTCAAGCCCCACCGGACCACGGGCGTGGAACTTGTCGGTGGAAATGCCGATCTCCGCCCCCAGGCCGTACTCGAAGCCATCGGCGAAGCGGGTGGAGGCATTGACCATGACCGAGCTGGAGTCCACCTCGCGCAGGAAGCGACGGGCCTTGGTGAGGTTTTCAGTAATGATGCTGTCAGTGTGCAGGGAGCCATGGGCGGCAATGTGGGCCATGGCCTCATCCATGCCGGCCACCACCCGGATCGAAAGGATCGGTGCCAGGTACTCGGTATCCCAGTCCTCTGCCGTGGCGGCCAGGCATTTTTCACCCAGGATGGCGCGGGTCAGGTCGCAGCCGCGCAGCTCCACCCCCTTCTCCCAATAGGCCGCCGCCATGGCAGGCAGAAAGTCGGGCGCGATGGTCTCGTTGACCAGCAGGGTCTCCATGGTGTTGCAGGTGCCGTAGCGCTGGGTCTTGGCGTTGAGGGCCACGTCGAAGGCCTTTTGCGGATCGGCCTCGTCGTCCACGTAGACATGGCAGATGCCGTGCAGGTGCTTGATCACCGGCACCCGCGCCTCGGCGGCGATGCGCTCGATCAGCCCCTTGCCGCCCCGGGGGATGATGACATCGATGTATTCCGGCAGGGCGACCATCCGGCTCACGGCGGCGCGGTCGGTGGTGGCAAGTACCTGTACGGCGTCGGCGGGCAGGCCAGCCGCCTCCAGCCCCCGGTGGATGGAGGCGGCGATGATCTGGTTGGAATGGAATGCCTCGGAACCGCCTCGCAGTACCGTGGCATTGCCCGATTTCAAACAAAGCGCGGCGGCGTCGGCGGTGACGTTGGGCCGGGACTCGTAGATGATGCCGACCACGCCCAGGGGGACGCGCATGCGGCCCACCTGGATGCCGCTGGGGCGGTAGTTCAGGTCGAAGATCTGGCCCACGGGATCAGGCAGGGCGGCGACCTGACGCAACCCTTCGATCATGTCGTCGATGCGGCCAGGGGTGAGTTCCAGCCGGTCCAGCAGGGCCGCGTCCAGACCTTTGGCCTTACCTGCCTCCAGGTCCTTGCGGTTCTCCGCCATCAGTGCCTCGCGGTGGCTGTCCAGGTCATGGGCGATGGCGTTCAAGGCGCCATTCTTCGCCGCCGTGTCGGCGGCGGCCAAATGGCGCGAGGCGGCCCGCGCCCGGCGGCCCAGCTCGTCCAGGTAGGCGGGGATATCGATGATGATTGGGGTTTGCTGACTCATGTTTGATTCTACGTTGTTACATTTGAGTAGGTTAGGGCTCGTAAAGAAATAACTTGGGCAAGATTGCGCTCGGATTTGGGTCAGGTTTGGATGCGGCGATTGAGCAAAGCCGCAGGCGTAGCAGCGCTACGTCGAGGATTTTGCGATTGAGCCGCGTCCAAAGATGGCCCGAAGACGAGATGCAAGATGTTCAAGTTATTTCTTTACGAGCCCTTAGGCGCAAAGCCTGAATCCCACCCCACCCAGACCCAGGACGATCCGTTCGAAGATATCCCAGGGGTTGCCGGGGGCGACCCCTTTGATCTGTATGTCCGCGTCCCGGCACTGGCGGATCAGCTCCTGTATCTGGGACTGGCGCAGGCGGCGGAGGGCACCTTGCACGATGGATTTGCGTTTGTCCCAGATCCCGGCCTTGGCCATGGCGGATTCGATGGGCATCCCTTGCCGCACCTCCCTGGCCATGGCCGAGAGGGAACGCAGCTCCCGCGCCAACGCCCAAAGGACGATGGGCTCGGCGACCCCCTCCGCGCGCAGGCCGGCGAGAATACGGACGCAGCGGGCAGCATCGCCCTGCAGGGCCTTGTCCACCAGATTGTAGACATCGAAGCGGGCGCTGTCGGCAACGGCCTGGGTCAACGCCTGAACACTGACGACGCCGGGACCCTGGAGCAACAGCAGCTTTTCGATCTCCTGGACGGCGGCCAGGAGGTTGCCCTCCACCCGTTCGGCCAGCATCGGCACCACGCCGGCCTCGGGCGTCAGCCCCTTGCTCCTCATGCGCTGTTCCAGCCAAGGCGTGAGGCGATCGGCGGTGATGGGCCAGATCTGCACGAGAACGCCAACCGTCTCGATGGCCTTGACCCACTTGGTGCCGAGCTGCTTGTGTTCCAGTTTTGGGGCGGTGATCAGAAGCAGGGTATCCGGCGGCGGCGCGGCGCAGTAATCGGCCAGGGCCTTGCTGCCTTCAACACCGATGGCGCTGGACTTGAGCCGCAGGTCGATGAGGCGTTTATCGGCAAAGAGTGAGAGGCTGTTGGCTTCGCCGGCCAGGTCGCCCCACTGGAATCCGGCCTGGACCTCGAACAATATCCGCTCGCTGAAACCGTTGCGGACCGCAGCGCGGCGCAAGGCGTCCGCCGATTCGTTGAGTTGCAGGGGCTCATCCCCGCTGATCAGATAAACCGGGTCGAATTGCTTGGCGAGACGGCCCGTCAGTTGATCGGCGCGAAGCCGCACGCTTAGGGCCTGTCCGTAAATAACATGAACATCTTGCATCTCATCTTCGGGCCATTTTTGAATGCAGCTCCATCGCAAAATCCTCGACGTAGCCCTGCTACGCCTGCGGTTTTGCTCAGTCGCCGCATCCAAACCTGACCCAAATCTGAGCGCAATATGTTCATGTTATTCCCGGACAGACCCTTAGCGGGCCTTGGCGGAGAGCATCCGAATGAGCCGGCTCGCCAACTGTTGGCGCATGTCGCGCCAGATCTGGGTCTCTTCGTTCGCGCGCCCAAGCACCTCGGTCTCCGGATTGGTGTAGACACGGTTGACGCTGAGGCGATTGGCGCCTTCCTGTTCAATCTGACCGGGGACCGATGAACCCAGGTGATAGGCGAAGCCCTCGATCAACTCATACTCAAGGACCTTGCCTCGCCCACCGACCGAATGGACCTTCTTCTCCGATTGGCGATCGAAGATGCTCAGTTGCTTGGCGGCACCCTCCTTCCGGTCCGTGACGGACACCCCATAATGGGTCAGGTAATCGCGCAAGATCCGATAAAACTCATCCGTCTCGGAGAGACCGGTGATATACAGAGGGTTGATGCCTTCAAGCGATACGTCCCCGGCGGTGCCGCGCAGGTGAAAACCCTCGCAGGCCGAGAGGAACAGGGCGAGGGCAAGCGTGAAGACGAATCTGGCGGCGACTTTCATCCCGGACTCCTAACATGAAAATTCGCGCTTATAGCGCTAGTTGGCCACGATATTGACCAGTTTGTTTGGCACAACCACGATCTTGCGGATTGTGGCATCCCCGGCGAATCGTTGCACGTTTTCGTTGGCCCTGGCCGCCGCCTCGATGGCCAGGCGATCTGCACCGGCCGGGACCTCGATCTTGGCGCGCATCTTGCCGTTGACCTGGACCACGTATTCGATGCTGTCCTGGATCAGTGCCGACTCGTCCACCTGGGGCCAGCCGGCGTTCAGTATGTCGTCACCGTAACCCAGCTCGCGCCAGAGGTGATGGCTCAGATGGGGGGCTATGGGGGCGAGCAGGCGCAAGACGATGCCGAGCCCCTCACGCAGAAGGGCCTGATCCGCATCACCCGCTCCCAGCTTATAGAGGAGATTGACCAGGGTCATGCAGGCGGAGACCACGGTATTGAACTGCTGGCGGTCGTAGTCGAACAGGGCCTTCTTGAGGGTGGCGTGCAATTCCCGCCGCGCGGCGGGAAAATCGGCAGGGGTTGTATCGGCGGGGACCGCGCCTTGCGTCCGCAGGGCCAGTGCCCATAGCCGCTTGAGGAACCGGTGCGCCCCCTCGACCCCCTCATCCGACCACTCCAGGGATTGATCCGGTGGCGCGGTGAACAGGGTGTAGAGGCGCACGGTATCGGCACCGTAGCGATCGATCAGATCCTGGGGATCGATGCCGTTGTTCTTCGATTTGGACATCTTCTCGATGCCGCCGGCAACCACCGGCTCGCCGTCGCTCAATAGGCGGGCACTGAGGGTCCGCCCCTTTTCGTCCCGCTCCACCGCGACCTCGGCCGGGTTGAACCACTCCTTGGAGCCGTCCGGGTTCAGGCGGTAGTAGGTCTCGGCCACCACCATCCCCTGGGTCAGGAGACGGGTGAAAGGCTCGTCGCAGGCGACCAGGCCCTCGTCCCGCATCAATTTATTGAAGAAGCGGGCGTAGAGCAGATGAAGCACGGCATGCTCGATGCCGCCGACATACTGGTCCACGGGCAGCCAGTAGTTGGCCTCCGCGTCCAGCATGGCCTGGTCGTTGCGGGGGCAGCAGTAGCGGGCGTAGTACCAGCTCGACTCGAAGAAGGTGTCGAACGTGTCGGTCTCCCGCTCCCGGCCGCCGCCCAGGTCGTAGAAGCCGGGCATGCGCTTCAGGGGCGAGCCGGAGCCGTCCACGATCACGTCCTCGGGCAGGGTGACGGGCAGCTCATGGGCGGGAACGGGGATGGAATCACCCTCGGCGGTCTTGATCATGGGGATGGGGCAGCCCCAATAACGTTGGCGGGAGACACCCCAATCGCGCAGGCGGAAGTTGACCCGCCGCTCTCCCTTGCCCCGCTCGGCCAGCCAGTCGGCGATGGCGCCGAAGGCCTGTTCGGAGGTCAGGCCTTCGAAGGGACCGGAGTTTCTCAGTACGCCCTTTTCCACGTAGGCGGCCTGTTCGATGCCACAAGCGCCGCCATCGGCGGAGAAGATGACCTGTTTCTTGGGGATGCCGTATTTCTCCGCGAACTCCCAATCGCGCTGGTCGTGGGCCGGGACCGCCATGACCGCGCCGGTGCCGTAGCCCATGAGGACGAAGTTGGCGGCGTAGACGGGGACCGGCTCGCCGCTGACCGGATGGAGGGCATGGATGCCGAGGGGGAAACCCCGCTTCTCCAGGGTCTCCAGCTCGGCCTCGGAGACGCCACCCTGCTTGCAGCCGGCAATGAAATCAGCCAGCGCCGGATTTGATCCGGCGGCCTGGATGGCCAGGGGATGCTCGGCGGCCAGGGCCACATAGGTCACGCCCATGAGGGTGTCGGGGCGGGTGGTGTAGATCTCCAGGATATCGCTGCTGTCCTGGATGGCCGCCGCTCCTGCGCTTCCTGCACCTGCGGCATTAGTGCGTCCCTGCACGTCAAATTGCATCTGCACCCCTTCCGAACGGCCGATCCAGTTGCGCTGCATGGTGCGCACCTGGTCCGGCCAGGCGGCGAGCTTATCCAGACCGTCCAGCAGCTCCTGGGCGTAGTCGGTGATCTTGATGAACCATTGCTCGATGTCGCGCTTTTCGACCGGGGCGCCCGAGCGCCAGCCCTTGCCGTCGATCACCTGCTCGTTGGCCAGCACCGTCTGGTCCACCGGGTCCCAGTTGACCGTCGCCATTTTCTTATAGGCCAGTCCCTTCTCCACCAATCGCGTAAACAGCCACTGCTCCCATTGGTAGTACTCGGGGTCGCAGGTGGCCAGCTCCCGGTCCCAGTCATAGCCGAAGCCCAGACGATTGAGCTGGCCCTTCATATAATCGATGTTGGCATGGGTCCATTCGGCGGGCGGCTTGCCGTGCTTGATGGCGGCGTTCTCCGCCGGCAGGCCGAAGGCATCCCAGCCCATGGGTTGCAGGACATTCTTCCCCAGCATGCGCTGATAGCGGGCGATCACATCGCCGATGCTGTAGTTGCGCACATGGCCCATGTGCAGTTTGCCCGAAGGATAGGGGAACATGGAAAGGCAGTAGAACTTCTCCCGGCTCAAGTCCTTGACGGCCTTGAAGCTCTGATTCTCCCCCCAATACTGCTGGGCGGCGCTTTCGACGAGGGCGGGAACGTAGGTCTCTTGCATGGCGGTTCGGTTTGCTGATCGGGCGGTTTGGGGCCGCAAGCATACCTTACCCGGCGAATCGGGGCGATAGGATGAGGCGGATCATTGGCCTTTCGCCATTCCTGGACCAAACTTCCCTCAGTGTTCTCGTTGCGAAACGGGGAGTGCGTTCAAAATGTCCTTGCGCCACGCACTACACAGTGTTTTTCAGAGTCACAATCCAACGGGAGAGATGTCATGAGTGATGAGCCGGAAAAAAACAGCGCCGACCGGTTATCGGCGGCCTATGAGAAAATGCTCAAGCTGGTCCACGATGGCAAGGAGAGCATCGAAAAGGACGCCCTGCCCCTTTTGCGGGAAAGGCTGGGCTGGGCGCGGGAGAAGGTAGTGGAAATGGGCGAGCTGACCCGCGAGGAGGCAGAGCGGCTCTCCGATTATCTGGAACGGGATATCCAGGATGCGGCGGCCTATCTCTCCAAGACCGGCGACGAGTTCGTCATCTGGTTGCGGACCGACATCACCTTGATCGAGGCGAAGCTGCTCGACATGTTCGCCCAGGTGGCCGACCAGACCAGCCTGCAACTCAAGCAATGGGCCGACCAGGCGCGCAACACACCCCACCGGACCGGCGAGGTTACCGGCCCCGGCGTATTGCTATGCCGCAACTGCCGTGAAGAACTCCATTTCCACAAGGCCGGACGGATACCCCCCTGCCCCAAATGCAAGGGCAACGAATTTCTGCGGTTGGAAGACTACCCGGAAGCACAGCCTGACGAGGGACAGCCCCCCGAGGCCGGCGAGGGCGAATAGCAAGTAGCCCAATGGGATGGGTTCACAGCAGAAACAGGGTCGCCAGCCCCAGGAAGGCGAAGAAGCCGACCACGTCGGTCACGGTGGTCAACAGCACCCCGCCGGCGAGGGCGGGGTCGATGCCGATGCGGTCGAGCAGCAGGGGCAGCACGGCCCCGGTGAAGGCGGCGAAGGCCAGGTTGATGACCAGGGCGGCGGCGATCAGCAGGGCGATGCTGATATTCTGAAACCAGAACCCGGCCACCAGGGCGACCACGCTGGCCCAGATCAGTCCGTTGAGCACCCCCACCGCCAGCTCCTTGTACAACAGGACGCGGGCGTTCTTGCCCGAGATCTGCCCCAGCGCCAGGCCGCGCACCGCCAGGGTGAGGGTCTGGGTGCCGGCGACGCCGCCCATGCTGGCGACGATGGGCATTAACACGGCCAGGGCGACCACCTTTTCGATGGTGTGCTCGAAGCGGCCGATCACCCAGGAGGCGAGCAGCGCCGTTAGCAGATTGATGCCCAGCCAGAGCGCCCGGCGTTTGGTGCTGGCGATCACCGGGGCGAACATGTCCTCGTCGCCCGAGAGGCCGGCCTGCCCCATGAACTGGTGCTCTCCCTCCTCACGGATCACGTCCACCACGTCGTCGATGGTGATGCGCCCCAGCACCCGCCCCTTGCCGTCCACGACGGGGGCGGAGATGAGGTCCTGCTGCTCGAAGCGGTTGGCCACGTCGCGGGCCGAGGTCTCCGCCGGGATGGGCGCCAGCCTCAGCTTCATGACCTCGGCCACGATCATGCCGGGGTCGTGGGTCAGGAGGTCGGTGATGGAGAGGGTGCCCAGGTATTGGGATTCGCGGTTGATGACGATCAGCGAATCGGTCCCCGCCGGGAGATTGCCGCCGAGGCGGCGCAGGTAGCGGAGCACTACGTCGAGGGAGACCTCCGGACGGACGGTGACGATGTCCAGGTTCATCAGACCGCCGGCCGTGTCCTCGGGGTAGTGGAGCACCGATTCGAGACGGCTGCGGTACTGGTAGTCGAGGGAGTCGAGCACCTGACGGGTGATGGTGCGCGGCAGCTCCTGCAGGAGGTCGGCCAGGTCATCCAGATCGAGATTTTCCGCCGCCGCCAGCAGCTCCTGAAGATCCATCTTTTGGATCAGACCATCGCGGACCTCGTCGCTCAGGTAGAGCAGAATCTCCCCGTCCTGCTCCTCGTTGACCAGGCCCCAGACGATCTCGCGCTCCGCCTGTGGCAGGGACTCCAGCAGATGGGCGGCCTCCGCGGGATGCAGCGCGTTGAGCATGCGTCCAGCTTCCCGCAGGGCACCGCTATCGAGCACCTCTTGCAGGTGGTCAAGCCGCTGTTTCTCGATTCGACGGTTTTTGGCCATGTTCGCTGAAAGAAAAGGGGGTTTGGAGCAGCCCCGCAGGGGTGAGGCGCAGGGGCGACGGACAATTTCCCGACGCGCTTGAAGAAAGCCGTCAGCCACAGGCGCGCCATTCTACAGAATAGCGGGGGTTGCGTAAGAATTGATCAGAGATGCAGACGGCTTGCCGGGCTGGGACCCGGCTGCCGGGGATGAGGGACCAAACCCCAGTCTATTCGTTTTCCCCGAAGCGGTTGGAGACCAGTCCCTGGAGCTGTGAAAGGGCGTGCTCCTCATCGGCGCCGTCCACATGGAGCGTCAACTGGGTTCCCTGGCCGGCGGCCAGCATCATGATGCCCATGATGCTTTTGCCGTTCACCATCCGGCCGCCCTTTTCGATCTGGATGTCGCAAGCAAAGTTTCTGGCCAGGGTGGCAAACTTGGCGGCAGCGCGGGCATGGAGCCCCAATTTGTTGATGATTTGGATTTCCGCGCTGGTCACTTTGGATGGTCCTCTGTCATTTGCCGGCGGCGCTTTTGGGCAAGGGATGTACGGATTGCGGCATGCCGGGGCGAACGCCCTGCTGGCCCCCTTCCATGGCAAGCTCGGTGAGGCGTTGCAGGCTTTGGGAGGGGTGGCTGAGCACCTTGATCAACATGGGCAGGTTGAGCCCCGCCACCACGTTGACCTCCCCCGGCCGCTGAAACAGGCTGGCCACATTGCTCGGTGTCGAGCCGAGCAGGTCGGTCAGAATGAGTACGCCGTCCCCGCCCCGTAAGTCACGGAGCAAGCCGGTGGCGCGTGTCCTGATGTCTTCCAGTGCATCGCCGGGCGAGACGGATAGGCTTTGGGTGTGCAGGGGGCAGAGGCCGAGGATGCCGGTGGCGCTCGCCAGCAGGGAGTTGCCGACCTCGTCATGGCTGATGATGAGCAATCCGACAGTCATGGCTCTTCCCTGTGGCGCACGGTCACCTTCCGCTCGCCGTCGTTGAAATGGTTGCCCAGGAACTCGGCCATGTAGACGGAGCGGTGACGGCCGCCAGTGCAGCCCAGGGCTACGGTCAGATAACTTCGTCCCTCCTCCTCGAAGGCACCGATCCAGTTTTCCAGGAATTGGGTGATCTCATGTTTCATGCGCTCGACCTTGCCGGAGCTTTCGAGGAAATCGATGACCGGCTTGTCGCGTCCGGTCAGGGGGCGAAGATCCGGTTGCCAGTGGGGATTGGGCAGGCAGCGGACGTCGAACACGAAATCGGCGTCGGTGGGCACCCCGTGCTTGAAGCCGAAGGACTGGAACTGGAGGGAAAGGTTGTTCGCACTCAGGGTAAAGCGATCCCGCAGCAACTTCCGCAATTGGTGGACATGGGTGTTGCGGGTGTCGATGCGCAAATCGGCGCGGTCGCTCAAGGGGTTGAGCAGGTTGCGTTCGAGCCGGATGGCCTCGGCCAGGGTCCCGGTGGTGTTGCTCAGGGGGTGTTTGCGCCTGGTCTCGGAAAAACGCTTGATGAGGATGTCATCGGCCGCCTCCAGGAAGAGGATCTTGCATTCATACCCCATGGCGGTGAGTTCTCCGATCAGCCCCGGCGTCAGCCGCAGGTTCTGGGGCTCACTCCGCACATCCACACCGACGGCGATGTGGCGATTCTTGCCCCGGAGTTTCAGCAACTCTTTCCCCAATGCGGTCAGCAAGGGCACGGGCAGATTGTCGATGCAGTAAAAACCCAGATCCTCCAGGGTGTCCAGGGCCGTGCTTTTGCCCGCGCCGGAGAGACCCGTAACAATGACGAGTTTCATGGCAATTGGGTACCACAGGGTAAATGGGCGCCGCTGCCTGTGGCACGTATTTTCGTGTTCAGAAGGATTTCGGACATGAAACGGGATTGGCCGTGAATTTTGCGAAGTATAGGGGAGGGACGGGGCCCTGTTGAACAAGTAGATTCATTCCCATTGATTTGGGCAAAGGAAATAGTGGCGCACCAGGGTTTCAACCAGCAGGGGCAAGTTGCGCTCCCCTGGACTGGGCAGGGTCATCCTCGGCAGGGAAATACCGGCAAAGGCCAGCCGGTCCCAGCGGCCCCTCAATAACTCCTCATCGGCCAGGGGGGCCGCCTTGCGGTCGAGATGAAGGATCAAGCCCAGGGCGATTTCCGGGCAAACCCCAGGGTCTCCGTGGGTCCGCCGGATGTCCAGGAGACCTATGCCCTGAATGTGCAAGAGGCCGATAAACCCCGGCGGGGGCTGTCCGATCAGGCGTCCCGTGCGCACCTCCAGCAGAGGGGCGTCATCGGCTACCAATTGATGGCCCCGGTCCAGCAGACCCAGCGCCAATTCGCTTTTTCCCACGCCGGGATCGCCGGTAATCAGCAAGCCATGCCCTTGGACAGCCATGACTGTGCCATGGACGTTCTGGAGGCGGATTTCCGGTTTTATCCTGGACATGGGGAGGGGACAGGGGCGAAAGATTTTTTCGCCCCTGGGGTGGGTTAGTGCCGATGGTCCTGCATTTTTTCCTTGTGCTTGATAACCTGCCGGTCAAGCTTATCCACCAGTCCGTCAATGGCCGCGTACATGTCATCGTGGGTCGAGTCGGCGTAAATGTTCGCCCCATTGACGTGGATAGTGGATTCGGCCTTCTGTCGTAGCTTCTCCACGGTGAGAATGACGTGGACATCGATGACATGGTCGAAATGGCGTTCGAGTTTTTCGAACTTGCTTCCCACGTATTCGCGCAGGGGATCAGTGATTTCGACGTGGTGGCCGGTTACGTTGATATGCATGATTAGCTCCTTGGTTAATGTCAATTAGGCCCAAAGCCCCCTCCATGGGTAGGCGTTGGTGTGAAAGCCAGGTCCGGCCTTCTTTTCCCTGCACCCCGGTTCCCGCCGGACAACGGCGTTCGCCGGAGCGCCAAATCCGCCGGCTGGCTACACCAGCCGTTTGCGTTCGCTGGACGAGGGTATCGACAGCGACTCGCGGTATTTTGCAATGGTGCGGCGAGCCACCTGAATCCCCTGCCCTTCCAGAATCTCGGCAAGCCCGTTGTCGCTGAGCGGCTTTTTTGGATTCTCCGCCGCGACCAGTTTCCTGATCAAGGCGCGGATGGCCGTCGCCGAACATTCCCCGCCACCGACCGTGCTCACATGGCTGGAGAAGAAATACTTGAACTCGAAGGTCCCGCGCGGGGTGTGCATGTATTTTTGCGTGGTGACGCGGGAGATGGTCGATTCGTGCATCTCCAGCTTTTCCGCCACGTCGCGCAGCACCAGGGGGCGCATGGCCTCCGCCCCGTATTCGAAAAAGCCCCGCTGGAATTCAACGATGCTCTCGGCCACCCGCAACAGGGTCTCGTTGCGGCTGTGCAGGCTTTTCAGCAGCCAGCGGGCCTCTTGCAGGTGGTTGCGCAAAAAGACGTTGTCGTCGCTCTGATCCGCCCGCCGCACCAGACTGGCGTAGTCCGGATGGATGCGCAGGCGGGGCACGGAATCAGGGTTGAGTTCCACCCGCCAGCGGCCATGCTGCCTGCTGATGATGACATCGGGGATGATGTATTGCGCCGCACTGTCGTTCACCAAACTGCCGGGCCGCGGGGAAAGGGAGCGAATCAGGCCCATGACGCCGTCCATCCCCGCATCGTCGATCTTGAGCTTGCGCATGATCTGGGGGCGGTCCTGGGCACCGAGCAGGTCGAAATATTCCCGCATCAGCAACATCCCTTCCGCCCGGTAGGGCGTATCCTCGGGGAGCTGGCGCAGTTGGAGGGCCAGGCATTCGCGGGTGTCCCGCGCGGCTACCCCGGAGGGATCGAAGGACTGAATCCGGTGAAGCACAGCCTCCATCTCATCGGGATCGATTTCCATCCCCTCGTTCAACAGCCCCTGCCGGATCTCCTCCAGGTCCATCCGCAGGTAGCCGTCCTCGCTGACCGAGTCGAGGATGGCTTCTGCGATGCTTCTGTCGAGATCGCTGAAATGGGCCAGGTTGAGTTGCCACATGAGGTGGTCGTGAAGGGTGGAGACAGAACTGCGCTGGGATAAAAAGTCGAAATCCCCGTCGTCCGAGGAACCGTCGCGAGTGCCGGGCGATCCGCTCTCGTAAATGGTATCCCAATCGGTGTCCACCGGAAGCTCGTCCGGCATCTGTTCCCGGTCGGGCTTGACCTCCGTCGTGTCGGATGGGGTTTTGCCGTACTCGCCGCCGCCTTCGTTCTCCTGGCCCCGGCCCCGCTCGTCCTGCTCTCCCAAGGGGTTGAAGTCCTCCTCCAGATCCAGCATGGGATTGGATTCAACGGCCTCCAGAAGCTCATCGCGCAATTCCAGGACAGAAAGTTGCAACAAGCGGATTGCCTGTTGCAACTGGGGCGTCATGGTGAGTTGTTGGCCGAGGCGAAGCTGTAGGGATTGCTTCATAAGGGCAATAAGCGTCTGTCTTGGTATGTTATTTGTATGCCGTCAATTTGATTGTAGCCCAAAAGAACGGGGATGGAACAAGAGAAATCGGCTTGTCATGATCATGGCGGTTACATGCGGAAATGCTCGCCCAGGTACACGGAGCGAACCTCTTCGTTTTCCAGGATATGCTCGGGACTCCCTTCCGCCAAGACACTGCCCGCGTTGATGATGTAAGCCCTGTCGCAGATGCCCAGGGTCTCGCGGACGTTGTGATCGGTAATAAGGACACCGATTTGGCGCCCGGCCAACCCCTTGATGATGCGCTGAATCTCCACCACCGAAATGGGATCAACCCCGGCGAAGGGTTCGTCCAGCAGGATGAAACGGGGTTCCACGGCCAGGGCGCGGGCGATTTCGAGCCGTCTCCGCTCGCCGCCGGAGAGGCTCATGGCGAGATTGTCCCGCAGGTGAGCGATGCCCAGATCGTACAGGAGATGCTCGCATTGGGTCTCGCGCTCGGCCTTCGAGAAGTTGAAGCGGGTCTCCAGGATGGCGAGGATGTTCTCCCTCGCCGTCAACTTGCGGAAGATGGACGGCTCCTGGGCAAGATAGCTCAGACCGAGGCGGGCCCGGGCGTGCATGGGCATCTCGGTGATGTCGTGATCGTCCAGGAGGACATGGCCGTCATCGGCCGCGACCAGTCCCACGATCATGTAGAAGCTGGTGGTCTTGCCGGCCCCGTTGGGACCCAGGAGCCCGACCACCTCACCGCTGGAGAGGGAAAAGCTGAAACCATTGACGACAGTACGGCCCTTGAACCGTTTGATCAGGTGCCGGGCGGTGAGCTTGGCCATTTACTCGGCTTTGGTGTTCTTGATGGTCAGGCGCACCCGTTGCTTGCCCGAGGCTGCGGCGCCGCCCTTGACCAGGGATCTCGCCTTGTCGTAGGTAATGCGGTCGCTGCTGAAGCTGCTGCCTTCCTGGGTCAGGAACGCATCGCCAACGAGAAAGATGTTTTCGCTGTCGGAGTCATAATCGATCCGCTTGGCCCGCCCCTGGACGAACTCACCCTTTTTACCCTCGACCTCCTGCTGGAACCGCGCCGGCTGACCCTCGGCCGTCATATTGTTGTTTTTTTGGGAAGGACTTTTCTGCACGGTGACCACATTGGCCTCCAGGCGGATGCTGCCCTGGGTGATGATGACGTTGCCCCGGTAGGTGCTGCGTTTGTTGCCGTCGTCGATGTCGGCACTGTCGGCCTCGACGGTAATGGGTTGCTCCGCGTCCGTCTTCAACGCCCAGGCGGCGCTGGAGGCAAAGAGGAGCCCCAGCGAGACGAGAACCGGGAGATGCCGCCCCTGCTGATTTCCCCTATTCCTGAACTTCATAACGCCCCCTCACTTTGGATTGTAGTTTGATGCGCACGGGGGCCTTGAGCCAGGCCTGCATGCCAACGGACTCTATTTTGTCGTTCAAGCTGATGGCGAAAACCGGCTGATCGGTCCGCGCAAATTCGGTTTCCGTGTTGATATGGAGATCGCGCGTGGTCATATGGGCCGGCCTTACGCCCTCGCCCGACTCCCGATCGATCTTGACCTCCCCCTGCAACAGCAGATCGACGCCGTTCCCGGACATCAATCCGCTCGCGGAGCGGATGACCCAGGGCGGTTGATCCTCCCGCTCGAAGACCATCATGCGGGGGCGGAGGAGTTCGGTGCTCTTGTCGTCCGCGTAGTGGACCATCTTCTGGGCAGAGAGGTTGCGGGCTGGAAAGCCACGTTCGTCCATCTCCGTACCATTGACGTTTTCCAGGTAGAAGTCCGGAAAATGCCCCTCCTTCGTCACCCGCGATGTGTCTCCATCCGTCTCGCCGCTGTTGAGCCACCAGGTAAAAACCGCAATGGCAAGAAAGATCAGCGTCAAGAACAGATTTCCCCTATCCATCCTGTCCAGCCCTTATGAAAGGTAATGGCGCATCTGGCCGTCGTAGAGCCCCTGGGCGCGCATCAGCAATTCGCACACCTCCCGTGCGGCCCCTTTCCCGCCGCCGGCGAGGGTGCGCCAATCGGCCTTCTCGCAGACAAGCTCATGGGCATCCGCCACGGCGATGGACAGTCCCACCCGGCTCATCACAGGCAGATCGACCACATCGTCGCCCACATAGGCCACCTGTTCGTCAGTCAATCCAAGGTCCGACTTCATCTGCTCGTAGGCGGGGAGTTTATCCTTCTGGCCCTGATAGACCTGCTCTACGCCCAGGCTCGCCATGCGGATACGAACAACCTCGGAAGACCTCCCGGTGATGATGCCGATCCTTATCCCGCAATCCCGCAACATCACCATGCCGTGGCCGTCCTTTGAGTTGAAGGCCTTGTACTCCTGGCCGTCGTCCCCGTAAAAGAGGCTGCCGTCGGTCAGCACCCCGTCCACGTCGAAGATGACCAGCCGGATCTTGGCTGCCTTGGTCAGTATGTCTTGCATGCTGGAATCCTAACTTTTGAGGCTGGAGGCCTGAGACAAACTATTCAAATCACGCCCGCCCGAAGCAGGTCGTGCATGTTGAGCGCCCCAATGAGACGTTGTTCCCCATCGGCGACCAGGAAAGAGTTGATCTTCCGGCTTTCCATGATCTGCACCGCCTCGGCGGCCAGTTGGTCGCTGGTGACGGTGACACATTCCGGGGTCATCACTTCCTCAATCATACAGCGGTGGATATCGATGCCTTGATCGAGCACCCGGCGCAGGTCGCCGTCGGTGAAAATGCCGACGATCCGGTCGGTATCATCGACGACGGCGGTCATTCCCAGACCCTTGTGCGTCATCTCCAGCAGCGCCGCGTTCATGCTGTCGCTGCGCAGAACTTTGGGGATTTCCTTGCCGGTGCGCATGATATCACCGATATGCAGCAACAGGCGGCGCCCCAAGCTGCCGCCGGGATGGGAGCGGGCGAAGTCCTGCTCGGTGAACCCGCGCGCCTCCAGCAAGGCGATGGCCAAGGCATCGCCCATGGCCAGGGTCGCCGTGGTGCTCGAAGTCGGGGCCAGGCCCAGGGGGCAGGCCTCCTTCTCGACGGAGACGTTGATGTGGACATCGGCCTCCTTGGCCAGATTGGAATCGGGATTGCCGGTCAGGGCGATGAGGGGCACATCCAATCGCTTGATGAGGGGCAATATGGTCAGGATTTCATCGGTCTCGCCGGAATTGGAGAGGGCCAGAACCACATCCTTCTCGGTGATCATGCCCAGATCACCATGACTGGCCTCCCCTGGGTGGACAAAGAAGGCCGGGGTGCCGGTGCTGGCCAGGGTAGCCGCGATCTTGCAGCCGATATGCCCCGACTTTCCCATCCCCGTGACGACGACGCGCCCCTCGCAGTGGAGCATGAAGTGGCAGGCCCGGTCGAAGCCTTGGTCGATGCGTCCGGCCAGGGCCGCGACGCTGGCGGCCTCGTTCTCGATGACGGCCAGGCCCAAGGCTTGGAAATTCTGTTTGAACGATTCTCTGTATTTCAAGCTTTTCTCCACATAAGACCGGCCCCATGATGGCTCAGGGAGGGTGCATTCTTCCAAACAATGGACAACGGCGGCAAGGAATTACGTTGTAGGAAATTACTGAATTTGATGGGGTCGCTTGACTCTACCCTGTCTGCTGGCCAAAATCCCCAATCCTTCAGGCTGCCGTTGAAAATCCCGATATCCCCGAATCTTCTTGGATTCTGCCGATTCGGCCGGGATCTCGCACCTATTAAGCATTGCTTTGGAAACCGGAATTCATTATCCGTGAGGGGATAGCCCAGCGTGTCCACAGAAGAACCCCTGGTCAAGATTCGGGGTCTGCGTTTTTCCCGAAGCGATCGCGTCATCTTCGATGGCGTCGATATCGACATCCCCCGTGGCAAGGTAACCGCCATCATGGGACCGAGCGGGACCGGCAAGACGACCCTGCTGAAACTGATCGGCGGTCAGCTCGTGCCCGACGCCGGGACCATCGAGGTCGATGGCCGAAACGTACACCGCCTGGGCAACCGGGATCTCTATGCCCTGCGCAAACGCATGGGGATGTTGTTCCAGAGCGGGGCCCTGCTGACGGACCTCAGCGTGTTCGACAACGTGGCCTATCCCCTGCGCGAACACACCAATCTGCCGAAGTCGATGATCCGCAAGCTTGTCTTGATCAAGCTTGAGTCCGTGGGTTTGCGCGGGGCAGCGGGGCTGATGCCCAGCGAACTCTCGGGAGGGATGGCCCGGCGCGTCGCGCTGGCCAGGGCGATCGCCCTCGACCCCATGATGATCATGTACGACGAGCCCTTCACAGGGCAGGACCCCATCTCCATGGGGGTGCTGGTCAAGCTGATCCGCGAGCTGAACGATTCCAGCCGGCTGACCTCCTTGCTGGTCTCCCACGATGTCCATGAAACCGCCTCCATCTGCGATCTCATCTATGTTATCTCCGAGGGGCGTGTGGTCGAATCCGGCTCCCCGGAAGAGATCACCGGCTCTAAGACGGCCTGGGTGCAACAGTTCATGGGGGGGAGACCGGACGGTCCCGTGCCCTTCCATTACCCCGGTGCCGAGCTGGCCGATGAATTGATGGGTGGACATCCATGCTAGATCAACTAGCCGAACTCGGGCGTATCGTACTACGCGCCGTCGCCGGCCTGGGGCGGGCGCATCTCCTGATGCTCGGCCTGCTGCGGGGCCTGCGCGATCTGTTTCCGCGCCCGCTGCTGCTGGTGCATCAGCTCTACTCCGTGGGGGTGCTTTCGATCCTGATCATCACGGTCTCCGGCCTCTTCGTCGGCATGGTGTTGGGGTTGCAGGGCCACTATGTCCTCTCCAAGTTCGGCGCCACCCAGACCCTGGGGGTGATGGTGGCCGCCTCCCTGGTACGTGAATTGGGTCCGGTGGTAACGGCGCTCCTTTTCGCGGGCCGGGCCGGTTCCGCGCTGACGGCCGAGATCGGACTCATGAAGGCGACCGAGCAGCTTTCCGGCCTCGAAATGATGGCGGTCGACCCCGTCAAGCGGGTGCTCACCCCCCGCTTCCTCGCCGGTTTCATCGCCATGCCCCTGCTGGCATCCATGTTCAGCGCTATCGGCGTGGTGGGTGGCTACTTTGTAGGAGTGGGCCTGCTGGGAGTTGACAGCGGGGCCTATTGGTCTCAGATGCAGGCCAACATCGATCTGCATGAAGATGTTTACAACGGTGTGATCAAGAGCCTGGTGTTCGGATTCGTCTGCACCTGGATCGCCCTGTTCCAAGGGTATGATTGCATGCCGACCTCGGAGGGGGTCAGTCGTGCGACGACCCGTACCGTGGTTCATTCGGCCTTGGCAGTTCTGGGGCTCGACTTTATTCTGACGGCGCTAATGTTCGGGAAATGACATCATGTTTCGCATGAAAACAATAGAAATCATGGTCGGGGCCTTCATGGCGATGGGCATCCTGGCACTCTTTTTTCTGGCCTTACAGGTCAGTAACCTGAGTACCACGTCCAATGGCGAGGGATATGTCATCTCCGCCCGTTTCGACAATATCGGCAGCCTCAAGGTCAAGGCTGCGGTCAGCATGTCGGGGGTCAGGATCGGCCGGGTGAGCGAGATCAGTTTCGATGATGGGAGCTACGAGGCGGTGGTCAGAATGACCATCGACAAGAAGTTCAGCAAAATCCCCGACGATACCTTTGCGAAAATATATACTGCCGGACTCCTCGGGGAGCAGTACATCGGCCTTGAGGCGGGCGGTAGCGATACTTACATGGCGGACGGCGGAGCGATCGGCATGACCCAGTCGGCCTTGGTATTGGAAGAGATCATCGGCCAGGTGCTGTTCAGCAAGGCCAGTGAAGGTGCAAAAAACGCGGAAGGGGCTAAGTGATGAATCCAAAGCAGGTTAGTTTGATATCTCGTCTCGGCAAGCTGGCGGGGCTGTTTTTCATTTTTGCGCTGTCCGGCCAAGCCTTCGCGGGCACCGCGCCGGACCAACTGGTGAAGCAGACGGCCGACAAGGTGCTGGAAAAGGTGCTGGCCAACAAGGAGGGCATGAAGGCCGACACCTCGCGCCTTTACAACCTGGTCAACTCCGATGTCCTGCCCCACTTCGACTTCGAAATGATGTCCCAGCGGGTGCTGGGCAAGTACTGGCGCTCGGCCACCCCCGGCGAGCAGGGCTCCTTCGTCAAGGAGTTCCGGCAGCTCTTGGTCCGCACCTATGCCACGGCCCTGCTGAATTACTCCGGTCAGGAGATCGAATACAAACCCTTCCGCATGACGGAGGGCGAGAATACCGCCGTCGTCAAGACGGCGGTGCGGAACAGCGGCGGTCCGGCAATTCCGATCGATTATCGCCTCTACCTCACCAAGGATGGCCAGTGGAAGGTCTTCGATCTCAAGATCGACGGCGTCAGCCTGATATCCAACTACCGCACCAGCTTCGGCGGTGAGGTTCGTCAGATCGGCGTCGGCGGCCTGGTAAAAAGGCTGGCCCAGCGCAATACCGCCAAGGGCAGCTGATCCTAGCCGTGGCTGAGCAACACGAGGTAACGGTGAATACGAAACGGACCACCCGGAGCGGCGCCGAGCCGCTGGCGCGGCTGGAGGCGGCCGGGCGCGGCTGGCAAGTGATCGGTGACGTGAATTTCTCCTCGGTGCCCGTGCTGCTTTCCCAGGCCCGTAACCTGCTGAAGTTCTGCTGCGATCTCAACATCGACATGGCCAAGGTGGACCATGCGGATAGCGCCGGGCTTGCCCTGCTGCTGGAATGGATGGACATATCCCGCGCCAACGGTGGCGCGATCCGGTTCCGAAATGTCCCCGAGTCCTTGCTCAATATCGCCAGGGTCAGCAACGTATACCGCCTGTTGCCCCTCGAATAGCCCTCCCTAAATAGGCAATCAACATGGATCACAAGGATACGTAGGTCGGGCTTTAGCCCGACATGTCGGCCTGAAGGCCGACCTACAGCTTCGCGTTTCAACCTGACTTCAAGAAATCCCTTCCGGCGGCCGATTGGTATATGATTGCCCGCTCCCGGATTCCTACCCAATAATTCCTACCAAACAAAGCAGTCATGGATAAATTGATCGTTACTGGCGGCGTCCCCCTCTCCGGGGAGGTTCGCATCGCCGGCGCCAAGAACGCCGCCCTCCCGATTCTGGCCGCGACCCTGCTGTCGGAAGGCCCCATGCTGATCGGCAATGTCCCGCACCTTCAGGACATCACCACCACCATGGAACTGCTGGGCCGCATGGGCGTCAGCCTGGTGATCGACGAACGCATGCGGGTCGAGATCGACGCCTCGACGATCAAGCACTTCATTGCCCCCTATGAGCTGGTCAAGACCATGCGCGCCTCCATCCTGGTGCTGGGTCCTTTGCTCAGCCGGTTCGGTCAGGCCGAGGTCTCCCTGCCCGGCGGATGCGCCATTGGTTCGCGCCCGGTCAATCTCCATATCGACGGCCTGCGCGCCATGGGCGCCGACATCAGCGTGGAGAACGGCTACATCAGGGCCAAGGTGGACCGCCTCAAGGGGGCGCGTCTGGTCATGGAGCTGGTGACGGTGACCGGAACCGAAAACCTGATGATGGCCGCAGCCCTGGCCGATGGGGAAACCGTCATTGAAAATGCCGCCCGCGAACCCGAGGTGGTAGATCTGGCCAACTGCCTGATCGCCATGGGCGCCAAGATCCAGGGTGCCGGAACCGACAAGATCGTCATCGAGGGCGTCGAACGCCTGCACGGCGCCGAATACAACGTACTCCCGGACCGTATCGAGACGGGGACCTATCTGGTGGGCGCCGCCATCTCCCGTGGCCGGGTCAAGACCCTGGATACCGATCCCAATCAACTCGATGCCGTGATCCACAAACTGCGCGAAGCGGGTGCGGCCATAGAGACCGGACCGAACTGGATCAGCCTGGACATGGAGGGCCGACGGCCCAAGGCGGTAAATATTCACACCGCCCCCTACCCCGCCTTCCCGACCGACATGCAGGCCCAGTTCACGGCCCTTAACTCCGTTGCCGAGGGTGTCGGTACCATCACCGAGGCGGTGTTCGAGAATCGTTTCATGCATGTCCAAGAGATGCAGCGCATGGGTGCCAGGATTCGCCTCGAAGGCAACACCGCCATCTGCACCGGCGTCGAACGGCTGACCGGCGCCCAGGTCATGGCTACCGATTTGCGCGCCTCGGCCGGTCTGGTGCTGGCGGGACTGGCCGCCGATGGCGAGACCCTGATCGACCGCATCTATCATATCGACCGCGGCTACGAAAACATCGAAGAGAAGTTCTCATCCCTGGGCGCCCAGATTCGCCGGGTGCCCGGCTGAGCAGAGTCCTTCGCCATGAGATTCGACGCACCGGTCACCATCGCCCTTTCCAAGGGCAGGATCTTCAAGGACAGCCTGCCCTTGCTGGCCCAGGCGGCCATCGAACCGGCCGATGATCCGGAAACCAGCCGCAAGTTGATCCTCGGCACCAACCACCCCCTGGTGAAGCTGGTGCTGATCCGCGCCACCGACGTCCCCACCTACGTCCAATGGGGCGCTGCCGATCTGGGCGTGTCCGGCAAGGACGTCCTGATGGAACATGGTTGCGAAGGGCTGTACGAACCCCTGGACCTTCAGATCGCCAAATGCCGCATGATGGTGGCGGGGCTCCCCGGTGCCGACCTGGCCCGCCCCCGGCTCCGCATTGCCACCAAATATGTCAATACCGCCCGGTTGTTTTTCGCCGGACGGGGACAGCAGGTGGATGTAATCAAGCTCTACGGCTCCATGGAACTGGCCCCCCTGGTCGGCCTCTCCGACCTGATCGTCGATCTGGTGGAGAGCGGCAACACTCTCAAGGCCAACGGGCTGGTGCCCCTGGAGCACATGTACGACATCAGCTCCCGGCTGGTGGTCAACAAGGCCTCCTGGAAGATGAAGTACAGCACCATCATGCCCCTGATCGAGGCCCTGCGGGAGGCCGTGGGGGGCGAATCTTAATTCCCTCGTTTAACCGCCAAGGACGCAAAGAGCGCTAAGGGGAATTTTGTGTGTGTATTTTCATCATCCCCCGGTCAGCGGCGAAATTGTGATAGGCCAGTGAACGCCTTCGCGTTACTTTGCGCCCTTTGCGGTTAATTGTGATTAAGACACAGAGGTCCGATCATGGCGGAAATACGCAAACTGAACAGCGCCGGTACCGATTTCCGGGGTCAACTCCAAGCCCTGCTGTCCTGGGAGTCGGTCTCCGATAAGGCGGTCAATGAGACCGTCAACGCCATCATCCACGACATCCGCACCCGCGGCGACGACGCCCTGATCGAGTTCACCGCCCGCTTCGATCGCTGGCAACCCGCCGATGCCGCAGCCCTTTCGATTCCCCTTGTGCGATTGGAACAGGCCTGGAATGCCATTCCGGACAGCCAGCGCGACGCCCTGCGCCACGCCAGCGAGCGGGTCCGCGCCTATGCCGAACATCAAAAACTGGAAAGCTGGAGTTATACCGAGGCGGATGGAACCCTGTTGGGCCAGCAGGTCACTCCCCTCGACCGGGTCGGGCTCTACGTCCCCGGCGGCAAGGCGGCCTACCCCTCCTCCGTGATCATGAACGCCGTCCCCGCCAAGGTAGCCGGGGTCGGCGAGCTGATCATGGTGGTGCCCACCCCCGGCGGCGAACTGAACGAGCTGGTCCTGGCCGCCGCCCATGTCTCCGGCGTCGATCGGGTCTTCGCCGTGGGCGGCGCCCAGGCGGTGGCGGCCCTGGCCTACGGCACCGGGTCGATCCCGGCGGTGGACAAGATCGTCGGCCCCGGCAATATCTACGTGGCCACCGCCAAGCGCAGGGTCTTCGGCCAAGTGGGCATCGACATGCTGGCCGGCCCCTCCGAGATCCTGGTGATCTGTGACGGCCGGACCAATCCCGATTGGATCGCCATGGACCTTTTCTCCCAGGCGGAACACGACGAGGATGCCCAGTCCATCCTGCTCTGCCCCGACGCCGGTTTTCTGGAACAGGTCGAGGCCGCCATCGACCGGCTGCTGCCGACGATGGAACGCCGCGAGATCATCGCCACCGCCCTGGGGGCGCGAGGCGCATTGGTACTTTGCCGCGACTTGGACGAGGCAGCCGAGCTGGCCAATTTCATCGCCCCCGAACACCTGGAACTCTCCCTGGACGAGCCCCAGGAATACGCCAAGAAGATCCGCCACGCCGGCGCCATCTTCATGGGTCGCCACACCTCCGAGCCCCTGGGCGACTACTGCGCCGGTCCCAACCACGTGCTGCCCACCTCGCGCACCGCGCGGTTCAGCTCGCCCCTGGGGGTCTACGACTTCCAGAAGCGCACCAGCCTGATCCTGGCCTCGGTCGAAGGCAGCCGGACCCTGGGCCGCACCGCCTCCATCCTGGCGAGGGGCGAGGGACTCACCGCCCATGCCCGTTCCGCGGAATACCGGCTGACTCCCGAATGATTTGCCGCCTGGTTTTTTGCCCGCTCCCGCTTTGCCCAGGTTGCAAGCATCCGTATCGAGGTGATGACCCATGGCTGAAACCGAATCGCTGACGGTTCGCATCGAAAGACCGATCAAGCAGACCCTGAGCGACCTCGCCAGGCTGACCGACCGCTCCATGAGCTATCACGCCGAGCGGGCGCTGACTGAGTATGTGCGGTGGGAGATGGTCCGCATGGAGAATCTGTCGCGGGAGATCGGGGCCGGGATCGCCTCCCTCGATGCCGGGAAGGGGGTCAGGATGAGCGTCGGCCTGTTCGACGGCATCAAAAGGCGCGGCCGGACACGGTTGGCCGCACTCGATCCCAAGGCATGAAGACCGTCCTGTTCGCGCCGGAAGCGCTGAACGACCTGGACGATATCTGGTTGCATATCGCACAGGACAGCCTCTTCCGTACCGACCGTTTCATCGATGAACTGCGGGGCTTGTGCGAAGAGAAGCTGGTGCTGTTTCCGAAAATGGGCGGTGCCAGGGGCTATCTGGCAGAGGGCGTTCTGGCATTCCCCCACGGCAGCTACTTGATCTACTATCGTGTCCGGCAGGCGGCGGTGGAGATCATCCGGGTCATGCATGGCTCGGTAGATGTGGAGAACGCCTTACCGTGAAAATACGCGAAGCACCTTCGCTCCCTCCCCCTCCGGGGGAGGGTTGGGGTGGGGGAACGATCAAGGGGCGAGGCGTCTTTTTCATGTATTGGGGTGGCTCGACTCGCCCCATGATCGTTACCGTGAAACTCGGGCCATGAGCAAGGACTGCCCCTTCAGCAGGAAATAACCCCATGTCGAACGCTACTTCCCTCGCGCGCCAGGGGGAGGTCGCCTATCTGGAGCAGAAACCGTGAAAGACACCGCAATGAAGGCCCTGGTGGATCACTGGGTCCGTCCCGAGATCCGGGCGATTTCGGCCTATCATGTGGCCGACGCCAGGGGGCTGATCAAGCTCGATGCCATGGAGAATCCCTATTCCCTGCCTGATGAACTGCGCCAGGCCTGGGCCGGGCTGTTGTCCGGGCTCGATATCAACCGCTACCCCGATCCCCAGGCCAATGCCCTGAAGGAGCGGCTGCGTTCGACCATGGCCATCCCCGCCGATATGTCCCTGCTGCTGGGTAACGGTTCCGACGAGATCATCCAGATGATTGTCATGGCCCTGGCCGGCCCCGGACGGACGGTCCTCTCGGTGGAACCCGGCTTTGTCATGTACCGCATGATCGCCACCTTCTGCGGGGTGAAGTACGTCGGTGTTCCCCTGCGGGCAGAGGATTTCTCCCTCGATACCGAGGCGGTCTTGCAGGCCATGGAGGAGCAGAATCCCGCCGTCATTTTCCTGGCCTATCCCAACAACCCTACCGGCAATCTCTTCGACGAGGGGGATCTGCTACGGCTGATCGAGGCCGCGCCCGGTCTGGTGGTGATCGACGAGGCCTATGCCCCCTTCACTGACGCTTCTTTCCTGAATCGCCTGGGCCAATACGACAATCTGGTGGTAATGCGGACCCTGTCGAAGATGGGCCTGGCCGGCCTGCGTCTGGGCTATCTGGCCGGACCCGCCGCCTGGCTGGACGAGTTCGACAAGGTGCGGATGCCCTACAACATCAATGTCCTTACCCAGGCGAGCGCCGACTTCGCCCTGAGCCACCGGCAGGAATTCGACCGCCAGACCACCGCGATCCGCTTCGACCGCCAAGTGCTGTTCGACGCCCTTTCCGAACGGGACGGCATCACCCCCTACCCTTCCCAGGCCAACTTCATCCTTACGAGAGTACCCAAGGGGCAGGCCGGCACCCTCTTCGAGGCCATGAAGCAACAGGCTGTGCTGATCAAAAAACTGGACGGCAGCCATCCCCTGCTGGCCGATTGCCTGCGGCTGACGGTTGGTACGCCGGAAGAAAATGCGGCCTGTCTCCGGGCGCTAACCAGCGCCCTTTGATGTCTTGCGGGTTATTGCGGGGCCGGCTCGGTCTGCGGCTGCCGCTCCTGGATCAGGATGGAAAGCTCGATCCGCTGCTCTCCCCGCCACCCTTGAACCAGGGCCTTGGCGCCGGGCTGGATCTCGGCGATGCCCTGCATCATTTCCACCGAATCCCGCATCTCCTTGCCGTTCAGGTGGGTGAGGATGTCACCCGGCTGGAGCCCAGCCTGTTCGGCGGGGCTGTCCTTGATGATGCCGGTGATGACCAGGCCCTTGTTCTCTTTGGTCTTGAGGATCTCGGCCAGCTCGCGCGTCATGTTCTGGGCCGAGACACCGATCCAGCCGCGCACGACCCTGCCGTTGCGGACAATCTGATCGACCACGCTGAGGGCCATGTCGGCGGGAATGGCGAAGCCGAGCCCCTGGGAACCGCCGGATTTGGAGAGGATGAATGTGTTGATGCCGATCAGCTCGCCCTCGGCATTGACCAGGGCGCCGCCGGAGTTGCCGGGGTTGATGGCGGCGTCGGTCTGGATGAAGTTTTCGTAGGTATTGATGCCGAGCTTGCTGCGCCCGGTGGCGCTGATGATGCCGTGGGTGACGGTCTGGCCCACGCCAAGGGGGTTGCCGATGGCCAGCACCACGTCGCCGATGCGGAGCTTGTCCATGGAACCGATAGGTATGACTGGGAGGTCCTTGGCGTCGGTCTTGAGCACAGCCAAGTCGGTATCGGGATCGGCGCCGATCACCTGCGCTTCCAGGATACGTCCGCTGGGCAGGGCGGCCTGGATGAGGGATGCCCCTTGGATGACATGGTTGTTGGTCAAGATGTAGCCACCGGGGACCACGACCCCGGAACCCAGGCTGTTTTCGACCTTTTTGTGGGGCTCGACCAGATATTGGTTGCCGAAAAGCCGCTGTAGCAGAGGATCGGGGAAAAGAGGACGCGCCTCCTGCTGTACGCGCACCTTGGCAATGTAGAGATTGGCCACGGAGGGCAGCGCCTTGGTCACGGCATCCGCGTAGGAGACAACGGGGCCGGGATTCGGGGAGAATTGCGCCGGTTGCGGTTGCGGTTGCGGTTGC
>MGZB01000011.1:0-1103 GCA_001801995.1 Gammaproteobacteria bacterium RIFOXYD12_FULL_61_37 | reverse complement strand
GGTTGCGGTTGCGGTTGCGGTTGCGGTTGCGGTTGCGGTTGCGGTTGCGGTTGCGGTTGCGCCAAGGTTTCTTGCTTCCCGCTCAGAAGCAACTCGGGTTTGGCAAGAACGATGAGGAAGGCCAGTGCCAGGCCGACGACAACCGACTTGAGCAAAAACGGGATGAGGAATTTTATGTTCATGGGGGGAAGCCGCGATGGCGGATCTGTTTGAGATTGAGGCCTATTGTAACAGCTTGCTCTGTGTCGATCGTTTTCGCGACTACTGCCCCAATGGCCTTCAGGTGGATGCCGGCAGGGCTGAAGTTAGGCGTCTGGCCACCGCCGTCACCGCCTCCCTGGCCGTGATCGAGGAAGCAGCCGCCTGGGGCGCGGATCTGCTACTGACCCATCATGGCTATTTCTGGAAGGGGGAGGCCGAGCCCCTGAGGGGCGTGAAGGGAACGCGCGTCAGAACCCTGATGCAGAAAGGCCTCAGCCTGATGGCCTACCACCTGCCCCTGGATGCCCACCCGGAGCTGGGCAACAACCGGGGGCTCGGCGAGGCCCTCTGCCTGCATGGCGCTCCGCTGGACGAGGAGGGCCTTCTCTGGTCGGCGGATCTGCCCGAGCCCATGGATGGCGAGGCCGTCGCCGCACTCATCGAACATGCGCTCGGCCGGGCGCCACTCCATCTTGCAGTCCCCGGCGGGATCGAACGGTTGTTCTGGTGTACCGGCGCGGCCCAAGGCTATATGGAACGGGTCGCCGGCAAGGGGGGGCAAGCCTACCTCAGCGGCGAGGTCTCAGAACAGAGCTACCATCTGGCGCGCGAACTGGGCATCCACTACTTCGCCGCCGGACACCATGCCACCGAGCGCTCCGGTGTCCGCGCACTAGGCGCTCACCTGGCAGAGCGGTTTGGGATCGAGCATCGCTTCATCGATGAAGAAAATCCGGTGTGATGCAGAAGATCAGAAGCCAGAATTCTGTCTTCATGACCTCTGTCACCCAATCCCTTGCCTCCGGCCATTGATCTGGCAAGCCTATTCCGGACACAAAATCACGCGGCATGTTGAACACTTTGCTCGAATCTTGCGGGTGACTGATAACCGATGGTGGAAT
>MGZB01000010.1 GCA_001801995.1 Gammaproteobacteria bacterium RIFOXYD12_FULL_61_37 | reverse complement strand
GCGTTCATGACGAAGGAGCGGTCGATCTTCAGCTCGGAGAAGGGCATGCGGTGCAGTTCGACGAGGGAGGAATAGCCGGTGCCGAAGTCATCCAGGGAGATACTGACCCCCTTGATCCGCAAGCGGGTCAGCACATCCATGGTCACCTGGACATCGGTCATGGCGGTGGACTCGGTGATTTCCAGGATCAGGCGGTCCGGCGGCAGGTTTCGCTCCTTGAGCACCTGGTGGATATGGTTCGGCAGGTTGAGGTTGCCGAGCGCCGAGGCGGAGAGGTTGACCGACATGCTCATGTCGTGGCCCAGATCGATCCAGCACCGGCACTCCTCCACCGCCGAGCGCAGGACGAACTCCGTCATGGGGGCGATGAGGGAGCTTTGTTCGGCCAGGGCGATGAACTGATCGGGCAGGACGACGCCCCGGTCGGCATCGTTCCACCGGACCAGCGCCTCGGCGGAGATGGGCCTGCCGCTTTTCAGATCGACCTTGGGCTGGTAGGCGAGGAAGAGGTGATCACCGGCGATGGCCGACTGCAAGTCGCTTTCGCGGATGGCGCTCAGGTTCTTCTGGATCTTGCCGAGCATGTCGCGCAGGTCTTGCGGCGAGACCGGCTTTTGCAGCGTCCCCAGCATGTTGAGGCGATAGGAGGAGCCGACGCGCAGGGCTGTGTTGATCAGGCGCTCGTCGAAGCTCGACATGAGGATGATCTGGGCCTTGCAGCCCGCCTCGGAGAAATAGCGCAGCACCTCGACGCCGTCGGCATCGCCCAGCGAAAGATCGAGGATGACCAGATCCGGCTGAAAGCCCTGGTAGTGTTGCAGCAGATCGGTCAGACCCTCCACCGCCAGGACATTCATGCCCTCTTTTTCCAGGATGACGCTGACGTACTTCCTCAGCGCGGCGTCATCATCCACCACAATGGCGTGTAGTGCGCTCATGAACGGTTTTCTCCTTGTTCCAAGTGCATAAACATACTACAAGGAACCTGATGTTTGTATTCGGATGCGGCCGCCGCCGATCCGGAATTTGACGGAGCCGGTTTTTTGGCGCAAGCCAACTGTGCCATACTTTTCGCGCACTCTTTCCACAATGCCGCCGCCATAAGGGGGTCAACATGTTGGGCGTGGTTTTTTCCGAATTTCTGGAGATGGTGGAGAAACGGTTCTCCCTCGACATGGTCGATGAGATTCTGGAAAACTCCGGCATCGCCAGCGGCGGCAGCTACACCGCCGTGGGCAACTACGACCACAGGGAACTCCTCAAGCTGGTGGAGGCCCTGAGCGAGAAGACCGGCATTGCCGTGGGCGATCTGGTCGCGGCCTATGGGCGGCACCTGTTCGGGCACTTCGTCGATCGCTACCCCAGCTTCTTCGCGGGCGTGGATTCCAGCATCGATTTTCTGGAGACCATCGAGAACCACATCCATGTGGAGGTGAAGAAGCTCTATCCCGAGGCCGAATTGCCGACCTTCGAGTACCGGCGCCAGGATGATGGCTCTTTCGTCATGGTTTACCGTTCCCGGCGTCCCTTCGCCGATCTGGCCCAGGGTCTGATCGAGGGTTGCATCGAGTATTACAACGACCCCTATAAGGTCGAGCGGACGGTGCTGGAGGACGGCGCCGTTCAATTCCGCCTGACGGGACGGTAGCCGCCCGTGGACGAGGCCGGGAAATGGCAGCGGCGCTTCGAGCGCGAGCGTAACGCCCGCAAGGACGCGGAGGAGTTGCTTGAGCAGAAGGCGCTGGATCTCTACAAGGCCAACCGGCATTTGCTTGAAAACCTTCTCTCCCTGGAAAAGCGCATCGAGGAGCGCACGCGGGAATTGACGGCAGCCATGCAGGCCGCCCGGCGCGCCGATCAGGCCAAGACCGAATTTCTCGCCACCATCAGCCATGAGATCGGAACCCCCCTCAATGGCGTCGCGGGCATGGCGGACCTGCTGCTGGGCAGCGATCTGAACGACGAACAGCGTTCCCAGGCCCTGGCCATCCGCCGCTCCGCGAAGAAGCTGGAGGATGTGGTCGCCGACATCCTCGAATATTCCCGCATCGACGGCGCCGGACTGGAACTGCGGCAAGAGCCCTTCGACCTGCCAGCCCTGGTGGAGGAGGTCGCGGCGCTGATCCAGGATGATGTCCGCAAAAAGGGGCTGGCGCTTGAAATCGAGCTTCCGTCCGCCTTGCGAAAGACCTTTGTCGGGGACTCCCGGCGCCTGCGTCAAGTCCTCACGCACCTGGCCAACAATGCCGTCAAGTTCACCGAGTCGGGGCGGGTCCGGTTTCGCGTGAGCGCCGATACGGATCAGCGCACCCGGTCCATGGTGCAGTTCGAGGTAATGGATACCGGCATCGGCATCCGCGAGGAGAATGTCCCAGGGCTTTTCGAGGCCTTTTCCCAGGTCGATGCCTCCCGCTCCAAGCGCTACGGCGGGGCTGGCCTCGGCCTGGCGCTGAGCAAGCGCATCATCGAGTCCATGGACGGCAAGCTGGGGGTGGAGAGCCGCTTCGGCGAGGGAAGTACCTTTTGGTTCGCCGTCCCCCTTGGAATAGAGGAAAATACGGCAGGTTATTGGCTGTTGGTCGATGAGGACAAGAAAGTGAGCGAACCTGACACAGGGGTCCCCCTCAGGGAGGCCCGCCAGAAGCGGCTGAAGGTATTGGTGGTGGATGACAATCTGATCAACCGCCAGTTCGCCATGCATTTTCTCAACGAACTGGGGCACCAGTCCGGCTTTGCTGAAAACGGCGCCGAGGCCCTGGAACAGGTAGTCAAGGAGCCCTACGACCTGGTGCTCATGGATATACAGATGCCGGTCATGGATGGCTACGAGGCCACGCGCCAGATCCGGGCGCTGGGCGGCGCGGCTGCCGCCCTGCCCATCTACGCCATGTCGGCGGACGACGATTTCGCCACCAACCAGGCCGCCACCGAGGCCGGCATGAACGGCTTCATCGGCAAGCCGATCGAAAGAAGGTCGCTGGAAAAGATCCTTCAGCGGCTGTGAAAGGCCCGAAATGACCCATGAACCGAGAAACCTCATTTCCATCCTTCGGTCCCTAACCTGTGCATCCTTGCACCACTTCTCAACCGCAAAGAACGCGAAGGAAAACATACAAAATTCTCTTTGCGGTTAAGTCGATGAATCTAGGATGAAAAGGGGTGGGTCGGCCTTCAGGCCGTCCATCGGCGCCGCAGCCTTATCTCTCTACCTCCCAGCGGAAGTCTGAGTCCTCTTCTTCCCCCGCTTCCTCTCCCTCGTCATCGATCTCTATCTCCAGGGCCTTCCTGATCAATGCGCCGGGTTGGCCGATCCAATGGCATTGCTTGCAGAAGATATCGCCTTGGCTTGCCTCCGGCACGCTCGGGCAAAGCCGCTTGACGGGGTCGTAGAGGCTGTTGCCGCAACGCGGGCAACAGAGAATGAACAGGCCCGCATCATTCTGATTTTCGGGCATTCAGGGCGCCTCCCCTGGAGCGCCGGCCTGGACCGGACGCAGGGCGTCCACCCGGCCGGCGCCGAATTGCTCGTCCTTTCCTGGCGGGCCGAGATCGGTGGCGGAGCCGGTCAGGAGCGCACGGACCTGGGCTGCGGTCAGGGCGGGGTTGCGTTCCAGCATCAGGGCGACGAGGCCGCTCACATGGGCGGCGGCGAAGGAGGTGCCGGATTGGAAGCCGTAACCATTGCCGGGGGCGGGGGCGAGGATATCGACCCCCGGCGCGGCCAGGGTCAGGTAGCCGCCGCGATTGGCCTTGGCGTAGAGCCGGTCGGCCTGGTCCAGGGCGGTGACGGCGATGACTCCGGGATAGGCCGCCGGATAGGCCGGCGGCGCTTGCGGACCTCCATTGCCCGCCGCCGCCACCAGGATGGCGCCCTCTTTCTGGGCGGCGGCCATCAGGCGCTCGACGACGGGGTCCTTGGGACCCGTGAAGCTCAGATTGAAGATGCGCGCCTTGCTGCCCAATGCCCAATCGACGGCCCGCAACAGGATGAAGCTGGTAGTCAGGGCCTCGCCCCCTTCGTGGAAGAAGGCGCGGGCGGCAAGCAAGCGGCTGGCCGGGGCGACGCCCAGCATTCGGTCGCGGGCGGCGATGATGCCGGCCACGGCTGTTCCATGGGCATCCGCCGGTCCCGGCCGGTCATCGGCGGCATCGAACGATTGGGCGACAGCGCCCGCCAGTTCGGGGTGACCGGCATCGATGGCGGAATCGATCACCACCACCGGAATCTGGCGGCCAAGGGCCAGCCCCTGCGCCTGTGCCAGGCGGATCTTGGCCGGGGCGTACTGCTGATCGGCCAGCGAGCCGCTTTGCAGCCGGTAGAGGTAATTCGCCTGCGCCGACTGGATACGCCTGTCGCCCCGCATTGCGGCGAGCACCTGGGCGGGACTGCGCTGGTCCGGTATGCGGTAGCGTTGGATCGTCGCCCGGAGCAGCCGGTTCGACTCGGCCTGCAACCGGGTCAGCCGGTAATGCCTGGCGATGGCGAAGGGAATATCGCCCGCCTGGGTCTGATCCAGCAGCAACAGGATCTCATCGGGGCGCTGGTCTTGTGGGGGATCGGCGGGGGGAACGACTGGGGTTGTGGCCGCGAACCCACGGCGCGGCGGGGGCGGGGATTCAACGGACTTGCACCTGGGCCATCTGCCGCTGGTGCCGTCGGGGCAACGGCGGGGCTCCGGCAGGGCCGGTCTTTGGCAGTCCGGCCATTGGCCGGCCATGCCTTGTGGACATTTGGGCTTGTGGATCTTGATGCAGCGATGCCCCCGGCCCACGAAACCCTTGGGGCAGTCGGGGATGCGGGGCTGAGTGATCCAGCGGCAGTAAGGCCAAACACCCGCCATTCCCCTCGGGCAGCTCCGGCGGTAGCGGTCCCTCAGATTCGGCCTGGTGGTTATCCCGAAATTGAGGGGCTTTGGCGGAGAGAGGCCGCCGTCCTTGCCGGGGGCGGTGGAGTAGGCCCAGGCCGGACCTGAGGAGGCAAGTTGCAGCCCCGCGACGGCCAGCAGCAGGGCGAGAATAGGGAGCGGCACCCTCATGGCTTCGACCCTTCCAGCGGCAGCACCAAGAGCACCAGCCCCTTGTCGCCGCCAAGGCCGTCGATCGATGCCCGATCCGATCCCGCTTGCAGACGCACCTGGTAGAAACCGCCGGGCTTGGGGCCGGACAGGATCTCCGCCTGATGATCGGCCAGGAATCGGCTGATGGCGCCGAGGCTGACCTTGGGGTTGAACTGGATCAAGACCTGGACGCCCCGTTCGTCCTGCCCGCCCGATGCGGTGCGATAGGTGACCTGATCCGATGGTCCGGGCCAGAGCAAGATCCCGAGCAGACCGGTCTGCACCAGGATGACCAAAGTCGCCGCCACCGCCGCCCAGCTCAGGTGTTCCGGTGTCAGGGATCGCAGGAATGCGTCCAGTCTGTCGAGGAGCCTCGCCGGGGGAAGGCGGGCAGGGGTCTCGGCCGCGATGTCCCGCATCAGCCGCTCCAGGGCGGCGTCGGTTTGGCCGGAAATGGCCGCGTTGGCGGCGATGCTCGCTTCCCTGTCCTCGCGCAGGGCGTCGAGCTGCCCGTTCAATTCGGGATGGAGCCGCAGATAGGCCTCGACCCGCGCCGATTCGGCGGAGTCCAGGGTGCCGCCGGCATACCAGGGCAACAGCAGTTCGATCTCCACCGGCATTTTGCTGGGACTATTCATCCTAATTTCCTCATTTAACCGCCAAGGGCGCGAAGAACGCAAAGACAAACATCGGCGTGTATCCTCCCGTGTATTCACCTGCCGAGTTGGACGGGAAACGCAGGTAACTCATTGTGTTCTCTTTGCGTTCTTTGCGTCCTTTGCGGTTGAAAAGAGGGATTCAGGTCTACGGCCAACCTCGATCGATACCCGCGTTGCGGAGCAGAGCGCCCAGGTTTTTGCGGGCGTGAAACATGCGCGTCTTGACCGTGCCCTCCGGGATGTCGAGGATCGCCGTGATCTCCGGGATGGATCGCTCGTGGTAGTAGACCAGATCGATGATCTCACGGTGGTCCGGCGACAGCCGCTCCATGCAGGCCCGGATCTGACTGCCCTTGTCGAGCTTGGCGGCGGCGATATCCGGCGTGTCGGCCCGGTCGGCGATGGTAGCCGCCTGATCCTCGTCGAGCGGACTCTCCGAGCGCTTGCGCAAAAAGCTGACCGTCCGGTTGTGGGCGATGGAGAGCATCCAGGTCGAAACCGCCGAGCGGCCCTCGAACCGGCCCGCGCCACGCCAAATCTCCAGAAAGACCTCATTGGCCAAATCCTCCGCCGTCACCCGGTCGCCGGTCATCCGCAGGATAAAGCGGAGGATGCGAGGGTAGTGATGCCTGAACAACACCGGCATGGCGGAACGGTCGCCCGCCGCGATGCGGCGCAGCAGCGCCCGGTCATCGACGGGTTGTTCCAGTGGTGCGGTCGCCGCCATGGGTGTTTCTGTGGATTTGTCGCGTTATCGGGGGAAAAGGTTCAGAGGTGAATTTACCGCAAAGGACGCGAAGGAACGCAATGGATTTCATTGGCTTGTCGAGGTTTGGTTCCTGACCAGGAGGGTGTGAGCATGGACAAACGCATCGGATCGTTTTCCTTAGCGTTCTTTGCGTCCTTCGCGGTTAAACAGAGTTATCTGTGGTGCGTTCCCTGACTAGCCATCCCGTCGCGGGCCACCAGGATATCCACATCGCTGTCGCTATTTGCCGCATCCCGCGCAAGTCTCGCCGGCTATCCAATACAGCCAGTACAACCACTCTCGCCCCTTCAATACGGTAAATGATCCGCCAGGGACTTGAGATGATTGCGCGGCTTTTCGCACAGGTCCGCTCGACTGCCGGGTTGGACGGAATTACGGTGACACTTTACTAAATACAATTTATCAAGTGTATTTAGTAAAGTGTCACCGTAATTCCGAACTTCATCAAGGAATCACTGTAGCCATGCGGCTACATATTGTCAATCGTGACCACGGTGCGCTCAAGGTGCCAAAACGTGAAATATACAGCTTCCGCAATGCAGCAAATATATTAAGTTTATTTAGTAAACTGTCACCGTAATTCGACGGCGCAACTCATTCAGCACCGCACTGTGGGTTGCGAGCAGTTCGGCAATTGTTAAATCGGTAAAGTCGGTGACAGTCATAGCAGCTAACGCTAACCATCAGCGGCGCGCGCCTTTGGCGCGTCCGCTGGATGGTTTTGTTATACGCTTTTTCACCTGACAACAAACATACTGAGCTGTTGTGAAAATATTGGTATCAACCTCTCTCGGCTAACACTGTACTTCCAAAGAGATTGTCCAAATTTCTTTATTTCATCTTCCTCTGGAAGTTCAGCGAACTCCTTTTCACTCAACAAACCATATCTTACCCATTGCATCAGCCAATATATCTTTCTGTTACTACTACTTTCTTCATTAAAATTTTGTAATTTCAACTTTCCTATAACATCCGTGTATGAGGTCCTTCCATGAAGCAAATCATCAAACAGTGAAGGATCGACGACTTTGACGATTGCCAAGAACACTACAATAGGAACAAGCCTTAAATGGTTCTCCGTGCTTGCCCCATAAAATAAAGCCAAATTTGTAAACACCTTTTCTAGCTGCCGCAGCGACAAGTTGAAATGATTCGCAAGAGGCTCAGTACAATCAACTATGTTTCTATCGTCGCCCCACGTTTGCATTTCATGCAACTGAAGCAGCCTGTTCGTGTATTTGCTTAGATCGTTGGTATATCGTTCGCCTGTATGCTTTGGTAATTTCGCTTCAATATTTACGAATTTTTGTAAGTAAGTATGCGCGTCGATATTTTGTCCGTACACGCATTTAATTGATTCCTCTAGTTGTGCTTTGTTCATCACTAACAAGAACACAACATTCTCTACCGAAAATAAATGCTTGATCTTTTCAACGATCTCTACAGCAAACGTAGGTTTGCACCTATCCAGCTCATCTATAATAATCACAAGAGGTTTGCCACCTTCGTTTTGAAGTTTTGATGGCAATTCAGACAACAAGCCTCTAAAAGACTTAATAAGCGCAACATCGTTTGAATGTGCTGCGATTCTTTCCTCTACAAAACCCCCGACTAGGTCCGATGCGGTTTTTGACAAGTCTCCTTTTATATCTTTCAGTTCCTCAATATCTGAGTCTTTAATGATTCCAAGGGTGGCCGCTTTTACCCCAATCCTAGCCGACCAAGACAACAACTGACCGCCAACCCTCTTAGATTTTTCCTTTAGTTCCGCTAACTTTTCCCGATGGTCTTTTATGATATTGTTTTCTGCATAATTCGTAATTGCGCTCGCTACTGTAATAAAGGCATCATCGACATAATCATTTGCAAACGCGTCAATATATAAATTCGGGATATTTGATTCAGATAGAAGTCCTTGCCACATCTTAACAAACGTGGTCTTGCCCTCACCCCACTTACCATCCAATGAGATCACCAGAGCATCGCTAGAGCTAGCCACTAAATTTCGCAATGCTTCACCATAACCCTTGCGATCTAGGGCGTCTTTTGTGAATGAGTCTCCTTCCTCAACAATCAACGGTGGTGTAACTATTCTCACGTTCGTTCCTTTTGCGTATAACATTGTATTCATCCGCCGCCCCATGCGGCAGAAAACCATCTACATATATATGGAACCATCCATATGTAGATAAATCCATATACATCTATATGAATCCATGTATATGTAGATGCTTCCATATATATCTATATGGTTCCATATAGATATGGATATCTACATGTATATGGTTTCAGCCATTCTCGACGATTCTTTCTTGTAAGCCAAGTGCATCGATCTGCGCGTAGCTCATCTCCCAGAGCTTCTGCTGTGGGCGCCAGATGCCGCCATTTGCTTCACCTTGTCCCTAAGGGACGTAGGGTGCGGCGAGGCACGAACCGCACCGATCGCGGGCAAAGCCGACACGATCGATGCGTTTCGCTATCGCTTACCGGCATCCCCTGATTCGATCCTACCATGTCGGATTACTGATCCGCCCCACCAACTCATCCAACACCCGCTCCAAATACTCCGCCCGTTTCTCCGGCTCTTCCAACTTGGCGAAGAAGCGCAGCTTGTCGGGGCCGTCGAGTTTGAATTGTTGCGGCCGGGTCTGAATCATCTGGATCAGCCGGACCGGGTCGATGTTGGGCTTGTCGTTGAAGAGGATGCGGCCGCCCTTGGCCTGGGCTTCGAGCTTTTTGATGCCGATGGCCTGGGCGCGCAGGCGCAGGCGGGTGGTGTCGAAGAGGGTCCGGGCGGGGGGCGGGAGCAGGCCGAAGCGGTCGATCATCTCCACTTGCAGCTCGCGCAGGGCCTCGGCGTCCTTGGCCCCGGCGATGCGTTTGTATTGGACCAGGCGCATGTGGACATCGGGCAGGTAGTCCTCGGGGAGGAGGGCGGGCATGCCCAGGTCCACCTCGGCGCCCTGGTGGAGGGGACGGAGCAGGTCGGGTTGCTGGCCGGATTTTAGGGCCTTGACGGCCCGTTCCAGCAGCTCGGTGTAGAGGGTGAAGCCGATCTCCTGGATCTGGCCGCTCTGCTCGTCCCCCAGGAGTTCGCCCGCGCCGCGGATTTCCAGGTCGTGGGTGGCGAGGGTGAAGCCCGCGCCCAGCTCTTCCAGTGCCTCGATGGCCTCCAGGCGCTTGCGGGCGTCGTCGCTCATGGCCTGGGGCGGCGGGGTCAGCAGGTAGGCGTAGGCGCGGTGGTGGGAGCGCCCGACCCGGCCGCGCAGTTGATGGAGCTGGGCCAGTCCCAGCTTGTCGGCGCGGTGGATGATGATGGTGTTGGCGCTGGGCACGTCGATGCCGCTTTCGATGATGGTGGTGCTCACCAGCAGGTTGAAACGCTGGTGGTAGAAGTCGCGCATCACCTGTTCCAGGGCGCTCTCGCGCATCTGGCCATGGGCGAACTCGACCCGCGCCTCGGGCACCAGCCGGCCGAGGCGGTCACTCATGGCGGCGATGGAGTCCACCTCGTTGTGCAGGAAGTAGATCTGGCCGCCGCGCCGCAGCTCGCGCCGGCAGGCCTCGACGATGAGTTCGTCGCTCCACTGGCTGACGAAGGTCTTGATGGGGTGGCGGGAGGCCGGGGGCGTGGCGATGATGGAGAGGTCGCGCATGCCGGACATGGCCATGTTGAGGGTGCGCGGGATGGGCGTCGCGGTCAGGGTCAGGATGTCCAGGCTGCTGCGGAGGGACTTGAGCCGCTCCTTGTGGCGCACGCCGAAGCGGTGCTCCTCGTCGATGATGGCCAGCCCCAGTCGTTTGAAATGGATGTCGCTGCCCAGGAGCTTGTGGGTGCCGACGACGATGTCGATGGTCCCCTCGGCCAGTCCCTTCAGCACCTCGGTCTGCTGCTTGGCGGTGCGGAAGCGCGACAGGCTCTCCACACGCACCGGCCAGTCGGCGAAGCGGTCGGAGAAGTTCTCGAAATGCTGCTGCACCAGCAGCGTCGTCGGGGCCAGGATGGCCACCTGACGCCCCCCCTGCACGGCCATGAAGGCGGCGCGCATGGCCACCTCGGTCTTGCCGAAGCCCACGTCGCCGCAGATGACCCGGTCCATGGGACGGGGGCTGGCCATGTCCGCCAGCACCGCGTCGATGGCCGATTGCTGGTCCGGGGTCTCCTCGAATTCAAAAGCGGCGGCGAAGGCGCTGTACTCCTCGGCGGCCGGGGGAAAGGCGTGGCCCTGGTGGGCCTCGCGCCGGGCGTAGATGTCCAGCAGCTCGACGGCCACGTCGTGGGCCTTCTCGGCGGCCTTTTTGCGCGCCTTCTCCCATTGGCCGCTGCCGAGCCGGTGCAGCGGGGCGTTCTCCGGCGAGACGCCGGTGTAGCGGCTGATCAGGTGCAGGGAGGCGACCGGGACATAGAGCTTGTCGCCGTTGGCGTACTCCAGGGTCAGGAATTCGTTGAGGGTCCCGCCCGTGGTCAGGGTTTGCAGGCCGAGATAGCGGCCGACGCCATGTTCCTCGTGGACCACGGGGGCGCCGATGTTCAGCTCGGTCAGGTTACGGATGATAAGTTCAGCATCCCGCTCCGCTGTCTTGCGTCGGCGGCGGCTCTGGCGCACCCGCTCGCCCAGCAGCAACCCCTCGGGGATGACCGCCAGGGGCGGCTGCTCCAGGATGAAGCCCTGCTCGATGGGGGCGACGCCAATGCCGAGGGGGGCCTTGGCATCGAGGAATGCCTGCCAGCCCTCGAACACCGGGGGGCGGATGTCGTAGCCCTGCAAGGTCTCCAGCAACTGTTCCCGCCGTCCCGGCCCCTCGGCGATGAAGAGGACACGGCCGGGATAACTGGCCAGAAATCCCCGCAGGGCCGCCGCCGGATCGGCCGCCCGTGGGTTGAGGCTCAGGTCCGGCAGGGGGCGGACCCCGTGGTTGCGGAAATCGGCGAAGCCCCGGCGGCGCTCTGTGACCTCGGTGCCGAGGATCTCGATCTGGCTCTGGCCCCGCAGGCGCGCGACCAGCTCGTCCACGTCCAGGTAGAGGGCGGAAGGCGGCAGCAGGGGGCGGCGGATGTCGTGGCGCAGTTGCTCGTGGCGGCGGCGCAGGTCGGCCTGGAAGGCCTCGGCCCGCTCGCGTATCTCGGCGAAGGTGACGCTGATGAAGTTGTCCGGCAGGTAGTCGAACAGGGTCTCCAGGCCCTCGAAAAAGAGCGGCAGATAGTTCTCCACCCCGCCGGGGAGCTGACCCTCGCTCACCCCCTGATAGACCGGACTTGCCTGGGGATCGCCCTCCATCCGGTTGCGCCAGGCCTGGCGGAAGCGGGCGATGGCCTCCTCGTCGGTGGGGAACTCCCGCGCCGGATAGATGCGGATGCGCTCCACCTTCTCGCCGGAACGCTGGCTCTCCGGGTCGAAGAAGCGGATCGACTCGATCTCGTTGTCGAACAGATCGATGCGGTAGGGCCGGTCCGCCCCCATGGGGAAGATGTCGAACAGCGACCCCCTCACCGCGAACTCCCCATGGGCCAGAACCTGGGAGACGCAGCTATAGCCCGCGTGGCCCAGCCGCCGGCGGATCGACGCCATGTCGAGCCTGTCGCCCTGGTCCATGACCAGGGTGCGGGCGTCCAGGAAATCGCGGGGCGAGACCCGCTGCATCAGGGTCCCAACCGGCGCCACCAAAGCGCCGCGCCGCAGGCCTGCCAGCCGGTGCAGACAGGTCAACCGCTGCGAGATCAGCTCCGGCAGGGGCGAAAAGGCATCGTAGGGCAGCGTCTCCCAATCGGGAAAGCCGAAGACCGGGAGGTCGGGGGTGTTCAGGAAAAAACCCAGCTCGCTCTCCAGCCGCTCCGCCGACTGCACATCGGGCGCCACCACCAGCACCGAGCCGGGGTAGTCGCGGATCAGCCCCGCCAAGGCCAGGGAAGAGGAAGCGCCGGGGAGATTGCCCCATTGCAGGTTATCGCCAGACTTGGCAGGGACTGTGGGGGAGAAGGGGGAGTCGGTCATGGTTCACATTGATCGAGCGTCCCCAGGCTCCGGCGTGGGAACGATAAATAAAGCTAACTTGATAGCTGGTTGGATATTTCTATGTCTTTCTTTAACAGGGAGTTAATAATTTCATTTATGGAAAACGGCTTTCCCTGGCTGCGCATTTTCAGGATGAAATAATCCTTGATTTCCTTGTCTAGATATATCGGGATATCCAATTCATCGAGTGGCCTATGGAATCTGCCCTGTTCGGCATTGCTGAAGTCATATTCATCTCTCATTTCGGTCGCCCTGATCGTTGCCCCTCCCCAACCCTCCCCCTAGGGGGAGGGGGCAAAAGTGCTTCGCGTATTTTCACGGTAAGCATGAAAGCCATTGCGTGACCAAATGGCTTGGTCTTTGCCTGATCGTTCCCAGACTCGCGTGGGAACGATCATTTGCTCTCCGGTCCCTGCTGCATGGCTTTCACCCCTTCCTGATGGCCCTTCTGCAAGGCGTCGGCCACTTCCGGCGGCATGTAGTTTTCGTCGTGCTTGGCCAGGACCTCCTGGGCCATGAAGACGCCGCCGGCGCCCAGCTTGCCTTGGGCGATGACTCCCTGGCCTTCCTTGAAGAGGTCGGGGAGGATGCCGGTGTAGCTGACGGTGATCTTTTTGAGGTTGTCTGTCACAGTGAAGGTGACCGTCAGACCCTCGCCCCGTTTCAGTGAACCCTTCTCGACCAGCCCTCCAAGCCGGAAGAGGTGATCGGCGGGCGCCTTGCCCTCGGCCACCTCCGTGGGGGAGAAGAAGTAGGAGAGGTTGCCTTGCAGGGCATTGAGCACCAGGGCGGTGATGCCGCCCAGGGCGGCCAGTCCGGCGATCAGGAAAACCAGGCGTTTGTGGCGGCCTTTCATGTTCTCTCCTCGTTGTTCATGCGGGCGATACGGGCGACGCGGCGCAGGATCTCGCGATGGCGGGCGCGCAGCAGAAGGGGTTCGGCCAGCATCAGCAGGGCTGTCATCCCGAAGGAGCCCCAGACATAGAGGGCGTAGCCGCCCATATTCAGAAATTCGATGACCTTATCCACGGCGATTCTCCACCAGTTCCCGCACCCAGGTGCTGTTACGCTCGCGCTCCAGGATGATGCAGCGGGCCCGGCTCAGGGTCGTGGCGATGGAATAGGCCCAAAAGCCCAGCGCCATGATCAGCATGGTAATCAGCATGGTCGCGGCCATGGAGCTGCCGCCGCCGCCAACCTTGACGCTGGCCCCCTGGTGCAGGGTGTTCCACCATTTGACCGAGTAATAGATGATCGGCACGTTGACCACCCCCACCAGAGCCAGGATGGCCCCCGCGCGATCGGCGCGGCGCGGGTCGTCGATGGCCCCTTGCAACGCCATGAAGCCGATGTAGAGAAACAACAGGATCAGTTCCGAGGTGAGCCGGGCATCCCAGACCCACCAGGCGCCCCACATGGGCTTGCCCCAGAAGGCGCCGGTCCAGAGGGAGAGGAAGGCGAAGAGGGCGCCGGTCGGCGCCAGGGCCTGGGCCATCATGGACGAAAGGCGGGTGTTGAAGACCAGGCCGGTGCCGGACCAGACCGCCATGACCACATAGATGAACATGGACATCCAGGAGGCCGGGACATGGATGAAGATGATCCGGTAGCCCTCACCCTGCTTGTAGTCGGCCGGGGCGACGAAGAAGCTCATGTAGAGGCCGATGGCGATCAGAATCACCGCGATCCACTTGAACCAGGGGATCATGCGCCCCGCCAGGGGATAAAAGCTGGCCGGGGAGGAGAATTTGAACCAGTTGATCAGACGCGAGTTCATGTTTGTTACCGTGAAAATACAGGGATACGCATCGTTCCGTAGGCCGGGCTGAAGGCCGACCTACGCACCGTCAATTCTTTTCTTTTGATTCGGTTGGTAAGTGGCCCGCCATTCGCGAGTCCGGGGAGCCTAACCCAGAAGGACCGGGGTGTAAAACGGCCTTTAGTAGGGTGATAGCCCCGGCGGCACCGGATTATTCCACCGACACCCGCAAGGCCGCCGCCGTGGCGATGGGGGCGAGCAGCAGCGACGCCAGCAGGATGGCCCCCAGCATCGATAGATGGCTCTCAGCTCCCAGTCCCGAGGCGCTGGCCTCCACCGCTCCGGCGCCGAAGATCAGGACCGGAATATAGAGGGGCAATACCAGCAGGGAGACCAGCACTCCGCCGCCGCGCAAGCCCAGGGTCAGGGCCGCGCCGATGGCGCCGATCAGGCTCAGGGTGGGAGTGCCGAGCAGCAGCGAGAGCAGCAACACGCCCAAGGCGTCGGCAGAGAGGTCGTATTGCAGGCCCAGCAGCGGCGCCATCACCACCAGCGGCGCGCCGGTGACCAGCCAGTGGGCGAAGACCTTGCCGATCACCAGCAATGAAACAGGTTGCGGCGTCAGCAGCATCTGTTCCAGCGCCCCGTCGGCGTAATCGACCGCGAACAGGCGTTCCAAGGCCAGCATCGAGGCCAGCAGGGCCGCCACCCAGACCACCCCCGGCGCGATCTTGCGGAGAATGTCCAGTTCCGGGCCGATGCCCAAGGGAAAGAGACTGACCACGATGATGAAAAAGAACAGCGTCGTGAAGATATCGGTGCGGCGGCGCATGGCCAATAGCAGGTCGCGGCGGATGATCCAAAAGAAGACCTTCAACATGCCGTCAACCCCGCCAGCCCAGTTTTAGATGCTTCGAGTGGCCGGAGGTCAGGGGGACCTCCTGATGTGTGGTCAGGACCACCATGCCCCCGGCGGCCAGATGGTCGCGGATCACGGACTGCAACAGCTCCACCGCTGCCTTGTCCAGGGCCACGAAAGGCTCGTCCAGCACCCACAGCTTGGCCCGGTTCACCAGCAGCCGCGACAGGGCGACGCGCCGTTGCTGGCCTTGCGAGAGGACCTTGGCCGGCAGGTCCTCGTGACCGTCCAGGCCGATGCGCTCCAGGGCATCCCAAGCTGTCTTCTCGCTGACCTCGAATCCATCCAGGATGGCGGCGATGCGCAGGTTCTCGACCCCGGTCAGGTCGCCCTTGATGCCGTTCTTGTGGCCCAGATAGAGCACTTCTTGAGTGAAATCCTCGTGCAGGGCGCGGACATTCTGCCCCTTCCAGCGCACCTCACCCTCGTCGGGCAGGATCAGACCGCAGACCGCGCGCAACAAGGTCGTCTTGCCGCTGCCGTTATGGCCGTGCAGGTAGAGCAGTTCCCCCGCCTCCAGGGTAAAACCGATCTCCCGGAACAGTTGCCGGTCGCCACGCACGCAGGAGAGATGGGAGACTTCGAGCATCGGTAGGTCAGGCTGGAAAGGTGGCGGCCATTCTAACCGAGATTCGGGGGGAAATCCCTCGGGCAGGGGCGGGAGGTTATGAAGATACGCCTTGCCCGCCGCTGCCCTCGCTACTGGGGGGGATATTCTCAGTGCGGCCTCTGAATTAAGGGCTTCGGAAAAAATAAATCGCCCCGTATTGCGCCGGATTGTTGTCCGGATTCAAGGCGCGGCAAGCGGCGCATAGCGGGCCTATGTAACGCTTGCCGCAACACAGAAGCCGGACAACAGGACAAGCAAGATGGGACGATTTATTTTTTCCGGAGCCCTAAAGCCCGCACTACACCAAATCCGGGTTTCACCCTATCCACAGCCTGGCATTGCGGAACAACCGCATCCAGGGTCCGTCTTCGCCCCAGTCGCCGGGGTGCCAGGAGTGCTGGACGCTGCGGAAGACCCGTTCGGGGTGGGGCATGAGCACGGTCACGCGCCCGTCCTGGTTGCAGAATCCGGTCACGCCGCCAGGGGAGCCGTTGGGGTTGGCGGGGTAGCGTTGGGCGGGTTCGCCGCTGTTCTCCACAAAGCGCAGGGCGGTGTAGGGATCGGCGGCGCGGCGGTGGTGTTCGTCGCGGAACTCCGCCCTGCCTTCGCCGTGGGCGACGGCGATGGGCATGCGGGAACCGGCCATGCCGTGCAGGAGGATGGAGGGTGATTCCATCACCTCGACCATGACGAAGCGGGCCTCGAACTGTTCGGACCGGTTGCGGACGAAATGGGGCCAGTGGGCCGTGCCGGGGATCAGTTCGTGCAGGTTGGAGAGCATCTGGCAGCCGTTGCAGATGCCGAGTGTGAAGCTGTCCGGGCGTTCGAAGAAGGCTTGGAACTGGTCGCGCGCCAGTGAATTGAACAGGATCGATTTGGCCCAGCCCTCTCCGGCCCCCAGGACATCCCCGTAGGAGAAGCCGCCGCAGGCGGCCAGCCCCTTGAAGCGGTCCAGGGAGACCCGTCCAGCCAGGATGTCGGACATGTGGACATCGACGCATTCGAAGCCGGCCCGGTCGAAGGCGGCGGCCATTTCGACCTGGCCGTTGACGCCCTGCTCGCGCAGGATGGCCAGGGGCGGCCTGATGCCGGAGGCGATCATGGGAGCGGCGATGTCGTCCTCCGGGTCGAAGCGCAGGGAGGCGGCGAGGCCGGGGTCGTTCCGGTCATCGATGCGCCGGTGTTCTTCCAGGGCGCACTCGGGGTTGTCGCGCAGGGATTGCATCTGGAAGCTGGTCTCGCGCCAGGCCCTGTGCAGTTCGGTCCTTTCGGCCCGGAAGACCGGGTGCCCGGCGCGGGTGAAGGTCAGATGGCCGTCGTCGCCGTGGGTGCCGATGACGTGACTGTGGTGGCCCAACTCCGCTTCGCGCAGCCGCATCAGGACCTCGTCCGTATCGTTGTGGCGCACCTGGATCACCGCCCCCAGCTCCTCGGCGAAGAGGGCCGCGAGATCGTCTTCGCCCAGGTCGTCCAGCTCGATGGAGAGGCCGCAATGGCCGGCGAAGGCCATCTCGCAGAGGGTGACGAAGAGGCCGCCGTCGGAACGGTCGTGGTAGGCGAGGAGCCGCCCGTCCCGCTTCAGCGACCTCAGTTCGTCGAAGAAGCGGATCAGCATGTCCGGGTCGTCCAGGTCCGGCCCCTGGCGGCCGGTTTGGTTGTGGACCTGGGCCAGGGCGGAGGCCCCGAGCCGGTTGCGGCCCTTGCCCAGGTCGATCAGGATCAGGTCGGTGTCGCCCTGATCGGTGCGCAGTTGGGGCGTCAGGGTGTTGCGTGCGCTCCGCACCGGGGCAAAGGCGGTGACGATGAGCGACAGGGGTGCGGTCATGCGCCGGCTCTTGCCCTCTTGCTGCCACACCGTCTTCATGCTCATGGAGTCTTTGCCCACGGGCACGGCGATGCCCAGCCGGGGGCAGAGTTCCAGACCCACCGCCCGCACGGTCTCGTAGAGATTGGCATCCTCGCCCGGATGGCCGGCGGCGGCCATCCAGTTGGCGGAGAGCTTGATATCGCCGATCCGGTCGATGTCGGCGGCGGCGATGTTGGTGATGGCCTCGCCGATGGCCATGCGGCCGGAAGCGGGGGCATCGAGCAGGGCCAGCGGGGTGCGCTCGCCCAGGGCCATGGCCTCGCCCTGATAGCCCATGTAATCGGCCAGGGTGACGGCACAGTCGGCCACCGGCACCTGCCAGGGACCCACCATCTGATCGCGTGCCACCATGCCGGTAATGGTGCGGTCGCCGATGGTGATGAGGAAGGTTTTGTCCGCCACGGCCGGCAGCCGCAGCACCCGCAGTGCCGCTTCCTTCAGGCCGATGCCGTCCAGGGCCAGCTCGGGCTTGTGGAATGGACGGTGGCGCACGTCCCGCAGCATGCGCGGCGGTTTGCCGAACAACAGCGGCATGGCCATGTCGATGGGGTTGTTCTCGAAGTGGCCGTCGCCCAGCACGAGATTCTCTTCCTCGGTGGCGTAACCGGCCACCGCGCAGGGGCAGCGCTCGCGTTCGCAGATCGCCGTGAACTCGTCCAGGCGTTCGGCGTCGATGGCCATGACATAGCGTTCCTGGGATTCGTTGCACCAGATCTCCATGGGCGACATGCCCCGGTCGTCGTTGGGCACGGCCCGCAGTTCGAAACGCCCGCCGCGTCCGGCGTCATGGACCAGTTCCGGCAGGGCGTTGGAAAGCCCGCCCGCCCCCACGTCGTGGATGAAGAGGATGGGGTTGGCCTCGCCCCGCGCCCAGCAGCGGTCGATGACCTCCTGGCAGCGGCGTTCCATCTCGGCATTGGCCCGCTGCACCGAGGCAAAGTCCAGGTCCTCCGCCGAAGCGCCGGAGGCCATGGAGGAGGCCGCGCCGCCGCCCAGGCCGATCAGCATCGCCGGACCGCCCAGGACCACCAGAGGGGTCTCGGCCGGGAAGGATCGCTTCTCGATATGCTGCTCGCGGATGTTGCCCAGGCCGCCGGCCAGCATGATCGGCTTGTGGTAGCCGCGCAGCTCTTCGCCGTCCGGTCCCGGCACGGAATCCTCGAAGGTGCGGAAGTAGCCGCAGAGGTTGGGACGGCCGAATTCGTTGTTGAAGGCGGCGGAGCCGATCGGCCCCTCCAGCATGATCTCCAGGGCCGAGACGATCCGGTCCGGCTTGCCGTGGTCCCGCTCCCAGGGCTGCTCGAAACCGGGGATGCGCAGATTGGAGACCGAAAAGCCGCAAAGTCCCGCCTTGGGCTTGGCGCCGCGTCCGGTCGCCCCCTCGTCGCGGATCTCGCCGCCGGAGCCCGTGGCCGCGCCCGGATCGGGCGAGATGGCAGTGGGATGGTTATGGGTCTCCACCTTCATCAGGAGGTGGATGGCCTCGCTGGTGTGGCCATAGGCGCCTGTGTGCGGGTCGGGCATGAAGCGGCGCCCGCGACGCCCGGCAATGACGGCCGCATTGTCCTTGTAGGCCGAGAGTACCCCCTCGGGGGACCGCTCGGTGGTGTTGCGGATCATGCTGAACAGGGAGTGCTCGCGGGGAACGCCATCGATGACCCAAGCAGCGTTGAAGATTTTGTGGCGGCAATGCTCCGAGTTCGCCTGGGCGAACATCATCAGCTCCACGTCGGTGGGGTTGCGCCCCAGGGACTGGAAGCTCTCCACCAGATAGTCGATCTCGTCGTCCGACAGGGCCAGCCCCAACTCGCCGTCCGCCTTCGCCAGGGCTTCCCGTCCCCCGCCGATGACATCGACGCTGATGCTGGGCTTGGGCTGCGCGTGGCTGAACAATGCCCCGGCCTCGCCCGTTTCCAGCCAGACCCGCTCCGTCATGCGGTCGTGGAGCAGCCCGGTGACACTCTCGATCTCGGCCCCCGACAGGGGGGTATTTTCCCCGTCGAGGTAATAGGCGATCCCCCGTTCCAGCCGCTCGATCTTCTCCAGCCCACAGTTGCGGGCGATGTCGGTGGCCTTGGAAGACCAGGGCGAGATGGTCCCCGGACGCGGCGTCACCAGCAGCAGATCCCCGGCGGGTTCGTGCGGCGGCAAGGCGGGGCCGTAACGCAGCAGTTGCGCCAGTACCAGCTTTTCCGCCTCATTCAGCGACTGGCTCAGTTCCGCGAAATGCATGAACTCGGCATAGATCCCAACCGGCCGGCCCAGGGCCTCGGAAACCCTCCGCTCCAGTTTCTTCAATCGGAAATCGGAAAAGGCAGGGGCGCCACGTAGGATGAGCATGCTGTAACCGTCTGCTGAATGAATGGATCACGCATTATCCCACATTCGTAACCGGATGCAGCCGGGATACCTCAAACCCCTTGAAGACGGGGCAAACCGGATCGCCGGCCTCAAACTGCTGGACGGCAAGGTTCGTCTAAATCTTGCATTCAACCGCAAAGGACGCAAAGAACACGAAGAAAAACGATGGGTTGCGATCATTCATTTACTCATCGATCTGGTTTGAGAAGACCTATGGATAAGCTGTTGTAATCTTGGCGTACTTTGCGCGCTTTGCGGTTAGATTTGAGAAATTTAGGTCATAACGGCTTTTCTGCCTTGTGCCGGGCGGTGGGTATGTGGACCTCGCCCTCGCTGTACGAGCCCTCGGCCGCACGGGTATGACAGACATTGCAACTGCTGAAGGAGCGGATCTCGGGATTGTCCTTCACCCCTTGCGCATCGACCTTGGCGTGTTCCTTGACGAAATAGGGCAGTTCACTGATGCGCAACGGGGGTTCGCCTGGGGGCAGGCTCGACAACATTTCGGCCGACACCGCTGAGTTTGTCCTCCCAGCGGCGTTGTTCAGCAGATAATTCCGGATGGAATTCAGCTCCTCCGGCGGAAGCTCCGCGTTGTCGCCAAAGTGCTTCGACAAGCCTCCCATCAACCTTTCCCAGGACTGGGCCGGCAGGAGACCGGGCTGGTAGGGAAAGTGGCAACTCCCGCAGGACGCCGTATAGCGGGGATTGCCGGCCGGCTCCACCCCTGGGGCTGGTTGCGCGGCCCATTTGTCCATCACGTAACTCTCCCGCCCATCCGCGAGAGACGGAACACTGTTGGCTAATAGGGGTAAGGCCAGGCAGAGCGATAGGTGCCACTGGTTTTTCATTGCACGCCTCATCAATTTTAATTTCGGAACTAAGGTTCCCAGGATAGACCCGGCAAGCTGAATTGAAGCTGAATGCCGTGGAAGGCTCAAGGGGGGAGACGACTGGCGGAATAATCAGCCCTGGTATGGGTCCAGCCCGCCGCGCATGAGGTGGATGAAGGCGTCTTCCAGCGAGGGGGAGACGGCGGTCATCCGCAGGCCGCTCTCCCGGACGAAGCCCTCCAGGCTGGCTTGCAACTCGGCGCCATCCAGTCCGCTGATGTGCAGGGTGGAGCCGAAACTCGCCACCAGACTGGCGCCCGGCAGTTGCCGCAGGCGCCCGGCCAGGCCCTGGATGCCCTCGCCGCTGATCTCCCAGGTGTGCAGCCCCTGGCCAGCGACCACCTCTTCCGCCGTGCCCGAGGCCAGCAATTGGCCGTAGGAGATGTAGGCCAGGCGGTGGCAGCGTTCCGCCTCGTCCATGTAGTGGGTAGAGACGAGCACAGTGATGCCGTCGGCGGAGAGGCGGTGGATCTCCTCCCAGAAGTCGCGCCGGGCCTTGGGATCGACCCCGGCGGTGGGCTCGTCGAGCAACAGGAGCCGGGGCCGGTGCAGCAGACAGGAGGCCAGGGCCAGTCGTTGTTTCCAGCCGCCGGAGAGGGCGCCGGCCAATTGGTCGCGCCGCCCGGCGAGGCCCAGCGTCTCCAGGGTCTCCTCCACCGCCGTCCGGCGATCGGCCATGCCGAACATGCGGGCGACGAAGTCCAGGTTCTCGGCGATGGTCAGGTCGTCCCAGAGGGAAAAACGCTGGGTCATGTAACCCACTTGGCGCTTGATGGCGGCGCTTTCGGTCAGCACATCGAGGCCCAGGCAGGTGCCCCGGCCGCTGTCCGGGGTGAGCAGGCCGCAAAGGATGCGGATCGAGGTCGTTTTGCCGCTGCCGTTGGGACCGAGAAAGCCGAAGATCTCCCCCTCCCGGACCCTCAGGCTGAGGTCCTTCACCACATGCTTGTCGCCGAAATGTTTGTTGATGCCGGCGACATCGATGGCCAGGAGGGCGTTCATCCAATCAATCTCCCGCAAGTCCCACATCCACCGGCAGGCCGGGCCGCAGGGCGGCGGCCTGTTCGGGCGGCACGGTTGCCTCCACGCGGAAGACCAGCTTCTCCCGGCTGTCGCGGCTGTAGATGACCGGCGGGGTGTATTCGGCCTGGGGGGCGATGAAGTCGATCCGGCCTCGGATGGGCGCATTGCAGCCGTCGCAGCTTGCCGTGACTGCCTGGCCCGGCTTGAGGCTGGATAGGACCCTCTCCGGTACGAAGAAGCGTAGCCGCCGCCGGCTGTCAGGCAACAGGCTCAATACGGGAGCCCCGGCGGGGACCCATTCGCCGGGCTGATAATAGGTCTCGCTGATCTCCCCGGCGGCGGGAGCGGCGAGGGTCTTGTGTTCCAAGGCCCAGCGGCGCTGGGCAGTCAGGGCAGAGGCGGCCTGGAGTTCCGCCTCGGCGCCGCGCACCTCCGCCTTACGCCCCAGGGTGGCGCGGTATGTGGCGAGTTGCTGCCGGGCAGCTTCCACTTGGGCCAGGGCTTGATCCTGGGCGCTCCGGGCCTCGTCCAGTTTGTCCTGGGAGATGAATCCCTGTTGCGCCAGGGCCTGTTGCTGGTTCAGACGGGTCCGGGTCAGGCGCTGCCCGGCCTCCGCCGCCCGCAGATTGGCCTCCAGGGCGGCGATCTCCGGCTGGCGGCGCGGTTCCTTCAGGTTCTCCAGTTTCTCGCGGGCCGATCCCGCCTTGGCCTCAGCCTCGGCCAGGGCCTGGAGGTCTGGCTCGGGAGCGATGACGAAGAGGGTCTGGCCCTCGGCAACCCGGTTTCCCCTCGGCGCATCGAGAGACTTCAGATATCCCCCCAGGGGGGCCGCCAGGTAGAGGTATTCCCCCTCCACATAGCCCTGGAAACCAGGTTCTCCTGCCCCGCCGCAACCAGCCAGCAGCAAGGCAAGGGCGATGGACAGGCGTTTCGGCATCGCGGGCTCCAGGGGATGGATCATGATGGGGTCCGTTGGATTATCCTGGAAAACGCGCCCTGGGGTCATTCTCCGGAAAGGGGGGCTCCCTGCAGGGTATAGGGGTATTCAAGCCCCCCGCTGCGGGTGAATCCGGTATCATGTCACTCTTTTCCTTGCCGGTGCATTGATCCGTGGATGAGCTGAAGACGATTCGTGACTTTGTACGCTGGGGCGCCAGCCGTTTCAACGAGGCGGGGCTGTTTTTCGGCCACGGTTCGGACAATGCCCTGGATGAGGCGCTGGGGCTGGTGCTGCATGCCCTGCATCTGAATCACAGTCTGCCGGTCTCCTATCTCGACAGCCGTTTGACCGCTGCCGAACGGCGCGAGGTTGCCGCCTTGCTGCAACGGCGGGTCGATGAACGGGTGCCGGCGGCCTATCTGACCGGCGGGGCCTGGTTCGCCGGGCTCTATTTCAAGGTCGATGAAAACGTCCTGGTGCCGCGCTCGCCCATCGCCGAGTTGCTGGAACGGGGCTTCGAGCCCTGGATCGAGGCCGATAGGGTAGGGCGGGTACTGGATCTCTGTACCGGTAGCGGCTGCATCGCCATTGCGGCGGCCCATTATCTGCCCGAGGCCGAGGTGGACGCGGTGGATATCTCGGAACCGGCACTGGCGGTAGCGGAGGAGAATATCCAGCGCCACGGGCTGGAGGGGCGGGTCAACCTCTATCATGCGGACATCTACGAGGGACTGCCGGATGGGGCTGGCTACGATGTCATCGTCAGCAACCCGCCCTACGTCAGCCATGAGGAGCACCAGGCCCTGCCGACGGAGTATCATCGGGAGCCGGCGCTGGGCCTGGCGGCGGACGACGAGGGGCTGGCCCTGGTCATACGGATCTTGCGGGGCGCCGTCGAGCGGCTCGATCCGAACGGTATTTTGATCGTCGAGGTGGGCAACAGCGCCGAGGCGCTGGCCCTGCGTTATCCCGAGGTCCCTTTCCTCTGGCTCGATTTCGAGCGGGGCGGCGACGGGGTGTTTCTCCTGACGGGGGAGCAGCTTCGGGAAATGAGGTTTTAGGCCAAACGTTGGGTTACGGCGCGCATTGGCCTTATCGGTCCTTCAACGATGGGGTTTGCGCGCCTAACCCAACCTACTTTCGTTTTCTGGAGAGATGGCAATGGGTCTGAAAAGGGCGCGCAGCGCCGAAGAATACGGTGAAATGGTGAAGCAGGCGGTGTTCGAGGTTGATGACCTGCGTGACTGCTTCGAGTTCGAGTTGGACGAGGCACGGACCTTTCCCAACTTTCTCGATCCCCTGGAAGAGGGGATCAAGGAGATTTACCAGGCGATGCGCGAGGGCAACTACCGCTTTGGCCGCGAGGACCTGGCCTTCATGGACCTGGCGATCGAGAACGCCAAGGAGATCCCTTTTCTGTTCCTCTTGAAGCGGATCAACGAGACCCACCGGCGCGGCATCGATGTCGATGGGGAGGACGAGTGAATCAAAACCGCAAAGAGCGCAAAGTGCGCAATGAGATGCGAGACGGCACCCTGTTGCCGTCCCAGGGAGTTTGCCCAGGTCCAGTGGATAACAAAGGAAGTCCTTTGGCGATCTTTGCGGCCTTTGCGGTTGAAGGGGGAAATTGAGCTATGCGCCAGACCATCGAATTCGATCTCGGGCTGATCCGCAAATACGACCGCTCCGGGCCGCGCTACACCTCTTATCCGACCGCCGTCCAGTTTCACGACGGCTTCGGCGAGGCGGAATACCGGGCCGCCGCCGCACGCGGTAATGCCGCCGGGCGGCCCCTGTCGCTCTACTTCCACATCCCCTTCTGCGACACGGTCTGTTTCTACTGCGCCTGCAACAAGATCGCCACCAAGGACCGCAGCAAGGCCCAGCCCTATCTCGACCTGCTCTACAAAGAGATGGCGATGCAGGCGGCCCTCTTCGACAAATCGCGCCGGGTGGAGCAGTTGCATTGGGGCGGCGGCACGCCCACCTTCATCAGCCGCGACCAGATGCGTGAGTTGATGGCCGAGACCCGCCGCCACTTCACCCTGGCGGACGACGACATCGGCGAATACTCCATCGAGATCGACCCCCGCGAGGCAGATGCCGAGACCATCGCCCTGTTGCGCGAGATCGGCTTCAACCGCATCAGTATGGGGGTGCAGGACTTCGACGAGCGGGTGCAGCGGGCCGTCAACCGCATCCAGTCCGAGCGGGAGACCCTGGCCGTGCTGGAAGCGGCGCGGGCCAATGGTTTTCGTTCGGTCAGCATCGACCTGATCTACGGCCTGTCGCACCAGACGGCCGAGAGCTTCGGCCGTACCCTCGACCGGGTGCTGGCGGTGGGGCCGGACCGGCTGTCGATCTTCAATTATGCCCACCTGCCCAGCCTCTTTCCGCCGCAACGGCGCATCAACGAGACCGAGCTGCCCTCGCCCCAGGAGAAGCTGGACATCCTCCAGTCCAGTATCCAGCGGCTGACCGAGGCGGGCTACGTCTACATCGGCATGGACCACTTCGCCCGCCCCGACGATGAGCTGGCGATAGCCCAGCGTGACCATACCCTCTACCGCAACTTCCAGGGCTATTCGACCCACGCCGATTGCGACCTGATCGGCCTCGGCATTACCTCCATCAGCATGGTGGACAACACCTATGCCCAGAACCACAAGACCCTGGAGGAGTACCGGGCGTCCATCGAGCAGGGCCGTCTGCCCCTCTTCCGGGGCGTCGCCCTGACCCGCGACGACGAGATCCGCCGCGATGTCATCACCCGCCTCATCTGCCACTTCGAGCTGGCCTTCGCCGAGGTCGAGGCGCGCTGGGGGATTCATTTTGCCGATTACTTCGGCGATGAACTCAAGGGCCTGGCCGACATGCAGACCGACCGCCTGCTGGAGCTGGACGCCCAGTCCATCCGCGTCCTCCCCGCCGGGCGGCTCCTGATCCGCAACATCTGCATGACCTTCGACGCCTACCTGAAACAGAAGGCGGGCAGCAGCTTTTCGAAGGTGATTTAACCTAAGGTTTATCGGCCTAGAGTTCTAACCGCACATCCCGCAGCTTGGCGGCGGCATCCTCTGGGCTGATGGTGCTGACGAACAGGCCGGAGCCCAGTTCGAAGCCGGTGGGGATGGTGGTGCGGGGGCAGATCTCCAGGTGCCAGTGGTAGCTTTTGCCGCAGTCGGCGAAGGACTCGCCGTGGGGCTGGGAGTGGATGAAGTAGTTGTACTGGGCGCCCTCCAGCACCGCATCCAGCCGCGCCATGGTGCGCTTGAGGACACCGGCGAAATCGGCCAGCAGCTCGGGCGTGACCTGGAGGAAATCGGGGGCGTGCTCCAGGGGCAGGATGTGGACCTCCCACTCATAGCGGCTGGCGAAGGGCTTGATGGCGACAAAGTGTTCGCTTCGTTCGATGACGTACTGGCCCACGTCGATCTTGCGCTTGATCTCACCGGACTTGCGGTCGTAGATGGTGGCCTCGTAGCTGAGGGCCTCGTCGATCAGGGTGCAGAAGATGCACTGGCCGTATTTCTGGTGGTGACGGTGGCTGTTTTCCACCTCGTCATGGACATTCTGCGGCACCACCGGGGTGGCGATGATCTGGCTGTGGGTGTGGGGGATGCTGCCCCCGGCGGCCAGTCCGTAGTTCTTGAACACCAGCACATACTTGAGTCGGTTGTCCGAGGCGTAGAGCTGCTCCATGCGTTCCCGGTAGGCCCCGAACAACATTGCAATGTGCGCCTCCGACATCTCGTGCAGGCGGATGCCGTGGTGGTGGTGGTCGATCATCACCTCGTGGCGGCCGTAACCCTCGATCGCCTGTTGCAGGCCGAAGTTGACGTTGCCGTCGCCGGGGTCGCTGCCCAGAACCGGATAGAGGTTCTCCACCATGCGGATTTCCCAATCCTTCTCGGAGGGCCAATGGGCAATGGCCGGCGGGGTCTTGTCCTCGTTGCCCCGGCAGAAGGGGCAGGTCTCCACATGCACCCGGTCGTCGCGGGCGACCCGCTCCTCCGCCTTGCGCGGACGCATGCCACGGGCCGTGGCTACCAGTACAGACTCGGTCGGCACAATGGGATTGATGCGAATTTCGCGGACGGTCTTCGGATGGTTGTCGCTCATGGCCCTGTCTTCCCCACATTTATGAATATGGCTGTACTGTGTAGAGGAAAAATCGCCGCTGGACAACTCAGGACTGTTAATGGACCTATCAACCCCGTTGCCGTTGCTGAGTTGCAAGCAGGGCTTGAGGGTATATCCCCTATTTTTCCTTGACGCAACGAAACGCGATATCTCGTGCAAATAGCCGAGGCCAGCGCTGGGCCTTTTCCCCACCCTTCAGGGCCACTACTTCCTCAGTGCGGAAGTAGCCTGAGAGCATTGAAAGGAATTCGTCGTACATGAAGAATTGAAGGTGGGTGGGATCACCCGCCATCCATAGTTTTTTTCCGCGTAGCACCTGCCAACGATCCTTGAGGTGATAAGCAAGCGGAATACTTCCAATAAATATCCCTCCCTGGCGCAAGACGCGCCGTACTTCGCTCAATGTGAACCTAGGGTAAGGCAAATGCTCAAGAACTTCGGCCATGATGACGACATCGTAGCTATCACTATCGAAGGGGAGAGGTTCGTTGAGATTTACCTCGATCGTTTCAATGGCGTAATTCTTACTCGCATAGGCAAGGGCGGCGCAGTCGATATCACCAAGAACTACGCGATTTCCATCCAGGAAATGCCTTGTAAGTGATCCGTCACGTCCGCCAAGATCAAGAACAGTCTTTCCATTCCCAATCCAGGAGCAGAAGAGTTGTTTGCGAACATCTTCCATGAACGATTGCCGGAGCCTATTGCCCTTGATGTGATGCTCTTCGTAGTAAGCCCCGATGGGCGTTTTGCTTATGTTCATGGTGATCCTTAGATTGGTCTCTTAAAAGCCAAGTAAAAAAGTAACCTCTTCTCCCCCCCATATCCTCAAGTAATCACCGTCGGCGCATCCCGCCCGGTGATGCCTTTGATGTTGGCCAGCATCTCGGCGAGCTCGATCAGGGGGCGCATGACCGCCTGGGTATCCTGGTTATGCTTGGCGGGATCGGGTTCGAGGCTTTCCAGATAAACGCGCAGGGTGGCGCCTTCGGTGCCGGTGCCGGAGAGGCGGAAGATGATGCGGGAGCCGTCCTTGAAGCCAATGCGGATGCCTTGGTTTTTGGAGACGCTGCCGTCCACCGGGTCGGTGTAGGCGAAGTCGTCGGCGTAGCTGACCCGATGGCCGTTGAACTCGTCGCCCACCAGGGAGCCGAGGCCCTCCTTCAACTGTTTCATCAGCTTGTCGGCGGCAGCCTTGTCGATCCCCTCGTAGTCGTGGCGCGTATAGTAGTTCCTGCCGTATTTTCTCCAGTGGGCGCGGACGATGTCGGCCACGGACTGGCCCTTGACGGCGAGGAGGTTGAGCCAGAAGAGCACGGCCCAGAGCCCGTCCTTTTCCCGCACATGATTGGAGCCGGTGCCAAAGCTCTCTTCGCCGCAGAGGCTGATTTCGCCGGCGTCCAGCAGGTTGCCGAAGAATTTCCAGCCGGTGGGGGTCTCGAAGCAGGGCACTTCAAGCATGTCGGCGACCCGATCCACGGCTTGGCTGGTGGGCATGGAGCGAGCGACGCCCGAGATGCCGCCGTTGAAGGCGGGGATCAGGGTGGCGTTGGCGGCCATGACGGCAAGGCTGTCGCTGGGGGTGACGAAGAAGTCGTGGCCCAGGATCATGTTGCGGTCACCGTCGCCGTCGGAGGCAGCGGCAAAATCGACACCGCGTGCGCCTTGGGTCATGGCCACCAGTTCCTGGGCGTGCGCCAGATTGGGGTCGGGGTGGTGGCCGCCGAAGTCGGGCTTCGGCTCGGCGTTGATCACGGAACCGGGGGGGGCGCCGAGCAGTTCTTCCAGGATGTAGCGGGCATAGGGTCCGGTCACGGCGTGCATGGCATCGAAGCGCATGCGGAAGTGGGTGGAGTCGAAGAAGTTGCGGATGCGGTCGAAGTCGAACAGCTCCTGCATCAGTTCGGCGTAGGCATAGACCGAATCGAAGACATCTACGCCCATGTTGCCGAGCTGGAATTGTTGCGGGCTGTCGATGTCCACCTCTTCCCCGTTCAGGATCAGGTATTGGCTCAGCGTCTTGGTGCGGGCGTGGATGGCCTCGGTCACTTTCTCCGGGGCCGGGCCGCCGTTGGGGGTATTGAACTTGATGCCGAAGTCCTCGTCCGGGCCGCCGGGGTTGTGGCTGGCGGAGAGGATGATGCCCCCCTGGGCCTCGAAGTGGCGGATCAGGTGCGAGGCCGCCGGGGTGGAGAGAATGCCACCCTTGCCGACCATGACCGATTCCACCCCGTTGGCTGCTGCCATGCGCAGGATGATCTGGATCGCCTCACGGTTGTAGTAGCGTCCGTCCCCGCCAAGCACCAGCATGCCGCCCTTGAGGTCGGGCTGGGTATCGAAGATCGCCTGGACGAAGTTCTCCAGGTAGTGGGGCTGCTGGAAGACCCGGACCTTCTTGCGCAGGCCGGAGGTGCCGGGTTTTTGGTCGTCGAAGGGGGTGGTGCTGACGGTGAGGACGGTCATCGGGGGGCTCCCTATTTGAATTTTCTATATCTCATCATAACCCAATGGAGGGGGGCGATGATCAGGGGCATTTTTCTCGCGCGTTGCTACAATGCGCCCGTTTATTTGGGGGAATAGCTATGGCGCAAGATCGGTGGAACGACGACGAGGCGGCCCTTCACGCGGGGGAGCTTGCCCTGCGGGTCTACAGCTCCCGCCTGCTGGGCCAAGACCCGGCGCTGGTGCTGCACGGGGGCGGCAACACCTCGGTCAAGATCCGCGAGACAAACCGGGTGGGCGAGGTGGAGGAAATTCTCTACGTCAAGGGCAGCGGCTGGGACCTGGCGACCATCGAGGCGGCGGGTTTCACCCCTATCCGCATGGCCCATCTGCTCAAGCTGGCCCGGCTGGACCGCCTCTCCGATCTGGAGATGGTCAACGAACTCAAGACCCAACAGACGATCGCCTCGGCCCCCACGGGCTCGGTAGAGGCCATCCTCCACGCCGTGCTGCCGTTCAAATTCGTCGATCACACCCACGCCGATGTGATCGTGACGATCACCAACACCGACGGCGGCCTGGAACGCATCCGTTCGATCTATGGCGATCAGGTGGTGATCGTCCCCTACGTCATGCCCGGCTTCGACCTGGCCCGTCTCGTGGCCGAACGCTTCGCCGCCGAGGCCGGACCCCAAACCATCGGCATGGTGCTGATGAACCATGGCATCTTCTCCTTCGGCGAGACGGCCAAGGAATCCTACGAACGCATGATCGGGCTGGTGAACCGGGCCGAGGGGTATCTGAAGGCCCAGGGGGCCTGGGAGCTGCCGGGGTCCGAGGCAAGTGCGGTCGCGGGAGATTGCCGGTTGGAACTGACTGATCTGCGCGGGGAGGTCAGCCGGGCCGCCGGTTTTCCCATGCTGCTGCGCGCCTGGCAGGAACCGGCGGACCTGGCCTTCGCCGTCCGCGCGGACCTGGACCGCATCAGCCAGCAAGGCCCGGCGACCCCGGACCATGTGATCCGCACCAAATCCCTGCCCCAGTTGGGCCGGGACGTACAGGCCTATGCTGCCGCCTATCGCGCCTATTTCGACGCCCACGCCTCCCAGGCCCGCACCCCGGTGCAGATGCTCGACCCTGCCCCGCGCGTGATCCTGGACCCGGCGCTGGGCCTGCTGACCGCGGGAAAAACCGCCAAGGATTGTGCCATCGGCGCCGACATCTACCGCCATACGATGGAGATCATCCAGCGCGCCGAGCGGCTGGGCGGCTGGCGGGCCTTATCCGCGAAGGATATTTTCGACATGGAGTATTGGGAGCTGGAGCAGGCCAAGCTGCGCCAAGGCGGCAGATCGCCCCTGTTCCAGGGTGAGGTGGCCTTGGTCACCGGCGCCGCCTCCGGGATCGGCCGGGCCTGCGTCGAATCCCTGCTGGCGCGGGGCGCGGCGGTCATCGGCCTGGATCTCAATCCGGCGATCGAGGGCCTATTCAAGCGGGCCGACTACCTCGGCATCCCCTGCGACATCACCGATCTCAATGCCTTGCGGGCCGCCCTGGAACAGGGTGTGCGCCGTTTCGGTGGCCTCGACATGCTGATCCTCAACGCCGGGATGTTCCCCGGCGGCAAACGCATCGCCGAATTGGATGACAGCCTTTGGCGCCAAGTGATGGCCGTCAACCTGGACGCCAACCTGGCCCTGCTGCGTGAGAGCCATCCCCTGTTGAAATTGGCGCCCAACAAGGGCCGGGTGGTAGTGATCGGTTCCAAGAACGTCCCCGCCCCCGGCCCCGGTGCGGCGGCCTATTCCGCCTCCAAGGCCGCCCTCAACCAGCTCATGCGCGTCGCGGCCCTGGAGTGGGGCGCCGACGGCATTCGCATCAACGCCCTCCATCCCGATGCCGTCTTCGACACCGGCCTCTGGACCGAAGAGGTCCTCCAGGCCCGCGCCGCCCACTACGGCCTGACGGTGGAGCAGTACAAGACCAAAAATGTCTTGAAGACCGAGGTCCGCTCCCGCGACGTGGCCGAACTGGCCGCCGAGATGTGTGGCCCCCTGTTCGCCAAGACCACCGCCGCCCAGGTGCCGGTGGATGGGGGGAATGACCGGGTGATTTGATGCGCCTCGGGGTGGCGCCAAGACTTGATGTGGTGAGCGGTAGCGAACCGCATTGTTCGTGTTTGCTGTTGTGTTAACCATGGTTTACAATTAATCATGTTCGAGATCATCAAGACCCATGTGTTCGATACTTGGCTGACGAATCTGCGAGATATCCGGGCGCAAGCCCGCATCCAAGCGCGAATCGATCGCATAGCCCTGGGCAATCTCGGAGACGTTAAGCCGGTGGGAGGAGGGGTGTCGGAGGCACGGATTTTTTACGGCCCCGGCTATCGGCTCTCAAGAAACACGCAGGGCCGCCCCAAGTGTTTCTTGCCCCTTGAGGGGTCAAAAACGGAGCGCAGCGGAGTTTTTGGGGGTGTGCTCTATATTCATTCAGGACGGAATGACGGTGATCGTATTGTTGTCTGGTGGCGATAAGGATTCGCAAGAATTGGACATTGCCGAAGCGAGACGCTTGGCCCAACTCTGGAGGCAGGAAAAATGAGTAATCGCTTTTCGCGCTATGACAGTGCGGATTATTTGAAGACCGAGGAGCAAATCATGCTCTATCTGGCGGCCTGCATCGAGGAAGACGCCGGTGATGGACGTCTGATCGCCCACGCCCTTGGCACCATCGCGCGTGCCCGCAACATGATGCAACTGGCCAGGGATACCGGGTTGACGCGGGAGGGACTGTACAAGGCGCTGTCCGGCGAGGGTAACCCCAGCTTTGCCACTATTCTCAAGGTGGCTCGGGCGCTTGGGTTGGAGCTGACAATGAAGCCGAGGACGCCCGTACTTTTGCCCTGACAGAAGATGAAAAAGGGGTGGGCTGGCCTACCCGTCAACCAAGGGAGAGGGGGAAATTCGCAGCCTCTCACTTCACCCAGTTGCTTGTTCCGAATCGCTCCAGCGCCGTATTGAATGCGTCGAGGGCGCCGTCGAAGTCGTGTCCGGTCAGGCGTTGTTGGAGGGGGGCCAGGGCCTCTGCCAGGGGGGTATGGTCGATTCTGTCCGTCAGACGTTGCAGCAGGCTGATGGCTCCGGTGTCGTAGAGAGCCAGTTTGGATCTGAGTTCGATCAGGAGCTGGTTCAGTTCATCGGGGGCCGGGACCTTGCCCTTGGCCTCGCCGCCGCCGGTGGTCAGGGTTTTGACCTCTTCCCGGATGCGCAGCAAAGAGTCCTCCATGGGTTTCAGCAGGGCTTCGATGTCCCCGCCGTTCTTCATGGCCTTTTCCAGCGCGGATGCCTGGCGGGCCAGGGCATTGGCGCCGATGGTCGCGGCGGTGCCCTTGAGGGTATGGGCCGCGCGCAGGGCGCTTTCCCGGTCGCCGTTGGCGAGGTTGCCGCGGATCGATCCGGCGGTGTCGCCCTGGTTCTCGGCGAATTTGATCAGCATCTTCTTGTAGAAATCGGCGTTACCCTCGAAGCGCGTCAGGCCTTCCCCGGTGTCGATCTCTTCGAAACCCGCGAAGGGATTGTCCGGTAGCTCTTTCTTCGGCGGGACGGGCGCTTCCGGGGGGCTGTCCTTGGCCCGGCCACTTCGCGCCGGATCGATCCATTTGGCCAGAGTCAGGTACATCTCGCGCACGTTGACGGGCTTGGCGATGTGGTCGTTCATGCCGCATTGCAGCGCCTTTTGGATGTCGTCCAGCATGGCGTTGGCCGTCATGGCGATGACGGGCAGTTCCCGCAGGCGTTCCTGCCGGCGTATTTCGACGGTTGCTGTGTAGCCGTCCATCACGGGCATCTGGCAGTCCATGAGAACGCCGTCGTAACGGGTCTTTTCGAGCATTTTCAAGGCCTCCAGGCCATTGACCGCGACCTCGACACTGGCGCCGCTGGCGTTCAACAGTTCCACGGCCAGTTCCTGGTTGTATTCGTTGTCTTCCACCAGGAGCAGGCGCGCGCCCTGTAGTTTGCGCATGGCATCGTTGTAGATCCGGTCCCGCTCCTTGGCGCGGGATACCTTGACCAGGCCATGCCCCATGGCATCGGATACGGCGTCAAAGATCGCGGAGGCCGACACCGGCTTGCTGACGACGGTCTTGAGTTCCATGTGCATGCCGGCCGCTTCCCTGAGGGCCTCATCGCGTCCGTAGGCGGTCACCATGATGATGGCGGGCGGCGGGGAGGTCCCCTCGTTTTTCATCTGGTCCATGCATTCCAGGCCATCCATGCCGGGCATGCGCCAATCCATCAGCACCAGGTCGAACCGCTTCTCCGCCTCGCGCCCGGCCGTCTTGATGCGTTCCAGGGCCGCAGCGCCGTCGGCGGCGGTTTCCACCTCCATGCCGAGGCGGTTGAGCATGCAGAACAGGATTTCGCGGGCGCTGGCGTTGTCGTCCACGACCAAGGCCCGCAGGCCGGTCATCCCTTCCGCGACGCGGTTGGAGCGGCGCTCTTGCTTGCCCCGGCCCAGCCATGCATTGAAGTGGAAGGCGCTGCCTTGGCCGGGCTCGCTTTCCACCCAGATCTCGCCTTGCATCAGCTCCACCAGCTTCTGGGAGATGGCCAGGCCCAGGCCGGTGCCGCCGTATTTGCGGGTGGTGGAGGCGTCGGCCTGACTGAATGACTGGAACAGTTTGGCCCGCTGGTCCGGGTTCATGCCGATACCGGTATCCTTGACGGTGAAATGGAGGCAGGCCTGTTTCCCGGCTTCCCCGGCGGTCTCTGCCAGGCTGACGGCGACGACCACCTCGCCCGTTTCGGTGAATTTGATGGCGTTGTTGCCCAGGTTGACCAGGATCTGCGACAGCCTGAGCGGATCGCCGATCAGGGCCGGGGGCACGTCGGGGGCGACATCGAACAGCAGTTCGAGCCCCTTCTCCTCCGCCTTCAGACCAACCAGGTTGGAGAGGTTGTCCAGCACATCCTCCAGCAGGAAGTCCGCCGATTCCATGTCCAGCCTGCCCGCCTCGATCTTGGAAAAATCGAGGATGTCGTTGATCACGCCCAGCAGGGACTCGGCCGAGCGGTGGACCTTGTCCACGTAGTTGCGCTGAACCGGGTCCAGTTCCGTCTGCAAGGCCAGATAGGACATGCCGATGATGGCGTTCATGGGGGTGCGAATCTCGTGGCTCATATTGGCCAGGAAACGGCTTTTCGCATGGTTTGCCCCTTCCGCCGCTTCCTTGGCCGCCGCCAGAATCCGTTGAGACTCTTTCCGGGTGGAGATGTCCTGAAACACCGCCACGGAGCCCGTGAGGCCCTTCTGTTCGTGGATCGGCACCGCCACCATGGATACGGGGAAGCTGCCGCCGCCCCTGCGGGTGAAGACCTCGTCCTCGGAACGATAGGTCCGGCGGTCGGCGATGGCCCGGTTGGCGGGGCACTCGGCGGCCGGCAGATGTCCGCCGTCCGCCTTGTGGAAATGGATGATGTCGTGTATCTCCTTGCCCTCCAGCTCCTCCAGGGTCCAGCCCAGCAGGCGTTCGCCCTCCCGGTTGAGGAAGATGCATTTGCCCTCCGCGTCCAGGGCGTAGACGCCTTCGCCCATGTTGTCCGTCAGGCTGTAGAGGAACTTGTTGGTCTCGTTGACCCGCTCCTGCATCTGCATGCGTTCGCTGATGTCGGTGCTGATGGAGATGTATTTGAAGGGCTGCCCCTCCTCGTCGAGGAAGGGGACCACCGTGGTGGAGACCCAGAAGTGACGGCCATCCTTGGCCCTGCTTTCGACCTCGCCGTGCCAGACCTTGCCCTTACCCAGGGTTTGCCACATGGCCTGGAGCTGGGCCTGGGGCTGTTCCGCAGAGAAGGCGATACAGAGATTGTTGCCCAGCAACTCCTCCCTCGCACGTCCGCTGATGGTGCAGAGGCTATCGTTGGCGTAGGTGATCCTGCCCTGGATGTCGGTGCTGCTGACGATGGCGTGCTGATCCAGGGCGAATTTCTGGAACGCCAGATCGCTGGCCAGCTCCCGCAACTGACGGTTGGAGAGGCCGATCTGCCGCACCACCCGGTAGCCCACGTACAGCACGATGAGCATGACCACCGCCGCCAGGCCGAACTTCACGGCTTCGTAGAAATGCCGACGGGAGGCGATGTCCTTCTCCAGCTCCGTCAACCGCTGCTGGCTGACGTAGAAGAGCCGGTTGGCGTTCTCCATCATGCGCCGGAAGATGGAAGGGAATTGCTGGTTGATCTGGTGGACGGAGGCATCCAGCTCCTTGACCCCTTCCCAGTCGTTCACCTCCTCCCGCTTGAAGCGCTGGGCCAGCAGGCCGGTGAGCCGGTCGGCCGTCTCCCCGATGACCCGCAGCTTGGGGCGCAGATCGATGGCTTCGAGGACATATTGTTCCTCCCGCCCTGCCGCCCGGTAGTCGATCAGCCGCTCCATCGCCGCCTGGCTTTCGATATTGATCCAGGTCTGCCGCCGGATGGTGCCGCCGTTTTCCAGCACGTCCAGGGCCTCGCCCAGCTCGGTCAGATTCTGGCCGATCTTCTTGCGCACATACTCCTGTCCCCGCAGGTTCGGGGTGACTGCGATCCGGTAGACATTCGCCTGGATCTGCGCCAGGTCCCTGATGATCAGCTCGCCGATCAGCAGCCGGGACCGCTCATTGGCCAACTGCTGTTCCAGCCCCCCGGCGAACCGCGTGAACAGGAGATCGATGCCGATCAGCAGCACGAAGCCGACGACATAGACCAGCAATTGGATGTAGATCCGCCAGGAGGAAACCCCCTGCCCAGGGGCTCTATCCTTGACGATGCGGCAGAGGGGGGGGGATTTCGGCATCTTTCCCTATTAGTCGAATTTTTTCGTGTTATCGATAAAGCCGTATTGCCGGAAGATCTCCTGCCCCTCGGGCGAGGCGGCGTATTCCATGAAGCGCTTCGCCACCTCGGGATATTTGGAAAAGGTGAGAATATTCAAGAGCAGCTTCTTCGGCTCGGCCACGGCCGGGTCCAGGTCCAGCACGTCGAACTTGCCGCTGTTCTCCGGGAAGAAGGCCGTGGCGCGCCAATTGAGGATGATGTCCGCGTCCCCGTCCGCCAGCGCCTTGTTCATGTTGCGCGAATCGGTGGTCAGGAAGACGGCGTTGCCCATCACCGCCTGATAGTTGCCGAACTTCTCCAGGATGCGCTTGCTCTCCCGTCCGATGCTGCCGGTGTCGGGGTTGCAGGCGACCACGGCCAGATCTTTGCGGGTCAAGTTGTTCAGATCCGCCTTCAGTCCCTTGGGATTCCCCTTGGGCACCAGCAACGCCGCCTGGTTGTAGCCCACATGGACAAAGTCGCCCAGCAGACCGTCGGGCAGATATTGCTTCCGGTAAGAGGCCGAGCCGGGCAGATAGAGATCGCCCTTGCGGCTCTCCTTGAGGCTCTGATAGAGATCCTCCGAACCCCCCTGGTTGACCCGGATGGTGAGGTTCCGCTCCTTCTCGATGATCTTGGCGATGGCCGTGATGGGATGGGCCATGGTGATGCCGCAATAGATCAGCAGCTCCGGCTTGGATTCCTGCGCCCCCGTGGGGGCTTGCTGGCCGCAGCCGGTCAAGGATAGAAAGGCCGCCAGCGAAAGTAACAATGAATTTCGAAGGAACTGCATGATTCGTTCTCCTCAGGGGCTGTGAACGGTTACGGGATTTCGAGATAACAATAGCCTACCGGGGCGGATTCTGGGCAGGTTAAACCGCGTTTCTACCGCGTCCTCACCAGGACTCGTCCCCACACCCGGCCGGCCAGGATTTGGTCGAAGGCGGCGGGGAGTCCGTCCAGGCCGATTTCGCGGTTGAGGATGAGGTCGAGGGAATGGGAACCCAGAATGCAGGACAGCCGTTCCCAGACGGCAAGGCGGGTGTCGTGAAGACTGTCGGCCGAGTTGACGCCCAGCAGCGAAACGCCACGCAGGATAAACGGCATGACGGAAGTGATGAGTTCGTGGCCGGCGGCCAGGCCGATGGCGGCCACGTTGCCGCCTCTCGCAATCTGGGGCAGCAGGCCCGCCAGGATCTCGCCCCCAGCGTTATCGACGATGCCGCCCCAATAACTCCGGTCGAGGGGGTGATCGCTCAACTCCAGTTCGTCCCGGCCGATCACCCGGGCGGCGCCGAGCCGTTCCAGCCAGGCCCACCGCTCGGGCTTGCCGCTGATGGCGACCACTTCGTAACCGAGGCGGGAAAAGAGCATCACGGCCAGGCTGCCCACGCCACCACTGGCGCCGGTAACAGCAATGGGACCCAGTTCGGGCGTCTGTCCGTTGCGCTCCATGCGGAGCAGGGCGAGACAGGCGGCGAATCCGGCTGTGCCCAGCAGCATGGCGCTTCTCGGTTCCAGCCCCTGGGGCATGGCGACGACCCAACCGGCAGGGAGTCGCACATAAGGGGAATAGCCGCCGTCATGACTGACCCCGAGGCCGTAACCGGTGGCCAGCACCACATCGCCGGGCCGGAAGCGCGGATCGTCCGACTCGGCCACGGTCCCGGCGCAGTCGATGCCGCCGATAAGGGGGAACCGGCGGACGATCTTGCCGCGCCCCGTGCCGGCCAGGGCATCCTTATAATTGACGCTGGAATACTGGGTCTCGATCAGGACGCCACCCCCACCGATTTCCCCCAGACTGACCGCCTCCAGTCCCGAGCGATAGCCTTCGTTGTCGTTATGGATGCGGAATGCGTTGATTTTCTGCATGAACGGCTCTCATCTGCGTTGATTCTTTTTGTATAATCCGCGCCCATTGTGTTTGACCGGATTGCCCCCATTTATTGGGGTCTATGAGGCTGTGAAAAAATCCCCCGCCGCGTCCAGGGCCGTTTGCAGTAGGTGGGATATTTTCACAGCCTCTAAGCCTATGATGTGTCGATCCCAGGTTCAACCGGGATCTTTCCGCTTCTCCCGTTGTATCCGAGGTCCTTTCCATGCCTTTTTTTGATTACCGTTGTGACGCCTGTGGTCATGAATTCGAAGCCATGCAGAAGATCAGCGACGCGCCGCTGACCGATTGCCCCGCCTGCGGCAAGGCGGAGCTGAAGAAGCAGCTCTCCGCGCCCGGTTTCCGCCTCAAGGGCGGCGGCTGGTACGAGACCGACTTCAAGTCGGGTAACAAGAAAAACGTGCATGAATCCTCCTCCAAGTCCGAGAGCGCGCCCGCCTGCGCATCGGGCGGCGGTTGTTGCCCGGCCAGTAAGTAACGGGGTCCGGCATGAAGCGTTATCTGGTGGCCGGACTGCTGATCTGGCTGCCGCTGGGCGTGACCCTGATGGTGGTCAAGCTGCTGGTCAATTGGCTGGACGGCGTCCTGCTGCTGATGCCGGAGCACTACCGGCCCGATCAGTTGCTGGGCTTTCACATCCCCGGACTGGGGGTGGTGCTCTCGGTGCTGGTGGTGCTGCTGACCGGCGTCCTCGTCGCCAACTTTTTCGGCCGTCGCCTGGTTGCGATTTGGGAGAAACTGCTTTCACGCATCCCTTTCGTCCGCTCCGTCTATTCCGCCTCCAAGCAACTCGCCGAGACCATGTTCTCCGACAGCAGCCAGTCCTTTCGCAAGGTGGTGCTGGTGGAATGGCCGCGCAAGGGCATGTGGACCCTGGCCTTCCAGACCGGGCTCGACGTGGGTGAGGCCCAGGAGAAGACCGGGCGCCAAGTGGTCAATCTCTACGTCCCTACCACGCCCAACCCCACCGGCGGCTATTTCGTCATGGCCGCCAGGGAAGAAGTGGTCGAGTTGGACATGAGCGTGGACGAGGGGCTGAAGATGCTCCTTTCCATGGGGGCCGTGGTCCCCGCCCACAAGGTTGCCGAACTTGCGGGCGATTCGGTAAATCCTTAATATCTCCGCTCTTTTCCGGCAGCACCACTGCCATCCAATCTTTGGGAATCTCCGACATGCGCAGCCACTATTGCGGCGACCTGAACGCCTCTCACACCGGCCAGACCATCGAACTCTGCGGCTGGGTCAATCGCCGCCGCGACCATGGCGGCGTCATCTTCATCGATCTGCGTGACCGGGGCGGCCGGGTGCAGGTGGTCTACGACACCGACCTCCCCGAGGTCTTCGCCGCCGCCGAGCAGGTCCGCAACGAATACGTGCTGCGCATCCAGGGCCTGGTCCGCCGCCGCCCGGCGGGGACCGAGAACCCCGACCTGCCCACCGGCGAGATCGAAATCCTGGGCAAGGGTCTGGAAATTCTCAACCGCGCCGAGACCCCGCCGTTCCAGTTGGACGAGGAGGAGATCAACGAAGAGTTGCGCCTGCGCTACCGTTACCTCGACCTGCGCCGCCCGGTGATGCAGGAGCGCATCAAACTGCGCGCCAGGGTCAGCCGCGAGCTGCGCCGCTTCCTTGACGACAACGGCTTCCTCGACATCGAGACCCCCATGCTGACCAAGGCGACCCCCGAAGGGGCGCGCGACTACCTGGTGCCGAGCCGCACCCACCCCGGCAAATTCTTCGCCCTGCCGCAATCGCCCCAGTTGTTCAAGCAGCTCCTGATGATGGCCGGCATGGACCGCTACTACCAGATCGTCCGCTGCTTCCGCGACGAGGACCTGCGCGCCGACCGCCAGCCCGAATTCACCCAGCTCGACATCGAGACCTCCTTCATGGACCAGGGGGCGATCACCGGGCTAATGGAGGCCATGATCCGCCATCTCTTCAAAGAAGTGCTGGCCATCGACCTGCCCGATCCCTTCCCCCGCCTGACCTATGCCGAGGTCATGCGCCGCTTCGGTTCCGACAAGCCCGACCTGCGCTGTCCGCTGGAACTGATCGACGTGGCCGACCTCATGGCCGGGGTCGAATTCAAGGTCTTCGCCGGTCCCGCCAAGGACCCCCACGGCCGCGTCGTGGCCCTGCGCCTGCCCCAGGGCGGCGAGCTGTCGCGCAAGGAGATCGACGACTACACCAAATTCGTCGGCATCTACGGCGCCAAGGGGCTGGCCTACATCAAGGTCAACGACTGGGCCAAGGGCACCGAAGGGCTGCAATCCCCCATCCTCAAATTCCTGCCCGACGAGACCATCAAGGGCATCATGGCCCGCACCGGCGCCCAGGACGGCGACCTGGTCTTCTTCGGCGCCGACAAGGCCAAGATCGTCAACGAGGCCCTGGGCGCCCTGCGCGTCAAACTGGGTGAAGACCGGGGACTGATGGAACAGGGCTGGCGGCCGCTCTGGGTGGTCGATTTCCCCATGTTCGAAGAGGGCGACGACAATCGCTGGTACGCCCTGCACCACCCCTTCACCGCCCCCCTCGACGAAGACCTGCAACTCCTGTCCAGCGACCCCGGCACCGTGCGCTCCAAGGCCTACGATATGGTCCTCAACGGCAGCGAGGTCGGCGGCGGCTCCATCCGTATCCACCGCCCGGAAACCCAGCAACAGGTCTTCGGCCTGCTCGGCATCGGCGAAGAGGAGGCCCAGGAGAAGTTCGGCTTCCTGCTCAACGCCCTCAAATACGGCTGCCCGCCCCACGGTGGTCTCGCCTTTGGCCTCGATCGCCTGATCATGCTCATGACCGGCGCCAGCTCCATCCGCGATGTCATGGCCTTCCCCAAGACCCAGACTGCCGCCTGCCCCCTCACCTCCGCCCCCTCCGAGGTCGATGCGGCACAACTGCGCGAACTAAGCATCCGGGTGAAACTGCCGGTGAAGGAAAGCGAAGCGCCCGCTGCCTAAGCCCTTCTCCAGCAACATCCAAAGGCCCGGTTCCTCCACAGGGACCGGGTCTTTTTATTTGGAGTGAATGGAGTCGGGAAGGTGCTGTGCTAAGCTCGTGGCATGAAGGTTAAGGATCTTATCGCCATAATCGAACGAGATGGCTGGCAGCAGGTGCGGCAAAAAGGAAGCCATCGCCAGTTCCACCATCCTATTAAATCCGGTACGGTCACGATTGCTGGAAAACCCAGCGTAGATGTTCCGCCTGGAACTCTTGTCAGTGTACTGAAGCAAGCAGGACTTAAATCGTAGAGGTTCATATGCGCTATATGGTTGTTATCGAAGAAGGCCCAACAAGCTTTGGTGCCTATGTCCCCGACCTTCCTGGTTGCATAGCCGTTGGAGAGTCTCAGGAAGAGGCACTTCAGCTCATTCAAGAGGCCATCGAATTCCATATTGAAGGACTTAGGGAAGAAGGCCGGTGCATTCCGGTACCGCATTCTTCAAGTTCATTTGTTGAAGTTCGTGCCTGAAAACAATGAATTACAGCGCCAGTTTACTAAATACACTTAACATCGTTGCCTGACCTTCATCCCCGATTGATGCGGTTCGTCCCTCACCGCATCTTTGGCTGCTTGTTCGATCACCTCTGCGCGAAGCGGCCTCACAAGACGGGCGGGGCGCTGACTGTCTCTCGGGCCTGACCGGGTCAATGCGAGAGGAGGCCCGTCATCCCCGTCGGATGACGGGCCTTTCTTTTTTATCCACCCCGTCTCGACCGGAACGGGGCGGAGTGCTAGTGTTATTGGACAGGAGTCAAATGGTTTGGGATATCGGTCCGGGACGCCGTTTCGAGGGAGATGACTCCTGCTCCTCGATGGCTGACGGGCAACAGGAGAGTAAAGATGGATGAGTCCGCTGAAAACGCTGTCACTTTCAAGCGGCCCGAGTCAGTGCTGGTGGTGGTGTTCACCCGGTTCGGCGAGGTTTTGATGATGGAAAGAACCCACCCCACGGGGTTCTGGCAGTCGGTTACGGGTAGCCTCAAGTGGGGGGAATCGCCGCTTCATGCCGCCCGGCGTGAGTTGAACGAAGAGACGGGGCTGATGCCCGGCCCCTTGCGCGATCTCAGGATCAGCGCCACATTCAACATTCGCCCTCCCTGGCGGGAACGCTACGCGCCCGATCAGCATGTGAATCTCGAACACTGGTTCGCCCTGGAGGTATCCAGCCGGCGCACCATCCACCTGAACGGGGACGAGCACCGCCAATACCGTTGGCTGCCCTGGTGGGAGGCCTACGGCAAAAGCTCTTCCCACACCAACAAGGATTGCATTCGCTATCTGTTCGCCACTGAGTTTGGGGCAATGGGGTCTGGAATTTGATGGGTTCTTTCAGTATCCTTGCCCGCTTCCCGCAGCAATGCGACCCAAACCCGGAGGGGTGGCAGAGCGGTTGATTGCACCGGTCTTGAAAACCGGCGACGGTTAATCCCGTCCGTGGGTTCAAATCCCACCCCCTCCGCCAACAAGCAAAACGGCCCCATGATTGGGGCCGTTTTCGTTTCAGATACTTCTCTTTCCGTCTTTCAGCGAATCTTCTCGATCAATCCCGCATCGGGAAAACAGGTGGCCTTCAAACCTTGCTGTTCCTGCCAGCGGCCGAGGGAGCGGCGGGTCTTGAAGCCGACCAGGCCGTCGGCCTTGCCTACGTCGTGGCCTTGGGACTGGAGCTTCAACTGCATGGCGAGGACATCGGCGCGGGTGAAGCCGCCGATCTCTTCCCAGGTCCCGGCGATGGGGCCGCCGCCCTTCATGCGGTCGGCCAGGTGGCCGATGAAGAGGGCGTAGAGGTCGGATTCGTTGTATTCCTTGAGGGCGTAGAAGTTCTCGGTGGCCAGGAAGCGGGGACCCTGTCTTCCGGCGGGGAGCATGAGGAAGCCTTGCTTGCCCTTCTCCTTGGTGGGGAAGGGGTCGCCGCCGATGCGTTTGACGCCGAGCTTCTCCCAGTCCGCGACCTTTTTGCCCTGGTCCGGGCCTTCCAGGGTGCAGGAGAGGCTGTCGGGAAGGCTGATCTCCCAGCCCCAGCCGCGCTTAACCACCCAGCCATGTTTGTTGAGGTAATGGCCGATGGAGGCGAGGGTGTCGGGGACCGAGTTCCAGATATCGCGCTTGCCGTCCTGGTCGAAATCGACGGCGAATTCCAGGAATTTGGAGGGGAGGAACTGGGGGTTGCCGAGCGCCCCGGCCCAGGAGCTTTTCAGATCGGCGGGGGCGATCTGGTCCTGTTGCAGGATGACCAGAGCGGCGAGCAGCTCGGGGTAGAACTTTTCTTTGCGGGCGCCGAGGAAGGACTCGGTGGCCAGCACCCGCACGGCGTCATTGGGCAGGGTGGCCTTGCCGAAATTGGATTCGCGGCCCCAGATGGCGACGATGATCTCCCTCGGCACGCCGTATTTCCGCTCGATGGGGTCCAGGGTCTCGCGCCACTGCTCCAGCAGCGCCTTGCCCTGGCGTGCCAGGTAATCGACCTGGCTGGGCTTGAAGTAGCGCCCCGGACTGCTGAATTCCGATTGCTTGCCGCTGGGCGGTTCCTTTGAGCCGGGCAGCACCAAGTCGGGCAGGCTCAGGTCTAGGCTGACCTTGCCCAGGGCGGCGTCGAAGATCTTGCGGCTGATCCCTTGCTTCTTGGCGTCAGGCCAGACGCTCTGTTCCAGCCAGCGGTGAAAGTCGGCGTCCAGTTTGGCCTGGCTTGATTCAGAAGGGATTTCCGCGTTCACGGCAGGGACCGAAAGCAGGCTGGCAAGGACGATGATTCCGGCGATTCTCATGGTGTCTCCCGATAGGGCCGCAGGGGGTCGGCGCCGATGGTGCCCAGCAGACTCTCCCGGTAGGCGCTGGTTTGGATGCGCTCCAGTTTTTCCTGGGCCGCCTTCAGGCGTTCGGCAATTCGCAGGGTCTCGGCCACATCCGCGTGGCTGGGCAGGTTGACGAATTCTTGCAGGCTATGCACATGCCGTTTCCAGAGGCGGATGTCGCGCTGCTGCTTCACCTCCAGGCGCTCCTGGTACCAGTCCGAGCCCAACAGGTAGTCGCGGGTGAAAAGCCGGCGGATATCGGGGTGGTGCGCGTCCATGCCCTGGTAGTCACCCTTGGCCATGATATGGAGCAGGGCTTGGATGGGCGGGCAGGCGTCCTCGATGCTGCCGTCGTCCAGGTAGCGCTGGGCCACCTTGCGCTGGGTTTCGACGATGTTGTCGATGCCGTCCACGAAGACCTCCCTGTCCTGGGTCTCGGGCCGCAGGATGTCGGCGGAGAAGGCGGCGTTGGGGTTGTCGAAGATCTTGCCCAGGAAGCCGCGCACGAAACGCTCGGTGATGCGATAGCCCAGGCGGCTCGCCAGCACCCGCCGCCCCTGGTGGTCGAAGTCGTCCAGCCGCTCCAGATAGCCGTTGTCGATGAGATAACGGGGCGTGCGCTGGACCGGATCGAGTCGCGCCCAGATCTCCGGCACCAGCAGGCTGATGTCGTGGTCCACCCGCAACCGGGGGCCGATGTAGCCGGCAGAGGTGGAGAAGCCCGCATGGCCGGTGAGGATGTAGGAGACCAGGGCGTTGTTCAGGTCGGCCGTGGGCCGCAGGGCGTTGAACGGCCCCTTGGTCAAAGCGCCCTCGCTGCCGGCCCCGGTAGTGGAGGGCGATTTGCCGGTCAGGGAGCAGACGAAGTCCATGAACAGCTCCGGCAGCTCTTGGTAGTGGATGGGGTTGTAGACAGCCAGGGGCCGGATACCGGGTTCCGGCCGGTTGTTGCGCCGCCCGGTCAGCACCGCGTCCACCGGGTGGCAGAGGGCTTTGTCCAGCGGCAGTTTGCGGTGGAAGCGGGCGCCCATGTCGGCGGCGTATTTGCGCACCGGCTTCGCCAGATCGGGCCGGATCTGGAGGTAGCGGGGGTTTTTCGAGGGCTTGCCATCCACCAGACGCGGGTGGGCGGAAGAGACCACGAAGCCCTTGCCCTCCTGGTAGGTCGCTTCCAACAGCTTGCGCATGGGTTCGCTGAAGGCCCTGAAGCTCAGCACATCCTCCACCACCGCTTCCAGATCCGCCCCCCCCAGGGGCTCGAAATTGGCGATGAAGTTGTCCGGCCGGGCCAGGTCCGCCTCGGTCTGCTTATCGTAGCCGGGGATGATGGCGTCGTCGGGGCGCTGGAAGAGGCGGTATTCGCAGTTCTTCACCAGCTTGACGCTGCCGTCGCGCTTGTAGGCGGGGCCGCACTCCAGGCTGTGGGCGGGGGTGACCACCGAGGCGCTGATGTCATCCTCCATCTGGATCTTCTCGGCGGAGATGAAGTCTTGGCGCAGCTTGAAGGTGCGCCACTCCGATCGGGTATCGAAGCCGACCCGCAGGTAGTCGGCGATGATCTTGCGGTCGTGCAGCTTCAGCTCGTTCCCCGGCGCGCCGTCCACCACATCGACGGAGAGATGCTCGGGCCAGCGGTCGCCCCACTCGGGGCGGTAGAAACGCTTGATCAGGAAGGCCAGGGCCAGAATGCGCGGTGGGATGGAGTCCAGCCAGGCGTTGTATTCCGCCTTGTGGTCCGGGGAAGGGGTCAGCAGCTTGATCATGGAGCCCAGGCTACGCTCGGGGCTGAGCGGCTTGCGGCTGGGGTCGCTGTCTTCGTGTTCGCGGCCGGGCTTGAAGCGGCCGGTATAGTCGCATTCGAAAATCTTCCGCACCCGCTCCAGGTCCTGCTTCAGGTTGTCCACGAAGAGGGGGCCGTAGATGACGGCATCGTCCAGGGACTTGGAGATCTCCGACTTGCCGCCGCCCGAGACGGTGCAGGGCTTGTGACAGAAGGTCCCTTCGGCCTCGGTGCCGATCAGGCGCCAGGAGGGGGCGTAGGGGTGCTTCTCCATCTCGATCTTGTAGCCGTTGGGCTGCATGTAGATCTTGCCCGGTTGCAGACGGATGCTCTGCGGCTTGCCGTTGTATTCCCAGGTGATGGACTGGGCCTTGAGATCCATGCGCAGATCCTGGGGGACATAGACCACCTGGGGAAAGCGACGGTCGATGCCGTGGCCCTGGGGCTGGAGATCCATGACCTCGCCGTAGAGCCTTCGCACCTCGCCGAAGCTGTAGCCCGGTTCACGGGTGTGGCTGTCCACCCCGAACTCCTCGCCGTGGTTGCGGCAGGGGAAGGCCAGGGCGCCGCCGGCGTGTTCCTCCTCCGCCAGGCCGTAGAGATTGGCGGCAAAGCTGATCTGGGTCTTCACCTCCTTCTTGCAATAGCCGTAGTAATTGTCGGCCAGCAGGGTCAGGATGGCGCCGGAATCGTCGCGGGCGGTCAGCTTGAAGGCATGGCCCTCGTTATAAAGCTCCGTCTCATCCTGCCAGCACATCCCCTCGGCGTGCTGCCGTTCGCTGGCGTGGTCCCAGTGGGGCAGCCCCGCCGCTTTCTTGGTCAGGCGGGTCAGGTGGGGCGCCAGAATCACGCAGCCCGTGTGGCCGGTCCAGTGCTCCACATCCAGGGCGGCATCGAATTGGGCCAGATTCGGGTTGCCGCCGTTGCCGAAGATGCTCTCCACGAAATCCAGGTTGCTGACCAGGTTGCCGGGGGCGAGGAAACGGATCTCCATGGTCTTCTCTTTCAAGACACCAGGGATCTCGGGGCAGACGATGGGCCGCAGCAGGAGCGAGGCGAACATATGGGCCGGCTCCTCCCGCTTGGCAGTAAAGGGCAGGATCAGCAGTTCACGCGGCGGATTCAGGGCATGGGCCAGCATGATGGCAAAGGTCCGCTTCGGCGCCGCCTTCTTGTCGCCGGGGATGGGCAGCCCCCCCTCTGCGATGTGAAAGGAACCCTCGGTGGTGCGGCGGTCGCTGGCCGGGTTGTGCAACACCCCCTGCCGGACCCGGTAACTGGAGACGATGTCGGAGTGGTATTCATCCTCGCCACGGGGCAGCGAAAGCTCGCGGGCCAGGCCGTGCCGGTCCAGGATGAGGGACTGACTCGGCAGGGTGGGGACCGCGTCCAGCTCCAGATCGCCCAGATAACGGTGGATAAACTGCTGAATCCGCTTGTCCACCGGGCAGAGATAGCCCGAAAGCAGGCGGTTCTTCTCCCGGTAGCTCTGCAACAGCTCCGTGGCGATATCGAGAAAGCCGCCGTCGTCGGTAGTGCTGTAAGGTTGTCCCGAGGAGGCCAGCTTCAGGTTGATATAGAGATGCAGCCGCCGGCGTTCCTCGACCGGATCGTCGATGGGCTTATCGAGCCCCAGGGCGCTTACGAAATCCATGGTGTCTCCTCAAGGCCGGGGCGGTCTCCCGGCGTGCAATCGGTTCATGCGGTCGCGTTGGTTACTGGACCGGAGTTGAAAGTGCGGAATCATAGCATTTCCCGTCGCCGGGTTGCCGCGCCGGGTTGGGGCGCGCTTAAATTACGAAATTACGGTGACACTTTACTAAATACACTTTATCTAGTGTATTTAGTAAAGTGTCACCGTAATTCCAACCCGAGGCAGGAGCCTTGTGCGGGAATGCCGCTCGCAGGGATCTGTGCGGGGGGCAGGGGGTAACCTCTGTCCCTACCGCGACCTCAAAAGGCAGCGATTGAGGGTCCGAGCTTCTCCCACTCCTTGGGCTGCAAACGCTCAAAGTGACCATCAGCATATTCGACGAATATACGCTCCCGGTTACTTAAAACGATGAAACTGCAATTTTTCATGTCCCTATAGACCTGCCCGACCATCGGTTGTAGTGCGCACATTTTCTTCATGATTCACCCCGGTCTTTCGTACTGGCATTGCGTTTGCCCCTCGCCTTCTGGAACAGAGGGAGAGGGGATAGCACACAGCATCTTCAGGTGTGGCAGGTTGCCAACGCTCCTTCCTTTAGTCCAACTCGTGGCCGATGAAACCTCCAACGACGGCTCCACCGACGACGCCAGCCGTGCTGCCGCCCGTAAGGGCGGCACCGCCAATGGCGCCAACGGTCGCGCCGACGGCGGTATGCTTTTCTCGCGTCGTCATTCCGGTGCAACCCACCACCTGGCCAATCAGCATCGCTGCGACCAGACCGCTGATTAATGTTTTATTCATGCTTTTCATCTTGTTACCTATTTAATTGAAAACCGTAGACTTCTGTGGGACTGCCCAGTGCCGTGTGCCAAGTGACCACCTGTCAAATCGAGCCCAACTCCGCTTCAAACAGTGATTTCATACCCTGGTATGACACCGATCTCTGGCACTGCCTGTGCAGCTGCTGATTTTCCCCTTTGTGGGCGATGAAGCATCATCATTGCAGTCATCATCCATCCCTGGCCCAGACCTGATCTGTTCGCTGGCACACGCAACGCGATTCTTTATTTTCGCTGCCAGGTCCCATGATTTATGAAACATTCTGGCTGTCTATATTGATGGGTGAATAAATTCTCGGTTTACCATTATCCATTATAACCGCAAGGGTTTAAGCAAAAGCAGTACAAGAATGTTATTTTTATCCGAAGCACATCCTATGTTCGATACCGTACCGACAAAATCAGCCGGGGAATATACCCTGCACTTGGGTTACTGAATACAGCATGCAGTGCCCAAGCAGTCCCGGCATTTCTGGGACATGAAATGATATAATTCTGGAGATAGATATGAAAACATTGCTTCCGATCGTGGCCGTGTCGTTCTTAAGTACGACATGCACTGGCATCGCCTTTGCGGATGATATAAAGGATAAGCAACAGGAGGTTATCGAGAAACAGAAGGAGGTTGTAGATGCGAAAAAGGATCTCAAGCTGGAGATGAAAAAGGACTCGAATGAGCAGGCGCAGGAGTCCAATAAATCGATGCAGCAGGTCAGCCGCGCCAGCAAGATCATCGGTACTGCCGTTCAGGGCGTCAACGGCGACAATCTAGGCGATATCAAGGAACTGGTACTCGATCCGGAGAGCGGTCAAGTAGTCTATGCCGTCGTCTCCTACGGCGGGCTGATGAGCATGGGTGACAAGCTTTTTGCCCTGCCCTGGAAGGCTTTGCATTGGACCCGTGACGGCGAGTACTACACGCTCAATATGGATAAGGCCACTCTGGCAAAGGCACCGGGGTTCGATAAGAATCAATGGCCAGATAGCTCTGCGAAATGGGATCAGCAGCGCGAAGTAACCTACCAGTTCTATCGCGTCAAGCCCTGAACTGCCATGGAGGGGGCGGGCTTGTAACTGGTCATCGAACTCCCTCCTCGGGGGGAGTATGGTGTTCGTCCACCTCTTGATAGTAACTATGCATTCACTTGGTGAGATACATTCTGTATCTCACCTTTAGCCCGTGCTTAGATACAACGCGCACATCACGACGGACGGCTTAAGAAGCGGTAACGTCAGGAAGCAGACGGTCGTATTCCTTCTTGACTACCGAGTAACACTCGCAGGTCCGCGCCTCCAGCCCTGCCCGGTCGAGCACGGTGATGTGTCCTCGGCGGTACTCAATCAATCCGGCCCTCTGCACGTTGCCGGCGGCCTCGGTCACACCTTCGCGCCGAACACCCAGCATGTTGGCGATCAGTTCCTGCGTCATGACCAGCTCGTTGGATGACAAGCGATCTATGCTCAGCAGCAGCCAGCGGCAAAACTGTTGGTCTAGGGAATGATGGCGGTTGCACACTGCCGTTTGCGCCATCTGCGTCAGCAGCGCCTGCGTGTAGCGCAGCAACAGGTGCTGCATCGGCCCTGCGCGAAGGAACTCGTCTTTCACCAGTTGCGCTGTCAGCCGGAAGGCGTGGCCGGCGCTTTGCACGACAGCCCGGCTGGGTGTGGTTTCCCCACCCATGAACAGAGAGACGCCGACAACACCCTCGTTGCCGACCACGGCAATCTCGGCCGAGGCGCCATTCTCCATCACATAGAGCAGAGAAACGATGGAGTCGGTGGGGAAATAGACATGACGCATCTGGGCGCCCGACTCGTAAAGCACGTGCCCAAGCGGTATGGTGACCCATTCAAGTTGCGGCAACATGCGTGCGTAGTCACCTTCCGGCAGGGATGCGAGAAGGTGGTTCTGGCGGGGGTCTTGGGGGGGTGTCATCGAAGCTCTCCAGCTTTCCAGTAATTTCGAATTTTTCACGGCTTACCCGCGAGCACCACGGGGATCAGGCGCAAACCCGCGCCTCCAGATCGGAGCGGTCCAGTACAGCAAGAGGTTGGGCTTGGTTTCACCCTGGAGAACAGGGCAACTCCCACGATGGCAGCGGCGAGGAAATCGACGTGCTCCAGATGAGGCACCGTCGTGGGGAAACATCTTTAAGCAGGATGCCGTGCAGATGGCTGCGGGGGGGGGGGGTAATTCAGCATGAGGGACCTCAAATCTCTCGACAGGAGAATCTCTGTCGATTTTATCGTCCCATAGTGAATCTGTCACCATGTCGGGGCCTTGATCGTCGTTCTGGCCATTGAGCGCGCGCGGCACCACGACCGGGGGGCAGGTTTCACCCTTACCTACCCAGAATCTGGCTGTACATAATGATCGAACCCCATGCGCCAAGCAGAGTATTCGACTGAATCGGGTGCAAAGCGCCCGAGACGATGGTATCGCTACAGGACCCCTCGGCCCTGAATTAGGCGCACCAAAAAAACGATGATCGCAATCACCAATAGAAGGTGAATGAACCCACCCAGGGTGTACGATGAGACCAGTCCCATTAGCCAGAGAATGATCAAAAGGATTGCTATGGTTTCAAGCATGGTGACATCCCCGCAAAAGACCGCCGATTGACGGCGGCATGATCCACCAGCACAGAGCTGCACTCCAGACTAGCCGGCTGGCTCCTGCAGCTCGGCGGCAGCCGCTGTCAGTTGGCGCTATTGATCTCTTCCTTGATGTCGGCCAGGCTCGCACGAGCCCTGCCGACGTGCCGCTGAATACTTCCCGCTACCTCCATCGCCTTGTCGCCCAGTATTGCACCAGCGGCTTCCTTGACCTTGCCCTTCGCTTCCTCAATGCGGCCCTTTACTTGCTCTTTGTTCATGATCGTCTCCTGATAATAATGAGCCATGGTCTAAGTACCAGAGCCCGGCGCGGAATGATCTTTATACATCGCTTGGTTTTAAGAGTACCGAAATGATGCGGCTGGGTCGGTACGCCAGCGCACTTCAGATGTTCGGGAATTCCAGGAGGCTAGTCCGTGTGCGATGGCGTACAGACACAGCACCGCGGTGAGCGTAGCTTTCAGACATTGAGAGTGCCCTGCATGCTCGCGAAGATGCACCCATCCAGTTAATGGCAGTGGAGGAAACAAAATGAACACCATCAAAATAGTCGCCATTGCGCTGCTCATTGGTGGCGCAATGGGCTTGGCTTATGGCAATTTCAGCTATACCCGTGTGACACAGGAGGCGAAGCTGGGACCGCTCGAACTGGCTATCAGTGAGCGGGAGACGGTCAATATCCCGACGTGGCTCGGACTGGCTGCGGTATCGATGGGCGCGCTTCTGCTGTTTGCGCCCAAGTTCGGCTAGATTCAGCCATTCGGCACAATGACTTTGTGGCCGGCTTAGGGCCAACTACTCAGGATTTGATATGGCCCGAACTAATGAGGTTCAGGAAATGAAGAATCTACTCCAATTGAACTTGGTGTCGGTGGTGCTGATCCTGGGCTGTGGCTGTATGCAATGCATATCCGCTTATCGAACTTATGGAGCTGTCAGCACCCGGTGACGGCGGCTTCTTGAAGTGACAGGCCGCCCAGGTTTTCTAAACGGCCACGGTTATAACCAAAACGGAAGATTCACTCATGAATATCAATCTGGAACTGGCTCCCCTGGCATCGTTGATCGCCGGAACGCTCATTTTTATAGTGCCGAGGCTGCTGAATTATATCGTCGCCATTTATTTGATCGTGATCGGGCTGGTCGGTATTTTCGGCACCGGCAATATCCACATTCGATGACGCGGATACATGTGTTGGGATTACGGCGCCCCATCTTTCTGGGGGGGCCTAATCTCGATGCCATTGAGATTAGCCGTTCGTAGCGGGCTTATCGAACTATGAACGGCTTAATCATCTGCCCTTCGACAGGTTCAGGGCGAATGGTTAAGGCTTGTTGGCATTGACGCTAACCTACCCGGCATTTGGCAAAGCCGAACTAACTCATAACAAAACGAGAAAAGCCTATGAAAACAAGAGATGAGTACATAGAAGATCTAGCAGCAGAACTTAAAGAATGGAGTGCAGAAATTGACCTCTTGACCGCTAAGATAGAAAGCGTAGCTGCGCATACAAAGCTTAAATATATCGAAGAAATCGAGGCCCTATGTATCAAACAGCAAGCCGCCGCCGGAAAAATACAAGAATTGAAAGCAGCCAGCGGCGATGCGTGGGAGTCGGTCAGAGCAACTTCGGACAAGGTCTGGGATGAGCTTAGAGTCGGTCTAGCCGTTGCGGTTGCCAAATTCAAGTAGCCAAAAACGGGCTCTATGGACATCTCGACCCCCTAGCGGTCCTGCGGTCGGGAATCATGATAGATAAGTCAAATCTCAGCTCTAGGCTTGAGGAAAGGTTGTGGAAGCAATGCTGCTTCCTCCAGTCCCAGGCCTAGCGTTCTCATTCCAGCAGGAGAGGTACCATGTCAATCGGCGCAATTTTACTCATAGTTATTATTCTGATGCTTCTTGGAGTTATCCCCGCCTGGCCGCATAGCCGTGCCTGGGGCTATGGCCCCAGCGGGGGCCTCGGTTTAGTGTTGATTATCATACTAATTCTGCTTCTATTGGGCAAAGTCTAGCCACGAATCAAGGACCAAACAGGCCTTATCAACTGATCAGCAGCAGCTCGATGGCCCTCTGCATCCGGGGCGAATCCCATTGGCGCCCCCCTCGGCCTTGTAGACCAGCCGGCCCGAGTGGGTAGCGAGATAGGTCGTCGGCAACCCCTGTACGCCGAAGGCCGAGGAGACGCTGCCGTCCGGAATTACGGCGACGGTTTACTAAAGTGGCACTGACCATCCCGGATTCCGCAAAGCGCCATCCGGGCTAGGGTATGGCGGTTTTTCATCTTCCGGGATGGCGGATCGCCATGACCGTTAGCCCGATACCCCGGCCGATGTTACCATCGCCCCGTGAAAAAACAGAACCACCCCATCATCGCCCTCTTGCTGATACTGTGCCTGCTGGCCCAGGGGATGGTCTTGTCCGCCGATGGCTGTGCGGCGCCGGCGGACGGGGGGCTTGGCCATCACGGCGGAGCAGCCGCCCACAGGGTGGTTTCCGGGGCGGACCAGGGACACCCCGGCGATGGGACGGGCTGCGCTGTCCATTGCTGCCACTGCTTCCATGTAACCGGTTTTTTCCCGCTGCCACGGCAGTCCGCCGCGCTTGCCTACCTGCTGGATGAAGGCCGCATCCCGGCCGGTTTCCAACACCTCGCCTATGCAGGCCCTGCCCTGCTCGTGGAATTGCGTCCCCCCATCGTCTGATCTCCTCCGACTGCATTCCGCCCCTGCCCAACCGGCGGGGGTTCAGCCATGAATTCAGGAGATTTCAGCAATGCGCCTGTTCCACCTTATCGCGTGGGCGCCTGTTTTGGCCGCCCTTTCCCTGATCGCTCCCATCGCCGAGGCCGATGTCGTGGCCGACGGACGATCCAAGGTCGTTTTCCGTTTCCTTCGAGTCGAACAAACGCCCCAGGGTTTTCCTGTGGTGCGCGGTCAAATGAGCCGCCTTTTCCCCCGTTCCTCCATCCCCTTCGGGCATCTGGATTACAGCCTGCACGATTCGAAGGGCAAGGCGGTCGAGACCGGCTCGGCCGTGGTCAAGGCCCCCGGCAGCTTTTCCCACTTCCATTTCCACTCCGCCGTCCCGTTCTCCTTCCCATTGAAGCGGCGGCTCCCGCCCGGCTGGCAAATACGGCTGACCTGGCATGAGCGGCCCCATCCGGCTGAATGAGGGGCGACATGAAAGACCGGATCGCAAAGGCATTTCGTATGGCTGCCCTGACTCTGGCCGCGATAGCATCTCCGGCGGCACTTGCCGCTTCCCTCACCGAGGACGAGGCCTTGCGCCTGGCCCTCGCCCGCCCCGAGCTGGCCGACCTGGACCGCGCCCGGATCGGGGAGGCCGAGGCCGACGCCATTGAGGCCGGCCTCTGGTCCAACCCCAGTCTCGAATATTCCCGCGATGAAACCGGCGCAACCCGCGAGACCCAATGGCAGCTTTCGCAACCGTTGGATTTCTCGGGCCGGCGCAGGCTGCGCCGGAAGGCGGCGAATCTCCGCATCGACGCTGCCGAGGCCGGAAACCAGACGCGGCGCGGCGAACGGGCTGCCGAGGTGCGGCGCGCCTTCCACCAGACCCTGTTGCAACGGGAGACCCTGCGGGTGGTCGATGCCTGGGCGGGGCGTTTCGCCGTTATCGGCGGGGTGGTCGATAAGCTGGCGCGGGCGGGTGAGGCGTCGGGTTACGACCGGCGGCGGCTGGAGCGCGAGCGGCAGGCGGCCGAGGCCCGGCTTGCCGAGGCCAAAGCCGGGCTCGAACGCAGCCGGGCGCGGCTGGCGGCGCTGACGGGGCAGGAGGACGGGGCAGAACCCGATGGCCGACTGTTGCCCGATGCCCCGCCCGACCCGGCGGTGCTGCTAGGGCTGCTTGCCCAGCGCCCCGATCTCGCCGCCCTCTCGGTCCAGGCCCTGGCTGCGGATGCCGACAACGCCGCCAGCCGCCGACAGTTCCCCGAGATCAGCCTCGGCATCGGCGGCAAGGAGGTCGAGGACGGCGCCTCGCGCCAGTCCGGGACCCTGCTCTCCCTCTCCATGCCCTTGCCGCTCTTCGACCGCCGACAGGGCGACCAGCGCCGGAGCGCGGCGCGGGCCATGGCGGCCCGCGCCGAACATGCCCTTGCCCTCCAGCAAACCGAAGGCGAACTCCTGGGGCTGCACCGCCAGTCAACCCAATTGATCCAGGCGGCCGGACGCTACCGCCGCGAGGCGGTCGCCCCCTCCGCCGACCTCCTGCGCATTGCCGAGGCGGCCTACCGCGCCGGCGAATCCAACATCCTCGAACTGCTCGATGCCTACAAGGGCGCGATGGAGGCGGAGATCACCGCCCTCGACCTGGAATGGAAGGCCCGCGACGCCTGCATCGAACTCGATCAACTGACTGGAAATCACCCCCAATGAAGACGAAAAACCAGAGGTTCGCCGCCACGCTGGCCTTGGCCCTGCTGCTGGCCGGATGCGGCGAGAAGCCGCAAAGCGCCGACGAACACGCTGATCAGGACGCCCATGGCCATGCCGAGGCCGGCGAAAAAATCACCCACTTCGGCGACAAGACCGAACTCTTCCTCGAATTCCCGCCCTTGGTCGCCGGCCAGCCCAGCACCTTTGTCGCGCACTTCACCTGGCTGACCGGTTTCAAACCCGTCACCCAGGGCAAACTGTCCCTGCTGCTTTCCGGCGGCGGTGCGCCGGACGAGCGTTTCACCGTCGATGCGCCTGCCGTTCCCGGCATCTTCAAGCCGGAGATCAGCCCCCAGGCCACCGGTGAGCGCGAGCTGACCCTGATCCTGGACAGCGGCCAGGACAGGCTGACGCACAAGCTCGGCCCGGTGACTGTCTTTCCTGACGCCCAGGCCGCCGCCGCGCACGGGCACGAAGGCCATGAGGAGGCGGAGGGCATCCCCTTCAGCAAGGAGCAGCAGTGGAAGATCGATTTCGCCGTCACGGAGGCGGTCCGGGGCCGGGTCCGCTCCGCCGTTGCCGCCACCGGTTCCATCCGGGCGCGGCCCGACGGCGAGGCGCAACTGGCCGCCCCGGCGGCGGGCGTGCTGCGGGCCTCCGGTGCCTTCCCCCGCATCGGCCAGGCGGTGAAGAAGGGCCAGGTGCTCGCGGTCCTGAGCCCGCGCCTGGGCGGCGAGAGCGACCAGGCCACGCTTGACGCGGCGGCCGGCAAGGCGCGCATCGCCCTGGAGCAGGCGAGGCGCGAGCGTGAGCGCATGGAGGACTTGTTCAAGGCGGAGGCGGTCCCGGAGCGGCGTCTGATCGAGGCCCGCGCCAGCGAACGTATCTTGCAAGGCGAGGCAAAGGCCGCCGAAGCGCGCGCCAAACAGCTCGGCGGCGATGGCGGCGGCATCTCCCTGCGCGCCCCCATCGACGGCGTCATCGCCGATGTGGCGGCGGGCGCAGGCGCCTTTGTCGCCGAGGGCGCGCCCCTGCTCCATATCGCCGATACCGGCCACCTCTGGCTGGAGGCGCGGGTCCCGGAAAGCGAGCTGGGCCGGTTGGGCACCCCCAGCGGCGCCGCCTTTGTGGTCGAGGGGTTCGACCGGACATTCGAGATCGAACCCGGCAAGAACGGCAAGCTGGTTGCCGTCGGCACAGTCATCGACACCGCGACGCGCACCGTCCCCGTGATCTTCGAGTTCGCCAACCCGGATAGCGCCCTGCGCCTGGGGCTGACCGCAAAGGTGCAGATCTTCGCGGGCGGCGGCCAGGAGGCCGTGCTGGTGCCCGCCAGCGCCGTGCAGGACGAGAGCGGCACGCAGGTCGTCTATGTGCAGACTGGCGGCGAAAGCTTCGAGCGGCGCATCGTCCAGACCGGCCCCCGCGACGGCGGCTGCATCGCCATCGCCGCCGGTGTCGAACCGGGACAGCGGGTGGTGAGCAAGGGCGCCTACCTGATCCGCCTCTCCACCTCGAAGGCCGGGCCGTCCGGCCATGCACACTGAGGGGCATGAGATGACCCTAAATTCCTCGATTCAACCGCAAAGAACGCGAAGAGACACAATGAGTTACCTGCGTTTCCCGTCAAACCCGGCAGGTGAATACAGGGGAGGACACAAGTCGATGTTTTTCTTTGCGTTCTTTGCGCCCTTAGCGGTTTAAATGAGGTTTCTAGGATGATCGGACACATCATTCAATGGTCGCTGGGCAACCGGCTGTTCGTGGTCGCCGGGGCGCTGCTGCTGCTCGCCTGGGGCGGGCGCGAGATACCCCGCACCCCGGTCGATGTCTTCCCCGACCTCACGGCGCCGGCGGTCACGGTCGTCACCGAGGCCAGCGGCATGAATCCCAGCGACATGGAAACGCTCGTCACCTTTCCCATCGAGACCGCCCTCAACGGCGCGCCGGGAGTGCGCCGCGTGCGCTCCTCGACCAAGATCGGGCTGTCGGTGATCACGGTCGAGTTCGCCTGGGGCACCGATGGCACCCTGGCGCGACAGGTCGTCGCCGAGCGGCTGCAACTGACAAGGGCAGCGCTGCCGCCGGATGCCGAGGCGCCCGTCATGGCGCCGGCCTCTTCGGTCATGGGTGAGATTATGCTCATCGCCCTGACCTCAGACCGGCATTCGACGGTCGAGATCAAGAACAGCGCCGATTATGTGCTGCGCAAACGCCTGCTGGCGGTGCCCGGCGTCGCCGAGGTGCTGCCCATCGGCGGCGACCTGCAACAGTTCCAGGTGACGCTCAAGCCCGAACGGCTGGCGGCCTACGGCCTGACCATCGCCGAGGTGGTCAAGGCCGTCGGGGGCGCCAACAGTAACGCGGCCGCCGGGTTCTATGCCGAGAACGGACAGGAATACCTGATCCAGGGCATCGGCCGCGTGCGCCGCGTCGAGGATGTGGCGGAGGCGGTCGTGGCCATGAGGGACGGCCAGCCGGTGCTGATCCGCCATGTCGCCGAGGTGGCCCTCGGCGTCGCGGTCACGCGCGGCATCGGCTCCACCAACGGCAAACCGGCGGTGGTACTGGGCATCCAGCGCCAGCCCGCCGCCAACACCCTCGAACTGACGCGGGTGCTCGACGCCACCCTTGCCGAGGTCCAGAGGTCCCTGCCGGAGGGCATGCGGATCGAGAACCGCCTCTTCCGCCAGGCCGATTTCATCGAGACCTCCATCGCCAATCTGATGGCGGCCTTGCGCGACGGCGCCATCCTGGTGGTCGCGATTGTTTTCGCCTTCCTGCTCTCGGCGCGCTCGACGGCGATCACCCTGGTGGCACTGCCCCTGTCCCTGGTCGCCGCCGTCCTCTCCCTGAAAGGGCTCGGCGCGACCATCAACACCATGACCCTGGGCGGCATGGCGATTGCGCTGGGGGCGCTGGTCGATGATGCCATCATCGTCGTCGAGAACATCGTGCGGCGATTGCGCGAGAACCACGCCATGCCGGAAAGCCAGCGGGAATCGACCCTGCATCTGGTCTTTCTCGCCACCAAGGAAATCCAGGGCTCTATCGTTTTTGCCACGCTCATCATCATGCTGGTCTTCGTGCCGCTGTTCTTCCTCTCGGGCGTCGAGGGACGGCTGATGGTGCCGCTCGGCCTGGCCTATGTGATCTCGCTGTTCGCCTCGCTGCTGGTGTCGATTACCCTCACCCCGGTGCTGGCCTCGCTGTTTCTCGGTGAATCCGATGAAGTGCGCACCGGTCACGAGACGCGCCTGATCTGCTGGCTGCACCAGACCTACCGGCGCCTGCTGGACGCGACACTGGAACGCTGGCAGGCGATCTCCCTGGCGAGCGGCGGTCTGCTGCTAATGGCACTGATCGGGCTTGGTCTGGCCGGACAGGCGTTTCTACCTGATTTCAACGAGGGCACACTGACGGTGGGCGCGGAGACCCTGCCCGGCACTGCCTTCGAGGAGTCGGCCAAGCTGATGCAGGGGGTCGAGGCGGTGCTGCTGGCCCACCCGGAAGTCGTCGCCACCGCGCGCCGCACCGGACGCTCGCCGCTCGACCCCCACGCACTCGACGTGCATCAGTCGGAGATCGAGGTGTCGCTGAAGATGGGCGGGCGGAGCAAGGCGGGGTTCCTCGCCGCGCTGCGCGCCGACTTCGCCAAACTGCCCGGCGTGCAGGTGGTGGTCGGTCAGCCGATCTCGCACCGCATCGACCACATGCTGTCGGGCAGCCGCGCCAACATCGCGGTCAAGATCTTCGGCGGCGATCTCGCCGAACTGCGCCGCCTTGCCCAGCAGGTCCAGGCTGTCATGGCGGCGGTCGCGGGCGCGGTCGATGTGCAACCGGAGCAGCAGGTCGATATCCCCTTCCTGTCGATCAAATACCGGCGCGACGCGCTGGCCCGGCACGGCCTGTCGGCGAAGGATCTATCGGAGAGCATCGAGACGGCCTTCAACGGGGTGGCGGTCTCCAGGGTGGTGCAGGGACAGGCCACCTTCGACCTGGTGGTGCGCTACGCCCCGGCGGTGCGCGACAACATCGACAGCATCAGGTCCACATTGATCACCACCCCGTCCGGGGCGCGCCTGCCGCTCTCGGCCCTGGCCGACATCGAGAACGACCGGGGTCCCTATTTCATCAACCGGGAAAACGTGCAGCGCAAGATCGTGGTCATGGCCAACGTCGCCGGGCGCGACCTGAAGGGCGTGGTCGAGGAGATGCAGGTGAAGGTGGCGCGGGAGATCAAGCTGCCGGCGGGCTACCACATCGAGTTCGGCGGTCAGTTCGAATCGGCGGCCGAGGCCTCACGCACCCTGCTGCTGCTCGGCTCCGCCGTGGTGGCGGGCATCTTCCTGCTGCTCTTCGTCGCCTTCCATTCGGTGCGCGATGCCTTCATCGTCATGCTCAACCTGCCGCTGGCGATCATCGGCGGCGTGGCGGGCGTGTACGCGGCGGGCGGGGTCGTCACCCTGGCCTCGATCATCGGCTTCATCACCCTGTTCGGCATCGCCACCCGCAACGGCGTGATGATGATCGCCCATATCCACCACCTGGTGGAGCACGACGAGGTCAGGGACGCCCGCGAGGCCGTCAGGCGCGGCGCCGAGGAGCGGCTGATCCCAATCCTGATGACCGCACTGGCCGCAGGCCTGGCCCTGGTGCCCCTGGCCCTCTCGGGCGGCCAGCCGGGCAGCGAGATCCAGTCGCCCATGGCCATCGTCATCCTGTTCGGCCTGGCCAGCTCCACCCTGCTCAACATGATCGTGGTGCCCGCGCTCTATCTGCGCTTTGGGGCCGTGCGGGGGATGCTGGAGGCGAATGACGGGGGTTGAAGGGCCTGTTCCGCCGGTCAACCGGAGCATTTGCCTGGCTTCGGCGGGAAGATGGCGGCCAGGGCCTCCCACTGGTGCAGGCTGAGCCCCAGAACGATACAGGCGGTGCCGAGCCAGACCCGCCCGCTCACGGCCTCGCCGTTGAGCAGGCTGCCGAGCAGCAGCGCCAGCACGGGGGTGATGAGGGTGATGAGGGCCACCTTGCCGGTCTCCATGTGCTTGATGATGTAGTAGTAGAGCGCGAAGCCGAGCACCGAGCCGAACAGGCCCAGGTAGAGGATGGCCGCCTCGGCGCGCAGGGGCATCTGGGCCGGGATATGGCCGTCCGTCAGCCACCAGACCAGCGTGAACAGGGGCAGCGACACCAGCATGGCGCCAGCGGTGGTGGCCAGCGCCGGGCTGTCGTCGTCGATGCGCTTGATCCAGACCAGGCTGGCCGAATAGATCGCCACCCCCGCCAGCAAGGCCGCGACCCCCGCAGCCGCGCGGATGCCGCCCATCTCCCGGCTGTCGCCGAAGATCGCCGCCAGCCCCGCCAATCCCAAAAGCATGCCGGCGAGTTTAGGCGGGGTCAGCGCCTTCTCCTCCAGCCAGCGCATGGCCATGAGGCCGGTCACCAGCGGCGACAGGCCAAACAGCACCGAAACCAGGCCGGAATGGATGTACTGGGAGCCCCAGTAGGTCAGGGTCATGGCGCCGAAGAGACCCAGGCCGCTGGCCAGATAGCTCATGCGGGCGCGGCGGTGCAAGGGCAAGCCAATCCGCCACAGGGCCATGATCAAACCGGCGACGGCAAGTCCGATGGCCATACGCGACGCCACCGCGAAGGCGAATCCCACCCCCTGGGCGCTCCACTTGATGGCCAACGGCGTGGTGGACCAGATCAGAATGATCGTGAGATAGGCAGCGGGGAGGGGCATCATTTCGGTATTGGGGCGGATGGTGAAGCGGGGTGGATAAACGCAACGCCTCTCAGTATCCCGCAGACAAAAAAACGGCTTACATTGCTGTAAGCCGTTTTTGGTTTGGCGTCCCCTAGGGGGTTCGAACCCCTGTTACCGCCGTGAAATAGCTTTGTCATACACGTAATAGGCCTAAAGTGGATATCCATAACTAATTGATTTTGTCGATTAATACAAATTTATGTCCCATACCGTCCATGGCAATTCCGGCGCATCAGTTACCCGCCGATTGGAGGTCGCCATGGCAAGCTCGGTCAGAAGCAACCCCCTCGAAACCCGGACCAACCGTCTCAAGCTGGCGAATCGGGACACGCTTTACTTCGTGACGGTCGGCGAGGGACTGGCTCTGGGGTACCAGTGCACGGTCAAGGGCAACGGCACTTGGCAGGCCAGGCTGTGGACCGGCGATAAGTATGTGAAGCACACTCTCAGTGAGGCGGACGACTTCATGGAAGCGGATGGCGACAACATCCTGACCTTCTTCCAGGCGCAGGGCAAAGCAACCGTGTATGCCAATGAGGCCCGCAAACCCGAATTGCCCAAGGGCAAGCCGGTCACCTTGGGCGCGGCCACTACCGCCTATCTGGCCTGGTACAAGGAATACCGCACTTCTCCATCCGGCCATGAACGCAAGGTCTGTTCCTAAGTTGGAAGTGGTAGTAGCCATCGAGTGGATTGCTTGCCGCGCAGCCATTGTCCCTGACGTGATCCTGACGTATCCGGACCAGTCGGCGTTTCCGTATGTAAAACACCAGCAGAGCAAGCAAGAGAGCGCAGACGGCGAGGTAAATGCTTTCTACAGGAATGGGGAGGTTCATCGCATTGCCTATCGGATTGGGTGAAGGTGAGCACCTACAGGGCTTTTGAGCCATCATCCTAGCGATGCCGAGGCTTCAAGTATACCTTGTCTGCATAGCAATCTGCGTTACAATCACAATACATCGCACAACACTGCATCCATGGCACCCAAGAAAACCGCCCTCCTCAATCTACGCATTGATCCCTTCGTGAAAGAGGCGTTGCGTGAGGCGGCGCTGCGTGATCAGCGCAGTATTGCCAACATGTTGGAGGTGCTTATCCGGCGCCACTGTAATGATGTCGGTATTTCTATTCCCGAGCAGGGTTCATTATTCAAGGAGATGGAAGAGGATGAACGAGAAGACACTTCGCGCATTGATTGAGGCCGGTGCGGTCAAGCGGGTGCGCATCATCGCCTGCGGTGCCCTGTTTCATGTCGAGGCAGACACCCCGACCGGGACCACCACTGCGCATACCCTGAAAGGCAGCGTAAAGACCTGGAGTTCTCTGGACTCCAGCGCCAAGTGGGTCCGCTCGCTGGGGATTGGCATGGCCCAAATCGATATCAGTCAATGGCAGCCTGGACAGCGGGAATTGGGGCTGTAGTCCCCTCCTTGGTCTAGCCAGGGTATTGCACGCCCATCTTGGCCACCTATTCTATCGGCACCGGGCCACCCTGGCGGGAAGCAACCCAGATTATTTCTCTATCCTCCATCATCGGACATTTTCTCGGAGAGGGGCGAGAGGGGAGACTAACCAAATATTCGAGAGATTCTTGGTTGGCTGGATGCCGCCCTTGGTCTTGATACGAATATGAATGACAATCTATATCCTTCTTTGCGACAACTCCTTGTCACGTATGCGCACTTTCTGGATGCGGTCGGTTGAGTTCGTGACTTCCTCCAACATTGCTACGACATTAGCAATGGTTGGTCGAACGCGGCATATCAATCGAGCAAGAACGGCCACTTCTCCAAATTGCTTCGGCAAACCAGGAGTACGCCTTCACGGGCAGCTTTGTCGGCAACCGTTTGCCCAAATGCAACCGCATTGGTGACTGCAATGAGGCCTGGATTCTTCAGCGAGTATGACGTCTTCGCCTTCAGCAAATCGGCGATCGCCTTGTCCGGCGGTGTGGAACACTGGGTGTGCTTGCACTGAATGATGTAGGGGCGACCGGAAATGCGATGGTAAGCCACGCCATCGGCACCGTAATCGTGACTCTTTGGCGTCTTGCTGACCTTGTGCCCAACATCCTTTAGCCGACCGAGCACCCACTGCTCGAATTGAATCGGCTCCATGGCATCAATGCCGTCCATGTCGAAGGTGTAAGCCGAATCCGAGCCAACGGTCTGCTCGAACAGGTGCTTGGTGTCGTCCGGACTGGTCGGAGGCATCAGCATCTCGCGGCTGAGCTGCCGCTTGCGATCCAGAAGGGCATGAAGCCGACGGTCGAAACTCTGATCCGGATACGCCGGATGGAGCGCCTGCGGGTAATAGACATGAACCTCGCGGGTCTGGCCAATGCGATAACAACGGTCGGTGCATTGGTCCTCCACCGCAGGATTCCACCAGCGGGACAGATGAATGACGTGATTGGCGGCGGTCAACGTCAGGCCGACGCCACCCGCACGGGGAGAAAGGATGATGACATCGAAGCCTTTGCCTGCATTTTGGAATGCGTTGACACGGTCCTGCCTCTTGGGACCGGTCACCGTACCGTTGATGAGCATGGGCAAGGACTTAAGTTTGTATCGACGCTGGAGTAGCCCCGCGAGATAAGGCTGCATTTCCTGGGATTCGAGGAAGATCAGCGCCTTTTCCCCTTTGCTGGCAATGGCATCGAGAACTCCCAAAGCCAGCCTGAACCGTGCCGACAGGTCGACGTAGTTGTCGTCGGTGGCGGAACTGGGGTGGAGCGGGTGGAGGGAGATCGACCTGAGGCGATGCAGGGCTTCGAGAATCTTGCTGCCCCCACCGCCCGCCCGAGCCGCCTTCACTGCCTCGTCGTATGCTTCCGCTTGGGCTGGCGACATCAACTGTTCCAGTGGGTGCTCGATTTTTTCGGGCAACCCCTTCAAGCGATCGGCCTTCATCCGCCGCATCATGACCTGTGGCGCCGACGGAGATGGCTCCGTCAGAGTGGCTTTGAGTTGCCGGAGGTCCTCGGGGTTCTCCTCCTTCTCGTAGATGCGGCTGAACGTGGCCAAATCCTTGAGCAGGCCAGGCTGGATGGTATCCATGAGGCACCACAGATCCGCCAGCCTGTTCTCGATGGGCGTACCGGTGAGGCCGATGATGAAGTCGGTATTCAGTGCTTTCGATGCGTGGGTCATGACGGTGCCCGGCACCTTGACCTTCTGCATTTCATCGAAGACGACCGCCGCGTATCGAATGGAACAGAAGCTGTGCTGGTAGTCCCTGAGAGTCTCGTAAGTCGTCAGAATCCAATCGGCCCTGGACAATCTGGCCGCATCCAAGGTTGCCTGCCCAATTTCAATCTCTCGCCCTTTGCGGCTGCGAATATCGGCAAGCCCAGACCCAAAGGCTCGAAGGACATCACCCAGACCAGGGAGATGCAAATGTTGGTCATGCTCTTGTTCCCAATTTTTCAGAAGGCCCGTTGGGGCAACGATCAGGATTGGAGCAGACCTCGGGCGCCCAAGATCCATGCCCTCCCGTAACCATGCCAGGAAGGCAAGCGCCTGAAGTGTCTTGCCCAACCCCATGTCGTCTGCCAGCAGCACACCGGGCTGTCCCGAGGTCCAGGCTTCTTGCAGCCACGCCAGCCCTTCTTCCTGATGCGCCTTTAGCGCGGTCTTCAGGCGTGTCGGAATTCCCTTAACCGGGGCGGCGGGACGAGAAACACGGACCCGCTGATATCCCACCTCAGAGAGATTGTCGTCAATCTCCAGCACATATTGGCCGCCACCAACAGCTGGGCCGTGGTCGAACGCGACGCTATCTTCCGCAAGCCCAATCAACGAGTCGGCTCCGGGAGCGGGTTTGACCTCCCCCATCAATGAGACGAGCGTCGACAGGGTGTCTGACGTGGCCGGAACGTCGATACCATTCCAGTTCACCGATGGCTTACCCTCGGTGATCGCGGATTCGATGGCGGCTTGAAGGTCTGGCACTTGTTCGGGCTCAAGCGCCATCGTTTGGCCCCCAACCTGGATGCCGAAGGATTCCGGCAACCAGCTATCCTTGCTCTTCTTTATCCAGGGCAGAACTTTGGGCTGCCAAATACCAACATCCCGAACCCTCTCCGAAAATTCCGCCGTTTCAAGGAAGACCGCCTCGAGTACGTCATCAGGAAAATCATCTGCAAGTGCCTTGGAGATAAAGGATCGAGGATTCCGGACGAACTCCTTCCGTATCTCCTGGGGCGCCCTCTGGGCCTTTCTGACCACGCCAAGTGCTTTGCGAACAGGCTCATCCAGAACAACATACCAGCCTGCGCCAAGCGCATAATTGGCGCGGCACTCGGTGGCCTCGGGAAATCGCTTCCGAGCGAACAGTTCCTGCTGGGCTGGGGGCAAAAGCCCCTCAACCTCATGCGGCATCTCGTCGTCCCCCTCGGCCGCAGCCGTTGTCAGGTCTGGGCCGAAAAGAACTGGATCGAATGTAAAACCGTCGGCTCCACTGTGTAGCGCCAACGAAAAGCTGGCCGCATGGGCAACTCTGGTGCTTCCCAGATAGCCATCGACCTGGATGGATTTTCCGCTCTCCTCGGGCAGGAGGCCCCTCATCCTTGCCCAAGCCCGGAAACGACCATCCAAGTCATCCGGTGGGGCTGCGTTGAATGCATCGGCGGCTTCAACAATTCCATAGAGAGGTTCTGGAATGCGGAAAATCTTGGTTCCGACTTTCAGTGAAGCCCCCTCCTTGCGGACACCTGGGACTGGTTGTCCGTTGGTCTGGAGCCATGTGGCTTTGAAGCGGAATTCGGGGCGGTCAATGGTACCGACGTGCTGGAGATCAAGAAGGAAAGGCGGCGACGGTGGTGCCGATATTGAACGCGCGGTCCCAACATCAAGGGCGGCAACGATGTGATGAGGGACAAGAACGGCATCGCCCGCAACGGCGGCACTATTCTCGTCATCAACCCAGGCGAGAAGCTGCGAAACCCCAGGAAGAAGGGGCTCCGATGCAGCCTCCGCCCATTCAGAAATCGTGACCGATTGGGCGGCACCAAGCACAGGATGACGCAGGAGGCGGAAGGCGAATCCGTTTGATTGGACCTCGCAGGAAAGCGCGACCTTCGCCATCAACGTCTCCATCCCTCGGGCATATAGCTCTTCTCGGATAGGGAAATGCCCGTGCGTGTGCGGATATAGGTGGCGACCTGTCGCTGCCACGTTCCATAGTTGCTGCCGTGGTGGACTTGTCCATCGTTATCGGAACCACGAACCACGTCGCGTCTCGAGTACCTATTCAAATAAAGCTTTGGACTTGATGCATTCCCGTCCAGCCAAATGTGGCACTTACCATTATGGCTCCAATCGGCAATGGTCAGTTTGCCAACTTTCATCAAAAGAACGGAATGATCAGATTGAACCTGATTGCCTTTTTCCAAGGCTCCGTAAGACTGCGTTTTTCCAAAAGCACGCCTTGCATAGTCCTGAGCATTCGGCCCAAAGAGCACCCAGGCGTCATTGATCACGTCGGCGTTGTAATAGGCCAGCCAGAAGGCGCGACGAAACCGCCACATGTGTTCCTGTGCCACTTGATCGACCACCTCGAAAAATTGCTCCAGGGCCACGCCGGTAAGCCATTTTCGAAGGACAGCAACCGCTTCATCCGGGACACCAACCCATTCCTTAGCATTGATTGGAAGGCGGGGATCTTTTAGGTGGCCAAGAAGGAAAGCCGATATCTTTTCTTTGATGTCTTCGGTAGGACCGCGTTCTGCCCACGGCATTAGAAGTGCAGTAGCCAGGGCCGCTCGATGGGATGGATAGAGCAAGCTTCCATCCGCTACGCTCCATGCCAAGACAGCATCAAAAAGTGCGGCGTTGGGCACCTTTTGTGAAAGCGTCTCACGCATTCGATTCACTGCTCGAAGCCACGCGTGTGCAGCCATCCCTCCGGACATCCGCCCGCCGCCCATGCCGAGTGAATCGAGGACACTTCGCGGATCCGCCTTCGACGCCAAGCATGCGTCCGCAACCCTATGGGGCGCTTCGTCAGGGGCAAACAGACGGTAACGGTCATGACGGTCAGCCCACGCCCAATCAAACTGCCGCACGGCTCCTTCAAGCTCTTGCGCCACACGGCGGATAGCTGGCTTGGAGGGATCAAACTCCTTCAGGTAAGCGAGGATCAATCCCTGATAGGCGGTACGCTTGCGGCGAGATCGAAACTGATTGATCAAGCGGTCGAGGAACCCAGCTTCCTCTGCGAGTGGCCTTTCGCCACTGAATGAGACCCAAACCGCAGATTTCCATTCGCGGAAAGAGATGTCGCCCCAACTGCCGCTGGAAAGCGCTGCCCGAATACGACGAACCAGCGCTTCGGCATCCATCCCGGAGAGTTGCTTCCCTCCGGTGCCGAACACTTTCGCCAATTCATCCTCTTCAGCAGCGACCTTGGGGAGGTCTGGCAACTTGGGTAAGACTGGCAGTCGTGCGGCAGAGAGAGACTCTCGAAGGGTCATTTGCGACCTTCGCCTTTTGTGAGGCTTTCTTTGATCCTTAATAGCTCTTCCGTATTCGGGGTTGCCATGAGGAACCGTAGATCGATCCGTCGATTTGAGGAACGCGCATCCTCGCTGTCTTCCTTGCGGACGGGGCGGTTTTCCGCATAGCCGCTGACCCCAAGAATTCGTTGACGGCCGTCATTGTCCACAAGAGCCAGCGCCGGAGCGTGTTGGACAATAGCATTGAATGTCTCGATAGCTCGGGCAGCCGAGAGGTCCCAGTTGGATTTGATGCCGTTATTCATCTTGCCGACGATGGGGCGGTCGTCGGTGTGACCCTCGATGAATACGGCCTCAAGCCGCCCGCCATGGGAAGGCGGGCACGAAGAAGAGGAATTGGCCGGAGCGTTGGCATAGCAAGGAAGCACTTTGGCCATAACCTCGGCCAGCCGCTTCAGAGCGTCGCGCCCCTTCTCGGTTAAAAGAAATTCGCCTCGCGGAAAGAGTAGCTCTTCAGGCAGACGGAGAACGCCATTTTCCGGATCGATGATCACCTTTACGCCAAGCTTCTCCATCTGATTCTTGATGTCTTCCAGCATTTCCCTGCGTGTCTCGTTCGCCTGAGTAAGAGCGCTGGTGGTTTGATCGAACTTGTCTTCTTGTTCACGCAGGTTCAGAGCAAAGGCCATGAGCATAATAATGAAAATGAAGAGCATGCCAACCATCAGGTCGGTCATGGATACGAAATAGCTCTCCTCCTCGACCGCGTGCATACCATTGTTCGGATGGGCCATGGCTCAGCCTCCCTTTAGACGCCAGCGCGGGCCATCTTATCTGCGGCCTCCGCAAGCTCTTCCACTGTCTCCCTAAGCCCCTCAATGCCGCCATGCAAGAGCTTCAGTGAATTCCCAAAGTGACCATCAATTTTTTGAACATATTCGACAACGCGACCATGGTAAGCATCTGTTCCCTGCTGAATTCGTCCGAAAGCAGCAGATAGATCTTCATCCACCTTCTCGAAGCGCTGGCGATAGCTTTCCCAACTTTGCTGGACGAGTTGAGCCCCATCGCGGATCGTCCTCGCAACCTCGGAGAGTTGATCATGCGACTGCTTGACGGCTTGCGATGTGGCTTCAATTTGTTGGGCGGCGCGCGAAAAGCGGTCTGCGGTCTGCGCTATAGGTGCTCCGGCCTCACGAAGATGCCCCAGGGACTGGTCCAATCCCATCATAACCTCCCGCAAACGGACAACCGAACCGTCGAAACCGTCAATCTGGGCCTTCATGCGCCCATCAAGTGCATGAAGTGTGCTTTCAAGTCCTTTGATCTGTGCGGCAAAGGGAACGACAACGTCACTGAAACGCTGAGTTGCCTCGTCCACACGCATGGCAAGAGTTTCACCCGCACGGTCAACCGCCCCCCTGACCCCCTCGGCGGACGCCGAAAGTTGTCCGTTCCACTGACTGGCAGCATCCGCTAGGCCGCCTTGGAACTGTTTGGCGATAGCGGCAATGGCAGTCCCAAGTTCCTCGGAAACTTTCTCGGCATCCGTTCGCAGCGACTGTGATGCGCCGTCGAGTATTTTCTCAAGGCGCGAGGCTGACTCTGCAACACTCGTTTCCATCGACCGCGCTGCGCCACCAATGAGATTTTCCAAACGCTCGGCAGACTTTTCAATGCGGTCGCCGAAGCTTCCCCCGCTCTGACCAAGACCAGAAATCATCGTCCCGAGGGTTCCCTGGAGATTGGACAGCGTCTGAGCCAATGCGGTCATCTCAGTTCCCGCAGCGCCTTGAATGCTGCTCTTGAACTCGCCGACCATCTGGTGCATGGCGTCCTGATTTACTTCACCAAAATTCTTGGCCATGCCGTCAATGGCCGACACCATCGGCTCTACTGCCTTGCAGATCACGGACCCGAGAGAATCGTTCAGGCGCATTTCCAGTGCCTTGGCCACCTCGACGGCGAAATCCGTGTTGAAACGCTCAAGTTGGACCGTCTGCTTCTTCAGTTCATCGACCTGCTGAACTGCCAGCCATTCGGGGGTGACCGAGGTCATCCGCTGTTCCAGGAGCACGCACAGGCGATCAAAGTAGAGCTGAACCCGAAGGGTCAGCAATTTGACGAAGAACGAAAGCAGGATGGATGAGCCGAGGCCCGCAATCGACGTGGCAAACTTGAAGGTCGCGGCGGTCAACAGGTTTCCAAGCGATTCCTTCGCCTGTTTCACATCGCCAGCAACACCTTCACTTGCGAAGTAAATCGCGGCGACCAAGCCAAGGAAGGTAAACAGCAAGCCAACGCCCACAAAATAGTTGGGAATTGCTTGGTAAAAAGACAGGTTGAGCTCACTGGCGACGCAGCCAACGTTAAGATAGGCCGACGGACGGGCTGTGTTTCGGATCGCTCCAGGCTCGTTCGGCTGCGGAAGGATCAGGGTCTCTTTGAACTCCTCCCAGCCGTGTTTCAACATCCGCTCCCCGGTAATGACTTCATCGATCCGAGCGAAGTCATTATTGAAGGCGTCATGGTCGGGGGTTGCGCGGAGTTGCTTCTTCACCCGGCGAAGTCAGTTATAAAAAGGAAAAAAAGAAGGGGACCCTCGTAGTTCGGAGCCCAAGTGCTTGACTTGAGATTGTATCCACCGAGAAGTTGGAGGTATCC
>MGZB01000009.1 GCA_001801995.1 Gammaproteobacteria bacterium RIFOXYD12_FULL_61_37 | reverse complement strand
CCAAATGACCGAGCAGGCGACAGACCGCGCTCTTGCTCAGCTTGATCCCCAATTCCCGCTCAATCAGTGCGCGCAGGGCGTTGAGGGTCCACAGGCAGAAATCGAACTGATACTGGAGCGGGTTGCCTTGGGTCACCACTTGGTAGATCCACTGCATTTCACCGGCCCCGACCTTCCGGGGACGGCCGCTGCGCGCCCTTTATTTCAGGGCATCCCAGCCGCCGGAGCGATACAGGGAGAGCCAATCAAACACCGTGCGTTCCGGGATGTTGTAGATTCGCCTGACCAGATGCACCGGCTCGTGGCAAATAATAATCGCTTCAACAACCTCTTTTCTCTTCTGGTTGCGCTGTTCTACCTTGCTGGCCATGGAAACCTAGCCTCTTCATCTTGGAGTGTCATTGGGTCACCATGGAAAATAATAAGCGCTGCGGATATTTGTGCAACTATTAATACCACCCTTGATCAACTCGCCCACTTTTTCCGCAAAGGCTATAAGGCGGGAACTGGCCCCGCGACCGGACCAGCGGCACGGGTAACGAGGTCCTCCACGGCGGGGACGGTGCCGACCTGCTGCAAGGGGGTGACGACAACGACCACCTGGCAGGCCAACAAGGGGCCGACGTGCTGTTCGGCGGCAGCGGGGCCGACATCTTCTACTTCGGCGCCCTCAGTGACAGCACCTTGAACGAAGTGGACATCATCGCCGACTTCGAGGCCCAGGACCGCATCGACCTGAGCCAGTTGCACATCGCCTATGAGGATCTTTCGTTCAGCTTCGGTCAGGACTATACCGACATCCAGATCGAGGGTACGGAGTTCGATGTCCGTCTGGCGGGACAGCACCACCTGACACAGGATCATTTCCACCTCGCGTAAACCAATATGTCGGATAAGGACCCGATCAGGGCGGCACTCGATGAGTGCCGCCCGCTTTTCATGGCCGCATTCTGGTTCGGCCTCTTCATCAACGCCCTGATGCTGGCGGTGCCGATCTATTCCATGCAGGTACTGGATCGCGTTCTGTCGAGTGGATCGCTGGATACTCTGTTGATGCTGACGATCATCGTTGGCGTCTCGCTGCTGTTCATGGGACTGCTGCAAGGATTGCGCGCCCTGGTCTTTTCCCACATCGGCCGCTGGCTGAACGACAAGCTGTCGAGCGATATCGTCCACAAGACCCTCAATCTGGCCTTGTATAAGCCCAGTATCGGTTCCCAGCCGCTACGGGATCTGGCCACGATCCGGGGTTTCGTGACCTCGCCTGCGCTGGGGAGCCTCTTTGACGCCCCTTGGGCGATCATCTATTTCATCGTCATCTTCATGATCAACCTCTGGCTGGGGCTGACGGTAGTTCTGGGGGCCGTGCTAATGCTGGCGCTGGCACTGGTGACGGAGAAGCTTCCGGCAAAGCACTCGTCCTTGGCCAATGACGAGCAGATCAAGTCGATGCAGGCTATGGACGCGGTCATCCGCAACGCCGAGGTAGTCAAGGCCATGGGGCTCTTGGAGCAGGCCAGCAGACGCTGGCGTGTCCACAACCGGCAGTGGCTGGAGCATGCCTTCTCCGCCACCAATCTCCAGACGGTGGTTTCCCACGCTACCCGCACTCTACGCATGGGGCTCCAGGTATTGCTGACCGGCCAGGGAGCTTGGCTGGTGATCAGCGGCGGGATGTCCTCCGGCGGCATCATCGCCGTCTCTATCTTGTCCGGTAAGGCCTTGGCCCCCTTCGATGCCGCCGTCACCATCTACCAGACCTGGATCAACACCCAAAAAGCCTACAAGCGGCTCCAGGAACTGAACCCCGCCTCGACGGAAGCGAACCGGACCATGGTGCTGCCGGAGCCCAGGGGAGAGATCGCCATCGAAAAACTGACCTTTCAGGATAAACAGAGCAGCCGCTGGATAGTACGCGGTGTCAATATCCGTATCGAAGCGGGCGAAGCGGTTGGCATCATCGGCCCCAGCGGTACCGGCAAGACCACCCTGGCCCGTCTGCTGGTCGGGGTGGCGCAACCCACCTCGGGCTCTGTGCGACTGGATGGCGCGGCCCTCGATCAGTGGGACCCTGATCAATTGGGCCGGCTCATCGGTTATCTGCCCCAGGGGGTCGAACTCTTCTCCGGCACGGTGGCGGAAAATATCGCACGGCTGGAGGCGGAAGCGGACCCCCAGATGATCGTGGCAGCCGCGCAGATGGCCGAGGTCCACGACTATATCCTGCAATTGCCGAACGGCTATCAGACCGATATCGGCCTGAACGGGGCCTTGCTCTCCGCTGGGCAGAAGCAGCGCGTCGCCCTGGCGCGCTGTTTCTTCGGCGGGGTCCGGCTGGTGGTGCTGGACGAACCCAATGCCCACCTCGACGCCGAAGGCGAACTGGCGTTCGTCAAATGCATCATGAACGCCAAGGAGCGGGGCATCACCACCATCACCATCGCCCATCGGCCTTCGGTCTTGCAGAAGGTGGATAAGATCCTGGTGTTGCAGGGCGGCGAAGCCAAGATGTTCGGACCGGCCGTCGAGGTCCTCGATAAGATGACACGGCCGGAGCAGAACGTCCGCCCGATCCGTAAACACCAGGATACGGAGCTGGAGGCGAACAGTGTCAACTAACGACGCCAGGGAACAGCGGCCGGGGCGCTTCGACATTTTCGGCTATCACTTCGAAACGGCCGGTAGGGCGCCCGCCCTGTTCGGCTATCTCATTCTTGTGCCCTTCCTGCTGATCTTCCTGGTCTGGGCGATGTGGGCACCTCTCAGTGCAGCCGCCATCGCCAACGGCGAGATCGTCCTCAACTTCGACCGGAAGAAGGTCCAGCATCTGGAAGGCGGCATCATCGACAAGCTCCTGGTCGCCGAGGGCCAATTAGTGCGGAAGGACGACCCGATCCTGATCATCCGCGATGTTCCCCAACGGAGCCAGATCGATACCCTTTACGAGCAGATCGCCAATACCCGCGCCTCACTGGCCCGGCTGCGGGCAGGACGGGATGGAACGGATACGCCCGATTTCAGCGGCCTGGATACTGGCCTGGAACTGCCGCTGGGGAAGGCTGAGGCGCTGATTGCCTTGCAGCGCCGTCTCTTCGAGACCCGCAAGCAGTCACTGATTTCGAAGATAGAGATCATTCAGGCCCAGAAGGCGCAATCCCGGAGCGAAATCACCGGCCTGGAGGCCCAACTCGTTGCCACCAGTACTCAATTGAAACTGGTTTTTGAGGAATACAACAGCGTCAGTACCTTGCGGGAAAAGGGATACACGCCACTGGATAAGATCAGGGAACTGGAAAAGGCCATGGCCGAGTTGCAGGGAAAGATTGGTGAGCTGGCGGCTAGTATCGCCCGTTCTCAGCACGGAATACTGGCCGCCGAGATGCAAATCCACAGCCTCAACAACGAACAGCAGCAGTCGGTGCTGGACGAGTTGCAGAAGAGCGAGCTTTCGCTGCAAGAGATGACACATCAACTCACCTCCATCATGGACCAGCTCACCCGCACCACCGTCAAGGCCCCGAGTTCGGGCAGGGTCATGGACCTGCAATTCCATACGGAGGGGGCAGTCATAGCCCCTGGCGAGCGCATTCTCGATATCGTCCCCGTCGATGACCGGCTCATCGTCGAGGCCAAACTGCTGCCCACCGACATCGATCTGGTACATGAGGGAGGCAAGGCCAAGGTTTTGCTGTCCGCCTACAAGGCGAAAAAGGTGCCCAAGATCGATGGGGTGGTCGATACCATCTCCGGCGACATCCTCTCCAACGAGATGACGGGGGAGAAGTATTTTCAGGTTCGCGTCGCAGTGGACGAGAGTGCACTGAAAAAACTCACCGCCGAGGTGACTCTCTACCCCGGCATGCCGGTACAGGTCTTCTTCATCGAACAGGATCGGACCCTGGCCGATTACCTGCTTTCCCCAATTACAGACGCCACCTATCGCGCCTTCCGCGAGGAGTAACCATGACAGCCAATGACTTTTACACGCCGGAAAGCGGCATCCTGACCCGCATGAGCCGGGCGAAGCGCGATCAATTGATCGGCGAGATCGTCGGCCTCATGCTGGGTTCTGAGATGTATCGGCGGTATTTCATCAACGATATTGGCGCGGTTTTTCTGCCGCCAATCCATCTCAATCAGTTCCGTATCTACCGGCAGGGTGAACGCCCGGTAGGACTGGTGACTTGGGCATGGCTGACGGAGGAGACGGAACGGAAATATGTGGCCGGGAAATACAACCTGAGGCCCGAGGACTGGAACGCGGGCGACCTAGGCTGGATCATCGATTTTATGGCCCCCTTCGGCCATGCGGCAAAGATCGTTCACGACCTCAAGCACAACATTTTCTCCGACAAAATCGGCAAGGCGATCCGCATGACACCCGAGGGCAGGGTGCGTGGTATATGGAAATTGCATGGGGTGAATCGAATCAACGAGGCACGAGGGATGTGCATGGATGATTTGCGGGCCGGGTTGCAAGTTTGATTGTAATTATTTCGTTGCCCCCTCCCCAACCCGCTCTCCTGAAAGGGAAATACGTTTTTTGTAGTCTGTAGCGGGGATAACTAGAAGGAGATCGGCCAGCGGTCCAGGAGATCACCCCACTGGAGCCAAGCCATGAATCGAGGTCTGGACCTTGGCCTCTTTGCCCGCGATGTTCATGAGCAGGATGACCCGCTCCGAGCCGCTACGGGCATGGATGATGGCTTCGATGTCTTGGAAAGGGCCTTCCAGGATGCGGACCTTGTCGCCGATGTCGAGGGCGGGCGGTTCGAGGGGGATAAAGCCCGCTTCATCTTCCCGCTGGCGCAACGCTTCGATCAGGCCGGCGGAGACTGAGGCATAGCGGTCTCCGAAACGCACCAGGCTGGTGACGCCGGGGGTCGAGCGGATGGGCATCCAGTTGTCCACCCCGGCGGTCAGGTGAATAAAGAGATAGCGGGGGAACATGGGCTCGATCAGGTCCCGGTATTGGCCCCGCAGGCGTTTCTGGCCTTTCAGGCGCGGCAAATAAACCTCATAGCCCTGGTTCATCAGATTACGCGCGGCATCCTCTTCGCCGCGTGGCTTGGTAAACAACAGACGCCAAGCTCTGGATTCCATCTCTTTCTCCATATCCCGTTTTACAGCAGGCCGCTATAATCCATGGTTTTTCGGGACCAGGCAATCCTGGTCCGCTGATCCGACAGGCCAACATTTACGGAGCGCCCGATGTCTAGCGTTAAAAAGGTGGTGCTCGCCTATTCCGGCGGGCTGGATACCTCCATCATCCTCAAGTGGTTGCAGGACAATTATCACTGCGAGGTGGTGACCTTCACCGCCGACATCGGTCAGGGCGAGGAGTTGGAACCGGCACGCGCCAAGGCTCAGGCCATGGGCGTCAAGGAGATCTACATCGATGACTTGCGCGAGGAGTTTGCCCGCGACTTCGTCTTCCCTATGTTCCGTGCCAACGCCCTTTACGAAGGTGAATACCTGCTGGGAACCTCCATCGCCCGGCCACTGATTGCGAAGCGACTGGTGGAGATCGCTATCGAGACCGGGGCCGATGCCATCTCCCACGGCGCCACCGGTAAGGGCAACGACCAGGTGCGCTTCGAGCTGGGGGCCTATGCCCTCAAGCCCGACATCCGGGTGATCGCCCCCTGGCGCGAGTGGGATCTGCTGTCGCGCGAGAAACTGATGCAGTATGCCGAGACCCACGGTATCCCGGTCGATTTCGCCAAGAAGGGCAAGAAATCGCCCTACTCCATGGACGCCAATCTGCTGCATATCTCCTACGAGGGCGGCATCCTGGAAGACCCCTGGCTGGAGCCGGAGGATGACATGTGGCGCTGGACCCTGCCGCCGGAGAAGGCCCCGGACCAGCCCTGCTATGTGGAACTGACCTACGAGCGGGGCGACGTCATCGCAGTGGACGGCCAGCCCCTATCCCCGGCCCAGGTCATGGCCCACCTAAACAAGCTGGGCGGCGAAAACGGCATCGGCCGCGACGATATCGTCGAGAACCGCTACGTGGGCATGAAGTCCCGCGGGGCCTATGAGACCCCGGCCGGCACCATCATGCTCAAGGCCCACCGGGCGATGGAATCCCTGACCCTGGATCGTGAATCGGCCCACCTCAAGGACGATTTGATGCCCCGCTACGCCTCGATGATCTATAACGGCTACTGGTTCAGCCCAGAACGGGAGGCCTTGCAGGCATTGATCGACAAGACCCAGGAACGGGTCAACGGCACTGTGCGGATGAAACTCTACAAGGGCAACGTCATCGTCGCCGGGCGCAAGTCCGAAGACAGCCTCTTCGACGCCAACATCGCCACCTTCGAGGACGACGCCGGCGCCTACCACCAGGGCGACGCCGAGGGCTTCATCAAGCTCAATGCCCTGCGTCTGCGGGTTGCCGCCCGCCGCCGGAAGTAATCCCTTTTATCCCGCGCAAAGGCGCCAAGCCGCAAAGGAATAAAACCTCTCCCCCTCCCCAGCCCTCCCCCAGCGGGGGAGGTGGGTGTCTCAGGGATTCTCTGCGTCTTGGCGCCTTTGCGCGAAATCCCCTTCTCAAAGGATCAACCTTGAAGTCAATCAACCAACGCATCGCGGAAGAGCTTTCAGTCCAGGAACGCCAGGTGGCCTCGGCGGTTGCGCTGCTGGACGAGGGGGCGACGGTGCCCTTTATCGCCCGCTATCGCAAGGAGGTCACCGATGGTCTCGACGATACTCAACTGCGTAACCTCGAAGAGCGTCTCGGATACCTGCGGGAGCTGGAGGACCGCCGTGCGGTCATCCTCAAGTCCATCGAGGAGCAGGGCAAGCTGACCCCCGACTTGGCGAAGGCGGTCCATGGGGCCGACACCAAGACCCGCCTGGAGGACCTCTACCTCCCCTACAAACCCAAGCGGCGCACCAAGGCCCAGATCGCCCGCGAGGCGGGTCTCGCCCCCTTGGCCGAGACGCTGCTGCAAGATCCCTCGTTGCATCCTGAAACCGCAGCCGCAGACTACATCGATGCCGCCAAGGGCGTGGCCGACGCCAAGGCGGCCCTGGACGGGGCACGCCAGATCCTGATGGAGCGGTTCGCCGAGGACGCCGACCTGGTGGGCCGTCTGCGCGATTACCTCTGGGACAACGCCATCCTGAAATCCACCCTGGCCGAGGGCAAGGAGCAGGAAGGGGCCAAGTTCCGCGACTATTTCGATTACGCCGAGGCGATCAAGGCCATCCCCTCCCACCGCGCTCTGGCCCTGTTCCGGGGGCGCAACGAGCAAATGCTCAACCTCCAGCTTTCAATTGACGAGGATGCGGTATCCCCCACCCCTTGCGAGAGCACCATTGCCGCTCGCGTGGGCGTGGCCAACAAGGGCCGCCCGGCGGATGCCTGGTTGATTGAGACCGTTCGTTGGGCCTGGAAGGTCAAGATCCTGCTCCATCTCGACCTGGAACTGATGACCCGCCTGCGGGAGGCGGCCGAGGAAGAGGCCATCCGGGTCTTCGCCCGCAACATGAAGGATCTGCTTCTGGCCGCGCCCGCCGGGCACAAGACCACCATCGGACTCGATCCGGGGCTGCGCACCGGGGTCAAGGTAGTCTGCGTGGACGAGACCGGCAAGCTGCTGGACAGCGGCGCCATCTATCCCCATGTCCCACGCAACCAATGGGACCAGTCCATTGCCGTTCTGGCGCTGCTGGCCAAGAAGCACGGGGCCAGACTCATCGCCATCGGCAACGGCACCGCCTCGCGCGAGACCGACAAGCTGGCGGCGGATCTGATCAAGCTTCACCCTGGGTTGGGCCTGACTAAATTAGTCGTCAGCGAGGCGGGCGCCTCCGTCTATTCCGCCTCGGAGCTGGCGGCCAAGGAGTTCCCCGATCTGGATGTCTCCCTGCGCGGCGCGGTCTCCATCGCCCGCCGCCTGCAAGATCCCCTCGCCGAGCTGGTGAAAATCGACCCCAAGTCCATCGGCGTCGGCCAATACCAGCATGACGTTTCTCAATTGAAACTGGCCCGCACCCTGGACGGGGTAGTGGAGGACTGCGTCAACGCCGTAGGCGTGGACGTGAACACCGCCTCGGTGCCACTGCTGGCAAGGATCTCCGGACTGACGCGCACCCATGCCGAAAATATCGTCGCCTTTCGCGACCAGAACGGGGCCTTCAAAAACCGCAAGCAATTGCTCAAGGTGCCGCGCCTGGGCGAGAAGACCTTTGAACTGGCCGCCGGGTTCCTGCGTATCAGCAACGGCGACAATCCCCTGGACGCCTCCGCCGTCCACCCCGAGGCCTATCCGGTGATCGAGCGCATCCTGGGCGAGACCGGCAAGGATGTCTGGGGACTGATCGGCGACACCGCCTTTCTCAGAAAACTCGACCCGGCCCGCTTCACCGACGAGCGATTTGGCCTGCCGACCGTGACCGACATCATCCGGGAGTTGGAAAAACCGGGGCGCGACCCCCGTCCCGAGTTCAAGACAGCGGTCTTCAAGGAGGGCGTCGAGGCGATTACCGACCTGGAACCGGGGATGATCCTGGAGGGAGTAGTCACCAACATCACCAACTTCGGCGCCTTCGTCGATATCGGTGTCCACCAGGACGGGCTGGTTCACATCTCCCTGATGTCGGACAAGTTCGTCAAGGACCCCCACGCCGTGGTCAAGGCGGGCGAGCTGGTCAAGGTGAAGGTGATGGAGGTGGACGTGCCGCGACAGCGCATCGGGCTCTCCATGCGCCTGGACGAACAGCCCGGCGAGAAGATCGGGCGCGAGTCAACTCCCCGCCGGGATGGCCGCAAGCCGGAGAAGAAATCGTCTCCCCCAGCCGGTGGTGCCATGGCCGATGCGCTGGCTCAGGCATTCAAGAAGCGATAGCCGTCATCAAAAGCAGGCCGGGTTAGGGTACGCCTAACCCGGCCTGCGTTTATTCCTTAACGCACCGGTTTCCGCAGGCGGTTGAAATGCATTTATGTCCAGATCCGCAATCGCTGCTTGTTGTGCATTGCTCCCAGCATGACTCACAACCGGAAGGGCAGGTGCCCGCCAGCAACAGAGCCGGAGGCGTTCCTTCTGTAGCAATTTTCCGGTCAAGGATTTGGCCAGTCAGGTCCGCTTGAGTAGCCGCCAGGGCGGCACCAAACGAGAACACCAGCACCAACGCCAGAACAAATGATTTGATCTTCATCTGACAGTCTCCTTTTTGGCTAAACAACAGGCGAAACACAGGGTGAACTCTCACTATAGTTCAAGTTCGGTTGAGCGTTGGGGAATGGCTGTTGGGTTTCAGACCGAATCAATAGCCTCTATGGGCATTAATCCGTAGGGCTCGTTCTACACCATCTTGCGTAGCTCGTACTCCAAAATACCCTCGGCGCCTGCGGCCTTGAGGTGGGGGATCAGGTCACGCACGAGATGGATGTCGACCACGGTCTCGATGGCGAGCCATTCCCGGTCGTAGAGGTGGCTTACGGTGGGGGCGTGCAGGCTGGGCAGCATGCCCACGATCTGTTCCAGCCCGGTGGCGGGGATGTTCATCTTCAGGGCCACCTTGCGGCGGGCGGTCAGTGCAGCCTGGAGCAGCAGGGCGATTTGGGCGATCTTCTCCCGTTTCCAGGGATCGCCCAGGGCCGCCCGGTTGGCGATGAGACGGGTCTCGGTGTGCAGCAGATCGCAGACGATACGCAGGCCGTGGGCCTTGATGGTGCTGCCGGTCTCGGTGATCTCCACCACGGCGTCCACCAGCCCTTCCACCACCTTGGCCTCGGTGGCGCCCCAGGAAAATTCCACCTGGGCATCGATGCCCTGCCCGGCGAGGTAGCGCCGGGTGAACCCCACCAGCTCGGTGGCGATCTTCTTGCCCTGGAGATCTTCTACCGACCGGATGGGGGAGTCCTGGCGCACCACCAGCACCCAGCGGCAGGGTTGATCCGAGCTTTTGGAATAGACCAGTTCACAGATTTCCTCGACGTCGGCCTGGGTCTCCAATATCCAGTCGTGACCGGTGAGTCCGAGGTCCAGGGTGCCGTTGGCGACGTAGGGGGCCATCTCCTGGGAGCGGACCAGGGCGCAACTGATCTCCGGATCGCTGATGGCGGGGAAGTAGTTGCGCGAGTGCGGCGAGATGGTCCAGCCGGCCTGGTTGAAGAGCGAGATGGTGGCCTGTTCCAGGCTGCCCTTGGGAATTCCCAGTTTCAGTTGCGGCATGGGTCTGTCTTTTGGTGGAGGGGATGGACGGATTCTACCCGCACAAGAACGCCCCGGTAACACCTTTTCAGCCGGTCAGAGCACCAGATCGCCGACCATCAGCCCGTATTTCCCTTCATGGATGGTCTTGTGAATGGTGACTGGACAGTTATCTGCCCCCCGACTGTAGTTGGTCAGGCTGACGACGGGTTGAGCCGGGTAGGGTTGCTTGTTGGGGTCAAGCAGAAGCATGACATTGGGTTTCAGCCTCGCCCCCGGATTTTGGGACACGATAATGCCCACCTCACCGGTGCTGAGTTCCACCAGGGAACCGGTCGGATAGGTGCCGAGCACCCGGATGAACTGCTCCACCAGGGTTTCGTCGAAGTAGCGGTTTCGTTGCTCATAGAGCATCTGGATGGCATTGGCGGGTGAGATGGTCTTGGCAAAGGGACGCGGGGTGGTGACGGCGACGTAGAAATCGATGATCCCCGCCATCTGCCCGAAGAGGGGGATCTGGTTGCCCTTCAGCCCGTCGGGGTAGCCGCTGCCGTTCAGCCGTTCGTGGTGGGTCCGTACAATGGCAACGATATCGGGGCTCAGGTCGTGGCTGCCCGAAACCATGTCCAGCCCCTTTTGTACGTGGGTCTTCATCAGCTCCCACTCCTCTGGGGCGAGCCTGGGCCGCTTATAGAGAAGTTCGACCGGCAGGGCCGTCTTGCCGATATCCATGAGCATCGTGCCCGCCGCCAGGGACTGGAGATCCTTCTCCGGCAGGCCCAGCTTCCGGCCGAACACGGCGGCCCAGACCGAAGAATTGAGCGCATCCCGGTAAAGATAGGAGTCGAAGTGCTTGATACGGGTCAACCAGACATAGGCGTCCGGGTTGCGCGAGATGCTGTCGACCATGAGCCGGATGGGCTCGGATAGCCTCTGTCCCAGCAGTTCCTGGTCCCTCCTTACGATTTCCTCAATCTCCGTGACCAGCAGGGAAACCCGCGCGTGAGAACCTTTAGACGAAAGCACTTCCTCCTCGAAATCGGTCTCGATCTCGTAACGCCGCTGGTGAAGCAGCTTGGTGGAGGGGAGAGTGGGAGTGCGGTCGGCGGGCAGTGCGCGCAGCTCGATCTCGTCGTCCGGGACCATGATGTAGACGTGGTCCGCGTACTCTTGCAGTTGCTGTAACTCCTGTTGCGCCCGCACCAGAAAACCCTGGAACAGAAAAGGCGTTTCGCTCCAGGGACGGTCGAGGCTGGAGACGAACATCCCTATTTCGACTTCCGAGGAGGGAATCTTTTTGACGGGCATAGGAGACTGAGAACTTGGGTATTTAGATTCAGTAAAGAGTGTAGCGCACTGAATCCGCGCCGTGGCATTTGGCGCCTGGGCCACGAGTCGCCGGAACGTGAAAATCAAGCTTCCAGGGCGCTATGTAAGCCAGTTTTGGACAGAATTTCCCAGGATTCACAGGTTTTATAGTAATGCTCCCGTAAATCCTGTCCAATTTCATTCTCTAAGGCGGTTGCCTGGCCCCAGGGGCTCGATTAGAAGACCAGGCTGGGCACCTTGACCTTTTTCGGCTGTTCCGGTGCGGCCTCCGCCGAGGCCTCGGTCTTGGCATCGGCCGGCTTTCCAGGCTTGGCCGTTGTTTGGGCCGCCTTGTCGGCGACGGCCTTGGCGTCTGTCTTGGTCTCGCCGGTTTTGGCCTTTGGCTGTTCTGCCGGCTTCTGATCCTTGGTCTTGGCACCCTGGGTGGAAGCGGTTTTGTCCGTGGTGGTGGCTGGTTTCTTGGGCTTCTCGCCGGAAACAGCCGTTACCGGGGCTGCCGTGGCAGATTTCTCTTGCTTGGCTGGCGGGCTAGGGTGTTTCGTCTCTGCCGGCTTCGGCGCGCCGGTTCCCGGCTTTACTTCCTTGACGGCCGTCTTTGCGGGTACATCCGGCTTGGTCGGGGGAGCCTCATGGTCAAGGTCGAGGGGATCGATCACCATCGGGTGTTCGGCCACCGATTCCGCTTGCCCTTGCGGGATAGCCTGGTTCAGGGAAGGGGATTCCATCTCCGTCAGGGCCGGCGGGTGCCTGGGTAAGGGTTCGGGCTGCGGTTCGGCGGGCTCGGCCGGTTGCGGCTGTTCGGGTTGTTCCGCCAGGGGCTCCAAGCCAGTCTGCTGGGACTCAAAGGGCGCCGTCGAGCCCTCAGGCGCTGCATTCTGTTCTTCAGCCGGGGGTTGATCCATCTCGGTAAGACCGCTCTCATCGGCCAGTTCGCTGCCACGGGTCTTGAGCTGTTTGATCAGGGCGTCTATGCCATCGCGGCGCACATGCTCGGAAAAACTGGTGCGGTAGTTGGAAACCAGGCTGATGCCGTCGATCTTGACATCCACCACCTTCCAGGCACCGTCTTCCTCGGACTGCAGCAGGTAATCCACCGGCAGGGGCGGGCTGGCGCCGTCGCTGATCCGCGTCTTGACCACGGCCTGCCGGGCGTCGGGCTGCATGCGGAAAGGCAGGTACTCGATGGCCTGATCGGAGTAGTTGAGCAGGGCGACGGCATAGGTCCGCACGAGCAAGATCTGGAATGCCTCGGCGAAGTTGGTCTGCTGCTCGGGTGAGGCCTTCAGCCAATGCTTGCCCAACACACTGCGCGACATTTTGAGGAAATTGAAGTGGGGCAGGATGTACTGGTTGACCAGCTCGTAAATCTTGGAGGTATCGACCTCAAGAGATTTCTTGTTGGTCTGCACCTGCGAAAGCACCTTGTCCGCCGTCGCGCGCACCAGTTGATCCGGCGACAGCGACACGGCCGCCTCCGCCGCCATGGGGAGAAGGGCGGCCATTACCGACAGGGCGACAATCCTCAGCAACTTACACATCTCTAGAATTCTCCATCCAAACACCCTCTTTTTCCGGCAGAGGGTCAGCAAAAAATTTGGAAAATGATACTCCAAACCCTTGACGATGGATCAAGAGTTATTCATCCAAGTGTATTCATCCAAGGGGAGCGACGGGGTAGCAATGCCCTCGACCTCCTCAGTCATCTGGGACCGAACAGAGCGGTGCCGATGCGCAGGATGGAGGCGCCCTCGGCGATGGCGGCTTCCAGGTCGTCCGACATCCCCATGGAGAGGGTGTCGAGCTTCAGCCCTTGCGACTGGAGTTTCTCCAGCAGTTGCCGCAGGCGGCGGAAGGGAGCGCGCTGTTGCTCGAAATCCGCTTCGGGTGCGGGTAACGCCATCAGGCCCCGCAAGGCAATGCGGGGCAATGCGGTGATTTCATGGGCCAGGTCCATGGCGGCCTCGGGTTCGATGCCGCCCTTGCTGGCCTCTCCGCTCAGGTTGATCTGGAGGCAAAGGTTCAAGGGGGGCGACTTTTCAGGCCGCTGTTCGGAAAGGCGGCGAGCCTGCCTGATATCGTCGATCCCATGAACCCAGGAGAAGCTTTCCGCGATCAATCGTGTTTTATTGCTTTGTATCCGGCCAATGAAATGCCACTCTATATCAAGGGCGGCAAGGCCTGTCATCTTGTCCAGGGCTTCCTGGAGGTAATTCTCGCCGAACAGGCGTTGGCCTGCCGCATAAGCAGCTAAAATGGCCTCTGGCGGTTTAGTCTTGCTTACCGCGAGGAGGCGGACGCTGCCCGGATCGCGCCCGTATTTCAGGGCGGCACGTTGAATGTCGTGTCTAAGGCGCTGGATTCGCTCTGATATTTCCGTCATGGCGTGAGGCTCGAACCCTTGTAAAATGAAAAAACGGGGGCGCGCTTGCTACACTGAACGCTCCCGGAATCGAATGATACTGAGTTAACCGCAAGAGGTAATAGATGGATATCGCGGAATTGCTGGCGTTCTCCGTCAAGCACGACGCCTCCGACCTGCACCTGTCGGCCGGTCTGCCGCCGATGATTCGTGTCGATGGCGATGTCCGCCGCATCAACGTGCCGCCGCTGGATCACAAAGTGGTCCATTCGCTCATTTACGACATCATGAACGACAAGCAGCGCAAGGATTACGAGGAGTTTCTGGAATGCGACTTCTCGTTCGAGATCCCCGGCCTGGCGAGGTTCCGTGTCAACGCCTTCAACCAGGATCGCGGGGCTGCGGCGGCCTTCCGTACCATCCCTTCCAAGGTGCTGAGCCTGGAAGATTTGAGGGCGCCGGATGTGTTCAAGGAAATCGTCAATGTGCCGCGCGGGCTGGTGCTGGTGACGGGGCCGACCGGCTCCGGCAAGTCCACCACCCTGGCGGCCATGATGGATCATCTGAACGACAGCAAGTACCACCATATTCTGACCATCGAAGACCCCATCGAATTCGTCCACGAGAGCAAGAAGTGCCTGATCAATCAGCGCGAGGTGCACCGGGATACCCTGGGCTTCTCCGAGGCGCTTCGTTCCGCCTTGCGCGAAGACCCGGACATCATTCTGGTGGGCGAAATGCGCGACCTGGAGACCATACGCCTGGCCCTGACCGCGTCCGAGACGGGGCATCTGGTGTTCGGTACCCTGCATACCAGCTCCGCCGCCAAGACCATCGACCGTATCATCGACGTTTTCCCCGCCGCCGAGAAGGCGATGGTGAGGTCCATGCTGTCCGAGTCCCTGCGCGCGGTCATCTCCCAGACTTTGCTGAAAAAGATCGGGGGAGGCCGGGTCGCGGCCCATGAGATCATGATCGGCACCCCCGCCATCCGTAACCTGATCCGCGAGGACAAGGTGGCGCAGATGTATTCCGCGATCCAGACCGGCCTGGCCGTGGGGATGCAGACCCTCGACCAATGCCTCCAGGACATGGTGCGGCGGGGCCTGGTAAACCGCTTGGAGGCCCGTTCCCGCGCCCAGAACAAAGAGGTCTTCGCCGGCTGAACCTATGGAAATCGCAGCCTTACTCAAACTGATGGTCCAGCGCCAAGGGTCGGATCTGTTCATTACCGCCGGCAGACCGCCTTGTCTCAAACTCCATGGCGTCATCAAGGCAATCTCGAAGCACCTCCTCACCGATCAGGAGGCGCGGGAGATTGTTTTCAGCGTCATGAACGACAAAATCCGGCGCGAGTTCGACGCCACCAAGGAAGCGAATTTCGCCATCAATCCCGCCAAGATCGGTCGCTTCCGCGTCAGCGCCTTTATCCAGCGGGATCAGGTGGGAATGGTGATCCGCCGCATCGAATCACAGATTCCTACCTTCAAGGATCTACAGCTCCCACCCAAACTGCGCGAGATCGCCATGTTGAAACGGGGCCTGGTGGCCATTGTGGGGGCGACGGGGAGCGGCAAGTCGTCAACCCTGGCTGCCATGGTCGGCCACCGGAATCGCCACAGCACCAGCCATATCATCAGCATCGAGGACCCCATCGAGTTTGTGCATGAGCACCAGCAGTCGATCGTCACCCAGCGCGAGGTGGGCATAGACACGGAATCCTATGAGGTGGCGCTGAAGAACACCTTGCGCCAGGCGCCGGACGTGATCCTCATCGGCGAGGTACGTACCCGTGAAACCATGGAATACGCCATTGCATTCGCCGAGACGGGCCACTTGGTGCTCACCACCCTGCATGCCTCCAATGCCTACTCGGCCCTGGACCGCATCATCAATTTCTTCCCCAAGGACCGGCGGGACCAACTCTTGCTCGATCTCTCGCTCAACCTGCGCGCGGTCATCGCCCAGGACCTGATACAACAAACGGATGGCAAAGGACGGGTTCCGGCGGTGGAAATCCTCATCAACACCCCCCTGGTTCAAGACATGATCCGCAAGGGCGATATCCATAAGATGAGAGAATTGATGAGGCGATCCGGGGAAGAGGGGATGATGACCTTTGACCAGTCCCTGTTCATCCTCCACCAGAACGGGCTCATCTCCTATGACGATGCGCTGACCCACGCGGATTCGGCCAACGAGGTCCGTTTGATGATCAAGCTGGATAAGGAAAACAGCCAGTTGGGTGGTCGCTTGCAGGATGAGTTGCCTTCACGTCTGCTGCTGGATGATGGTTGAGGCGGATTCACCAATCGAATAACCCTATTCGGGATGCGCGCGAGATGGATAGAGAGACATCGATTTACCTGGATCTCGTGCGGTTCGCGAGCACCATGGTCGTCATGGTCTCGCATCTCTCGTTCGAGCGGTTCAGCGGGGGCTATCTGAAGGGCGCCTTCCCCTTAGGGCATGAAGCCGTCATCCTGTTCTTCGTCCTGAGCGGCTACGTGATCTCCTATGTGGCGGACGTGAAGGAGAACAACCTCAAGGACTACACGATCAGTCGGCTGGCCCGTCTCTACTCCGTCGTTATTCCCGCCCTGTTGCTTGTCCCTCTCCTGGATGCCATTGGGGGCGCACTGGATGCCGCCCTCTACGCGGACCAGACCCTCGCCTCCTATTTTCCGCTCAGGCTGCTTGCCAACCTGTTGTTCCTGCAAGAGGCATGGACGCTCAGCGTCCGGTATCTGAGCGACGCCCCCCTTTGGTCGCTGGGTTATGAGTTCTGGTACTACCTGTTATTCTCGGTGTTCGTGTTTTTGGAGGGACGGAAGCGGTGCCTATTGTTGCTGGCAGCCTCCCTGGCGGCGGGTCCCAAGATATTGCTGTTGATGGTTCCCTGGCTGCTGGGGGTGGGGGTCTACCGTCTCCATAAGACCCAATCGCTCGATCGCTACTTGGCGAGATTCCTGTTTCTGTTGGCCTTGCTGTCTTTTCCCTTTTTGTTCCACGCCTATTCCGGGATCAATATGTATATGAAGGCGCTTTTGACGGAGCCCCTTCAAGGCAGGCTGGGGTATTCGGCGAATTACGCGACGGACTACATTACAGCCCTCCTCGTCGCGGTGAATCTATTCAGTTTCAAATACCTGCAGATCGATTTTCTCGATAAAACGTTGGTCTCGCTGGAGGGGCTGATCCGGTATCTTGCCAACAGCGCCTTTACCATCTACCTCTTCCATTTCCCCCTATTCCTCTTCTTTACCGCAGCCCTTGGCCTTGAGCCCGGTTCGATCATCCAAATGGCCGGGCTTTTTGGCGTGACCTTGCTCAGTTGCCTGCTGTTGGCCGGTGTCACGGAGAAGAAAAAGGGTGCCTGGAAAAGATATCTGACACGGCTTTTTGACCGCGCCGAGTCCAATTCCCGATTGTTCCTGAGGCAACCGGCCAAATAGCGGGTTACTTCGGCTTATCGTGGAACCAATCCCGAAGGTCGGTCTTTACCTCCCGGTTATCGATGCGCCGTTCGATTTTCAGGTTCTTCCGGCGGCGATCTGAAGGCCTGTCAACGCCGAAGAGTTCTTCCGTATAGCGTTTATCGCCAGGGGACCGATAGGTATATTCCCTCACCTCGATCGGCACTTCCTTCAGCATTCGGCCGTTCAATTTCTTGATGACAAGCTCGGCCATCTGCTGGTCGCGGATGGTGACCAGGCCGTGGTACTCGACCAGTCCTGTGTCCTCATGGGTAATCCTGATGACATCACAACGGGACAACTCCACAGCCGGCGCCCATGGCCGCCAGCCACGGATGCCATCGACGATGAAACCGCGTAATTCTTCTGCTTTTGTCTTTGCCGGTATGTTGCGGAAAAAAAGATCCATGACCCTACTGCCAATAACTTGGCCCTGAAGTTGTAATCGAACTAGAACGGGTGTCGCCGCCTGGCATCCCAATGAAAGAGTGCCCGAGGCTTTACCGATTATAGCTCTTCATACATGGAACGGATCATCAGCGCGGCCACAGCGATGAAGCCGGAACCCAGCGCCCAGCCGATATCAAGCGGATTTCCGGTGGCATATTGGCCCTCCAGCACAAAGTAGGTGTAAAGCAGGTCGGCCAGATAGAAGAGAATCAATCCCACAAGGATCAGCCACCAGGGGCGGGCTGCCAGGCCGCCAAAAAGGATGGACGCCATGACGACCGTGCCTCCCAGCAGCAGGGGGTCGCCAATCGTATACAAAAGCGTGATGCCGTAAGTCAGGACGGTATCGGATTCGCCGAGTTTGTTGAGATTGAAATGGATGGAAAGGGCCAAGGCGATCAAAAAGAAGATGCTTGCGCTGGCCTTCCCCATCAAAGGGACCCGGACGGGAAAGTTTTGCTTAAAGATGAAAAACGACACCAGTACAAAAGGATAGAGCAGAAGATAGCCGATATCCGAATACCAGGGGTAAGGGGTTTCCTGTCCGTTGTTGAACAGGGGATGTAACGCAAACAGGACCGCGCCGATTCCCCAGGAAAACATGCCCATGCCCAGGAATACCAAGGCTCTGCGCATGCTGTCCTCGCGCGGAAGGATCAAGCTGGCGTAATAGCAAACCAACCCCGCAGCGACAGGCCCGGCGATTTGGGCAACCAGGGAATAATTGAAGCGAAGTTGCGGGTCGGCTTCGAAGAAATAAAAGAGCGCTATCGGAGCGCACAGCGCGGCCCAGATGATGGCAACGGTGGTTGTCATGGTAATAATCCCCCCTGTTGGAATGTTGACGCGTGCAATATCTCGGCCTCATTAGGGGAAAGCTTGGCCAATGCCTGCCGGTAGCAGGCGCTGCCCAGCGCCGACGAGGCGACCCGGGTGATCGTCTCTCTTATCAATGCCATCCAGGTTAGATAAGGGGCTGTGCCGTATATCGGATCATAGGCTTTATTCTTGGCCCAATCGGCCCGCCGGGCTGCCAATTCGGCACTTAATCGTTCCTGATAGAGGTCGGCGGTTCTCTTGCCGAGCAATTTTTGCAGGTTTGAAACCACGTTGTTCTGGATGGATAGCAATATCGGCGAGAGGGTCGCGCCATAGTCACCCTGGATCTGCCCCGTGCCAAAGAGGTGAAACAGACCTTGCCAGAACTCGTGATCCGGCATGTTCCACTGCGCCCGCACGACATCGGAGCCGCTTGAATGCACGTTCCCAAAGATAGTAAGCCCTATCATTTTGAAATCTGATTTCTCCTGGGGATTGAGTTTGCCCCACGCCAGGTTCAGGTATTTCATGAATGGGCAGGCATCCGGCATGGGTGGGCAGGACTCGGTGATGACCTTGTCCAGCGCCTCGACATAATCCCAGTCGCTTGCGGGATACGCCCTGGGCACCAGGTCGATTTCCCCCTCGTGAAGCCAAATCAAGGCGTTCAACGCGCCGCCTTCCACCTGGTTTCCGTGGCGAGCGCCAACCAAATGGCCTTGTGCGAACGAGAGCTGGCCATGCGGTTTGCCATTGAGCCGCAGGTTGCATTCGCCGGAAAACCGGCGCTCCACGAGCAGGCCAATGATTTGGATGACAAATATATCTTTGAACGGAAGCATTGCTATCTCGGCATAATGAAATTTCACCCGTCTTTTGAGTATCCTGCCGCCCGCCGCATAGCGTCAAGCAACCGACATTTTCACCTCATTCCGGCGGCCCCCGGCGGCGCGGATTCGGAAGCCTCAATCCAGGCGTACTCACCCGATGTTCATGGCCGACAATCCTTATTCGTCAAGTATATACAGCATTATCCTTGCAAGGGGAATTATCGTCCGTTAGCATTGGAGAACCGATAGTGCTCAATGGCAGCCATCACAGGCCCGAGGCATCAAGATGAAAAAAAACCTCCTCTCCCTATCCTGCGCCGCCTTGCTGGCCAGCGGGTTTTCCACCGTCTCTGCCGGGTCCGATTGGTCCCTCAGCGGTAATGTTGCCCTGACCTCCGACTATGTCTACCGGGGTTATACCCAGACCGATGCAGAACCCGCCATCCAGGGCGGTTTCGACCTGAAGCATGCCAAGGGTTTCCTCATCGGGGGCTGGGGCTCCAACGTCGAGAGCGATCCCAATGCTGCCCCTGCTGTTAACTACGATGGCGCCAATCTGGAACTGGATACCTACCTCGGCTGGAGCGGCAAGGTCAGCGACAGCGGGCTGGAGGCCACAATCAAGGCCGTGCGCTACAACTACCCCGACACCCGTATCGATGCCTACAACACCAACGAATATAGCCTTTATCTAGCCTATGATTTGGGTCCTGCCAAGGTGAAGGCGGGGTTCAATTACAGTGATGACTATTCGGGGTATGGCGAGGCCAATTATTGGGATACGGAGGTCTCGATTCCCGCCGGCCCGGTCACAGTGGCGCTCCACTACGGCGCCCAGCGATATGACGACCCGGCCCAGGAGGAATACGAGGACTTCAAGGTCGGCCTCTCCGGTGAAGCCGCCGGACTGGGTCTCGACCTGAGTTATTACGGCACCCACAGCGTCGATGTCGAGGGTGGCTGTACCAGCCATACCTGCGAGGAACGCTTTGTCTTTACCGTTTCCAAGTCGTTTTAGGGGGAAAATAGCGAACCGGACGTTGGTAGGTCGGCCTGAAGGCCGACCTACACCCCGGCGAGTCGCCCTGAAGGGCGGCCTGCGCCGTCATCCCGCAGGGGCGCAGGTACGCTTTACCGTCACGAGTTTCGGCCGTCGCCGGTCCAGGGGGATGCGGCGGTTCAACGGGCTGACCGAAACGAAATCGTCGAGGTCACCGCTGTAAGATCGCCTGTCACCGGGCGCCCGGTAGTAAAATTCCCGCACCCTGACATATTGCCCCCCGAGGAGTTTGCCTCGCAGTTTCCTCATGGCCTGTTCGGCCGCCCGCGGGTCCTTGAACTTCACTACGCCGTGATATTCGGATTCCAGCGTCTCCTCATCATAGACTTCCAGAATCTCGCACCTCTCGATAGGGGGGAGACCGATGGGGAGCCCGAAGGTTTTCAGCCCATTTCTGACGAATTGGCAAAGATCTTCCGGCCTGATGTCGACGGGGATGTGGGAAAAGAGGATTTCCATTGCACGCTGTCCTGTTGTTAGTAGCCATCTTGGGTAGGCCTGCCTGCCCCTTTTTCATCTTCCGGGACGGGTAGTGAAAAGGATCTCCATATCCACAACCAGCACCGGCCTGCCATCGCGCTCGAAGCAGGAAAGCAGCAGTCCCTCCCAAACCTCCCTATCCAGGGGCGGCAACTCCGCTGCCGGGCCTGCCTTCACCTGGATCGAAACGGGCGCATCCGCCAGTGCCAGTGCCCCGTATTGAAGGGGCTCGCCCGGCGCCTCTTGATAGGCGACTACGGCCGCGAACACGGGATGCTCGCCGCCGCCGTCCAGTCCGGCCAGAACGGCGGGGCGGGCGAGGGGGAGCAAGCGGTCCCGCCAGACGATCACTTGGTGGCATTGGCCGGTCGCGCGGGGAATGTAATGGGTCCGGGGGCGGGCCAGCACCTCGACCAGTTCCTGTTCTCCGACAGCCAGAAGGAATTCCGATGAGGTATGCAGCAGCCAGGCGCGCACGGAGTCCATCAGGCTACCTCCCCGATGAGACCGGCCTGAAGCAGGCAGGCCATGCCCTGGGCATCGCTGACCAGAACGGCCTCGCTGCCATCCAGCAGGGCCAGCCCGGTGAGGGGGGAATCGGCGCCGGCCATGCAGCCGGGCAGGGGCTGAACCCTCAGGTCTTCATCCTCCGGCAGGACGCGCACGGCGTCGGCGAGCAGTCCCAGCGGATGATGAAGCGCCTCCAGGAAGACGGCAAAGCGTTGATCGCCCTTGGCGGCAAGGCGCAGTTCGGCATCCAGGGCATAGACCGGCCAGGAATCCCCGTCCCGGATGTGTATGGCGGCCTCGGTTGAACCGGCCGGGGCGGGCTGCAGGGCAGAGGCAGGGACGATCTGGCGGATCTGGTTTTGCGCCAATCCCAACAGCATGCCGGAAAGGCTGATGACAACCCATCCCTTTGGCCGCCGCGTACCGGTTGGGGTCGATATCGGGATCATGCGCTCTCCAGCAGACGGGACATCTGTATGCCCAGGTCCTTGGCGTCGAAGGGTTTGGTGAGATAGAGATCCGCGCCCGCCAGCTCGGCCCTCTCCCGGTGCTTGCGTGTAGAGCGCGAGGTCACCACGATCACGGGCAAGTCTCGGGTCCTGGCATTGGCCCGGAGGTGGGAGATCAGCTCAAACCCGTTCATGCGAGGCATCTCCAGGTCGGTTACGACCAGGTCGGCGGGGGTTTCTTCCAGCACCCGGATGGCATCCAGACCGTCAATAGCGGTAAGCACCTGAAATCCGGCGTCGTTGACGGCCAGCAGGAGCGCTTGCCGGGCGCTGATCGAGTCATCCACGACCAGCACCCGCGAAGGGGTGACGCTTTTCAGCGGCGTTGCGGTGCTGGCGGTGAGCGTCAGGGCGGCGCGTATATTGTCCATGCCGCGCATCAGTCTCGGCAGGTCCAACACGGGGGCGACACTGCCGTCGGTCAGGATGCAGGCGCCGCTGATGCCTTTGATGGCGGGCAGCCAAGGCCCCAGGGACTTGACCACCACTTCCCGGTTGGCTAGGGCGGCCTCGACCAGCAGCGCATGGGGCGCGTCCTCACCTTGGGCCAGAAGAATCGCCCTGCCTGCATGTTCCTCCAGAAGGCGCTCGTCATCGCCACCCAGCAATCGCGCCAGGGGCATCACCGGCCAGGCCTCGCTTCCGTAGAAAAACACCCAGCCTTGCCCCTCGCGGCGCACCGAGCCCCGTTCTGCGTACAGCAGTTGATCGACGGAGGCGCTGGGGATGGCGGAAATCCGGTCCCCTGCCCGCACCAGCAGCGCAGGCACGGAAACCAGCGTCAGCGGCAGACGCAGGGTAAAGCGGCAACCGGCGCCGGGTTCGTTGTCGAAGTCGATGGTCCCTCGCAGGTTGTCTACCGACTGGCGGACCAGGTCAAGCCCGATGCCCCGGCCGGACAACTGGTTGGCCTGCATGCGGGTGGTAAAGCCGGGGCGCAGTATCAGCCGCAGGGCCCCCTGGTCGTCCGGCGCCTCCTGAGCCCCTATGAGTCCTCGCCGCCGGGCGGTGCGGCGGAGTTGTTCCGGGTCGATGCCGCCACCATCGTCGCTGACGATGATTTTTATCCGGTTGCCTTCACGGGTGAAAATAACCTGAATTAGGCCTTCCTCGGCCTTGCCCCGCTCCGTGCGCAATTCCGGCAACTCGATTCCATGGTCCACGGCGTTGCGGAGCATATGCACCAGGGGATTCACCATGGTGTTGAGGATATCCGTGTCCAGCAGCAAATCGCTGCCCTTGATCTCCAGTCGGGCCTTCTTGCCGGTTTGGCGCGTGGCCTCGCGCACCGCGCGGTGCAGCCGCTGATCCAGCTTGGAAGCAGGCTCCAGCCGGGTGTCGAGCACCGCCGTATTAAACTCCCGTCCGAGGCGGACCTGCGCCATCAACTGGGCGCGGAGTTGCGTAAGCTCCTCGTGCAACGTTTTATTGAGGCGCCGGGAGTCAGCAAGCGCCTCGACAAAGGCGTTACTGAGCCCGTGCAACTCATGGTAGCGGTCCATCTCCAGGGGATCGAAACCGGCATCGGGTCCGGCGCCGCCCGAAGGCAGGGACTGGGTCGCAGCCAGTCCCTCCAGTTCGGACAGGCGTTGTTGCACGACGTTGTCCTGGCGGGTCAGGTCGTCCGCCAGGTTCAGGGCATTTTGCAACCGGCCTTGCATCTGCCCAATGCCGATGGTCTGTTCCCCCACCAAGCGCATCAGCTCGTCCACGGCCGCCAGCGGTACGCGCAACCTGGTCTGGCGAACGCCGGCGGTTGACGCGCCGGATGATTCTTCCTCATCCGGATCTTCATCGGCTGAGGTGAGTTCGCCGGGACCGGGCTCATCCCCGGCCGGTCCGGCCAAGTTGGCGTCCCAGTTGTGGAGCGCGGCCTGCAAGCGCAGACAATCGTCGGTAACCGAACCTTCCTGCGGCAGGGCCTCGAAAGCGGCCTCCAGCCAATCGGCCGTCTCACTCAAGAGTTCCGCCTGGGCAGGATCAAGGGGACGGCCCACCAGCAGCTCAAGGGTGTCCTCCAAGGCATGGGTGAGGCCGGCAATGGAGGCCAGGCCGATCAAGGCGCAGGAGCCCTTGATCGTATGGGCCAGGCGCTTGGCGCGGGCCGTGTCCCCGGCGCCGTTACGATAGCTGTGCAGTATGCCGGCCAGTGCGGCCGCCAGTTCCGGGGTCTCCTCAAAGAAGGCATCCAGCAGGCGCGGGTCCACGTCCTCATCCCAGCGCAGGGCAATAAGCCCTTTGGGTTTGGCGGGGTCCTGGTCGGCAGATCCGGGCTCCGCCGCTGTGGGATCGGTCTCGGCCTGTTCTGGTTCCATGGCGCCGGTGATGTAACCCAGGAGTTCATCGTCGGCGGGGTCCGGCCAGGCCGGACGCTTCATCTCCCCGGCCAGGGTATCCCAGCGGCATGGCCCCGAAGAGGTCAGCCCAAGGATCAGGGCATCCAGCCATCCGCAGAACAACCCCATGGGAATGGTTCCCTGGGGATTCCCTTCGACCATGGCCGTCAGAAACTCCGCATTGCCGCCCAGCCATTCAGCCAGGAGCAGCAAGCCCTGATGTTCGATCACCTCGGCGGCCAGAGAGAGTTGCCCGGCGGCCTGGACCAATTCGGACAAGGCGGCCTGCTTCGATTCCGGAGGTGCCGAGGGATCGGTGAGCAGCGCGTTGGCAACGTCCAGGCTTGGACGGAGATCCCGCAGCTCCTCGGCAATGATCGTTCCCGCGCCGTTTTCCAACATCGGGGCAGGCCTCAGGCTTCGAGTTTGAAGGTCCGTACCGAGTCGACGAGATTTTTGGCGTACAGGGTCAGATTGTTGGTGTGCTGCAACTGTTCCTCAAGCCGCTTGCCGGTGGCATCGACCTGCTCGCGGATGGTCTTGGCAAAATGGAGCAGTTCCTCTGCCGCACGCGCCTGGTTGCCGGAATTGCCGGCGATATCGTCCACGCCGCGTACCAGATCGGCCGTCGCCCGCGTGGACTCCTGCATCTGCCTGCCGGCCTTCTCGGCCATTTGCGAGCCCGTTACCACCTGGTCGATGGCACGGTTCATGGTAGACATGGTGTCGCCGGTCTCCACCTGGATGTTCTTCACCAGGGTGGAGATCTGGGCGGTGGAGTTGCGCGAGCTTTCCGCCAGCCGCTGCACCTCGTCCGCGACGACGGCGAAACCGCGTCCCGCGTCTCCGGCGGCGGCCGCCTGCATGGAGGCGTTGAGAGCCAATACGGTGGTGCGCTCGGCGATGCCGTTGATGATGTCGACGATACCGCTGATCTCCTGGGAGCGTTCCCCCAGCCGCTTGATGCGCTTGCCGGTCTCCTGGATGATCTCGCGGATGTCCTGAATGCTGGTCATGGCGCTCTGCACGGAGTCTGCGGCGGTATTGGTGGTTTCGATGGTCTGCTTGGCGATGCCGTTGCAATGCTCCGCCAGGGTAGCGATCTGATTCATCCCCTCGGTGGCGGCCACCAGTTTGACGGCCGCCTGCTCCACCTCTCCCCGTTGCTGTTTCGCCACCTCATTGACGTTCATGGCGTGGCTGTTCACCTGGCTCGCGGCGTTTTCCACCTGGGTGGCGATCTGCTGCACCCCCGCCATGACGGCGCCGGTTTCGCTGGCCAACTGATTGATGGCATCCGCCAAGGGGCCGGCGAGGTCGTCGGTGATGGCTGCGCGCACGGTCAGATCCTTTTTGGACAGACGCGAAACCGCCTGCAACAGGCCGATGACCGAGTCGTTTAGGCGATCGTTTTCGCGCTCGGCCTCCGACAGGGTGGTTACCTTGTCTTCCAGAAGTTCGTCGAAGACAAGGCCAAGGCGGCTGATTTCATCCCCGCCCGCCAGGCCGGTACGCACCGAATAATCGCCACCCGACACCAGGGTGAGGGTGGCTGCGATGTGGCGAAGAGGGCGGGTAATGGAGCGGTAGACGGCCAGGCCCAGGCCAGTCACCGCGATCAAACCCAAAATGAAGGCACCGGTATTGAAATTGAAAAACCGGCTGTTGTCGGCGACTGCCGCGTTCAGGATTTGGAGAGAGGAGCGCTTTTCCTCGTTGGCCTCGTTGACCAGGCTGGCTAAAACGGGCTGAAACAGCGGGTCCATGTCATTAACCAGGAACAGCTTCAGGTTGCTGTCATCTTCCGCCTCCAACAGCTTGCGGAGCTGGGTGAAGGCTTCATGGACGCGCTCCGGAACATTATCCTTCTTGATCTGTTCGGCCCGGACGGCGGGAAGCAGGTCCATGTAGGCCTTCCAGTCCCGGTCGAACTGCTTGGCGGCCCCGGCCAGTTGTTCCCGCCCCTCCTTCCAGGTGAGCACGCCCAAGTGGGCGCGGCTTGCCACGTCCAGCAGGGATGCCCGCAGGTTTTTTCTCAGTTCCTCGTTGATGACGAGACGATTTGTCTGCTTATCCAGGATCTGGGTGGTTTTGGCGGCACGGTCGAGACCCGCCAGACCGATGGCGCCGATGACGATCAGGAACAACACCTGCGAGCCGATCAGAACCGACAAGCGGGCACGGATGGAAAGCCGGTTTAACATGGTTTGGTTACTCTTAGTTATTCAGCATTTCAGGAGCCGGAAGACAGAATTCAGGAGTCAGAGGTCTCCTGAATTCTGGTTCCCCTCTATCCTCAGTTTTCCATCATTCGCGCCAGTTGGCGCAGGAACGAACGGTGGTCGAACGAAATCAGCAGTTCGCCTTCATGGCGCCAGAACTCGCCCAGGTGGGGTTCCAGGAGGTCATGGAGCGGAGGCCGGCCGGTCGTGGCGCCCTGCGCGGGCAATTGGACGTTGAACGGCAGTCCGTCCACCATCAGGCCAGCGGCCTCGGTCCCGCTGCCTAGAATCAGAAGGCGCGGCTGTCGCGTGGCAGTTTCGTCGAGCAAGGCGTGGGCGTTGAAAACCGGAAGAAGGTTGCCTCGCAGATTGATCATCCCAAGGCACCAGTCCGGGGTGTTGGGCAGCCGGTAAACGGGTGGCGGGTCCATGATCTCCGCAAGGGTTCCCGGAAGGGCCAGCAATGTCGAGCTGCCCAGGCGAAAACCGATGCGCGTGGAAACCTTCGATTCTTCGGCCGGGCGGGCAGGCGCCTCCATCAACGGCAGAACGAAGCGCCGTCCGAGGGCGACCAGGGGATCGAGTAATGGGCGATTCATCGTCCGCGTGGTCACTGTCGCATCAGAAGCGTTTGATCTGTTCCAGAATCTGTTCTTTCGAATAGGGCTTGGTAACGTAGCCGCGCGCGCCCTGTTCGGTGGCCCACATCTTGTCCGCCTTGTGGCCCTTGCCGGTGACCATCACGACAGGGATGTCGCGGGTGGTCTGGCTTTCATGAAGGGTACGGCAGGTCTGGAAGCCATCCATGTTGTCCATGATGATGTCGAGGAAGATCAGGTCGGGGTGCTTGTCCTCGGCAATCTCCAGCGCCTTTTGGCCGGAATCGGCGGTCAGCACCCGGCAACCCACGTCATTGATGATCAGTTCCAGATTGGTGCGCTCGGTGGCGGAGTCGTCGACGATGAGTACGGTATTGACGCTCATGGCGGGTTCCTTCGGTTACTGGCGAAATGGGAAAATCAGGGTGTCATCGGGTCGGCCGCCGGCTGTGAGGCGCGGGGCCAACTGGATGTCCTTTCCTCCATGTCGAGATGTTGTTGCAACACCTTGACCAATTCCTGCTGATTCAAGGGTTTGGTCAAGTAGGTGTCGCAGCCGGCGAACGCCCCGCGCAGCCGGTCCAAATGAGAGGTCTTGGCGGTCAGCATGATGATCGGCCCCTGCCCCTCGAACTCCTTCTTGATCTTTTTGGTGGCGGTAAAACCGTCCATATTGGGCATGACCACGTCCATCAGGATCAAATCGAAACGGCGCTTTTTCATCAGGGCGATGGCCTCCAGTCCGTCCGTGGCGAAATCGGCCCTGATGCCTAGGTTGTCCAGAACCAATTGGAGCTGGGTACGGACAATCTGGCTGTCGTCCGCCACCATCACCCGGTACCGGGCTCGGCCACCGGATGGGTGGGTGAGCCTGCTGTCCGGCTCGAAGGACCACTGGGCATTTCCGTCCTCCACAAAGCCAGGGCGGTCATGCACACTTTTTACTCCGATGTTGATCTCAGGAATGAAATGTAGCTCCTTAACCGTCACTTGATCCAGCACACGCAACAGGCGGGAGGCTAGCAACGGACGCTGGACGTGATAGGGACGGCTGGCCCTGGGTGTTCCGTCGATCCAGACCAAGGGTGTGCTGGTATCAAGCCTGTCACCTGGCCGCATGGCCAGTGCATTGACCAGGAGGATGTCGTGGCCCATGCCTTTGATAAGCTCATAGCAGCGCGGCCGTGAATCCGAGAGTTCAAGGATGCGATGGATAGCCAGGGCATCGATTTGCGAAAAACCGCGTAGGGCGACGTGAAAGGTACGTTGTTCAGCCATAACCGTAATCTCCGCTATAGGGTCTAGGCCGGCTCCAAGCTCGAATAGACCTGGGCCTGGTAGAGCAGTTAGTAAGCCACAGGCCAAGGGGCCGGTCCGATCACCGGTATCCTTCCCCATACAGCCCCAAATATAGGTAGTTTAGGATGCAATTGCAGGAAAAGCCCGCACGCCCCATCCCCGCCGGCACAGAGGTCAGAAATTCGTCAGTTCTTTGGTTGTCTATGCAATCAAGACCCTTCCAGGTCAATAGGCGCCCCCGCATATTCGCGCGAGGACTGACCATTCCAGTCTAAGCTATTGTTTTTATTTCCAGAGCGTCTCGATCCGGATAATTATAGTATACACAGGTACTGAAATCATCATAATGCTCAGGGCATCTTTGAAGCATATCGAATTTGCGAAGTGCGTCACAATTCGTGATCAGGCCTATGCTCCGGCGGTCCCTTGGCTCCGGCAAAGGCAGGTAGTTCAACAACAGAATTCGGAAGGTGAAGGTTATGACCATTGCTCAAGTCTCGACAGCGGATAATCGGAAGGCCAGTTTGTCGTCGAAATTCCGCAAGTCGATCATCGGGCTCTATCTACTCAGCCTGCTCGCAATCGTGCCCGCCGTGTATTTCTTCACCCAGCAGCAGGTCTACGCCGGGGCGCATAAAGAGCTTTCGCTGCTGGTGGATATGGTCAGATCCGTGCGGGAATACGTATCGAAGGACTTGCGCCCCGGCCTGCTGGAGGCGGGGCTGTTCCATTCGCCAGGCATGTCTTCGACCGTAACGACCAGCCTGGTGGCGGGCCATTTCAGAAAGAAACAGCCTGATTACTACATCAAGGTGGCCTCGGATAACCCATTGAACAAGCTCAATAGTCCAGAACCATTGGAAACTGAGCTGCTGAAGCGATACCGGTATGGCGCGAACCTACAGCAGGATGGGATCGAGGAGACCGGGGTCATACAAGGGAAGACCTTTCTGGTTTCCGCCCGGCCCAGCGTGGCGGAAGCGGAGTGCCTGAGATGCCATGGCGATCCCGCCAGCGCCCCGGAACCGGTCAGGGCCACCTACGGTACCGACCATGGCTATTCGTATAAGATCGGGGACGTGGTGGGTGTCATGGTGGTCGGAGTGCCGCTCCAAGATGTCAATTCCCTGGTCCTGTGGCGGGCGCTGATCACAAGCGGGATACTTACGCTGGTGTTCGGCCTGATCGTGCTGACCATTACTTCCATGGTCAAGCGGAGCATCATCGTTCCCGTGGTGAACATCACCAAGCTGGCGACGGCGCTGAGTAAAGGGGATCTGGAGCATAAGATCAGTCAAGACCAGGATGCCAGCGAAATCAGCGACCTCGCCGGCGCCATCGAGCGATTGCGGCGCAGTATGGTGGCCGCCATGAAACGAGTGCAGAAGTAGCCCAACACATACATATCAGGGGGCGACATGGACAATAGAGTGAATTTCCAGACCCTGGTCCGTGAGCTGGAAAAGAGGCTTGAGAGCAAGAAACCTGGGACGATGTTCATCAGTCCCGAGGATGGGCATCCCGTCGCGGTGGCGTTCAGGGATGGCGCTGTCGCCGGCATTTACTCCGGCACCATTCTCGGCAAGGCGGCCCTGGAGCGCCTCGCCAAGGTAGAGAGGGCGAGCTACAACTTTGGCTCCACCCCTGTAATCCTTCCCGGAAGTGAAATAGGTCCCGGCGAGGTATTCCAGGTGTTGGGCCTTCACGGCGGAGGCGCGGCATCGTCACCGCCTGCCGCATCGCCGGCATCGCATGGCACAGGCGCGGGTTTTCAAGGACGGGCGATCGCCCTTGTCCGTGAGGGGCTCATCGATATCCTGGGACCCTTCGCGGTCGTGGTAATGGAAGAAGCATTGCAGTCCCTGCCCCCCGGCGGGTTTCGTGCTCCCAGCGACCTTGGCGACTTTCTGGGGAAGTTGGCGAGGGAGATAGAAGACCCTCAGGAGGCCGGTCGGTTCATCCGGCAAACCGATGCCGCGCTACGCAAGCTGTAACTTTACCTGCCATCCCAGAACCCCTTGGCGGGCCGAACAGTCCCTTGCGGACTGCTGACTCATCTTTTTAGCGATCCAAATACCTGCCGGGCGTCGAATACCGGCCCATCCACGCAGACGCGCTTCATGGCCATGCCTTGTTCCGTTGCCACGGGAACCACGCATCCGGCGCATCCCCCCACGCCGCAGGCCATGAACTCCTCCAAGGAGACATGGCAGGGAAGAGAGAACTCATCCGCCAGACGCGCTACCGCCGCCAGCATGGGGTGGGGGCCGCAGGCGAAGATCTCGACTTCCTTTCTGGCGCCGTCTTCAAGCCCGTTCAGCCAGAGTTTTGCCAGGCCGGTGACGTAACCCTCGTAGCAGCCGGGGAATCCTTGCAGACTGGCCAGGCGGCAGGGAATACCCCAGTCGTCCAGCAGGGGCATGGTGGCCATGACATCGCCGGGCAAGGCCGGTGTCAGGATGCGCGAAGGCCTCGGCTGGAAGGGGAAGGGGACCTCCGAGCCAAGGATGACAAAGGGAGAGAATCCGCCTTGCCGTTTGAGGTCTTCCACCAGAAAGAGCATGGGCGGCATGCCGACACCACCGCCGATCAATAAGGGGCGTTTGCCCGTTGCCTCGAAGGGAGTTCCAATGGGACCGAGCAGGTCGATGATCTCGCCGGTCTGACGTTCGGCCAGCAGGCGGGTGCCCTCGCCCACCGCCTTGTAGAGCAGCTCGATCCAACCCTCCTCGGGAGATGTCCGCATGAGAGAGATGGGGCGGCGCAAGGGTCGTAGCGGGTGAACCTGGAGATGAACGAACTGGCCGGGCCGGGCATGGGCGGCGCACTCCGGTGCCTGGAGGCGCAGGGTGTGCTGATCGCCCGGCAGATGCTCATGGGTCAGGATCGGGCCTTGCTCGTTGAAAATGGTGTCGCGGTGGAGTTTAGCGTTCATGGGTTCTGATAGACGATTCGCCCCTCGAACAGGGTATGGGTGACCAGACCGTTGAAATGCCAGCCCAGGAAGGGGGTGTTGCGGCCCGCGCTGAGCATCCCTTCTTCGGTGAAGGTCCAGGCGTGGTCCGGGTCGAAGATGCAGATATCCGCCCGGTCGCCGATGCCGAGACGGCCGGCCTCGATGCCAAGGATCGCGGCCGGGCCGGCGGTGACGCGGGCGATGGCGGTGGAGAGGGAAAGCACGCCGTCCTCGACCAGCTTCAAGGTCAGGGGCAACAGGGTTTCCAGGGCGGAGATGCCGGGCGCTGTGGACGGGAAGGGGAGTAGCTTGGCGTCCGGTTCATGGGGCTGATGATCGGAACAAATGGCGGATATGATGCCCGTCGCGACGCCTTCGCGTAGTGCCTCCCTGTCTTGCAAGGTACGCAGGGGGGGGGTGACATGGCACTGGCTGTTGAACTGATCGACATCCTGTTCCGTGAGATGGAGCTGATGGGCAGGGACATCGGCGCTGACAGGCAGGCCATCACCCTGGGCGCGGCGGATCATGCGTAGAGAGGTGGCGGTCGAGATGCCACGGAAGTGGATGCGGGCGCCGGTGTGGGCTGCCAGCGCCAAGTCACGGGCCACCGCCACGCATTCGGCAGCGGAGGGTATCCCCGGCAGGCCCAGCCGGGTGGCGATGGGACCTTCGTGGACGCAGCCATTGTCCCGCAGGTGAAGGTCCTCGGGCCGCAGGAAGACCAGCACATCGTAGGTGGCGGCGTATTCGAGGGCCCGCCGTTCCACCAGGGTGTTTTTCAGCGGACGGTGGACATTGCTGACGGCAACGCACCCGGCCTCTTTCAGGGCGGCCATCTCACTGATGATCTCTCCACCCAAGCCCTGGGTGAGGGCGCCGATAGGCAGCACCATAGCCTTGCCGCTCTGCTTGGCGCGGCGCCGGATCAGCTCGATGACGGCGGGGGAATCGATGACGGGATCGGTATCCGGGGCGCAGCAGACTGTGGTGATGCCGGAGCGGGCGGCGGCCGTCGTTTCGCTGGCGATGGTCGCCTTGTGCTCATGGCCGGGCTCGCGGAGATGGGCGTTGAGGTCGATCAAACCAGGGCAGAGGATCTTGCCGCCGGCGTCGAGGATCTGATCGGCCTCGAATCCGGGCGGCCTCTCGCCGATGGCCAGGACCTTGCCCTCGGCGATATAGAGGCCGGTGATTTCATCGATGCCGTTGGCAGGGTCTATCAGACGGCCGTTCAGGATGGCGATGCGCGGTGCGGATCTCATGCCTCGCCTCCCCGGTCGCTGGACTGCATGCAGAGGGACATGACCGCCATGCGCACGGCAATGCCGTAGGTGACCTGCTGCAAGATGACGGAACGCTCGCCGTCCGCGACCTGGGAATCCATTTCCACGCCGCGATTGATGGGGCCTGGATGCATGACGATGGCCTCGGGATGGAGCAGTTCCAGCCGCCGCCCGGTCAGGCCGAACAGCCGGAAGTATTCATGTTCGCTGGGGATGAAGGCGCCCTGCATGCGCTCCTTCTGCAACCGCAGCATGATCACCACATCCGCGTCGCGGATGCCCTGCTCCATGTTGCTGTAGGGGTGTACACCGCAGGAGCGGATATCCCCCGGCATCAGGGTGCGCGGTGCGATGCAGCGTATCTCGGCCACGCCCAGGGTGTTGAGGGCTGCGATCTGTGAGCGCGCCACCCGCGAATGGAGCAAGTCGCCGACGATGGCGACCTTGAGCTGGCTGAAATCCTTTTTGTGGCGGCGGATGGTGAACATGTCCAGCATGGCCTGGGTCGGGTGGGCGTGGCGGCCATCGCCGGCGTTGATGACGCTGACGTGGGGGGCTGCGTGCTGGGCGATGAAATGGGCGGAACCGCTCTCATTGTGGCGGACCACGAACATATCCACCTGCATGGCCTCCAGGTTGCGGAGGGTGTCGAGCAGGGTCTCTCCCTTGGTTGTGGAGGAGGTGCTGATATTGAGATTGAGCACATCGGCGGAGAGCCGCTTGGCGGCAAGCTCGAAGGTGGTGCGAGTGCGGGTGCTGGTCTCGAAGAACAGGTTGGCGATGACCTTGCCGCGCAGCAGCGGCACCTTCTTGACGGTGCGCTCGCCGACGCCGGCGAAGGACTCCGCAGTGTCCAGTATCTCCGTCAGCAATGGACGGCTGAGGCCCTCGATGGTGAGAAAGTGGCGCAACCGCCCCTGCTCGTCCAGTTGAAGGTTGTTTTTCATCCGGCGGTTCCCTCCCTAGGCGCGCAAAGGGCGGATTCCAGCGCCGCTCCCGCGGCCCGTGCCTCGTGCTTGGGTTGGCCGATGATCAGGTTCAGGGGGCTAGGACCGGTCAGGGTGACACGGTTGTCGCGCCCATCCACCTTCATGCCGCGGACCCTGGGCTCGATGGGGAGTTCGCGTCCGTCCCGCTCCACCAGAACGACCAGAGTAACCGAGGCGGGGCGGCCATAGTCGAAGATTTCGTTGAGGGCCGCACGCACGGTGCGCCCGCTCTGCAAGACATCATCCACCAGCAGGATGTGGCGGCCCTCCAAGGAAAAGGGGATGGAGGAGGGGCGCACGACAGGATGCATGCCCACGCGGGTGAAGTCGTCACGGTAGAAGCCGATGTCGAGGGAGCCCAGGGGTTCCCCGATGCCCAAGATCTGGTGCAGCCGTTGCGCGATCCATACGCCGCCGGTGTGGATGCCGATCATCAGGGGGTCCTTGATGCCCCGTCGGGAAAGATCGGCCCAGAGGTCGTTGGCGATGCGGGCGATAAGCCCGTCGACCTCATGGCTGCCGAGAGTCCGAGTCTCGCTCATCGTATTCACTCAACCAGGTTTCAATAATCAGTTTGGCGGCAAAGGCATCGATGCCGCCGGATTTGTTCATGCCGGGGCCAAAATCTTCGCGGGCGGCCCGCGAGGTCAACCGCTCGTCCGCCAAATGCACGGGCAAGTGGTAGCGGCCCTCCAACTGGCGCCCAAAGCGCCCGATGCGGCCGGTCAGCAGGGTCGGGGTGCCGTCCATATTGAGGGGTAATCCCACTATCAGGGCGGCGGGCCTCCATTCGGCAATCAGCCGATGTATGGCGTCCCAGTCGGGGCGCTGCTGAACCATGGATAAGGTGGTCAGCGGCGATGCCTGGCGGGTCAGCGTCTGGCCGACCGCCACACCGATCTTGCGGCTGCCGTAATCAAAGCCCAGGACCACCATTCTATAGCCTTCCAGGGGTCACGCATGACCCGCTTCGCTGGAGATCAGGTTCAGATCGACACCCAGCCGCTGGGCGGCCAGGTTCAGCCTCTGCTCCACGGGCAGGGTGAAGATGATGTCTTGATGGGCAGGGCCGCTGAGCCAGGCGTTATGGCCCAGTTCCTGTTCCAACTGGCCGGCGGTCCAGCCGGCGTAGCCCAGGGCCATCAGGAATCCTCCGGGCCCTCGCCCCTGGGCGATGGCTTCCAGGATGTCGCGGGAGGTGGTGACGCTGATGCCGGGCGCAACCGAAAGGCTTGAGTCCCAGACACTGTTGTCGTTATGCAGGACGAACCCGCGTTCGGCCTGTACCGGGCCGCCCTGGAAAACGGGCGCCCGATTCAGCGACTCATCGGCCGGGGTGATCGACAGCTGCTCGAAGATGTCACCCAGCTTCAGATTGGCCGGCCGGTTGATGGTAATCCCCATGGCGCCCTGCGCGGAGTGTTCGCAGACAAGGGTGAGGGTGCGGGCAAAATTGGGGTCTTGCATGCCCGGCATGGCGATCAGGAAATGGTTTGTGAGGGTGTTTTCTGGGCTCATGGATGGGTATTGGAACCTTCCGTCGAAAGCGGGTCAATTTCCGGTAAAAAGTTGGTTGGAAGTGGTGAATCGCCAAGTCCGGGTGATGTGAAGGACATCAATCTCTTTGGCTATGTTCGAGGGAAAGGGGGCGTAGGGCGCGGCCAGCCGCACGATGCGAATGGCTGCGTCGTCCAGCACCTTTTGTCCCGAGGAACTGTTCAAGGCGATATTCAGTATGGTTCCGTCGGGCCGGAGGCTGACGGTCAGCATCAGGTTTCCGTAAAGCTTTTGCCGTTTTGCCTCGTCGGGAAAGTTGAGTGTACCGATACGCTCTACCTTCTGTTTCCAGGCCTGGAGATAGGCCGCGTACTTATATTCCTGGGTAGCGGCGGAAATATTTTTGGTGCGCGGACGCTTGGCGTAGGCCTCCATTTTCATGTCGAGTTCGGCGGTCTGGCGTTCGATTTCCTGATTGAGCTGGGCCAGGATGTCCGCTGCGGAGGCTGCATTCGCCACACTGGGCCGCTCCTGTTTCGGCTTGGGGACAGGCTTTTGCGCCTGTTGCGCGGAGATGACCTTTTCCTTCGCGGCCTGCGGCTCAGGCGCGCCCGCTCCCATCTGTTCGTGGCTGGGGATCTCCTGCGGGTTTGTGGCAGGAGGGGCGATGCGGGTCTTGGGCACCGCAGCCTTATCCAGGGTCCCGCCGCCCTGTTGGCTGGTTTGCGCCAGAAAGTCGGCCTTGGCGGGCGTTTCCGCCTTGCGCGGGTGCCGGACCACGGTAATCTCCAGCGTCCGGTCGGGCGCCTGGGAGGCTATGTCGTCGAAATTGAACGTCACCCCCAGAATAACGAGGGAGTGGAGCGCCATCGCCATAAAAAGGGTGAGTGCGAGTTTGTCGTTTGCCGTGAGGGCGCCGATGTTCATCTGGGTGATTATCGCTTGAACAGATTTGCCTGTCAGTGGGGATCGGCGATTTGCGGGCAATTCAGGGACCCAACCGTTTCGCGACGGCATCCAGCAGCTCGCCCGCGATGTTGAGCCCGAACTGGCGGTCCAGTTCACGAATGCAGGTGGGGCTGGTGATATTGATTTCGGTCAGCCAGTCTCCGATCACGTCAAGTCCAGCGAAAAGGATGCCCTTTTCCAGCAGTACCGGGCCGACTTGCCGCGCAATCTCAAGGTCCCGCTGGCTGAGCGGCTGCCCGGCGCCCTTGCCGCCGGCGGCCAGGTTGCCCCTGGTTTCGCCGGGGGCGGGGATACGTGCCAGGGCATAAGGAACCGGCTCGCCATTGACGATCAGGATGCGCTTGTCTCCCTCGGCGATTTCTGGGATGAACCGCTGGGCCATGGCGTAGCGGGTGCCCATGGCGGTCAGCGTCTCAATGATGACCCCGATATTGGGGTCGCTGGGGCCGATCCGGAAGATGGATTCGCCGCCCATGCCGCCGAGGGGCTTGAGGATGATGTCTCCCTGTTTCGCCAGAAAGTCCCGGATGCGCCGGCTCTCGCGAGTGACTAGGGTGGGCGGGATAAGGCCGGGAAACTGGGTGATGAAGAGCTTCTCGTTGGCATCGCGCAGGCTTTGCGGGCGGTTGATTACCAAACAGCCCCTGCGCTCGGCTAGTTCCAGCAGGTGGGTGGAATAGACGTATTCCACGTCGAAGGGGGGGTCCTTGCGCATGAGAACGGCATCCAACTCATGCAGGGGCCGGTCTTCCTCCTCCAGAAAGCTGAACCAATCCGTACTCTGGTCGCGCACGGCCAGCCGCCGCATGCGGGCGTGGCACACGCCGTTGTTGACGTACAGATCGCGCTGTTCCATAAAATAAGCAGGCCAGCCCCGGCGCTGGGCCTCCAGCAGCATGGCCAGGGTGCTGTCTTTGGCGGGTTTGATGGACTCGATGGGGTCCATGACGACCCCGAGGCGGATAACCATGCCTTATGTCCAGGTGAGCTTGAAACAAGCTGGCATTGTCTGTCCTTCACCGATCCCCGGCAAGCGCGATGGGGCAAAGGGATCTATGCTTGTTTCGAATTCCGTGAACAAAATGTCAGATTTCCGTGAGATTAGTGCCATAATCGTTTCAATTAATGGCGCATTTTACTAAGCACGATCGGTGCCTGGCTGCCGATTCGGTTGATACATGGGGTGTGAGCGTGACAGAAAATGGCGACTCAGTGCTGGCCGGTCTCAAGGTGATGGTGATAGATGACAGTAAAACCATCCGCAGGACCGCCGAGAGCTTATTGAAAAAAGCGGGGTGTGATGTCCTGACCGCCACGGATGGCTTCGAGGCCTTGTCCATGATTGCCGATCAACGGCCCGACGTGATCTTTGTCGATATCATGATGCCCCGTCTCGACGGCTATCAAACCTGCGCCCTGATCAAGAACAACCCCCAATTCAACGGGACTCCGGTCATCATGCTCTCCAGCAAGGATGGCCTCTTTGACCGGGCGAGGGGACGGATTGTCGGGTCCGAACAATACCTCACCAAGCCTTTCACAAAGGATGAATTGCTGAACGCCATCCGTCCCTACGTTGGGCGGGCGGTTTGAGGCGGCAGGCAACGCATTGAGCGAATTCCAAGTTTAGCGATTGGAGACGTGAAAATGGCTAAGATTTTGATCGTCGATGATTCCCCCACCGAAGTGCATATCCTGAGCACTATTCTGAAGGGGGCCGGTTATGGCGTGGTCACGGCCAATGATGGCGAATTGGGCGTCAAGGCGGCCAAGGAGCACAAGCCGGACTTGATTCTCATGGATGTGGTCATGCCGGGCCTCAACGGCTTCCAGGCGACCCGCGAATTGTCCAAGGACCAGACCACCTCCTCTATCCCCGTCATTCTGGTGACGACCAAGGATCAGGAAACCGACAAGACCTGGGGGATGCGTCAAGGCGCCAAGGACTATGTCGTCAAGCCGGTCTCCGATACCGAGTTGCTTGCCAAGATCAAGGCGGTTTTGGGATAGGGTGCATGTCGATCGATACAGGGGAATTGCTGGAGCTTCTGCGCGATATAGAGCGCCGCAGCACGGAGGAAGGGGCCGGTCTGCCCCAGTATCGCGACCTCGGCCGGTTTTGGGAGGGGGTCGTATTCCATACCTCCGGCGTACGGCTGGTGGTGGCCCTGCAGGAAGTGACCGAGATACTCAGCCATGTGCCGGTGATGACCCGCGTCCCCGGCGCCAAGCCATGGATCAAGGGCGTTTCCAATATTCGCGGAAACCTCGTGCCCATCATCGATTTGCAGGAGTTTCTCGGAGGACGGCCCATAATCCAAGGCGCGCGCGCCCGTGTCCTGATCGTTAACCGTGAGGGATTGACTGCGGGTCTGTTGGTGGTAAGCGTCATGGGCATGCGCCATTTCCCCGAGGACGGCTGGGGGGAAGCCACGCGCGTGAGCGAGGCGGTAAAGCCCTACGTGACCGGCGGCTTTGCGCAGGATGGCGAGGAGTGGCCCGTCTTCAGCATCCAGAGATTGACGAGCGATATAGGATTCCAGGTGGCCGCGAAATGATAGGTCCTTTGGGATTTGACGAGTCTGAAACCGTGGAGAAGGCGTAATGAGGTTGTGGCCATCGAGGAGATCGCATAAGCCCTTGGCTCGCGGCAATGGCTTGGTGTTCGGCTTGTCGGTTTTGATGCTGGCGATGTTGTTCTTGACGCTACTGTCGTTCCGGCATGTGTCCATATGGGAGGGTTACGAAAGGGAATACCTTCATGAGGCATCCAAACAGCGGGTACTGTCGCAGCAGATCGCCAAATACATGCTTTCCGCGCTGGGTGGCGACCCCACGGCCTTCGCATCCCTCCAGAAGACACGAGACGAATTCGATGCATCGCTACGCGGGATGGAAGACGGCAACCCCGCCAAGAATCTTCCTCCCTTGCCGAAGGAGATGGCGGGCATCCTGGGTGAAATGATCGGCGCCTGGGCCGAGCTCCGTGCCCGGGCCGATGACGTGCTCTCTAAGCAGGAGACGATCCTGTCCCTCGGAAAATTCATTGGGGTGATCGACGGCGCCGTTCCTCAGCTCCAGGAGAAGACAGCCAAGATCGTGGCGGGACTGGTGTCCAGCGGCGCACCTTCCGGGCAGGTCGCAGAGGCATCCCGTCTGATGATGCTGGGGCAACGGGTCCAGCACAACATCCACAACGTCATGTCCGGCGGAGAGAAGGCAACTCTGTCGATCGACCAGTTCGGACGGGATGCCAGAGAATATGGCCGGGTCATGCAGGGGCTTCTCCAGGGTGATTCTGTCGCGGGTATCGACAAGGTGGCGGATGCCGGAGCCCAAAAACTATTGCGAGACGCCTCCGTCCTGTTCAGCGGGATCAAGGGCCAGGCCGAGGAGATCGTTGCCCTGACCCCCAGCATCATTCCCGTCCTGGAATCCGTGGGGGCGGTCGGCGGGATTTCAGACCAGGTGAGCGCCGTGGCGGAACGGGTAGTCCTGGAACTCGGCCGGTCTCCGGGACGATTCAGTATCCTCGGCATCAAGGCCGGTCCAGGTTTCGTGGCCCTGTTCGTTGCCCTGGCGGGCGCGCTTCTGCTGGCGCTTGGCGTGGCCTTGCTGGGCGAGGCCCGCCGCAGGGAGCGGGATAGTAAGCAGCAGAACGACAGAAACCAGCAGGCCATCCTGCGCCTGCTGGATGAAATGGGTGATCTGGCGGACGGCGATTTGACCGTGGAGGCCACGGTGACGGAAGACATCACCGGCGCCATCGCCGATTCGGTCAACTATGCCATCGAGGCCCTGCGCGGCCTTGTCATGACCATCAACGAGACAACGGAAAAGGTTACAGCCTCTGCCAGGGAGAGCCGCGCGACCGCCATTCAACTGGCGGAAGGCAGCAATCAGCAGGCCATGGAGATTACCGAAGCATCGAAGGCGATCAGCGCCATGGCCGAGTCGGTCGACGGTATGTCCAAGGAGGCGTCCCAGTCTGCCGAGATTGCCCAGCGCTCGGTGGAAATCGCCGCCACGGGCGCCGAGTCCGTGCGCAATACCATAGACGGCATGGACGGCATCCGTGAGCAGATACAGGAGACCGCCAAGCGCATCAAGCGGCTGGGCGAGAGTTCACAGGAGATCGGCGATATCGTGGAACTGATCGACGACATCGCCGATCAGACCAATATTCTGGCCTTGAACGCCGCCATGCAGGCGGCCATGGCCGGTGAGGCAGGGCGCGGTTTCGCCGTGGTCGCCGACGAAGTCCAGCGTCTGGCCGAGCGCTCGAGTAATGCCACCAAGCAGATCGAGGCCTTGGTGAAGACCATCCAGGCCGACACCAACGAGGCGATGAGTTCGATGGAAACCAGTACTTCCGGCGTGGTCCGTGTGGCCTCCCTGACCGAAGGGGCGGGCGAGTCCCTGAAGGAGATCGAGAACGTTTCCAACTATATCGCCGAGAGTACGCGGCAGATCGCCCAATCGGCGCAATTCCAGGCGTTGCAGGCAAGCCGGATCAACGAAATCATGCGGGCCATCCAACAGGTCTCGGTAAAGTCCTCGGAAGGGACGGGCCAGACCGCTCAAGCCATCGGCGCCCTTGCCGACATGGCGGACGAGTTGCAGCGCTCGGTGGCCGGCTTCCGCCTGCCCTAGGTTCGCGAATAACAACAAATGGCGTGCCCGGCATACCGGTAAGGCAATGATCGAATGAATATCGCGAAAGACAACTTCATCAAATGGATTCGCAAGGACCTCCTCGAATTGGTCCGCGAAGCCAGAATGGCGTTGGAAGATTTCGCCGAGGGTTCGGGTGATCCCGTCCAGATGGGCCGCTGTGTCGACCGGCTGCATCAGGCTCGGGGCGTCCTGTACATGGTTCAGCTCCATGGTGCGGTCTTGTTGGCCGAGGAGATGGGGCAACTTGCCGAGGCCCTGCATCGCCAACGGGTCCCCAAGGCCGATGAAGCAAACGAGGCCCTCATGCTGGGCATGGTCCAGTTGCCCGACTATCTCGACCGGGTGCAGGCGGGCGAGACTGACTCGCCGCTCAGGGTTATGCCGGTCCTCAATGAGATGCGCGCCTCCCGCGATGCCCCGCTGTTCACCGAACTGGATCTGTTCGGCCTGGACCTTGAGCGTCGGCTGACGGGGACCCTGGAGAAGGGAAAGCCCTGCGGCGATCTGCCGGAGGTGGCCAAGCAGCAGCGGCCGTTGCTCCATCGGGGACTGCTCAAATGGTTCCGCGATTTCGAGCCGGCGGAGGGCGTGCGTCAGATCTTGGCCGTCACCGACGCGCTCGCCGAGGGCGCGGGCACCGGCAGGGTACGTCTCTTTTTCCGCTCCGTCGGCGCACTGGCGGCTTCCATCGTTTCGGCCCCATTGGATGCGGGGGTCTCGGTCAAGCAGTTGCTGGGGAAGGTGGACCGGGAAATAAAACGCATCATCGATCAGGGAGAGAAGGCGTTTTTCGATGAAATGCCCATCGATCTCTACAAAAATGTCCTCTATCACGTCTCGAAATCGGGGAGCGATGGGGATCGGATCGCGGAGGTACGCCGCGCCTTCGATTTCACCGCGCTGGAAGAACCCGCCGGGGCCATCCGGGCCGGCGGGCTCAGCGCGGAACTCTTCGACACGGTGGCCGAGGCGGTCCGCGAGGATCTCGTCAAGATCAAGGATGAGCTCGATCTTTTCATCCGGACCGGCAAAGGCGACGTGCGCCGGCTGGAAAAGGTGCGCGACCCCATAGACAAGCTGGCGGACACCTTCGGCATGTTGGGCCAGGGAGACCTGCGCACGCAGTTGAAGGAACAGGTCCAGAATCTCAATGGCTGGATACTGGCCGGCGGGACACCGCCGGAGGCCGGCCTGATGGAGATGGCCTCCGCGATTCTCTCCGTCGAATCCCAGTTGCAGCAAGCCTCCTTCGCGCCCGCCGCCGATCCGGGTAAAACGGAAGGTGAGCGCCCCAGAAAGGCCGGCAGGGAATTCAACCGCCTGCTTACCGCAGCCTTGCAGGAAGCGAGCGTGGACATGGCCCACATCAAGGAGGCGATCAACGGTTACGTCGCCAGCGGAGACACCCAGCGCCTTCACAACATTTCGGCAAGATTCAGGACGGTGCGAGGCGCCCTCAGCATGCTGGAGATGGAGGAGCCCGCCCGCATGCTGGCGAATGTGGGCGCCTATGTGGAAGAACGCCTGGGCCGGGGCGGGTTGCCGGAAAGCAGCGAATTGAATGCCTTGGCCGATGTCATCTCCAGCATCGAATACTTCATGGAGTCAGTCGCCGGTGACCTGGGACAGCGGGAAGATATTCTGGACTTCACCCGCGTCGCACTGGGCCGTCTGGAGGAAAGGGACTTGGGCAGGGGGCGGCAGCACTTGCCCGAACCGGGAGTTGAAGCCCTGGCCGTGCCACGGGGCGGGGCCGAGCCGATTCAGGAAGAAGGCCCTGCCGATGAGTTGCCCACGCTGGAGGGAATCGAGATCGAGGAGGCCTTCATCGACGAACTGGCCAAGGCCGAACCGGTGAGGAAGGAGTACCGCCCTGAGGTCCTGCCGGAGTTGGAGGCCCACGAGGTCGATGATGGCCCCGATTCCGAGATCCTCGACATCTTTCTGGAGGAGGCGAACGAGGAACTGGAGGTCATCCGGGAGCAGGTTCCTCGCTGGTTGAATAATTTCGACGACAAGGCGGCCTTGAGCCGGTTCAGGCGCTCCTTCCATACCCTCAAGGGGAGCGGCCGCCTGGTCGGCGCGGAGTTGGTGGGAGAATTCTCCTGGTCGGTGGAGAGCCTGCTAAACCGGATCATCGAGGGAACCGTGCCGGTTTCCGATCAAATCGTTGCCCTGATGCGGGAGGTCCTGGAGATCCTGCCGAAGCTGATTGAAAGCGAGACCCACAAACAGCCGCCCGATGTCGATTACAAGTCCGTGATGGAGCGCGCCTTTTCCCTGGCGCAAGGCCGCGCATCGGCCGCCGCGCCCTCGCGTCAGGCGGCCGCAACCGGTGGCGAAGCAAGGGCAGATCTCGGAAAGGCCCTCGCCATTGGACCTGGCTTCGATCTGGATGAGGTCAGGGTGGAGGATTTGTCCTTTTCCGGGCTGGGGGTGGATTCGGGGCTCCAGTTTGAGGAGATCGAGATCACCGAGCCCGTCGGCGATGGAGACCTGCTTGACTGGCAACCGACCTCGGATTTCCTTCTGGAGGCGTTCGAGCCGGGAAGGCCGGAGCCGGTTCCCGGCGGGCTTGAGGCACTGCCGCCCCCTTCCATCCTGTTGGACGAGACCCTCAAGGAGATCTTTGAATCCGAATCGCGTGGCCACTTGGCGGCATTGGAGGAATTTCTGCGGGAGTGCGACCCGGAGATGGGCTGCATGATGACGGCCCGCGTCACCCGTGCGCTGCACACCCTGCACGGCAGCGCCGATATGGCGGGCGTCATCCCGATCGCGCGTATCACCAAGGCCAATGAGCGCTATTTCGACGAATTGATGGAACACCACCAGTTGGTGCGCGAGCACGACCTGGAGCTTTTGAGGATCACGGTAGCCATGACCCGGCAGGTCCTTGGCGCCATCAACAGGGCCGGTGCCGGGTTGCCCCAGTGGGAATCCCATGTGGAGAGGGTCCAAGAGAACCGTCTCCTGCTGGAATCCCTGATGGCCTCGGAAAATGAGGTGGATTTGGACCGGACTGAATCGGCCTCGATCGACTCCTCCGGTCTGATCCGTGACACGGAGATCACGCCCCTGGCCCCCGGCACTGACGGCTTGTCCTTCCTGGAGCTGGCGCACGCAGCCCCGCCCCGGCAGGATGCCCTGGCCTTCATGGATGAACCGCATTTCTTGGAGTCCCTGGAACCCCTGTCCCTCTCCGGCCAGGGTCAGTCCGAGGGTTACGAATCCATTCTGGTCACTGCGCCTGAGGCATTGGCGCCGCCCCAGGACGAGGATGTCGAGGAGATCCAGGGCAAGGATCAGGAGCTGATCGAAATATTCACCGAAGAGGCGGCCGAGCTTCTGGAAAACCTGGAGGCATCGCTCCTTTCCTGGCAGGTGGACCCCAAGGACAAAGAGGCCAGGGCCGGTCTGCTACGCACCCTGCATACCTTGAAGGGCGCCTCCCGGCTGGCCGGAGTCAGCCAGATCGGCGATCTGAGCCACGCCTTCGAGTCCCTGGTCAACGCCGTGGATCGCGGCTCACTGGAGGCGGATGAATCCCTGTTGGACCTGGCCCGGCAAGTCTCCGACCAACTGATGGCGCAGGTGGATATGCTGGGCAGCGATGGAAAGGTGCCTTCGGGGCGGCATCTGATGCGGTTATTGGAGGCCGTGCAACGGGGGGAGCTTGAAGGGCAGGGAGCCCTAGAAAAAACAAGGAACAACGCAGAAACAAGAGGACATGCCGGACGGGCCCTCCCCGCCGGGGGCGGCGCCGTGCAGGCGCCTGGGTCTCCCGCCCTGAAGGATGCCGATGCCGGGAGAATGACAGGCGGAAGGGGGCCTGAAGCGGGCCATGGCCCGGTCCTGACAAATCTGCCGGGACCAGATTTGGACGCCGGTCCGGCGCCCGCAGGGTGGAAAACAGGGACGTTTTTCATCAAGACCGGGATGCCGACGGGGGAGATGGAAGCTCCCACAGCCCCGGCCCCACAGCTCCTCGCCGCTTCCCTGGAGCTGGAGTCTGTGCTGGCTACGGAGCCGAGAATCGATGGCGACAGGGTCTATCTGTCGCCCCCCCTCGCCAAGGATCAGGATTCCACCTTCGTACAGTCCCCGGCAGGGCGCGTGAGGCAGGATCAGATCAGGGTGCGCTCCGATCAGCTCGACCGCATGGTGAACAACGCGGGCGAAATCAGTATCTACCGCACCCGCCTTGAGCAGCAGAACAATGAAATGGAGTTCAACCTGGGAGAGCTGGACCAGACGGTTTCCCGCCTCCGCCAGCAGTTGCGCACCCTCGAAATCGAAACCGAGACCCAGATCCTGTTCCGCTTCGAGAAGGACAAGGGGCAAGGGAAGGTGCTGGAGGGAAAGGGGGACGAGTCCTTCGATCCCTTGGAGATGGACCGCTTTTCCACCATGCAGCAGATGTCGCGCAGCCTTGCCGAAACGGTGAACGATCTGGTCAGCATCCGGGGCATGATGGATGACCACAACCGCGAGATCGAAACCCTGCTCTTGCAGCAGTCACGGGTCAGCAACGATCTTCAGGACGGCCTGTTGCGTACGCGCATGGTCCCGTTCAGTCAGGTCATCCCCCGGTTGCAGCGGCTCGTCCGCCAGACGGCCCAGGCTCTGGACAAGAGGGCCGAGCTGGGCGTCGAGGGCGGGGGGGGCGAGGTCGATCGAAGCATCCTCGACCGCATTGTGGCCCCTTTGGAACACATTCTCCGCAACGCCGTCTCCCATGGGATCGAGACGCCGGGGCCACGGGCTGCCACGGGCAAGCCTGCCATGGGGCGGATTCTGCTGACGCTCAGCCGCGAAGGGCGGGATGTCGTCATCAAGGTCTCCGATGACGGCGCCGGCATCGATTTCCAGGCGGTTCGTTCACGCGCCGTGGAACGGGGGCTGTTGACGGCGGAGTCCGATATTGCCGACGCGGACCTGGTTCAGTTCGTGCTGGAGCCGGGTTTTTCGACGGCGGCGACCGTTACCCAGATCTCCGGACGGGGTGTCGGCATGGACGTGGTGTCCAGCGAAGTGAAGCAGTTGGGCGGCACCCTGGACATGAGCACCACGCCGGGCGCAGGCACCGTCTTCAGTATTCGCCTTCCCTTCACCCTTGCCCTGGCCGAGGCCTTGCTGGTCAATATCGGCGAGGACGTGTTCGCCATCCCCCACACCAGTATCGAGGGGGTGACCCGTGTCTCGCGGCAGGAGCTGGAGGCCTGCTACATGGGGCTGCAAGAGGGCATCGTTTATGCCGGGAATCAGTATCGCGTCCGCTACCTGGGCGAGATGCTCGAATTCGTCCCCACGGGCGGCGACTATCTGAGCGAGCAGGGCAAGTGGTTTCCCTTGCTGCTGGTGCGCCACGGTGATCACCGGGTGGCGGTGCAGGTCGATCAAATGGTGGGCAGCCGCCAGATCGTGGTCAAATCGGTCGGTGTGCAGTTGAGTACGGTGCGCTGGATCACCGGCGGCACCATCCTGGGTGACGGCCGCGTGGCCCTGATCCTGGATGTCAACGCCCTGGTGCGCCTCTCCGACATCCATCAGAAGAGGATCGCCCTGGCCAAGGCGGAGGAACGCAAGGCCCAGGCAGAGTTGGTATCGAAGGTGGAAAAACCCCAGGCGGAGCGGCCCGTGACCGTCATGGTGGTGGACGACTCCATCACGGTGCGCAAGGTGACCGGACGCCTGCTCAGCCGCCATAACATGAACGTGGTCGCCGCCAAGGATGGCGTCGATGCCCTGGCCCAACTGCAAGAGGTGATGCCCGATGTCATGCTGCTGGACATCGAAATGCCGCGCATGGACGGCTACGAATTGACCCGCCACATCCGCCACTCGCCGGAGCTGAAGCATATCCCGATCATCATGATCACCTCCCGCACGGGAGAGAAGCACCGCCAGCGCGCCATGGACCTCGGCGTCAACAGCTACCTGGGCAAGCCCTATCAGGAGTCGGATCTGCTGGATAACATCTATGCCTTGCTGGCAGAGAGTTCCGCATGAAAGACGTGGCAGCCCCCGCATCGGGACCGAGTGTCCGTTGCGTCATCATCCCCCTGGAGGGCGGCGCCGTCCTCTTGCCCAACACCGCCATCGCCGAGGTGGTGGGTTACCGGGAGCCCAAGCCCATTAGCCCCGCCCCGTCCTGGTGTCTGGGGAGCATCCAATGGCGCGGGGTCTCCGTGCCGCTGATCTCGTTCGAAACCGTCGTCGGCGGATTGCTGGGGGAGATCGGGCATCGTGCCCGGATTATCTTGATCTACGGCCTGGGCGAAAAGAGGGGCAAGGTGCCCTATTACGGATTGCTGGCTCAGGGCATCCCGCGTCTCAGCCGGGTCGTCGCCGAGGGCATCCAGCCGTCCCCGGACGGAGGTGTCGAGCACGAGGCCATCGCCGCCAGCGTCGTGGTCGATGGCGTTGCGGCCTGGATACCCAATATGGACGTGCTCACCGCGCTGATGGAAGAGATTAATCCCTGAAGTCGCCCCAAAGCGTCTGCATGGCGGCGATGGCCGCCAAGGGCGCCGTCTCGGTGCGGAGAACGCGCGGACCCAGCCGGGTCTTCCTGAAGCCCGATTCAGACGCGAGTTCCAGTTCCCGCTCCGAAAGCCCTCCTTCCGGGCCGATGAGCAGTTCAATCACTTGGCCGGCTGCGGGCGGGGCCAGGGTCGATAGGGTTTCATCCCCCAGGGGATGAAGCATCAAGCGGAGGTCGCCGCTTTGGCCTGCGCCTAGCCACCGGTCGAGCGCCATTGCCGGACTCAGCCCGGCCAGCCGCCGTCGGCCGGATTGCTCGCAGGCGCTGATCATGACACCGAGCCAGTGTGCCAGCCGTTTTTCCAGGCGTTCGCCCGCAAGCTGAACTTGGGAGCGCTGGGTAAAGAGGGGTGTGATCCGTGAAACACCCAGCTCGACGGCCTTCTGCAACACCATGTCCATGCGCTCCCCCTTGGAAATGCCGATGGCGAGGGAGATGAACAGGGGCGCGGCCGGCTCCTCGGGTCCGGGGGCATGGACCAGCGCTTTGCACTCCCGCTTGCCCGCGTCGAGCAGAACCGCCGGATAGTCGCGACCATCGCCATTGAAAAGGGCGATTTCCGCCCCCTGTCGTAGCCGCAACACCTGAACCAGGTGCTGGGATGCCTCGGCCTCCAGCCGTATCTCGGCACCGGCGGCCAGGGATTGCGGGGTATGGATGCGGGGGTTGCGCATGGGCTGATTAGCCGGTCAGCCTGCGCATGATCTCCAGGGTGGGGCCGGACTGGTTCATGGTGTAGAAGTGCAGGCCGGGCGCGCCGCCCTGCAAGAGGCGCTCGCACAGGGCGGTGACCACATCCAGGCCGAAGGCGCGGATGCTTTCCAGGTCGTCGCCGAAGCCCTCCAGCCGCTTGCGGACCCAGCGCGGGATCTCGGCGCCGCAGGCGTCGGAGAAGCGGGCCAACTGGCTGAAATTGGTGATGGGCATGATGCCGGGGACGATGGGCAGAGCCAGCCCCATCCCGGCGCAACTCTCGACGAAATGGAAATAGGCGTCGGGGTTGAAGAAATACTGGGTGATGGCGCCGTTGGCCCCGGCCTGGACCTTGCGGCGGAAGTTGTTCAGATCGGCCTGGAGGTTGGCGGACTGGGGGTGGCATTCGGGATAGGCGGCCACTTCGATATGGAAATGATCGCCGAATGCCTCGCGGATAAAGGCCACCAATTCGTTGGCGTAGTTCAGCTCGCCAAGGCCGCCGAGTCCCGCGCCCGAGGGCAAGTCGCCACGCAGGGCGACGATGCGGCGTATCCCTTGGGCCTTGTAGCGGCCGAGTATTTCCCTGATCTCCTCACGGCTGGAACCGACACAGGAGAGATGGGGCGCGGTTTCCATTCCCTGTTGCACCAGCCAGTCCAGGGTGGCAAAGGTTCCGCCCTGGGTGGAACCGCCTGCCCCGTAGGTCACGGAAATATATTCCGGCCCCAGCAGGGACAGTTCCCTGACCGCCTCCTTGAGTTTTTCCATCCCCGCTTCGGTTTTGGGCGGGAATAGCTCGATGCTGATCGATTGACTCATAAATCCCCTCGTTTGACGCAAAGTAACGCAAACAAGATAAATGGCCTGCTGTGCCTATTCCAGGTTGCGGAGGTGAAGAAAACACAGCCGCAAATGCAGCGGCCAATTCCCTTTGTGCTCCTCGCCTACAAGGATGTAGGCGAGGAGCCTGAGCTGGGAGCGGTAAGCTTTGCGCCCTTTGCGGTTCAGGATTAGTAGCGGTAATGGTTGGGCTTATAGGGGCCGTCAACCGGTACGCCGATGTAGTCGGCCTGCTGCTGGCTAAGGGGCGACAGCTTGACGCCGATCTTGGCCAGGTGGAGCCGGGCGACCTCTTCGTCCAGCTTCTTCGGCAGGGTATAGACCTTTTTTTCATAAGCGTCCGGCTTGGTGAAAATCTCGATCTGAGCCAAGGTCTGGTTGGTGAAGCTGTTGGACATGACGAAGCTGGGGTGCCCGGTGGCGCAGCCCAGGTTCACCAGTCGGCCCTCGGCCAGCAGGATAATGCGCTTGCCGTCCGGGAAGATGATGTGGTCCACCTGGGGCTTGATGTTCTCCCACTCGTACTTCTGCAGGGAGGCGACATCGATCTCGTTGTCGAAGTGGCCGATGTTGCAGACGATGGCCTGGTCCTTCATGGCCGCCATGTGGTCATGGTTGATGACCTGGAAGTTGCCGGTGGCGGTGACGAAGATGTCGCCCATGGATGCCGCCTCGTCCATGGTGACTACCCGGTAACCTTCCATGGCCGCTTGCAGGGCGCAGATGGGGTCGATTTCGGTGACCCACACGGTGGCGCCGAGTCCGCGGAAGGCATGGGCGCAGCCCTTGCCCACGTCGCCGTAGCCCAGCACGACGCAGGTCTTGCCGGCGATCATGACATCGGTGGCGCGCTTGATGCCGTCCATCAGGGATTCGCGGCAGCCGTAAAGGTTGTCGAACTTGGACTTGGTGACGGAGTCGTTGACGTTGATGGCGGGGCAGTAAAGCTCGCCGCGCTCTTCCATCTGATAGAGACGGTGTACGCCGGTGGTGGTCTCTTCCGTGACGCCCCGGATATTCTTCTTGATGTTCGAATACCAGTTCGGGCTCTGGGCCAGGCGTGCCTTGATGGAGGCGTAGAGCACGCGCTCCTCCTCGCTGCCGGGGTTGTCCAGCACGGAGAGGTCCTTTTCCGCCTTGCTGCCCAAATTGATCAGGAGGGTGGCGTCGCCGCCGTCGTCCAGGATCATGTTGGGCGTGCCGCCGTCGTGCCATTCCATGATCTTGTGGGTGAAGGCCCAGTAATCTTCCAGGGTCTCGCCCTTGAAGGCATAGACCGGGATGCCCACGGCAGCGATGGCCGCGGCGGCATGGTCCTGGGTCGAGAAGATGTTGCAGGAGGCCCAGCGGACCTCGGCGCCAAGGGCTGTCAGTGTTTCGATCAGGACAGCTGTCTGGATGGTCATGTGGAGGGAGCCGGCGATGCGCGCCCCCTTGAGGGGCTGCTCGACGGCATACTTCTTGCGAAGCGCCATCAGGCCTGGCATCTCGGTTTCGGCGATGCGGATCTCCTTGCGGCCCCAGCCGGTCAGGGCAGCGTCGGCGATGGTGAAGTCGGAAAAACCCTGTTTCAACACAGCGTTCATTGGTATCTCTCCAGAAGGTTGTGTTGAGCGCCGTTGCTAAGTTAAGAAACTCCCCTTCGAGCCTGGCGGGCCTTTGCCCGTCGCAACGCTCCTCGAAGGGGAGGGATAAGTAAAGGCTTGGATTAAAGCCCGGCGGCGTCCCGCAGCTCTTCGGCCTTATCGGTCAGCTCCCAGGTGAACCCCTCATGCTCGCGGCCGAAGTGGCCGTAGGCAGCGGTCTTCTGGTATTTGATCTTGTCGGCGTTGAGCAGGTCGAGCATCTTGACGATGCCGTAGGGGCGCAGGTCGAAGTGCTTGCGCACCAGTTCCACGATCCGCTCGTCGGAGAGCTTGCCGGTACCGAAGGTCTCGATCATGATCGAGGTGGGCTGGGCCACGCCGATGGCGTAGGAGACCTGGATCTCGCAACGGTCGGCCAGGCCGGCGGCGACGACATTCTTGGCCACGTAACGGCCGGCGTAGGCGGCGGAACGGTCCACCTTGGAAGGGTCCTTGCCGGAGAAGGCTCCGCCACCGTGGCGCGCCATGCCGCCGTAGGTATCGACGATGATCTTGCGGCCGGTCAGCCCGGCATCACCCATTGGGCCGCCGATGACGAAGGCGCCCGTGGGGTTGATGTGATAGCTGGTCTGGGGGGTCAGCCACTCGGAAGGCAGCACGGGCTTGATGATGTGCTCCATGATGGCTTCCTGGAGTTCATTGTGCTCGATGTCCGGCGAATGCTGGGTGGAGAGCACCACGGCATCGATGGAGACGGGCTTGCCGTCCCTGTAATGGAAGCTGACCTGGCTCTTGGCGTCGGGACGCAGCCAGGAGAGCACGCCCTTCTTGCGCATCTCGGCCTGGCGATGGACCAGGCGGTGGGCGTAATAGATCGGCGCGGGCATGAGCATTTCAGTCTCGTTGGTGGCGTAGCCGAACATCAGGCCCTGGTCCCCTGCGCCCTGATCTTCGGGCTTGGAACGGTCCACGCCCTGGGCGATGTCGGGGGACTGCACACCCAGCGCGGTCATGACGGCACAGGTTTCCCAATCAAAGCCCATCTCTGAACTGGTGTAGCCGATCTCCTTGATGGTCTGGCGCATGATCCTTTCATAATCGGGCTTGGCGGTGGTGGTGATCTCACCCGCGATCATGACCATGCCGGTCTTGAACAGGGTCTCGCAGGCCACGCGCGCATGCCGGTCCTCGGCCAGGATGGCGTCAAGGACGGCATCGGAAACCTGGTCGGCCATCTTGTCGGGATGACCTTCGGAAACGGACTCGGAGGTGAAGATGAAGTCTTTTGCCATGGACGGATTTCCCTGTGGGCCTCTAGGATTGGAAAAATTCCGCATTGTAATGGCCCATTCTTCGCGTTGCATGAAATTTTTGAGCCAAACGCCTTGGCGTTACGAAATAGCGAATCGGGCGAAGATGGGTAGCCCGCCCTTTAGGGCGGCTTGCCGGGCAGAAGCCCGGCCTACATCCACTTTGAAATTGCGGTATTTCCCCATTTGAACTGGGAAAGGAGAAGGGACCATGCAGACCTACAACCGCAACCTGCCGATCAACGAACGGATTGGCGGCCTCGAACTAACGCAGGATATGCCAGAATAGGTAAGGGTTTTCCGCAGGCTGGGTGGGCGCGAATGGGTCTGAACAAGGGTTTTCTCTTTCTCTGGATCAAGGCGCTGGTGGTGGCTGCCCTGGGGGTGGCGTTGGTGGTCTGGCGCCTTGATGCCTTGCAACGGCTCGATCTGGAGGCACTGGAGGTCGTGTCGAAGCGCACGGAGGCGGAGCAGCTTTTCGAGAAGCTGCGCGACGAGGGGCTGCTGACGGCCGATGCGAACGGTCAGTTGAGCGTGAAGCCGAGGGACCATGTCTTGGCCCAGCGGGCGGCGGGGGCGGATACCGCTACCCTCAAGCTGGCCTCGCGCCTGATCGACAACTATTACGCCACCGACCCTGGCCGAACCCTGCGCGACTGGATTGCCCAGTGGAACCGGGGGCGGCTGTTGAGCGGCGTGCGCGACAACCGTCCGCGCACACCAGATACTTCCCTGGCCGAGTGGGTGCCCTTTGATTCAAGGGGCGCGCCCTTGCGCGATTATGGCCGCGTCCCCCTGGAGTTCGGTTATGTCATGAACGGCGTCCTGGTGGCGGGTTTCGGCGACTGGTCCGTGTCGCCGGAGCAGGGCGTCGAGTGGCGCACGGAGCTGCGTCTGACGAAGGCGGCCAGCCTGACCCTGCAAGTGGTCGGCAGGCCCGATGTCTCGCATCTGCCCTCCCATCAACTGCTAGCCTGCGTGCGGGATGTCCCGGCCGGTCAGCCCAATTGCGCCGCCGGTTATCAGTCCGATCAGACCAAGGCCTATCAGATTCGCCTGAACCTGCCGGCGGGAAAACATCTGTTACGCCTGCCGGTGGCGCCTGTGGCCAATCCGGAGCCGGAGGACCGCGACCTGCCCCTGGCCTTGAATGAAGGCCGGATCGAATGGGTGGCAAAACGTGAGCGCTATTCCCGCGATCTGGCCCCCTCACGCCCGCCCGCCACCTTCGTGGTGCGCACGGTGGACGGCCAGTTGTTGACCGGTGAGGATGGCCAGGGCCGCCCCACCGGTTTTGCGCTGAAGAACGGCCTGGCCGCCCTGATGGGATATGGGCCGGATTACCGGGGGAGCCTGTCGGGCATACTGTCCGGTTCCGCCATTGGCCTGGGCGGCGAGGTCCGGCTGACCCTGGATTCCAAGCTGCAAGCCGTCGCCCAGACCGAACTGGAGCGCCGCCTAGACGAGGAGTGGGGCGCGGGCGACGCCTATCGTAATGAGAGACGCGGGGCCGTGGTAGTGCTGGATGCCCGTTCCGGCGCCGTGCTGGCGGCGGCCAATCATCCGAGCCCGCCGGACGGGACCGGCATCTGGGACCGCGCTGCCTTCTCCGTCACCTGGCCCAACCGCGACCCATTCCGCTTCAACCCCTGGCAGGGCCTGGATGCCCATGTGACGCCGGGTTCCACCTTCAAGATCGTCACTTCACTGGCGGCGATCAAAGCGGCGGGCGATGGGCGCGAGGACGTGGCCGCCATGCTGCGGGGCTGGAGCAGCGGCGCCTTCGCGCGCAACTCGGGCCTATCGCCGGGGGCTGGCTGTTATCAGCCGCGCGGGGCCTCCGAGGTCTGTAACTTCGAGGGCGGCTCCCTGGCCGGGGCCTTCGGCAAGGCCCTGCGCAACGGTGCCTGCCAGGCGGGCCGTCACAGCTCGGGCCTGGGGCTTCGCGAGGCGGTGCGCGATTCCCTGAATATCTGGTATGTGCGTCTGGCAGAGGTGATGGACCGGGAACAGCTGCAAGGGGGCGGGGTGAACACCAACCTGGCCACCATGGCCGGAACCCTGGGCTTCGGCAAGCGCCTGCCCCTGTTCCCGGCCGCCGGGGATGCCGGGGCCGGGGAACCCGAGCCCATCGCGGGCGGGGCCGTGTTGCGCGCCATGACGGGGGATCTGGATCTCTTCCATACGAAACTGGGCGCGCCCATGCAGCGCCTCTCCCAGAACAGCTTCGGCCAGGGGGTGCGCGCCACCCCCTTGCAGATGGCGCGGATGGCGGCGGCCGCAGCGACCGGACGGCTGATCCAGCCAAACCTGCTCGCCCTCTGGGACGGGCGGAAAATCACAGCCCAGGCGGCCGAGCCGCTGGGACTCAACGAGGAGCTGCTGGACCTGCTACGTCAGGGGATGAAGGCAGTGCCCGAGGCAGGCACGGCGGCGGGCGTCTTCAACGCCGAGAACCCCGCCGACCGCTGCCGCACTTACGGCAAGACCGGGACCGCCCAGAGCTTGGAGCACCCCAAGCTCTATTCCGGCTGGTTCACTGGCTGGCGCGAAAACAGGGCGCAACAGCCCGACATCGCCTTCGCCTGTGTTCTGACCCACTCCACCGGCGGCACCGGCGGCGACCTCTGCGGCCGGGTGGTGGCCAGAATCCTGAAGCAATGGGATCGCTGACACCACTGCCACCGATGCGGTTTTGTGCATTTGCCAGGGCAAAAGGCGGCGTGATAAAGAGCCACCCAGCCGCAGGCACTTTTTAACAATCGAGTCAGGTGAAAACGATGGCAAACGCCCTTGCAATTCAACAGGAAGCGACTTATCAAGACTTGTTGCAAGTCCCCGAAGACCTGATTGCCGAAATCATCAACGGAGAACTTCATACGCACCCGCGCCCTGCGGTACGCCATGCAAGGGCGGCCTCTTCCCTATCGGGGAGGATTGAACCGCCATACGACTTTGGCGAGGGCGGTCCGGGTGGCTGGATCATCCTGTTCGAACCGGAACTGCATCTCGGCGACAAACCCCATATCCTCGTCCCCGATCTTGCCGGCTGGCGGCGCGAACGCATGCCGGCCCTGCCCGATACGGCATGGATTGATCTGGTGCCTGACTGGGTATGCGAAGTCCTCTCCCCCGCCACCGCCAGCAAGGACCGAATCCTCAAAATGCCGGTCTATCTTGGACTGGGGGTGGAATGGTTGTGGCTGGTCGACCCGGAACACATGACCCTGGAGGCCTATCAATCCCTCGATGGCCATTGGGTGCTGCTCGGGGCCTGGGGTGGGGAAGACGTGGCGAATATCCCGCCCTTCGATGCGGTGGGGATACCCTTGGCCTCGTTGTGGCTATGAGCTTGCGCGCCTAACCCAACCTACCGAACGTTGATCGTTCCCAGGCTCCGGCGTGGGAATGCCGCCTGCGACGCTCCAGCGTCGCGGTTTGCCGGATACGGCAGGCATGCGAGGATCTCGGGACGCCGGAGCCTGGGAACGATGAAGTAGGCCGCCCTTCAGGGCGGCTTGCCGGGCTGAAGCCCGGCCCACATCCCCTCTCGAATTGCGGTATCTTTCCCCCATCTGAATCGGGAAAGGAGAGGACCATGCAGACGTACAACCGCAACCTGCCGCTGAACGAACGGATTGGCGGGCGTTACCGGATTCAGGCGGTCCTGGGTGAAGGCGGTTTCGGCGTCACCTACCGGGCCTGGGACGAACGGCTGGAGCGGGTCGTGGTCCTCAAGGAATACCTCCCCATCGAACTGGGGATGCGCGACAGCGGCACCCTACGCATCGTCCCCCACAGCCAGCGCGAGGCCGACTACCACTACGGCCTGGGAAAATACCTCGACGAAGCCAAGGCCCTTGCCAAGTTCAAGCACCCCAACATCGTCCGCATCATCGACCACCTCGAAGCCTACGGCACCGCCTATATCGTCATGGACTTCGAAGAAGGCGAGACCCTGGGCGAACGCCTCAAGCGCGGCAGCCTCAACCAAAACGAAATCCTCGCCCTGCTGCCGCCCCTCCTCGACGGCCTGCAACAAGTCCATCAAGCGGGACTGCTCCACCGCGACATCAAGCCCGGCAACATCTTCCTCCGAAAGCAAGGCGGCCCCCTCCTCATCGACTTTGGTTCAGCCCGGCACGCCCTCGGCGAACACAGCAAAAGCCTCTCTGCCATTATCAGCCAAGGCTACGCCCCGCCCGAGCAATACAGCACCAAAGGCAAACAAGGCCCCTACACCGACCTTTACGGCCTCGGCGCCGTGCTCTACGAACTCATCACCGGCGAGGCACCCGTAGAATCCATCATCCGCAGCCACGCCCTCGGCGAAGACGAGCCCGATCCCTTCATCCCCGCCCTCCAGGCCGGCCAAGGCAAAGCCCCCGCCTGGCTGCTCGCCCTCACCGACCGGCTCATCAACACCAAAGCCAAAGAGCGTCCCCGAAGCTGCCAAGAAGTACTTCAGGCCCTGAAGCAACAAACCCCCCTCGACATCCCCAGCCTCCAGCTCAAACCCGCCCCCCAGAAGACCCGGCTGGTCAGCGAAGAAGAACGCTGGCGCGACCCCAAGAACAAAGACCAACCCCTGGCCCTGGGCCATCCTCACCCTGGTCGCCCTCAGCGGTGGTGCGGCCTACCTTGCCAACTCGCCCAAGACCGAACCCGTAGCCCAATGGGATGGACTCCTCCCTTCTCAAACGGCATCGAAGTGCCAGACTGGAGGAAGTTGCCCCCCGTCGAATTGAAAGAAGGAGTCCG
>MGZB01000008.1 GCA_001801995.1 Gammaproteobacteria bacterium RIFOXYD12_FULL_61_37 | reverse complement strand
TCCACCATCGGTTATCAGTCACCCGCAAGATTCGAGCAAAGTGTTCAACATGCCGCGTGATTTTGTGTCCGGAATAGGCTTGCCAGATCATCAGTCGGTCGAGTTGCTGCGTATGAAGGTCTTTATTCAAGAATGGGAATGTTGTTTAATACGCGCCTTTATTCGCCCCGTGGGGGCGCGGATCGAAACGAAGGTCAATGGCACTACTGGTTCAAAAATACGGCGGCACCTCGGTTGGGAGCGTAGAACGCATCCAATCGGTTGCGCTCAAGGTAAAGAAGGCCCGTGACGAGGGCCATCAAATGGTGGTCGTGGTTTCGGCCATGTCGGGCGAGACCAACCGGCTGGTGGCCCTGGCCAAGGCGATTCAGGAGCCCTCGAATCCCCGCGAGCTGGACGTGCTCCTCTCCACCGGCGAGCAGGTCACTATTGCCCTGCTGGCCATGGCGCTGGAGAAGATCGGCTGTCCCGCCCGTTCCTACACCGGCTTCCAGGCCCATATCCTGACCGACAGCGCCTTCAATAAGGCGCGTATCCAGGAGATCGACGATGCCCGCGTGCGCGCCGATCTGGAGGCGGGTTTCGTCGTGGTGGTCGCGGGTTTCCAGGGCGTGGACGAGCAGGGCGACATCACTACACTGGGGCGTGGCGGGTCCGATACCACGGCGGTCGCCATGGCTGCGGCCCTGAAGGCCGATGAGTGTCAGATCTTCACCGATGTGGACGGGGTCTACACCACCGACCCCCGCGTTGAGCCCAAAGCGCGCAAGCTCGACAAGATCACCTTCGAAGAGATGCTGGAGATGGCGAGCCTCGGCTCCAAGGTCTTGCAGATCCGCTCGGTCGAGTTCGCCGGCAAATACCATGTGCCCCTCCGCGTGCTGTCCAGCTTCGAGGAGGGTGAAGGCACCCTGATTACGTTTGAGGAAGACGGGATGGAAGAGGCAAAGATTTCCGGTATCGCGTTCAACCGCGACGAGGCCAAGCTCACGGTGCGCGGCGTGCCGGACATGCCCGGCGTGGCCTACAAGATCCTCGGCCCCATCGGCGAGGCCAATATCGAAGTGGACATGATCGTCCAGAACATCTCCCATGACGGCACTACGGACCTCACCTTCACCGTCCACCGCAACGACTACCGCAAGGCGCTGGCGATCCTGCAAGAGGTCGCCAAAGGCTTGAATGCCCGCGAAGTGCTGGGCGACGATACCATCGTCAAGATCTCCCTGGTCGGCGTTGGCATGCGGTCCCATGCGGGCATCGCCGGCACCATGTTCGGCACCCTGGCGAAGGAAGGGATCAATATCCGTATGATCTCCACCTCCGAGATAAAGATCTCCGTCGTCATCGACGAAAAATACCTGGAACTGGGTGTACGTGCCCTGCACGAGGCCTTCGGATTGGCCAAGGCGTGAAGCATTGCAAGGAATCTCTCGTGCTGAAATTTAATCTGGTGTTACAATGGAATTGCCGTTTACGAGATTAACCTGTTGTTTGCATAGAAAATCAGGTTTATTTATTATCCGGCAACAACTATAAATATCCATGTGGCTTGGTTGTGGCGCCGTACCGAGGGAATACAACGGTATTGCGTCGAAGGATAGGAGAAATAGGAAATGTTGATTCTTACCCGTCGTGTAGGTGAAACCCTCATGATCGGTGACGATGTCACCGTCACAGTGTTGGGTGTGAAAGGCAATCAGGTGCGTATTGGCGTCAATGCTCCCAAAGACGTTAGTGTGCATCGCGAGGAAATCTACGAACGCATCAAGGCCGAACAAGCCGCTGCGGCCGCTTCCTCCGGCGAATAGCTTTTCGAAATAGAAACCGGCCGCAAGGCCGGTTATACTTCCGCACCGATTCCGAAGGCAGACCTTTGAGGACTCCTCGGGTGACCGAAGGGTTTGGTGCGCATGGTGACAGGTGATTGCGCACCTGCCCATGCGAGTAAATAAAAATTGGAGAGATGGCCGAGAGGCTGAAGGCGCACCCCTGCTAAGGGTGTATAGGGGAAACTCTATCGAGGGTTCGAATCCCTCTCTCTCCGCCAAATAAATAGCCCCCTGCATGGGGGCTTTTTATTTGGCGGAGAGAGAGGATTTGGTTCGAACCCTTCGGTTCGACAAAATCGCCAGGAGCGATTTTGCACGAGCGAAGCGAGCCCGGAGGGCGAGGCTCAGGGATGAGCCGAGTAATCCCTCCCTCCTCTCAAGGCCCCCTGCATGGGGGCTTTTTATTTGGCGGGGAGAGAGGATTTGGTTCGAACCCTTCGGTTCGACAAAATCGCCAGGCAATCCCCCACCCGGACAGAGTTGCGGGGCGGCAGAACCTCGATCGTCGTAATGAAAGCGACAGGCCAAGATCAAAAGCTCGGTATCGGTCGCCTGATAGACCAACCTATGGCTCTCATCGATTCGCCTTGACCAATAGCCGGATAAATCGCCGCGCAGCGGTTCGGGCTTGACTATGCCGGTGAAGGGTTCCCGTACCGTATCAATGACAAGCTGATTGATCCGTTTCAGTGTTTTTTTGTCCCGCACCTGCCAATAGTGGTAATCGCTCCAGGCCGAAGGGTGTACGCGGCATGTTGGCGTTGACAGCCGCTACTCAAATAAGCATAATGCAGCGCTTCAAATCGAGCGCCCGTAGCTCAGCTGGATAGAGTACCTGGCTACGAACCAGGTGGTCGGAGGTTCGAATCCTTCCGGGCGCGCCAAATAAGAAGGCCTAGCTTTACCGCTAGGCCTTTTTTTGCCCAGGCATTCCGGCGCTTCGGGTGGACCCGTTTTTACCTCCGCCTTTTGAAAAAGGCTTTGAGAATCTCGGAACAAGCTTCCGCCATGAGGCCGCCTTCGCAAAGGGTGCGGTGGTTGAAGCGTTCGCCGGAGGGGAGGAGGTCGAAGACGCTGCCGGCGGCTCCGCCTTTAGGGTCGGTGGCGCCGTAGATGACCTGTGCCACGCGGGCGTGGATGATGGCGCCGGCGCACATGGGGCAGGGTTCGAGGGTTACGTAGAGGGTCGAGCCGGGGAAGCGGTAGTTTCCAAGACGGCGGCCCGCATCGCGCAGGGCCTGAATCTCGGCGTGGGCGGTCGGGTCTTGTTCGCCGATGGGCCGGTTCCAGCCTTCGCCGACGATGGCCCCGTCCAGTACCAGGACCGCGCCCACGGGCACTTCGCCCTCGGACTCGGCGCGCTGGGCCAGTTCCAGCGCCCTGGTCATGAAGCCCCAGTGGTTTGTCTCCTCAGGCGGGGTTTCGTCCATCGGCGGAATCCAGGTCAGAAGAAGATGCTTTCGTCGTCATCCCGGATCAGGATACAGCTATCCGGCTGGCCCGCTGTGCGTCCTTCCGTTCTTGAGAGCCGGGGGGGCGCCTCCACGTGGAAGCTGGCCTGGGTCCCCTGCGAGAGGCGGGAGGAGATTTCCAGGGCGCCTCCCATGGCATGCGCGATTTCACGGCTGATGAAGAGCCCCAGGCCGGCCCCCAGCCGGGCATTGCCGTTTCCGGGACCCTGGCGGAAGGGTTGGAACAGCTTCTCCAGGGTTGCCTTATCCATGCCGACGCCGGTATCCGCGACGGAGAAAGACAACCGGTTGTCTTTCCATTCGACCCCCACCGTAATGCTGCCTTCGATGGTGTATTTGACCGCGTTGCCGATCAGGTTGAACAGGATCTGGCGCAGGCGCATGCCGTCCATGTGGAGGATTTCCGGGACCCCCGCGTCCACCCACCAGGAGAGGGAGATCTCCCGCGTTCCCACGACGGGCCGGAAGATTTCGTCGAGGCATTCCAGGATTTCCTGAAGGTGCCAGACGCCGGGGTTCATGTATAACTGGCCCTTTTCGATCCGGGATTGGTCGAGCAGGTTGTCCACCAGGGTGATCAGATAATTGGAGCCCCGGTCGACCGAGCGGAGGTGCTGGTGCAGGGATTCCTGTTCGCAGACCGCGAGCCCGATGGCCCTGGCCTGCTTGGCCGAGTCCAGCAGCGACATCAAGGGGGTGCGAAGCTCGTGCGCGATCTGTTCGACAAAGCCGGTGCAGGAGCGGTTGGTCTGCTTAAGCTCATCGACCCGCTCCTGCAAGATCCTCTGGCTTCGTTGCGCCTCGTGCAGCAGGGATTCCTGCTTCAGACAGGAGAGGGTCCGCTCGTTGACCTTCTGGTGGTGGCGTTGCAGGTCCTCGCGTTCCTGGGTGGCGTTCATGAAGACCATGCCCCAGCCGCTCTTGAGGTAGGCGATCTGCAAGTGCGCGGCGGCCCCGGAGGGGGTCTCCACGAACTCCAGCCGGGTAAAGGGTTGGGTATCCTGATCGAGCCCCGTCAGGAAAGGGAGCTTCTCGCCCAGATCGTCGCCGGAATTGAGACCATCCAGCCCGTAGTGATCACCGGGGCCTTCCCAGGCAATCACCCGGTAGCGGGTGTCCACCAGGAGATAGAAGGTTTTGGCGTCATTGAAATACCGCTGAACGACATAATCCCGCAGGGTTTTGATGGCGTAATTCATGGGCGGACTCCTATCACCATCCTTTCGCCGAGCAACTGGAAGGCCTGCTCTACGCCGTTGCCCTTTTTGGCGCTGCAATGGGTGAGTTGCCAGCCTCTCGCTTGCAGCGCCTGGACGGCGTCCGCGTTCAGTGCCCACTGATTGGACAGATCCAGCTTGTTGAGTATGAGCGTGAAGGGGGTCGGTCCCAACCGGCGCTCGACTTCCTTTTGCAGGGAAATGGCCGTGCCGAAGGTCGCCAGCCGCGTACCGTCCACTACCAGGATATAGCCGGCAGCGCCCTTCAGATAGTTCTGCCCGACTGAATTGAGTTCGTCGGTCCCGGCGATGTCCCAGAGCACCAGCTTGACCGCGTCGCCCGAGGCCAGCCGCAGCTCCTTGGTGTCGATCTTGACCCCGATGCTGGCCTGGTATTTCTCGGAGAACTGATTGTGCGCATAGCGCGCAATCAGGCTGGTCTTGCCCACGGCAAAGTCGCCGATCATGCAGATCTTCCTTGCCAACATGGTCATTGGACCTCCTGTTTAGCGTTGTAATACGAGTTCGAATTCCACCCGTCGGAGGCTGGAATCCTCGCCGGGGGTTCCCTCGGGCGGGGCCTGGGCCTTGACGCGCATCCGCTCCAGGGGAATGCCGCGGCCTGCCAGATAGTTCTGTACAGCCACCGCGCGGGCGTTGCCCAGGGCCTGATTGCGGCTATCGGAGCCGATGATGTCCGTGCGGCCGATCAGGTTGAGGGTGAGGCTGAGAGAAAGTTTGTTGCTCAAATCGAGAATGCGCAGGATGCCGGCCGCTGCTTCGTCGAGGGGCCGGGTCTGTTCCGGGGTCAGCCGGTCGCCTTTGGCGAACAGGATATGAAGGACCTCCAGTTGGGTCTTCAGCTCCTCCAGTTCCAGCCGTTCGCGATCCGCCAGCCCGCTGCCGTCGAAGGCCGCAATCCCCGGCACGGTCAGGGCCAGCAGCTCGGCCCTGGAGCGCCAGTCGCGGGGCGCGGCTCCCTTGGCGCGGAGTACGCTGTCCTTGTCCAATGCCAGCTCGACGCCCTGGGGCGGTTGCAGCCGCGACTTGGCGCGTTCCAAGGCGAAGTCAGGACCCATGTCCTGATAGGGGGTCCAGCGTATCTCCACTTGGCCGATGGCAAGGCCTGAATCCGGGATCAATTGCGCCGGGTCTTGCGCCAGGGGATCGCGTAGCCCGCTGATCAGGAGCCGGCCCTCGCGCCGTTCCACCTTGGCGACGACGATGCCGGGGGTCTGGTGGAGCCTCTGGAGCAGGCGTTCCTGCCGCGAGTTGAGTTCAGCTTCCGCCTGCCGCCGCTCCCGGTCCAGCTCGGCCCCGGCCCGTCTTCTTTCCCAATCCTGATAGCCCAGCCCGCCCGTCAGGAGGGCAAGGCCCAGCACCAGCAGCAGAAAGGGCGAGGGGCCGCGCCGCGCTGGGGCGGGCCGCTCCTGGGACACCAGGCAGGCAGCCAAGGGCTCTTGCAGAAAGCGCATGCTCTCCTGGTCGCCATCGAAGCGGGCCAGTTCTTCGCCGTAACGGCTGTGGATCTGTTCCAGCACCCTCTTGCAGCGCTCGCGCAGATCCCGAGGCGGGATGCCGCGCACGGCGCAGGCGAGGAAGGCGTGGGGGCCATTCACCAGCAGCACCGTGTGTTCCTCCATCTCCACCTCCTCCAAACCCTGTTCGGTGGAGCCGGCCAGAAAGGCGTCGCGCACGAAGCTGCAAATGGCGGTGAGCATGGCGGAGACGGCGTCCGGGTCGTGCGTCTCCACGCCGGGATCTGCCACATGCTGGATCAGCAGGCCGTTGTCCGGCCGCACCAGAAGCGCTTCCTCTACCCGGTAATCGATGGTGTGGCGCAGCACCACTTCCGCGAAGGGGATGCCGGTGCGCAGGGATTCCAGCCGCCACTTGAAACCCTGATAAGAGAGGCTGTGCTCCAGGGTCCGGTTGATGGATTCCACCATCTTGCGCAGGCTGTCGCTGATGGCGTTGCGGATGGCGGGTCCCATGACGGGGAAGAGGATGCCGGCGATGGTGCTCGGGTCGTGCCGGATGGAGTGACGCAGCCCGGCGATGAGGGGGCCTTCGATGGCGCCCGGCAGCGTCTCATCCCGGTCCATGCCGAGGCGAAGGGACTCGGATAATACCTCGGCCACTTGCTCGGCCCTGGGGCCGGGGGGGGACTCCAGGCGCGAGCGCAGCTCGTGCAGTTCGCGCCGCTCCGTTTCCAGCAGCAGCGACTTGAGTTCATCCAGGGGATTGGTCTCTCTGCCCGCCAAAGTCAGATCCTGGCGGCTCGGGCTTGATCCCTGGCCCAGGAGGCTTCCCATCAGCCCTTCCCATCGCGCAGAGAGCCGGCCAGCTTCAGCAGGAGATCGGACATGGCCTCCCGTCCCACCTTCTCCCTTTGCAGCCGGTCGCCTTCTTTGTCCAGGGCGCCGAACAGCTCCTTGTGCTGGGAGCCGACCTGGGTATCCAGGTCATCGAAGCGCTGGCCGGTTTGGGCGCGCAGGGATTGCAGTTCTCCCGCGAATTCCGCTTCGAGGTGATCCAGCCGCTCTCCCAGGGCCTTGTTGCCCTTTTCCCGCACTGTCGCCTCTTGGTTCGCGGCCTTGCGCATCTCCTCGCGCAACTGGCCGATTCCGTTCTCCAGATGGGCTTCCAGCCGCGTCAGTTGCTCGTTGATCCGTTGAAGTTGCTGGCCGAACAGGAGCTCACGGATCTTGTCCATGCCCTCGTCGGCGGCCTGCCCCTTATTGTCCACCACGCTCAGTTGCATCATTGGTTCCTTTGGAATCGTTGGCTTTCACACAGAGCACACCCCCGAAAACTCCGCTGGGCTCCGTTTTTGACCCCTCAAGGGGCAAGAGACACTTGGGACGGCCCTGCGTGTTTCTTGATAGATCACCCCCAAAAACTCCGCTGGGCTTCGTTTTTGACCCCTCAAGGGGCAAGAAACCCTTGGGACGGCCCTGCGTGTTTCTTGAGAGGGGACCCTTCATCAGGCCATCCACTGCTCATGCCAGCCGTGGTTTCCGGGACGAGGTTGGCAGAGCATTATTATCTCCCCTTGGGAGAAGTGGAATTGGTGAGGGAGCCGAGTTTACATCCTGTAAATAGGAATTTCGAGCCAATGTCATTTTTTCTCGCGCAAAGCCGCAAAGGCACCGAGAGAGAAGGCTGAGGCGGTCTGCCCTTACCGTGAAATACGGGTATCGAACGGTCGCAGGCCGGCCTGAAGGTCGGCCTGCCGGCTCCGGTTCAAGTGTTTTCATTTTTTTTGGCAAGGTGCTGCCGGGTAGCCTCTTTCCCTCAAACCTTCATCTTGGCATTGGCGGCCACATGCTCCTTGAAGGTCGATCCGGCGGAGAAGCGTGGCGCCATCTGGGTTGCGATGGTGATCTTTTCCCCGGTCTTGGGGTTCTTCACCTCACGCCCCGCCCGCACCACCGAGCGGAAGGTTCCAAAGCCCACCAAGGTGACCAACTGGCCTTGGGAGACGGCGTTTACGACCTCGCCCATCAGGGTGTTGACGACCTGTCCCACGGAGGACTTGGTGAGGCCGGTTTTGGAGGCGATGGCGTCGATCAGTTCGGATTTGTTCATACTAGGTCTCCTGTGAAGAAAAAATCACTCGTGGCTCAGTTTCCACTGCGCCTCTCAAATGCCCGCCCACTCAGATCATCGAGCGGGTAGGGCCGCGAAATGTAGTAACCCTGGGCGTAATCGACCCCGAGTTCGCGCAACTGCCTCAAGACGGACTCGGTCTCCACGAATTCGGCCACGGTCTTGAGGTTCATGACCTGTCCCACCTTATTGATGGCGTCCACCATGGCGTGGTCCACCCGGTCATTCGCCATGTCGCGCACGAAGCCGCCGTCGATCTTGAGAAAATCCACCGGCAGATGTTTCAGGTAGGCAAAGGAGGACATGCCGCTGCCGAAGTCGTCCAGGGCGAAGCGGCAACCCAGCACCTTCAGCCGTTCGATGAGCCGGAGGGTCTGTTGCAGGTTGGCGATGGCGGCGCTCTCGGTGATCTCGAACACGATGGAGCGAGGGTCCAGGCCGTGTTCGCCGAGTTGTTCCTCGACGAAGGGCTCGAAGCTGTCGTCCGCCAGGGTATGGCTGGAGAGATTGATCCAGCAGATCAGCCCCCTGTGCCGGCCCACAAACCGGAAGACGTTCTCGACGACCCAGCGGTCGATTCTGGGCATGAGCCCGAAACGCTCCGCCTCGGGGATGAAGGCGCCGGGCGGGACCGGTTCGTTGTCGCCCTCCCGCAGGGAGACAAGGATCTCGAAATGGCGTTCCGCCACGTCGATCTCTTGGGTGGGAATGATCGGCTGGTAGCGCAGCAGCAGGCGGTCTTCGTCCAGGGCCTCGCTGATGCGGCCTGCCCAGCGCATCTCGTCGCACCTCCGGGGGGAACCGGCGCCGTCCGGTCGTACCGGGTACAGTCGGTTGTGGTTCGCGTCCCTGGTCAGTCCGTCCAGGGCGCGGACCCGAGGCCAAGGATGGGAGACATCCCGGAACAGGGCGGCCGCGCCGGCGATCCGGCCGCCGTCGCCGAGCAGCCGCAGGGTGTATTCCACCTCGATCCAGCGGCCGTCCTTGCGCAGGGCCCTTGCCCAGAATCCCTCGCCGCTGAGAATCCGCCCGGTATCCGGGAAGGTCCAGTGGAGACCGGCCCCCGGTTTGTCCCATTCCGGCGGGATCAGCAGGGAGAGGGGCTGTCCCGTCACTTCATTGGCGGCATAGCCGAACAACTGCTCGGCACGGCAGTTGAAGTCCAGGATGCATCCCCTTTCGTCCAGGCGCACGAATCCGTCCGGCAGGGAGTGAATGTCGAGCGGGAACGCAGACAGATGGCGAATTTGGGCTGTCATCGCCATGCTATCGGCCGGCGAGGCCATGCCGACGGAACGTGAAACTTGGAGAATGGGTGTTCATGGGGGCGAAGATAGCGCAAACCCCCATGGCTCGGTCAGTGACAAGTTATGTCAATTTATTACATCGTGCGGGGGGGGGGGGGGGGGGGGGGGGGGGCGAAACTTGGGCCGAACCGACGAACACCAGTCCCCGGCCGAAGACGGTGCGCACCGGCACGACGTAACCAAAATCATCCTCGGTCTTCACGCGCAGGCGGGAGACCAGGGTGGCCACACGCTGAAAATTATCCAGGTGTTTCTCGCGGGGGTAGAGCCGGGTCAGTATTTCGTTTTTGGGGACAATGACGTTGGGCGATTCCATCAGGCAGGTCAGCAGCTCCAGCTCACGGCTGGTGAGCGGGATGAAGTCACCGTGCGGCGAGAGGAGCTTGCCCGTGGCGAGATTGAGGTCCCAGGCGGGGACAGGGGGGGGCGGGGCCTCCCCCTCTTTCCGGTCCGAGGAGCGTCGGCCGAGGGTACGGGGTTCGTTTTCCGTCAGGGGTTTCACCTGGTATTGATTGACCCCGGAGCCGATCACGCCGCCCAAACCGGCGGGATTTGCGCCTTCATGTGAAAGGCTGCCGGGCGTGAAGGTGGTGAGCCTGTAATCCCCCTCGCCGGAGAGGGCCAGATCCACATCCTGGTTGGCAAGGATATTCAGATCACGAACCATCGCGCGCAGCTTGGAGATGTCCCGGATCGCCAGGACCGCCCCGATGGTCTGGCCCGCCTCGCACAGCGGGCTCAGGGTGTATTCCGCGCTGATGAGGGTGCCGTCCTTGCGGCGGAGCTTGCACTCGCCCAAGCGGCAGGGCCTTCCCTCGGCGCAGGGCGCCCCGTCCGGGCACTTGACCAGCAGTTGCGAGATCGGGTCCGGTTGCGGCCCGCGAATGACCGCTCCTATCTCCAGCCCGAGCAATTCCCCCGGTCCATAGCCAAGCAACCGCTCCGTGCCCTCGTTTACATAGGTACAACGCCCCTGGACGTCCACGGCGCAGACGCCGTCTGCGACGGCGCTCACCAGGGACGCCAGAAATCGTTCTTCCATGGCGGAGGAGGCACGGATCAGGGCAACCCAATGCCGTTCTTCGGCAGAGGGTAGCGGCTGCAAGCTGAGATCGGCATGGAAGGTTGCGCCGTCCTTGCGCAGGGCGGGCAGAACCCCGCAGGTGGCGGAGGATTGGGAAAGCCGTTCGCCAACCTGGGGAATCAGGACCGACATGGGCATCCCCACCACCTCCGCCGGGGCATGGCCGAACAACCGTTCGGCGGCCCGGTTGAAGGCGCGGATCAACCCCTCCCCGTCGATATAGACGAAGCCATCCGGCAGGGAATCGATATCCAGGCTGATACCGAAGGGGCCCGTAATGCTCAACTCATCGCTCCACTGGTTCTCTCGCCACGATGTTCCTCGAATCACACGGGGAAAGCAAGCAAGCGGCATGGAAACATGCGTGGAATCAATGAATTGCTAATCATCAATCCATGAAATTGCCGGAGCGGCGGGGCTTGTGGGGGATTACTCCCACTCGATAGTCCCCGGCGGTTTGCCGGTGATGTCGTAGACCACGCGGGAGACATCGCGCACTTCGTTGACGATGCGACGGCAGACGTGGTCGAGGAAGTCGTAGGGCAGATGGGCCCAGCGGGCGGTCATGAAGTCGAGGGTCTCGACGGCGCGCAGGGCGATGACGTGGGCGTACTGGCGGTTGTCGCCGACCACGCCGACGGATTTGACCGGCAGGAAGACGGCGAAGGCCTGGGAGACCTTGTCGTAGAGTTCGTGCTTGAACAGTTCCTCGATGAAGATGGCGTCGGCGCGGCGCAGGGTGTCGGCGTATTCCTTGTGGACCTCGCCGAGGATGCGCACCCCCAGGCCGGGTCCGGGGAAGGGGTGGCGATAGACCATTTCGTAGGGCAGGCCCAATTCGACGCCGATCCGGCGCACCTCGTCCTTGAACAGCTCCCGCAGGGGTTCCACCAGGCCCAGCTTCATGTGTTCGGGCAGGCCGCCCACGTTGTGGTGGGACTTGATGACCTTGGCCTTGCCGGTCTTGGCCCCGGCCGATTCGATCACGTCCGGGTAGATGGTGCCTTGGGCCAGCCACTTCACGTCGGTCAGCTTCTCGGCCTCTTCTTCGAAGACATCGATGAAGGTGTTGCCGATGGCCTTGCGCTTCTGCTCCGGGTCTTCCACGCCCTTGAGCCGTTCCAGGAAACGGGCCTCGGCGTCGGCGCGGATGACCTTGACGCCCATGTGACGGGCGAAGGTGGTCATCACCTGGTCGCCCTCGTCCAGGCGCAGCAGGCCGTTGTCCACGAAGACGCAGGTCAATTGGTCCCCAATCGCCTTGTGCAGCATCGCCGCCACGACCGATGAATCGACCCCGCCGGAGAGGCCCAGCAGGACTTGATCCTTACCCACTTGGGCGCGCACCCGCGCAATCATGTCCTCGATGATGTTGTCCGGGGTCCAGAGATTGCCGCAGCCGCAGATCTCGTGGACGAAGCGCTCCAGCAGACGCTTGCCCTGGCGGGTGTGAGTCACTTCGGGGTGGAACTGGACGCCGTAGAAGCGCCGCTCCTCGTCGGCCATGCCGGCCAGGGGGGCGTTGTCGGTCTCGCAGATGGCGTGGAAGCCGGGTGGCAGTTGGTTGACCCGGTCGCCGTGGCTCATCCAGACATCCAGCAGGCCCCAGCCCTCGGGGCTGGTGTGGTCCTCGATCTCGCGCAGCAGGTTGGAATGACCCCGCGCCCGCACCTGGGCATAGCCGTATTCCCGGTGCTGGGCGGATTCCACTTCGCCACCCAATTGCGCCGCCATGGTCTGCATGCCGTAGCAGATGCCCAGCACAGGCACGCCCAGCTCGAAAACCGCATCGGCCGCGCGCGGGGTCTCCGCCTCGTGTACCGATTGGGGGCCGCCGGAGAGGATGATCCCCTTGGGATTGAAGGCGCGGATCTCGTCCCCGGTCATCTCCCAGGAGTGGAGTTCGGAATAGACCCCCGCCTCGCGCACCCGGCGGGCGATGAGCTGGGTGTACTGGGAACCGAAGTCGAGGATCAGGATGCGGTCGGCATGGATGTTCGGGGTGGTCATTCAGGGGTCTCCAAATTTTCTATCGTTCCCTGGCTCCAGCGTGGGAATGCCGCCAGCAGAGTCGATCGCTCTCCGGGAATTTGTAGGTCGGGCTTCAGCCCGGCAGGTCGCCCTGAAGGGCGACCTACAGCCTATCAATCGCGCCGGTAGTTGGGCGCTTCCTTGGTGATCTGCACATCATGCACATGGGACTCGCGCATGCCGGCGCTGGTCACCCGCACGAACTGGGGCTTGGTGCGCATCTCGTCCAGGTTGGCGCAGCCGGTGTAGCCCATGCTGGAACGGATGCCGCCGGTCAACTGGATGATGACGTGGCGCAACGGACCCTTGTAGGGGACGCGGCCTTCGATGCCTTCGGGGACCAGTTTGTCGGCGTCCTTGGTGGTTTCCTGGAAGTAGCGGTCGCTGGAGCCGTGGCGCGCCTGCATGGCGCCGAGAGAGCCCATGCCGCGATAGGATTTATAGGAGCGTCCCTGGAAGATCTCCACATCACCAGGAGACTCGTCGGTACCGGCGAAGAGGCCGCCGATCATCACCGAATAGGCGCCAGCGACGATGACCTTGGAGACATCGCCCGAATAGCGCAGACCACCGTCGGCGATCAGGGGCACACCCGTCTTCTCCAGGGCCTTGGCCACATTGGCGACCGCCGTGATCTGGGGCACGCCGACCCCGGAGACGATGCGGGTGGTGCAGATGGAGCCTGGGCCAATGCCCACCTTGACCGCATCGGCACCCGCCTTGACCAGGGCCAGGGCCGCTTCGGCGGTGGCGATATTGCCGCCGATCACCTGGACATGGGGATAGTTCGCCTTCACCCAGGTGACGCGGTCGAGCACGCCCTGGGAATGGCCATGGGCAGTATCGACGACGATGACATCGACTCCGGCCTGGACCAAGGCATCCACCCGCTCGTCAGTCCCGGCGCCGACGCCCACGGCGGCGCCGCAGCGCAGGCGTTCGTGGCCGTCGCGGCAGGCGTGGGGGTAGTCCTTGGCCTTCTGGATGTCCTTCACGGTAATCAGGCCGCGCAGCTCGAAGTGATCGTTCACCACCAGCACCTTTTCGATGCGGTGCTGGTGCAGCAGCCGCTGGACCTCGTCCTTGCTGGCCCCTTCCTTCACCGTTATCAGCTTGTCCTTGGGGGTCATGATCTCGGAGACCGGGGCATCCATGCGGGTCTCGAAGCGCAGGTCGCGGTGGGTGACTATGCCCACCAGCTCCTTGCCGTCCACCACCGGCAGGCCGGAGATATTCTCGCACCGTGTCAGTTCGAGGACATCGCCGATGCTGGCGTCGGGCCGCACGGTGATGGGGTCCTGGATGACGCCCGCCTCGTACTTCTTAACCCGCAACACCTCGCGGGCCTGATGCTCGACGGTCATGTTCTTATGGATGATGCCGATGCCGCCCTCCAGGGCCATCGAAATCGCCAGGCGCGACTCGGTGACGGTGTCCATGGCGGCGGAAACGAGCGGGATCTTCAGGTGGATGTCACGGGTGAGGCGGGTGCTGAGATCGACATCCTTGGGCAGGACATTCGAGTAGCCGGGCAACAACAGGACATCGTCAAAGGTAAGGGCTTCCTCAACTAGGCGCATGACTCACTTCCAGGCGGGGAGAAAAAGGGATAAGCCGCGCATTATAGGACGGGATGGCTATTCCGGGCGAATTTTAGGCTTTAGCCCAAACGGTGATAGCCTGATGCCCCATGAGCCAGCAAGTACTTTCCTTCGCCGACCCGCGCGACATCTACAGCGTCTCGCGCCTGACCACCGAGGTGCGTTACGCCCTGGAGCGGGGCTTCCCGCTGCTCTGGGTGCAGGGCGAGATCGGTAACCTCTCCATGCCCGCCTCCGGTCACATCTACTTTACTTTGAAGGATTCCGTCGCCCAGGTCCGTTGCGCCCTGTTCCGTGGCGTCCGCTCCCGCCTCCGCTTCAAGCCCGAGGAGGGTGCCCAGGTGCTGACGCGGGCGCGGATCAGCTTCTACGAGCCCCGAGGCGAGTTTCAACTGATCGTCGAACAGATGGAGCCCGCCGGCGAGGGGGCCTTGCGCCAGGCCCTGGAGGCCCTGAAACAGAGATTGGCGGCCGAGGGACTGTTCGATCAGGCCCGCAAGAAGCCCCTGCCGCCGGTCCCGGCGACCATCGGCGTCCTCAGTTCCCCGTCCGGGGCCGCCATTCACGATGTGTTGACCGTGTTGAAACGGCGCTTCCCCGCCGCCCGCGTCATCCTCTACCCCATCCCCGTGCAGGGGGCGGGGGCGGCCCAAGAGATCGTCGAGATGCTCCGGCTGGCCGAGCGCCGCCGGGAGTGCGATCTCTTCATACTGACCCGAGGCGGCGGCTCCTTGGAGGACCTGATGGCCTTCAACGACGAAGGCCTGGCGCGGGCCATCGCCGCCTTGGAGACGCCACTGGTCTCCGCCGTGGGGCACGAGATCGACTTCACCCTGGCCGACTTGGCCGCCGACCGCCGTGCGCCCACCCCCTCGGCGGCGGCCGAGCTGGTCTCCCCCGACGGCGATGCCCTGCAACGCCAGATCGACGCCCTGCGCCACCGCCTGCAAAGCCGGTTTCGCCATCAATTGCACCTGCTGGGCAACCGCTTGGCCGGTGGCCTCAAGCGCCTGGAGCTAAGCCACCCCCGGCGGCGCATCCAACAGCAACAGCAGCGTCTGGACGAGCTCGGCCTGCGGATCGGGCGCGCCATGAGGGTGCGGCTGGAACGCCAGTCCGCCCGGCTCCAGGGCCTGAAAAACCGGCTCGATGCCCGCCACCCCGGCATCCGCCTGAAGGAGCTGGAGAGCCGGTTGACCAAGCTCGGCCCCCGCCTGCATCGGGCCGTGGCCCAACTGCTGGCGTCCAAACGTCAGGCCCTGGCCGCCGCCGCCCGGCAACTCCAGACCGTCAGCCCCCTCGCCACCCTGGACCGGGGCTACGCCATCGCCTGGAAACTGCCGCAACGGGAACTCCTGCGCGATGCCACCCAGGTCGAGACGGGGGACCGGATCGAGGTCAGACTCGGCAAGGGAATGGTCAGGGCGGAAGTGGTGGCTGAATAGTTGGTGCGCCAAATAATTATTACGGTGACAGCAGCGGCTTGGCAATGCCGCGAACTTTAGTGGGTGAGACTCCCACCTGGGTAATCGCCAGCCACGAGCCCAGTATCCAGCCTTGCTGAT
>MGZB01000007.1 GCA_001801995.1 Gammaproteobacteria bacterium RIFOXYD12_FULL_61_37 | reverse complement strand
CACTTTTCGCGTGGGCTGAGACCTTGGTAACCATAAATAGTATTAATTTGTAAAGGCTATGAGAGGGTGCGGTGAGGCACGAACCGCACCAATCGCGAACGGATGGGGTCACACGAATGATGCGGTTCGCTATCGCTCACCGGCATCCTACCTGTCAATCCGGTGACATAGCGGGTTCATGCTCCAGCCTCGTTCTTTGGCGCGTACTGACTGCGCAAGGTCGCAAAGGCATCGCCCAGCTCCCGCGCCAGGGCCTCGATCTGGTCGGTCTGGTCACTGCCCCAGGTGGATTTGGCGCGGCGGACCCTGGCCATGAGGGGGTGCTCGGCCAGTTCCTGCACCGGGGCGCCCAGGTCGATGAGTTCGCGCCCCTGCTGGAACAGGGTCATGGTCAGTCTAAGCAGGAGGAACTGCTTTTGAGGGGAGCAGTAGGCGTCGAGGGGGTCGAGGGCGCTCTGCTGCAAGACGGCCTCCTTCAGCAGGGCGGCGCACTCCAGTTCCCAGCGCTGGGCCGATGAGAGGGCCTCGGGGCCGACCAGGTTGACGATACGGCCCAGCTCGGCGTCGCGGGCCAGCAGGGCCAGTGCCTGTTCGCGCCACGCGGCCCAATGGGGATCGATCTCCCTGGCCCACCACTGGGCGGCGACCGGGACATGGGCGGAGAAGGACTCCACCCAATCGACCGAGGGGTAGTGGCGGGCGTCAGCCAGCTCTTTCGACAGCGCCCAGAAGGTCTGGATGATCTGTTTGGTGTGACTGGTGACAGGCTCCGAGAAGTCCCCCCCCGGCGGCGACACGGCGCCGATCAGGGTGACGGAGCCTCGCTGTCCGGCCAGGGTCTCGACCCGCCCGGCCCGCTCGTAGATGGCGGCCAGGCGCGAGCCGAGATAGGCGGGATAGCCTTCCTCCACCGGCATCTGGCGCAGGCGACCGGCCACCTCGCGCAGGGCCTCGGCCCAACGGGAGGTGGAGTCGGCCAGCATGACCACGTCGTAGCCCTGGTCGCGGAAGTATTCGGCGATGGTCATGCCCACGTAGATCGAGGCCTCCCGCGCCACCACCGGCATGTTGGAGGTGTTGGCCACCAGCAGGGTGCGCTCCATCATGCCGCGCCCGGTGTGGGGATCGGTCAGCTTGGGGAAACTCTCCAGCACGTCCACCAGCTCGTTGCCGCGCTCGCCGCAACCCACGTAGACCACGATGTCGGCGTTGGACCAGCGGGCGATCTGCTGCTGCACCATGGTCTTGCCCGCGCCGAAGGGGCCGGGGACGGCCCCCTTGCCGCCCTTGAGCAGGGGGAAAAAGCTGTCGAGGATGCGCTGGCCGGTGATCAGCGGCTCGGCGTCGTGGTCGCGGCCCCGGTGTGGGCGGGGCTGCCGTACCGGCCAGCGGTGGTAGAGATAGAGCTTGTGGATCTCGCCCTTGGCGTCGCGCAACCGGCCGATGACCCGCTCCAGCTTGTAATCACCCTCCGGGGCCAGGTCGATCAACTCGCCGCTGAGGCCAGGCGGCAGCAGGATTTGGTGGAGGATGCTCTGGGTCTCGCGCACCGAGCCGATGCGCATGCCCCCTTGCAACAGGGCGCCGGGAGAGCAGCCGGGATCGGGGACGAAATGCCACGCGCGCTCCCGGTCCAGGGCGGCCAGGGAGAGGCCACGGGGGATGTTGTCGCCCGCCTGGACGGCCATGGCCTGGAGGGGGCGCTGGATGCCGTCGAAGATCCCCGCCAGCAGCCCCGGACCCAGCTCCACCGAGAGGGGATGGCCGAGGCCCTTGACCGGCTCGCCCGGCCGCAGCCCCTCGGTCGATTCGTAGGTCTGTACCCGCGCCCCCTCGCCCTCCAGGGCGATCACCTCGCCGATGATCCCCAGGGTCCCGACGCTGACCTGCTCCCCGTTGCGCGCGCCGGGCAGGCGGACATGGAGGATGGGGCCGTTGATCTCCAGGATGTGGCCGGTTTTAGCAGACATTCTTCATCCTAAAAACCTCTGTTTAACCGCGAAGGACGCAAAGAACGCTAAGGAAAACAATCCGATGCGTTTGTTCGGCGCATCCATGCGCCTCTCCCCTCCGGGGCTGCCGCGAAAAACCGCTCCCAGCGGTTTTTTGTCTATGCTCACACCTTCCTGGTCAGGAACGAAACCTCGATAAGCCAATGAAATCCTTTGCGTTCCTTTGCGTCCTTTGCGGTTAAATGAGGAAATTAGGCTCATCACTGCCCCCTCGGCGGCAGGCCGCTGTCGTGGGGGAACAGGTGCTGCATGAGGAGGCGTTGAATCCCTCGCTCCAGGCGCTTCAGGCGCCCCTCGAAGCGATTGTCGAGGCGGACACGGTTGTCGGCGGTCCTGAGCAAGACGCCACCGGAGGCGGCGGCGGGACGCTGGCCGAGTTCGATGACCCGGCCGGGCGCGGCCCGGTTCAGCAGCTCGGGCCAGGCGGCGGGCAGCCACTCCAGGTCCTCGGCATCCACTTCGGCGATCAGTTTGCCCTCGGGAATCAGGCGCGCCCCCTCCGCCACCAGCCCGGCCAGCCAGTCGAGGTAGGCCAGCCGGTCGTCCCTGAGCTGGCGCAGGCGTTCCCCCAGGCGGGATTGGACCGCCAGCGCCAGCCCCCAGCGCAGTTGATCCAGTTGGGCCTGAATCCGCAACTCCCCGGCCTGCACCTTGCGGCGCTGAAGACGCTCCGCCGCGGCCTTGGCCGCCAGTACCTCGCGTTCCTCGGTCAGGCGCAAACGCTCGGCGGCGTCGTGGAGGATATTGTCGCGCTGCTGGGCCGCCGTGCCGAGATACTCCCCGGCCAAGCCCTCGGCCCGGTCCAGGATGGCCCGTTCCAGGGCCGCGACCTGTTCCTCGTCGCTCCGGATCATGGGGCCTCCCGCAGGGCAACCGGTGGAACAGCACCCCCTCCCCAACCCTCCCCCTCAAGGGGGAGGGGGTTTTCAGAATTTTTGCCCAGACTCATCCGGCCTCCCAGCGGACACCCAGCAACTGTTCGATGGGGCCATCCACGCAGGAACGCAGATCGTCCGGCCGGTTCAGGGGCGGTACCTGGGTCAGGAGGATGCGCCCCCCCTCGGCCCGCGTCTCGCGCAGTTCCTTGCACTCGGTCCCGGCCAGGTCGTGGTCGAGGATTACGAAGGCATGGGCGCGGTGTTCGCGCAGCTCCCGCAGCAGCCGCTCCAGGGTATCGGCACCGGCGTCGGGGTAGACCTCGAAGCCCGCCAGGCGGAAGCCGTTCGCCAGGGCGGCGTTGCCGAGAAAACAGAGGCGGGTTGCGGGTTCAGCCACGGTGCCGCCTCAGAGCTTGTCCAGCAGCAGGATGGAGAGTACCAGGCCGTAGATGGCCAGACCTTCGGCCAGCCCCAGATAGACCAGGGTCCGGCCGAAAAGCTCGGGCTTTTCGGCGATGACGGCCAGCGAGGCGGCGCCGATGGGGCCGACCGCCATGGCCGCCGCGATGGTGCTCAGGGCCGTGGGCAGGGCAATACCGATGAAGGCCAGCCCCATGCCCAGGCTGATCTCCCGCCCCCCTTGCAGGACCTCCCGCACCGCAGGTTCGGCGGCAGCGTCGGCGATGCCCAGGAAGAGCAAGGCAGCCTGGGCGCCGAGGAAAAAGACCAGGTTGCCCGCCAGGGCAGGCCCGAGCCAGCGCCGCGCCTGCTCGGCCGCCGGGGGCCGCCGGTTCCAATAAAGCCCCGCCGCGACAAGGCCCAGCAGGGAGAGGGTGAGCAGGGTGGTGAGCAGGGTCATTGGGTTATTCTCCGTGATGGATGGGCAGGTAGGCCGGCCTACCCCCTCCCAGCCGCAGGGGTTTGAAGGGGCGGCCGTCGCCCTGGAAATAGCGCGAGAAGCCTTCATAGTACTCCAGCCGCAGGACCTGGATGGCGACGATCAGCCCCTCCATCACCATGACGAAAAGGTTGCCGAGGACCAGCATCAGCCAGTGGGCCGGGCCTTGCAGCATGCCGGCCAGGGTGAAGACCGCCAGCGAGAGGGCGACGTGGTTGAGGCTGAAGGCGGCCACCCGCAGGAAGGAGAGGGTGCTGGCGATGGCCTGGCTGACCAGCTCGAAGGTCTCGATCAGGACGGTCAGCAGCCGTTCGCCGAAGGGGGCGTCCGAATGGCGCCAGAGGCGCGCCGCCAGCAGACCGAGCAGCAGCAGGGCCAGGGCCAATGCCGCCGGTGCCCAGGCGCTGTCCCTCGCCGTGCCGATGGCGCCCCCGAGCAGGGCCAGGTAGAGCAGGAGGTGGACGACGCCGCCGGTATCGAACAAGGCACCGTCGATATTGCCGGTCAGCAGCCGGTTGCCGATGGCGAGCAGGGAGCCGAGGCAGAGAAAGACCACGCCCCAGCCCAGCGCGACCTTCAGCAGCAGGACCGGGTCCTTCAGGGGCGACATCCAGAGGGGGGCCAGCAGCTCTTCCGAACCGAAGACACTGCCGTAGAGCAGGCCGAACAGCATGGAGCAGCCCCCGGCGGCCACGAAGAGCCGGGTGAAGCTCCCCAGCCGCCGCCGCTGCCAGAGGCCGAACAGGACGAGGCAGGCGCCCTGGCCCAGGTCGCCGAACATCATGCCGAACATCAGGGCGAAGGTGGTGGCGAAGGGGAGGGTGGGGTCGATTTCGCCGAAACGGGGTACGCCGTACTGGCGAACCAGCAGGGCAAAGGGACGCAGCCAGGGGTGGTTCGAGGGCGGCGCGGGGGTGAGTAGCCACTCGTCGAAGCGGGGACGGCGCTGTTCCAGAAAATAGGGGTGCTTCAGGTGTTCGTCGAGCAGCCGCCGCGCCTCGGGCAGGGCCGCCGCAGGCAGCCAGCCCTGCATCGCCGCCAGGGGGCCACGGCAGCGCGCCGCCCCGCCCACGTCCATGTAGGGCAGGGCCGCCTCCAATACCGCCCCGGCCTCGCTCAAGCGGTCGAGGTTCCGGTTCAGCCAGGTTTCCATATTCCCCTGCAAGGCCGCCTCCTGCCGGGCGAGGTCGTGGCGGCGGCGGTCCAGTTCCTTGCGCACCTCCTCCGGCGAGGAGCGGAAGGGCTTGGGGATGACCAGGGGCTGGAAGCCAGCGGCCTTGAGCACCTCGCCCGGCTCCGTGCCGGGCTGGTTCGGTCCGGCGATCAGGACGCGGCTGCTCTCTTTCTCCTGGGATTCCCGCAGGATCAGGTGGCCCGAGAGGGCGAGCGCCCGCTCCAGGCGGCGCAGGTTTTCGGTGGGGACCAGGCCGAGCAGCAGATTCAGGTGATTGTGTTCGTCCCGCAGCTTGCCCAGGTCCAGATCCAGGCCGGCCAGCTCGGCCAGGGACTTGTCGAGCTGGCCGAGTTCGTGCGACTGGTCGCGCAACCGCTGCTGCTCCACCTCGAAGGGGGCACACTCGGACCAGGCCCGTTCCAGCCAGATCTCGATCTCCTCCAGTTGCTCGCGGGTCAGGGAGAGGCTCGGGGCAGACGCGCAGGCCGGATTGTCCCTGGAACAGACCGAAAAAAACCGCCGCAACCGGTCGAGCTGGCCACAGGCGCTCTGTACGCAGTCCCGGTAACCCTGGCCGGGGACCTCGGGGAGGGCTTCGGCCAGCAAGGGCCGGTCGTCCGGGGCGAAGGCCTCCAGCCGTGCCAGCGCCAGCCCGGCCAGGGGCAGGTCGTCGCGCATCATCTGGAGGGTGATGTGGAGCAGGCCGCGCCCGGCGAGGATCATGCGGCCTCCCGGATTTCGGGGTGGAGCGCCTCGCGCAAAATGACATCGTCCAGGCCGGCAACGCGCGCCTGGGCGATGGCGAAAAGGTCGTTGATCTCGTAGTAGCGCAGGATCAGGAAGGCGAATACGGAGGCGATAACGGAGGGGCTCTGTCGCAGGAGATGGTCGGCGTAGGCGGCCAGGTCGGCCTTGAGGCGCGACTCGATGACCAGTATCCGGGTGGCCCCGCCCAAGATCTCGCGTATCGCGCCGGGCAGGCCCTCAAGAAAGCGTTCGAGGTTGGGCGCCTCCACCAGCCGCGCCAGGCGGGCGCGACCAATACGGAAGCCGTGATCGATGGAGAGAAAGAAGGCCTGGGCCGGGGGCAGGGCGTAGTTGTAGCGGTAACGCAGCATCCAGACCAGGTTGTGGCGATCGACGATGCGGCCGATCAGCTCGCCCATGGCGGCCCGGTCCGGCTCCTCCAGGGGCCGCAGGCGGTGGCTGAGTTCGGTGTAGAAATACTGGTCCAGGGTCGCGTCCAGCAGAAAAGGGTCCTGGTTCTCGGCGAAGCGGCGCCGGGCCTGATGGGCAAGCGAGCGATAGGGAGTGTTGTCCAGGCGGAGCAGCAGCTCCTCCACATTGTCCGATTGCAACAGCCGTTCATGGTCCAGGGCCAGGAAGGCGGGCAGCCGGAACAGGCTCTCCCGGATCAGAGCGGCTGGCATGCCGTTCAGCTTGCCCCGGATCAGGGCCTTGAGATTGAAGAGTTCATAGCGCCGCGCCCATTGCATCAGGATCTCCCTCGCCGGACCGCGCAGGGGCCGCAGCAGGGTGGTCAGCTCGTCCAGCCAGAGTTGCAGCAGCGACTGCTCGAAGCTGACCAGCCGCCGGTCCCGCGCCAGGTCGGCATCGGACATCAGACCGAAGCTCTCCAGCAAGGCCGCTGGCGGCAGGCCCATCAGGGCGTTCAACGCCTCCTCGCCCCGCAGCCGCCCCCGCAGGATCGCCAGCCGCGTGCGGAGATAGGCCTGGTCCGCCGGGTGGGTCATGGTTCGCTACCGTTCCGCTGGCCCAGCAGGTAGGCGAAGGCGGCTTCCAGGGCTTCGCCTTCGTGGCTCTCCGCGTCGTCCCGCAACCGGTTGAGGATCTCGTCGTATCGGCGTTGCAGTTCCTGGATCGACTGGGCGGCCCGCTTCTCCGCCTTGTCCAGATAACTGGCGCGCAGCTCCGGCAGGCGCGCCTGGAAACGCTCCTCCAGACCGCGCGCCTCGTGCAGGGCATTCTGGACCAGTCTGTCCGCCGCCAGACGGGCCTCGCTGGTGATTTCGTTGGCCCTGGTCTCGGCGGCCAGGAGGCGTTTGAGGGTGTCTTCCATAGGTTGTTCACTGGGATGGGCTCGAATTTAGCTTAGACTAGGAAAGCACCGGCGACAGCCGAATCCCCCAAACGAGCCGATCGAGGGCGCCATGTGTCTGGGAATCCCCATGCGGATCGTCCGAATCCACAACCTCAAGGCCCTGTGCGAGGCCAAGGGCATCGAGCGCGAGATCGACCTCTTCCTCATGCAGCACGAGACCCTCGCCCCCGGCGACTACCTGATCACCCACCTCGGCCAAGGCATCCAAAAGATCAGCGAGGAAGAAGCCAAGGCGGCCTGGGCGGTCTATGACGAGATGCTGAGCTTGGGGGGATAGCAAAGCGGACGAAGCGGGTAGCCCAGGATCGTTGGCCGGATGCGGGTTCAATGCGCATGCGCCCTTGGCTTCACTGTCAACTCCAGTCCAAAAGCCCTCAATATCGACACCAGGCTAGTGAAGCGGGGATTGCCGTCCGCCGACAACGACTTGTAAAGCGTTTCCCGTGACACCCCGGTTTCACGGGAAAGCGCGGACATATTCCGCGTGGCGCGCGCCACGTCGCCGAGCACCGCCAACAGCAGTTCATCATCGCCCTCCTCCATGGCCGCATTGATATAGTCGGCGATGGCTTCCGGCGTATTCAGGTGGTCCGCTGGGTCATAAATGGCATAGCGTTTAGGCATAGTAATCTCTCCGGTATCGTTTCGCAGTCTCGATATCCCTTTCCTGGGTGGATTTGTCACCACCGATGAGTAGCAACACCACGGCTGCGCCATCCCAGGTGTAATACACCCGATAGCCCTTGCCCTCTCGTATGCGCAGCTCCCGCACGTTTTCACCGACTGGGCGCCAGTCGCCCTCGTTCCCGAGCATCAACCGGCGCAAGCGGATATGCACCCGCTCTGCCGCCCGCCGGTCCCTGACGGCGCTCAGTCAATCGTCAAAGGGCGTATTACCCTGTTCATCCTGGTATTTGCGCAGCTCTATCATGGCTTTACTCTAGGCCATTAAGGATTGTTGTCAAGTATAGCTGACACAGGAGGGGTAATAGGGGATGGGCCAGAATTTCCGTTCGTCGCCTACGCTCCCGATAGACACATCACTCCATTTCGCGGCCCCGCAACCTTACCCCCGGCCCCCCAGCGGCCTATAATCGCCCCATTTCCCCAACCCCCGGAGCAAACCATGGTCAGCATCGGCACCCCTTTGTCGGTATCGGCAACCCGAGTCCTCTTCTGCGGCGGCGGCGAGCTGGGCAAGGAGGTGGTGATCGAGTTACAGCGGCTGGGGGCGGAGGTGATCGTGGTGGATCGCTATCGCAATGCCCCGGCGATGCAGGTGGCCCATCGCAGTCATGTGATCAATATGCTGGACGGCGCGGCCCTGCGGGCGGTGGTCGAGGAGGAACGGCCGCATTTCATCGTGCCCGAGATCGAGGCGATTGCGACTGATACCCTGGTCGAATTGGAGGCCGAAGGCTATACGGTGATCCCGACCGCCCGCGCCGCGCGTCTGACCATGAACCGCGAGGGCATCCGCCGTCTGGCGGCGGAGGAGCTGGGGCTGAAGACCTCGCCTTACCGCTTCGCCGAGACCCGCGAAGAATTCGACGCCGCCATCGCCGAGATCGGCCTGCCCTGCGTGGTGAAGCCGATCATGAGTTCTTCCGGCAAGGGGCAGAGCACGGTCAGGACCGCGGCCGACATCGACCGGGCCTGGGACTATGCCCAAGAGGGCGGGCGTAGCGGTGCTGGCAAGGTAATCGTGGAGGGCTTCATCGACTTCGATTACGAGATCACCCAGTTGACCGTCCGTCACGCCAGCGGCACCCGTTTCTGCCTGCCCATCGGCCATATCCAGATCGACGGGGATTATCGCCAGTCCTGGCAGCCGCAGCCCATGAGCGACGAGGCCTTATCCTCGGCCCGCGCGATCGCCGGCAAGATTACCGAGGCCCTGGGCGGGCGCGGCATCTTCGGCGTTGAGCTGTTCGTCAAGGGCGACGAGGTGATCTTCAGCGAGGTCTCGCCCCGCCCCCACGACACGGGTATGGTCACGATGATCTCCCAGGACCTTTCCCAGTTCGCCCTCCACGCCCGCGCCATCCTCGGCCTGCCGATCCCCAATATCCACTTCCACGGGCCTTCGGCCTCCAGCGTCATTCTGGTGGAAGGACATTCCCGGCAGGTCCGCTTCGGCAACCTGGACCAGGCCCTCGCCCAGCCCGATACCCAGTTACGCCTCTTCGGCAAGCCCGAGGTCGCCGGCCATCGCCGCATGGGCGTGGCCCTGGCTCGGGGCGAGACGGTCGAGCTGGCGCTGGAAAAGGCCAAGGCGGCCTCGGGGGCGGTTTCGGTGGCGCTTGAATAGGGCCTGCCTGGACATATTGACCGCTAAACTGCCCCAGAGAATGAAAAAGGGGTAGGCCGGCCATCAGCGCCGCAGTCGGCCTGAAGGCCGACTTACCCAACAACGCTCGATTCGCTATTCTCGCTAAACCACCTCTACCCATGCCCCTGGCCGGTCCTGGCTCAAGAGGCTGAGGCGTTCTTCCATTCCGGGCGCGGCTTCAAGCAGGGCGGCCCTGGCCTTGCCGGGGTGGTTGTTCTTTTCGCTGAGGTGGGCGGCGGCCAGGTGTTGCAGGCGCGAGGAATCGAGGCGGGAGAGTATCTCCGCCGCTTGGCGGTTGCTGAGGTGGCCCTGGGCGCCGCCGACCCTGGCCCGCAGGCGGGGAGGATAGGGGCCGGTGGCCAACATTTCTTCGTCGTGGTTGCACTCCAGCACCAGGGCGTCGGCGTCCATGAGATGGCTCAGGACATGGGGGGTCGAGGTTCCGGCGTCAGTGAGTACGGCCAGGCTGGTTTTTCCACTGCGGAAACGGTATTGGCAGGGCTCGCGGGCGTCGTGGGGGACGGTGTAGGGGGCGATTTCGGTATCGGCGATCTGGAACGGCCCCTGTTCGGCGTGAAACAGGTGCAGTCCTGTGCTCGCCTCGGCGCCGCTGGCGAGCCAGGTACCATGGCTCATCCAGAGATCGAGCCGGTAACGGCGGGCAAGGGGTACGGCGCCCCGGATGTGGTCGCCGTGCTCGTGGGTGAGGAGAATGGCGCCGAGGGTGCGGGGATCGACCCCGACACTGGCCAGCCGCTGTTCCAGCTCCCGCACGGAGAAACCGCAGTCGAGCAGAAGGCGGCAACCAGCAGTTTCGATCAGCAGGGCGTTGCCCCGGCTGCCGCTGCCGAGGGAGACGAAGCGCATCAGGCCCCGTCTCCCAACGGCCGGTGGGTCCGCGCCAACGCGGTTACTTGATCTGCTCGTGCAGCAGGGTCAGGATGCGCGCCGCCGTATCGGAATTGACGCGCTCGCCCTTGTCGTTGTGGACGGCGACCAGGGTATGTTCTGCCTCGGAGGCGAGGCGGACTTGGTACTGGTTGACCTTGTCGATCTTCTTGTTCTCTTCGTTCCAGAATGCCAGCTTGGAGAGCATGCCCTTGCTCTTTTCCTGGTCGGAGTAGGGGTCGTTGTAGCGGACGTAGTAGACCCCTTCCTGGTGGTTGCGGTCTTCCACGGCGAAGCCGACGCGGTCCAGGGCCGTACCGGTCAGGCGCCAGGAGCGTTCGAGATTTTCGTTGATGCGCAGGGCCACCACATCCTTATTGCGTTGCAGCTCGGAGCGGGCCTTCTGCTGTTGCTGGCCGTCCTTGCCGGTGATCAGGGTATTGGCGCGATTTTCCGTGACGCCGAGGCTGATCATGATGCGGCGCAGCATGACGGACTCCAGACCGTGGTCGGTCTCTCGGGGTACCCAGACCGACTGCTCGCCCTCGTTGGTGGAACCCTTCAAGATCTGTTCCTGCATGCCCTTGTGGGTCAGGTAGAGTTCCGAGGTTCCCGCCTTCTCGCCTTGCTCCAGACGTACCCGGAACTGGTCGCGGGTGCCGGCGCTGTAGAGACCGTTGAAGGCCTTGCGCAGGGTGTCGGTGATGAAGTCGGATTTGATGTCGGCGCGGTTCTCAAGCCAGGCGGTGCGCATGACGCCCGATTCGGGGTCCTGTTCCAGGAGCAGGATGCCGTTTGCCTGCCAGAAGGAGACCAGCACGGGCCAGACCTCTGCCGGGGCGGAATTGATGACCAGCCAGCGCGTCTCCCCGTCCCGCTTCAGCTCCACGTCCTTCACGGTAGGCAGGACATTCTGAGCCGAGGCTGGGGCGGGCTGGGTTCCCGGCGCGCGTTCGCCGGCGTATTCGGAATAGGTCGCCGTGCCGCTGGGGGCGATGTCGGGTACCGCCATACTATCGTCGATACTGTCCTTGGTGAGATCTGGCGGTACCTCCAGGTCCTTTTCGGCAGACTTCGACTTTTTATAGTCCACCTTGCGATCCGCCATCACCTCGCTCATGTCGGGCGCCGAAAGACAGGCGGTCAGGGAAAAGGCCATGACCAGGAGAATTGCTCGCTTCAAATTGCTCATTACGGAATCCGTACAACAGGGTGAACTAGAGGGAACCTCTTTTTTGAGGTTCCCGTGCGGTGCAGGATGCACTGCCATTTCCAATCGCCTTCAAGCGATTGAAAATGAAGAAAATCGAAAGGCACTCCTTTTGATTTCCGTCTCTAAAAACTCCAATGAAGGAATTTTTAGAGGTCCCCTAAAGTAATCCGGCCTGCGCCATGGCATCGCGAACCGCTGGGCGTGCCGGTTCGGACAGAGGCGTCAGGGGCAGACGGATACCGGGCGGGATCATTCCCATCTCCGCCAGCGCCCACTTGACCGGGATCGGGTTGGACTCGACAAACAGCTTCAGATGCAAGGGCGCGATCCCGTTGTCGATGTCCTGGGCGACGCCCCTGTCACCACCGATGGCCGCCATGCACATGCGGTGCATGGGCGAGGGGACCAGATTGGCCGTGACCGATATGACGCCGTTACCGCCACGCAGGATGAACTCCAGTGCGGTGGCATCGTCGCCACTGTAGAGGGCGAACGAGTCGCCGCAGAGGCCGCGCAGGACGGCAACCCGGCTGAGGTCGCCAGTCGCTTCTTTGATACCGATAATGTTCTGGAGTTCCGCGAGCCGACCTACCGTTTCCGGCTTCATGTCGCAAGCGGTCCTGCCGGGTACGTTATAAAGGATCTGGGGAATCTCCACCGCCTCGGCCACGGCCCTGTAGTGGAGATAGAGCCCTTCCTGGGTCGGCTTGTTGTAGTAGGGGGTCACCAGGAGGCAGGCGTCCGCCCCCAGCTCCTTGGCGCGCCGGGTCAGGTGGATCGCCTCGGCGGTCGAATTGGCGCCGGTGCCCGCGATTACGGGGACCCGTCCGGCCACGAATTCGATTGTGCGGCGGATCACCTCGCAATGTTCCTGCTCGTTGAGAGTCGATGACTCCCCCGTGGTCCCGACCGACACAATGCCGTCGGTTCCCTGCTGCACATGCCAGTCTACCAAGCGTCGCAGACAGTCGAAGTCCACATCGCCATTCACGGCCATTGGCGTCACCAGCGCGACCAGGCTGCCCTGAATCATTTGGAATTCCCCGAGTTGATCAAAGTCGAGGATTTTATCCCGGTTTAGATGCCGGGTCATCCACCGGCAACGGATCGAAGCGCTGTCCTGCGCCCCGTTGCCCTGCGATGGTGCGCTCCAATTGGGTTGCGCCTGTTGTTGGGGCGTGCAAGTCTGATTTGCCAAGCGCGGAACAGCGGCCTAGCGCATGCGCGATCCGGCCTGCTTCTTGCTGATAGGGGAAGACAACCCCACAAGGAGCCCCGCCGATGCTTGAAAGTACCCAAACCGTCATCCTCGCCGGGGGCCACGGCTCCCGCCTGCTACCCTTGACCTCGGAGCGGGCGAAACCGGCGGTGCCCTTCGGCGGTAAGTACCGGATCATCGATTTTACCCTGGCCAACTGTCTCCATTCCGGCCTACGGCGTGTTCTGGTGCTGACCCAATACAAGTCCCACTCCCTCCAGAAGCACCTGCGCGACGGCTGGTCCCTGTTCAATCCCGAACTGGGGGAGTACATCACCGCCGTGCCGCCGCAGATGCGGACGGGGGAGAACTGGTATCAGGGCACGGCGGATGCGGTCTATCAGAACCTCTACCTGCTCAAGCGCAGCGGCGCGGAACAGATGCTGATCCTGTCGGGGGATCACATCTACCGCATGGACTACGCGGCGATGCTGGCCTTCCATAAGGAGTGCTCGGCCCGGTTGACGGTGGCCTGCATGGAGGTTCCCCTGGAACAGGCGGGGCAGTTCGGCATCCTGTCCGTGGACGAGGGGGGGCGCGTGGACCGTTTCGAGGAGAAGCCCGCCGATCCCCGGCCCATGCCGGGGGACGCGGGGCGCGCCCTGGCTTCCATGGGCGTTTACGTCTTCTCAAGCGAACTGCTGTTCGAGGTGCTGGAGGAGGACCACGGACGGGCGGATTCGCGGCACGACTTCGGCATGGACATCATCCCGCGCCTGATCGAGCGGGGAGGGGTCTACGCCTATCGCTTCGGCGGGGAGCGGGGCCGGGTCAGCCCCGACCGCTACTGGCGGGATGTGGGAACCCTGGACAGCTACTACGAGGCCAACATGGACCTGCTGAACCCCGTGCCCGCCCTGAACCTCTATCAGCCCGACTGGCCGATCCGCACCTATCAGGCCCAATACCCCCCGGCGCGGACCGTGCCCGGCCCCTCCGGCGACGAAGGCGTCGTGCTCAACTCCATCATCGCCGGTGGCGTGGTGATCAGCGGCGGCGGGGTTGAACACTCCATCCTTTTCCCCCATGTGAGTGTCGGGGATGGGGCAGTAATCCACGAGTCCATCCTATTCAGCAACGTGCAAGTGGGCGAGGGGGTACGGCTGAACCGCTGCATCGTCGATAAGGACGTGGTCATCCCGCCAAGGGAAAGCATCGGCTTCGACCGGAAACGCGACGAAGCGCGTTTCACCCTCTCGCCGAAGGGGATTGTCGTGGTGCCGAAGGGGTATCGTTTCGAATAGCCGTGTGAAGCAGGTCAAGTTTTCTCATTGGGCATTTAGTGCAAAATCCGTTTACCAAAATCAGGAAAAAAATATGAAAATCCATCATGTTGCCGGTGTTCTGTTAGTTATAGCCTCGTTGGTCGCAGGTACTGCCGGTGCCAAGGATGAATATTCGTTCAAGGTACATAACACCAGTGGATCGGCCATTAAAAAACTGCTGGTTTCCGAAGACGGTAAGGAGTGGGGGTTTTTTGAAATCGGCGATGGCATAGGGGCAGGCGCCTCAGTTACCTTGGTTTGGGACGAGAGCACCAATAATGAAGATTGCAAACAACACTTCAAGGCCGTCTTTGCCGACGGTGAAGAATCGGAACCTGTTATTTTCGATTTTTGCGAAGAAGATCTAGAGCTGGAATTCTAAGCCTCTCAAGAAACACGCCGGTTTCTTGCCCCTTGAGGGGTCAAAAACGGAGCACAGCGGAGTTTTTGGGGGTGTGCCCTGAGTTGACCGTTCGTGGTGGCCCTGTCGAGCCATGAAGGGCTTAACCCGGATTTCTGTGTTTTCAATGCGTTCGCCGCTGCTGTACCATTCCCCGTTTCATTTTTCCGCAGACAGGCCATGCTCGACATCAATCCGATTACCAATGCCATTGCCGATCTCAAGGGACGTACCAAGTCTCTGAGGGGGTATCTTTGACTACGAGGACAAGAAGGAACGGCTGACCGAGGTCCTGCGCGAACTGGAGGACCCTTCCATCTGGAATGCTCCCGAGCGGGCTCAAACCCTGGGCAAGGAGCGGGCGCAATTGGAAGGGGTTGTCGGGACCATCGACAGCCTCGACGCCGGGCTTGAGGACGCTGGGGATCTGCTGCAAATGGCGGTGGAGGAGGGCGACGAGGATACCATCGCCTCCCTGGCGGCCGATCTGAAAGGCCATGAGAAGCGGGTGGCCGAGCTGGAGTTCCGCCGCATGTTCTCGGGCGAGATGGACCCCCATAACGCCTTTTTCGATATCCAGGCCGGTTCCGGCGGCACCGAGGCCCAGGACTGGGCGGAGATGCTGCTGCGCATGTATCTGCGCTGGGGGGAGAAGCACGGCTTCAAGGTCGAGATCATCGAACTCTCCGCTGGCGAAGTAGCGGGCATCAAGAGCGCCACGGTCAAGTTCGACGGCCCCTACGCCTTCGGCTGGCTGCGTACCGAGATCGGCGTACACCGGTTGGTGCGCAAGTCGCCGTTCGATTCGGGCAACCGCCGCCATACCTCCTTTTCGGCGGTATTCGTCTCGCCGGAGATCGACGACGACATCGAGATCGACATCAATCCGGCCGATCTGCGCGTCGATACCTACCGCGCCAGCGGTGCCGGTGGCCAGCACGTCAACCGTACCGAATCGGCCATTCGTATCACCCATAATCCTTCGGGTATCGTGGTGGCCTGCCAGAGCGACCGCTCCCAGCACAAGAACCGAGATACGGCAATGAAGCAGCTCAAGGCCAAGCTGTACGAGATGGAGATACAAAAGCGCAACGCCGCCCAGCAGATAGTGGAGGACTCCAAGTCCGACATCGGCTGGGGCAGCCAGATCCGTTCCTATGTGCTGGATCAGTCGCGCATCAAGGATCTGCGCACCGGGGTCGAGACCGGCAACACCCAGGCGGTGCTGGACGGCGACCTGGATCAATTCATCGAGTCCAGCCTGAAGAGCGGGCTATAAAAAACAAAAACCGCCAAGGACGCAAAGGGCGCAAAGTTAATGAAATATTAATAATCCTTCGCGGCCTTAGCGTTCTTTGCGGTTAAATCTTGAGATATCAAATAAATGAGTGATGAGGTACAAGACGAGAATAAGCTGATCGCCCTACGCCGCGAGAAGCTGGCGCAACTGCGGGGCGAGGGCAATGCCTTCCCCAACGACTTCCGCCGCGACTGCATGGCGGGCGAGCTGCACGCCGAATACGGCGAGAGGGCCGAGGAAGATCTTCTCGCCCAGGGGCTGCGGGTGAAACTGGCCGGCCGCATGATGAGCCGGCGGGTGATGGGCAAGGCGAGCTTCGCCCATCTCCAGGATATGAGCGGGCGCATGCAGTTGTTCGTGCAGCGCGATGCCCTGCCCGAGGGTGTCTACAACGAGCAGTTCAAGAAATGGGACATCGGCGACATCCTGGGCGCCGAGGGGGTGCTGTTCAAGACCCAGACCGGCGAGCTGTCGGTGAAGGTGGATAGCCTGCGCCTGCTGACCAAGTCGGTGCGGCCCCTGCCGGAGAAGTGGCACGGCCTGACCGACACGGAACAGCGCTACCGCCAGCGTTACGTCGATCTGATCATGAACGAGGCGACGCGCAATACCTTCCGGTTGCGTATCCGTACCATCCAGTTCATCCGCGATTACCTCAACGGGCGCGGCTTCATGGAGGTGGAGACGCCGATGATGCAGGTCATCCCCGGCGGCGCCACGGCCCGGCCCTTCATTACCCAGCACAACGCCCTGGACATGCAGCTCTTTCTGCGCATCGCCCCGGAGCTTTATTTGAAAAGATTGGTGGTGGGCGGCTTCGAGCGGGTCTACGAGATCAACCGCAACTTCCGCAACGAGGGGCTCTCCACCCGGCACAACCCCGAGTTCACCATGCTGGAGTTCTACGAGGCCTACGCCGATTACCACCACCTGATGGACCTGACCGAGGACATGCTGCGCCACCTCTGCGAGGAGGTGATTGGTACCACCCAGATCCCCTACCAGGGCCAGACCTATGATTTCGGCAGCCCCTTCCGCCGCCTGACGGTGAAGGAGTCGATTCTCCAGTTCAACGAGGATATCCGCGCCGAGGAGTTGGACGATCTGGATCAGGCGCGAGCCCTGGCCGCCCGGCTGGGGATTCCACTCAAGGACTCCTACGGCCTGGGCAAGGTACAGATCGAGATCTTTGAGAAGACCGTCGAGGGGCGGCTCATGGACCCGACCTTCATCACAGCCTATCCCACCGAGGTCTCGCCTCTGGCTCGGCGTAGCGACAGCGATCCCTTCGTGACCGATCGCTTCGAATTCTTCGTCGGAGGGCGCGAGATCGCCAACGGCTTTTCGGAGCTGAACGACTACGAGGACCAGGCGGAGCGCTTTCGCAAACAGGTGGCGGAGAAGGAGGCGGGAGATATGGAGGCGATGCACTTCGACGAGGACTACATCCGCGCCCTGGAACACGGCATGCCGCCCACGGCGGGGGAGGGCATCGGCATCGACCGGCTGGTGATGCTGTTCACCGACTCGCCGTCCATACGCGATGTGCTATTGTTCCCGCACATGCGGCCAGAGGCCTGAACAGTGTTGTAGGTTGGGTTAGGCGGTATTCCCGCCGTAACCCAACAGGCTTACCACCCCCTGTTGGGTTACGGCGCGCACCGGCCTTCCTGAAACCATTGACGAGGTTGAGTTTGCGCGCCTAACCCAACCTACGGGAATTTACCCGGAATTTGAGGAGTAACCTGTGATCCCAGAGCTCGGACACCTTGCCCTGATATTGGCCTTCTGCATGGCGGGAGTGCAGGCCCTGTTGCCTCTGACCGGCGCCCATCGGCGCCGGGCCGCCCTGATCGGCGTTGCCCGCCCGGCGGCCTGGAGCCAGTTGTTCTTCCTGGGGATTGCTTTCCTTACGCTGGTACAGTCCTTTGTCGTCAACGATTTCTCCGTCGCCTATGTGGCGCAGAACTCCAATACCGATCTGCCCTTGCTGTTCCGGATCTCGGCGGTCTGGGGTGCCCATGAGGGTTCGTTGTTGCTCTGGGCCTTCTCGCTTTCCCTCTGGACCGTGGCGGTGACGCTTTTCAGCCGCGACATGCCGGACCGGGTGATCGCCAACGTGATCGGCGTCATGGGCCTGATCAGCCTCGGCTTTCTCGCCTTTCTGATCTTCACCTCCAATCCTTTCGAACGCCTCTGGCCGGCCCCGGCGCAAGGGCGCGACCTCAATCCCCTGTTGCAGGACTTCGGTCTGGCGATCCATCCGCCGATGCTCTATATGGGTTATGTGGGATTCGTGGTGCCCTTTGCCTTTGCCATTGCCGCCATGCTGGACGGTCGGCTCGATGCCGTCTGGGCGCGCTGGTCGCGGCCCTGGACCAATATCGCCTGGATGTTCCTGACGCTGGGTATTGCGTTGGGGAGCTGGTGGGCCTATTACGAACTGGGCTGGGGCGGCTGGTGGTTCTGGGACCCGGTGGAAAACGCCTCTTTCATGCCCTGGCTGGTGGGAACGGCCCTGATGCATTCCCTGGCGGTGACCGAGAAGCGCGGGGCCTTCAAGGCCTGGACGGTGCTGCTGGCGATCTTTGCCTTTGCGCTCAGCCTCCTGGGCACCTTCCTGGTGCGTTCCGGGGTGCTGACCTCGGTCCACGCCTTTGCATCCGACCCTGGGCGCGGCCTCTTCGTCCTCCTTTTCCTGTGCCTGGTGGTGGGCGGCTCTCTGACGCTCTATGCCGCGCGCGCCGACAATATCCGCAGCCGGGTGGGCTTCTCGCCCCTGTCGCGGGAGACCGGCCTGCTGCTCAACAACCTGCTATTGACCGCCCTCACGGCGGCCATTCTGCTCGGCACCCTCTACCCCCTGGTCCTGGATGCCCTGAATCTGGGCAAGATCTCGGTGGGGCCTCCCTATTTCAACAGCGTCTTTGTGCCGCTTGCCCTGCCTTTGGCGCTGGTGTTGGGGGTGGGTACCCTGGTCCGTTGGAAACGGGATGAGCCGGGCGTTCTCTGGCTGAAACTGCGTGTCGCCGCGATGCTCAGCCTGACCGCCGGGGTGTTGTTGGCTGTTGCCGCCGCACCGGTGTTTCACTGGCAGGCTGCTCTAGGGCTGGTGATGGCGTTATGGGTGGTCCTGGCCACCCTGGCCGGCCTGCGCGACCGGATTGCCAACAAGCCTTCCCTGGCCGCCGGGTTGAAGGCGCTGCCTCGCGCCTATTGGGGCATGGCCCTGGGACACCTGGGCGTCGCCCTGTTCATCGTCGGCGTCACCCTGACCTCGCTCTACAGCAAGGAAGAGGATGTGCGTCTGGAGCCGGGACAGAGCTATGAACTGGGGGGCTATAACTTTGAATTTATCGGCGTGGAGGATTTCTCCGGGCCGAACTTCACCGCCAGCCGCGGGGAGTTTCGCGTGACCCGCGCGGGTCAACTGGTTACGCGGCTGCATCCCGAGAAGCGCACCTATCGGGCGCAGGGTATGCCCATGACAGAGGCGGGGATAGATCCCGGCCTGACACGCGACCTCTTTGTCGCCCTGGGCGAACCCCTCGGCGGCAAGGCCTGGGCGGTACGTCTCTATCACAAGCCCTTCATCCGCTGGATCTGGCTCGGCGGGCTGGTGATGGCCCTGGGTGGTTTTGTTGCAGCCACCGACCGGCGCTACCGGTCGATGAAACGGCGTGCGGCGGTGGCGAAAGACAAGATGGCAACGGGGGTTGCATGAAAGCCAAGGCACTGATTCCACTGGTCCTCTTCCTGCTGCTGGCGGGCCTGTTTTTCTTCACCCTCAAAAAGATCAACCAGGGGGAATACAACCCCCGCCATGTGCCTTCACCCTTCATTGGCAAGCAGGCACCCGCCTTCTCCATTCCGGACCTGCTCCAACCGGGGAAGAAGGTCGATCCGGCCGCCATGCGGGGCAAGGTCTGGCTGATGAACGTCTGGGGCACCTGGTGCCCCGAGTGCTGGCGCGAACACGGTTATCTGCTCCATCTCGCCAAGGACAAGGGGGTGAACATCGTCGGCGTCGATTGGCGTGACGACCCGGCCAAGGGCCGCGAGATGATCGCCAAGCTGGGCAATCCCTTCCTCATGATCGCCGACGACCAGGCCGGCAATGTGGCCATCGATTGGGGCGTTTATGGCGCGCCCGAGACCTTCGTTGTCGATAAGCAGGGGATCATTCGCCTGAAATACGAAGGGGCCATCAACGAGGATGTCTGGCGGGAACGCTTCGAGCCCCTGGTACGTCAGTTGGAGGGACAGCCCTGATGAAACCTCTGTTGTTGTCGCTTCTGTTGCTTGCGGGGGCGATGGCCGCCCAGGCCACGACCATCGAGATCCACCGTTTCGAGAATCCCCGGCAGGAGGCGATCTACAAGAAGCTGATCGACGAGCTCCGCTGCCTGGTCTGCCAGAACCAGAATCTGGCCGATTCCAACGCCGAGCTGGCCCAGGATCTGCGCCGCAAGACCTATGAGATGGTCAGCGCCGGCAAGAGCGAGACCGAGATCGTCGCCTACATGGTGGAGCGCTACGGCGATTTCGTTCTTTACCGGCCGCCCGTGAAGGGGATCACCCTGTTCCTCTGGGCCGGCCCCTTTATCCTGCTGGCCGTCGGCTTCTTTGTGTTGTTCCGGGTCGTGCGGCAGCGGGGGCGGGCGCAGAACGACTTTGCCTTGACCGATGAACAGCGGGCCAAGGCCCATGAGTTGCTGGAAGGGGATGATCGATGACGATTTTCTGGGTGGCTGCGGCCCTGATGACAGTCTCGGGCCTGCTGATATTGGCACCGGCCCTCCTGCGCCCCAACAAGACGGAGGCCGAGGACCTCAACGCCCGCAACGTGCGCATCGCCAGGGAGCGCCTGGCCGAGCTGGAGTCCGAACGGGAGTCAGGCGTTCTCTCCGGCGCCATGTTCGAGCAGGCCAAGGCCGATTTGGAGGGCAACCTGATCGACGACCTGCGCGATGCGAAGGAGGCGCCCCTGGAAGCGGCGCCCGCCAAGCTGGCCCTGGCGTCCGTCCTGGTTCTGGTTCCCCTGGTGGCGCTGTTGCTCTACCTGACCCTGGGGGCGCCCGGTTTGCTGGTGGTTCAGGGAGACCACCAGAGCGGGCAACCCGGCAAGCCGAGCATGGAGGAAATGCTCGTCAAGCTGGAGGAGAAGCTGAAGGAAAACCCCGATAACGCCGAGGGCTGGTTCATCCTGGGCCGGTCCTATTCTTCCCTGGGGCGCTATCCCGAGGCGGTCGCCGCGCTGGAGAAGGTCCACAAGCTGGCTGGAGACAATCCGTCCGTGCTCACTGCCCTCGCCGACGTCCTGGCCCTTGCCTCCGGCGGCAAGGTCAGCGGCAGGCCCGAGGAGCTGTTGCGCAAGGCGCTGGAACAGGCGCCGGATGATCCCACCGCCCTCTGGATGCTGGGCATCGCTATGCAGGAACAGGCCAAGCACAAGGAGGCCATTGCTTATTGGCGCCGGGTTCTGCCGCAGGTGCAGGACGACCCCAAGACCAGCGCCCAACTGGGTTCGCTGATCGAACGCTCGATGCAGGAGGGCGGATTGAGCGAGGCCGATATCCCCACGGTTGCCCCGGTACCCGCAAACCCAGGGATCGAGATCAGGGTCTCGGTGATCCTGGACGAGAAGCTGAAGGAGAAGGTCGCGCCAGGTGATAGCCTCTTCGTTATGGCCAAGGCGATCGAGGGGCCGCCCATGCCGCTTGCCGTGGTCAAGCTCAAGGCGGCCGATCTGCCCGCCGAGGTGTCGCTGACCGACGCCATGGCCATGAGCCCGGATCTGCGGCTGTCGAAATTTCCCAAGGTTCTGGTACAGGCCCGGATCGTCAAGGGAGCGGGACCCATGGCGCAAAGCGGCGATCTGGAAAGTGATTCCCTGGAGACGGCTACCGCCGGTGCCGAGCCCCTGCGTCTGGTTATCGGCCGGGTCCTGCCCTAGCCCATCACAGGCGGGGTTTGGGCGGGGGACCCTTCCGGGTCCCTTGCCCTTTCCGGTTTCCCCATTATTGCAATTGGACTTTTCCCGGTGCTCTCCGCACAATCTTGGTATAGGGCGTAGGGAAGCAGTGATTGGCACCAACGCCTTTTGGAGTTACAGGAGCTTGCTGTGCGAATCATCAAATTTATTCTGGTTCTGTTCATCGTTGTGATCGGCGCGGCCTTTGCCGTGATGAATGCCGCACCGGTGAACCTGAACTATTATCTCGGTGTGCAAGAGGCGCCGCTGGCCTTGATCCTGGTGGCAGCCCTGTTGCTGGGGGCATTGCTGGGGGTGGTTGCCTCTCTCGGCGCCTTGGTGCGCTTGCGCCATGAAGTCAGCGATTTGCGCCGCAAACAGCGCCTGGCACAGGAAGAGATCGACAACCTGCGGTCCCTGCCGATCAAGGACTGATCCCCATGCCCCCGTGGAGCAACCCTTTGTGAATGGATGCCGTAGATCATGATGGAGTTTCTCTTTCTCCTCTTGCCCCTGGCGGCAGCGACAGGCTGGTATTCCGGCCGACGGAGCCGTGGCTCCGAGCCCCAGTCCAGGGATCACAACCCTGTCTATTTCAAGGGCTTGAATCTCCTCCTCAACGAGCAGCCCGACAAGGCCATCGATGTCTTCATCCAGCTGCTGGAGGTGGACAGCGAGACCGTGGAGACGCATCTTGCCCTCGGCAACCTCTTTCGCCGCCGGGGCGAAGTGGACCGCGCCATCCGCATTCACCAGAACCTGATCGCCCGCCCCACGCTCACTAAGGAACAGCGCGCCCAGGCCCTCTTGGAGCTGGGGCAGGATTACCTGCGGGCGGGCCTGTTCGACCGCGCCGAAGGGCTGTTCGATGAACTGGTGGTCCAGAAGCTCTTCCAGGTCGAGGCGTCGCGCAACCTCCATTTCATCTATCAGCAGGAAAGGGACTGGGAAAAATGCCTGCTGATGGCCCAGCGGCTCGAATCCCTGGGCGAGCCTTCCCTCCGGGTGGAACGGGCCCACTATTTCTGCGAGCAGGCCCAGAAGGCGAGGGGCACGCGGGACGAAGGCCTGGCTGAATCCCTGTTGAAAAAGGCGCTGGCCGCCGATAAGAACTCCGTCCGCGCGACCATGCTGCTGGGGCAGTTGGCCATGGAGCAGGGAGATATCACCGTGGCCTACCGCCACTTTGCGCGGGTCGAGTCCCAGGACCCCAATTTCATCGGCGAGGTCATCGCTCCCCTGTCGGAATGCAGCAACCGGATCGGCAATCGCCAGGTATTCCGTGAACTGCTGCGCCATAATGCCGAAAAGCAGGGGAACGTCGATGCCGCCATGGCCCTGGCCGATATGGTGCGGATTGAACAGGGCGACAAGGCGGCCACCGAATGGATGATCCACTTCCTGTCGAATCACCCCAGCCTGCGCGGCCTTGAACACCTTCTATCCATTCACCTGAAGGATGCAGCGGATGAACCGGCAGAGTTGCTGCCCATCCTGAAGGAACTGATCGCCCGCATGCTGGAGACAAGCTACGGCTACCGCTGTGGTCAGTGCGGTTTCCTGGCGCGCCGGTTGCACTGGCAGTGCCCAGGTTGCAAGACCTGGAGTTCCATCAAGCCGGTTTCATTCAGCGATTGCCAGGCGCCGAGGGGCAACGGCCTCATCGTCGATGAGATTTGAGTTCAGGTTTGAGGCACTTTCCTCCAGCCTCCAGTCTCAAGCCCAATCAACCCACAGGAACCCTACCCAATGAAAATCCAAGGCCCGCGCATCATCGTCGCGTTCGACTTTGCAGCCCAGGAGCCGGCCATGGAACTCCTGGCGAGACTGGACCCCGGCCAATGCCGGATCAAAGTGGGCAAGGAGATGTTCACCCGCTTCGGCCCCGATCTGGTGCGCGCCATCATCGGCAAGGGGTTCGATGTCTTCCTCGACCTGAAATACCACGACATCCCCAACACCGTGGCGGCGGCCTGCAAGGCCGCGGCCGATTTGGGGGTCTGGATGCTCAACGTCCATGCCTCCGGCGGGCGCAAGATGATGGTCGCCGCCCGCGAGGCGTTGGAGGGCTACGCCCAGCGTCCCCTGCTGATCGGTGTGACCATCCTCACCAGCCTCTCGCGGGCGGACATCGCCGAGGCCGGATTCAGCGGGGAGCCGGTGGACAACGTCCTGCGTCTCGCCGCCCTGGGCCAGGCGTCCGGTCTCGACGGCGTTGTCTGCTCCCCCTTGGAGACCGAAGTGATCCGCCGGACCCTGGGCGAGGGGTTCCTGCTCGTGACCCCCGGTGTGCGCCCCGGCGGCTCCGCCAGCGACGATCAGCAACGCATCAAGACCCCCGGCGATGCCATTCGCGGCGGCAGTAGCTACCTCGTCATCGGCCGGCCCATCACTGCTGCCCCCGACCCCATGGCCAGCCTGGAGGCCATCCGGCGGGAGGTGGAGGAGGCACTGGCATCGGGGTAAAACCTTTCTGTCTGGGTATAAATATTGTCTTGTGCCCATTCTTTAATCCTGTGGTAGGGTTACGCCCAATTTGCCCCGGACGCCGGGGTCCCACCTGAAAGGAGAGAATCCCACATGATCAAGCCCGTTGGTTCCGACGAACTCAAACCCCTGTTCGTCTACGATTCCGAGAAGCATCACGCCCTGATGAAGGAAGCGGAGACCCTGCCTTCCGTCGTCATCAGCTCCCAGGCCGCCGGCAACGCGGTGATGATGGGCGCTGGCTATTTCAACCCGCTCCAGGGCTTCATGAATGTCGCCGACGCCATGGGCGCCGCCGAAAAGATGACCCTGACCGACGGCTCCTTCTTCCCGGTTCCCCTGCTCTGCCTGCTGGAAAACGTGGACGCCATCAAGGGCGCCAAGCGCATCGCCCTGCGCGACCCCAACATGGACGGCAATCCGGTCCTGGCGATCATGGACGTTTCGGCCATCGAAGAGGTGACCGACGCCCAGATGAAGACCATGACCCAGAAGGTCTACCGCACCGAGGACATGGACCACGTCGGCGTCAAGACCTTCAACACCCAGGGCCGCTTCGCCGTCTCCGGCTCCATTCAGGTGCTGCATTTCTCCTACTTCCAGGACGATTTCCCCGACACCTTCCGCACCGCCGTCGAGATCCGCAACGAGATCAAGGAGCGCGGCTGGAGCCGCGTGGTCGCCTTCCAGACCCGCAACCCCATGCACCTGGCGCACGAAGAGCTGTGCCACATGGCCATGGAGCGTCTGAACTGCGATGGTCTGGTCATCCACATGCTGCTCGGCAAGCTGAAGAAGGGTGATATCCCCGCCCCCGTGCGCGATGCCGCCATCCGCAAGATGGTCGAACTCTATTTCCCGCCCAACAGCGCCATGGTCACCGGCTACGGTTTCGACATGCTCTACGCCGGCCCCCGCGAGGCCGTGCTGCATGCCTACTTCCGCCAGAACATGGGTGCCACCCACTTCATCATCGGCCGCGACCACGCCGGCGTGGGCGACTACTACGGCGCCTTCGATGCCCAGACCATCTTCGACGAAGAGGTGCCCAAGGGCGCCCTGGCCATCGAGATCTTCAAGGCCGACCACACCGCCTATTCCAAGAAGCTGAACAAGGTGGTGATGATGTGCGAAGCTCCGGACCACACCAAGGAAGACTTCGTGCTCCTCTCCGGCACCAAGGTGCGTGAATTGCTGGGCAATGGCATTGCGCCCCCCCCCGAATTCTCCCGCCCCGAAGTGGCGAAGATCCTGATGGATTACTATCAGTCCCTGGACGCCTGATCGGCCGTCCCTGGATTCGAGAGTGAAAGAGGCCCCGCAAGGGGCCTCTTTTTTGGGATGAAGTAGCAAGCTCTGGCACACTGCATTGCAGGAATTGCTGGAGATGTGGTTGCAAAAGCAGGGCGTATAATATATATATTACGAACGGTATATATAGGAGCGCCCCTTATGCAAGCCGGACTCGCCGAAATCCAGAAAAACATCGCCATTCTCACTAGGCTCACCGAGCCGTTACAGATCCTGGACAAGCGCCGTAAGCAAATCATTGCCACCGTCTATCCGCGCCTGGCAACCCACAACGCCCGGCGGCTGGCAGGCAAATACTGCAACCGTATCCCCGCAGCTCTACGCAACGCCACCTTTGAGGAGGCCCGCGAAACTGCATTGCTTGTGGTCATGAAGGAAAAGTATGGCGCTGCTGATTGATGCCAACATCATCATCCGCTATCTGGTGGGTGACCATGCGGAGTTTCTGGCGAAATCCACCGGGCTGTTTGAGCAAGTGGAGCGGGGCGACGCCGAAATCATCATCCTCGACAGCGTCGTGATGGAGGCGTTTTTTGTCCTGACCAAATTTTACCAACTGCCGAAGGTAGAAGTGATCGATGACCTGAAAATTATCCTCGCGTTTACGGGTGTCATCAACGACGACAAGTTCCAACTCATTGAAACACTTAACCTTGTCCTCTACAAAAACATCGACTTTGTGGACGCGCTGCTCTGCGTGAAAAGCAAGGTGTACGGGCTGGATCTGTTCAGCTTCGACGACAGGCTCAACAAGCGTTGCCTCTGATCCATTTCGTCGGACGGCCATTTTTCGCGTAAAATCGCAGCCGGTTTCCACCTGTTCCAAGGATTCGTTCCGTGACCCAAACCCTGTCCATTGCCCTGGGCGGCGCCGTCGGCTCGCTGCTCCGCTTTTGGGTATCGACGGGTGTTTATGCCTTGCTGGGGCGGGGTTTCCCCTACGGGACCCTGGCCGTGAATCTGGCCGGTTCCTTTCTGATGGGGTTCCTCTTTGTCATGCTCCATGATCGCCTGGCAGCCGCGCCGGAGTTGCGGGCACTTTTGCTGATCGGTTTTCTGGGCGGTTTCACGACCTTTTCTTCCTTCTCCATCGAAACCTTCAATCTGATCGAACAGGCCGAATACCTCAAGGCGGGTGCCAATATGGCGTTGAGCGTGGCGCTCTGTCTCGTCGCAACCTGGGTTGGCGTGCTCATCGGGAGACTGCTATGAACGGCACCATTGTCCGAATTTATTGCACTGAGGCCGAGGGCAAGCTCAAGGAGCTGACGGCCTTCCTGCACGACAAGGAGTGTATCCGGGGTCTGACGGTGTTCCGGGGCGTTGCGGGATATGGCGTCTCCGGGAAGGTCCATGGGAGTGGATTGATCGATCTCTCTCTGGATATGCCCCTGGTGCTTGAATTCTTCGACGAAGCGGATAAGGTGGCGACCGTTTTGGAGGATCTGCGGCCCCTGGTCGCGCCGGGCCATGTCATCAGTTGGCCGATCGAAATTTTAACCGAGTGAAAGAATCATGCTGGACCCCCGACTACTGCGCAATGAACTGGAGACGACCGCTGCCGCCCTGGCGCGCCGAGGCTTTCAACTGGATGTGGCGCGTTTCCGTGAACTGGAGGAGCAGCGCAAGCGCCTCCAGGTGGAAACCCAGGATCTGCAAAACGAACGCAACACCAAATCCCGTGCGATTGGCGAGGCCAAGCGTACAGGCCAGGATCTGGGGCCTTTGTTGGCGTCCGTGGCCGATCTGGGAAATAAGCTGAAGGCCAACGACGAAGCGCTGGACCGGGTGCTGGAGCAGATGGAAGAGTTCAGTCTGGGGATTCCCAACATCCCCCACGCAGATGTCCCCTTCGGCAAGGGCGAAGAGGAAAATCGGGAGGAGCGGCGCTGGGGGGAGATCCCGAGCTTCGATTTCGAACCCAAGGACCATGCGGATATCGGCGCGGCCAGGGGCTGGATCGACTTCGAGGCGGCGGCCAAGATCACGGGCGCACGCTTCATGGTGCTGAACGGGGCCATGGCCCGGCTGCACCGCGCCCTGATCCAGTTCATGCTCGATACCCACACGGGTGAGCACGGCTACTCCGAGACCTATGTCCCCTATATCGTCAACGCCGAGAGCCTCTTCTGCACGGGCCAGTTGCCCAAGTTCGAGGCCGATCTCTTCGCTGTGGGCGAGGGGACGGGCTATTATCTGATCCCCACCGCCGAGGTGCCGGTCACGAATCTGCTGCGTGGCGCGATCCTCGATGAGGCCGAACTGCCGCGCAAATGGGTGGCCCATACCCCCTGTTTCCGTAGCGAGGCAGGCGCCTACGGCAAGGACACTCGCGGCATGATCCGCCAGCACCAGTTCGAAAAGGTGGAGCTGGTGCAGTCCGTAAGGGCCGAAGATTCCCTAAGGGCATTGGATGAGCTGACCGGCCATGCCGAGGCCATTCTCCAGAAATTGGGGCTGCCCTATCGGGTCGTCACCCTCTGCACCGGCGACATGGGTTTTTCCTCCGCCAAGACCTATGACATCGAGGTCTGGCTGCCGGGACAGGGCAAGTACCGGGAGATCTCCTCCTGCTCTAACTTCATGGACTTCCAGGCCCGCCGTCTCCAGGCCCGTTGGCGCAATCCTGAAACCGGGAAGCCCGAGCTGCTGCATACCCTGAATGGTTCCGGGCTCGCCGTGGGGCGTACCCTGGTGGCTGTGCTGGAAAATTACCAGCAGGCGGACGGTAGTGTGAGGATTCCGGATGCCCTGCGTACCTATATGGGCGGCATGGAAATTCTGTGCTGATGGGCTGCTTTTCTTGCCGAAAACAGCGCTCCTGCCGCTGAAATATAGCGACAGGACGCACCATTACGGGGTAAAGTAAACCGGCATTTGGTGATGGTTAGCGTTTACCCCGGTCGCGGGCTGAGGCCCAGTGGGTGTTTGCGTCGCCGTTCCCTCGGTGGATCCACTGTTTCGGCGTTGGGTAGGTTTACTGGGATTTCGTGAGATTGAACGCCTGGGATTAGAATATGAATATCTATGTGGGTAACCTGCCCTATTCAATGCGGGATGAAGAACTGAGAAAGCTTTTTGTCGAGTACGGCGCCGTTTCCTCGGCGAAGGTCGTCATCGACCGCGAAACCAACCGTTCAAAGGGTTTTGGTTTTGTGGAGATGGATGACAGCTCGGCGGCCAAGACAGCTATCGAGGCACTTAACGGTACCGATATGGCGGGTCGTCCTTTGCGAGTCAACGAAGCGCGTCCCCGCGAAGACAATGGCCCCCGTGGCGGTGGTCCTCGTGGTGGTGGCGGCGGTTTCCGGCGCTGAGTTTTCTCTCGGTTCCCAGGCGCTTTTGAACCGGTAGTCAAGCGGCATGCCCTCGCAAGAGGGCGTGTCCGTTTTTCTATTGGGGAACATGCGGACTTGCCGTTCCTGGCAAGTCTGCCGTTCAAACCATCATAATCAGCAGTAAGACAAATCCCGCCACCAGCAGCAGCGGCAGCAAGACCGCCTGCCAATCCCCCGCCTCGGCTTTCGGGCTGTTATTCATCCAATGCCTGGCCCTCGGCCAAAGAAAGATGATCCAGCCGATGATCAGAATGGCAGAGAGAATCTTTGTCCAGTCGCCGTCCATTTTCGATACCTCAAGAAAAGAAACCCCGGCAGGGCCGGGGTTTGTTGGGCCGGATCGCGTTCAGATTCAGTCGTCGCCGAGTACGCCCAGCAACTGTAACAGGCTGGTGAAGATGTTCAGGATCGACAGGTAGAGACTGACGGTCGCCAGGATGTAGTTGGTCTGGACGCCGCTCACCATCTGGCTGGTTTCGAACAGAATGTAGCCGGACATGAGCAGGATCACCACGGCGGAGATCGCCAGGCTCAGGGCCGGCATGGGGAAGAAGAGGGTGACCAGGGAAGCGAACATCACCACCAGCATGCCGGCGAAGATGAAGCCGCCCATGAAGCTGAAGTCGCGCTTGGTGGTCAGGGCATAGCCCGAAAGGCCCAGGAAGATGACACCCGTGCCGCCGAAGGCGGTGGCGATGATCTGCGGGCCGTTGGAAAGGGCTGCGTAGTGATTCAGCATGGGACCCAATCCGAAACCCAGCAGCCCGGTGATGGCGAAGACCACCCAGATACCGTTGGCGGTCTCGGCCGTGCGCGGCAGCACGAACCACATCAGTGCCAGGGCGCCGAGCGAAGTGGCCAGGGAGATGAAGGGGGAGGGCGCCAGTGCCATGGAGACGACCGCCAGCAGGGCGCTCCAGATCAGCGTGGCCGACAGCAGCATGTAGGTGTTCTTCACCAGCTTGTTGGTGGAGAGCACGGATTCTTGCGAACGCTCCATGGACAGGTTGTAACGGTTCATAAAAACTCGATCTCCTCGGTTTATTGGCGAAACTGATTGTTCGACAGCCGAATGATGGGGTTGGTTTCCCAGGGAATCAAGCCTTCTTTCGGTCCGTGAAAGGAAGGCTGGCGAGGGGATGGTCTCACCCGAACAGTTTCTGATAGATGTTCAGTGCCTGCTCCAAACCCTTTTGCGCAACATTGGGCAGGGGCAGGCTATCCCAGTCGAGGCTGTCCAGGAAATTCTTGACGCTGAGGCCGAGGCCGGTATCGCCCTGAATACTGAGACGGCGCTGGAAGAATAGGGTGTCTGGGTCCTCGCGGCGGGTCAGCATCAAGAGGAAGGCATGCATGTCGCCGCTCATGGTGACATCGGCCGGGCGGTTGGAATACGTCAACCGCTTCTCGGCACAGGTGAGGTTGTACCCCAGATGGGCGTCCTTGATCTCGACCCGCAGGGTGCGGCCTTCCAGCATATCCAGCTCCCCTTCGCGCAAATACTCTGCAAGGATCTTGTTGAGCGCACCCGCCATGACCCGGCTGTGGATACGGTCAGGCAGGATCCGGAAGGGCAGGGCCAAGGGGAAGGGCAGCTTGATTGGCGAGCCGATGGCGGGGGCTGTCAGGGTCATCTCTATCAGTGCTCACTTCACGAAATAAGGGGGGGATATTCTCACAACTTTAAATAGGATTTACAGGAAAAGAGCTGTTGGATCCTGCCTATCTCTCATTTTACGGGGGGACGGTTTGCGGGGTTTCGTGGAACCCGCCCCGTTCCACCAGTTTGGTGAACGCCTTGCCGTAGGTGGTTTGATAGCCCTCACCCAGCTTCACCGGGTCGGCGATGATACCGTCGATGGTGTAGTGGCCGCCCAATTGGACGATGCCGGTCCTGAGATAAAGACCCTCGCAGCCGAAGATCTCCTTGATCGGCTGGGTCAGGCCGATCACGGCCATGCCGACGGTGCCGTTGGACTTCACGAACAGGGAAAAATGCTCGGTGTCGCGGAGATAGGCCCAGTCGGCCACGTCCAGGGATTTGATGGCGGCCTTGATATCGGAGTCGTATCCCGGTTCGCCGTCCAGATAATCGTTGTACTTTTGGCGCTCTGAGAGATAGCAGTTCCGCGCCGCTGAAAGCCGTTTGATAAGCCCCGAATCATTACCATCCCCAATCTCCACGGCGTGAATATGGAGCAAAAATTCCTTGTATTGGGCAATGAAGCGGTTTGCCAGATTTTGATCTATGACCATGGGTAACTCCACGTCTTCTCTTGCCTTGTTGCTTCTGGGTTAACTATCCCAATTAACGCAGATTAGTATTAATTTCAAACGCTTTCAACGCTGTGCCGGCGTTCGGATGATCTATTCGGCCTCTTCCATCGCCAGTTCGGCCGAACGGGGGCGGAGCAAAAAGAGGCGGATATAGGGAGTGAACATGGAGACTAGCAGGACGAGCATGGCGACAGAGATGTCCTGGCCCGCCAGAGAGACGACCAGGCCAAAGGCGGCGGCCATGGAGAAGGTGCAGTCCAGGGCGGTGGCGATCAGCCGTTCGCGGCGCAGTCCGGGTTCGCCCGCGTGGCGGAAAAAGACGATCAGTGCCGGCGGCAGAAAGTGCAGTGGCGCGTAAAAGAGGGCGATGATTGCCCAAACGACGAAAGTATCCATGGGTAGGGCACCTCTAAAAATTCAAGTTTCTAAACCAGGCAAGGCGCGAATAAAAATCTGTCTGGAACAGATTTTCACGCGAGCCCGACGGGGGAGGTGCAAGGATGCACCGAATAAAAAATTGTAACGCGCATATATCTGATATGTAAGGAGTAATTTTTTGTGAGCAACGCAGCATGGTAACGAAAATGGGATTTTTAGGGGTACCAGGTACAGCCTGCAAGATGAATTGCGTCCCATGATACCCCTTTCGGCGCCGCTTTCGAACCCGGCCTTTTGGTGAGTATTGCCGGCAGGGACCAAGACAGGTGAATAAGCGGCCCTAGAAGCCCAAAAAAACGGGCGCAACCACACTGCTTGCAACTGAAGATCCCAAGCCAGCCTGGGCTAATCGATGTATGAGTCATCCATTAGGATGTGAAGTTGTTTTCCCTCCGCGGTTGTCCCGGATGAAAAGTAGGAAGGGGAAGCGGCACGCTGAAAAGGCGTCAATTATTATCTATCTGTCAAGAAGATGGCGAATCATGGAAGAGGCGGTGGCGCGGGGGAATATCGGTATTCTTATATGTGCCGGAAAGCCGACAATATACAATTATTGACGTTCGTCTGTTGTAAATTTCGCTGTTGAGAAAAGCTATATTAGGGGCTGCTGTAAATAAAAATATCCATTGCGGCACCGCTAATGTCCATGATTAAATCACTCAACCAGCCTCTCCTGGTAGATGAGGAAATCCTGATGTTGAAGAGCCAATACTATATTGTGTTGCGCGGCGCCCTGAGGGGGCCCGTCTCACTGCGTTGGCTCAAGCATTGGCGCGACAGGGAACGCCTCTCCGGCGATGCCTTGATCAAGGATTCCCCCACGGCCACCTCCCGACTGCTCGACGATGTCCTCGCCGGAGCTTTCGATCGGGAGATGCCCGTCGTCGAGAGGGGAATGGGAACCCGGTTTCACTATTGGTGACGATCATGGGGCGGGACGGTGCTCCCCCACCCAAACAACCGCTTCTGGTCCCGTGATCGTCCCCTCCTTGGGGGGCTTGGCTCTGTCCTTTGCGCCGGCGCCTATCCCTACCCTCGCCCCAATAACCGGTAAATCACCGGAATCAGCAACAGACTTACCAGCAGCGAGAAACTGAGCCCCGAGACGATGGTGACGGCCAGGGGTTGCAGCATCTCGGCCCCTTCGCCCCAAGCGAGGGCGAGGGGGAGCATGCCGGTGACGGTGGTAAGGGTGGTCATAAGGATGGGGCGCAGCCTCAGCCGGGCGCCATCGACGATGGCGCGGCCCATCTCCACCCCTTGCCGCCGCAGGATCTCGATGTATTCCACCAGGACGATGGCGTTGTTGACGACGATGCCGGCCAGCATGATGAGCCCCATCCAGACGGGCATGGAGAGCGGCAGGCCGCTGACCAGCAGTCCGCCGGCCACGCCGGTGACGGCGAAGGGGACGCCGAGGATGATTACCAGCGGGTTGCGCAGGGATTCGTATTGCACCGCCATGACGGCGAAGACCAGGAACAGGGCCAGCCCAAGCAGCATCTGCCCCATGCGGCGGCCCTCCTGGAGGGATTCGAAGCTGCCGGCCTCGTAGAGACTGTAGCCGGGGGGCAGTGCGGTTTGCCCGATCAGCGCCTTGACCTCCCGATGCACCACGCCCATGGGACGTTCGCCGGTGAGGCTGGCGTTGATCTCGACGATGCGCTGCTGCCGGTCGCGGCGGATGGTGGCGGGGGTCGTCACCAGCTCGACGGTCGCCAGCTCGGCCAGCCGGACCGGGACGCGGGGCTCGTTGCGGCTGAACAGCACCAGGTCGTTGAGGTCTTCCGGATTGGCCACGTCGCGCCGGTCGAGCCGGAGCCGCACCTCGATGCGGCGGTCGCTTTCCAGATAGTCGGTGATCAGGTTGCCGTCGAGGGCAAAGCGTACCGCCTTGCCGATGGTGGTCACGTCCAGGCCATAGCGGGCGGCCCGCTCGCGATCCACCCGCACAGCCAGCTCTAGGGTATGTTCCTCGGAGGAATGCTCGATGTTGGTCAGCCCCTTGATTTGGCCCAGCCGTTGGGCCGTTTCGCTGGCCAGTTTTTCCAGCAGATCCAGGTCCGTGCCCTGGAGGCGCAGGCTCAGGTCGTCTTCGCCCTGGCTCAGGCGGATGCCGCGAATGCCGGGGACGCGCAGGCTGACCCGCACCCCCGCCATGCCCAGCTTGTCGATGGCTGACTTGACCCGGCCGATCCACGCCTTGCTGCCGATGCCGCCGCGTTCGGAAAGGGGCTTGAGCCGGATCTGGATGCTGGACTCATTGGCCGCCTCGATCTGGGAACGGCCGTAGACCCGGCCGCCGACGGTGGTGAAGAGGCTGTCGGTCTCGGGCTGTTCGGTCAGGAGCTGTTCCACCCGGCGGGTCAGTGCGTCCATGGTCTCCAGGTTGATGCCCCGGTCGGCGTGCAGGCTGAGGGTGACGCGCCCCTCGTCCATGTCGGGCAGAAAGACCTCCCTGGCGTTGTCGAACAGGGGCAGGGCAAGGACCAGCCCCAAGACGAAAAGGGTGATGATGCGCCAGGGCCGTCCCAGCACCCACTCCAGCAGCAGGCCGTAGCGATCTTGCAGGCGCTTGACCCAACGGTCGGTGGCCTGGCGCACCGGGTTGTCGCCGCTTTCTTGGCCGATGCGGCCGGCCAGGGCCGGGGTCAGGGTGAGGGCGACCAGCAGGGCCGCGACCGTGGCGGCGGAGATGGTGAAGATCAGTTCCCGGAACAGCAGGCCGGTCAGTCCCCCGATGAAGAGGAAGGGCAGCACCGCCGCCAGGTTGGTGGTGGTGGAGGCGACGATGGCGCCGTTGACCTCGGCGGCGCCCCGGCGGGCGGCATCGGGATCGCCCTCCCGCTGATGGCGCTGGATGTTCTCCAGCATGACGATGGCGCAGTCCACCAGCATGCCCACCCCCAGGGCCAGCCCACCTAGGCTCATGATGTTGAGGGTCAGGCCGCCGGCGGCCATGAGGATGAATGTCACTAAAATCGCGACCGGGATGGCGCTGCCGATGATCAGGGTGCGGCGCAGGTCGCCGAGGAAGAGGTAGACCGTGACCATGGCCAGCAGGGCGCCGCCCAGGGCCGATTCCACCGCGTTGTTCAGGGATTGGCGGACATAACGGGCCTGATCGTCCACCGGGTGAATGCTGATCTCCTTCGGCACCAGCCCCTTCGCCTGGAGGTCCGCCATCTGGCGTTCCACCGTATCGACCACGGCGACGGTATTGGCCCCCGGCTGCTTCTGGATGGATAGCTTGACCCCCGGCTCGCCGTTGAGCCGGATGCGGACCCGCTCCTCCTCGGCGCCGTCGATGATCTCGGTCAGCTCACCCAGGGGCAGGGTGCCGCCGGTCACGGGGATGGGCAGGTGGCGCAGTTCGGCCAGGCTCTCGAAGCGGCCTGCGGTGCGTCCGCCGATCTCCCCGGAGCCGAGCTGGAGCCGCCCGGCGGGCGTTTCCCGGTTCGACTGGCCGATCTGGGTGGCGAGGTTGTCGATGTCCAGCCCCAGGCCTGCCAGGCGCAGTTGGTCGGCCCGGATCTCCACCTCGCGCACCAGGCCGCCGCCCACCTCGGCGGCGGCGACGCCGGGCAGGTTGAGCAGCCATTTGCCCAGGCTGTAGTCGGTCCAGTCCCGCACCTCCACCGGACCGAGCAGGGCCGAGGCGACTACATACTCCACCGCCGGTGCCTGGGAGGGGTCGCGCTTGTAGATGGTCGGCGGCTCGATGCTGTCCGGCAGGAAGCGTTTGGCCCGGTCGAGGCGGGTGGAGGCGTCGCGCAGGGCGATGTCGATGTCCTTGCCGTACTGGAAACTGAGGTCGATGGAGCTGCTGCCCTCGGTGGTGGTGGACTGGATGCCGGTGGCGTCCTCGGTGATGGCGAGCTGTTCCTCCAGTTGGCGCGTCACCTGATCCTCCATGATGGAGGCGGGCACGCCGGGGTCGTTCACCCGCACCCGCACCTCGGGGTAGATGAGGCGGGGCAGCAGATCGACCCCCAGCCGCTCCAGGGCGAAGAGCCCCAGCACCGAGAGGGCCAGGGTGATCATCACCACCCCTACCGGATGGCCCACCGACCAGGCAGCCATGCCGCCCTGGGAATTACTCATGGGCGCCGACTTCCTTGCCTTCGGTCAGCCCCATGAAGCCGCGTGTGACGATTTGTTCACCGGGGTCGAGCCCCCGCAGGACCTCCACCCGCTCGCCGATGCGCAGGCCCGCCTCGATGCGGGCCTTATGGGCCTTGCCCTGCCGGGCCAGAAAGAGATATTCCCCCTCCCGGTCGCGCTGGATGGCCGTGAAGGGGACCAGGAGCCGGTCGCGGGGCGGCAAGGTGAAGGTGACGCGGGCCAGTTGACCGCCTCGGGCCTGGGGCGGCACCTGTTCGAAGCTGACCTCGACCAGACCCTGGCGGCTGGCCGGGTCCATGCGGGGGTGGATGCGCAGGATGCGACCCTTGAATCCATCCCCCGGCAGGGCGTCGATGCGGATCGAGACCGGGGTGCCCGTCGTCAGGCTCGGCAGCAAGAGTTCGGAGACCGAGACCTGGACGATCAGCGAATCGGGGTCGATCAGGGTCAGCAGGTGGTCGAACTTGGCGACCAGATCGCCCGGTTCGACCAGTCGCTCGCTGACCAAGCCGGAGAAGGGGGCTGCGATACGGGTGTGGTCGAGCCGGGTTTTGAGCAGATGGCGTTCGGCCTCGGCTACCTCCAGGTTGGTGCGGGCGCGGGCCATCTGTTCCTCCGACGCCAGCCGTTTGTCGGCCAGGCCGGTCAGGCGGTCGGCGTCCAGCTTAGCCTGATGCAGATTGGCCTCGGCCTTTTGCAGCTCGGCCCGCACCAGACTGTCGTCCAGCCCGGCCAGCAACTCGCCCTCCTTGACCGCGTCCCCTTCGAAGAAAGGGAGCTGGGTGATGCGGCCCTCCTCCTGGCTGTGGATGCGCACCTGGCGCCGGATCTTGAGATTGCCGGCCCGCTCCCGCTCCAGGGGGATCGATTCCTTTTGCACGGCCAGGGTCTCCACACGGTGGGCAGGCATTTTCCGCTGGCCGGCATCACCCGTGCCCTGGTCATCGCCGCAACCGGCGATGAGGGTCAGGCTGAGCAACAGGGGCAGGCTGGCCTTCAGGCCGCAAAGGGGCGTTGAAGAACGCACGGCCATCAATTCAAGGAAACGGAAACGCCATCCCGCACGGCGGGATGGTAATGTTTGACCCTGCGGCGGATGTTGCGCTGCACCACCAGGCCGAGGATCTTCCACTCCAGCCTGTCGAGATAAATCTCGGGATAGAGATTGTTCAGGGCCACCAGCCGTTCTCCTTCCGCGTCCTTCACATACTGGCGGAACCAGCGCACCCCCTCCACCTCGGCGAAGACATAGGCACCGTTATAGGCGGTATCGCCGGGGTGGATGATCACCACACACTGGTCCGGGAACTCCGGCTCCATACTGTCGCCCAGCACCTGGGCGGCGTAGTTCTCACGCTGGCTGCATGGGTTGTCTTGGATGATTTCGTCGAGATCGGTCATGGAAGCGGGCTTTCGATGCTGGAGATGGGAATGAGGGATGGTAACGCCTTTAGTACAACCTGTTCCCTTCCTTTTCAACCTAAAAACCGGTCAAAGCTACACAAAATAATCCGAGGGCTGTGTTTCCCCTTCAATCCTGTCGGTCGGTTGTGTCGTCAATCCGACAAGGCCTTTTCCATTCCACGGGAACAACCGTTATTTCAACCGGTTAGATTCTCTCCTGAAGTGGGCATGCCGATTGCATCCTGGCTCCTAACAGACTAAATGCCGGGGGATTTGATGATGGAATTGCCAGTAATAGGCCAGGCGAGCGGTTGCAGCTCGTCCGGGTGCGGCGGCAGCAGCGACCAGCTTGCCCATCTGCCGGCCCATATCCGCGAGAAGGTGCATAACCACCCCTGCTATTCCGAGGAGGCGCATCACCACTACGCCCGCATGCATGCGGCAGTGGCGCCGGCCTGTAATATCCAGTGCCACTATTGCAACCGCAAGTACGACTGCGCCAACGAATCCCGTCCCGGTGTGGTCTCCGAGCTGCTGACCCCGGACCAGGCGGTGAGGAAGATCCTGGCGGTGGCGGCCAACATCCCGCAGATGACGGTGCTCGGCATTGCCGGTCCCGGCGATCCGCTGGCGAATCCCGAACGGACCTTCGAGACCTTCCGCCAGCTCAGCGAGAAGGCCCCGGACATCAAGCTCTGCGTCTCCACCAATGGGCTGGCGTTGCCGGGATTGGTCGAGCGGCTGTGTGAGTACAACATCGACCACGTCACCATCACCATCAACTGCATCGATCCCGAGGTGGGGGCCAAGATCTATCCCTGGATCTTCTGGAACAACCGCCGCGTCAAGGGGCGCAAGGCGGCGGAGATTCTGATCGAACAGCAACAAAAGGGGCTGGAGATGCTCAGCGCGCGCGGCGTGCTGGTGAAGGTCAATTCGGTGATGATCCCCGGCGTCAACGACCACCACCTGGAAGCAGTGAGCAAGGCGGTAAAGGCAAGGGGCGCCTTCCTGCACAACGTCATGCCCCTGATCGCCGAGCCCGGACACGGCACCTTCTTCGGTCTCATGGGCCAGCGCGGCCCCACCCACGACGAACTCCAGACCCTGCAAGACAAATGCGCCGGCGACATGGCCATGATGCGTCATTGCCGCCAATGCCGCGCCGACGCCGTGGGCATGCTGGGGGAAGATCGCGGCGGAGACTTCACCCTGGACAAGGTCGAGGCCATGGAGATCGACTACGCGGCCGCCATGCAGCGCCGGGCCGAGGTCCAGGCCGCCATCGAGGCCAACCGCGAGGCCCAAAGGAAAAAGACGGGTGAGACCCTTGTCGCCCTCTCCAGCCTCAAGCGCCAGAAAAAAGGGCCGCGCCCTGTCCTCATGGCCGTGGCCACCAGCGGCGGCGGCATCATCAACCAGCACTTCGGCCACGCCAGGGAATTCCTGATCTACGAGGCCTCTTCCACCGACGTGCGCTTCATCGGCCACCGCAAGACCGACCTCTACTGCACCGGCGGCGATAGCTGCGGCGAGGCGGAAACCAAGCTGCAAAAGACCCTCCGCGCCCTGGCGGGTTGCGAGGCGGTGCTCTGCGCCAAGATCGGTTTCGAGCCCTGGGAACAGCTCGAACGGGCGGGCATCCAGCCCAACGGCGAGCATGCCATGGAACCCATTGAGGAGGCCCTGGCCGCCGTCTATGCCGAGATGGTGGCGAAGGGCCTGCCCGAGCGGGAGATGACCGCCGTTCCATACCGGGCGAGCGCCTGAGGAGAAAAGCCATGGCTTACGAGATCGTCGAATCCTGCGTCAACTGCTGGGCCTGCGAGCCCCTCTGCCCGAGCCGGGCGATTTTTTTGCCGCCTGGCGCGGCCGGGCCGGCGCGGCCCCATTTCCGCATCGATGCGCGGAAATGCACCGAGTGCGAGGGTGACTACGCCGAGCCCCAGTGCGCCGGCATCTGCCCCATCGAGGGGGCGATCCTCAACGGCTTGGGTGAACCGGTCAATCCGCCCGGTTCCCTCACCGGCATCCCGCCCGCCCGGCTGGCCGAGGCGAGGGCCGAGATCCAGGCGCGATAACCCAGGAGGTCAACCGATGTCCACCCTAGCCTTGGCGAAGGAGACGCCGGAACACTGCCATGCGGGATTGATGGCCAAGCGCCGGGGCGATCCCCTGGAGGAGACCCTGGCGCGCATGCTGGCCTCCTGGACCCTCGGCGCCGGCGCCATGCCGGTCTGGCTGGGGCTGGGGGAGTTCGAATTCCGGCGCCTGCTGGCACGCCACTTTCCCGGCCTGGAAGCGGCCCAGTTCGCGGGGCTGGGCCGTCCGCTCGATCCCCGGCGCGGGGAAGAAATGGCGGACCTGCGGGCGCTGCTCATGGCGAATCGTAGCGGCGGGAGCGCCCGCGAGCCCTGGATGGCCGATATCCTGGCCGCCGGCTGCATGGGCGACGACCATCTGTGGCAGGACCTGGGCCTGTGGAACCGGGGCGACCTCTCCCGGCTGATGCGCGAAAACTTCGAGCCCCTGGCGCTACGCAACGACCGGGACATGAAATGGAAAAAGTTCCTCTACAAACAGCTATGTGAAACCGAGGGGATCTATACTTGCCGTTCCCCCAGTTGCGAAATCTGCAAGGATTACCAGCGATGTTTCGGTCCCGAGGAGTAGGGTCGCCATCAGGCGGACCAGTCCCCCTGAAGGGGGATCTGCAACAACGCGCCCTCGGCGCCTATCTCGGCCTGGCCGTGGGCGATGCCCTGGGCGCCACGACCGAGTTCATGACCCCCGGCGAGATCCGTGAGCGTCACGGTGTCCACCGCAAGATCAGCGGCGGCGGCTGGTTGCGGCTGAAACCGGGCCAGGTCACCGACGACACCGAGATGAGTCTGGCCCTGGGGCGCTCGATCGTCGAACGCCGGGGGGTCGATGCCGGAGCCGTGGCCAGCGCCTTCAGCGAATGGATGCGCGGCCAGCCGGTGGACATGGGCAACACCGTGCGGCGCGGCATCCTCCACTTCAGGACTACCGGCCAGACCGCCGTCCCCGAGAACGAATACGACGCCGGCAACGGCGCCTGCATGCGCTTCCTGCCCGTCGCCCTGGCCTACTGGAACGCCTCGGACGAGGAGCTGATGCGCGCCTCCCGCCTCCAGTCCCATGTCACCCATAACAGCCCCCTGGCCGACGCGGGGACCGAGACCCTGCTGTCCATGGTCGTGGCCGCGCTGACGGGCAGGGACAAGGCATCGCTGCTGGCCATGGCCCATGGCTTGGCCGAGCGCCACCCGGCCTATCGCTTCGACCGGCGCCGGGTCGAAAACCCCAGCGGTTACATCGTCCATACCCTCCAGGCCGTCTTTCAGGCCTTCTTCTCCAACGACAGCTTCGAAGCCATCCTGGTCGATGTGGTCAACCGGGGCGGCGACGCCGATACCACCGGGGCCATCGCCGGCATGCTGGCCGGGGCCTTCCATGGCCTCTCCGTCATCCCCGCCTCGTGGCGCAAGGCGCTGAACCCCCAGGTCAGAAAGGCCTGCGAGAGCCAGACCATCGAACTCCTGGCCCTGGCGGCTGAACGAGACTGGGCCATTCCACGGATCTGATTGATCGGGACTTGTTCTGGGGGTTAAATGCACCCCCATGATTTTTCGCCACCTTTTCCTGATCCCTATCGGCATCGCCTTAGCCGCCGAAGTCCCGGCGGCCGAACCCTATCTGGCCTGGCGGGCTGAGCCAGCCTCCGTTCCCGAACCCCTGGGCGGTTTGAAAGGCGACGCCCAGAGGGGCAGGGCGGTCGCGGCGAATCAGGCGCAGGGCAACTGCCTGGCCTGTCACCCCTTGCCGATCCCGGAAGAGCCCTTCCATGGAGAGATCGGCCCGCCCCTGGCGGGGGTCGGCTCCCGTCTCCCGGCGGTCGGAATCAGGTTGTGGGTCATCAACGCGCGGCTGATCAAGCCGGACACCATCATGCCGGCCTTCTATCTGGACCCCAAGGAAATCTACCGCTCTGACGATGACCATGCGGGCAGGACCCTCCTTAGCGCCCAGCAGGTGGAGGATGTAGTGGCCTATCTGGCGACGCTCAAATGATCCGTTTTCTCGTGCTGCTGTTGATCCCCCTCAGCCTCTGGGCGGGGCCGAAGTCGGGTTATGAGTATCTGACGCCCGAGAGCCGGGCGATTCAGGACGACGATTTCCAGAATCCCGGCATGTCGGCAGTGGAGGAGGGGTCCAAACTGTTCCATGCCCAGGGGGAGGAGGGCCATTCCTGCGCCACCTGCCATGGCGAGGGCGGCGCCAAGCTGGACCCCAGGCGGATCGCCGCCTATCCGGTCTTCGGCAAGGCCCAGGGCAAGCCGGTAACCCTGCGCGACCGCGTCCATATCTGCTGGGAGGAGAGACTGGGCAATTTTCCCCTGGAGTTCGACGACAAGAACGCCCTCTACCTGGAGACCTTCGTGCGTCACCTGGCCCGTGGCGAACCGGTGAACGTGGATGTGTCGGCTGAATTGAAGCCCTTTTATGAAATGGGCGAAAAGCTCTACCGCACCCGGCTGGGCCAGTTCGGCATGACCTGCTATCACTGCCACGACCAATACCCCGGCCGCAAGATGCGCGCCCAGCCTCTCTCCGAGGGGCAGACCAATGGCTTTCCCACCTATCGTCTGGGCAGCGGCAAAGTGACCAGCCTGGGCGACCGTCTGAACGAATGCATGGTCTCGCTACGGGCAGCGAGGTTCGAGCACGACTCCGAGGATTACCGCAACCTTGAGGTCTACCTCAATGCCCGTGGCAACGGGCTGAAGATAGAAACGCCCGCTGTGCGGTACTGATCAGGAAGTATGGGGACCGCTATAAAACCCGGCAACCAGGGGTGCCGGACGTTTTTATTCGCCCAGAACAAGGGTTTGTTCAAGGCACAGGGCGAATGAATTCGCCCCTACATGCTTAACTTAATGGCATTGGGGTTAGGCTCTGGCCAGCCAAATAGCGGGATCTCTGTTGCCATGGAATACCGCCAAGACAACAATGCGATATTTCTCCGCACGAAAATAAACACTGTATGGAAAACGATTGGCGACGACACGCCGAATGTCCTCGCGAATAACGGCAAACTGGAGAGGGTGTTCAGATGCAAGCGATACGCAACGGTCAATCTCAGCCATGAACTCAAGAGCAAGGCCAAGTCGCTTGCTTTCATACCATGCACTTGCTTCGATGAACTCGGCGCTGGCGGCGCGATGAAAAGTGATTGGTAGTCTCATTGCCCGATTTTGGCAAGAGCAGCAGCTTTTACTTCATCCCAAGGAACCACATCGTCAGGATTCGCCAGATGGTCTGCGAGACGGCGGTCAAGTTCCAATTTCTGTGTTTCTGTCAAAGATGGCGCAGCGCAGCGGCTAACGATGCCATCCCAGATGGCTTCAACCAACTCGATCTGCTCGTCAACATCAAGCACACTTGCTTGCTGTAAGAGTTGTGTGTTCATGATCGCAGTTCCATTCAAAGTTCACTAGGTGATTCTAGCGCGTCTCGCCATTTTACGCCTGTCGTCCGGGCAGCGGCAAAGTGACCAGCCTGGGTCTCAATGCCCGTGGCAACGGACTGAAGATAGAAACGCCCGCTGTGCGGTACTGATCAGGATGTATGGGGACCGCTAAAAAACCCGGCAACCAGGCGGTTGCCGGGTTTTTTTAGCGAAAATAGCGAAGCCGTACTCCTATGCAATCCCGGTCGCGCTCAAGGCGGGGTAGTCGGTGTAGCCCTTCGCGCCAGGAGTGTAGAAGGTCGCCTTGTCCGGGATATTGAGCGCCGCACCCTGGCGGAACCGCTCGGGCAGGTCCGGGTTGGCGAGGAAGGCGCTGCCGAACACCGTGGCGTCGGCCCGGCCATCGGTCAGCAGGGCCTCGGCGGCGGCTTGGTCGAGACCGCCGCCGATCAGGTAGGCGCCGTCGAAACGCGGCCGAAGCAGTGCGTGGTAGTCGGTGCCGGTGCCAAACAGGGCGACGTGCAGGTAGGCAAGCCTGAACTCGCGCAGCCGCTCGACCAAATAGGTGTAGGTTTCCTGCGGTGCGGCATCGACGATGTCGTTGAAACCCATCTCCGGCGAAATCTTGATGCCGACGCGGTCGCCGCCGGCTTCCGCCACCATGGCTGCCAACACTTCCAGCACGAAGCGGGCGCGGTTGGCGGCCGAGCCGCCGTAGTCGTCCTGGCGCTGATTGCTGCCTGACGACAGAAACTGCTCCGGCAAATAGCCCGAAGCGGCATGCAACTCCACCCCATCGAAACCGGCCGCAAGGGCCCGGCGCGTCGCCATGCGGTAGTCCTCTACGACGCGGGTAATATCGGACGCGCTCATTTCGCTGGGGGTGACAAAATCCTGCATGCCACTGTTCGTCCAAGTCTGGCCGCTCGGCTTGATGGCAGACGGCGCCAACGGGAGCGCTCCCGCCGGCAGCAGCGTCGGGTGCGAGATGCGTCCGCAATGCATCAACTGCATAAAAATGCGACCGCCACGGGCATGCACGGCTTCGGTCACCTTCTCCCAGGCGGCCACTTGAGCATCGGTTTCGATACCCGGCGTGCGTACATAACCCTTGCCCATTGCGGCGGGGTAGACCCCCTCGCTGATGATGAGCCCGGCGCCGGCGCGCTGGGCGTAGTAGGAGGCCACCAGATCACCCGGCACGCCGTCATCGTCGGCGCGCGAACGGGTCATCGGCGCCATGATCAGGCGGTTGGGCAGGGTATGGCGGCCAACGCGGACAGGGGTGAATAGCGCATTCATGCTGTACTCCTCGGTGTTAAAGCGATGGAGCGATCATCCACTAATACGAATTTGGGATAAATACGGCAAAATGGAATTTATCGATCCATTCTCGGAGCAATCAAGGTGGAGTTACTGAACGACATGGCCTTGTTTGTCGAGGTCGTCAAAGTCATGAGTTTTCGCCGTGCGGCCGAGACGATCGGCATCCCTAACTCGACGCTGTCGCGCCGGATCAGCGGCCTGGAGAAAGCAATCGGGCTGCGCCTCCTCCACCGGACCACGCGCAGGATCGAATTGACCGAGGCCGGCCAGATTTATTTCGAGCGCTGCAAGCGCATCGTCGATGAGGCGCGGCTTGCGCACGAGCAACTGGGCGAGATGCTGGCCCAGCCGAGTGGCGTGTTGCGCGCCTCCTTGTCGGTAGATTTCGCCAATATCTTCCTGGCGCCGCTGATCGCCGAATTTGCCCGCCGTTATCCCGGCATTACCTTCGATTTTGACCTTACGCCGAGGGTGGTCGATCTGGTGGCAGAACCGTTCGACGTGGCGGTCCGTATGGGAGAACTGGAGGATTCATGCCTGGTTGCGCGTCAGCTCGCTCGCCTGCCCCGCTACCTTTATGCCTCGCCGCGTTATCTCGAACTTTCCGGAGAACCGCGTCAACCCACTGACCTGGCCCGGCATGAGTGTCTGCGTTTCCGCGCGGCGAAGTCCGACATGTGGACGCTGCACCGTGAAGCCGAAACGATGGAGGTTGCAGTCGGCGGGCGGTTCCTGCTCAACAGCGTCGGCATGATCAAGCGTCTGGCGACGCTCGACCTCGGTATCGCTGTGCTGGCCGACGAAATCGCCGCCGATGACCTGGCTGCCGGGCGGCTGCGTCGAGTATTGCCACAGTGGCAGGCCACGCCCGTTCCCGTCTACGCCATCACCGAGACGCGCCTGCTACCGGCGAAGACGCAGCGGTTTATCGAGTTCTTGCGCGAGCGCCTGGGACAGACTTCATGAAACGAAACCTTATTCTTACGCAGGCTTCGCAACGCTTGAACCACCTCAAGCCCCTTCGCTACAGTTGCAAAAAAACCGGGGGAAACCAGCCGTGCGCCAGCAAAGAAAAATTCTGCTCTTGCCCTTATTCCTGTTGCTGTCGGTCCCCTGCTGGGCCGGCCAGCGCCTGGCCCTGGTGATCGGCAACGGTGCCTATGCCGGCGCGCCCTTGAAAAACCCGGTCAACGACGCTGCCGACATGACGGCCAAGCTGGAGGCCAAGGGTTTCGGCGTCACCACCCTCACCAACGCGGGCCAGAAAGAGATCGAAAAGGCCGTGCGCGAATTCACCCGCCAACTGGGACAGGGCGATGTCGGCCTGTTCTACTTCGCCGGACACGGCTTGCAAGTGGACGGTGAAAACTACCTGGCGCCGGTGGATGCCGATATCCAGACCGAGGAAGAGGTGCGCTACGAGGCGGTGAGCCTGGGCCGGGTAGTGGATGGAATGAAGCGGGCCGGCAACGACCTCAACCTGGTGGTGCTCGACGCCTGCCGCAACAACCCTTACAGCCGTAGTTTCCGTAGCGGCCAGCGCGGTCTGGCGCGAGTCAGCCCAGCCACCGGCACCCTGATCCTCTACGCCACCGAGCCGGGTCAGGTGGCGGTGGACGGGGAGGGGCGCAACGGCGTCTTCACCGAAAAGCTGCTGGCATCCATGGACAGCCCCGGCCTCGGCGTCGAGCAGGTCTTCAAGGAGACCGCGCGCCAGGTCCATCAAGCCACCGGCGGCAGGCAGACCCCCTGGCAGGAAGGGGTGATCCTCGGCCAGTTCGCCTTCGACGGCCAGACCCAGCCACCCCCGCCGCCGGACGCGGAACTGGCCGTCTGGCAATCGATGGAACGCTGCGGCAGAGCCGGCTGCTTCCGCGACTACTTGCGCCAATATCCCCAGGGGCGGTTCAAGGTGGCGGCCGAAGGGCAGTTGGCCCGCCTGGAACAGGCGTCATCGCCTCCAGCAGAGCAAGAGCCGGCGCAAAAAGAGGGCGCCTGGGCCGGCTTGAGTACCGCATTCGATAGGCGCCGAATCGAATCATTGCAGGGGGCCTGGGCCACGGCCAAGGCGCAGATGACCGGCCTGACAGCCGCCGAGAAGAAGCTGGTCAAGGAGTTGGCCGAAGGCCCGAGCCTGCCCCTGGAAAGCCAGGCCCTGGCGGGGACCTATCGCTGCCGCACCCTAAAGGCCGGCGGTGGTTCACCCCCCTTGGTGATCTATGACTGGTTCAAGTGCCGCATCCGCGCAGAGGGCGAGCAACTGCTGTTCGAGAAGATCACCGGCTCCCAACGCACCAGCGGCAAGCTCTATCCCTGGCATGCCGATGAGATGATCTATCTCGGCGCCTTGTATTTCTCCGATGAGCAGAGCCCAGGGTATGTCCTCAATGAGCCGGGACCGAACGACAGTTGCAACGAGCACCGCAATGAGGTGGCCCTCTTGCGCCGTATTGGAAAGACCCGTTACCTAATGACCTTCCCCAAGCCGCTTTGTGAGTCGGACATAGATGTCATTGAATTGGTTGGCCAATAGTTGGATCTGAGGATGCCGTGGAGCGGGGGGTTATTCCGCAGAAACGAACTGGTCGGAACCGTCGGCGCATACCGAGGCGTGGAGTTTGCATCGGGAGGACTGCGCCCGGCAGCGGGCGAGCGCCTGTTCCTGCGCCTGTTTTATGCCGTCGCGCGACGATAGTGCCCAGCCGTCCGGGGCGTGGGCAAAGGCGCCGCACCAGCCTTTGAAGAATGTCAGCTCCTTGTCGCAGAGACCGCCGCAGGATTTCCGCGCGGCGGCTATCGCCTGTGACCTCGTCTCTTCGCCCCAGGCCATGCCCCAGCCACCGGTTGCCGGTGCGTAAAGGATGGCGCCCCAGGGCTTCAGCGAGCCGGCCGCCCGCAGCCGTTTGACCAGGCCGAGTGTCAATAACCCATCGGATGGGAGGTTGATGTCTGTCTGAAGATCACGGACTGCCTGTACCGTGAGGGAGCCCAGGCGTCCATCGGCCTGGCCTGGTTCGTAGTTGAGCTCGAACAGACGTTCCTGCATTTCTTTGATGAGGGTGGAATCGGTAACCAGGGTGGCGTCTTTCGGATCGGCCACCGGGCCGGACTGGGCGGTATCGGGAAGGGTATCGAGCCTGGCCTTGGCCTCGGCGGCATATTTGCCATCCGGAAACTGGCGCAGGTAGAAGGCAAAATCCTGGCGTTCCTGGGAATTGACGATACCGGCCCAGACAATTTCATCCCGGTCCGGCGCTGCCGAATGGGCGGCCGGTTCCGGCGCCTCTCCTTGTCCGGGGTTGAAATAATATTCGACGCCGGGGAGCGAGCCGTAAGTGAAGGGCTCCTGGCCGCCGCCGGTCTCTTCCAGCACGGCATCCCGTACCCGCCGGAACATGAGCGAGATCTCCAGCCCCGGTGTGCCCATGTGTTTCAACAGCGCCGACACATAGGGGCTGTTATCGCCGGACCCGTCCGCAGCCAGTTGTCCGTCGCGGGCGGCATAGGCAACCAGCGTGCCCTTGTTGGGCTCGACACGCGCCAAGCCGCGTCCGGCCGCACGGGAGACATCACCCGAACGCATCATGCCGGGGATGAAGGGATTGTTGCGGCAGGCATCGAGAATGACCAGGCGCAGTTGCTTCGCGCTTTCGACGGCTTCCATCACCTCGGAAAGGGGCACCGCCTCTATGCGCACAAGCTTGTCGCGCTTGAGTTCGGCATCGACCGGGATCAGGTAATTTGTTCCGCCGATCTCGATGCCGTGGCCCGCGTAGTAGAGCAATGCCCAGTCGGCGCTGGCCGCTTCATCACCGAAATCTATAAGCTTGCGGCGCAGTTCGTCGCGGTTCAGATCCTGTTCAAGCCAGACCGTGGAAAATCCAAGCTGCTCCAGTTTCTCCGCGACGGATTTGGCGTCACGCGCGGGATTGGGCAGTTTCGATTGATGCAGGTAGGTCGCGTTTCCTATGACCAGCGCAATGCGCCTCTCAGCAGCGGCCGGAGCGGCAAGGACTGCCAAGGCAACAAATAACGCGAACAATCGGCAACGGCCACATCGCATGCGAGACCCTCAGAGGCTGCCGGTCAGGCCCAGATTCAGCGTTTGAATCCTGGGCTGCCGTCGGGATTGACAAGTTGCCTTCCGTCGGGCGACTTCCTGAGCTGGTAAATATTCCGGTCATGATTCCATTTGACGCTGATCACTCCGTTATTGCAGCGCCACCAGCCCTTGAAACCACTGCTATGGGTCATGACGCCACCTGCGGAAAAGCGGGTGTCTCCCTTGCCGAAAAGCCCGGCGGCCCAACTGCTCCATGTCCCCGCAACCCCGGAGCATGACCCGCCGGAAGGCGGCTTCCGGGCTTGGCTGACGCCCTCGCTTCTGGGACGCGGCGGTTTTGCCCTCGGTTCTTCCCGTGGTTTGACGGCCCCCCCGCTCAGGTCCCTGCTGCCGCGGCCGATGGTCCCTCCGACGCTGCCCGCTTGCGCGATGAGGATGCCCCGATGGATTTCAGCCGTGGGGGCATCGGTGCCCTCAGCGCAAAAGACCGCTCCAGCGGGTGCGCAAGCCAGTGTTCCAGCCATCAGAAATTGGATTAGCGGTTTCATCGTTACACCTTGCTGGTTTGAGGCCCCCTCAGGGGGGAATGATTGGAATTATTACGCAGAATCTTCACCAGCCCCTCAACTCAAAAATAGCCCAGCCGTCAGGCATATGCATGGCTGATTTTAGCGAGCGAGGCGGGACAGTCACTGGATCAACTGCACTTCGACCCGGCGGTTGAGGCGGTAGTCTTCGTCGCTGTCGCCAGGATGGCGGGGCTGGGTCTCGCCCTTACCCTTGGCCTTGAGCTTGCCCTGGAGTTCCGGGTGCCACTGGCCGATGAGGGCCGTCACCTGTTCGGCCCGGCGGCGGGAGAGGTCGTCGTTGTAGGCGTCGCCGCCGCGCCTGTCGGTGTGGCCGATGATCAGGGCCTTGCCCATGGCACCGGTCTGTCCCGCCAGAGCCTTGCCCAGTTCGCGGGCCTGGGCCATGCCCTCGGCATTGGGGCGGTCCTGATCGGTGTCGAAGAGGATGTAAAGGTCGATGCGCTGCACGGCGCCGATGGAACGGCTGGCAACCAGGGAGCGGCTGATGTCGCCCTGGGCCAGTTGTCGGCGCTGGGGGTGGAGATCCACCGCCTTGCGGACCTGCCAGAGCCAGCTCAATTCGCCGGAGCCCTCGGTGTCGATGGCCGCTTCGATATGGGCCAGGGCCAGGGGGATGTCCTCCTGCTGGAGATAGGCCTGAGAACGCCGGCCCTCGATGGCGGCCAGTAACCGTTTGGCGCCGGGCCTGCTGGTGTCCAGAGACTCCCGCGCCTGGGCCAGGGCCGCGAGGGCGCCTTGGGTATCGTTCGCTTCCAGACGGGCGACGGCCAGACGGTAGCCGATGTTGGCGTCGGGGCAGAGGGCCAGGGCCTCGGCCAGCAAGGCGGCCTTGGCCTGCGGATCGGCGAGGGCCTGTGCCTTCTCGTCCAGCCGGGCGGCACGGGCACAATCCCCGGCGAGCGCCCAGGTTGTGCCGCCGATACAAAACAGCAACAGCAGTAGTTTTATGGGGGACATTTGCCTTCTCCCTTGATGACTCGAATCTGGGTGACGGCGGCGGCTGTGCCGTCTTTGCCGTCCGCGAACAGGGTCCGCCAGGCGGTTAGCGCCGGATCGTCGAAGGCCAGCTTCTCCTTGCCCAGCAATTGCTCCAATAAAGGCGGATGGCCGGTGAAGGCCAGGGCAATCAGGTAATCGGTCCCTTCGGGCTCACGGGCGCAGTTGTGGATGGCAATCTCCCTGTCGGCCGCCAGGGAATTCATCTCCGCCTGCTTGTTGGGGTAGAGGGGCAGGATGCCGCCGTTGCTGTCGATATCCAGCAGCACCAGCCACACCGGCCGGGCGGCGGTCATCCTCACAGAAAGGGATTCGCCATAGCGGAAGTTGCCGCCGCGCTCGCCGGGCACCAGGTCCAGCTTCAGTCCGAAAGGGTTGGCGTTTCCCTGGCGCCACATCAGGGCCTGGACCCATTGGTGCAGGCGCAGCAGGTACAGGGCTCGCCCGGCGTCACCGGCGGGGATGCGGCTGATGGGGTCGCCGGCGCCGGCCAGCAGCAGCCATTGCCCGTCCTCTTCCGCGACTTGTACATCGCCGGTCCCTCCGGTGACGAGCTGCATGCCGGATTCCTGGCGCACCAGCGGCTCCAGCGCGGTGGTTCCCTTCCCCAGGGCCACGCGCAGCGGCGGGGCCTTGCCGTTCCCCGGCACGGCGGCGGCCGGGCGAGTGGCGAACAGGGCGCGGTCGCGTTGTCCGCGCGGGTCCGACTCGGCCGGGGGCAGGAGTTGCGGGCTGTGCTGGAATCCCCGTTCCGCCAGCAGGGCCTGGGTCGCCAGGCGCAGCTCGGCGTGGGAGAGCTTGCCGTCGCCATCGGCATCGGCGGGGCGTTCACCGCCCAGCACCCGCAATAGGGCGTCGGTGAAGGCCCCGTGGGGCTGGCTATCCAGCGTGGGGGCCTGGCGCAGCAGCGATGCGGCGATGTCCATGGCCAGCTCCAGGTCGCTGGCGGCGGAAAGATAACTGATGTTGCGGTAGGGATAGGGCGGCGGCGGCGGGCGCACGTCCTCCCCAACCTTGCCGGACAGGGCGGGGTCGCTGGTGATGGTCAGGACCTGCTGGCGGGAAGGAAAGTCCCGTGTCGGCGAAAGGTTCGCGGACCGGACCGCGTTGCCTGAGAAGCAGCTATCCGCCACCACCAGCACCTCGGCCCCGGTGCGGTCCAACTGGTCGAGGCGGGGGCGCAGGTCGCGGTTGCCGATCAACAGGTTCGCCATGATCTGTCCCTGGGTTCCCTCGATGATTCCGTCCCAGGGGATGTAGGCGCCGCTGCCGTGGGGGATGGGGAGCCCGCTGGTGCTGTCGTAGCGGCTGGTGCCGTGGCCGCTGAAGTAGATCAGCACCTGGTCGCCGGCAGTGACGCGCCCGGCAAGCTGCTCAATCTCGCCCAGGATGGCCCCCCGCGTGGCTCCCCGGTCCAGCAGGACGCGGACATTGCCGGGGGATGCCCCCCAGCCGCCGATCAGGACCTTGCGTAGCGCCTCGACATCATGCCGGGGGCCTTCGAGGTCCCTGATCGCCGGGTCCCCGTAGTCGCTGATCCCGATCAGCAAGGCGTGGCGCCCGGCCTGGGCGGGGGCCATCAGACCCCACAGCAGCAGGACGGCCAGGAGCATTTCTTTCACCGCAAAGGACATCAAGGATAACCCTTCATTGACTCGGCCGGCTCCGTTACCTCGACCACGGTCTTCGCCAGCCCCCAGGCCCTCGCCTGGCCCACGACGGCAATGGCCTTTTCCATTCGCTTACTGTTGTCGCCGCCGCCCAGGGCCTCCTCCAGCGATACCCCATCGGGGGTCACAAAAAAGGCGATGGCGCTGGGGCCGGCCGGTTCCGCCGCCTCCAGCGACCAGCCCCCATCGGCGGGCGGGATGGAGACGGGGATATCGGCCTTGATCCGGTTGTCGCGCTGCAATGGGTTAGGGAACAGCAGGCTCAGCTCGTCGGAGGGATCAACCTGGACGACCCAGAGCTGGCCCGCCTGTGCGCTTTGCAGCGTAAAGCGCATGGGCTTGCCCAGCTCCACTTTTGCCGGGGCCGAAATCAACCGAACTTTGAAGCTGTTCTCCCCTTCGGTCATGTTGTGCAACCGTTCCCAGTTAGGCCCCACATGAACGTATTGGGGTTCCTGGAAACAGCCGGACAGCAGTAGGCCCAGGGCAATGGCGCCAATCGAGATGGATTTGATATTCATGTCGGTATCACTCCAGGGTGGGCAGAAAAGATCTCGTTACCAGGCATTACTTGCATTGCCGCAACTCCTCGCAAGTGCTCACTTCCAGCACGGCGGCATAGAGCGAAGGATCGGCCGCCACGCTGCGTGTGGTGGCCGAGTCGATCGGCGGGAAGGACTCCAGCAGCTTGCCGGCGTCATCGCGTTCGCCGTTGCTGGCGTCGTACAGATTCAGCGGCCGGCGGGTGAAGAAGGCCAGGACCAGGGCTGGGCCGAAGGGCTGACGGATCGTCCAGTCGAAGCGGCGCGGGCCGGGCAGTTGCAGGGTCCCGGCGGTCACCTGATTCTGCTGGTCGATCTTGTTGGGAAACAGCACGCTGACCCGGTCCTCCGCGTCCACCATGAGAATATTCAGATAGCCCTTCTTGTCCGGGATCTCGATCTCCAGTTGCAGCAGGTCGCCTTCCTCCAGCCTGGCGGACTGGGCGCGCGCCTTTAACTGCCCCCCAGCTGACTGGGCAAACTGGCGCAGGCGGCCCCACTCCGTGCCGCCTCCCTGGGTCGCCACCCGCACCCGCAAAGGCTTGCGCGCCAGCTCCAGGTTGCCGTTGAGCTGGGGGTGATGCACCTTCGCGTCCTGTAACCTGGGGTCCTGGGCCACGAATTGGGCGACCAGTTCCGTGGCGCGGGCATGTACCTTTTCCAGGGTCAGGCCGGAGCCGCCGTTCTGGGTATTGCCTGGGGCTGGTCTCGCCTCGATGCGCTTCAGCTCCCGCTCCTTGAGGGCGATCTCCTTGGCCCCTTCGTCCAGCGCTTGAGCTATGGCGCGGGTAAATAGGCTGCCGCGCGGGCTGGCCAGGGCCGATTCGTTGTCGGCGGCAGCGGAAAGGCCGACGAAGCGTTCCGTCTCGCCCGTCTTCCCGGCCCCCTTCTCGGCCAGAACGACCTCCCGGCCGCCTGTCTCTGGCATCCCCGCATAGAACAGGAACTTGGACTCCCCTTCGGAAACACCGCTTCTGCTGCTGCGCAGGCGGATGCGCTTGGTGGCGGTGCCGCTGTTGCAGGCATCGATCAGCACCAGCGTCTCCCCCGCCGGGATGCGCCGGAGCAGTTCATGGATACGGTCATCGACCAGCACCCCGGTCAGCTTTCCGCCGTCCGTCTTGGCCTCGTGCATTACCAGCACCTCGTCGGCCTGGTCCTCGGTTTCGTCGCCGTTTTCATCCGGGATGCGGCTGCCATGGCCGCTGAAGTAAATCAGGGCGCGATCGCCCGGCCCGGTCCCCTGGATCAGCCACTGCTCGATCTGGCGCTCCACGTTGGCCGTCGTCGCCTCAGCGTTGCGCAGCCGCTTGCGTTCCTTGAAGCCCAGCTTCTCCGCCAGGGCATCCATCTGCTCCAGGTCGAGATCGATGCCGCTCAGATTGAGGGCGGGATTGGCGTACTCCCCCACCCCGATCAGCAGCGCCCGGTCGGCGGCGGCGCCATCGAGCGAGACGGCAAAGAGCAATAACCCGGTCAGCCAGCCGGCGCGGCAGGAAAAGGATCTGGTCATTGTGCGTTTCTCCTGGGTCGTTTTCTCTAACCCATTCAAGGAACCGGTTGGGTGGCAACCCGGTCCCGCAAGCGGCCGGCTCAACGAATCCGCAGGTTCCATTCCTTGATCACCAGACCACGGGGGAGGCGGTTGCCACCCTGGCCTTGGCTGCCCCGGTCGCCGCTGTCGCGGATGCGGATGGTCTTTTCGCCATAGCTGGCGCCGATAGCCTCGTCGAGGGCGTCGAGGGGGGCTTCCATGGCGTAGAAGTCGCCTGCGGCCTTGCTGCGGGATTTACGCAGCAGGCTATCGACTTCGAGATAGCGCTCGGAGGCGATCATGATGATGCGTTCCAGTCCAGGGCGGTCGCCGTAGAATTCGAGGCGTTCATTGGGCACGCTGTACCACTGGCCATCGCCGGGGTATTTGATGCTGTCGCCGGTCTGGAGGCGGTTGGGGAGGATGGCGACGGCCCGTCCGCTACGGGGGTCGATATTGATCAGATAAAGGAAAAAGTCGTGGTTGCCGCGTACCTGGAAGCGGATGGCCTGGCCCTGGCGGTAGGTGGAGCGGGCGGTGCGGATATCGATTTGCAGGCCTTCTTCGCCAGGCGCGCCGTCGCCGGCATCGCGAATGCGGATGAGCTTTTGGCCGGCGGCCACGTTTTTGAGGGCGCTACCTTCCCCGGACGGTGCGGCTGTAGCGGCCGGAGCCCAAAGGCCGACGGCCCCGGCCAGGGCGAGGACGCCCGCATAACGGGCCAGGCGGCCGATGAGGGGAATGATGCTGTTCATGGTTCTGCTCCTGGTGGCTGGGAGCGGTGGTTTTCTCAGTTGGCCTCCGCTCGGTTTTGGTAACGCCGGTAATGGGTCAGTTCCGTTTTGAGGGTTTGGAAGATCAGTGTTTACCTCGGATATGGTCCAACAAACCCTGTGAGGCCTCCGTCACCATATCGAAGACATCGTCGAATCCCCGCTGCCCGCCGTAATAGGGATCGGGCACTTCAGCGATATCCAGCCGGGGCGCGAAGTCCAGAAACATCCGCAACCGGTGCTCATGGCCCGGCGGGCAAATCTCCCGCAGTCCCTGATAATTGGCGCTGTCCATAGCCAAAATATAGTCGAATCGGCTGAAGTCGGCGGCAACTACCTTGCGAGCCCGCAGATCGCTGAGATCAAAGCCCCGCTTCAGCGCCGTCGCCTGGGAACGGGAATCAGGCGGGGCACCCGCGTGATAGCCGTGTGTCCCGGCGGAATCGATCTCGATCCGATCGGCCAGCCCCTCCTGCCCTACCAAATGGCGAAACACCCCGTGAGCGGTGGGGGAACGGCAGATATTGCCCATGCAAACAAACAAAACACAGACTTTATTCATATATAACAATGCCTTGCTGTGGCTAAACTCATGAAAAACACGTCCAAATAGAATTCAGATAGTTACAGGGGGGCGGAAAAATTCCCGCATAACTTTACCAACAGAATACGGGGTATTTCGAGATTCCTATGGGTAGACTGACCCAATGGTCATGGGGCCGAACAATCCTGTCCAAAAACAGGCTGACATAGAGCCCTGAAATCTCGATTTCACGTTAAGCATCCGTATTTTCTAACTTTTTTCACTAGGCGAGATGAGCGATGACCGGTAAGCGACATTGGGGTATGGGCATGGCCGGGCTCCTGGGCTGGCGCAACCTGGCCCATGACCGCTCGCGCTTCGTCGTCACCCTCACCGGGATCGTCTTCGCCGTGGTCCTCTTCACCATGCAGGTGGGGCTGTTCCTCGGTTTCCAGGACAGCACCACCACCATCATCCGCCACACCGGCGCGGACCTCTGGGTCCTCGGCAAGGGGGCGCGCAACTTCGAGATCACCCTACCGATCCAGGAGCGTGAACTCTACCTTGTCCGCTCGGTGCCCGGTGTAGAGCGGGCCGAACCCCTGATCGTCCAGTTCGTCCCCTGGAAGAAGCCCGGCGGGGGCGACGAGAGCGTCATCGTGGTGGGTTTCGACCTCAACAGCGGGCTGGCCGGGCCCTGGGGCCTGGTGGCCGGCGATGCCGCCGAGCTGCGCCGCCCGGCCACCGTGGCCATCGATACCCTCTTCGCCGACAAGCTCGGCGTGCCGGGGGCCGGCGAGGGGAAGGAAGCGACGGTGGAGATCAACGGCCACCGCGCGCGCATTGTGGCCATGACCCAGGGCATCCGCTCCTTCACCACCTCGCCCTGGGTCTTCACCTCCCTGCGCACCGCCTTCGACCTCACCGGCTTCAACGAGGACCGCAGCAACTACGTGATCGCCAAGGTCGCCGCCGGGGCCGATGTGACCGCGGTGCGCGACAGCCTGCGCGCCATCCTGCCGCGCTGCGATGTCTACGCCAGCGAGGAATTTGCGGCCATGACCCGCGACTACTGGATGTTCACCACCGGGGCCGGGGCCTCGGTGCTGGTCTCGGCGGTGCTCGGGCTGCTGGTCGGCGCGGTGATCGTCGCCCAGGTCCTCTACGCCACCACCGTGGACCACCTGGCGGAGTTCGGCACCCTGCGCGCCATGGGCGCCCCCTCCGCCTTCATCTATAAGGTCATCCTGGGCCAGGCGGTGATCAGCGCGGTGCTCGGCCATGTCTTGGGGATCGCCGTCTCGCTCCTGGTGGCCAAGGGCAGTGAGGCCGGGGCCGCAGTGATCCTGGTCCCCCTGCCCCTGGCGGGTTCCCTGTTCGGGGTGACCCTGGCGATGTGCGTGGGGGCCTCGCTGGTCTCCATCCGCAAGGCGATGACCATCGACCCGGCCATGGTCTTTCAGCGGTGATGCCCATGGATGTCCCGATGGTCGAGGTCGAAGGCGCGGGCATGGTCTACGGTACCGGCGAGGCGGCGGTGCGCGCCCTCGACGGGGTAGACCTGGCCGTCCGGCGTGGCGAGATGCTCGCCCTGGTCGGCCCCTCGGGCAGCGGCAAGACCACCCTGCTGATGATTCTGGGCTGTCTGCTCAGGCCCAGCGCGGGCGAGGTGCGGGTGGACGGCGCCCCGGTGGCGGGGCTGGCCCCTGCCGTCTTGGGGGCGCTCCGGCTCTCGCGGATGGGTTTCATCTTCCAGGGCTACAACCTCTTCCCCGCCCTCACCGCCCTGGAGAACGTCCAGCTCGCCCTCGACCTCAAGGGCCGCGACCTGGACGAAGGGGCGGACCTGCTGCACCGGGTAGGGCTGGGGGCGCGCCTCAATAGCTACCCCCGCCAGCTCTCCGGTGGCGAAAAGCAGCGCGTCGCCGTGGCCCGCGCCCTGGCCGGCGAACCGGGTATCATCCTCGCCGACGAGCCCACCGCAGCCCTCGATACCGCCAACGGCCTGGGCGTGGTGGAGCTGCTGCACGAGCTGGCCCAGGCCGGCCGGGCGGTGGTCGTGGTCACCCATGACCCACGGGTGGCGGGGCTCGCCGATCGTATCGTTCGCATCCAAGACGGGAGGATCGCCGCATGAATCTAATAGCCTTTTTCTCGCGCGTTGCGCGAGATGAATTGAGAAGTTTCGGATGAACAAGCACCTGTGGCTGGCGGGGGCAACGGGCTTGGCCGTCGCCCTCTTGGCGGTGGGTTGGCTGGATGGGGGAGGGGGCACCGATGCGGGTCAGGCCCCGGCGCCGATCCCGCGCCGGGTGGTCGCCGCCCTCGGGCGGGTCGAGCCCCTGAGCGAGGAAGTACGGGTGGCCGCAGCCATGACCGGGCGGCTGGCCGAGGTCCTGGTGGACGAGGGCGATCGGGTGGAGCGCGGCCAGGTGGTGGCGCGGCTGGAAAATGCCGACCACCTCGCCCGGCTCCAGGCCGCCGAGGCTGGGGTGCGCGTCGCTCAGGCCGCCTTGGAACGGGTGCTCAACGGGACGCGCCCCGAGGAACGGCGCGAGGCTGCGGCGGCGGTGACCGAGGCCGAGGCCCTGGCGGGACTCTCGGACCGCGAGGCGGCGCGCCAGCAGGGCCTGGCCGAGCAGAAGCTGGTCAGCCACCAGTCCCTGGACGCGGCGAACAGCGAGGCGCGGGCCGCCCGCGCCCGTCTGGAGCGCGCCCGGCGTCACCGGGATTTGGTCGAGGCCCCGCCACGGGAGGACGAGCGCGCCCAGGCCGAGGCCGAGCTGGCCGTGGCCCAGGCGCGGGCGGCTGAGACCCGCGCCATCTACGAAAAATCCCTCATCCGCAGCCCGCTCCAGGGGCTGGTCCTGCACCGCTTCCGCCGCGCTGGCGAACAGGTCACCGAGCTGGGCGACACCCCGATCCTCTCGGTGGGCGATACCTCGGTGCTGCGCGTGCGCGCCGAGGTGGACGAGGCCGACCTCGGCCTCATCGCCCTGGGCCGCCCGGCCTGGTGCCGTGCCGAGGCCTGGGGCGAGCGGCGCTTCACCGGGCGCGTCTCCCGCCTCGGCAGCTTGATGGGGCGCAAGAAGGTACAGGACGAAAAGCCCGGCGAGCGCGTGGACACCCGGGTGATGGAGGTCCTCATCGACCTCGATCCCGGCAGCGATCTGCCGGTGGGGCTACGGGTGGACGCCTTTATCGAGCTGGAGGCGGGGAAGTAATTCTACTTTGCCAGATTTCATCCCCCCCTCCCCCGGAGGATTACGGTAATGGGATGGTCGCCCCTCCCCAAACCGGCATCTGAGTGCCAAAGTGTGGCGAATAGAGATTCCCACTGACTGAAGAGAGGCGACCGAGATGAAGATTACGACGATAGGTATTGATCTGGCAAAGATCCAGTTTCAGGTACATGGGGTTGATGAGCGAGGCAATGCCACTTTGAAGAAGCCTCT
>MGZB01000006.1 GCA_001801995.1 Gammaproteobacteria bacterium RIFOXYD12_FULL_61_37 | reverse complement strand
TTGCCGAGGCAAAAATCCTCGACCTGTACCAGGTGCTGCCGCTCGTCAGCGAAACGTCCCTTTTCGCCCTCTGGGCTGCCCATCAGAAACGAGCCGCCCTGAACTAAAATCATCGTGTCGGTCATGGTTTTCTCCATGCGCACCTCCCCCGTCCGGGAGGCGCTTGGTCTCCCGGGACGGCGGGGTTTGGTGGTGATGCCCCGAGAGGCCGTCACTGTGTTTTTTTACTCGCCCGTGCTGGGCTCGGGCTCCGGCTCGGCGGGCGGCGGTTCCGGATCGGAATTGGAATTCGCCGCCTCCTCCTCCGCTTCGTCGCGGACTAGGTCCGTTCGCGGTGTTCCGCTTTCTTGCCCGAATTCCAGTGAGGATTACCAAGCATACGTTCGCTCCCCTTCAGTTGGCGGAGCACTGTACAGCACCTTGGTTGAGCCCTGGACGAACCAGTGCGCCTCCACAAGTGGCTTGAGTTCCGTCCATAAGGGATACCACTCAAAGTCCTCCATGGTTGGCGTTACTGCCAGCCCCGTGCCGTACTCCAGCCCATCGGAGCAGGAAACCTCCAACCCATGGCTGCCGGCCAGGATTGAGAGAAACAACCGAACAGGGAAATCGAACATCTTTTTCCCGGTGCTGATGATCCCTTGGCCCGTGCCATGGTTCGAGAGCCAGCCGTCCCGTGACGTGCCAAGCTCCAGGACGGCCTTTCTCTCCCGCGTGGTCAGCGCGTCAAGAAACGCCATCGGCGGATAGCCGAAGGCGGCAACTTGCTCGCCGTCCTCGAAAAAGAGGACTTGTCGATAGTCCTCGCCCGACTGGAGCAAGAACCGCTGCGGCAGCAAGTGCTGGCAGTGATCAATGATCCGCCGGGTTAGTTCGGCGGACTCTTCCAAGGCCGCCGCGTCGATTGGCCTCGCCGCCTTCCAGTTAAGGAAGTACGAGGCTGGCTCCGAATCCTGATCCGGATTGGTTTCCGGCTCCTTCTTGGGCGGCGGTGATGCCGCTTGGGAAAACTCTTGTGGCAGCGGGACACTACCGCCGGTACGCGAATAACCCTTACGGGCTTTCTCGCTTACCTTCTCATCAAGCGCTTGGCTCGCCGCCCGCTCCGAGGAGTGGGTCTCGACCTTGGCCTGTCCTTTTGTGCCACACCGGCCCCATTGGTAGCAGACACTGCTGTCCTTCAGTGTCGCCTGGTAAAACTTGTCCGCGTTCCTTGCGGAGTCGTAATACTCCAGGTAGACGCTCTTACCCGCGCCCATTACGCCCCCTTCCGTGTTTCTCGCGCCGGACATACTTCGTCCGGTCGCGGAACACGGCGCTCTTGTTAACCCGCCCCGCGAACTTCGCCACAGGGTTTTTCGTGGTGTTCATGTTCCCTCCTCACCGTCCCGCGCCATGAAGGCGCGGGACGGGTGGTTGCTACCCCATCAAAGTTTGATGCCGAAGATCTTGTGAAAGACCTCGTTCACCGGCACCTGCTCGACAGGCGAGAGCCCGTCGAAGTAGGCGTCCCGAAACCCGTCGCCCAAGTCCTTCAGCTCCTTCACGGAGCCGGCGAAATTGACTAGGTTACGGAAGGTGAACGGCAGGCTGGTCGCGCCCGCGTTTACCAAGGCCCGGCAGGCGGTCGCTGTTTCCACTGCAAGCGCGGAGAACGGCTTGTCTCCCGCCACCATGACCTTATCGAGGTCTTGGATGCGGGTGGTCAGGGCGGCCCTCTCCAGGTCCTCCGCCAGGTACCCGATCCGGATGAAGGCAAACCGGGAGCGTGTCGCCCCGTTCTGCGCCTGAGATCCGGCGTAGATCCCTGAGTCGTCAATCCCGCCCTCCGTGTTGGCGGTGACGACGATGGCCACGTCCCTGGCGCGGTGGATCACCTCTCCCGTTTCCGGGATGGTGACGCTCCCTGTCTCCAGGAAGCGGTTCAACTGCGCGGCGATCCCCGGAGGAGCCATATTGAACTCGTCCAGGACGATGATGGCGCCCTCGTCCTGCATGGCCAGCGGGAGCTGTCCGTACTGGAAATGGGTTTCCAGGCCCAGGCCACGCCTGGCCAGGGTCCAGAGAGCCTTGGCGACGGAGGCCAGGCCCTTTTCGTCACCGCCAGCAACCTCGGCGGTACTGGAGGCGATTTTCATCGTCCCCAACAGCTCCCGCAGCGAAGACTCTTCGCCGAAGGAGATGACGTGAACCGGGCGGTTCAGCCGAACTCCGATCTGAATGAACAGCTCGGTTTTCCCACACCCGGAAGGGCCGTGCGCCCAGATAGGGTGTTGCTGATCCAGGTTTCGAAGAATCCGGCGCAGAGCGCCGAATTCAAACTGGAAGGGGATCTCCTTCCAGTTCGTTCCGGACCCCGTCTTGCACGCGGCAGAGACGGGGATTTTCGTAGTATCGGCATTTGGCGACTGCACACCAAATGCCTCAAATAACGTTTTGTTGCTCATGTGCCCTCCTTCGGGCTATGGGCGCACGACTCCCTGCAGGGGGCTGTGCGCCCCGGTTGGGGAAAAGTGTTGTTGCGTTTTGTCCTGCCCGGTTTACCCTGATGGGAAGCGCAGGAGGACGGTTTCGAGCTGTGCTCGGGGTGGTAATTCAGATCATTCCGGGGTGTTGCGTTTTCCTGGACCTGACTTACCCTTGAGGAATATCAGACAGAGGAAACCACCGATGCGTCCCCAAGAAGAAATGACTGCCGCCATTGCAGAACACATGCGCCTCACTGAGGGGCAGGTTATCTACATGGCGGTCAACCGGCTTTACCTCGACCTTTTTCCGGTCGAGGTCAGCGAAGACGAGATCACTGACAAGGACTGGGAGGCGTATTGCCGCTTGCACGGCAATCCCGGGCCAATCTCCAGGGGGCGTTCTGGGGAAAGAACAATCCTTGATCTCATCGGCGAGACCGAGTCCGGAAATCGCCTCACCGGTAGTTAAGTGTTGTTGCGTTTTGTCCTGCCCGGTTTACCCTGATGGGAAGCACAGGAGGACGGTATGAGATTGATGACGGGCGGAGCCGGCGCTATGAATGTGCGTCAGCTCTTTGTTGAAGACCCTGCAACCGGACGGATACGCATCACTAAGTCCGGTGAGGCGCGCTTCCGCGAGCGATTCGCAAGATCCGGTTTCCGGATTGACCAGATTCGCACAAAGGCCCAGTTCGAGGCGGCGATTGACGCCGCGTTTGAACGAGAAATGAACGAATTGGCGGTCAGGATGAGGGGCGATGATCCGGTCCTAGACCAGATCCTCTCGGGGCTGCCTGGCTGGGACTAATCGAATAGTCGCTTGACCTCGATATACTCCTTTACCAGGGCCAAGATAATCTTGGCGTTGGTGTCGGATACCCGGCGCAGCTCTACCGCCTTCTCTAGCTGCAATTCCTTGCGGAGCAGCTCCGCCAGGGAGGCGGATTCGCAAAATTTATGGATCTTCCAGAGTTCCATGGCGCTTCCTCTTGAAAAATGGAAACACCAATCCCCATCAGGGAGTGCTTCCCGATGGGCAATGCCTTTCGGCGGTTTGTCTGGGTTGGCTGGCCAGGTCCAGTGCCTTGCGGCGAGAAATCGTGGAAATCTCTGAGCAGCCGGCTGTCGCAAGCTGTTCGGAGATCTCTGCGAAAAGTCTATAGGGATAAATCCGAAGCGGAGCGTGGAATAACCCGGTTTTGGCCGGTTATTCGAGAAAAGAACCGGCCCCGCCCCTTTCGGGACGAGGCAAGGTTCGTGTTTGGAGGGGACTATCCGCCCTCGACTCGCTCTCCTTGGCGGACAGCGAGCGAAGGTTTGTGTTTAGGCGCAGGCCAGGAGTTTGAACGCTTCCTGCGGCGCCTCCAGCAGCGCGTTCGGATCGATGTCATGCTTGGCCAGTACGGCATCCAGCGCCTCGTTCATTTTCCGCTCGGCAACCTCCTTATCAATGCTCGTGTCGTAGCGGGCACAGGCCAGTTTGGCCATCGGGTTATCCCATCCCTGGCGACAACTTGAGCTGATCTTGTCACGCAGCTCCCTGTCGAACTTCTCGGCCTTTTCGTACTGCAACCAGAAGGCATCGCTTACGCGAGCGCCTTGGGGAGGCAGCCATTGCCGATGCCGTCCGACCAGCAGGTTCAGCCGGGCGATCAGGTCCTTGTTTCGGGCGAAGAAATGCAGCGTCCCCGCCCCTGGGTAGTAGCGCACATCGAAGTACGATGACGACAAGCGCGCACCGCCTTTCAGTGCGTCGAATTCGCTGTAAAACAGCGACGCCAGACTGATCGTCGGCTCCACCTTGCCGTCCAGCAGGGCAAACGCCTTGTCGAAGTCCGCCAGCATCTGCATGCCATTCCAGTTTAAAGAGGAACTCCAGCTGTCACTCTTGTAGCCCGGAATCACAAACCTTGAGGTTTTGACCCGGATGCCGCATGTTCTGTGCTTGTCGTTCGATTTCCATCCCTTGTAATACACCGTGTTATCGGTGTAGTACCGGGTGATCAGATCGAATACGTCACACAGCATGCCGATCTGGATATCCGACTGGTTGGCCGACAGCCCTTGCAGAAAGCCGTAAACGTTGGCAGTCGTGAACTCCAGGCTCTTGATCGTTTGGAAATCCGATTCCAGCCGCCGCTGGGCCGAAGACGAGAGCCTGTCGGCGACCTGGGTCGAGCGCAGAATGCCAGCCCATGCCCGGTCCTTCAGGGTCTCATAGCGTTTGTGCAGTTCCTCCCGCACCCAATCCAGAGACGAGGGCAAGGTTTCGCCGCCGCTTCCATTGCGCTGCTCCAGGGTGTGCCCCAGGAGGCCGGCGTAATGGTTTTCACGGGCCTGCGCCGTGACCGACTCCCTTGCTGCCTTGACGGCGGCGCTGAAGGCCAGCACTGCGTTTCTGACGAACTCGCCAGGCAAGGCCAGGCTGTTCATCTCGGCGAAATCCCCCGCAAGGGATGCCCTCGTGGCTATGTCCTCCTGCAAGCCATCCATGATCGAGCCCGTCAGCTCTTCGCCGAAGCGGGCTTTCTTGCAGAGATGGACCAGGGCCACCTCCACATCGGTTTCGCGCTCCGCGTCGGAGAACGCGCCTTCGATGTATTCCACTGATCCGTACTTCTGAATCAGATTGCCCAGCATGGCGCGTTCCTTGGAGAACGGATTGCGAACCGTCTCCGCGTTCAGAATGGCGACAATCTCGCCATCGTACAGAAGGTCCCACGCCTTCAGGACGTGTTGCGCGCCCTGAGCGAACGGGGGATTCATGACGACGTGCGAGTAGATCGCGCCCGCCCCCTCGTACTTGAGGAAGTCGATGCCGACCACGCTGAAGCCCTCCTTGCGGAGGTTGGCGTGGTGCTCCAGATTGACCTCAATACAATCGACCGGTGGTGAGTTCGTGTGCCAGTTCGTCCCCGTGTGATGGGGGCGAAGCTTGGCAAGGTCTCCCTTGCCGGCGGATGGTTCCAGAATCCTTCCAAATTTCTTGTTCTGGAATTTTGCCCAGGCCCGGCGGGCCAGGGCTTCGGGAGTTGGGTAATATTGGTTCTGGTCCATGGAGTTCTCCACGAACGCGCCACCCCCGAACGGGAGGCGCGTAAAGCGATACCCGTTCGGGGGAGTGTTTGGTGCCTTTCGGCGGTTTGTCTGGGTTAGCTGGCCAGGTCCAGTGCCTTGCGGCTGAAAAACCTTTACGGAAAACTCGCGGGAGCTTTCGGGAAAGGCCCCTGAGCGCCCGTGGGGGCGCCCAATGGACGTTTTTTTTAGACACAAAAAAACCCAGTGACCCGCGAGGATCACTAGGGCTGGTTGGGTGCCGAGGACGCCTGTTTAGGCGCGCTTGGCTTTTTCTGTCGCTGTCTTGGCTATCTGCGCCTCTGTTGCGGCAATCAGCAAACGCCAGATTGCGATCAACGGAGCGAAGAAGCCTCTTGGTGTTTCTTTGGCTCCTTTCACCAGCGCCTCTGAGAAGCCCCTGCCTTTAGGCATGGGGAGGGAAAGAGGCGATCTTCAGGAATAGGCATACCCGTCTTTCCTCTGTATTTGAACGCAGTGCTTATGGGAAATGCCGGAGACACGCCCCGCGCTCGTTTGGATATCGAAACTGCCTGAAAGTCGGCACAGTACACGTCCAAAGTGAACCCCTGTCTTTTTGCCCGTAGCCACATTCGCCCTTACGAAGCCCTCAATGAACTCATTCATGGGGCGCTTCTTTGTGCGCGCTGTTACGCAGCAAACACAACATCGACATGTCCGTCCGAAGCCGTATGTCGATCAGGGCCTACGACAATCTGCACATCCCGTCCAAGCCGGGCAAGGCAATTGAGCATTTTTACTTCGCTGATCCCACGAAACTGTCCGCGCAGCATTTTGGACAGTTTTGGTTGAGTGATGCCAAGGATTTCGGCCGCTTGCTGCTGGCTCCATTTCCGGCTAGTGATGATTTCGCCGATCTTGGTCGCGAGCCGTGCCTTGATCAGCATTTCGTCGGCGCCGACCATGCCTAAATCTGCGTAGACGTTGCCGCTGCTCTCCTCAATTTCAATGTCGATCATTTTTCACCCCTTTTAGCATGGGCCTCTGCCGCCATGAGCCGCGTGTTGATTGTCTCCGTGTCCGGCCTTGGCGTTGCGATGCCGTGCGTTGATTTTTTCTGAAAGCAATGAAGGACATAAACTGCATCGGCGAATTTGACAGTATAGACGGCACGAAACGTGCCGCTGTCCGCGCCTTCGACTACTTCAAGAACGCCCGCCGAGCCGAAACCCTTTAATGGTTTGGACCGCTCGTGCTTTTGGCCAGCTTGCGCTTGATGCAGCGCATAGCCAAATGTGTCCTGAACATCGTTTGGCATTGCTTTCAGGTCTTTCTTGGATGACCCAAGCCAGAATAATTTTTTCATGTATTGTTGCACCTCCTTGATTATCCCTATATGGGCATGAATAGGCAAATTTCGGCCCTTCCAGCCGCATTGTATCGAGGTACCACCCCAGCCGGAGCTGGAGTGGCCCCGGTTGGGTTGGAGGGTTTGGAAAACCGAGCTTACTTCCCGTAGTTCACGCGGAAAAAGACAGCCCCGTTTATTTCCGGGTCAGACACGAAAATCGTGGTCCCGAACCCGGCCCGCCGCAAGTCTTGCGGCATGTTTTTGTCGCCGTAACGCTTCGCCTGAGCGATCGTCATGGGGCTATCCAGGCTGGACAGCCCGACGCGGACCTTTCTTTTTTCGGCGGTTGCCATGGTGTATCTCCTTACCATGCGTACTTGGAAGCCGGTTCTGTCGGCACGGCTTCCGCCGGCGGCGTTTCGGCGCCTTTCGCGGCTTTGCCCTTGCGTTTGGCGGATGCCTTCTTTTCGGCATCCTCCGTATCGGTTTGCGTCACCCTCCTGCGGGAGGAGGATTTGCCCCGATATTTTTCGAGCAGGGCGTCGTCCAGATCCAGGGTCGGCACCAGGTCGGCGATCAACGCCTTCCAATCCACGTTCCCCTGCTGCTGATACCGGGTGAACGCAACGCCATCGCACTCGGCACGGAGGAATTCCCCCATCAGCAGCTCCAGCTTGTCGTCGATGCCCTTCTGCTGGGCTGCCAGGGTCTTTACCTGTGCTTCGGCTGCGGACAGAAAGGCGTTCACACGCTTTCTTTCGCCCGCCAGGGTCATCCACTCGCCACGTTCCGCGCCGGTAGGCACGAAGATGTCGAGCAGTGGGTCCTTCTCCGGCTCCTTCTGGTTCACGACCATCTCCCAGAAGACCAGGGATTCGGTGATGATCTGCTGGTGGAGTTCTTCATCCTTCTGGATGGTGAACTCCATCATTTCGCCGTCGCCCTTGGCGTCCCGCCGGAAGAACACCAGCAGCGCCGTTTCCGAGCCGGCAACCAGAATCTGGTGCTGGACCTGGATGTAGTACCGCTGGAACTCGGGCGATTGCTCGCCGGACTCCTGGACGGAGTTCCACACGTTGTCGCCTGGGCACTTGATTTCGACCGGACGCCCGTTGTCGTCTACCCCGTCGAATGACACTCTTAAAATAGAGTGCTGGTCGTGCTCTCCGCAGAACGGAATCAGCACGAGCCCGTGTTTTTCCTCGATGGCCTGCCGTGCGACAGGCTCCAACTCCACTCCCCGGCGGACATTGGGGTTTCCTGAAATGTCCTCCGGGGCGACCTTGCCGAGCTTTTCGGCCCAGATCCGCCACGGTGTTTTTTCCGGATGGCGCCGCAGGATCGCTGCGGCATCCGTGCCAGTGATGCCCAGCTTGCGCCAGGCATGCCATTCCGGCGTTCGCTGGGCGATGTTCACTTCCTTCATGGTTGCCTCCCATGAAAAGGGGCGCGTCCGCCCGGAAAAATAGCTCCAGGCAGAGGGCGTCCCTTCTGCGTGATTTGTTGTTGGCCCGGAACCCCATTCTCTGCGGGTTATGGACAATGCAAGCCGGACGGCTTAGGCACCGCTCACCGGTGCCAACGGCGGACGATTGCCGTCACTGAGCTTGTGCAGCTCAGAATGCGCCAGCTCGAAACCTGCCGCATGCTTGTGACCGCCGCCTCCCACGAAGAGTCCTGCGATCATCGATACATCCATGCCGTCCTTGCTGGACCGGAGGGAGAACTTCCGATGCGTCCCGGTATCCCAGTAGCACGCGGCGAACCGCTCGTTCTGGGCCAGAATGTGCCCCGCGTCGGAACACCAGCCGGGCGGGACGTTGACCACGGGGACGCGATGTCCCGCGATCACTGCCCTGTAGGCGCAGGCGCGCAAATGGGACAGGATGTCCTTTTGCTGCTTGCGCTCGATCGGCTCGCCTTCCTGGCGCAGCTCGTCGATGCCCCTCATCAGCAGTCGTCCCCACGCCTCCCTGGTGTAGGGGTACGAGTGGACGGTCGCCATGACTTCCTTTGTCCCTTCCAGCGCGAAGCGCCAGAGGTCCTGATCTTGAACGTAGCGGAACAGGGACGGCGGTTCTTCGCTGGGATAAAAACGATCCCAGGCAAGCATGGCCCCGCTGCGGTTCATGTCGAAAACGCACTCGACATGGGGCGGCAGATCCACCAGTTCCCGCTCTGCGGAGGCGTGGTGATCCAGGATCAGGATCGATCCTGCCTTTTTTGCCATCTCCAGCAGCACGGGCCTGGGATAGCTGAAATCGACCAGGATCACGTCCTGGCCGCCCTCGATGTACGGCGGGGCGGCACCGTAGGCTGCGGGGAAGAAGCCAACGTCTTCCCCGAGAGCCGCTTTGACGACCCACGCTGCGCCGAAGCCGTCGGCGCAGTCGGCGTGGTATATGCAGAGCTTTTTCATAGCTCCTCCTGCACCTCCCCCGTCTGGGAGGCGCATAAGGTCTCCCGAGACGGCGGGTTTGGTTTGGTGCCTCCTGCTTGGGGCAGTTGGCTGTTTGTCTGGGTTAGCTGGCCAGGTCCAGTGCCTTGCGGCGCGAAAAGCAGCGGAAATTGAGAAACCTTTGAGCAGCCGTTGTGCGGGGCTGTTCGAAGGCAGCTCTGGAGAGTTTATGGAGATAAATCTGGCGCGGAGCGTGGAATAACCCGGTTTTGGCCGGTTATTCGGGATATTCCGGCGCAGAGACGGCTGTCCGCGAAGAAGGAATACGGCACATGCCGCAACCTCCTCCGCGAGAGCCGGTTCATGCGTTGGGGTCCATCGCAAGCGCCCGAATCCCGATGGGATTGATCGCCTGCAATGGACTGTTTTTTTTGCTCCCAGGGAGGCGCGACAGATCACTGCCGCGCCGTGCCCCTAGAAGCAAAACTCCAGGGTAGGGTCGTCGCTTTCGCGGCGACCCATCTCCTGGTCAACCCCAGCTTCCATGGAGTAACGGCTTAAAAGGCCCGGAAAACCAGCTTGTGCTGGCCTCCGGGCGGTTGAAGGATGCCGCTGGACCGGATGGCCCAGCGGCAGGGATTTAAGGTTTTAGGGCTTAACCGTCCTGGCGAGACGAAAGCCGACGTTGTCGTCCCGGTTCGCCGAGTCGTCCCTGTCGCGGAAGGCGGAGCGGACGAGCCTCGGTCTGCCGCCCCAGGAACCGCCGCGCACCACACGAAGCACGGGGTCCCCGCGTCCGGCGCACCGCGTTTCGGCACCACCGTAGCTCGGGTCGTAGACCGAGCTGGTCCACTCCCAGACGTTGCCGAGCATGTCGTACAAGCCCCAGTGGTTGGGCAGCTTCTGCCCGACCGGATGGGTCTGTTCGCCTGAGTTGCTACCGAGCCAGGCGAACTCGCCCAGCCGCTTCGCTTTGTCGCCGAAGAAGAAGCGGGTGGTGGTGCCCGCCCGGCAGGCGTATTCCCACTCTGCTTCAGTGGGCAGGCGGTATTTCTCTCCCGTCTCCTGGCTCAGCCAGGCGGCATAGGCAGTGGCGTCATGCCAATTGACCAGAACCGCAGGCTGGTCGTCGCCGTTGAAGCCGTCACCGCTGTCGTGATCCGGCTTGAACCGCCGGTACTCGGCGTTGGTCACCGGGTGCTTGCCGAGGCAAAAATCCTCGACCTGTACCAGGTGCTGCCGCTCGTCAGCGAAACGTCCCTTTTCGCCCTCTGGGCTGCCCAT
>MGZB01000005.1 GCA_001801995.1 Gammaproteobacteria bacterium RIFOXYD12_FULL_61_37 | reverse complement strand
AGAAGCGCTCATGCGTGGTGAATTCGAACGCGGCGAAGCATCGCGAATAACGGGCATGCCTGAGCGCACAGCGCGACGAGTTTTGTCCGACACGATTGCAACGGGGCTGCTTGCGTCTGACGGGCCGAAGGGCTCAGTATCGCTGCGGTTCCCTGTGGAGGCGCTGGACGTTTTGTTTCCGCGCCTATTCCCGGAATCGTAAAGAAAGGGGGTTGAGAGATGCCATCGAGCAGGATCGGCTCGACGGCTTCGTCAGGGAGTTTTACGGCATGCGGGGCGGGGAATCAGTTCCGTGCCACGCGGAAAGTCCGGTAGGGTGGGCATGTACTCATGCCCACACATTTTGTGGGCTGGCCGGATAATGCCGATTTCTATTGTCATATTCGACGTTCTATCCACAAAGCCTGTGCCAGGCATTGTGGTGGGCATGAGTACATGCCCACCCTACTGGGCTCCTTATCAACCAATGGGCAAGGCCTACCACCCGGTCTTGAGGCTCACTGCGGCGGAGACATCGGGGAGCCGGTCAATCAAGGATAAAGGAGACGCTACCCTTTATTCCTGGGACGGGCAGGGCTGCATCTGCCGCGTCCGGCTGACTATTACGGTATGACCCTGGCCATGGGCGGGGCCGAGGTCAGCATGGAGCAACTGCTGGGCCTTTTCGCGGTGTTGGCCAACGGTGGCGATTACAGACCCCTACGTTGGCTCCGGGGCCAGAATGAAGGGAAATCGGCCCGATTGTTGTCGCCCGAGGCTGCCTTTCTGGTCAGGGAGATGCTGGAGGCCAATCCCCCGCCGGAGCGCAGCCACCGGCGCCAGCAGTAATCTCTATTGGTTCGTCAACGACGCTTATGCGGGTCAGGGTGAGACCCTCATTTGGCCCGGCAAGCCCGGCAGTTTTCTGGTGAGGGTGGTGGACGACCAGGGCCGCTCGGCCTCCACGAGGCTCTTCGCCGTCCCGACCGAGTGATATCGGGAAAGCCGAGAGTGGGCATTTTTCGCCATCTACCAAGCGGCCAGATATGGCATAATGCCGGCCCATGTCTTCCCTTCGAGAGTGAGCCGATATGAGCTTTTTTATCGCCGATGCCCTGGCCGAGGCGCCCGCCGCAGCGGCAGCCGCCCAGCCCAGCATGATTGAGAGCCTGATCTTTCCCATCGGGCTGTTCGTGATCTTCTATTTCTTCTTCATCCGTCCCCAGATCAAGCGCCAGAAGGATCACAAGAAGCTGATCGATACCCTGGGCAAGGGTGACGAGGTGCAGACCGAGGGTGGCCTGCTCGGCCGTATTGTTGAATTGACCGACGACTACGCCAAGGTCGAAGTGGCGGATAATGTGGTGCTGACTGTCCGCCGCGCCTCCGTTTTGGTGGTGCTGCCGAAGGGTACCCTGAAAGAGATCTGATCCCGCGGCCATCCTCGACGCTCCCCTTCCGGTACTCCCCATGAATCGTTATCCCCTCTGGAAAAACCTGCTGGTTCTTTTTGTCCTGCTGTTCTGCGGCCTTCTCGCGCTGCCGAACATCTACGACCAGGACCCCTCCATCGAGATTGCGCCTGCCCGTGACGCGGTTGTCGATCCGGGCAAGCGCGATTCCGTCGAGCAGCTCTTGAAGGAGGCGAAGATCGGTTACAAATCGGTCAGGCTGTTGAACAATCGCCTGATGCTGCATTTCCCCGATTCCGATTCGCAGCTCAAGGCGCAAGAGTGGTTGCAGGGGCGTCTGGGCGATGGCTATACCCAGGCCATGACCCTTTCGCCCGATCTGCCGGAGTGGGTGATGGCCCTGGGGCTCAAGCCCATGTACCTGGGGCTCGACCTGCGCGGCGGCATCCATGTTTTGATCGACGTGGACATGGATGCGGCCCAGAAGCAGGCGGTCGAGCGCTACATGGGCGATATCCGGACCTATCTGCGCGAGCAGAAACTGCGTTACAGCGGGATGCGGCAGGAGGGTGAGGTGGGCATCCTCAGCTTCAAGGAAGCGCCCGTTCGCGACCAGGCGGCGAGCAAGCTCGGCGGGGAGTTCCGCAACCTCCAGATCGAGACCGAGGACCTGGCCGACAGCTTCAACCTCCGCTTCTCCATGAGCAAAGCGGATCAGATTTCGGTCAAGAAGTTTGCCTTGCAGCAGAACATCACCACCCTGCGCAATCGTGTCAACTCCCTCGGTGTCGCCGAACCGGTGATTCAGCAGGAAGGTGACCGTCGCATCGTGGTGCAACTGCCCGGCGCCCAGGACCCCTCCAAACTGAAGGAGATCCTGGGGGCCACGGCCACCCTGGAATATCGTCTGGTCGATGCGGAACACAGCGTGGAGGACGCCATGGCGGGCAAGGTGCCGCCCGGCTCCCGGCTCTACAAATCCCGCGAAGGCCGACCGGTGCTGTTGAAGAAGCAGGTCATAGTGACCGGCAACCAGATCACCGATGCAGCCTCCGGCTTCGATTCCCGTGACGGCACCCCCATGGTCACCGTCAGTCTCGACGGCCAAGGCGCGCGCCGCATGCGCAACGTCACCACCGAAAACGTCGGCCAGCCCATGGCCGTGGTCTTCATCGAAAACCGCACCACTACCAGCATGGTGGACGGCAAGGCGGTGAAGAAGAAGGAGATGGTGGAAGAGGTCATCAGCATCGCCACCATCCGCGAGCCCTTCGGCGCCCGCTTCCAGACCACCGGCCTGGACAGTCCCGCCGAGTCGCGGGACCTGGCCCTGCTACTGCGCGCCGGCGCCCTGGCGGCCCCGATCGAGATCGCGGAGGAGCGCACCGTGGGACCCAGCCTCGGTCAGGACAACATCGACCAGGGCTTCATCTCCGTGGTCGTGGGCCTGGGCGTGGTGATGGTCTTCATGGTCGTCTACTACAAGGTCTTCGGCGTGCTGGCCAACCTGGCCCTGATGCTCAACGTGGTGATGATCGTCGCCGTGCTCTCGGTCTTGCAGGCCACCCTGACCCTGCCCGGCATCGCGGGCATCGTGCTGACGGTGGGCATGGCGGTGGACGCCAACGTCTTGATCTACGAGCGCATCCGCGAGGAGCTGCGCCTCGGCAACTCGCCCCAGGCGAGTATCTACGCCGGTTATGAAAAGGCTTTCATGACCATCCTCGACTCCAACCTCACCACCCTGATCGTCGCCATCGTCCTGTTCGGCTTCGGTACCGGCCCCGTCAAGGGCTTTGCCGTGGTGCTCTTCATCGGCATTCTCACCTCGATGTTCACCGCCATCATGGTTACACGCGCCGTGACCAACCTGGTCTACGGCAGCCGGCGCATCGAAAAGCTCCATGTCTGATTGGGCCTGAGCCTGACCCGTGGACGATACCAGCCAGTATCAGTTCCGGTTCGAGGCCATCGGCACCATCGAAAGTCCCTACCGGGAAAAATTCGGCATCCCCCGCCAATCGGGCCTCGCGCCCGCCGCGCGGGGGAGGCTGATCATGCTGCCCCCCTACGACCGGCCCGAGGCCTTCGAGGGTCTGGAGACCGCCAGCCACCTCTGGCTACTATTCGTTTTCCACCAGATCGATGCAGCCACTTGGCATCCCAGGGTGCGGCCGCCCCGGCTGGGCGGCAATAAAAGGGTAGGGGTCTTCGCCACCCGATCCGGATTCCGGCCCAACCCCATCGGCCTGTCGGTGGTCAAACTGGATGGCATCCGTTGCGATAAAGCAGGCGTCAGCCTGGACATCTCCGGTCTCGACCTCCTTGACGGCACCCCCGTGCTCGACATCAAGCCCTACATCCCCTACGCCGACGCCCTGCCCGAGGCCCGTAGCGCCATCGCCCCCGAGCCCCCGGACAAGCGCCTGGCCGTCCGGTTCGACGCCAAGGCCGAGGCGGTGATTTCAGTTCTGGGAGAGGGAGAGACCCTGCGCCGCCTGATCGAGGAAACCCTGACCCTTGACCCCCGCCCCGCCTACAAGGGCGAAGCGGATGGAAGGGCGTACGGAATGAAGCTGCAAGGTTGGGATGTCCGCTGGCGTCTGGCTGGGAAGGGGATGGTCCTGGTGACCGACATCCTTGGCTGCGGGCAACCACCCTAGGCCGGGCCTTGGCCCGCTCTACGGCCGCCTGTCCGGGGCGGCAGTGCTATTGCGGTGCTGGCGCTTCTGTAAGAGATGTTGCTCCATTCTCTTGAAATAGGTCGTGGTGGCGTACAGAAACCCGGCCACCAAGGGCAAGGCGAAATACCAATGTTGCTGGGCGTAGTTTAGAACCACGAGAATTTCTTCCCCGAAGATATAAGCCGGGGTAATGGTGATCGCCGCCCAGACCCAGGCGCTGATCAAGTTGATGAGGGCAAAGCGTTTTGCCGGATATTTGGTGATGCCGATGGATAGGGGGATAACGGTGCGCAAGCCATACATGTAGCGTTGCACGAAGATGATCGGCCAGCCGTATCGCTTCAACAACAGGTGCGCAATAGCGAACTTGCGGCGTTGGGTATAGAGCTTACGCTGAATGAGACCTTTGTTGACCCGGCCGATATAGAAGTAAATCTGGTCGCCGGTAAAGCCGCCCAGGCCCGCGATAAACACCGCCCAGAAATAGTCCATGTCGCCGGTGTGGGTCATGATACCGGCCATGATCAGGCCGATCTCGCCTTCCAGGATGCTCCACAGAAACAGGATGATATATCCGTATTCCTTCAGCAAACCGATAAATAAGTCATCCATCAGTATTTTGTGCCATTGAAACCTTGAGTTGACCCGGCACTTTATTTTACCTCTTCGCCAACCGCAACCAGGTATCTGTGGCGTGTTTCGCGCCTCCTATTTCGCCTATATCTTCCTGGCGCCGCTGATTGCCGAATTTGCCCGCCGCTATCCCGGCATTACCTTCGATTTTGACCTTACGCCGAGGGTGTTATTCCCAGATAGAACCTTACCGGCAATAAACGACGCGGTTTCGGCCTAGGTTTTTCGCGGAATAAAGCGCCTTGTCTGCTGCGTTCAGCAGCTCATCCATGTCCTTGCCGCTGGTGGGGTAGGCGGAGACGCCGATGCTGCATGTCAGATGGAGTTCCTTGCCGTCGGGGAGTAAGACGGGCGATTCCTCGACCGTCGCCCGGATGCGTTCCGCGCTGACGAGCGCCATCTCCACGCGAGTCTCGGGCATGATGATGAGGAATTCTTCACCGCCGTAGCGGGCGACATAATCGATGGTACGCACCGATTTTTTCAGGGTTTCGGCGAGGGTGACCAACACGATGTCGCCGGACTGATGTCCGTATTGGTCGTTGATGTGCTTGAAGTGGTCGATGTCCAGCAACAGAAGACCCAGATTGTGCCGGTAACGCCGTGCACGCGCGATTTCCACCTCCAGCAGGGCGGTCATCTGGTTGCGATTAAAGAAGTCCGTCAGGGGGTCATGGGTCGCCAGGTGCTCCAGCTCAAGCTGGTAGTGTTCGATCTCGGCATAGTTGTTTTTGATCTGGGAGCCGAAAAAACCGATGACCAGCAAGCCGGCAAGCCAAACAGTGGTGTAGGCCAGGGAGAGATTCCAGGGGGTTCCAAGACCTGAAAACGGGGCAGCTTCAGCGGATTCGGCCGATGATTGCGAGCCCCAGGGCTGGCCGGCCTCGCATTGTTGCAGACGGGCGTGTTCGTCTTGAAGCCGTGCCTGGTTCAGGTTCCATTGCAGGAAAAGGCCGAGCAAAAGGGTCCATACGATCACGAGAAGGAGGGCGTTGTTGCGCGCCAGCCTATTGATCCACGGCTTCCTGGGGTGGTTGTTTCGTTGCGTCATTGCCTCAGCGGTAACTGTAGTGGCCCTCTGAATTCCGGTTTGAGGGCCTGCGGTTAGTATGGTCCAAATTACCCCGCTGAGGAAATGAAGTTACGGCCGGACACCGCGAGGGGGCGGTCCTTCAGGAGATCGAATGCAGCTCGGCGATCGGCCCCTCGTTTTTCGCTTCGATCTTTCCGTACAGGTCATAGAGTGCGGCCTGTAGGGCCTCTTCGATGACCGGATGGTAGAAGGGCATGCGCAGCAGCTCGCCGACGGTCATCTCTTTCTGGATGCACCAGGCCAGCAAGTGTGCGAGGTTTTCTCCCTTGGGGCAGGCCATTTCAGCGCCCAGCAACCGGCCGGATTTCTTGTCGGCGTAGACGCGCAAGACGCCCTTGTTTTTGCCCATGATCATGGCCCGGCCCACGGGGGCGAAGCGGACCTCGCCGATGGCGGTCCGTTCCCAGTCCAGGTTGGACCAGCGCGCGCCCACCTGACAGATGTTGGGGTCGCAGAAGTTGATGTTGAGCGGGGTCTTGCGGCGGAAGGCAGTGATGGTGGCGGAGACGGCGTTGTGGCCGGCGATGCGTCCCTCGTCCCCCGCCTCGTGCAGCAGGGCGCGCACACCGTTTGCGTCACCGGCGATAAAGACGGGGAGGTGGGCGATCTGCATGGTGGTGGGGTTGTAAGGGGGAGTGCCACGGGAATCCAGCGTGACGCCCAGGGCCTGGAGGTTCAACCGGTCCAGATTGGGACGCCGCCCCAGACTGGCCAATACCTTATCGACCACCACGCTCTTTGCTCCGGCGCTGACCCGGAGCTTGCCGTTGGCCTCCCGTGTGATCTCGGCGGCTTCCCCAAGCCAGATGGGGAACTCCTTGCCGATGATCTCCACGATGGTCTTGGCGACCTCCGGATCGTCTACCCCGCCGATAGTCTTGAGCTGATCGATGCCGGTTACGTCCACCCCAAGCCGGCTCAAGGACTGGCCCATTTCCAGGCCGATCACGCCCAGGCCGATCACGGCAATGGAACGGGGCAGATTCTCCTGTTCGAATAGGTTGCCGGTTGTGAGAATGTCGTCACCAAAGGTCTGCCATGCCTGGGGTATGATAGGCGTTGAACCGGTGGCGATGATGACCTTTTTGGTCCGGATGCGCCGGCCGTCGCCGAGTTCGAGCAGATTGGGGTCCAGGAAGCGGGCGTATTGCGGGATGAAATGCTCCGGGTCCATTTTTTCGGTGCTGTTGGCGACGACCCGGTCAACGAAGGTGTCACGCATGTGGCGCACGAAGTCCATGACCTCGGGGATGTCCATCATGAGGTTGCCGCCGGCGAGCCCATAGCGGCTGAAGATGTTCCGGCGGTGCAGGTCTTCTGCTACCTGAATCAGCGCCTTCGACGGCATGCAGCCGACGCGGGCGCAAGTGGTGCCGATCTCGCCGCCGTCAATCAGCACCCAGGATTTGCCGGAAGGACTCACTTTGCTCAGGGCGTAGAGGCCAGCGCTGCCGGCGCCGATGATGGCGACATCCACAATGCGTGCTTCCACTAAATTCTCCTGATCGATGAAACCTTCTACTTTTGAAAATGATAGTCCCCTTCCGTATCCAGTGAAACCCGATTATTGTTTAGGGAACTCCGCCGGAAAGGCAGATGCAGCCGCCGAATCGCCCATTCCAGGGCCGTTGGGCGGCGTGGGCATGACGATCATGGGGCGGGATGACGGTAATAATTATGGGGTGAGGCTAGTTTCATGAGCGGGGGCGGGTAGTTGGACAACCTTTACATACCAGGCCGGAAGGAGTCGTCTTCCCTTTTGGACCGCTATCTGCGGGCTGTCCAGCGCCGGGGGCTGCATCCCGATCAGGAGCAGATGCTCGCGGTCAGGGAGTTTGGGCGCCTGTGGGAGGAGCTGTCGGTAAACACCCAGTCGCGATGGTGGCCCTGGCGTTCGACGGTTTCCAGTCAGGGTATCTACCTGTGGGGAGAGCAGGAACGCGGCAAGACCTGGCTGATGGACTTTTTTTTCGATGCCATTCCCAGGAGAAAAAAACGGCGAATCCACTTCCCCTATTTCATGGAAGACGTTCACCGCCGCCTGGCGGGCGTAAAGCGGCTTTCCTATCCGTTGCAGCAGGTGGTGAAGGATCTGGCCTACGAGTCTCCGCTGCTTTGCCTGGATGATTTCCATGTCCACGAGGTAGACGATGCCGTGATCCTGGCCGAGCTGTTACAGGGCCTTTTTCATGAAGGGGTGACCCTGGTGGCCACCGCGAGCCAGCCCCCCGAGGATTTATACCGGCACGGGGTTCAGCGCCTCGGCTTTCTGCCTGCCATCAACCTGCTCAAGGAACACACGCGGGTGATCGAGCTGGGCAGCGAGCGGGATTTCCGGCGGGAGATTTCGGGAATGGCCAGCACCCATTATCACAGCCCCGTGGATGAGCTGGCCGAACTCCGCATGGCGGAGGCATTCATCCGGCTGGCCTCGGGCAGGACCGAGGCAGACGGCAATATCGGGATTCAGGGCCGGGCTATCCCCTTCAGCAAACGGGCGGAAGGGGTGATCTGGTTCGAGTTCGACGCCCTCTGCGGCCCCATGCGGGCGCGCAACGACTTTATCGAAATCGCACGGCGCCACCACACTCTCTTCCTCTCCAATGTTCCCCGCATGGACGGCAGCAGGGATGATCGGGTCCGTCGCTTCATCTTCCTCGTCGATGAGTGCTACGACCACCGGGTCAAGCTGGTGATCAGCTCCAATTTCGAGCCCGAGCGGCTTTACTGCGGTGAAGGCCTAGCCTTCGAGTTCAAGAGGACCATCACCCGTCTCCGTGAGATGCAGACCCTCCCCTATCTGGGCAGTTCTCATAGAGACTAAGGACCTTCGGCTCTTTTCGCGACAGGGCCGCTCCCAGTGGTAGGAGCGGCTCTGCCGCGAAAAGGCGTTTACTCCAGCATGTCGTTGATGACGTTTTTGAACCAACTGTGGGCGTAGCTCACCTCGCGCTTGCGTATTTCGGGGCTGGCCTTGGCGGGTGAAATACCGCCGGAGTTCGGTATCGGTTCGATGCTGTTGGTGGCGGCATCGTGGGAGTAAACCGCGGCCACCGAGATGCCGAAGTCCTCGCCCACCACGCTGTAGCAGGTGTTGACGAAGGTGGGGTCGCCCGGTTCGAGGCCGTGGAAACGGCTGACGATGGCCGCCGCGGCCACCTTGGCCTGGGAGTTGGCGGCGTAGGCCGACTTTGGCATCTTGGCTGCGCTGGAGGCGTCGCCCAAGACATAGATGTCCTTGTGGCGTTTGGACTCGAAGGTGCGCTTGTTCACCGGGCACCAGTCGCCCTCGGCAAGATCGGCGGCAAAGGCGATGGCGCCCGCCTTTTGCGGCGGGATGATATTCACCACGTCGCCCTTGAACTCCTCGATCTCGGCTTGGATGCTGAGCTTCGCGGCGTCCAGTGATTCGACCTTGCCGCCGCCCGAGCCACCGACCCACTGGATCATGCTGTTGTCGGTGCCGTAGCCATAGAGCTTAGTCCAGCCCTCGATAAAGAGCCCCTGCTTGGAGAAGGCATCCTTGGCGTCGAGGATGATGATCTTGGCGCGGGGCTTGTGATGCTTGCAGTACAGGGCGATCTGCGATGCGCGCTCGTAGGGGCCGGGCGGGCACTTGAAGGGATCGGGCGGGGCTACGATGATCACGCGGCCCCCCTCCGGCATGGCCTCGATCTGGCGGCGCAGCAACAGGGTCTGGGGGCCGGCGTTCCAGGCATGGGGGACGCTGTTGGCGGCGATCTCCGCGTTATAGCCCGCGATGGCTCCCCATTTGAAATCGATACCGGGGGAGACCACACAGGCGTCGTAATCGAAACCCTTGCCGCTGGCGGTCTGCACGGTCTTTTTCACCGGATCGATGCCGACCGCCGTGTCCATGACCACATCCACGCCATGACGGCGCAGGCCATCGTAGCCAAAGGTGATTGATTCGAGCGTGCGTTCGCCGCCCAGCACCTCGTTGCTCATGAAGCAGGTGGTGTAGCTGGGCTTGGTTTCGATCAGGGTCACGGCAAGGGTTGGGTCCAGCTTGCGCAGGTACTTGGCAACGGTGCTGCCGCCCACGCCACCGCCGACCACGACGACGCGGCGCGCCGACCCCAGGGCCAGGGAGGGGAAGCCAAGGGTGGCGCCAAGCGCGGCGACGCCACCGGCCGCACGGATAAATGCTCTGCGATTGATATCAGTCATGATTCATTTCCTCGTAACTGTTCAGGTCGCCCCCAAAATGCGGTTTTTGGGGGCGACCAAAGGGGAGAGTAAGACTCCTCCCCTGTTATTGGTGCTGGCTGCCGTAGTAGTGGATGAGAGCAGGCAGGGCATTCTTGCCCTCCTCCGCGACCGCCGCATCGACCTTGCGCTTCATCTTGCGCGGCCATTCCCGCTTGCCATCGAGGAAGTCGCCCAGGGTGTATTCCAGATAGGGCATCCACTGGCCGGCCAGGGTGCCGGCGTCACCGGGACGGCCACCCTTTTCGTGGCACTTCTCGCAGTGCTTCTTGTGCAAGTCCGCGCCCCGCGCGGCCAGGGCGGCATCATGCTTCTGCGGCATGGAGCGCAGCCGCTGGCCGGCGAAGAACCAGGCCATCTCCTTGAACTGCTCGTCGGTGTAGGCCTTGGCCATGCGGTTCATGATGGTGGGGTTGCGCTGGTCTTCCCGGTAGGCCTTCATCGCGTCGATGAAGACGCCGGGGTCCATTCCGGCGATGGCGGGCATCGAGGGCCCCACACTGGAGCCGTCGGTGCCATGGCAACCGGCGCAGGTGAAGGACAGCGCCTGTCCCGACGGCGCCGCCAGGACGGCCGCCGGTCCCAGTGCCAGCGCGGCCAGGATGAGGTTGCGAATTACCTTGTTCATAATCTCGTTACTCTTCATGTCATCTACCCCCATCAATTCGGCGAGGTCATCAGGCCGATCAGCACCAGGGTGAGCAGGGCCAGGCCGGTCATGATCAGCACGGTGGTGATGAAGGAGGCCGCCAGGTCGGCACGACGCGAGGGGCGCCTGACCAGATGCTTTTCCAGTTCACCGCTGGCAACGAGCCGCTCGTATTCGATACGGTGGTCGTGCTTGAACTCCTCGATGGGGATCACGCCGGTGAAGATGGTGGTACTCATCGGGAAGCGCTCGGGCCGGAAATGCACGTTAAAGAAATGCACCGAGTTGAGGAAGATGGCCGCCAGCAGAGCCTCCTCGGCATGGACCAGGGTGGCGATGTTGAACATCCAGCCCGGCAGGAAGATGGCGGTTGCCTCTGGCGCAAACAACAGAAGGCCGGAAGTGCCGATCACTGTCGCACCCCAGAAGGGTGCCCAGTAGTCGAACTTCTGCCAGTAGGTCCACTGGGAGAACTCGGGGCGCGGGCCGCGACCGAGGAACCACTTGAACATGTCACGCAGATCACGCATGTCCTTCATGTTCGGCAGCATGGAGGTACTGCCGAACCATTCGAAGCTGCTGCGGTTGCGCCAGATGTTCCTGACGGCAATCGCCAGGTGGGTCAGGAAGATGGTTAGCCAGATCACGGCGGCCGTGCGGTGGATGATGCCTTCCATCTCCGTTCCGCCGAGGAATGCCACTACCGCCTTGGCCCAGCCGGTGTGTGAAAACAGCAGCGTGGTACCGGTCAGGATCAGGGTCATGGTGGCGATGGCGAACAGACCGTGTATCCAGCGCCAGACCAGCGGGAAGCGGCGGAAGTAGACCACGTCGGGTTTGTCCAGGTCCTCGATGAAGCCCTTGCCCTCCATGCGGTCCTTCACCTCGCGGTAAAGCCACAGCAACACATGGACCCAGAAGAAGGCCATCACGCCGAAGATCAGGGTCTGCATGAAGATCTTGAAGGTCCACAAGCCCGGATACTTTTCGCTGTCGTTCGCATCGCCGTGCGGCCAGAAGGTCAGGAAGTTCTCGTTGGCATCCTTGTGGCAGTTCTTGCAGTTCTCCAGCCGGTTGTTGGCATGGATCTCCGATGTGGGGTCCTTCGGGCCCTTGATCTCGTGGCTGCCATGGCAGTCGTGGCACTTGGCGGTGTTGGTGTAACCCAGGCGATGGACTTGGCCGTGATAGGAGGCGAAGTAGGTACGCTGGGCGTCCTTGTGGCAATCGCCGCAGTTCTTGGTGATTGCCCGCTTGGCCTTGTCGGTCTCGGGTGCATCGATGGCATGGGTGGTATGGCAGTCGGAGCATACCGCCGACTTGCTGTCAGCCTTCTCCAGCACCGCCTTGCCGTGGTCGGAGGTGCGGTACGCCTTGAGTTGCTTCTCATGACAGCGGCCGCAGACCTCGGGATTCTTCAGGCGCTTCTCATCGCGCTGGATGCTGCCAAGCTCACCGACGTTGTGGGCTTCGTGGCAATCGTAACAGGTGGCATTGGTGCGGGACTGGTCCAGCTTGCTCGGCTGGGCGTGGATCGACTGCATGTAATTGCCGACCTGCTCATTGACTATCTTGAGACGCTCGGTCTTGCCGTCCGGCTCCTTCTTGCGCTTCTCCAGTGTTTCCTTGTGGCAATCAATGCAACCGACGATGACTTCGGGTGCCTTGCGGTGCGGCACGCGGTCGATGGTGCTGTGGCAGTCGTTGCAGCGCAGCTTGCCATGCACGCTGGCCTCGATTTCCTTACGATGCACGAAGATTTTGACCTTGCTGCCATCGTCGCGCACATCGGTCTTTTCTTTCTCGTCACCGTGACAGGTCAGGCACCGCTCGTTGGGAATGATGCGCTTGCCGGTTTCGGGATCGTAGCTGTGAATCATCAGTTCGCCCGCCGGCTCTTCCGGTGCGGCATAGGCCGCGGGCATGATGAATAGGCTGAAGAGTACCGCCCAAAGGCAGGCGACTCGTGTAATTGCGATGCTGCTTGGCATCGTTGCCCTCCTGTTTTTAATCATTTCGTGTAACTTTTGACTAACTAGCCGACTGATATTTAAGGGATAGTCTCGCTGCTTGTTTGAGATACATGGGCTATCTAGCAAGACACTCCGTGATTATTTCACCTGTCTTTGGATTCACAGCGATCCTTCATTAACCAAGTCATTGAATGGGTTTGGTTAATCTGGGGCAAGGATGCCCTGGCGGGACCTGTACCGCCCAGGCCGGATTGATAGATATCAATTACCCAGGAAAGCGGTTGAGAATGATGTTCAATTTCTTACCGAACAGCAACCTTTCCCATTGATATATGTCAATCTAAGGTTTTTTAGGTGGGGCTGGTTGTCTCGATCGATGTCTCCCCTCCGATATCACCACAGGGCGGGGGCATCATGAACAACCGATCAATACGAGAGGCGCCTGTCCAGGCAGCCTTTGTGCTTTTCGCTCGCTATTCATTTGCTTGATCCATATCAACGATATAGGTTATTGAGAATTCGCATTGTGAATCATCAATGCGAATTCTCAATGCATAGTGCTTAGTACACAGCTAGCCTTGTGTGGTGTCGCTGGAATAGTCCAGTTGACTCCGCTGTCGAGAGGCGCGGCACATCATTTCCGAGCGGAGTTAACTATGAGAACGCAACGATTTCGTCGGCGAACCCTCCTTCCTTTGTTCGCCTTTTTGGGTGTCCTTCTTCCTCTCCTGACCACGGATCTCGCGGCCGCTACCGATGCGGCACCCGCGAAACCGGTGAAAATGAACAGTACGGCGGACCATACCAAGTACGAGGATCTGCAACAGGTCTTCAAATCGGGTCCCGAAGTCACCAAGGCCTGCCTCAAATGCCACACCGAGGCGGCTGGCCAGATCCATCGCACCAAGCACTGGACCTGGGAGTTCCTGAACCCGGAGAACGGGCAGCGGCTTGGCAAAAAGAACGTGATGAACAACTTCTGCATCTCCATCTCCCAGAACTACTCCTTCTGTACCGGCTGCCATATCGGCTATGGCTGGAAGGACAAGGACTTCGACTTCACCAGCGAGGTGAATGTTGACTGTCTGGCCTGCCACGACACGACGGGCAGCTACAAGAAACCGGCGGGGAATGCGGGTAATCCGGTGGTGGGGGAACCGATGGAGATGCCACCCGGCTCCGGCAAGATGGTCAAACCCGTCGATCTGACCAAGGTCGCCCAGAAGGTCGGCAAGACCAGCCGTGACAACTGCGGCAACTGCCACTTCTATGGCGGCGGCGGCGACGGTGTCAAGCACGGCGACCTGGACAGCTCCCTGGCCTCTCCGGACAAGGAACTCGATGTCCATATGGATGCCACTGGTCTCGACTTCAGTTGCGGCACCTGTCACAAGACCTCCAGCCACGATGTGCCGGGCAGCCGTTACAAGCCGACCGCGCGTGAACAGCACTCCGCCTATATTCGCGGCAAGGGCGAGAAGGTCAATCCGGCCACCTGTCAGGCCTGCCATGGCAACAAGCCCCACAAGTCCCCGATACTTCTGAAGTCGGCGCGCATGAACACCCACGCGGAGAAGATGGCCTGCCAGGTCTGTCATATACCCGCCTTTGCCCGTGGCGGCGTGCCGACCAAGATGTCCTGGGACTGGTCCACGGCCGGCCAGAAAGGATCCGATGGCAAGCACATGGTCAAGAAGGATGCGACCGGCCACGTCACCTATGACACCCGCAAGGGCGACTTCGCGCTGGGGCACGATGTCGTGCCCGAATACCGCTGGTTCAACGGCGACATCAAATACACCCTGCTCGGTGACAAGGTGGAGAAGTCGGATAGCCCCACCCCCATCAACCGCATCGACGGTTCGCCCACCGACGGTCGTTCCATGATCTGGCCGATGAAGATCATGCGTGGCCTGCAACCCTTCGACCCGGTCAACAAGACGCTCGTCATGCCTCATGTTGCCGGTAACGACGATATCGGCTACTGGAAGAACCTGGAATGGGAGAAGGCCATTGCCGACGGCATGCGGAACGTGAACGCACCCTTCTCCGGCAAGGTCGACTTCATCAAGACCGAGATGTACTGGCCCATCACCCACATGGTCGCTCCCAAAGAGAAGGTGGTTTCCTGCACCGAATGTCACGCGGCCGACAGCCGCCTGAAGGGGCTGCCGGGTATCTACATGCCCGGCCACAGCGCCAAGGGCTGGCTCGATATCATCGGCTGGCTGGCCGCGCTGACGGCGCTCCTTGGCGTACTGATTCACGGTGCCGTGCGCATCACTCTCTCTCTGAGAAAGGCGGGATAAGACAATGTCCGACAGAATCTATATCTTCAATCGCTTCAACCGGTTCTGGCACTGGTCCCAGGCGGTGTTGGTCATCTCTCTGCTGATCACCGGCTTTGAGATACACGGCACCTACAGCCTGTTCGGGTTCGAAAAGGCGGTGAGTTACCACACCATTCTGGCCTGGTCGCTGATCGGCCTCTGGGCATTTTCGATCTTTTGGCTGTTCACGACCGGCGAGTGGCGGCAGTACATTCCGACCCTGGAGAAAGTCGATGCCATGGTCAAATATTACGTCACGGGCATCTTCACCCACTCGCCCCATCCCTTCCGCCTGACCCGGCTCCAGAAGCACAACCCGCTGCAACGGATCGCCTATCTGACCGTGCTGTCGGTCATCGGGCCGATTACCTGGTCCACGGGCCTACTCTACCTCTTTCATGACTACTGGACAGAGTGGGGCCTGCGCGGCTTCCTGGTGCTGGAGTGGGTAGCCTTCTTCCATACCATGGCCGCCTTCATGATGCTGACCTTCGTCATCGTCCACGTCTATCTCATTACCACCGGCCATACCCTGACCGCCCACCTCAAGGCCATGATCACCGGCTGGGAAGAGGTGGAGGATTAAACCCGGACCTGGGGCCTGAGGCTTGAGACCGGAGGCGGCTTTACCCCTCAAGTCTCGGGTCTCAAGTCTCAGGCCCTTCTTATTCGGCAATCTGTTTCCCAAGGAGAACATCGTTATGCAATCAAAGTTTCCCATGACCTTGATGGCCCTGTTGATCGGCGCCACCACCATGAGTTCAGTCCAGGCCTACGAGGGCGACTGGAAGCGCGGCCGCGTCTATTACCGTGGCGTCTGCACCACCTGCCACACCGCCCAAGGCGGAACCCCCATCGGCCCGAATACCAAGACCATGGAGGAGTGGTCGAACTACATGAAGGCCGACAAGCACGCCGCCGGCAAGGATACGGTCAGCCAGTATGTCGGCAAGGCCTATCGCGACAGCGTCAAGGAGACCAATAAGGCCGCCGAGAAATTCGCCGACACCCCCGACGAGGAGCTGTTGGAAGACATCCGCGTCTTCCTGCTGAAGAGCGCCAAGGATGGGGACAGCCCGGCAAGTTGCAGTTGATCGCATAGAAGTTTCAACGACGTAGGATGTGGGGAGGCAATCGGTGCGGTTCGTGCCTCACCGCACCCTACGTCTCTGTTTTTCACGGCAAGGGGGTTCTCAATGAGCGGGAAGGGCTGGCTAAGTGGCTTTAAGACGGACTACGAAAGGATCTTCGTCGAAGAGTGGTCGCACTACGTGGGAGCCATCCTGCTGGTGCTCGTCATCATCGGCCTGATGATCAATGGACTGTTCTGGGGGGTCTTCGGCGGCGTCAAGTACTGGGGCGACCAGATCAACAACCTGATCGGCCTGGGACCCTTGTTGGGCATTGCACCGGAACAGGACGGCCTGTTCATCCACCGCATGTCCCTGATGAATATCATGCTGGTGCTCGGTTCCTTCACGGCGGCCCTGCTGTCCCGCCAGTTCAACCCCAACCGCCCGCCCAAGCTGGAATACGTCTGGGCGGCCATGGGCGGCAGCTTCATGGGCATAGGTTCGGCCCTGGCCGGCGGCTGCACCACCGGGGGCTTCTTCAACCCCGTGCTGCACTCCTCCCCGGCGGGATGGGCCATGTGGGCCGGGCTGCTGGCGGGCGCCGTCATCGGCCTCAAGCTGCTGCTCTGGACCCTGGAGAACGTCGAGTGGGGCATGGTTGCGCCACCCCCGCTGAAGATCCCCGCCGGGGTGAAGAATGCCTATCCCCTGATCGGCCTGGCGGTGGCGGTCGGCATCCTCTTCTGGTCGGCCCAGTGGTTCCTCTCCGGCGACAAGCTGCTGCTCTCCCGCGCGGTGATCATCCCCGCCGGTTTTGCCATCGGCTTCATCATGCACCGCTCGCGCCTTTGCTTCGCCCGCGCCTTCCGCGAACCCTTCATGACCGCCGAGGGCGACATGACCAAAGCCGTGATCCTGGCCCTGGCCATCGGCATCCCCATCGCCTCCCTGCTGTTCCAGAAAAAGGTCATAGATCCCTATGTCGCCATCCCCGCCACCTTCTGGCTCGGCTCCCTCATCGGCGGGCTGATTTTCGGCGTCGGCATGATCTTCGCGGGCGGCTGCGCCTCGGGGAGCCTGTGGCGCATGGGCGAAGGACACGCCAAGCTTTGGGTGACCATCTTCTTCTTCTCCTGGGTAGGCTCCATCGCCAGCGCCGTCTTTTACAAGCTGAAGATCACCGCCGAGGACCTGACCAATGTGGAGGACTTCAAGATCACCGGCATCGGCTACCAGGCCTACTTCCCGGAGATCACCGGCGGCTGGGGCTGGTCCCTGCTAGTCAGCGGCGTCCTGCTGCTGCTCTGGTACGCCTGGGTCCGCTACAACGAATCGACCGAGAAGTTCACGGTCCTGTGACGAAGCCCCCGGCCCCGCCGCTCCAGGCATGGCCGGGCTCGAACAGGTCTCCTTTGTCATTCACCTGCGCTTCGATATCAGATAAGGCTTTAGCCCCCTGAAACCAGGAAGGAAGAAGGGGTCAGGTCTTGCAATCACGCATGCGTGATTGCAAGACCTGACCCCTTTCCTTTGGCAAACCATGGGGTCAGACTCGATTGACATCAGATGTCCCCCCTATGCGCCTTTGATTTCCTATCTCCGCCCCGTGCCCTTGGCGAAACTGGACGATTCAGTTGGCCCTCGATTTTCTCTTTGAAAAACCCGCTGCCCAAGACCCAAGCCTTATTGGTGGCCTCCCTGATCTCATCCAGGGTCTTGTCGGGAATGTGCGCCTTGAACAGGGCGCGGTAGGCAGCTTGGCGCTCGGCCGGTGAGGTGCCCAACCGAAGATATTCTTCATGAGGCACAACCAGAGGGGCATCCTCGCCAAGGGCATTAAAACGATAACTGCTCCAAGGATACTCGGAAGGATGGCCGACCATGCCTCCCGCCCTGACCGGATTGATCTCGATATAACGGTAACAGGTCAACAAATAGTTCTCTGAATCGATCAGTGTCGCCTTATACCGCCCCTCCCACAGGGTGCCGGTGCGGTTATAGTTGTAATTGAAATATTGAACATAGTAACGGCCAAGCATTTGTATGGCCTTGCCGATACCCTGTTCCGTATGGGGCGTTATCAGCAGATGAACGTGATTGGTCATCAGGACGTAGGCATGAACGTCACATCGATGTTTGTCGCAGGCCTGTTTCAGCTTCTCCAGGTAGAAGCGGTAGTCCTCCTCGGCAAAAAACACAGGGTCACGATTGTTACCACGAATAATCACATGCTGCGGCTGGCCGGGGAGAATGAAGCGGGACAGACGGGGCATGGTTGACTCTCATAAGGAAGCAGAGAGTAGATTATCCTGCTTCAGGAATTAATTCAATCGAGTCTGACCCCATTGTTTCTGCCAGAAGAGATTCCCTTTTGTCTTAATCCCTTCTATAACAGGGCTAAGGTTCAAACCGAACTGCAGGACGGGATCGCCAAGCTCATCGCGTCTTAATCCCTTCTATAACAGGGCTAAGGTTCAAACCACCAGCCGACTCCACGCAGTCGGTCTCTTCGAGGGTCTTAATCCCTTCTATAACAGGGCTAAGGTTCAAACGCTGCCTCCGTCCCTGCAATGCCGGCAGCCGCCGGGTCTTAATCCCTTCTATAACAGGGCTAAGGTTCAAACTGGGCTACGGGATGGTGACGCTGCTGCTGCTGTCTTAATCCCTTCTATAACAGGGCTAAGGTTCAAACGCAGATTATCAGTTTTCTGTTCGGAGGAACAGTTGGGTCTTAATCCCTTCTATAACAGGGCTAAGGTTCAAACGCGGTGGAGGCGATCGAAGGATGTTGTTACGACGTCTTAATCCCTTCTATAACAGGGCTAAGGTTCAAACGTGTTCTGGCCGAAGTTATGGCCAAGGCATCAGGTCTTAATCCCTTCTATAACAGGGCTAAGGTTCAAACCACTTTTAAGAAAAAGTGCCATGGATTGGCGCCTGTCTTAATCCCTTCTATAACAGGGCTAAGGTTCAAACGTACTATGTGCTCATCACCGCTTTCGTCGGACAGTCTTAATCCCTTCTATAACAGGGCTAAGGTTCAAACCTACTTAGCAGGGTTGTCCTACTACCTGAAACGAGTCTTAATCCCTTCTATAACAGGGCTAAGGTTCAAACATACTGCCTGCCTCCGGCAGGCATCTATGAGCTACGTCTTAATCCCTTCTATAACAGGGCTAAGGTTCAAACCGTATGTGAGGTTTAGTTAAGTGCTTTGTTCGAACGTCTTAATCCCTTCTATAACAGGGCTAAGGTTCAAACGTAAGCTTGTTCCTATTGGACTGTACGAAGTTGTCTTAATCCCTTCTATAACAGGGCTAAGGTTCAAACATGCGCTGCGTGCAGGTCCGCACTCGCATTCTGGTCTTAATCCCTTCTATAACAGGGCTAAGGTTCAAACGCCATTCAGGGCGTCAAGGGATTGGCGACGGGCGTCTTAATCCCTTCTATAACAGGGCTAAGGTTCAAACAAAAGGGGAGGCGGTGAATGGACGTGTCGGGTGTGTCTTAATCCCTTCTATAACAGGGCTAAGGTTCAAACTGAGAATTGGAGACAAAACGGAGACAAGGGAGGTAGTCTTAATCCCTTCTATAACAGGGCTAAGGTTCAAACTTCCATACCGACATTGAAAGCAAGATGCAGCACAGTCTTAATCCCTTCTATAACAGGGCTAAGGTTCAAACAGATAGAGATGGTTAACGTCAGGGATTTAGGCACAGGGTCTTAATCCCTTCTATAACAGGGCTAAGGTTCAAACACAAATATTCGCGGCATGACCAGCAGGTGTGTCGTGTCTTAATCCCTTCTATAACAGGGCTAAGGTTCAAACAGAATTTCTAGCATTGTGCTAGATGCACTAAAAGTCTTAATCCCTTCTATAACAGGGCTAAGGTTCAAACTGGTTTTCGGGCTGGCGTGGCTGGGGATATGGAGGTCTTAATCCCTTCTATAACAGGGCTAAGGTTCAAACGAAGCCATGGTGTACCGAAGACGAAATTAACATGTCTTAATCCCTTCTATAACAGGGCTAAGGTTCAAACTTTTTACAGACGAAAGACCGATGGCTCCCTGGGAGTCTTAATCCCTTCTATAACAGGGCTAAGGTTCAAACCTGCTCGGATCGATTCACGGGAGAGATTGCGGGTCTTAATCCCTTCTATAACAGGGCTAAGGTTCAAACAGGTACGGCCTGCCCGAAGAGATTCCCTTTTCCGTCTTAATCCCTTCTATAACAGGGCTAAGGTTCAAACGAAAAATCCCTGCATCATTCGATGAAATGGCGTGGGTCTTAATCCCTTCTATAACAGGGCTAAGGTTCAAACAAGTGCTTGACTTCACTAGCACAAAAGTGCTGAGTCTTAATCCCTTCTATAACAGGGCTAAGGTTCAAACACAAAAGTGCTGGTGTGTGTGCGATCCGTTGAGGGGTCTTAATCCCTTCTATAACAGGGCTAAGGTTCAAACCTGGAAGTAGAGGCAAGCGGAAGAACGTTCAGGTCTTAATCCCTTCTATAACAGGGCTAAGGTTCAAACCCGAAGTGTGGGCGTACGTCGGTGACCTGATGGGTCTTAATCCCTTCTATAACAGGGCTAAGGTTCAAACCCCCAGTGGCCCCCACCACGGCAGAGGGGAGGAGGTCTTAATCCCTTCTATAACAGGGCTAAGGTTCAAACCTGCTAGCAGCAGCAGCGGTGTTTTTGTTTTTGTTTGTCTTAATCCCTTCTATAACAGGGCTAAGGTTCAAACTGCGGCTCTAACCGCAGCAGGGACGGCTGCCCCGTCTTAATCCCTTCTATAACAGGGCTAAGGTTCAAACAAGTTAAGCTCGCCCTGTTGGAGGCCGATCTGGGTCTTAATCCCTTCTATAACAGGGCTAAGGTTCAAACAATTGTTTACCCCTAAACCCAACAGACCGTGCATAAGTCTTAATCCCTTCTATAACAGGGCTAAGGTTCAAACGGTACCCCCTGGAGCCCTTGCCTGGCAAGGCTTTCAGAGGGCGTTTGCGGCCCGGGTGCCACTCTGGGGCTCCGGTTGCCTTGCTGGAAGGCGAAAATAGGGTGTTTTTCGTCATAAATCATCTTGCTGCCCGATTTTTTTATTATCAATTACCATGCTGTTGTTTTTCCAGGATTTTTTGCATTTCCGCCCATTCCGTCGTCCGGCCGCGAGGGTCGGGCCGCAAGCCGATGGCTTTCGATCCCGTTTGTTCGTTTTCGCTCAATAGTGGAGGTAGTCCCAGTCCTGGGTGACTTCTCCCACGCCGTCCACGAGGATGCGCTGGAGGTCTTTGCCGCAGAGATTGTAGAGGCGGATGCTGTCTTCTGCCGAGTCGATCAGGGCTTCGGCTTCTTCGATGAGTTCACGGTATTCGGCGGGGCTGATGTGGCATTCGAAGACGCTTTTCTGCACGCGGGTGCCGAAGCCTTGCAGGAGGCGTTCCACCCGGTAGCGGCGGCGGTTGTCGATGATGTCGTAACAGACGAGGATCATGGGGTTTTACACCAAGTGAAACTCTCTTCCTTCTCCCGGCGGTATTCCTTTTCCCAGGCTGGCGGTTCCCCGCAGGCAGTTGGCACAGAGGGGATACCAGCGGAGGCTGTCTTGTTTTTCGTCCAGATAGGGCTGGAGGAGTTGCCGCAGGTGGCGTTGTTCGGTGGGGCTGAGTTCGCATTCGAAGACGCTGTATTGCACGCGCTGGCCCCAGCCTTCGAGCTGGCGGGCCAGCCGCTGCCGCTGGCTGTCGTCAACGATGTCGTAGCAAACCAGCCAGAGCATGGGTCATCTCACGACGAAGGGGTGGCAGGGCTGGGCGGGGTGGTGGTTGATGGTGGCTATCCAGGGTTGCCCAAGCTTTCGAACTCTGCGCTGCTGGTTAGGGGTAGTTCCTTGGCGACAAACTTGGCGTCATTGCTCAGGATAAGCTCACAGCCAGAGTGCATCGCCAACAGGTATTGGAGTGTGTCTTCCAGGTCTGTGTAATCGGAATCGCGCTGCATCAGGCTGATCGCATCTGCAAGCAAGCGGTTATCAAACGGAACGATCTCAAAGATGCTGTTGACCTGTTCCAGTGCCGCCAGCGCTTTATCCCTGTCGTTGCCCCTCGCGGTGACGTAGTAGACCGTGGTCACGATGTCGCAACTGGTGACCAGTGTCATGCCTTGTTCAAGGCAATATTCCAGACATCGGTAACTTTGGCCATGAAAACGGCGGCCAGCGTCGTAGATGTCGTTGATAACATTGGCATCGACGAAAATACGCTTGTTCATTCGCTTTCGCCGGCCTGGCCTTTCATGGTCTGGATGGATTGCCCATCACCGATCATGCCTGTGAATGCGCCCTTCAGCGCCTTCAGTTTGGCAAGCCGCATCTCGCTGCGCCGGGCATCCGATTCTCTGTGTATCAGCTCCTGAATGACTTGGCTTTGTTTTTTTCTCATGGATTCCGCAAGAAAGTTGAGTTCGCGCAGGGTGTCGGCGCTCATGGTGAAGTTTTTTCTGAGTGTTTGCGATGTACTGGCCTGGGCGGTATTTTTCATGTGGCATTCAAGGTGAGTATTTATTGGTGTGTATATTATTGCCGTAAATCATGCGCCATGCCCTGTTTGTTCCGCACACCGGCCAGAGCATGGGTCATCTCACGACGAAGGGGCGGTAGGGCTGGGCGGGGTCGCGGATCACGGCCACGAGCCGTTGCACCTGGAGGTCGAGACAGCGGCGGTAGTCGATCTTGCCGCCGCCTTCGGGGTTGATGAGGCGGCTGCTCATTTTGGCTTCGATGGCGCGGATGTAGGTGCGGCGGGCAATGTCGGACATGAGGCAGGCGCCGCCGGGATCGGTCTGGAAGTCGCTGGGCTGGAGCTGTTCGTTGAAGAGGAGGCTGAGGATGACGCTGTCGATGACTGGGGCGCGGAATTCTTCCATGAGATCGGAGGCGAGGGCGGGGTGGCCGCTGTATTCGCGGTGCAGGAAGCCAACATGGGTATTGAGTCCCCGTGCGCGGATGAAGCTGAAGACGTTCTGAAACAGCAGGGTGTAGCCGAAGGAGAGCAGGACGTTGATGGGGTCCGGCGGGGGGCGTTTTTTGCGGCCGGTGAAGCCCCAGCCCAGCCCGAGGGTTTCGCGCCAGGCGGTGAAGTAGTGGTTGGCGGCCATGCCTTCGAATCCGCGGACGGCGTCGAGGCTTTGGGCCTTGTCCAACCCGGCGGACAGGCGGCTGAGTTCGGCCACGGCGCGGTCGAAGGGACCCAGTTGCCGCTTGCGGGCGTAGCGTCCCAGGATCACGCGGCTGTTTCTGATTTTGGCGCTGACGATTTCGCGGGCGATGCGCAGGCTGGTGGCGGGGTCATCGGTACAGTGGAATTGCTGCCGTTGCAGTTCGGTGTTGCGGGCGTCGAGGGTGTCGATGCCGCCGTAGTAGCGGCCGTTGGCCGTCAGCAGCGTGATGGGGATGCCCCGTTGCAGGCAGTCGGTGATGAAGGGGGTGGTCAACTGGATGTTGCCGAAGATCATGATCTGGTCCAGGCGGCGGGCGGGGATGCGCCGGATGAGTTCACCTTCGTTGTGTATGCAGAAGCTCTCTCCGTCCCGCGACAGGCGGGCGCCCTGTTCGCTTACGTAGAGGCTGTGCAGGCGGGGACCGGGCATGGCGCCGGGCGGGGTTGTGGATTCCTGTTCCAGTACGCTGTCGATCTCCGCTTCGTCAAGGGCGGGCGGGATGGGGGGCTCTGATTGCTCCAGCAGAGGCGGCAGGCTGTCGCGCACCTGGGCGGCAGTGGGATGGTTTTCCTGCGGGCCGGGGGCGGGCCTTTCGGCCTTCATGACCAGGGTGCGCAGGAAATGCACGCCGAGGAAGCGGAAACCGTCGTCAAAGTGGACGATGCGGCTTTTGTTTTCGTTCAGGCGAAGGTCAAGGGATTGCAAGAGGTCTTCGGTGAGTTCCATTGCGTCTTCGGCGGCATTGCGCGTTTTGCAGAGAACGAGAAAGTCATCGGCAAACCTTACCAGCCGCTGGCCTTTTTCCAGCAACTGTTCGTCGAACCAGTCGAGGTAGAGGTTGGAGAGCAGGGGCGAGATGGGCGACCCTTGAGGAACTCCCCGAACGGGTGACCAGATGGTCCGCTCGTCCTGGATGGGGGTGCGCAGCCAGTCGCCCACCAGTTTCATGATGCCGTGGTCCGTGACGAAACGCGAAAGCTCCAGCAGGAGCGAGCTGTGTTCTATTTCGTCGAAGTAGCGGGTGATGTCGGCATCCACCACCCAGCGGTAGCCCAGATCCCGGTAGCGCATGACCTTGCGCGCGGCGGCGTCCACGGAGCGGCCCGGCCGGTAGCCGTAACTGCAATCCTCGAATTCGGCTTCGAGGATGGGGGTGAGGTATTGGGCCACGGCGGTCTGGAGCACGCGGTCGCGGACGCTGGGGATGGCCAGCATCCGGTCGCGCCGGCCGGGTTCGGAGACGGTGACCGCCAGCAGGGGCCGGGGGACGTAGCTGCCGTTCTCGACCTCGATCCGCAATGCCCAGAGGTTGACTTGCAGGTTGTGATGAAACTGGGAGAGGGTCTGGCCGTCGGTCCCGGCGCAGCCGCCGTTTTGGCGTACCCGGTCCCAGGCCAATCTGAGGTTGGCGTAGTCGAGGATGGTCGCAAGCTCTTCTTCCAACATCGCATGGCTCCTCCCTTGTTAGCCAAGGATTCTCAGGGTGCTATGATTCAAGCATGTTTTTCGTATTGGAGGTATCTGACATGGGAACCACTACATTGGAAGAGGTCTGGTCGCTATTCAAGGAAACCGACCGCCAGTTCAAGGAAACCGACCGCCAGTTCAAGGAAACCGACCGCCAGTTTAAGGAGACCGACCGCAAGTTCAAGGAGACCGACCGCAAGTTGAATCAGTTGGAACGGCTCTTCACTAGCCAGTGGGGACGGCTGATGGAGTCGTTGGTCGAGGGGGATCTGGTCAACATCCTGACTCAGCGCGGCATCGCCATTGCGGATACCACCAGCCGCCTGAAGGGCCGGCGGGCCGATGGCGGCAATTACGAGTTTGACATCATCGCCCACAACGGCAACGAGGTGGTGGTGGTCGAGGTAAAGACGACCCTGCGGCCCCAGGACGTGGAGAAGTTTCTAGGCAAGTTGAAGCAGATCAAGCACTGGGTGCCCCGCTATGCGAACAACAGCATCTACGGGGCCGTGGCCTGGCTGACAGCGGATGCCGGCGCGGAGGAGATGGCGGTGAACCGTGGGCTCTTCAGCATCCGTGCGACGGGCGATTCGGCAGCGATCATGAATGCCGAGGGGTTCCAGCCGCAACGCTGGTAGCAGGGGCGCTTGCCCCGGAATCCGCTACGCCCCCCGTCCAGAGGCAGGCTACCGCCACCCCATGCAATGCCCTCATGGGTCTGCCGGATTTTGGTCTGGGTGCAATTTTCCGGTGATCGGCACAGATCCATCATCTTCAGGTTGATTCGTGATTGTCAACCCATGAGGGTTTGACATAGAGTCCTGATCCTGCACTTTTTGTAATGGACATACGGAGGGAATCTCACATGGCGGCGGAACAGGGTTGTCCGCTTTATTGGCGCCTGCGGTTCGATTTCGCCATCGACTCTGGGGCGGGACTGCCGGAATTCCCAGGTTCCGCCTGGCGGGGCGCCTTTGGCCGGGCGCTTCGGTCGTTGATCTGCGTCACCCGCCAAACCAAGTGTCAGGGCTGTTTGATCGCGGCCCATTGCCCTTACTGTTTCCTCTTCGAGACCCCCGTTGCGCAATTGCCCAACGGCAATACCCATGCCAATGCCCCCCATCCGCTGGTGCTGGAGCTGTTCCCGGATGCGGAACAGCCGGGGGAGCCTGGCCACTACGCCATCGGCCTTACCCTGATCGGTCAAAAGGCCATGGGGCTGCTGGGGCCGGTCGTTTTTGCTTTACAGCAAGCCGGGGAGCGAGGCATCGCCGGTGACAATCACTTCCGGCTGCAAGCCGTCGAGCAACAGGATGGTGCGGGTTGGCGGTTGATCCACCGCCCCGGCGGGCCATTGCAACCCCTGACCGGCCAGATCTCTGCCCCCGCGCTCCCATCGGGACCGGTTTCCATCGACCTCACCACTCCGCTTCGGTTGACGCACCACAACCGCATCGCCGGGGAGAGGGATTTAACCCCCCGGATCTTCATCCAGGCCCTGTTCCGCCGCTTCAGCCAACTGAGTCTGATCCACGGCGCCGGCGAACCGCCCCCCGAGCCTTGGCCCGACATCCCCGCCGACCAGCCCTTTGCGGCCTCCGATCTGCATTGGCTGAACCTCGACCGCTACTCCTCGCGCCAAGGCCGCAAGCATCAGATCAGCGGCCTCATGGGCAGCTTCACCCTCGACCTGACCGGCCTCGAAACCGCCTGGCCCCTGCTCTGGCACGGCCAGTTCCTGCACCTTGGCAAACTGACCTCGCTGGGGCATGGGGGGTATAGGGTGGGGGGTGGCAAGCTTGCAGATACCTCAGCCCCTCAATCAGGGGAGTACGCTTCTCAAACCACGGAAACGAAGGAACCCATTCCATGACATTTCATTGCTATCTCTTCGAGGCGAAGTCTATCCAGACGTACCTCCTCGCCACCAACCGTCTCAAGGAAATCGTCGGCGGGAGTGAATTGGTGGAGGGTCTGACGGGCGATCTGCTGAACAGCGCCTTGGATGCCATCGGCGGAGGAGTGCAGTTTTCCCGGAAAGGTGGCGGCTCCTTTTTCGCCTTTAGCGAGAAGAAAGACTCCATCGACAAACTTGCTGCCCTCTGGCCCTTGCTGGTTCGCCAGTATGCCCCGGACCTTGAATTCGTCCAGGCGCATGGCACGGCCGATTCGGCGATGGCGGCCTTCAACGATGCGCATCCCCGATTGCTGGCGGACCGTAACCAGTTGCAAGCGCGCTTGCCCCAAGCCAGCCCGCTGACAGAACGCTGTCGGCGCACGGGCGAACCAGCGGTTGCCACGCGGAAGAGCAAAAAATCGGAGCGGCCAGAACCCCTGGATGCCGCGACTCATCGCAAGCTCAATGACAGGTTTTGGCGCGGTGTGGCGTTAGGCAAGCGTTTTGCACCCGATAGCCCTTGGTCAGACTGGCCGTTGAACTTGACGCCAGACGAAGATGATGAAGAGGATGAACGCCGCTTCCCCTTCAATGGCGAGGATCGGACTATCGCTCTGGTCCATGCGGATGGCAATGGGCTGGGGCAGTTATTGATGGATCTTCGCGATCAGGTCAACCAGCAACCTGAAGGCTATGTAGCCATCTACAAAGCCTTCTCCGACGCGGTGAGCACGGCAACCCAGGCTGCGGCTCAGGAGGCTACCCGGCAGATTTTACTTAAAGCCAGGGAGAAGGACGGGGTCTTCCCTGCACGGCCAATCGTACTGGGTGGTGATGATCTTACTCTGCTGGTGCGCGCCGACTTGGCTTTGCCTTTCACTCGGGACTTCCTTGCCGCTTTCGCCAAGGCCAGCGGGGTGGAACTGCAAAAACTGAAAAAAGACCACAACTTGGGGAAGATACCGGATCGTCTCACCGCTTGCGCTGGCATTGCCTACGCCAAGGCCAGCCAGCCTTTTTATCTGTTGCATGAACTGGCGGAGGGGCTGTGCAAACACGCGAAGGTAATGGCGAAGGCCTGCTGTCCTGATAAAAAGGCCGAGGTGCCATCCAGCCTTTCATTCCATCGCGTCACAACCGCCTTTGTGGATCACTACCCCACCATTCTGGAACGGGAACTGACCGCCGGGAAATTACGGCAAACCTTGGAGTGTTACGCCCTGGAGGCCGACAGGGGATTGCCACTGCTGGATGATTTACTGCGGCTGCAAGATTTGTTGGGCCAACAGGAACTTTCCCGTGGTGCTACGCGCGAATTGCTGGGGCTTATCGGCCGCGATGTCGAACAGGCCAAACGTCACTATAGCCGCTGGCGCGAGGTGATGCAGAAGCGACAGGCCGCACGGTTAAATGACTTTGATAGCCTGCTGTCGCGGTTCGGCATCGTCCAGGGCGGTGGTGATCTGCCCTTTTGCGGGGAAGAAGGCGGCCGTTTACGCCGGTCCCCTCTTGGCGATGTCATCACTCTCCGTTCCGTTGGCAACCTGACTTTGGTGGCAGAGGAGGCGAAATCATGAGCTACCGGCTCAAATTTGATATCCAGGGCTACTGGCACCCAGGGACCGGGCGCGGCCAAGGCAGCCATTTGGATGCCACGACTTACCGCAATGCCCAAGGACTTCCCAGCCTGCCGGGCCGGACGGTCAAGGGTTTGGTACGCGATGCCGTAAACCGCTGGGAGTCTTTCGGGGGATATCCCCTGGGGGACAGCGGCAAGCCGGGCATTACTGACCAGCTTTTTGGCCCCTACGGTGCTGAAGGTACCCATACTTGGCCGGGGCTGTTGCGATTCTCCGATGCCATGCTCCCCAAGGATGACGTGGCGCTGCTGTCTCTCGCTGAAAACCAGGCGCTTCGGGACGGGTTGTATCGCAGCCATTTTTCCACTGCCATTGAGCATGAATCGGGCACCGCCGATGAGAAAAGCCTGCGCGGGATCGAACTCGTAATTCCCTTGGCCCTGTACGCCGAGGTGGATTTGGCAACCAACGCAGCCTATGGGGAATTGGAAAAGCAGTGGCCTGATCTGCTCAGGCAGGCACTGCCACTGGTACGGGCTGTGGGTGCGCACCGGAGCCGGGGCCTGGGCCGAGCCGTTGTTACATTGTTGGAAAAGGAGGCACCATGAAAGGTTTCGAGCTAATTCTGACCCTCAAGGACGATTGTGTCTTTAGCGAGAGGGCTGCCACCGAAGGGGGCCACAGTGGCCTTGATTACATCCCTGGCGCGGCGCTTCTGGGAGCAACTGCGGCACGGCTCTACAGGAAGCTTTCCGCCACCGATGCCTTCACCCTATTTCATTCGGGGCAGGTCCGTTTCGGGAATGGCTTGCCATTAACCGGATCCAGTGAACAGACTTGGCCCATACCCCTGTGCTGGCACCAGGCCAAGGGGGAAAAAGTGGAAGAAGATGGCAGCCTGATTGCAGATCAGATCTGGCATTTGGGCAAACAAGTGGAGTTGCCCGACAACAAGCAACCTCAGCAATTCCGGCGCGGCTATGTCACAGCCACCGGCCGGTGGATAAAGCCAGCCGAATCCTTGCGTCTCAAGACCGCCATTGACCCCGCCACGGGCCGAGCCAGGGACGCAGCCTTGTTTGGCTATGAGTCCCTGTCCGCCGGCCAGAGATTCGCAGCAAGAGTTACCCTGGACGATGGGGTGCCTGACGAGCTGTTGCAGCAGCTTCGCGACGCCTTCCAGGAGGATATTCTGCTGGGCCGTTCCCGCAGCGCGGAATATGGCCGAACCTCAGTTGAGGTGGTTGAGCTTTCCGATCCTGTTACCCAGGGCGGGGCCAGCGGCAAGGAGATCACCCTCTGGCTGCTCTCCGACTTGGCCGCGCTGGATGCGTATGGACAACCAACGTTGTCGCCAAAACCCGAATGGCTGGGGCTCCCTGCGGGCCGACTGATGGTGAAACGGAGCTTTATCCGCAGCCGCCGTTATTCCCCCTGGAATGCCCACCGGGGTGGCCCCGATCTGGAACGTCAGGTGCTTTGCCAGGGGAGTGTTCTGGTATTCGAGCTGGAGCGGGTCTTGATCGATGAGGAAAAGGCCCGGATCGCCGTCGGGCTTGGGCTCCATCGGGAAGCGGGTCTGGGGCAGGTGTGGCTGGATCCCGATTTGCTAAAGGGTGAACATCCAAAGTTCACCGATGCGAACAAGACCGTCGCAAATGAGCCAATAGACCAACTACCAATGAGCGAGCTGGTTCAGTGGTTGAAGGATCGTTCGGGGGATCGATCTAGCGAAGCTGAAAGCGCGCGCAGGCATGCCCGTGAATACGCAACATTGCTGATCTCGGCCCGCAAACTCAAGGGACTGGGAGAGAAGAAAGAGGTCGGCCCATCTGTCAGTCAGTGGGGGAGTGTATTGGCGTTGGCCAAGGCGCCAGGTCAGAATTTTGCGCAACGGTTGCTCGATACCAATAACGGCCCCTGCAAACCCTCCGCCCCCGGTTGGCAAGATGAACACTGGGATAAGGATCAAAACCGCCCCCGCTCATTCGCCCAGTGGCTGCGTGACAGGGTGGGCGAGACTCCCTCTCGCCGTCTTATTCAGCACCTGGCCCGCGAGGTGATGGATGTAATCAAGAAGGAGTGCCGCAAATGACCCCCGAACTGTCCCAGTTCTTCCTTGCACACCTGACCCTGGAGGCGGTAACCCCTCTCTCAATCGCAGCTGGCGGTGCAGACGGCGTATTCGATGTCACCCTGGCGCGCGATGCCAACGGCTTGCCAACCTTGCCGGGCCCTTCCATCGGCGGGGTATTACGGCATCTTTATTGGGAGCTGTATGGCAAGGAGGGGATGGAATCGCTTTTCGGTTTTCAGAAAAGGGATCAGGGCGAACCTTCCCGCCTTCATTTTTCCTGGGGCGCCATCCAGGACAGCAAGGGTCACCTCGTCGAAAGGCTGCTGCTGGGGCAGGCCGGCAAGGACAGATTGAAAGATCTCCTGCTAAAAACGGCCTTGGCAACACAGGATTTCCCTGTCACCCGTGACCGGGTACGTATTGGCCACAAGGGCGCCGCAGCCCATATGGGTAAATTCGATCGGGCCGTCCTGCCGGCCGGCTATCGTTTCAGCGCCGAAATTTCACTTTGGAGCGATCAACCGGACGATCCGCGTTGGCGGCAGGTGCTTGGTCTTCTGTGTCATCCGCTGTTCCGCTTGGGAGGCGGCACGAGGGCGGGACTGGGACGGATTGCGGCCGTGAGCATTCATGCCGGTGGCTTCGATCTGAAAACAGAGCAAGGCCGCAAGGACTTTTCTGCGCTGGGGCAGGGGCTGGATAAATCCGCTGGCCTGAAAAAGCTGGAGCTTAACGGGCATTCCGAGGGCAGCCGCTTCCTCACCGCTGATCTGACGCTCAAGCCGCACAGCTTCTGGCGCATCGGCCAGGGAGACAATCCACGCCTCAAGGACAGCAACGGAAAACCCGCCGATCTGTTACCCAAACTCGAATCTTGCGTGATCTGGAATGACCAGGGGGAAGGCGATGCCGGACAGGCCGAATTGCTTATCCCCGGCTCTAGCCTCAAGGGGGCCTTGGCCCACCGCTTTGCCTTTCATGCCAACCGGCTGGCCCAACGCTGGGCGGAGGATCTGTTGCCAGGCAAACCCGATTACGACAAATCCACGGATTGTGAAGAGGTGGCAAATCTATTCGGCACGGCGCGGGACGATAAAACTAAAGGGGACAATGGCCCGGCAGGCCAAGCTGGCAAGCTGTTCATCGACGACGCCTTTTTGTCTTTCACTGGCCGAGACCTGAAGCTCATGATGCACAATGCGATCGACCGTTTCACCGGTGGGGTGCGGGAACACATGCTGTTCATGGAGGAGATGGTGTGGAAGAAGGAAATCAAGGTCAGTCTGACCCTAGACACCAAAGGAGTGACGGAAAACGCCCGCACCGCTCTACGCCACGCCCTTGACGACCTTTGTCATGGCCGCATCGCCATCGGCGGCGGGGCGGCCAAGGGGCATGGCTTCTGCGATGGCACCATTCAGTGGAGCGATAAGGGGCAGTGGATCAACCATTCTTCCCAGGAGGCCGCCTAATGGACGCCGAAAGCCTGCTTGAACTTTATCGCCAGATCGGCAAACAGAATTACGCCTTGCCGGAGATGGAGACGGCGTCGGTTTCGATACAAACCGATCCTTTCAAATCGAATGAAGACGCCTGGAAAAGGCTTGAGGAATTCAAACCGTCCCAGGGTTGGATTGGCTTCAAGTCCGCCAATCGTCTGTTCACCCAGGGCATACTGCCAGCAATGGACGATGAAACAGGTTCCCTGCTATCGGCCGAAGCGGTCAATGCCCAGGGCAAATCCCTCCATGTCCGCTACGATGGCGCGGGCCAGTGGCTGGTCACCCAGTACGGCCTTGCTGCGGGCACTGAATATCTTGCCGATACCTTGGTTCATATCGCCCACGACAACGCACTGGGCCAACTCCGTTACCGCCGTTTCTGGCGGATCGGCGACGATGGGGGCGCGGAACCCTTTGCCGCTTGTTTCATTGGCTTTGGAAAGAATAAGGAGTAACCATGCTCAGACATCAACAACGCCAAGGGGGCCGTCCCCAAGGTGGCCAGGGCCGAGGAAACCCTCAGCAGCCGCAGCACCCCCAAGAACCGCCCATGACCGCCATCAACGCGCCGTATAACTTCGTCCCACTTTCGGAAATGGTGGTGACCCCCGAATGGGCCGCGCTGGTCTCCCACGACCTTCCTTTCAAGGATGGGATCTCTGGGGAGATTCACTACGTACTGACCGCCCACTCGCCGCTGCTGGTGGGTGGAGAACAAACCAAGGCCACCGACCATGCCCCCGGTAATGTGCGCTTCTTCAAAACCCCCGATGGCCAATTTGCCATCCCCGGCTCCAGCCTCAAGGGGATGATCCGCTCGGTGTTGGAAATTGCCACCTTTTCACGGATGGGTATGGTGGATGATAAACGCTATGGTCTGAGGGATATTTCCGGGAAGTACGTCGCGGATTCTTATACCAGCCGGGTACGCAATCGGGTACAGGCAGGCTTTCTGCGTTTGAGCCGCAAAGGGGAGCCAGAGATCCTGCCCTGCGATATGGCACGGTTCAGTCATCGGGATTTGGAGTCCTGGTGGGGCGAGGATGCACCCATTTTCAAGAAGGGAGAGAGAGTAAACGGCAAGTACAAGCCAACAACAGTGGCTGACAAATATAAACGTTGGGATGTACTCTGTAAGAAGCACAAAATAGCAAGCCCGTTCAATTTTAAGATCACTGTTTCTGGCGACAATGTTAGCGCGATAGGTGCCGGTAGCATCGATGGCTTTCCTGTCTTCACAGGCCAGATATCAGACTGTACCGACGACAAGTTTGAGAACGGGAAATGGACCCGTGGTAAATATCACGATTTTATTTTCCACTCGTCCCGTGGTTCCCATGCCTTCTCCCTCCATGAGGTAGACCCTAACGCATGGCGTGACTTTCTCTTCATTCACGGCGACGAGGATAGTAAGCCGGTCATGCCATGGCCCGGCTTCTGGAAGGACAAGTTCTGGAAGAAGGAGAAGGTACCCGTTTTTTTCATCCGCAACGGCAACCGGTTACAAATCGGTCTAGCATACATGCCAAAGCTGGCCGGGGATTTCTCCATTCACGACATGATCGGCCATACCAGCAAGGATCACTTGGAGGGATCAAAGGCCGATTTCGCCACCCTCCTTTTTGGCCAGATCGGTGATAGTCCTGAGGATGCGCTCAAGGGCCGCGTACAATTCGAACTGGCCAGGCTGAACGGCCAGGCAGAGGCAATAGCCCAACCCACTTCCATATTGAATTCCCCCAAACCGAGCTATTTTCCGAACTATATCCGTCAGAAGACAACTGGTCCTGGCTGGAAACTGACCGGGGGTGACAATGCCCAATATGCCACCTACTTGGAGACTCAAGCGCACCCAGAACCGGAATTGCGTGGCTGGAAGCGTTATCCGGCTAGGCCTGAAGCGGAAGTGAGGGTACAAGAACCCATTGGGGACCAGGCAGCCAACAAAAAGATACAGCTACGCCTGCATCCCTTGCCCAAGGACACGAAGTTCAGCGGCCGTATGGTATTCCATAATCTGAAACGCGAGGAACTCGGTGCCCTGCTCTGGTGCCTGAATTTCGGCGGTTGTTCCAACTACCGTCATGGATTGGGGCTTGGCAAATCCTTTGGCTTCGGTCAAGTCGGGATTGTCCTTGATTCGCAGAAGAGTTGGATCGCCCCCAATCTCCCTGAAGGCGAGGCTATGAAGACCCTGGATCAATGGAATGACTGTTGTCTGAATCGATTCATTGCCTACATGGATAAGGCGTTGGGTGAGTCGTGGATGAAGTCGCCTCAAATAATGGCGCTACTAGCAATGGCCGATCCCCTTCAGCGCGATAAATTCAAGGGCCAGCTCAAGCACATGGTTCTGGCGAGGATTCCTGCGCCCACAGAGCAAAACCCCAATAAGAAAGAGACCCGCAACCAATTCCTGGACGCAAAGCAGGCCGGACTTGTCCTGGCACCTTACATCCCCCTTCCGGCAACGGGTCCGGCTTCAACCGTGCTTGGCTCAACGGCAGAAGCAACATGGCCCTCCGTCTCCCTTTCGTTCGAAAAAGGCCCGCGAAAGATCAGTGCCTTCCGCAACGGCGAGACGGCCTCCATCCAGTGGGTTGAGGCCGGACCCTTACTCTCGGCCCTCGATGAATCCTCCCGCAGGCGGCTGGAAAAAGGCAAACTCACCGCGACCCTCACCCTGAAGCCTTTGGGGAGAGCGAGCTGGAAGATTGTCGGGCTAACTCCTGATCATGCTTGAAGAAGTTTTTCACGAATCATGGTACCAGCCCCCTGAATCCAAATGAGAGTTAGCGGAAAAAACACCCCCGCCGATGCCAGGCTGAAACGCGCATGCCAATTGGCCCAGGCGGATGAAGGGATTGCCATCCTCTGGCTCTACGGCTCCCGCGCCCGTGGCGATGCCCGGCCCGATAGCGATTACGATTTTGCTGTGGCCTTCAATGATTTTCTGACTTCTGACCCGCTGGAGGCAAGGCTGCGGCCCGAGCTGTTGGCTCTGGAGTGGCAGAACGCACTCGCCTTGCCCGAAGGGGCTCTGTCGGTGATCGATATCAATCGCGTGCCTATCCCGCTGGCGTGGAATGTGATTCAGGAGGGGAGTCTGTTGTTTTGCCGGGACGAGCGGCGTTTGATCCAGGAGGAGCAACGCATCTGGAGCCGGATGGAGCTGGACATCCTCCCGGCATTACGGCAGCGAGCAGGAGGACGGCGGTCATGAAGGAGACGACAGGACTGGCGGCCTATGTGGCGGAAGTGCGCGACCATGTATCGGGATATGGCGCCGAGCTGGATGCGCTGGCGGCTCAGGCCCGCTCAGGTTTCCTGACCACAAGGGATTTTCTGGCGCTGGAGCGTCTGCTCCAGGTGGTGATAGAGACGGCCATCGGCATGGCCAAGCGCTGGGTCAGCCAGTCCGGCCGGGTGACGCCGGCGGATGGCTATCGCGCCTTTGAGGTATTGGTGGAGCTGGGGCATCTGCCGGAGGCCGCGCTGTTGGAGTGGCGCAAGGTGATAGGGCTGCGCAATGCCTTGGTCCATGACTATCTCAATCTGGACCGGGAGGTGCTGCGGTCGGTCCTGAAGGATGCCCATTACCTGCGGGTGATTGCCTTCATCGACATGGCGGCGGATGCCTTGATGGCTTCCGCCGGGGATGACTTAGATGATCGTGACTTGTAATGCCAATTTAGAGGTGAGGTTATGAGACCGTTCGTTGTAACAGTAAAACATGCGCTCCGGGGATACAGGATTCCCGCCTTGATTGTCATTCTGATTGTTATCGCCTTCCTGTGCGATAGGTTTGGAGATATAGGTTTTCTCAAGGCAGTAAGAAATTGGTGGCAAGGCGGATGGGATATCTATCCCGGTGTGGCCACATTGCTGGTTGCGCTTGTGGTCTGGTTCGGGGAGGCAAAAGAAGACTGGCTCAATGAACTCCCGAAGAAATTGAGCGTGACATTCAAACACGCTGGGAAAGATGTCATGCGCTGCCGTTATGCCGATTTGGCCAATGCCGCAGATATGCGGGCGCTTGCGCAACAGATCGGTTTGCAGATGACGAAGGAGACTCGGCTGAATTTCGTTGCCCCATTGATTAAACAGGATGGCGGCGAAGTCGAGAAGACAGACGAAGGTCATATACGACATTACCATTTGCATGTAGCGCTCACAGAGATGCCTGCAAGTCTGACGGGGAAGATTACGGAAGGAGAGTCTGTTTTGGTCTGGGAACCCCCATTCGAGGATCTCAAGGTTGAATCGGCATGACTGGCATGCTCTACCTCCTCAACACCCCCATCCTCACCGCCTACGGCGACTACCGTTTCTCGGGTCCGGTCAGTCCGGCGGCGGCCCTTGAGCTGATCCGGCCGGGCTTCTTATCAGCCATCGGGCACCAGGGCGCGGCGGATTTTCTTGCCGGGCTGCTCGGCATTGATATCCCCCTCAACCGGGTGACCATTACCATGGCGCCGGGTGACCGTGCGCTCATTCTGCGGCTCAAGGCGCGCCTGGAGGAGGGAAAGGTCCTGACGGCGGAGGAGATGGATCGTTTTCCGTTCGAGCTGGGTCTTCTGGAGCGGCTGACATGAACCTGGCCCGGATTTTTCATAAATTCACCGCGCCCTCGCTTGTCTTTTGATCCGCCAAGGAATTTTCTTCGCTCGACCCTATAGTTCGATACGGCGCCCGATACGGCGCTCGTTCAGAAAATGCCTTGGCAAACTGCTGGGCGGCGGCCTGCTCCGGCCTCGCCGCACAAAGGCGAGGCCGTGCTTGAACAGGGCGCCCGATCGGCGCAGTATGGCGGCCCATGTTCAGAATCTCTCATCAGATTAGCATCCCCGACGAAGAGATCGAGTTCAGCGCCATCCGCGCTCAGGGCTCCGGCGGCCAGAACGTCAACAAGGTCTCCTCCGCCATCCACCTGCGTTTCGACATCAGGGCATCGTCCCTGCCCGCCCTCTGCAAACAGCGTCTGGTCCGGTTGTGTGACCGGCGAATCACCAGCGACGGCGTCATCGTCATCAAGGCCCAGCAATACCGCAGCCAGGAGCAGAACCGGGAGGACGCCCTGGAACGCCTGCGGGAACTGATCGAAGGCGCGCTCCAGCCGCGCAAGAAACGGATCGCCACCAAACCGACCAAGGCCTCGCGGGAACGGCGCCTGGAAGGGAAAAAACGTCAAGGCGAAACCAAGGCCCTGCGGGGCAAGGTGGAACACTGACCTTGTTCGGCAAGGAGGATCTGTTGAAACTGGCCCGCATGCCCATGCCCTTCGGCAAATACAAGGGGCGTGTCCTGATCGACCTGCCCGAGCCTTATCTGCTCTGGTTTGCCCACAAGGGTTTTCCCGAGGGGAATTTGGGTGAATTGCTGAAACTCGCCCTGGAGATCAGAATCCACGGCCTTGAATCGGTTGTAATGCCCCTGAAGCAAACCCGGCCGAAGTCATGACCCCAGAACAACCGACCCAACGGTTTAAGCAACGGTTTAAGCATTGCCCCTCACGCCATGGCCTGATAGGCTTACGCACCGATTCTGCGCCGGGTCAATTTGTCCCGGCGTTTTGTTTTACGGCGTTCAAGTGGCCTTTCGTATGGGTCACCGCTGATAGAGGAAAGACAACGTGCCCGTAATCACTCTTCCGGACGGCTCCCGCCGCGAATTCGACCTTCCTGTGACTGTCTATGATGTGGCGGCCGCTATCGGTCCTGGCCTTGCCAAGGCGGCGCTTGCCGGGCGCGTCGATGGCAAATTGGTCGATACCCGTCATCGGATCGAGGCCGACGCTGGCCTTGCCATTGTCACGGACAAAGATGAGGAGGGGCTGGAGATTATCCGCCATTCGACCGCCCATCTGTTGGCCATGGCGGTGAAGCAGTTGTTCCCCCAGGCCCAGGTGACCATCGGGCCGACCATCGAGAACGGTTTCTACTACGATTTTGCCTTCGAGCGTCCCTTCACCCCCGAGGATTTCGAGGCCATCGAGGCCAGGATGGAGGAGATCGCCAAGGCCGATCTCCCTGTTGTCCGCGAGGTCTGGGATCGCAATGCGGCGATCGAATTCTTCAAAGGGCGGGGCGAGGCCTACAAGGCCGAGATCATCGGCGATCTGCCCGAGGGCGAGACAATCTCCGTCTACCAGCAGGGCGATTTTATCGACCTTTGCCGTGGCCCCCATGTCCCTTCTACCGGCAAGCTCCAGGCCTTCAAACTGATGAAGGTGGCCGGCGCCTATTGGCGCGGCAAGTCCGAGAACGAGATGCTGCAACGCATCTACGGCACCGCCTGGCGTAACAAAAAAGATCTCACGGCCTATCTGACCAAGCTGGAAGAGGCTGAGAAGCGCGACCACCGCAAGCTTGGCAAGCAGCTCGACCTGTTCCATTTTCAGGACGAGGCCCCCGGCATGGTGTTCTGGCACCACAAGGGCTATATCCTCTACCGCGCCGTGGAGAACTACATGCGCGGCAAGCTGGAGGAGTACGGTTACGAAGAGGTTCATACGCCCCAGGTGCTGGACCGTACTCTCTGGGAGAAGTCGGGCCACTGGGAGAAATTCGCGGACGGCATGTTCACCACCCATGTGGAGAATCACGACTACGCCATCAAGCCCATGAACTGCCCCGGTCACGTGCAGATATTCAATCAGGGGCTCAAGAGCTACCGTGATCTGCCGTTGCGCATCGCCGAGTTCGGCATCGTCCATCGCAACGAGCCCTCCGGCACCCTCCACGGACTGATGCGCGCCCGCCGCTTCGTGCAGGACGACGCCCATGTCTTCTGCACCGAGGACCAGATCGAGGACGAAGTCGGCATCCTCATCGACATCATCTTCGAGGTTTACAAGGACTTCGGCTTCGATTCCATCGCACTCGCCTTCTCTACCCGGCCGGAAAAGCGGGTCGGCGACGACTCCCTCTGGGATCAAGCCGAGGCGGCGCTGGAGGCCTGTCTCAAGCATAAGGGCCTGGAATACAGGTTGCAGCCGGGCGAGGGGGCCTTCTACGGCCCCAAGATCGAATTCACTCTCCACGACAGCATCGGCCGGGCCTGGCAGTGCGGCACCATCCAGCTCGATTTCTCCATGCCAGGACGGCTGGGCGCCCACTACATCGCAGTGGATAACAGCAAGCAAGTCCCGGTCATGATCCATCGCGCCATCCTGGGTTCTTTGGAGCGGTTCATCGGCATCCTGATCGAGCACTACGCCGGTGATCTGCCCCTGTGGCTGGCTCCGGTGCAGGCAATAGTGATGAATATCACAGATCGCCAGGCCGATTATGCCAAGGAGCTGGTCAATTTCTTGAGGCGACAGGGGGTTAGGGTCGAAATAGACTTGAGGAACGAGAAGATTGGCTATAAAATCCGCGAGCATACCCTTGCAAAGGTGCCGTATCTGCTCGTCGTGGGAGATCGCGAAATGGAAAACGGCTTGGTGGCGGTGCGGACCCGCTACGGCAAGGATTTGGGCGATATGTCGCCGGATGCCTTCATCGAAGATTTGCGTCACAAAGTCGAAACGCGAGCGGATTGAGGTTTCTGAAAGCATCGGTGCGCCGGTGCTTTTTGCATTTGCAAGGTTCATTGTTCGGAGGAACTGGTCATCAGTAAGAAAGACGATAAGCACAGACTGAACGAGGAGATTGCTGTCTCCGAAGTGCGGTTGATCGGCGCCGACGGTGAACAGGTGGGGATTGTCCCCCTGGCACAAGCGCTAAGCCGGGCCGCAGAAGCGGAGATGGATCTGGTGGAGATCTCCCCAGATTCGAAACCGCCGGTCTGTCGATTGATGAATTATGGAAAGTTTCTCTTTGACGAAAAGAAGCAACGTCAGGTTGCCAAGAAGAAGCAGAAACAGATTCAAGTCAAGGAAATCAAGTTTCGTCCGGGGACGGACGATGGAGACTACCAGGTAAAACTACGCAACCTGGTGCGTTTCCTGGAAGAAGGGGATAAGGCCAAGATTACCATGCGTTTTCGCGGCCGCGAGCATGCCCACAGGGAACTGGGCCTGGACTTTCTGAGGCGGATTGAAAAGGATTTGTCTGAATATTCCATCGTGGAACAGCAACCCCTCATGGAAGGCCGGCAGATGGTCATGATGCTCGCCCCCAAGAAAAAATAGCCCGGCATCCGCCGGTGCACATAATCAACGAATGCGGAGTTTTAGGTAAATGCCCAAGATAAAGACCAATCGAGGCGCCGCCAAGCGCTTCAAAATCAAGTCATCCGGCGCGGTGAAGTGCAATCAGTCGCACCGTCGTCATATCCTGACGAAGAAGACAACCAAGCGTAAGCGTCAGTTGCGTAGTCCCAACCATCTGCATCCATCGGATGTGAGGTCGGCGCATCGCATGATGCCCTACTGCTGAGTTAACGGATTCGCACCGGAGAGATTGAAAAATGCCAAGAGTCAAGAGAGGCGTCACAGCGCACGCCCGTCACAAGAAAATCATGGATGCGGCCAAGGGCTACTACGGCGCACGTAGTAGGGTCTACCGCGTCGCCAAGCAGGCCGTCACCAAGGCCGGCCAATACGCCTACCGCGACCGCCGCCAGAAGAAGCGCCAGTTCCGCGCCCTCTGGATTGCCCGCATCAATGCCGGCGCCCGCGAGAACGGCACGACCTACAGCCGTTTGATCAACGGTCTGAAGAAGGCTGCGGTCGAGGTCGATCGCAAGATGCTGGCGAGCCTGGCCATCTTCGACAGGCCCGTCTTCGCAGCCCTCTGCGAGAAGGCCAAGGCCGCTCTGGCCTGAGCCTAGCGCCTGCGCCCGATAAAAGGGGTAGGGATTCGTTTCCCCGCCCCTTTTTTATTTCCAAAGAATTTGAATAACCGGACCCGTCATGACTATTGATCTCGCCCAGGCGATAGAACAGCACCAGACCGAGGCCCTGCGGGAAGTGGCCGCCGCCGATGAGTTGGCGCAACTGGATGGCGTGCGCGTCCGGTTCCTGGGGAAGCAGGGGTTGCTGACCGCCTTGTTGAAGCAATTGGGCCAGCTTCCGAAAGAGGAGCGTCCCCAGGCTGGCCAACTGGTAAACGTCGCCAAGGACGCCGTCGAGCAAGCCATCGCCGGGCGCAAGCAGGTGCTGGAGGTCGAAGCCTTGGCCTCGCGCCTGGCCTCGGAACGGATCGACGTGACCCTGCCAGGGCGGGGGACTGTATCAGGTGGCCTCCATCCGGTCACACGCACCCTGCGCCGCATCGAGGCCCTGTTCGCCTCTGCCGGATTCAGTGTCGCCGAGGGGCCGGAGATCGAGGACGACTACCACAACTTCGAGGCCCTCAATATCCCCTCGCACCATCCGGCGCGGGCGATGCACGACACCTTTTATATCGACGCCCATCGCCTGCTGCGAACCCATACCTCGCCGGTGCAGATCCGGGTGATGAAGGATGCCCAGCCGCCGCTGAAGATCATCGCCCCCGGCCGTGTCTACCGCTGCGACTCCGACCTGACCCACACCCCCATGTTCCACCAGGTGGAAGGCTTCTACCTGGACGAAGAGGTGAGCTTCGCCGATCTCAAGGGTGTGCTGAACCAGTTCCTCAGCCACTTCTTCGAGCGCGAACTGCGGCTGCGCTTCCGCCCCTCTTATTTCCCCTTCACCGAACCCTCGGCCGAGGTGGATATCGAGTGCGTCATCTGCAACGGCAAGGGCTGTCGCGTCTGCAAGAACACCGGTTGGCTGGAGGTTCTGGGCTGCGGCATGATCCATCCGGAGGTTCTGCGCCACGTAGGCATCGACAGCGAGAAATACAGCGGCTACGCCTTCGGCATGGGGGTCGAGCGGTTGACCATGCTGCGTTACGGGGTCAACGACCTGCGACTGTTTTTCGAGAACGACCTGCGGTTCCTGCGGCAGTTTGCTTAAAAGAAGAGATGTAGGTCGGCCTTTAGGCCGATAGCCTGCGCCTCAGCCGGGCTAAAGCTCGGCCTACGCGCAATTAAGATTCTAGAAATTTGGAAAAAAGAAATGCGATTCAGCGAAGCTTGGTTGCGAGAATGGGTAAATCCCCCGGTCGATACCCAGACACTGGCCGACCGGTTCAGCATGGCAGGGTTGGAGGTGGATTCGGTGGCACCCGCAGCACCCGCGTTCGCGGGCGTGGTCGTGGGCGAGGTGCGGCAGAAGGAACAGCACCCCGACGCCGATAAATTGAGCGTCTGCCAGGTCGATGTGGGCACCGGCGAGCCCTTGCAGATTGTCTGCGGGGCCAAGAACGTGGCTGCTGGCATGCGCGTCCCCGTGGCCCTGGTTGGCGCGTCCCTGCCGGGCGATTTCAAGATCAAGCGCTCCAAGCTGCGCGGCGTGGAATCCCTGGGCATGATCTGCTCGGCTTCCGAGCTGGGCCTGGCCGAATCTTCCGAGGGCATCCTGCCGTTGCCCGCCGATGCCCCCATCGGCAAGGATATCCGCGAATATCTGAAGCTCGACGACGCCCTGATCGAGATCGATCTGACGCCCGACCGGGGTGATTGCAACGGCATCCTCGGGCTGGCGCGCGAGGTCAGCGCACTCTACGGGGTCCCGGTGACGCCGCCGGCCATGCCCGCCATTGCCCCTGCCAATGAGGCAAAGGCGGCAGTCGAGATCGCCGCGCCGGAGGCCTGTCCCCGCTACGCCTGCCGGGTGATCCGCAACATCAATCCCAAGGCCGGGACACCCCTCTGGATGAAGGAGCGCCTGCGCCGCAGCGACATCCGCAGCATCGCCCCCGTCGTCGATGTGACCAACTATCTCCTGCTGGAATTGGGCCAACCCATGCATGCCTTCGACCTCGCCCGCATCCAGAGCGGCATTCGGGTGCGTATGGCAGAGGCTGGCGAGAAGCTGTGCCTGCTGGATGGCAAAGAGATCGAGCTGCTTCCCGACAGCCTGGTCATTGCCGACCATCAGCACCCCCTGGCCTTGGCCGGGGTCATGGGCGGCGCCGATTCGGGCGTCTCTGCCGAGACGACCGATATCCTGCTGGAGAGCGCCTATTTCGCCCCCCTGGCCATTGCCGGCAAGGCCCGCGCCTACGGCCTGCACACCGATTCCTCCTACCGTTTCGAGCGCGGCGTCGATCCGACCCTCCAGGTGCGCGCCATCGAGCGGGCCACCGCTCTGCTGCTGGAGATCTGCGGCGGCGAACCTGGTCCCCTGGTAGATCATGTACATGGCGATCCGGGCCTCAAGCCACCCATCACACTGCGCCGGGAACGCATCCGCCGCACCCTCGGTATCGAGGTTCCGGACAGCGAGGTGACCGGTTGCCTTGAGCGCCTGGAGATGCAGGTGGAGCCCATCGAGGGCAGCTGGCGCGTCACCCCGCCGGCCTGCCGCTTCGACATCGCCATCGAGGTGGATCTGATCGAGGAGATCGGTCGCATCCATGGCTTCGAGAACATCCCCAGCAACAGCCCCCGCATCCCCATGACCCTGGCGATCCGGCCCGAGCGGGAATTGGACCTGGACGCAGTAAAACAGCGCCTGATCGGCCTCGGCTATCAGGAGGTCATTACCTATAGCTTCATCGAACCCAAATGGGCCGCTGCCGTTGCGCCGGGGGTCGAGACCATACCCCTTGCCAACCCCATCTCAGCCGAAATGTCGGAGATGCGCCCCAGCCTCTGGCCGGGCCTGATCGCCTGCGCCAAACACAACTTCGCCCGCCAGCAGTCGCGGGTGCGGGTCTTCGAGAACGGCTTGCAGTTCCAGCGCCGGGACGGCGACATCCTGCAGGAGCCTATGCTGGCAGGTCTGGTTTCTGGCGATTGCCTGGGTGAACAGTGGGGTGCACCGGGCCGCCCGATCGATTTCTTCGACATGAAGGCTGATCTGGAAAACCTCTTGCGGATCGGAGGCGAGCCCGATGCCTACCGTTTCGAGGCCCTGGAGCATCCCGCGCTGCATCCCGGCCAGAGCGCGGGCATCTTCCATCACGGCGTTCTCGCCGGTCATTTGGGGATGCTGCATCCGCGCCTGGCGGCCGAGTGGGATCTGGACAAAAATCTCTTCCTATTTGAATTGAGACTCTCCGCGATTCGGAAAGGGGGCTTGCCTGCGTTCAAGCCATTGTCTAAATTCCCCTCCATACGGCGCGATATTGCCCTGGTACTCGACCGTGAAGTCGGCTTCGGAACCCTGGAAAAGTGCGTCCGTGCCCATGGCAGCGAAATTCTCCGCGACATTCTCCTGTTTGATGTCTATACTGGTGAAAAGGTAGATTCAGGAAGAAAAAGTCTGGCTTTGGGATTGATTTTACAGGATTCTTCCCGCACACTGACGGACCAAGACGTTGAAGAAACAATGACCGGAATCCTGCGGGGATTGGCTGGCGAGCTTGGAGCACAGTTGAGAGACTAATCATGGCATTGACCAAAGCAGAAATGGCCGAGAACCTCTTCGATGAACTGGGCCTGAACAAACGTGAAGCCAAGGAAATGGTAGAATCCTTTTTCGAGGAGATCAGAGGTGCCCTGGAGAGGGGCGAACAGGTCAAGTTGTCCGGATTCGGCAATTTCGACCTTCGGGAAAAACAACAGAGACCCGGCCGTAATCCCAAGACTGGCGAGGAGATTCCGATCTCCGCCCGCCGCGTAGTGACCTTCCGGCCAGGTCAGAAACTGAAAGCTCGGGTAGAAGCCTATGCTGGACGCGACTGAAAGTACTGTAGAACTTCCCGTAATACCGGGTAAGCGCTATTTCACCATTGGTGAGGTCAGCGACCTGTGCGGCGTCAAGCCCCACGTACTCCGCTATTGGGAACAGGAATTTCCGCAGCTAAAACCGGTAAAACGCCGCGGCAACCGCCGCTACTATCAGCGTCACGACGTGCTGATGATTCGTCAGATTCGCAGCCTGCTCTATGAGCAGGGATTCACCATTGGCGGCGCCCGCCAGCAGTTGTCCGGTGAAACCGCGAAAAACGATCTGAATCAAAGCCAGCAGATCGTCCGTCAGTTCCGCATGGAATTGGAAGACGTGTTACACATGCTGAAGCGCTGAGGAATTGACAAAACCCTCTCCTGCCCCTAGGATGCACATCCTTCAACGGTGCCGGTGAATAAGGGTAACCTACAGCGGCACGGTTTCTCGTTTTCGGCGTGTAGCGCAGCCTGGTAGCGCACTACAATGGGGTTGTAGGGGTCGGAGGTTCGAATCCTCTCACGCCGACCATTCATAAAATCGACAACAACCAGCAATCTCCAAAAAAGCCGCTATCCAACCGATCTAGCGGCTTTTTTGTTGCCTGTCGATCACTGCTGTTACTTGTTGGACGCAATCGCCACCCCCTCTGCCCCCTATGGCCCAATTCGTGCCAGTTCGTCCTGGCGAGCTGAGGTGGGCAGATTGAGCGGAGTTCGGTAGGGAGCCAGGGAGTGGCGCATCCCTGCCAAAGAAATGAAGATAAAGGCCTCGCGTATCGTCCCCCTAGCACCCCAAGCCCCGGCGATCCTGTGAGAACTACGACCCCATACCGGCCACAACAGTGCAATTACGGTAACTTCACTGAATATGATCGTTCCAACGCTCCGGCGTGGAAGCGATCCGGTTTTAGTTGCAGGCCTGGGCTGATGCCTCGCCCTGCTTGATCGACAGGGGCGCTCCCTTCGCCCCTGCGTAGAAGACGATCAGCTCCGTCGGCTCCACGAATGTGCCCTTGTGCCATTGGCCCATGACCTCGATGAAGGCGTTGCCGGCCCTAAACAGATGCTCCTCGCCCGAAGACTTAACCACCCGGACGCTGCCCTTGGCGACATAGGCCGCGAGGGGCATCCGGTGGCAATGAACGGGTAGCGAGACCAGTTCGCCGCCCGCTTCCACCTTGATCTGCTGCACCGTCAGTTCCGGCGTGCCTTCCACGTATTGGATGGAACCCCCGTCCCAACTGGCGGAGCCATTGGCCAGAATCGCCGTCGAGACTTCTCCGGCGACAGCGGTTAGCGGGGACAGTAGTAGACCGGCGAGGAGGAGGGGTGTGGCTTTCATCTTCATCTTTTCTAACCATAGTTCGATGCGTTGTGGAGATTGACCCTGTCGCCCCCCGCCTTCCGTGCCTGGTGAAGGGCAAACTCGGCGCGCTTGAGGAGGTCGCTCCCGGTGGTGATCTCTTTACTGATTTGCGCGACGCCGATGGAGAAGCTGACTTCGACCCGCTTTTGTCCGTGACAGAATTTCCGCTCCTTGATCAGCTTCCTTAGCCGTTCCGCCACCTGTTTGGAGGAGGAGAGGGGGGCGTCGAGCAGGAGCAGACCGAAATCGCCGCCGCCGTACCGGGCGAAGATGTCGTTTTGGCGGATGCCGTTCCGGGGGATGAGCCGGGCGATTTCGGCCAGGACGTAGTCCCCGGCCTCTTTTCCGTGGGTTTCGTTGAGGGCGGCAAAATCGTCGATGTCCATCAGCAGCAGGCAGAAGATCCGGTCGCTGAGGGTGGATTCCTTGGTCAGGGCATCCAGGGCGGAAAGAAAATAGCCCTTGCCATAGCAGCCGGTCAGTTCGTCGAGAATGGGCTTGGACTTCAATTTGGCATAGATGGCCCGCTCGGGATCACCGGCCGGGATAAATTTGAGAAGCGCTGCCCCCGCGCGAATGATGTCTCCCTTGCTGAGCAGGGTGGCCTTCTCCAGCTTGCTGTTGTTCAGGAAGGTGCCGTTGGTCGAGCGGCTGTCTTTCAGGAGGAAGCCGTCGCCCTCGCGGAAAACCTGGAAGTGGCGCCGGGAGATGTTGCCTTCCAGCAGTTGGACATCGTTTTCGGGCAGGCGGCCGAAGGAGAGCATGTCCCGTTTCAGGTCGAAGAAGGTGCCGCTGAGGGGGCCGTTGAGCATGACCAGCGCGGCCGGGCCTTCCAGACCGGGGGGGAGCGGGGATTTTTTGTCTTCGGCCATTCTAATGCTCAGCCGCTGGGGTGAAGTCCGTCCGCCAAGGCTCAGGGACCCGGTGCGGGCGCGGCTTCGCGGAAATAGTAGTCGTAGTTCTTGTGCAGGTGGCTGGTGAAGCTCCATGCCTCCGCGTAGGTGAGACCGCTCTTTTCCGGGAACACGACCTTGATGTAGAGATGATCCGGGTCCTTGTTGCGCAGTTGGGTCAGCCGCTGTTCGAGCGCCTGCTGGGTAACGGCGGTGACATCCGTCTGGCCGGGTTCCTTGTATTCGATACGGTAGCCGTTGTTGCTCTTGAAGTAGCGCACTTCCACCACCTGTTTGCCGTTGGATGTGCGGGCCGGCCGGACCAGCTTGTCGTACTTGACCTGGAGATCGTCGAAATTGCCCTGTAGGTCGGCAAGCCGTTTGTCGGTGACACTGATCTTCGAGCGTGTCTCCTCCAGTTCCAGCTTCTGTTTGTCGTAGTTGCCACGCAGTCCTTTATGTTCGTTGGTAAGGGTCTGGAGGCGGAGCTGGAGATCGGTGAGCTGCTGGGCCGATCCGGTCTGGGCGGCGCGTTCGGTGGCCAGGTCCGTCTCCAGTTGCTTGGCGCGGCCCTTGAGGTTGGCGAAATTGCGCTCGGTCTCGGCCAGGGTGATGCGCAGGGAGGCCAACTCGGCGACGGTCTCTTTGTTCTGATTGGTTGCGTTTTTGAGTTGCTGTTCCGAGCCGCTCAGGGTAGAGCGCAGATCGGCCACTTCCTTCATCTGAAGGGTCTTGGCCGTTTCCAGGGTGACAACCTTCGCGCTCAGTCCGTCCCGTTCACCGGTCAGGGCGCCGATGCGCCTTTCCTGATCGGAGGAGCGGGTATCCAGGGCCGCCTTCTGTTCCTCCAGCAGCAGGTTCTTCATGCGCAGGGAGGAGAGTTCGTTCTCTGCATCGTTCAGCCGCAGCGCCAGGGATTCCTTCTGTTCGCCGGTGGTGCGGGCCAGTTCCATGGCCTCGCGCTCCGCCTCCATGGTGGCGCGCAGTTGATTGACCAGTTCCAGGTTCCGCAACAGCACCACGACCATGGCGATCAGGAAGATGGTCACAATCACGGTCATGATGTCGGTGAAGGAGGGCCAGAAGTTCTCGCTGGTCTGGCCCTCCTGCCGGTTCAGGCGAAGGTCGATGAAGCCCTGATCGCTCATCCTAAAAACCTCTTTTCAACCGCAAAGGGCGCAAAGGACGCTAAGGAAAACAATCCAATGCATTTGTTCGGCGCATCCATGCGCCTCACCCCTCCGGGGCTGGCGCGAAAATCCGCTCCCGACGGTTTTTTGGCTGTGCCCCCAATTTCCTGGCAAGGGGCGAAACCTAGACAAGCCAATGAATTTCTTCGCGTTCCTTTGCGTTCTTTGCGGTTAAATGAGGAAATTAGGTTCATGGGTTGCCGGACAGACGGAAGCCGTCGCGCAGGATCTGTTTGATCGAACCGATCGATTCGTCCAGCCGCAGGACTTGGCTGGTCTGATCGTCCTGGGCCTGCAACAGGCGTTTGTCCAGATTGGCGATGCCCTCCTGGGCGATCTCCATCTGCCGCACCAATCCCTGGAGGGAACGCAGCAGACCGCTGAACTCATGCAGCACGCTTTCGGTATGGACCTGGAAGCGGGGGATCAGATGGGTGGCGGTGACCTGTTCGATGCCGCTGATCAGATTGGTCTGGACATCGTTCAGCTTCATGTAGAAGTAGCCGAGGAACAGGTAGCAGAGGATGGCGGTGAAGGTGGTGGACATGGCGGTGGACATGCCGTGGATCACCATGGCCATGCCGCTGACGTTGACGGTGTTTTCCATCATGTCCGAGGCGCCGAGCAGGGCGATGGAGAGGGAGACGATGGTCCCCAGGACGCCGGTCAGGATCAGGATGTTGTTGATGTAGCGGACCAGGCTGGCGCGGATGCTCTCGGCCGCCACCAGGGTGGACGCCAGCGCGCCCTGGTTGATGGGAGTCTTGGACTCGTGCAGCTTGACCATGGTCAGGTAGCGTAGGGAGATCAGGCTTCTCCGGTAGATCCCCGTCAAGAGGTCTTCCGCCTTTTCGTCGTCCAGATTGAGAACGAACCGGTTCAGCGCGGTCTCTTCCTTGAGATAGAAGAAGAGGGAGACGATGGTGCGAAAGAGGCCGATCAGAAAGATCAGGGTGATGCCGCCGTCGATGATCATCCCCGCAGCGGTCAACTGCTTGCGAAGATAGAGGGACTTGATGAAATCGAGATTCCAAAACACCAGTCCCACCGCCACGGCGGCAATCAGCGCCAGAAGCAGCAGGGTATTACGGCTTTGGTGACGGCGAATCAGCAGGCTGTTCAAGGCTGTACCCTCATGAAGAATGGTGTTCGCGACCCCGGAATGCTACCACAGCCGATCGCAGTCTGGACCCCATCCCGTTGGCCCTGGAAATGTCACAGCCTCTCAAATTACCGGCACCCCTTCCTCTTCCAGCATGGCGATGAGCCGGATCAGGGGCAGGCCGATCAGGCTGTTGGGGTCGTCGCCCTCCAGCCGTTCAAACAGGGCGATGCCCAGTGCCTCGGATTTGAAGCTGCCGGCGCAATTGAAGGGCATTTCGCGGTTCAGATAGTTTTCGATCTGCTGGGGGGAGAGGTTCCGGAAGTAGACCTGAAAGGGCTCGCAAATGACCTGCGCGTTCCCCGTGGCGCTGTTCAAGAGACAAAGACCCGTCAGGAAACTGACCCTTTTCCCCGAGGCGGCGCTGAGTTGCACGAAGGCGCGGTCGAAATCGCCGGGCTTGCCGAGGATCTGATCCTCCAGGCAGGCGACCTGATCGGAGCCGATGATGAGCGCCTGGGGATGTATCGTTGCCACGGCCTGCGCCTTCTCCACGGCCAGGCGCTTCACCAGCGACTCCGGGGACTCGCCCGGCAAGCGGCCTTCGTCGATGTCCGGGGACGCAGTCTCAAAGGGAATGCCAAGCTTTTCCAGCAATTGGCGGCGAAAGGGGGAAGTGGAGGCGAGTACGATAGGGTATGTCATGGGATTCGGCCAAAGGGGCGTAAATGGGGGCCATTTTAGCCCGACAGGGCCAGCTCAGGTCTAACTTTCGGAAAGCGAAGGAATTTTGACAGTTGGGCATGCCGGCTATATTATTGCGCGCCTATGTCGTCCCCTATGCCAGATTTGGCCGATCCCTGGCGTCTTGCCGAGCTTCACAAGACGTATTCCGGCCGATTGAAACCGGCAGTCTTCGTTCGTCTGAACGAAGCGGTCGAAGGGGTATCGGAAGACATCGATTACGGGCTGCGTTTTGCCAAGGTGGCGAGACTCGCCATCCTTGAAGGGCATGTCAAGGCAAGGCTGGTTATGAAGTGCCAGCGGTGCCTGGAACCCGTCGAGGTGGCCGTCGATTCGGTCTTCCGTTTTGGGCTGGTTGCCTCGGAGGCGGAAGCCGAACGGCTGCCGGACGATCTGGACCCTCTGTTGATGACGGATCAGCCGGTGGACCCCTTGGATCTGCTGGAGGACGAATTGCTGCTCTGCCTGCCGCTGGTGCCGATGCATCAGCCAGGGGAGTGCCGCCGACCGTCCGTTCCGGAACCGGATGAGCCCGAGATCAAGACTAAAAAAGACAATCCCTTCGCCGCGTTGTCGGTGTTGAAGGGCAGATAATCAAACGATAGCTAGCGGAGAAAATAGGCATGGCTGTTCAACAAGGTCGCACAACCCCTTCCAAGCGTGGCATGCGCCGTTCCCACGACGCACTGACCGCCGAAACCCTTTCCGTCGATTCTACTTCCGGCGAGACCCATCTGCGTCATCACGTGACCCCTGACGGTTTTTACCGTGGGCGCAAAGTGATCCGCGCCAAGGGTGAATGATTCCCCCGTTTCCATCATCGACGGCGCTGCCCGCTGATATGGGAAAATCCATCGTTATCTCGCTCGACGCCATGGGCGGCGACCACGGCCCTTCGGTTGTGGTCCCCGCCGCTGTCGATTTCCTGCGGAGCGATCCCGATACCCATCTGATTCTGGTCGGCCTCGAAGAGGAGGTACGCAAGTATCTCGGCAAGGAGGCGGACAATCCCCGTATCCGGGTGCATCACGCCTCCCAGGTGGTCGGCATGGATGAAATGCCGTCCAAGGCCTTGCGCAATAAGAAAGATTCCTCCATGCGGGTCGCCATCGACCTGGTCAAGGAGGGCGTGGCCAATGCCTGTGTCAGTGCCGGCAATACCGGCGCCCTGATGGCAACGGCCCGTTTCGTGCTCAAGACCATCAGCGGCGTCGATCGGCCCGCCATCATGGCAAGCCTTCCCTCCATGGAAGGCGAAACCTGGATGCTGGACCTCGGCGCCAATGTCGATTGCACCGACGAACACATGCTCCAGTTTGCCGCCATGGGCAGCGAACTGGTGTCCTCCCTGCGTGAACTGGACCGCCCCAGGGTGGGTCTGCTGAACGTCGGCGAGGAGGAGATCAAGGGCAACGAACAGGTCAAGCGCGCCCATGAACGACTCACCGCGAGCAAGCTCAACTACATCGGCTACGTCGAGGGCGACGACATCTATAAAGGTGGCGTCGATGTGGTGGTGTGCGACGGCTTTGTCGGCAATGTGTCGTTGAAGACCGCCGAGGGCGTGGCCAAGATGATCGCCTACTTCATGAAGGTGGAATTCAAACGCAACCTGATGACCAAACTGGCCGGATTGATTGCCTTGCCGGTGTTGCGCAGCCTGCGCCGCCGCATGGACCCTCGCCGCTACAACGGCGCCAGCCTGCTTGGACTGAGGGGTATAGTCATCAAGAGTCATGGCGGGGCGGATATTTTCTCATTCGAGAATGCCATCCACACCGCCAGGAAAGAGATAGTCGCCGATGTGCCGAACCGCATTGCCAGGCAACTTGAGGCACATCTCTCGGACGGAGCTGCGGCATGATCTATTCCAGAATTACGGGAACCGGCAGCCACCTGCCGGAGAAGGCGTTGACCAACCAGGATCTGGTAGGGATGGTCGATACCACGGACGAATGGATTCGTGAGCGCACCGGAATCGAAAAACGTCATGTCGTCTCTAAAGGCGAGACGACGGGCATTCTGGCCGAGGGCGCCGCGCGCAAGGCCATGGAGGCCGCGGGCAAGACCCCTGCCGATATCGACCTGATCATCCTGGCCACTACCACCCCCGACCAGGTGTTCCCCAGCACGGCTTGCCTGGTGCAGCAACGGCTGGGTATCCACGGTTGCGCCGCCTTCGATATCCAGGCGGTCTGCACCGGTTTCGTCTATGCCCTGAGCACGGCGGACAAATTCATTCGCACCGGGGCCGCCCGCTGTGCCCTGGTCATCGGCGCCGAGAGTCTTTCCCGCGTCGTGGACTGGACCGACCGAACCACTTGCGTGCTGTTCGGGGACGGCGCCGGCGCCGTGGTGCTGGAGGCCTCCGAGGAGCCGGGCATCCTTTCGACCCATTTGCACGCCGATGGCGCCTACGAAGGTTTGTTGCGCGTGGCCGGCGGTCTCGCCAACCGCGAGGCCTCGACCTATATCGAGATGCGAGGCAACGAGGTCTTCCGCGTGGCCGTAACGACCCTGGGTCGCATCGTGGACGAGACCCTTGAGGCCAATAACCTGGACAAGTCCGCCATCGACTGGCTGATCCCCCACCAAGCCAATATCCGCATCATCCAGGCCACCGCGAAAAAGCTCGGCATGGACATGGACCGGGTCGTGGTGACTGTCGACCAGCATGGCAACACCTCTGCCGCCTCCATACCCCTGGCGCTGGACGTGGCCGTCCGCGACGGGCGCATCAAGAAGGGCGAGACCCTGCTGATGGAAGCCTTCGGCGGCGGTTTCACCTGGGGCTCGGTTCTGCTCAAGTTCTGAGCGGGCGGGCTAAGCCTATTTCAACCGCCAAGAACGCAAAAACGCCAAGGGAAGCATTGTATTCTTTGCGCTCTTTGCGGTTAATTTGGATGAATTACTTGAGGAACAACTGAGGTGGCAAAAACCTTCGCAATGGTCTTTCCGGGCCAGGGTTCCCAATCGGTCGGCATGCTGGCCGAGCTTGCCAGCGCCTTTCCGCTGGTGGTGGATACCTTCCGGGAGGCCTCGGACGCCCTGGGCTTCGATCTCTGGCATATGGTCCAGAATGGCCCAGACACCGATCTGAACATGACCCGCAACACCCAGCCCGCCATGCTGGCCGCCGGAGTCGCCGTCTGGCGCGTCTGGCGAGGGCAGGGCGGTGCCGTGCCCGCCGTTATGGCCGGTCATAGCCTGGGCGAGTACAGCGCCCTGGTCTGCGCCGGCGCTTTGGATTTCGGTGATGCCGTCAAGCTGGTGGCCGAGCGCGGCCGGTTGATGCAAGAGGCCGTTCCCGAGGGGAGCGGCGCCATGGCCGCCATCCTGGGTCTGGATGACTACAGGGTGCGCGAGGTCTGCGCTCAGGCGGCCGAAGATCAGGTGTGCGAGGCCGTCAATTTCAACTCCCCCGGACAGGTGGTTGCGGCCGGGGACAAGGCCGCCGTCGAGCGCGCCATCGCCTTGGCCAAGGGAGCGGGCGCCAAGCGCGCCCTGTTGTTGCCGGTCAGTGTGCCTTCCCATTGCGCCCTCATGCGTCCGGCGGCCGAGCGGCTGGCTCAACGGCTGGCTGGGACCGCCATCGTTGCGCCGGGCATCCCGGTCATCCATAACGTCAATGTGGAAACGGCCTCTGACCCGGATCAGATCCGTGCCCTTCTGGCAGCTCAGTTGCACAATCCGGTCCGCTGGGCGGAAACAGCCCTGAAAGTGAAGGCCGAAGGCATCAGTCTGATGGTCGAGGCCGGCCCCGGCAAGGTGCTGAGCGGTCTGGCGAAACGTATCGATTCCGATCTCAAGGGGCTTGCGGCCTTCGATTCCGCAAGCCTGGAAGCGGCCCTGAAGGAGACCTCCGATGCTGAGTAATGAAATTGCCTTAGTGACGGGCGCCAGCCGTGGTATCGGCCAGGCCATCGCCCTGGAATTGGGCCGCAAGGGCGCGACCGTCATTGGTACCGCCACCAGTCAAAAGGGCGCGGATGCGATCGGTGAATTTCTCGCGGCGGAAGGCATCAAGGGCGCCGGCAGGGTGCTGGACGTGGCGAGCCCGGAATCGATCGAGGCCCTGATGACGGCAGTCACCGCCCAGTTCGGCGGTATCTCCATCCTGGTCAACAACGCGGGCATCACCCGCGACAACCTGTTGTTGCGCATGAAGGACGAGGAGTGGCAGTCGATCATCGACACCAATCTCTCCTCCGTCTTCCGTATGTCCAAGGCGGTGCTGAAGGGCATGATGAAGGCCCGGAAGGGCCGTATCATCAATATCGGTTCCATCGTGGGTTCGACCGGAAATCCAGGACAGACCAACTATTCCGCCGCCAAGGCCGGTCTGCTGGGCTTCACCAAGTCCATGGCGCGCGAGGTCGGTTCCCGTGGCATTACGGTCAACGCCGTGGCTCCGGGTTTCATCGATACCGACATGACCCGCGCCCTCTCTGATGATCAAAGGGCCGCCCTGTTGGGTAATATCCCCTTGGGCCGCCTCGGCTTATCCCAGGACATCGCCAACGCGGTGGCCTTTCTGGCATCGGATCAGGCCAGCTACATTACCGGTGAGACCCTGCATGTCAACGGCGGCATGTACATGGCGTGATACCCCTCGTGGGCCGGTACAATTGATTGAAAAGCAAGGATAATAATGGCCGAGCGGGCGGTTGAATTGCAGCTTTCCCTGCCAAGGGAATATGACTACAATAGCCGGGCTGCTGGCTGGGTTGCTGAAACAAGGCTACCTGGCCGATTGAGGAAAGGTTCCCGGAACATTCCGGGCTTCTGAAACGGCGAGGTAGGGTTATCCCGGTAGTCCGGGGAATAGCAGCAACCTATTGCGGCGCCTGAATTTCTAGCGGAGGATTTAATAAACTATGAGCACCATTGAAGAACGCGTCAAAAAAATCGTTGTCGAACAACTGGGGGTTAAAGAGGAAGAGGTATCTCTTGAGTCCTCTTTCGTGGACGACCTGGGCGCCGACTCTCTGGATACCGTGGAACTGGTGATGGCACTGGAAGAGGAATTCGGTACCGAGATTCCCGACGAAGAAGCCGAGAAGATCACCACCGTTCAGCAGGCCGTTGATTTTATCAACGCCAATTCCTGATCGTCCGTTAATACCCCCCAGACCTCTGGGGGATATCTTTCGAGCATGCCTCCGGCTGGGCTGTGATCATAAACGCTATATTCTTCGATGAATCGGCTAATGCGTCGTCTAAAGGATGCGTTGATCCGGCCATCAGCTCGTTACTGCATTTCACTTGCATCACACTCCTAAGGGGAATCCGATGACCGGTAAGAGAAGGGTTGTTATCACTGGCTTGGGGATCGTCTCTCCGGTTGGTCAGGATATCAACACAGCCTGGGGCAATATCATCGAGGGGAAGAGCGGTATTCAGCCCATTACCCATTTCGATGTTTCGTCCTTCTCGACGCGGTTCGGAGGCCCCATCTACGGCCTCGACCTGGAGAAATATATCTCCAAGAAAGAGGCGCGCAAGATGGACCCCTTCATCCATTACGGCGTCGCCGCCGGGGCTCAGGCATGGCAGGATGCCGGCATCGAAGTCACCGAGGAGAACGCCAAACGCATCGGCGTGGCGGTCGGCTCCGGCATCGGTGGCATCGGCGGTATCGAGAGCGGCTATGGCGCCTTTCTCAACGGCGGTCCCCGCAAGATTTCACCCTTCTTCGTGCCCGCCAACATTATCAACATGGTGGCCGGCCACATCTCCATCAATTATGGATTGAAGGGACCCAACATCTCCATCGTCTCGGCGTGCAGCACCGGCACTCATAACATCGGCGAGGCCATGCGCATGATCGAGCGTGATGACGTGGATGTCATGGTCGCCGGCGGTGCCGAGATGGCCACCACCCCGACCGGCTTGGGCGGTTTTGCCTCCGCCAGGGCTCTCTCCACCCGCAATGACGATCCCCAGCGGGCCAGCCGGCCCTGGGACAAGGATCGTGATGGCTTTGTATTGAGCGACGGCGCGGGCGTGTTGGTTCTGGAAGAGCTGGAACACGCCAAGAAACGTGGCGCCAAGATCTATGCCGAGTTGATTGGTTTCGGCATGAATTCCGATGCCTATCACATGACCGCCCCCTCAGAGAATGGCCAGGGCGCTTGCGATTGCATGCTGCTGGCGCTCAAGAACGGCGGTGTGAACACCTCGCAGGTGGATTACATCAATGCCCACGGTACGTCCACCCCCGCCGGGGACGCGGCGGAGACCATGGGCGTCAAGGGCGCCTTCGGCGATCATGCCTACAAGCTCTGCGTCAGCTCCACCAAGTCCATGACCGGGCACATGCTTGGGGCGGCGGGCGCGGCCGAGGCCATCTTCACCGTGTTGGCCCTGCGCGACCAAGTGGCCCCGCCCACCATCAACTACGAAACGCCGGATCCGCTCTGCGATCTCGATTATGTGCCCAACGCCGCGCGCCCAATGAAGATCGACATCGCCCTCTCCAACTCCTTCGGTTTCGGCGGCACCAACGGTTCTCTCCTGTTCAAACGCTATAACGGCTGATTGCCCACTTGCCCGGCGGCGGTTCCCGCACCCTGATCAACGGCCGCGAAGGCGGCCTGATCGATGCGCGGGATCGAGGACTGGCCTATGGCGATGGGTTGTTCGAAACCATCGCCGTCATCAAGGGTTCTCCCTCACTCTGGCAGGGCCATATGGCCCGGCTTTCGGCCGGTTGCGACCGGCTGGGGCTTCCCCTGCCTGAAACCGGTCTGTTGCTTGCTGAGATCCGGCAACTGGCCGGCCTCGGGACGGGCGTGGCGAAATTGATCCTCACGCGGGGCATTGGGCGGCGCGGCTATGGCGTACCCCAGCCCCTTGCGCCGACCCGGATCGTTCAATTCCATATCGACGAATCATTGCCCCCTCCAGCCGATGCCCCCGCCATCAGGGCCATCCTGTGCAAGACGCCCTTGGGCCTTAATCCCTCTCTGGCTGGACTGAAACACCTGAACCGGCTGGAACAGGTCATGGCCAGAAGGGAATGGGATGATCCTGCCATCGCCGAAGGCATCATGTCCGACTGCGGGGGGAGCGTCATCGAGGGCGTCAGCAGCAACCTTTTTCTGATGCGTTCTGGGCGCCTGCTGACCCCCGCGTTGGACCGCTGCGGCGTGGCGGGCGTGATGCGCGCCTGCGTGATCGAGGCGGCAGCGGGGCTGGGTATTCACCTGGAAGAAACGGCCATTTCCAAGAAAGATCTGTTTGCGGCCGATGGAGTCTTTCTGACCAACGCCCTCTGGGGTATCCGTCGGGTAGAATATCTGGGCGAAACTCGATTCGATCTATCCAGGCTGGACCCTCGCCTCATGAACGCGGTTTGGCGCAAGGCCTTTGGGAGTGATGCATGAAGACCATGGGGCGGCTCTTGATCCTGCTTGTGCTGTCGATCGTAATGACCACAGGTATTTTGCTCTACCGGGGAAACGGGTTTCTCGACCGGCCGATGAACCTCCCCGCCCAGGGGATGAATGTCATGGTCGAGCCCGGCATGTCCTTCCGCACCCTCTCCCGCGACCTGGAACAGCAAGGCGCCCTCGATTCCGGTCTCTTCCTCTACGCCTTTGCCCGCGCCACCGGACGGACCGGGCGTCTCCGCGTCGGCGAGTTCTACGTCCCGGCCGGCACCACACCCAGGGAATTGCTGGACATCTTGCAGTACGACAAACCGGTTCAATACAGCCTCACCCTGGTCGAGGGCTGGAACATTCGCGAGATGCTGGCCGCCATTGCCGGACACCCGGCGCTGAAACAGACCCTGAAGGACCTGCCGCCCGAGGAGATCATGAAGCGTCTGGGGCGGGGAGGGGAACATCCGGAGGGGCGGTTTTTGCCGGAGACCTATCGATTCGAGCGCGGCATGACCGACAAGGAGTTTCTGGAACGATCCTACCGCGACATGGATGAGACCCTCTCCCGCCTGTGGCGGCAGAGGGCCGGCGATCTGCCCATTGCAACCCCTTACGAGGCGTTGATCCTCGCCTCCATCGTGGAAAAGGAGACGGCGGTGGAGACCGAGCGCAAAGAGATCGCGGGCGTCTTCGTGCGGCGGCTGCAAAAGGGGATGCGGCTCCAGACCGATCCCACCGTGATCTACGGCATGGGCGAAAACTACCAGGGCAACATACGCCGCGTGGACTTGCAGGCGGACAGCCCCTACAACACCTACATGCGCAAGGGGCTGCCGCCCACCCCTATCTGCATGCCGGGCAAGGCCTCCCTGGAGGCGGCCATGCATCCGGCCAAGGGTGACAGCCTCTATTTTGTCGCCCGTGGCGACGGAACCCACCAGTTTTCGGCCACGCTGAACGACCACAACGCGGCCGTGCGCCAGTTTCAATTGAAGAGATAGCCGGATGCCCCGCAACCCAGGCCGTTTCATCACCATCGAGGGGATCGAGGGCGCGGGCAAAAGCACCTGCCTCGCCTTTGTGCGCGACCGGCTGATCCAGGCGGGCAGGGCGGTGTTGACCACCCGCGAGCCGGGCGGAACGCCCCTCGGCGAAGAGCTGCGCGCGCTCCTGCTCGGCCACCGCCAGGAGGGAATGGGCGAGGATACCGAGCTCCTGCTCATGTTCGCGGCGCGGGCGGAACACCTAGCGCAAAAGATCCTGCCGGCGCTGGGGCAGGGGACCGATGTCCTCTGCGATCGCTTTACCGACGCCACCTACGCCTATCAGGGCGCGGGCCGGGGCATCGCCAGGGAGCGCATAGCCGTCATGGAGGCCTGGGTGCAGAAGGGGATGCGCCCCGACCTCACTCTGCTGCTGGACCTGCCGGTCGAGCAGGGGCTGGAGCGGGCAGGAAGGCGCTCGGCCGCCGACCGCTTCGAAAGCGAGACCGGCCGTTTTTTTCAGGCGGTGCGGCAAGGTTATCTGGAACTGGCCGCAGCCGAACCGGATCGCATCAAGCGCATCGACGCCTCCTTGCCCTTGGCGGGGGTGGAGCGCCAATTGGCCGAGGTCATCGATGACTTCCTCAAATCTCCAGTCTCAGGCCTCAAGCCCACATCACCATGAACTACCTCCCCTGGCAGCAATCCCAATGGCACCGCATGCGCAGCCTCCATAGGCAGGGCAGGATTCCCCATGCCCTGTTGTTCCAGGGGCCGGAGGGCGTCGGCAAGCGGCTCTTCGCCGAGGCGTTCGGGCGGGGGCTGCTCTGCCTGACCCCCGGCGACGAAGGGGCTGCCTGCGGTCAATGCCGGGCCTGCCTGTTGCTCCAGGCCGGCACCCACCCCGACCTCTCCTGGGTGGAGCCGGAGGAAGAGGGCAAGGCGATCCGCATCGACCGGATAAGGGAGTTCACCCGGCGCGAGACCATCTCCAGCCAGTTCGGCGGCCACAAGATCTGGATCATCCGTCCTGCCGACGCCATGAACGACGCGGCCAGCAACGCCCTGTTGAAGACCCTGGAAGAGCCCACCCCCTCCACCCTGATCCTGCTCCTGACCTCCCGGCCGGGGGCGCTGCCCGCCACCATCCGCAGCCGTTGCCAATCCATCACCTTTCCCGTGCCGCCCAAGGCGCAGGCGCTGGCATGGCTCGGCCCGCAGGGCGAACAGGACTGGGCGACCCTCCTGGCCGTCTCTGCCGGGGCGCCGTTCAAGGCCCTGGCCCTCGCCGACCCCGAAAAGCAGAAATTGCGAAGCACCATCATCGAACAACTCCTGAAGCTCTTTGCCGGCGGCGCAGACCCCATCGCCCTGGCGGAGGAGTGGCACAAGCGGGATCTGCCGCTCGTCCTGCAATGGATAACGAGCCTGCTGGTTGATCTTGTGCGGCTGGCGGCCAATACTGGCTGCCGCGACCTGTTCAATCCCGACGCGCTTGAGCAACTCCTTACCCTGGCCGCCAAGAAACCGGGCGCCGAATGGCAAGGCCATCTGACCGCCATTTATCCCCTGAGCGGGGCAATCGAACGGCAACTGAACATGCAGCTACAATTAGAGGCGCTACTGTTGTCGTTCACCACCAAGACCGAAAAGCAATCCGGAGTCCGCTAATGGCCGTGGGTATGAATATGCCGGGAGGTCCCCGGCAGGGAATCCTCTCCCTGACCATCAAAGACAAGAATGCCCTCTACGCAGCCTATATGCCCTTCGTCAAGAATGGCGGTCTCTTCATCCCGACCACCAAGAAATACAAGCTGGGCGACGAGGTCTTCATGCTGCTTTCCCTGATGGACGAGGCGGAACGCATCCCCGTGGCCGGCAAGGTCATCTGGGTCACCCCCGTGGGGGCTGAAGGCAACCGCGCCCCCGGCATCGGCGTCCAGTTCAGCAACCAGGACGACGGCATGGCCCGCAACAAGATCGAAGGCTACCTGGCCGGCGCCCTCAAGGCCGAACGGCCGACCCATACCATGTAGCCATTCCATGCTCATCGATTCCCATTGCCACCTGGACCGGGTGGGCCTCGGCCCCTACGGGGGTGACTTCCGGGGTCAGGATCAGGTCTTGAAATCAATCAAGCCCGACCGCCGCTGCCAGCCATGGAGAGCGAAGCGAGGGCTGGTAGTCCCCGATAGGCGTAGGGCGCGGGCGTGGGGCCGGAGTTGGTGGAGGGATTGGAAATCCCGCAACCAGCGGAGGCCCTATGCAGAGCGCATCCCGACACGCCGTTAAGCCATTTGCGGGAGTTGTGACGGAGGGCTCCCCAGCGAGGGAGTCCGGAGTCGCAACGGACGCAGGGCGATCGGGGCACAAAGAGTTGTCGAAGATCGAGTGCGTTTTGGGGACTTGGATGTCCCAAAACGTATAACGAGATCGAAGACACCCCGGCATTGATTTTGACCTGCTTACATGGCGAATGGCATGGGATCTGCGAAGGGTCTCCGCCCTATTGGCCTTAACATTCCAGAAGAGGCGTAAGGCCAGGTTACTCCGACCCCGGCAATGCGCCGAAAATCTCGGCCGGGTGCAGGATGGATTCGCCCGATAGCAATACCTCAAGGTAACGCAACCACCGCCACGCAGCCGCTGAACCGTAAATAATCCGCCCGGTTTTCACGTCAAGCGTGGCGGCATGGCCCTGCGGCAGATGGTAACTGGTTTTCAGGCAGGCGCCGCTCACCAGATCCCAGAGTTTCAGGGTCTTGTCATTCGAGCCGGAAGCCAGACTTCCTCCATCCGGGCTGAACGCCACTGAATTCACGCCGTCCTGATGCTGGTCGAAGGTTTGCAGGCAGGCGCCGCTCACCAGATCCCAGAGTTTCAGGATATTGTCCCAAGAGCCGGAAGCCAGTCTTCCTCCATCCGGGCTGAACGCCACTGAATTCACGCCTCCCTGATGCTGATCGAAGGTTTGCAGGCACTCGCCGCTCACCAGATCCCAGAGTTTCAGGGTCTTGTCTGAAGAGCCGGAAGCCAGCCTGCCTCCATCCGGGCTGAACGTCACTGACGTGACAGGACCCTGATGCTGATCGAAGGTTTTCAGGCAGGCGCCGCTCACCACATCCCAGAGTTTCACGGTCTTGTCATTCGAGCCGGAAGCCAGCCTTCCGCCATCCGGGCTGAACGTCACTGAATTCACCCTGTTGCTATGCTGGTCGAGGGTTTTCTGGCACTCGCCGCTCTCAACATCCCAGAGTTTCACGGTCTTGTCTGAAGAGCCGGAAGCCAGCCTTCCTCCATCCGGGCTAAACGTCACTGAATTTACGCGACCCTGATGCTGGTCGAAGGTTTGCAGGCACTCGCCGCTCTCAACATCCCACAGTTTCACGGTCTTGTCTGAAGAGCTGGAAGCCAGCCTTCCTCCACCCGGGCTGAACGTCACTGACCAAATCGTTCCCTGATGCTGGTCGAAGGTTTTCAGGCACTCGCCGCTCTCAACATCCCAGATTTTCAGGGTATGGTCCCAAGAGCCGGAAGCCAGCCTGCCTCCATCCGGGCTGAACGTCACTGACGTTACCACCCCACCATGCCCTGCATTGAGGTGCGCCCACACGCTGGTGGGGACGTGCTGATCGGTGCGTTGGTTATGCGCAAGTACGCTACCCCATGCCTGCCCCTGGTTACGCACCCATTGCGAATGTGCGAGTTGGCAGTGCGTGACATCCAGCAGCCGCAGATCATTCAGCCGCCACAGGCTGGCGGTGAGATCAGCCTCTTCCATTGCGCAAGCCTCAAACCGGCAATGCTGGAATTCGCTTTGCCACAGTCGCGCCTGCTGGAAATTGCAGTGGCGGAATTCGACGTGATCGAACGCCACCTGTTCCAGCCGTGCGCCCTGCCAATCGACATGATGCAGTTGCAGCGGTTGGTCTTTTGTTCCTTTAATTTCCCATTGGAACAGGTCTTCGCTCGCCAAAGCGATGCGCTGATAGGGCACAACTTCGCCGTGCTTTGCCAACAGTAGCCAGAGGTGAAAAACGAGTTTGCTGCTTTGCGGGTCGTGGGTTGCCAGCCATGCGGACAGGCCTTGTTCACAACGACTGCGTTTATTGCGGTCGCCGACGAAGAGTTGGGCGAGGAAGTCCAGAGTTTCCAGAGAAAGAAACCCCTCCCCACCCCTCCCCTTATCAGGGGAGGGAGCTAAGTTGTACGCCGAATCAACTCCTCCCCTGATAAGGGGAGGCTGGGAGGGGTTTCTCCACGCGGCCCTTATTCCATTCACCAACGCCCGGTGCAGATGGGAGGCAAAGAAGAATTCCTGCAAAGACGTATGCGCAAAGCGGAAATGCTTATCATCAGGGCGCACGATGAAGGTGGCAGTACGCAAATCTTCTTTCAGCACTGCCCGGTCAAAGTTCTGATAAGCCGAAGCGAGTTTGGGGTTTTCATAGAGGAAATCATCCAGCCATTCGTCGAGATCATCGGCGCTCCATTGGCGTTGCCCGCTTTTCCACAAGGCCGCCGCCAGATATTCCATCAACTGCTTTTTGTGCTGCGGCGAGAATTGGTGCTTGCCGGTGTCGCGGGACAGCCAGCTATCCACCATGCTTTGGTAGAGCGTGACCCCCCTAATGGTTTCACCGCGCAAGGATAATTGCTCAATCTGCGGGATATGCTGGGCAATCAACGACAGCGTGTAGGGGCGTTCCGCCATTTCCGGCAGGTTGTGTACCGAACGGATCAATCCCAGCACACTCTGCAATTTGTCTTTATCCAGACACAGGCTATTGCTCAGGTAAGTTTCAATCTGTCCCTCACCAAACGGCAACAGGATCAACGCCTGATAATCCAGACCCTTGATGCCGTCGCGGTGTTCGCTGGTGAGCATTGCGTTTTGTTCCTGCACATTACGGAAATAATGCGAACGGCAGGACATCAGCATTTTGCCCGCATCCGGGTGTTGGGTCTTATCCTGTTTCAACGGCGGCAAGATGCGCCAAAGCTGGCGGATAAAATCATTCGCCAGTTTGCTGCTCATGTGGTTGATGACTTCATCCAAGCCATCCCAAATCATCAAAGCGCGGTTGGTTTGCACCTGATCAATAATATCCTGCGGCTTGACCCCCACATCACCATGCCCCCCTTTCCAACTTTTTTTCAGGATGTGATCAAGAATATCAACCAGCGTGAAATCAACCCGCTTATCCCAAGTGTATTCACGCAAATCCACGTAAATCGCCAGTGGCAGGGTTTTATCGGTCTTGCGCTGCTCCAGCAACTCACGGGTCAAGGCTTTGCAGGTGGTGGTTTTACCCATGCCATATTCGCCCAGCAAGGCACAAAACGCGGGGGAATCTTTGCTCTTCACCCAGTCCATCAGGTATTGGGTGGCAATAATTCCCTCGTCAGTGTTATGCGCCTCGCCCTTGTCAATCAGGCTTTGCACATTCTGGATGCTGGTCGCCCGCGCCTTGCTGTGGGTGTGGTTCTTATCAAAGCCTTTTTTCGCCTCCACCCACATCCGCTGTGAAATCTGCTCCTCATAATCAACGCACTCCACCTCTTCACTCCCCCCTTCGCAAAAGGGAGGGTGGGGGGGATTTCTCGGTGGTTCAGTAGGTATTGCCTCAATTCTGGTTTTGATTTGTGCAATCAATTCACTAAAGAACTCCCCACGCTTATCCTCACCACGGCATTCACTATAAAATTTCTGCTTATCTTTAAGTCTAAAAATTTGCCGTTCTTTTACCCCAAGCAAATCAGCTTTGTGAATATCGAGTTTCCTGAAACCAAGAGGTAAAGCTCGTTCTGTTGCCAATAACTGTGGTAGCTCATGTTCCCGTATATATTGCCTATCAAGAAAAGACACGCTCACAAACAACAAACCAAAGTCACATTTTTTCAGGGCATCGAGAATTTCTCGGTTCCAGTCCTGCCCGATAGCAATATGCCAGTCTGCCCAAATCTGGAAACGGCAATCCCCTGCATACACACGGGCATATTCCTCAAATTTTTCGAGGAATCTATCAACATCACCCTTCTCATTATCCTTCCGCGCATAACTCACAAACAGCTTGATGCTGCGTTTGCCATCCACTGGCCTACCTCTCGCTGGCACAAGGTTCGCACTGTCACTATCCGAGGCTTCTTCCGCCGAATAGCGTTCAATATCCGCCACTTTGGTGTCTTCACCCACAAACCAGCATTCCCGCGCTTCGGGCGCACTGCGTTTTTGGTTATCCGCCTCCAATTGCAAGGCAATACCCGCTTCTTTCGCCGCCGCATTGAGGCGATTACGGAACGAACGGAAACTGTTTTGGGCTTTTTGCTGGTCTTGATCCGAGAACAGAACACTGAGGATGCTGGCATAGTTGAGCGTAGTGCCTGTAAAACTGTCGAGCAATTGGGTAAGGCGTTGACAGTCCGCATTGCCCAACTCCTGCTCCAGAACGGGCAACACTTGGCGGACTTGAGCGGCGGTCAGTTTGTTGGCGGGCATGGCAGGCAATCCAGTAAGGGCTTGCCCGCTAGTTTAATAGACGCTTAGAATGAATTCAATAACGATTCTAACGATCAATTAACGATGTTGAAAAACGCTTTAGCGGTAGATGCTGTCTCCCTCCTGCGTCAGAACACTCGGTGCACCAGCTTGGGCGCGGCAGGTCTGTGTGCTGCCCCAAGGGGATGTCGCCTACCAACTGGATGCTCAATCCCGCTCGATGTCGTTTCGTCAAGAAAAACATGCAGGCCAGCAAGGAGGAAGGGCGACACTACAATCAGAGGCGCTGCTGCTATCATTCACCACCAAGACTGAAAAGCTATCCGGAGTCCGCAAATGGCCGTGGGTATGAGTATGCCGGGAGGTCTCCGGCAGGGAAGAATCCTCTCCCTGACCATCAAAGACAAAAATGCCCTCTATACGCCCACCCACACCCTGTAGCCATCCCATGTTAGTCGATTCCCACTGCCACCTGGACCGGGTCGGACTCGGCCCCTATGACGGCGATTTTTTCCGCTTTCTCGACCGGACCCGCGAGGCCGGGGTAGGGCAAATGCTCTGCGTCGCCATCGACATGGAGAAGTACCCGGCCATGGTCCGGCTGGTGGAAGGGGTGGCGGACATCTCCCTCTCCGTGGGCGTCCACCCCAACGAAAGGGAGACGGAATCGCCCGCGCCGGAAAGGCTGGCCGAACTCGCCCAACACCCCCAAAACGTCGCCATTGGCGAGACCGGGCTCGACTACTACCACGGCAAGGGCGACCTAAGCTGGCAGCACGAACGCTTCCGCCAACATATCCGCGCCGCCCGGCTCTGTAACAAGCCCCTGATCATCCACAGCCGGGACGCCCGCGAGGATACCCTCCGCATCATGCGGGAAGAGGGGGCCGGGCAGGTGGGCGGCGTCATGCACTGCTACACCGAGAACTGGGAGATGGCCTCCCAGGCCCTCGACATGGGCTTTTACATCTCCTTCTCCGGCATCATCACCTTCCGCAACGCCGACGAACTCCGCGCCGTCGCGGCCCAGGTCCCCAAGGAAAGGCTTTTGATCGAGACCGATTCTCCCTACCTGACCCCAATCCCGCATCGGGGCAAACCCAACGAACCCCGCCATGTGATCCATGTGGCAGAGAAACTGGCCGAGATCCGGGGCATGACCACTGAAGAGATGGTCGAGTTGACAGGGAGAAACTTCGGGCGATTATTTTTGGGCAGGGATTGAAGACCCAGTCCTTATTATGATGGGAAAACCCCCGGCTCTGCCGGGGAGGCAGTAGAAGTTTGACATTTACGGGGGTCGATCGGGGACACTTCAGGTTGTGAGCCGCCAAGCACACGACAGAGGGGAACCCCGATGACCGAGTATGAGGGCCTAAGCCACTCCAAATATGAGTGCAAATATCATGTAGTGTTCATTCCGAAATGTCGCCGTAAGTCCTTGTACGATGAGTTACGACCGCATCTTGGGGAGGTATTCAGGAAGCTTGCGGAACAGAGGGAGAGCCGTATTGAAGAGGGACACCTGATGGCTGACCATGTGCATATGTTGATTGCGATTCCGCCGAAGTATGCGGTATCGCAAGTAGTTGGGTATATCAAAGGCAAGAGCGCTATTCACCTGGCCCGCGTGTATGGAGAGCGGAAAAGGAACTTTGTGGGCCAGCACTTCTGGGCGCGTGGATACTTTGTCTCGACGGTGGGCCGAGACGAGAAGGTGATTCGAGAGTACATACGACACCAAGAGAAGGAAGATCAGCGATTAGACCAGTTGAGACTATGGAGCTGAGCTGCCACCTTTAGGTGGCTCATGAACTTGGGGTCGCGTTAGCGACCCTACCAGCCGCTTTGAGCGGCTCACAATTGAAGGCCCCCGGCTTTGCCGGGGGATTGTTACTACGGCGGGGTAGCTGGAGAGATTTTTGTCGGGTTGATAAATTTGCTTCTGTGTTTGCTCTCCGGCCCGTTGAGAGTCCCTGAAGGCGAACAGCGGAACTCTCGATCCCATCGGATTTTCCAGGCGATTATTGCCTTTGCGCATAAAACCGCCTATGTTTCCCAGCTACGGTTTGCGGAAAATAATTGCCCCATGAATTTATTTCATGGGCATCGATTAAGAAGGAGATGATTTGTATGATCCGGAAATGGCCCATTTTGTTGACCATGGGTGTTTTTTTGCTGGCTGGCCAAACGGCCATGGGTACGGAAACCCCGTCTGATTCCAGGGTGCGCGTGGTGATCGGGGCGAATGGCCAGAGTACCCCGGTACCCGATTCCCTGAAGCTGGACCTCGACCGTCCCAGGGTAGATCAGGACGAAGAAGCTGCCAACTCTTCTGGGAGCTCGGACCAAGCAGGTACAGGTCCCGCGTTAAAGGCTGTGATCGATCTCGGCCAGCAGAGGGCGATGATCTACGTCAACGGCGAGCATGAATATACTTGGAAGGTATCGACGGCGCGTTGGGGTTATTCAACTCCCAATGGCACCTTCAGACCACAGTGGCTGGCCCGGATGCATTTTTCCAAGAAGTACGATGACGCCCCCATGCCGTTTTCCGTGTTTTTCCATAGCGGCTACGCCATTCACGGCACGGAGGCCATCGGCCGCCTCGGCCGGCCGGCTTCGCATGGCTGCATCCGTCTGCACCCCGACAATGCGGAAACCCTGTTCAACCTGGTCAAGCAGCACGGCAAGGCCAATTCGCGCATTGTTATCGTCGGCAGCCCCAATCACGACGCGGCCTCCCGTTGGGCTGCCAGGGAAGATAGCGGGTCAGGACGGCGCGTGGTCGAACGTTTCAGTTTCTGGGAGACTGAGCCGGAGACGAGGCGGGATTCGGCCGGACACACGCAACGGTTCCAGCGGCCCTTTTCTCTCGATACTTACGACCTTTGAGCCATTCCAGCCCCTCTTCCCTTGCGGGGAGAGGGGCGCCTAGCCTCCCCCCGCCTTGATCTGAGTCATTGCCAGCAGCGCCAGTGGCGAAGACGATTGCAGGCTGTTTCCACCTTACCCAGATGTTGTCTATGGAACTGGTCTGCCCAGCGGGCAATCTTCCTTCCCTCAAGGCCGCCGTCGAGAACGGGGCCAATGCCGTCTACATGGGATTCCGCGACGCCACCAACGCGCGCCATTTCCCCGGCCTCAATTTCAACGAGAGCAACACCGCCAAGGCGATCGAGTTGGCCCACAGTCGTGGCGTCAAGGTGCTGCTGGCGGTCAATACCTATCCCCAGCCCCATAATTGGGGCGATTGGCAGACGGCTGTGGACCGGGCAGCCGGGATGGGTTTCGATGCCCTGATCGCCGCCGACCTGGGTGTGCTCGACTACGCGGCGAACCGCCATCCCCAATTGCCGCTGCATCTTTCGGTACAGGGCTCGGCCACCAATTACGAGGCCCTGCGTTTCTATCACAAGAACTTCGGCATCCGCCGGGCGGTGCTGCCCCGTGTGTTGTCTCTGTCTCAGGTGCGGCATGTGGTGGAGAACAGCCCGGTGGAGATCGAGGTCTTCGGCTTCGGCTCCCTCTGCGTCATGGTCGAGGGCCGCTGCCTGCTCTCCTCCTTTGCCGCCGGCCAGTCGCCAAACACCTTCGGCGCCTGTTCTCCAGCGGAATCGGTCGAGTGGCGCGAGACTCCCAACGCCCTGGAGACCCGCCTCGGCGGCATCCTGATCGAACGCTACGGCAAGACCGACCGGGCGGGCTATCCGACCATCTGCAAGGGCCGGTTCGAGGCGGGCGGCCACACCTATCACGCCATCGAGGACCCGACCAGCCTCAATACCCTGGGGGTCCTGCCCGATCTGATCAAGATGGGCATCGCCGCCATCAAGATCGAAGGCCGCCAGCGCAGCCCCGCCTACGTGGCCGAGGTGGCGCGGGTCTGGCGCCAGGCCATCGACGCGGCTACCCGTGACCCGGATCACTTCAACCCCAAGGGCGAATGGAACGCCGCCCTGGCGAAGGTCTCCGAAGGCGCTCAGACCACCCTGGGTGCCTTGCATCGTCCTTGGCAATAACCCTATCCCGATTGACTTCATGACCGATACCCCGATCAAGCCCCGCCTCTCCCTCGGCCCCGTCCTCTATTACTGGCCCGAGCAGGACCTGCACGCCTTCTATGACCAGGTGGCCGATTCCGCCGTCGATATCGTCTACCTGGGCGAGACGGTGTGCAGCAAGCGCCGTTCCCTCAATTTCGAGGGCTGGATGGATCTGGCGGCCAAGCTGGCCGAGGCCGGCAAGGAGGTGGTGCTATCGGCCATGACCCTGCTGGAGGCCGAATCGGAACTGCTGGCCCTGCGCCGCATCTGCGGCAACGGCCGTTTCATGGTGGAGGCCAACGACATGGGGGCGGTGGCCTTGCTGGCCGGCAAGGGTCCCTTCGTCGCAGGCACCGGCGTCAATACCTACAACCAGCACAGCCTTGCCGTCCTGGCCCGCCAGGGCTTGAAGCGCTGGGTCCTGCCGGTGGAACTCTCCAAGCAGACCCTGGCCGCCATGCAGCGGGAACGCCCAGCGGGGGTCGAGACCGAGGTCTTCGCTTATGGCCGCCTGCCGCTGGCCTATTCCGCCCGCTGCTATACCGCCCGCCACCACAACCTGCCCAAGGACGACTGCCAGCTCCGTTGCCTGGACTACCCCGACGGGCTGCTGCTCAAGACCCAGGAGGGGCAGCCCTTCCTCGCCCTGAACGGCATCCAGACCCAATCGGCCCAGACTCACAGCCTGCTGCCCGAACTGGACGAGGTGCTGGAACTGGGCGTCGATATCCTGCGCATCAGCCCCCAGTCGCATCACACCCTGGCCGTGATCGAAGCCTTCCGCAAGGGGCTGGAGCAACCTGTCACCGCCAAACAGCAGCAGGAAGCCATCCTCCGTTTCATGCCCACAGGCCCCTGCGACGGCTATTGGAACAACCGGCCCGGCATCGAGCAATCCCTATAAGTTCCACGCCCGGAACCCGCTTCCTCGTCTATCCTCTGGGTAGGCAAAGCTGAAATGGAGGTGTGAGATGTTCCTGAAACACGCAGCAAAAGGCGACCTGGTGGAAGTTCTGGACCTGCCCGCCCTCTTCGATCCCTGTGCCGACAACGTCATCGCCCGCTTCCACGCCGGCGAGGAGATGCCCGAGGCCGAGGATTTCAATAAGGCCGAACTGGTCTTCCCCTCGGGCGAGGCCCTGCCGCGCTGCTGGGTCGATCCCGGCTACAAGTCCTGAGCATGACCGAGTTCCGTTTTCACGGCGCCGCTTCGATGGGAGAGGGCGAGATCCGCCCCTTCCAGCAGGAGGGGAAGGCCTTGCTGCTGATCCGTCAGGGAGGACGGCTGTACTGTCTGGATAACAAATGCGGCCACTTCGGCGCTCCCCTGGCGACCGGCAAATTGACCCAGGGCGCCATCCAATGCGGCGTCCACGGCATCGCCTTCTCCCTGGAGACCGGCCGAGTGACCAATCGCCCCAGGGAACGGTGCCGTCCCATCGGTATCTACCCCGTGCGGGAAGAGGGCGGTGACGCCCTTATCGATTTGCCTGCAAGCGCAGTCTCATAAGCGCTCCCCTCCGGGCATCCCGGCACCCAACAGGTTTCGCTAGATCACCACCGCTTCGAGAGCAGCAGGATCTCTTTTGTGGTTGGGCAGATTTGAATGTGGCCGTTGCGCTTCAGCTTATATAAAGCCCTGCTGAGTGATTCCGGCCGCACCCCTAAATAACTTGCGATATCGGTTTTGCTCATGGGCAGATGGACCCGCTCTGCCTGGCCTTTCTCTCGCAGCATCTGGAAGAACCGCAGCAGCTTTTTTTCGGTGCAAACGTGGCGTCCCTGCAAGAGGACATCATTGGTCTGGCGGATTCTTTCTCCCATCAGCATCAACAGCCTGTGTTGCAACCGCGGGATGAACGAACAGAGCGATTCGAGCTGGGCGAAAGGGATCTCGCATAACCGGGTTCGCTCCAGTGCCACGGCGTCATAACGGTATTTACGGTCGCCGACGGCTTCGAGACCGATCAAGTTCCCCTGGAAGTAAAAACCCTCCACCAGGTTATCTCCCTCCTGTGAGACGGTCTCTATCTTCACAATCCCGGATTGGACCACGAAGAGGGACAGAAAATCGTCTTCGATCTTAAAGATTCTCTCGCCGGGTTCATAGGTGCCTCGGGTACGGATAATACCCATCAGACTGGCGAAGTGTTGCTTGCTTAGCCCTTCGCCCAACTGGCAGGTTGAACCCGTAGACAGACAGCAAACATCGACATATTTGCAGGGCGGAATTTTACGCGCGCATTGAAAGCCATCCATTATTAGTCCCTTTGTCCGATATTTCGGCTCTGGAGTATAGCTGGCGTAGCGGCAGTTTGAGTTGTACCTTGGCGGTGAGAAAGCGGGGCGGGGTGGAAGCCCGTGGGCGCAGGCTGCACGGTCCTTAGCTTGCGGTGCGGGAGGGGATTGTCCAGCGCAAAAAGGGGCCAGCAGCGGCTTGGCAATGCCGCGAACTTTAGTGGGTGAGACTCCCACCTGGGTAATCGCCAGCCACGAGCCCAGTATCCAGCCTTGCTGATCGCACGG
>MGZB01000004.1 GCA_001801995.1 Gammaproteobacteria bacterium RIFOXYD12_FULL_61_37 | reverse complement strand
CCCCAACCCTCCCCCTGGAAGGGGGAGGGGGCAATTTCCGAATCGAGCTGAATAGTTACAATCTGGGCAGCAGGGGTAGGACCAGCAACAGTCCCAGTGCCAGTTGGTATTGGGCGGTTTGTGCCAGCAGGGGGTTGAGTCCGCTGTCGATGGGCTGGCTTTCGAGCCGCTGGATCAGGCTCAGGGCCAGGGGCAGGGCGAGCAGGGGCAGCCAGCGCCAGAGGGGATCGGGATTGATCATGGGGCAGAGCGCCAGGGGAGTGAGCAGCAGCAGGCCATAGAGCCGCCGCGCGGCGGGGCGGTCGAGGAGGATGGCCAATGTGTGGCGCCCTGCGCGGCGGTCGCTATCCAGATCACGATAGTTATTGACCAACAGGACAGCGGCGGCAGGCAGTCCGACGATAAAACCAGCGATCAGGGCCGGGCCGGTCAGGCTGGCCGTCATCAGGTAATAGGTGCCGCCGGTGGCGGCCAGGCCGAAAAACAGCAGCACGAAGACCTCCCCCAGCGGGGAATAGGCGATGGGCCAGGGGCCGCCGCTGTAGGCATAGGCAGCGGCCAGGGAGGCCAGCCCCAGGGCCACGATGGGCCAGCCGCCGATCCAGGCCAGATAGAGGCCGATCAGGAAGGCCAGGGCAAAACAGGCCATGGCCCCGCGCCGCACCTGGGCTGCGGCGAGCCAGCCTTCCGCCGTGGCGCGCCGGGGACCCAGGCGGTCCGGGGTATCGGCACCCCGTTCGGAGTCGGCGGCGTCGTTGTGCAGGTTGACCCCGGCCTGAATACAGAGGGCCGCAATCAGAGCTGCCAGCCAGGGGATGAGGTGAAACCCGCCGCCACCCGCATGGGCAAGTGCCCCACCCACGATCAGCGGCGTCACCGAAAGGCTCAGGGTCTTGGGACGGGTGGCGAGGAGCCAGTGTGTCAGCAAGGTGGCGGCCTTATTACGCTAAACCGAAAGTGTGCCTTAAGCTTCGCATTCTCACGGCCGGCGCGGGAACTTGCCGAAATCGGGCGGGCGCTTCTCCAGGAAGGCGTTGCGGCCCTCCAGCCCCTCCTCGGTCATGTAGAAGAGGGCGGTAGCATTTCCGGCCAGCTCCTGGATACCGGCCAGGCCGTCGGTATCGGCATTGAACCCCGCCTTGATCATACGCAGGGCGGTAGGTGAGTGCTCAAGCATCTCCCGGCACCAGTGGACGGTTTCCTCCTCCAGTTGGGCCAGGGGAACGACGGCATTGACCAGCCCCATCTCCAGGGCCTGCCGGGCGTCGTATTGGCGGCAAAGGAACCAGATTTCCTTGGCCTTTTTCAGGCCTACCGTGCGGGCCAGGATACCGGCGCCGAACCCGGCGTCGAAGCTGCCCACACGGGGCCCGGTCTGGCCGAAGCGGGCGTTGTCGGCGGCGATGGTCAGGTCGCATACCAGGTGCAGCACATGGCCGCCGCCGATGGCGTAGCCCGCGACCATGGCGATCACCGGCTTGGGCAGGCGGCGGATCTGCATCTGGAGATCAAGCACATTGAGGTGTTGCACCCCCGCCTGGTCGCGATAGCCGCCGTTCTCGCCGCGCACCTTCTGATCACCCCCGGCGCAGAAGGCGTCTGTGCCCTCGCCGGTGAGGATGATCGCGCCGATTTGCGGGTCGTGATGGGCGTGGTGGAAGGCGGCGATCAGCTCGTTGATGGTCTCGGGCCGGAAGGCGTTGCGCACCTGGGGCCGGTTGATGCTGATCCGGGCAATCCCCTCCGCCCGCAGGTAGCGGATATCGGTGAAGGGGCTGTTGCAGGCGTTTTGCCAATCCATCCTAAATTCCTATCTATTTCTCGCAAAGGCGCAAAGACGCGAAGGGGAAAAGAGGCCTTGCCCCCTAGTCTTTGACGATCTTTGCGTCTTCGCCTGCACGGATGTAGCTGAGGGTCGTGAGCTGGGAGCGGTAAGCCTTGCACGAACTAATCAACTGATCAACAGCAACTCGACGGCCCTCTGCATCCGGGGCGAATCCCATTGGCGCCCCCCCTCGGCCTTGTAGACCAGCCGGCCAGAGCGGGTAGCGAGATAGGTCGTCGGCAACCCCTGTACGCCGAAGGCCGAGGAGACGCTGCCGTCCGGATCGGGCAGGAGGGGGAAGGGGTGGGGGTTTTTGGCTGCGTAGTCCTGCAACTGCCCGGCCGTCTGTCCCATGGCGATGGCCAGGATATTGAATGGCCTGTCTTTCCACTGCTCCCAGAGCCGCCCCATGGAGGCCATCTCGGCGAGGCAGGGCGAGCATCCGGTTGACCAGAAATTGAACATCAGGATTCGCCCCTGATACTGGCCGGGGCTATGCTCCTTGCCCGTCAAGTCGTCGAGTTTGAAGTCGGGAATGGGAGGGTTCCGCTCCAAGTATTCCAGCGGGGGTTTCTCGGGGGTGAACTCGGCGCGCAGGGCTGGCGCGGCGAGGCCCAGTCCCAGGGCCATGAGAAAGCGGCGACGGTGCATGGCGATACTCCTGAAGGGGGGAATGGCTGAGAGGCTATGAATTCTGCGTCCCCGTCCCCGCCGGTGCCTTAATCTTGATCAAATTGCCGCGTTGGCGGCCATGAGATGCTGGCCGGAGAAAGCTGCCCATGCCGGCCTGAAGGCCGGCCTACAATTGAGGGCACCTCTAACCCTTGAGAAAATAGACCCTGATTCATGAATCTATTCCAGGAGATTGAAACCCTGCTGCGCCGGCAAGAAAGCGCCGCCCTGAGCCTTCCCTTGGCGCGGCATCTTCCCCTGTGCCTGCCCGAGGTGCCGGACCGACGCTGTCTCTGGGCGCGGCCCGCCCAGGATGACTGGTGGCTGGGACTGGGTGCTTCCTGGTCGATGGAGATTGGGGGCGAGGGGCACCTGGCCGCAAGCAGCGAGGAGGCGGAACGGCTGTTCCATCGGCTGGGACTGCCTGACCAGGCCCGCCTCGCGGTCTGGTCCGAGGGCCGCTTTACCCGCCTGCATCTGCCGGCGGTGCAGTTCATCGGCAGCCAAGGGGCCACGCGCCTCGTCCTCATCCCCGATCCGGCCGATCCCGAGGGATGGCGGCCCCTCCTGGAGCGGGCTCTCGCCAGTCTGGAAAGCGCGCCTGAATCAATACCGGGACCCCCTGCCCTGATGCGCCGCGAACAGGAACCCGATGCCTCCGCCTGGATGGAGGCCGCCGAGCAAGCCATCGGCGAGATCCGCGCGGGCCGGATGGAGAAGCTGGTATTGGCCCGCCGGGTCCGTTATCTGGCGGACCGGGACCTCTCGGCCAGCGGCCTGATCCGCTCGCTGGGCTACCGGCACCCCCAGGCCACCCTGTTCGCGGTCGATGGCGAGGATCATGTCTGGCTGGGGGCCTCGCCGGAGGTCCTGCTCGACCGGCGGGGCGACCGGTTTTTCTGCGAAGCGGTCGCGGGCACCGTGCGCCGCGACCCCAATCCGGCAGTGGACCGGGGGCTGGGCGACTGGCTGCTGCGCGATCCCAAGAGCCGCCGTGAACACGAACTGGTGGTGGCGGGACTGCGCGAGGCCCTACAACCCTTCTGCGACCAAGCGCCCATCGCCGAAAGGCCCCGGCTGTTGCGGCTGCGCGGCTTGCAGCACCTCCATACCCCGATCCAGGGCCTTCTGAAAGCTGGCGTCCACAGCCTTGAGGCCGCCCAGGCACTTCACCCCAGCGCGGCTGTCTGCGGCTATCCCAAAGAGGCCGCCGCCCGCTGGCTGGCCCGCCACGAACCCCTGGAGCGAGGGGGCTACAGCGGCCTCACCGGCTGGATCGGCGCCAAGGGCGATGCAACGCTGAACGTCGTCCTGCGCTGCGCCCGCATCCAAGGCAACAGCGCCGTCCTCTACGCCGGGGCGGGGCTGGTGGCCGACTCCAACTCCCTGGCCGAATGGGAAGAGACCGAACTCAAGCTGGGCAGCATGATCGAGGCGTTGCAAGACGCCTGATACCCATGTATCTCTTCGTATTCCTTCCTGTTTTTTGCGGTTGAAAGATGGCTTCTAACGCCGAACTGAATCTGGCCTGGGCCTATGGCCTGTTCGAGGGCCTGCGGGCGGGCGGGTTGAGAGAGGTGGTTGTCTCACCCGGCTCCCGTTCCACGCCCTTGGCCCTGGCCGCCTTCCGTCACCCGAAGCTGCGGGCACGGGTGGTGCTGGACGAACGGACGGCGGCCTTCTTCGCCCTGGGCATGGCGCGGGCCTCGGGGCGGCCGGTGGCGCTGGTCGCAACTTCCGGCACGGCGGTGGCCGAATGGCTGCCGGCCGTGGCCGAGGCCGACCTCTCTCGGGTCCCCCTCCTTCTCCTGTCGGCGGATCGTCCGCCGGAACTGCGCCAGTGCGGCGCCAACCAGACCATCGATCAGACGGGACTCTTCGGCACCCGGACCCGTTTCACCATGGACCTGCCCCTGCCGGATGAGGGGCTGTTGCCCGCCGCATCGCGCTTCGCCGTCCGGGCCGCCACTGCCGCCCTCTGGCCCTTGCCGGGGCCGGCCCATCTCAACTGCCCTTTCCGGGAACCCCTGGTCCCAACGGCGGATGGGGTCCTCCCCTCGCAGCCCCCCCCCAGGGTCTCCCGCCCGGATTTGTTGCCTGACCCGGACCATCTGCGCCACATCGCGGAAGGAATCAACGGCCGCCCCGGCCTGATCCTTTGCGGCCCGGAACAGGGAGCCCCTTTACCGGCGAAGGAGATCGCCGCGCTGGCCGCGTCTCTGGGTGTCCCGATCCTGGCGGACCCCCTCTCCAACCTGCGGTGCGGTCCCCACGACAGGGGCAACCTCATTGCCCTTTACGACGCCAGCCTGCGGCAACCCGCGTTCCGGGAGGCCGCAAGGCCGGAGTGGGTGTTGCGCTTCGGCGCCCTGCCCCTTTCCAAGCACCTGGAACAGGTTTTGGCCGGCCTCGCAGGGGTGCGCCATATCCTGGCGGACCCCTGCGGACGCTGGGCCGATCCCCTCCATCAAGCGGACGAACTGATACTGGGCGACCCGGCGCGGGTGGCCGAGGGGCTGGGCAGGCTCGCGCAACCCCTGGAGGGCGAGTGGCTGTCTCTGTGGAAGCGGCGAGAGAACGAGGTCAAGATGATTCTGAATCTCCACTCCCCCGCCGAAGCCCTGATCGTGAAGGAACTCGGCCGCCGCCTCCCCGCCGGGAGCCTCCTGTTCAGCGGCAACTCCCTGCCCGTCCGGCAACTGGACTGGTTCCTCGAAGGACGCGATCAGCCGCTCCGCATCCTCTGCAACCGGGGGGCCTCCGGCATCGATGGCAATGTCGCCACCCTGCTGGGCATGGCCTCGGTTGCCGAGGGGCCGGTGGTGGGACTCGTGGGAGATCTAACCCTGATCCATGACCTGGGCGCCCTGACGGAGGCGAAGGGAATCCGGGCATTGATCCTGGTGCTGGACAACGGCGGCGGGGCCATCTTCGACCACCTGCCCCAGGCGGCCCTGGCTGAACGGGAAGCGCTTTTCCTCACCCCCCGCGCCCTCGACCTGGAAACCCTGGCCAAGGCCTTCGGCCTGAATTACCGGGCCACGGACCCGGACGGATTCCCCGAAGCGCTGGAGATCATGCTGCCCCAGCCGGGCCTGGGTCTGCTGCACATCCGGCTCGACCGGGAGCTGAGCCTCATGCAGCACCGGAACCTATGGACCAAGCTGGCAAGCCCGCCCGGCAATCGATGAAGAAGAGACGTTGAGCCTCTCATGGCTTCGCGTAGATCCCCACAAGCTGCCAGTCGTCCTCGGCCGCCGCCGCGCCGGCGTAATAAAGCTCGCCCTTGTACCAGCCGGAGAAGGTGATTTTCCTGACGCCGGGGCAGACGATGTTCAAGGCGGCCCGCGAGGTGCCCAGGACCTTGCGCTGTAAATAGACCGAATCGGGCGGGTCGAAGATGGCGGGGTCTTGCAGGGCGGTGAGTTTCAGGGCGACCTCTTCGCCGCACCAGTTTTCCTCCAGCGTGGTCCCGGTGAAGTTGGGCTTGTCGTGGAATCTGAACTGCCCGGCAAGCGCCCCGCCCGCCGCCCCCATCAAAGCGAGCAGCGAGACGAGGCGAAGCAAGGCACCGGAAGGATGGATCACGACCAGGAACCATCAGCCTGCTGGCAGGCCTTATGGGTTTCCGTAACCGTCTTGCCGTTCTTCTGGGTGACCTGTTGCTCGATGGACCGGCAGGTCTGCTTGACGGCGATCTCGGTCTCGGCCACGTCCATTATGTCCTTGTCTTTCCCCTTCTTCGCAGTCGCATCCACTGGGACTCCCGTCGCTTCCAGCACGGTCGCGTCGATGAAGCCTATGCCGACCCCTTTCTGGGACGCCAGATACCAGTCCTTGCCCTCGACCTTGGCGACGATGTCCAGGGTCTGGTCCTTCTTCAGCGCTTCGTACTCCTTGTAATCGGCGCCGGGGCCGCCCCTGAGATTGGTCTCCTTGACGACCCTGTATTGGCCGCCCACGTTGTACTCCAGGGGAGGAAGCTCGGTGATCCGGTCCTTCATATACTTCGCCTTGACCGTTTTCACCTCCACATTCTCATCCTTGACCACCGTTTTCCCCCGGACGCCGGTCTTCTTGTTCTCCCACTCCGCCGGCTGGCCCGTGACCAGGGTCGATTGGGTCGAGCGGGCCATGCGCCGGTTGTCGCTCGCGTTGAGGGACTTGGCGATGGAATAGGCGACCAGGCCGCCCACCGCCGCACCCAGCAGATTGTTGTCGGCCACCCTCATGCCGATGATGATGCCCGCGCCGGTGATGAGCTCGGTCCGGTGCGTCCGGGCAAACCGGGTCACACCCCTGGTCGCCTTACTTACCGTCCTGCCCACGCCACTCATAAACCCTGCGTCGGCCGGCTCCGTAGCCACCACAAGCACCGCACAAACGAGAGCCACTGCTACATTCTTGAACATAGGAACCTCCTTACCGTGAAACCTTGGAACCCTCAAGGACCGGAACCGTTGAACCGCCTGCGGGCCTCTTCCGAGAAGGAACCCTCGGGAAATTTCCGCAGGAAGAGCTGATATCCGAAGCCCGTATCGATCTTGCTCACCCTGGAGTACCACTCCGCCTCGTTGGGCGCCGCCTCGGCCTGAACGATCGGAGGCAGACCATCCCCAGCGCCTATGGCCGGAGGAACGGTCTCCCGCACCCCCAGGCCATCGCTCGACAGGCCAATTACCGCTGCCTGCGTTCCGGCAATTGCGGCCGGCCGTTCGCCGCTCCGCCCCAATAATAAATAAACCGTGACGCCGAGGATCGACACCGCCAGCAGGACCCCGGCCGCAATGAGCCCTGGCCCCCTCTCCCGCGCCCATTGGGTTCGATCCGGTCCGAAACGCTCCTCCTCCGTCACTAGGCGCGTACCCTGCACCGCCGGGGCTTCCTCGAACTTGCTCACGACCGCCGGCATCTCCCGGCTCACCCGGTGCGACCGGATCTCCCGCAACACCTCGTCGCAGGCCTGGGGCCGTTCCTTGGACGGGACCCGCAGCAAGCGATCATTCAGCGTCAGCAGCCAGTCCGGCGCCTTGCCGTTGCCCGCCTGGGCCGCTGGACTGAGGGGGTCCGGCTCGCCCTCGGTCAGGTGATGGCTCCGTTCCACCGACTCCAGCGGGGCCTGGCCGGTGATCAACTCATAAAGGACCGCGCCAATGGCATAGAGGTCGGTGAAGGGGCCTTGCTTGCCACGGGTGCTGTACTGCTCCGGCGGGGCATAGCCGCCGCTGACGATGGCCGAGATGCTCTTGCTGTGTTCGCCCAGGGCATGGCGTGCCGCGCCGAAGTCGATCAGCAGGGGTTCGCCCGACTTGCGCAGGAAGATATTCCCCGGCTTGATGTCCCGGTGCAGCAGCCCGGCCTTGTGGACCTCCCGCAACCCATTGAGCAGCGAGAGGCAAAGATCGAGGATCTCCTCCTCTCCCATTTCCCCGCGACGGCGTTTGAGACGTTCCGCCAGGGTCTCGCCCTCCTCGTACTCCATCACGATGTAGGCCGTGCCGTGGGCCTCCAGGTGATCGAGAATACGGACGATGTTGGGATGCTGGAACCTGGCCAGGGACTTGGCCTCGTCCAGATAACGTTTGAGCCCGAAGCCGAAATCCTCTTCCCGGTTGGCGCGGGGAATGACCGTCAATGTATCGCTGTCGCGCACCCCCAGCTCGCCCGGCAGGTACTCCTTGATGACCACCAGCCGCTCCAGGTGTTCGTCCCAGGCACGATAGGTAATGCCGAAGCCGCCCTCGCCCAGGACACCCTGGATACGGTAGCGTCCGGCGATCTGCTCATTGACCGGCAGGGTATGGCTATAGGTCTTCAAAGTTTCGTCTCTTCACGCGCGTTTCCGGGTCCCATGAGAACAATAGTCCAGGCCGGGGCGCTGATCCAGGCAAGCAGGTCTGTTCAACCTAAAAAACGCATTTAACCGCAAAGATCGCAAAGAATCGCAAAGAAATACGGTCGGTTACCTGTATTTCATCCATCACCCGCAAGGTAAAAACACCGAAAGACGTAACCCCCTGTTGTCCATCGCGTTCTTTGCGTCCTTTGCGGTTAAATTGCTTTTTCAAGTTCATCGCCGTTCCGTCAGATCCCGCCTGGCGATCCAGGCCCCGATCATCCCCAGCAACAGTCCGGGGAAGGCCACCGCGAGCATATGGCTCTTGCCGCTCGACAGCCAGGTCATGGGCTGGCCCATGACGGGCAGCAGCCCCAGCACGTTGCCCCAGGAGATGCACCAGTGGGCGGCCTCCATCCAGGCCAGGCCGAAGAGAACGGCCCCCAGCCAATAACGGCTGCGGTACTCCTCGAAGCCGCCCTTTGCGGCCATCAGGGCGCGGGCGACCGTCAACAGGGTCAGGCACCAGAGGAGCTGGGCCGCAATCAACCCCAGAGCGGCATAGCCCCCGAAACGGTTGATCAGGAAGGCAGCGATGAAGTCGTCCTGCACGGCGGGCAGGGCCATGACCGGGCCGTTGACGCCGAACCAGCCGGTCACGCCCAGCCAGCCCCCCTCGCGGACCCGCAACAGGGACTGCACCACCTGATCCCCGCTGAGCCGGTGTCCCCAGGGGTCGCTCCAGATGCGGAAGCGGTCGGCCTGGGGAATGGCGCTCAGGTAATCGGGCGGATTGTGCCAGAGCCAATGGCCCATATAGACCACCAGCCCCAGGGGCAGCAGGACGAACAGCCCGCGCAACAGCCAGGTGACGAGCGGCCGGCGGCGCAAGGGATTGACGGCCGCGAGCCAGATATAAGGCAGGGTGATGGCGGAGACGATCACCAGGGGCGAGTTGTCGTGGACGCCCAGCATGACCACGGCCGTGGCCAGGCCGAAGACCGCGACCGCCAGCAAGGCCATGACGATGCGCTTGTGGACGTTCTCGCGGAAGTCCTTGCTGTCCGTGAAACGCATCCAGCGCAGGTGGGTCAGGGCCGAGGCCAGCATCAGGATCAGGGTCAGCTTGACGAACTCCACCGGCTGAATCCAGCCCAGCCCCTTTTCGTCGCCGATCAGAAACTGGGCGCCGATCAGCCCCAGTACCGTCGCCAGCCCGAGGCCCTTGATCAGCCGGGTCAGAAGGCCGCGGTTGGCCACGAAATGGCCGATCAGATTGCGCCAGGCCAGGGCCGGAAGCATCCCCGCCAAGGCCCCGGCGGCGGCCATGGCGGTCAGTATCGACAAATGCCCCGAGGCGTCGGAGAGCCATTTGGTGTTGTGCGCCCCCGCCGCGAGCTGGGTCATGTTCAAGGCCCCGATCCCCGCCAGGAACAGCAGCGCCAGCCAAAGCAGCCCGGCCAGGCCGTTGAGCAGTCCCTCGCGAAGGAAGCGGATGATCGCCACCAGCCAGGCCAGGGCACAGATCGACAGCCCCCAGACCAGATTGTCGTTCAGCGCCCCCCAGCCCAGGAAGGCGAAACAGAGCAGCGTCCAGGCGGGAAGCAGTGAAAGCCAGGAGGAACCCAGGCTGGCCCGCTTGCCGGCGGCCTTGTCCAGGTAGAAGAGGAAGGAACCCAGGGGCAATGAGAGCAGCATCGTGCTGGCGAGCAGCGCGAGGCGGACCAGACCCGGCATGGCCAGCGGATTGGCGCCGATCCAGGACTGGGACCGGCTCCGCAGACTGACCCCTGGCGGAAGTTCCACCGGCACAGGCTGCTCGTAGGTCAGGGGCAGGTTGCGGACCGGCTCCAGTACCATGCGGTCCCCGCCCACAGCCACCTGGAAATAGGTCCGCCCCAGCACCAGGCGATTGACCCGGCCCTCGGGCCCCTCAAGGGGCAAAGGGAAATCAATGAGCCTCCGGGTCTGGGTCTCCCCGGCCTTGCGGATCTCCTCCCGCGTCCCCGTGGCCAGATTGCCCAGATAGAAGACCCCCTGGCGCCAAAAGACCTTGGCCGTTTCCATCGGCACCTCCGCCAAGGCCCAGCGGTCGGGACACTGCACCTGGCCGCCGAGGGAAAAGAGACTGATCTCCTTGGCCGGATCGATCCCGCGCGCCCGCCAGCGCAACTCCCGCGCCTTGCCCCCCAACCAAGCGGACAGGCGGCCCAGGGGGTCGTCCCCGTACCTGCAATAGGCGAACGTCGGCGTTCGTTCGGAACGCAGACCCGCGTTGTCCCAGATAGCCTTGTCGCCGTCAGTCTCCAGTTGCAGTCCCTTGACGTCGTCCGCCTCGATCACCCGTATCCGGCGCCCGTCCAGCAGAATCTCGTCACCGGCCGCCAGGGGCATGCGCGGCACATAGCGGGTAGGGACAAGATCGGTCCGGGCATCGACCCTGTGTTCCGGCGAATGCCCCAGAAAACGCCAGCGGCCATCCCCCTCACGCTCGATCCGCAGGTGGCGCGCGGCGGTGGAACGGTCGTGGCTGGTCAGCCCCAGGGTTGCCCGCCCCAGATCCACCGCCTGGCCGGGCTTGAGTTCAATCTCCAGCCGCTCGGACATCCAAACCCTGGGGGCATGCAACACCAGCATGACACCGCCCAGCACGAACAGCCCCAACGCCACGAAGGCCAGCGGTCGGCTTCTTGTTTTTTCGTTCATCCAAAATTCCTTCATTCATCTTTCGCAAGCCTGTAGCCTCGCAGGATTATCGTTCCCAACGGGTAAGATGCCGGTGAGCGATAGCGAACCACATCGGTCGCGCCGGCGCCATCCGCGAACGGTGCGGTTCGTGCCTCACCGCACCCTCTCATAGCCTTTACAAATTAATACTATTTATGGTTACCAAGGTCTCAGCCCACGCG
>MGZB01000003.1 GCA_001801995.1 Gammaproteobacteria bacterium RIFOXYD12_FULL_61_37 | reverse complement strand
TTCATCTCGTTACTCATCGGATCACATTCCCTCTTTACTTTACTCTCATGATTATTTGAGATCATGTGTCCGGGATAGTCTAGCCAGATCACTTTTTCGAGACCCGTGTTACCGAGTACCAGACCGGCGGGGCGTTGAAGTGGGAATAGGCCGCGCCCTCAGGGACATCACTGCGTCAGCAGGGCGTTGACCAACTGCAAATCATCGGGCTTGAGGATGCCGGCCGCTTCCTTGAGGGAGAGGCCGTTGACGATGTAGTCGTAGCGGGCGCGGGCGTAGTCGCGGCGGGCGCGGTAGAGGTTCCGCTGGGCGTCGAGCACGTCGACGATGGTGCGGGTGCCGACTTCGAAGCCGGCCTGGGTGGCGTCAAGGGCGCTTTGGGCCGAGACGGTGGCGGCCTTGTAGGCCTTGACCTTGCTGATGCTGGAGACGACGCCGCGATAGGCGTCGCTCACCTTGCGGCGCACGGAGCGGCGCGCCTGTTCCAGTTGCTCGGAGGCGGTCTGGTAGTCGTAACGGGCTTGGCGGGTCTGACTCATGACCTCGCCGCCAGCGAAGATGGGCACCTGGAGCTGTAAGCCGATGGTACTGACGTCGGCGTCGGTGCTGGCGCTGTATTCGGTGGTGGTGCGGGAATGGGTCCCCACCGCGTCCAATGTGGGCAGATGGCCGGATGCCTTGACGGCGATGTTCTTGCGCGCCGCCTGGGTATTGTTCATGGCGGCTATGATGCTGTAGTTCTGCTGCATGGCGGCATCGGTCCACTGGTCGATGTCGGCCGGGTCCGGCTTGCTCAGGGGCAAGGACTCGCGCAGCCCGTTGAGCTGGTCGCCGGGGAGGTCCGCCACGATTTCGCGCAAGGCCTCCCAGGCACTTTCCACATCGTTTTGGGCCGTGATCTCGTTGGCGCGCGACTGATCGAAGGCGGCCTGTGCCTCGTGGACATCGGTCACGGCGATCAGCCCCACGTCGAAGCGTTGTTTCGCCTGATCGAGCTGGCGGCTGATGGCCTTCCGCTCGGACTCGGCGAATTTGAGGCTGTCCTGAGACGAGAGGATGTTGAAGTAGGCCTGGGCCACGCGCAGGATCAGATTCAACTCAGCGGCGCTGTAGTCGGCATCGGCCTTGGCGGTGGTATAGCGGGCCTTGCTCAGGCTCATCCAATACTCGAAATGGAGCAGGGGCTGAGTCAGGGTGGCGGTGAGTTCGGTGGAGTCGTATTCGTAGTTGGCGGTTGGGGTGTCCCGCTCGGTGCGCGTCGCGGTCCCGCTGCCCGAGACCTTCGGCAGCATCTTGGCGATGGCCTGGGGTTTGGCCTCGGCCGTGGAGTCACGGGTCGATTTGGCGGCATGGAGCTGGGGATCGTTCTCAAGGGCCATATCGTAGACCTGGATCAGATCCACAGCGGCCACCGGTGGCAGGAATATGACCAGGGCCAGGGCAACAACTTTTCTCATCAACTCGCCTCGCCAATAACCGGGAATGCGCCGATGCGGGCCGCATAAATAATGTGCCGCATTGTACCAAGTACCCCTGGTCCGGGTGAAAGGAGATTTGTCAGACCTGGCCATGGGTAGGCAAGGGGTTCCCCGCCAAATAATTGGTTAATATGCCACGACCGCGATCAACAGACCCCGACGAATGACCGACCCGAACCCAGAAACCGCCGCGCCTTACCGTTGGCAGGGAATCCTGCCGATGATGCTGGACCGGCGTTCCCACCTGGCCGGCGCCAATCTCATCGCCATCCTGGGGGCGCTCATGGCCGTTCCCGTGCCGCTGCTCATCCCCATGCTGGTGGATGAGGTATTGCTGGCGCGCCCAGGAATCTTGCTGGCCAGCCTGAACACCTTCTTCCCCCCCGCATGGCAGACCCCCAGCCTCTATATCCTTGCCATTCTCATCGTCACCGTCCTGTTGCGATTCGGCAATTTTCTGCTGGGGGTTTGGCACACGCGGCTGTTCGCCGGCATCTCCAAGGAGGTGACCTTCCGCATCCGGCGAGACCTGCTGGTGCGGCTGAAACGGGTGGCGATCAGCGAATACGAGACCCTGGGGAGCGGCACCATCGCCTCTCACCTGGTGACGGACGTGGACACCATCGACGAGTTCCTCGGCATCGCCACCAGCAAGCTCCTGGTGGCCATCCTCAGCATCCTGGGCACGGCGGCGGTGCTGGTATGGATGCACTGGCAACTGGCCCTCTTCATCCTGCTGCTCAACCCGGTTGTGATCTATCTCACGGTCATGTTCGGACACCGGGTCAAGCGGCTGCGCCGGCAACAAAACAGCGCCTATCAGGCCTTCCAGGAAGTTCTGGCCGAGACCCTCGACGCGGTGCATGAGCTGCGCGCCGCCAACCGCGAACAGCATTATGTGGAACGCATCGTTTCCAGCGCCGACACCATCCGCCGGTGCTCCATCTCCCACGCCTGGCAGAGCGACGCGGCCAACCGGCTCTCCTTTCTGGTCTTTCTGATGGGTTTCGACGTCTTCCGGGCGGCCAGCATGTTGCTGGTGCTTTTCTCCGATCTCAGCATCGGCGAGATGCTGGCCTTCTACGCCTATCTCTGGTTCATGATGGGGCCGGTGCAAGAGGTGCTGGGGGTTCAATACGCCTGGAACAGCGCCAACGCCGCCCTCGCCCGCCTCAACCACCTGTTCCGGTTACGCCTGGAACCGGTCCACCCCTCCCGGCGCGATCCCTTTCAGGGCCGCAAGACCCTGGGCATCTCGCTGGAAGATGTCGGCTTTTCCTACGGGGGCAGGTTCCGGGTGCTGGACGGGGTCAACCTGCAAATCGCGGCGGGGGAAAAGGCCGCCCTGGTCGGCTCCAGCGGCGAGGGAAAGACCACCCTCATCCACCTGCTGTTGGGCTTCTACGAACCCGACCGGGGCACCATCCGCTACGGCCAGGATTCCATCGGCGAAATCGGGCTAGAGCTGGTGCGCTCCCATGTGGCCGTGGTATTGCAGCACCCCGCCCTGTTCAACGATACCCTGCGCAACAACCTCAGTCTCGGACGGGAACTGAATGAGGCCACGCTGATGCAGGCCTTGGAGATCGCCCAGCTCAAGACCTTTGTCGAGGGTCTGCCACAGGGGCTGGACACCTCCATCGGTCGGGACGGCATCCGCTTTTCCGGCGGGCAGCGGCAACGCCTGGCCATCGCCCGCATGATCCTCTCCGATCCCAAGATCGTGATCCTGGACGAAGCCACCTCGGCCCTGGACGCCACCACCGAGGAGCAACTGCATGCCTCCCTGCGGCAATTCCTCGACGGCCGCACCGTGCTGATCGTGGCGCACCGCCTCAGCGCCGTGCGTCAGGCGCAACGGATTCTGGTGTTCAAGGACGGCCGCATCGCCGAAGAGGGATCACACGATGAGTTGATCGCGGCAGACGGGGTCTATGCCGGGCTTTATGCGCTGCAGTTGTGATGCTTTGGAGAAATGAAAAAGGCCGGGGAGGCATCGCCTCCCCGGCCCTTATTCGTAAAGACTTCGAGCCCTATGATCAAGCCCTTCCCGATAAGCTGGATTCCGCCGTTTGCCCCTTCTCTTGCGTGGCGGCATCCACCATGCCCGACAGGAACATGAAGCTCAGGGCAACGGTCATGTAGAAAAGCTTTTTCATCTCACACCCCCTTGGCAGTATCACCGAAGGGAAATGTAGCAACGGGACCGGCAGAAAAACCTGAACCCGCCCACAAATCGGGGAAGGAGAGGGTCCCCAAAAGCCGATTTTACTCCGCAGCTTCGGGCAACCCATCCACGTATCGGTCCCTGGCCTGCTTCGCCCGCTGGAAGATCTCCAGCAGGTGGCCGCCATCGCCCTTGCCGATGGTCTCGGCCAGTTCCTTCATCTCCTCGGCGAAGGTCGCCAGCATGCGGCTGAGGGCGTCGCGGTTGGCGACGCAGATGTCGCGCCACATGACCGGATTGCTGGAGGCGATGCGGGTAAAGTCGCGGAAGCCGCCAGCGGCGTAGCGGAAGATCTCGTCGTTTTCTTTCATACGCGCCAGGGCGTCCACCAGGCCGAAGGCCAGCATGTGGGGCAGATGGCTGGTGGCGGCCAGGACCTCGTCATGGTGTTCCACCGTCATGTAGTTCACATCGGCACCGCAGGCGCGCCACATGACATCGACCTTGGCGGTGGCGGCCGGGTTGGTGCCGCAAAGGGGGGTGAGGATGACGCGGCGGTTGTGATAAAGCTCGGGGAATGAGGCCTCGACGCCGTTCTGCTCGGTCCCGGCAATAGGATGGCCGGGCACGAAATTGGCGGGCAGCTCGCCGAAGGCAGCGCGGGCGTCGGCCACCACGCTGGCCTTGGCACTGCCGCCGTCGGTGATGATGGCGTCCTCGGCCAAATGGCCCCGCATGGCGGCAAAGGTCTCCCGCATGGCCCCGAGGGGCACGGCGACGAAGATCATATCGGCCCCGGCCACCGCTTCGCCCACCTCATGGCTGAACCGGTCGATGACGCCCAGTTCGACTGCCTTTTCCAGATTGGCGCGGCCCCGGCCGCAACCCACCACCTCATCCACCATCCCGGCCTGCCGCAGGGCGCGGGCCAGGGAGCCGCCGATCAGGCCGACACCGATGATTGCCAGTCGCCGCAGTTTCATCCCGAGAACCTCACTTCAACCGCGAAGGGCGCAAAGAACGCCAAGAAAAAACGAGACATTATGCATACTCGGCAACGGGCACTCTGCGTTCCACAGCAAAATTCTTTCTATGCAACTTGATCCGTTCAACTTCATGCATGGTTTCTGCCGTCATATAGCTCTCCCCGCAATGAGGACAACTGATTACCGGAACATTTTCTATGACTAAGAGGCTCTCATGTCTACCATAGCTTCGCGTCACCCTCCTGACCTCAGCACCCTCTTGTCCACAGATGTCACAGACCACTGTTGGTTTATTGCTCATCTCTAAACACCGTGATAATAATCATTTTGTCAGTTGGGCCGATCTTCAATACAACGATGACTCTGTTCCCATCAATCGATCGGCCTCGCACCAAATACTTCCACTCCGATCGTTCATGGTCTTTCTGTCGCTCGATGATTTCTCCACTTAGAATCACGCTTTCAACATCATAAATCGACAAATCATCTTCATCCATTTCCTCTGCTGCGTGAATCGTTACGACATATTGATTGTGTCGAACATATTCCTTCAACTGAGCAAGAATTGATTCAAACAAAAATTCACTCCTTACGAAACAGGGGGCGTATGGAGGAATAAATCATTCACCGTCCCAGCACCTTCTTCAGGGCGCCGAGGAAGCGTTCGTTCTCTTCGGGCAGGCCGACCGTGACACGCAGGTGGTTGGGCAGGTCGTAGTTGGCGATGGGCCGCACGATCACCCCCTCGCGCAGCAGGGCCTGGTAGGTCTCGGGACCGGAGCGGCCCACATCGACCGCGATGAAGTTGCCCACCGAGGGGATGTGCCTGAGTCCCATTTCATCGAAGGCGCTGGCCAATTGCTTGAGCCCGGCGCTGTTGACCTGGATGCTCCGGCGGATGAACGCCTCGTCGTCCAGGGCGGCCTCGGCGGCGGCCAGGGCGATGCTGTTGACGTTGAAGGGATGACGCACCCGGCCGACCACCGCCGCCAGTTCGGGATTGGCGAGGCCGTAGCCGATCCGCAGCCCGGCCAGGCCGAAGATCTTGGAGAAGGTGCGGGTGACGATCAGATTGGGGAACTCGGCCAGCCAACGGCTGCCGTCGGGAAACTCCGGCTCCTCGACGAACTCGGTGTAGGCCTCGTCCAGCACCACCACCACGTCCTCCGGCAGCCCGGCGATGAACGCCTTCAATTCGGCGGCCTTCAGCCAGGTGCCGGTGGGGTTGTTGGGATTGGCGATGAAGACCACGCGGGTATCCGCGTCCACGGCGGTCGCGAGGGTTTGCAGGTCATGGCCATGGGGCATCACCGGGTGATCCGGCGGCAGGGCCTTGGCCACCTTGCCTTGGGCGCCGATGGCCTGGGTGAAGATCGGGTACATGGCGAAGCTGTGTTCCGCAAAGACCGCATTGCGGCCCGGCCCCAGGAAGGCCCGCGTCACCATGTCGATCACGTCGCTGGAGCCGCTGCCCAGCACGACGGCATCGGGCGAGATGCCGAAACGGGCCGCCAGCTTGTTGCGCAGACGGAAACCGATGTCATCGGGATAGAGATGGAGCCCGGCGACCGCCTTGGCCGCAGCCTCCAAGGCCAGGGGGCTGGCCCCCAGGGGATTCTCGTTCGAGGCCAGCTTGAGGGTATTGCTGACCCCCAGCTCCCGCTCCAGCTCCTCGATCGGCTTACCGGGGACATAAGGCCTAAGCCCCTGCACACCCGGCGTCGCCAACTCAACACAAGTCCGCCGGGAGCGGACTTGGGCACCGGCACGGTGGCCGGAGGGTGAAAAACAGGGATGTTTTTCATCAAAGTTCGCCGTCATTGCCGCCCTTCATCCGATTTTGAAAGCGGGCATTATTGCAGAAAGCGCCGATTTTTAACGCAGTCATGACAAAAAAGACGCACAGTGCAGATGCCTCGCCACGGCTACCCGAAGCAACCTACAACACCGCCCTCGGAAAAGACCCCAGTTCTTTATACATGCCGGCCTGGGAGCGCAGTTCCTCCAGGGCCTCGGCGACCCTGGAATCATCGGCATGGCCAAGGATATCGACGAAGAAGACGTAGTCCCAGGCGTCGCGGCGGGAGGGACGGGATTCGATGCGGGTCATGCTGATGCCCTTCTCGGCCAGGGGGCTGAGGAGCTTGTGCAGAGCGCCGGCGACGTTGCGGGTGGAGAGGAGGAGGCTGGTCTTGTCGTCGCCGCTGGGGGTGACGGACTCGCGGCCGATGACGAGGAAGCGGGTGGTGTTGTCCGGCTCGTCTTCGATGTTGCTGTGGAGGCAGGGGACGCCGTAGATCTCGGCGGCGGTCTCGCCGGCGATGGCGGCGATGTCGTTGCCTTCGCTGGCGGCGATGCGGGCGGCCTCGGCATTGCTGCCGACGGCGATGCGCTCGGCGCGGGGCAGGTGGCGATCCAGCCAGGCGCGGCACTGGCCCAGGGACTGCTGGTGGGAATAGACCTCGGTGATAGCCTCCAGATCGGGGGCGTGGGTGAGGAGGTTGTGGTGGATACGCAGCATCACCTCACCGCAGATCTTGAGGGGCGAGTGGATGAAGAGATCGAGGGTGTGGGTGATGACCCCCTCGGTGGAGTTCTCCACCGGGACCACGCCGTACTGGCAGTCCCCCGCCTCCACCTCGCGGAAGATCTCGGCGATGGAACCGGCCGGATGGGTGACCACGGCATGGCCGAAGTGCTTGATGGCGGCGGCCTGGGTGAAGGTCCCCTCGGGACCCAGATAGGCCACTTGCAGGGGATGCTCCAGGGCCAGACAGGCCGACATAATCTCCCGGAACAGCCGGGCCATGGTCTCGTCGCCCAGGGGGCCGCGATTGCGTTCCTTCACCGTCCGCAGGATCTGGGCCTCACGTTCGGGGCGGTAGAACTGGGCCTGGGGGTCCTGCTCCAGTTTGACCCGCGCCACTTCGAGCGCGCACTGGGCGCGCTCGTTGAGCAGCCGCTGGATCTCCTGATCCAAGGCGTCGATCCGTTCCCGCACCTTATGGAGGCCCTTGTTGCTCATGGGTGCGAGCTGTCCTCAGCCGCCGCAGCCGAGGCAACGGACGGAGAGCACGCCCGGAATGGCGGCGATCTCGTCCAGCAGGGACTGATCGGGGGCCTTGTCCACGTCCAGCAGGGTGCAGGCGATGTTGTCGCGAGACTTGTTGAGCATGTCGATGATGTTGACGCCCGCCTTGCCCAGATCCGTGGAGATCTGCCCCACCATGTTGGGGACGTTGCTGTTGACGATGGCGAGGCGCACCCCGGCGGAACGGGGCAGGTTGATCTCGGGGAAATTGACCGAGTTGGTGACGTTGCCGTTTTCCAGGTAATCGCGCACCTGATCGGCCACCATGACGGCGCAGTTGTCCTCGGCCTCGGCGGTGGATGCGCCCAGGTGCGGCAGGGTGATGACGCGCGGATGGTCCTTCAGCAGGTTGCCGGGGAAGTCGCAGACATAGCCGTAGAGCTTGCCCTCGTCCAGGGCCGCGACCACGGCCTGGTCGTCGATGATGCCGTCGCGGGCGAAGTTCAGGATCACCGCGTTCTTCTTCATCAGCTTGAGGCGTTCCGCGTTGATCATGCGGCGGGTGCTCTCGATCAGCGGCACATGGAAGGTGACGAAGTCGGAACGGGCCAGCAGGTCGTCCACGGAAACCGCCTGCTTGACGCTGGATTCCAGTTGCCAGGCGCTCTTGACGGTGATGGTCGGGTCGTAGCCGATGACCTTCATGCCCAGGGCGTGGGCCGCGTTGGCCACCTTGACGCCGATGGCGCCGAGGCCGATGACGCCGAGGGTGCGACCGGGCAGTTCGAAGCCCTTGAAGTTCTTCTTGCCGGCCTCGACCGCCTTGCCGATCTCTTCATCCGTGCCGGAGAGGCCCACGGAGAAACGCCAGGCAGGGCCGATGTTGCGCGCCGCCATGAGCATGCCCGCCAGGACCAGCTCCTTCACCGCGTTGGCATTGGCGCCGGGGGCATTGAAGACCACGATGCCGCGCTCGGTCATCTTGGGCACGGGGATGTTGTTGGTCCCGGCGCCCGCGCGGCCGATGGCCTTCACCGAGGCGGGCAGCTCCATGTCGTGCATCTTGGCGGAACGGACCAGAATGGCGTCGGGATGGGTCATCTCCGAGGCGACCTCGAAGCCGTCGCGGGGCAACCGTTCCAGGCCCGCCACGGAAATATTGTTCAACGTCTGGATCTTGTGCATGGGATTTCCTTTAGTGACGTAGGTTGGGTTAGGCGCGCCTTTTCGGCGAAGCTCCATCTTCCTGACGAGGGTGATGCGCGCCTTAACCCAACCTACATTGACTCAATTAACCGTATTTGCGTTCAAACTCGGCCATAAACCCAACCAGGGCATCGACCCCCGCTTCGGGCATGGCGTTGTAGATGCTGGCGCGCATGCCGCCCACGGAACGGTGACCCTTGAGGGTCTTGAGTCCGGCCTTTGAGGCCCCTTCCAGGAAGCTCTTATCCAGATCGGGATTGGCCAGGGTGAAGGGGATGTTCATCCAGGAGCGGCACTCGGGCTCCACCGGGTTGTTATAGAAGGGGGAGGCGTCGATGGCGTCATACAGCTTCCTGGCCTTGCGCTCGTTGATGCGGGCCATGCCCTCCAGGCCGCCCTGCCCCTTCATCCACTGGAATACCAGGCCCGCCAGATACCAGGCATAGGTGGGCGGGGTGTTGTACATGGATTCGTTATCGGCGTGGATCTTGTAATCGAACATGGTCGGGGTGCCGTCGATCGGGGTGCCGATCAGGTCATCGCGCAGGATGACCAGGGTCAGGCCGGCGGGGCCGACGTTCTTCTGCGCCCCGGCGTAGATCAGGCCGAACCGGGAGACATCGACCGGACGGGAGAGGATGGTGGATGACATATCGGCCACCAGCGGCACACCGTTGGTCTCGGGCACATAGGGGAATTCGATGCCCTCGATGGTCTCGTTGGGGGTGTAGTGGAGATAGGCGGCACCGGCGTTCAGCTTGAGCTGGCCCTGTTGGGGCACGTCGAACTTGCCTTCGGTCCGGGTCCCGGCCACATTGACCTCGCAGTAGCGCTTGGCCTCGCCGATGGCCTTCTTGGACCAGGAACCGGTGTTGAGGTAGTCGGCCTTGCCCTTGTCGCGGGTCAGATTCATGGGGATCATACCGAACTGGCTGGAGGCGCCCCCTTGCAGGAACAGCACCTTATAGCCGGCCGGGATCGCCATCAGCTCGCGCAGATCGGCCTCTGCCTGGGCCGCGATGGACATGAACTCCTTGCCGCGATGGCTCATCTCCATCACCGACATGCCGCTACCCTGCCAATCCGACATCTCCTCCTGGGCCTGCCGCAAAACTGCTTCCGGCAACATCGCCGGACCGGCGCTGAAATTGTAGATACGTGACATGAACTCGACCTCGTAGATACCCAATAAAATCAGTTGCTCTGCGGGTTAGGGTGGTGTGCAGGTCGGCCTTCAGGCCGACGACAACCGGTGCCGCAGTCGGCCTGAAGGCCGATCTACAAATCTTCCGCCAGCTCCTCATCGCCATCCAGCATCACGATGCGTTCGATGCCGATGAGGCGTTCGTCGCCGCTGAGGCTGATCATCTTGACGCCCTGGGCGTCGCGGCCCACCACCGAGACATCGGCGGCGCGGGTGCGGACCAGGGTGCCGCCGTCGGTGATCAGCATGATCTCGTCTTCCTCGTTGACCAGTATGGCGCCCACCTGTTCGCCGTTGCGCTCACTGGTGCGGATGGAGATGACCCCCATGCCGCCGCGCCCCTTGGTCTGGAACTGGTCGATGGGGGTACGCTTGCCGAAACCGTTCTCGGTCACAGTCAACACCTGTCCTTCCTGGGCGATGATGAGGGAGATGACCCTCTGCCCCTTCGCCAGTTTGACGCCGCGCACACCACAGGCGGTGCGGCCCATGGCGCGGACCTCCTCCTCGTTGAAGCGGACCGCCTTGCCGGCCGAGGTGAAGAGCATGATGTCCTGTTTGCCATCGGTCAGACCTACGCCAACAAGCTGATCGTCCTCGCGCAGATCGACCGCGATGATGCCACTGGTCCGGGGGCGTGAGAAGTCGGTGAGCGGGGTCTTTTTCACCGTGCCGGAGGCAGTGACCATAAAGACGAAGCGGTCATCGGTATACTCCCGCACCGGCAGGACGGCGTTGATACGTTCGCCCTCTTCCAGCGGCAGCAGATTGACCATGGGCCTGCCGCGCGCGTTGCGGCCCGCCTGGGGCAGCTCGTAGACCTTGAGCCAATAGACCTTGCCCCGGCTGGAGAAGCAGAGGATGGTGTCGTGGGTATTGGCGATGAAAAGCTGATCGATGAAGTCCTCATCCTTGGTGGCTGCCGCCTGCTTGCCCTTGCCGCCGCGCCGTTGCGCCTGGTAGATATCGACGGATTGGGCCTTGGCGTAACCCTGATGGGAAAGGGTGACGACCATGTCCTCTTCGGTGATCAGGTCCTCCAGGGAGAGGTCTTCGTGGGCGTGGATGATCTCGGTACGGCGTTTGTCGCCGAACTGATCGCGGATGGCGACCAGCTCCTGCCGGATGACTTCCATCAAGTGTCCTGTGCTGGAGAGGATGGCAAGCAGCTCGGCGATCTTTCCGAGAATTTCGCCGTATTCGGCCAGAATCTTGTCCTGCTCCAGCCCGGTCAGCTTTTGCAGACGCAGGTCGAGAATCGCCTGGGCCTGGATCTCGGTCAGGCGATAGCCCTCTACCGTCAGGCCGAAGGCTGCGTCAAGATCCTCGGGCCGGGAGGCCTGGGCGCCGGCGCGCCCCAGCATGGCCTCGACCGCGCCGGAGCGCCAGTGCCGGCTGATCAACTGCTCCTTGGCGGCTGAGGGGCTGGGAGAGGCCTTGATCAGCGCAATGATTTCGTCGATGTTGGCCAGCGCGACCGCCAAGCCTTCCAGGATATGGGCGCGCTCGCGCGCCTTACGCAGATCGAACAGGGTCCGGCGGGTAACCACCTCGCGCCGATGCCGCAGGAAGTATTGCAGCATCTCCTTCAGATTCAGGGTACGCGGGCGGCCATCCACCAGCGCCACCATGTTGATGCCGAAGACGCTCTGCAACTGGGTGTGCTGATAGAGGTTGTTCAGCACCACCTCGGCCGACTCGCCCCGGCGCAGCTCGATCACCATGCGCATGCCATCTTTATCAGATTCATCGCGCAGCTCGGTGATGCCCTCGACCTTCTTCTCCTTGACCAGCTCGGCGATCTTCTCCAGCAGCCGTGCCTTGTTGACCTGATAGGGCAGCTCGGTGACGACGATGCGCTGCTTGCCGCTATCCATATCCTCCATCTCGGTGCGGGCGCGCACATGGATGCGGCCCCGGCCGGTCTGATAGGCCTCCACGATACCCCTGGCGCCGTTGATGATTCCGGCGGTGGGGAAGTCGGGACCGGGGATGAACTCCATCAACTCGGCGATATCGATCTCAGGATTCTCGATCAGGGCCAGACAGCCGCCGATCACCTCGGTGAGATTGTGGGGCGGGATGTTGGTCGCCATGCCCACCGCGATACCGGCGGAGCCGTTGACCAGGAGATTCGGGAACTTGGCCGGCAGAATCGTGGGTTCGGATTCGGAGCCGTCGTAGTTGGGTACGAAATCGACCGTTTCCTTGTCGATGTCCGCCAACAGCTCATGCGTGATCCGGGCCATGCGGATCTCGGTATAACGCATGGCCGCCGGGGCGTCGCCGTCCACCGAACCGAAGTTGCCCTGCCCATCCACCAGCATGTAGCGCAGCGAGAAGGGCTGGGCCATGCGCACGATGGTGTCGTAGATCGCCGAGTCACCATGGGGATGGTACTTACCCATGATGTCCCCGACGAGGCGGGCCGACTTCTTATAGGGTTTGTTCCACTCGTTGCTCTGCTCGTGCATGGAAAAGAGCGCACGGCGATGCACCGGCTTGAGCCCGTCCCTGACATCCGGCAAGGCCCGACCCACGATCACGCTCATGGCGTAATCGAGGTAGGACTGCTGCATCTCGTCTTCGAGGTTGACCGGAAGGACTTCTTTGGCGAAATCGGTCATTAAAAAGGGTGTCCCAGCAAGGCGTTAAGGCGCGTTTCCAAAGCGTGGGAGCATATCACAGAACCACTGGCCCGCTCCATCCCGATCGCCGCTCCTCGGTCCATTGATGCCGCAGGGGAGATTGACTTCCCGCCTGGAGCGGCCTACCTTCTCCGTATCTACGACGTAGTTACGAGCGAATTGCATGAATAGACAACCGGCAGCGGAATTCGAGGGCAAGGTCCAGCCTTGGGGAAACAGCCTAGGGTTACGGATCACAAAGGCGGTCAGCGAACTGGCCCATTTGGAAAAAGGGGCGCAGGTCTCCATCGAGGTGACGGAAGAGGGGCTGGTCATCCGCCGCAAGGCGCCCCGGAGGGGGGGGCTTGCACCCTACTCGGAGGCCGAACTGCTTGAGGGGCTGACACCCCACAGGGCGCACGCCGACGAACTTCTCAGCCTGCTTGCTGGCGAACGGGGTGACTGAGGCCATGGCCCGGTACATACCCGAGCGCAACGACATCGTCTGGCGCGACTTCGAACCGACGCGGGGAAATGAGATCGGCAAGTATCGTCCCGCCCTGGTGCTCTCCAGCCGGACCTATAACCAGCAAACAGGGCTATTGATCTGCTGCCCCATCAGCACCAGCATCCGGGGCGCGAGAACAGAGGTCGCGGTCAAAAACCTGGAGCAACCCTGCGTAGTGGCAGCGAACCTGATTCACACCCTCGACTGGCGCGTCCGCAAGGTGAAAAAAGCCGCCACGGCCGAACCCGAGATTATGGAAGAGGTCTTGGCGAGAGTAGTACCGCTGATCGGCGCCAGCCGGCTGATCTCGGGATAAGCGGACAGCCAATCCTGGCTCAGCCCCCCATCAATGCCTCCATCTTGGCCCGGTCTGGGTTCAGGACAACCCCCTTCTCGGTAACGATGGCGTCCACCAGCCCGGCGGGGGTCACGTCGAAAACCGGGTTCCAGGCATCAACCCCTTCGGTAGCGACGCGGCGGCCGCCACAGTGGAAGATCTCCTCGGCGGCACGCTCCTCGATGGGGATCAGCTCGCCCGAGGGGACCTTCATGTCGATGGTCGAGGTCGGCGCGGCCACCATGAACTTGAGGCCGTGATAGCGGGCGGCCACAGCCAGTCCGTAGGTGCCGATCTTGTTGGCCAGGTCGCCGTTGGCGGCGATCCGGTCGGAGCCGACGATGATCCAGCCGACCCCGCCGGCCCGCATACGGGCGGCGGCGGCCCCCTCCACCATCAGCGATACCGGGATGCCGTCACGTTCCAGCTCCCAGGCGGTCAGCCGCGCCCCTTGCAGCCAGGGGCGGGTCTCGTCGGCATAGACCCGCTGGATCTTGCCGTCGCGGAAGGCGCTGCGGATCACCCCCAGGGCTGTGCCGTAACCGCCGGTCGCCAGGGCGCCCGCGTTACAGTGGGTGATGACGGCCGTCGCGCCCTCGATCAGGGCCGCGCCCAGATCGCCCATACGGTGATTGGCCTCGACATCCTCTTCATGGATACGCCGGGCCTCGGCCAGCAGGGCCGGTTCCGGGTCGCCCTCGGGCAGGGCCACGATCCGGGCGCCCATGCGTTCGATGGCCCAGAAGAGATTCACCGCCGTGGGGCGGGAACGGGCCAGGGTCTCCAGATCGGCGGCAATGGCCGTCTTCCAATCTACGGGATTCGCCCGGAAGCGATGGCGGGCTGCCAGCGCCACTCCATAGGCCGCGCTGATGCCGATGGCCGGCGCCCCGCGCACCACCATGTCGCGGATGGCATCCGCCACCGCCCGCACCTCCTCCAGGGGCAGGAAATCGGCCTGCTGCGGCAGCAGTCGCTGATCCAATAAATAGAGCCGTCCGTCCCTCCATACGATGGCGTTGTCGGCGGTCAGATCTATACCCAGGGCGGAAGCGTCCATCGGTTCTCCAGTCGTGGTGGCAAATGAGGGGGAATTTTGCACGAGCGGCGGCGAGAAAGACAGGAAATGGGCCGGATAAAGCTCAACCTCCGCCCGCAAAGATCGCCAGCGGCAGCGCCCACAGCGGGGTGCCTTGATGCTCGCCGAACGGCAATGGTATCTCGCCCCCGTAGAGCAGGATGCCTTGCCGCACCCTGCCGGGGTTTTGCTCGATGAAATGCCGACTGTGCTTGAAATCGGCGGGCGTCACCGTGAGCGCGGCCTTGACCTCTATGCTGACCATTTGCCTGCCGTCGTCGAGAACGAAATCGATCTCTTTGCCATCGGTGGTGCGGTAGAAGCTTAGTTCCACGGGGCGGGCCGCGTAGCCGTTAGCCTTGACAAGTTCCGTCAGCACGAAGGTCTCATAAACGGCGCCTTTGTAGGGCGACGAGGGCAGTTCGTCCGCCTGGGTTATTTTCAGCAGGTGGCAGAGGATGCCGGTATCAAGCATGAACAACTTCGGCATCTTCACCAGCCGCTTGAGCGCATTGCCGTGCCAGGGTTTGAGCAGGGCGATCTGGTAAGTGTTCTTCAGAATGGAGAGGTAGTGGTCGAGGGTCTTGTTGTCGATCTGGCACGCCCTCCCCAGCTCGGCCTTGTTGAGCAGGCAGGCGCACCGCAGGGCCAGTGCCAGATAGAGCCGCATGAAGCTGTCTAGGTTGCGGATGTTGCCCACATCGTGCAGGTCCCGCTCGATGTAGGTGCGGATATAAGAGCCGAACCACAACTGGCGCGTCTTGGCATGGTCGATGACTTGCAGCTCCGGGAAACCGCCCTTGATCAGATGCCCCGCCAGACCGACTGGACCGGAGGCGACGAAGGCCCGCCCGGAAAACAGATGGTCGATAAAGTTGTAGGGCCGGAGGTAGATCTCGCTGAGGTTGAAGGCATAGAGATCGATGATCCCGATCCGCCCCGCCAGGGAATCGGAGAGGTTCCTGAAGCCCTGGAGACTGCTGGAACCGGTCAGGACAAACCGGCCCGGCGTCCGGTCCCGGTCGATCTGCTCCTTGAGGGCAACGAAGATCTCCGGGACACGCTGGACCTCATCGATCACCACCGGCCTGGGCAGATGGGCGACAAAGCCCTTCGGGTCGGCCTTGGCGCTCTGATAACTGGCGATGTCGTCCAGGGTGACGTAATGCTCGATGCCCAGGTCCATGGCCAGGGTGGACTTCCCCACCTGCCGCGCCCCCGTGATGAGCAGCGAGGGAAAATGGGCCAGGTAGGCGCGGACATCGGCGGCAATGTGGCGGGGTAGCATGAGGTAAGCCTGTAAATTCAAGGATCGTGATCCTTTAATTTACAGGTCCATATGCCCATCGGCAATGGAATTCTTTCCCCGCCGTCGCTCATGGCCTGGTTTACTTGACGGACAAAAATCGGCCTCTGATACTGCAAAGACACAGACATCTGGAGGTCTTCGCCCCATGAGTGATTTCTTTCCGAAGCCACCTGAATCCGCAAAAGCGTGGTCACAATAGTAATGATGGCGGTTAGCTGTATTTAGTAAACTGTCGCCGTAATTCCAAGTTTACCCCCCAAACGAAGTGCGAGGAAAGAGCTGAACTCATAGCCACCGCAAAATATAAGAGCGACAATCGCCTTACACTCGCTAGGATCGCACCATAGGACCGATATGTATCCAACATATGAAGTAGATAACGCACTGGCTGCCAAAATCATGGCCACCCAAGAAAACTACCTTAATGACATAAAGGCACGCGAAATCAAGCCAGCCAAATTGTCGGAAACGATCTCGGCGTTTTCAAACGCTGCTGGAGGCGATGTCTACGTTGGAATTGGTGAGGACAAAACGGCAAATACAAGAACCTGGCTTGGATTCGACGATCCTGAGCAGGCAAACGACATATTTCACGTTCTGTTTCAGGCGCATGCGTTTGGTAATCACGTTAAGTTCGAGTTCCTTTCCAACAAGAGCCTTCCGGGGCTGGTGCTTCATATCACAATCAAGAAAGTCAAGGAAATCGTCAAGTCTTCCTCTGGGGAAGTCTTCGTCCGAGTCAATGCTGGAAAGCAGAAAATTGATACGCCTGAGAAGCTAAAACGCCTTGAGTTAGACAAGGGCATTGTCACGTTCGAAAATGAGTGGGTAGAAATACCGCTTCCGCGAATCGAGAATAGTTCATCGATACTCGACTTCTTGATAAACGTCATCCCAAGCGGCGAGCCATTGACCTACTTAAACAATCAAGACCTAATTAAGGAAGGTCACGCGCGAGTGTGCGGCATTTTGCTCTTCTGCGATGAACCAGCCGTCTTTTTGCCGAAACGTAGCAGCGTGAAAATCATGCGCTATAAGACTAAAGACGACGACATCGGGCGTGAATTCCTTGAAGGAACCCCTCTCACGATTGAAGGCGACGCTTACAAACTAATTTATGGCGCCGTATCCGCAACCAAAAAAATCATCGAGAGCATCAAGAGGCTGGGCGAAGAAGGATTGGAGGCTGTCGAGTATCCAGAAGATGCCCTACACGAGGTCATCACAAATGCGGTCTTGCACCGCGACTACAGCATCGTAGCTGATGTGCAAATTCGGATATTTGACAATCGCATTGAAATTGAAAACCCCGGCAAACTGCCTGGTCACGTCACGACCGCAAACATTTTGGACACACAAAGTGCCCGTAATCCTGCGCTCGTTCGTCTGATCAACAAGTTTCCGTATCCCCCAAACAAGGATGTTGGCGAAGGTCTAAATACCGCCTTCCGCGCGATGGAGACTTTGCGACTCAAGCCGCCCGTTATTCTCGAGAAGGATAGCTCCGTATTGGTAGTTATACGTCATGAGCCGCTCGGCTCTCCTGAAGAACTTGTAATGAAGTTCATGGAAACCAACGAGGAAATCACGAATAGCCTTGCACGGGATATAACCGGCATCAAGAGCGAGAACACGATGAAGAACGTGTTTCTGCGACTGAAGGCCAGAAATATGCTTGAACCAATACCCGAGCGGAAAGGATCGGCATCCGCCTGGCGAAAGCCTGTTGTTGGCGAAAACGTGACTGACGACGCAAGTGAGGCATAACCCTGCGGTCCACCGGACGCTGCGCGATAAAGCCACGCAGCGCCGGTGACCTCCACGTTGGGGGTTTCATGTTCCATCCCGCATTTCTATAACTCATCGGCGGCTTAAAGCATGACGCAGTGGTACTCCAAAGACCTTGGCGACGGCATCGACGCCAATGCTCCTTCCGGCAAAATTCAAGAGAATTACGGTGACACTTTACTAAATAAACAAAATATGCCACATTCCCGCCATGTCACGATTACCCCGTCTCGTTATCCCCGGCTCCCCCCACCATGTCACGCAACGTGGCAACCGGCGCGCGCAAGTCTTCTTTGAGGAGGGGGACTACGCGCTCTACAAGGATCTCTTGGGCGAAGCGGCGCTAAAGGCCAAAGCGGAGGTCTGGTGCTACTGCCTGTTGCCCAATCATGTCCACCTCATCGTTGTGCCCTCCGATGAAGACGGGCTGCGTCGCACCTTTGCCGATGCGCATCGCCGCTACACCGGCTATATCAACGCCCGCATGAGGGTCACCGGCCATCTCTGGCAGGGGCGCTTCGGTTCCGTGGTGATGGACGAAGAGCACTTGGCCCATGCTGTGCGATACATCACCCATAACCCGGTTCGCGCCAGGCTCGTTCAACGAGCCGAGGATTGGCCATGGTCAAGCATCGCCGCCCATCTTTCGGGCAGGGACGATGGACTGGTGAAGGTTGCTCCGCTACTGAAGCGATATGGCGATTTTGCCGCCTTTCTGGGTCAGTGTGAGGACGAATCCGCAGCTTTCAACGCACTTCGCCGTTCGGAGACGACGGGGCGGCCATTGGGTAGTGAAGGATGGATCGAAAGGCTTGAAAAGCAGACGAGTAGGATACTGAAACCGCAAAAGCGGGGGCCTAAAGGCAACGATTATTATTATTAAGTGTATTTGGTAAACTGTCACCGTAATATGTATTATGAAAATCGATACCCTGATCCACGCCGATTGGGTGATCCCGGTCGAACCTGAAGGCGTCGTCCATGAGAGCCATGCCGTCGCCCTGCTGAACGGGCGCATCCTGGAAATCCTGCCTAGCCACGAGGCCCGCGCCAAGTACGAGGCCGATCATGTCGTCGAGCTGTCCGGCCATGCCCTGCTGCCGGGGCTGGTCAACGCCCACACCCACGCGGCCATGAACCTGCTGCGCGGTCTGGCCGACGACCTGCCGCTGATGACTTGGCTGCAACAGCACATCTGGCCCGCCGAACAGCGCTGGATGGGCGAGGAGTTCGTCGCCGACGGCTCGCGCCTGGCCATCGCCGAGATGCTGCGCGGCGGCACTACCTGTTTCAACGACATGTACTTCCACCCCGACATCACGGCGCTGGTGGCCGCCGATCTGGGCATCCGCGCCAACCTGGGCATGATCCTGGTGGACTTCCCGTCGAGCTGGGCCGGCTCGCCCGATGAATACATCCACAAGGGGCTGGAATTGCGCGACCGCTACGCCGACCACCCCCTGATCTCGTGCAGCTTCGCCCCCCACGCCCCCTACTCCGTCTCCGACGGTCCCCTGAGCCAGATGCGCGTCATCGCCGACGAGATCGATCCCCCGGTGCAGATCCACATGCACGTCCACGAGACCCTGGACGAGATCCGCCAGGGCGAGGAAGGCCACGGCTGCCGCCCCCTGGAACGGCTGCACCGACTGGGGCTGGTCGGTCCCGCATTGATGGCGATCCACATGACCCAACTGACCGACGCGGAGATCGCCGCCTTTGCCGAGGCCGGCGGCCATGTGGTCCACTGCCCCCAGTCGAACCTAAAACTGGCCAGCGGCTTCTGCCCGGTGGCCAAACTGGTCGCGGCCGGGGTCAACGTGGCGATAGGGACCGACGGCGCCGCCAGCAACAACGCCCTCGACATGTTTGCCGAGATGCGGGCCGCCGCCCTGCTGGCCAAGGGCGTCAGCGGCGACGCCGCCGCCGTGCCCGCCCACACCGCCCTGCGCATGGCCACCCTCAACGGCGCCAAAGCCCTGGGTCTCGACGAGATCACCGGTTCCCTGATACCCGGCAAGGCCGCCGATCTCATCGCCGTCCGGCTGGACCAGATCGAAGGCCAGCCCCTCTACCACCCCATCTCCCAACTGGTCTACGCCACCAGCCGCCACCAGGTGCGCGAGGTCTGGGTCGCCGGAAGGCATCTGGTGCGCAAGGGCGCCCTCACCAGCGCCGACGAGACGGAGCTGTTGGAACGGGCGCGGTATTGGCAGGGGAAGCTGGCTGATTGAAAACTTCGCTGAAGGTACAAGTGAAAAAAACCGCGCGGGGGATAGAACAAGCGGGGGCGAAATCTATCCGGCAGACGGAAATCTAATCCGGTCGCTGCCCAGCCCCAAACAAAAAAGGCCTGCATTTCTGCAGGCCTTTGTGTTTGTTGGTGCCCAGGGACGGAATCGAACCGCCGACACGGGGATTTTCAATCCCCTGCTCTACCGACTGAGCTACCTGGGCTCAGCGAAGGCGGTACTTTAAGCAGGTTGGCGGATGGAGTCAAGTCGAAATCAGCGGCCTGCCGCAGGCTTTCAGGCCTTGGGCGGCACGTAGTCGGGCGGCAATTCCGCCCCTTCGCCGAAGCAGTATTTCTCCATCTGCTCTTCCAGGAATTTGCGGGCCTTGGGGTCCATGGGACTCAGGCGGTTTTCGTTGATGAGCATGGTTTGAGAACGCAACCAGCCTTGCCAGGCCTCCTTGGAAACATTCTCCAGGATGCGCTGGCCCAGCGGCCCCGGATAGGGCGCCCGGTCGAGGCCTTCAGCCGCCTTGTTCAGTTTGACGCAGTGAACCGTTTTGCCCATCAGGCCCTCCTTTTCGCTCGTTCGCTGTAAGGATCAGGCGGGCCACGGGGGCCGCCAGACCCAGTTGTTCAGGGTTTTGGGCGTTATACCAGAGACAGGCCCTCTCCATCACCCCCGATAGCCCTCCGGAAACGCGGGTTTCCCAGGGATGAATATCCAGGTGGAAGTGGGAGAAGGTATGCCGGAAGGGGGTCAACTCCCCTGCCCCATCGGCCTTGAGCCCGTAGCGCCGCTCCAAAAAGGCCCGTGGTTCTTCGTCCATGCCGCACTCGGGGAGGCTCCAGAGGCCACCCCAGATCCCACTGGGCGGTCGCTGTTCGAGCAGAACCTCCCCCTGTCCGTTGCGCACCAGCAGCAGCCGGATGGCTTTGACCGGCTGGAGGGGGGCGTTCCGCCTGCCCGGATATCGGGACGGATCGCCGTTTCCATGGGCCAGACAAAGCCCGGAGAGCGGGCAATCCTGGCAACGGGGGGATGATCGGGTGCAGACCAATGCGCCTAAATCCATCATGGCCTGGTTGTAAGCGGCAGTCCGTTCGACCGGGGTGTATCTTTCGGCCAGGGACCAGAGGCGTTCCAGCACCACCGCTTTGCCGGGCCAGCCTTCGATGGCGAAGCAGCGGGCCAGGACGCGCTTGACGTTGCCGTCGAGGATCGGCCAGGGCTGCCCCGCCCCCAGGGAGAGGATGGCCCCGGCGGTGGAGCGGCCGATGCCGGGCAGTTCCGTGACCGCCGCGAAATCCAGGGGAAAGGCACCGCCGTGGCGATCGACAATCAGACCGGCGGCACGGTGGAGATTGCGGGCCCTGGCGTAATAGCCGAGCCCGGACCAGAGATGCAGCACCTCGTCCAGATGGGCGCCGGCCAAGGTGGTCAGGTCAGGAAAGCGCCCCATGAAGCGCTCGAAGTAGGGAATGACGGTGGCGACCTGGGTCTGTTGCAGCATGATCTCCGACACCCACACCCGGTAGGGCGTGGGGCCGGTCTGCCAGGGAAGGTCCTTGCGGCCGTGGCGGTCGAACCAGTCCAGGACCAGGCCGCCGAACCGGCCCGGATCAGCCATCAGAAGCGGATTTTCTGCCGCAACAAGTCCATGGCCTTTTCCTCGGTGCTCTGGGGCTTGGGGGCGCCGCCTTCCGCCGGGGCGGACTGCTGCTGCCCCGCGCCGAGGTTCTTTTCAAGGAACTTGCCGATCTCCTCCTTGGCCTTCTGTTCCACCTTGGCCTTGAGGACATCCTCGAAGTCGATCCGCCACTTGCGCCAATCGCCCACTTCGCCGAGGGGGCCTTGGTATTTCATCGGCAGGGGGATGTTTTCCAGCTCGCCCAGATCCTTGCCGCCCTGGCCCGTGTCGCTATTGACGATCACCGTGCGCAGGTTGTAGTCGAGCAACTCCTTTTCCGTGTCGAGGGTTCCCTGGCCGTTCACCCGCAGATAGGGCGACTTCATTGCCAGTGAGGTGTTGTCGATGACGAAGCCCTTGATCAGCGCCTTGGCCGTCAACTCGGAGAAATCGGTCTTGGGCGCGGCCTCGCCGCTGGTTCCCTCGGCCGCCCCACCCCCATGCAGCGCCCCGAACTTGGCCTTGGCATCGCGAAGGATCTGGGCCAGGTTGAATCCTTTGATGGAGCCGTCGCGGAACTGGAGATCGACCTGACCGGTCATCGCCTTGCGGATCGCCATCATGCCGACGCCCTGGGAATTGATCTCGACGCTGATATCGCCGCGTCCCTCCAGCCGGCTGTCTCCCTGCATGTCCTTGAGCAACTCGCCGGCCTGGAGCCCGGTCATGGAAGCGGTGTAGCGCAGGCTGGGCGGCTTCTTGCTGGCGTCCACCACCGCCATGCCGCGATAGGTCCCCTGATAGAAGGCCCCGACGCCCTGGTCGATTTGCAGCCTACCGTTGAATTGGTCGATTTTGAGGGCCACTTTGTTCGCTTTGAGCTTGTTGACCTTCATGCTTTCCAGGCTGAGATCGCCTTTCATGTCGGCGGCAAACAGCAGGGCCAGAGGCGCGGCGGCGTTAGCCCCGCCATCGCTCGCAGCGGAAGCCTCCTGGGGAGGCGACATATAGCGGTCGAGGTCGATGGAATCGCCCTTCAAGAGGAAATTGACCGTGGCCCGCGATGCCAGCACTACCTTGGCGTTGCCGTTGACGTTGGTGTCGTCGAGCTGAAGCTTGATCTGGTCGAGGCTGAACCGGTCCGGCGTTCCGCCCAGGGTGAAGCTCATGGAGCAGCGCTCCAGCACGGCGGCATCGGCCGTTTGCGGGGCCGTCATGCCCCAGCCCTGCATCAGCTTGCGGGGGCTGAAAGGCTCCAGGTTGAAAGAGCCTGCCAGATTCGGCGCCTGATTGAAATTCGTGACCCGCAGTCCGCCCTTGAGCCGCAGATCACCGGATGAGGCCGTGAAATCCTTCAGATCCAAAGCCCCCTGCTCCAGATCCAGATCGACGACCCCTTGCAGGGCAAAGGACTTATTCCCTTCAAGTTCGGCCAATACGACTTCGATGGGAACGATAGAGATCTTCTTGCCATCGGCGTCAAAGGCCACCTTGCCGTTGAGGGCGAAGGTGAGGGAAGGCCCCTTCGGCATCTGACGAAGTTTGGCATCGGCGGAGATATCGAAGGGCTGGCCGATGACCAGCTTGCTGGTGGTGATGTTCAGATCTTCCAGCAACAGGGACTTGCCGGTAGAACGGTCCTCCCAACTGACCTTGGCGTCGCGCACATCGACCCCGCCGATCAGCAGGGCCGCGAGGGGCGGCGCCTTTTTCTTCCCGTCACTGGCTGGCTCCTTGCCGTCCATTCCGTCCCAGTTGGCGCGCCCTTCCTTGGCCTTGACCAAGTTGGCCTGCAAGCCGTAAAGGACCACCGTATCGACCTCCAGCTTTTTCTGCAGGAGGGGAATCAATTTGACCCGCACCCCTGCCTGCTCCACCTGGACCATGGGTTCGTCGCCGAAGCCGGGGGCATTGCCCAGCCTGGCCTGGTTAAGCTCGACGCCCAGCCAGGGGAAGACCGAGAGCTTGATATCCCCGCCGATGACGAAGGAACGCCCGGTGCGCTTCTCCACCTGTTCGGTGATCTGGCCCTTGAAGTCATTGGGATCGACCACCAGGGGCAGCGCCAGGGCCACAACCACCAACAGCAATACCAGGTAGAGAAGGATCTTAAAAAAGGTCTTCATGACGCATCCCCTTAACGATCAAGGCGGTTTTCTTATGTGTAAAAAAGGAAATTGGAGCGGGTGAAGGGAATCGAACCCTCGTCATCTGGTTGGGAACCAGAAGCTCTGCCATTGAGCTACACCCGCAAGACAGGGAGGTTTCGTTGCCTGGCATTTGGCCATAGACGATATCATTGTTTCAACCGTGGCGATTTTAGCAGGATCTCCAGACCCTTTGTCCGCAATTTTGCTAAGGGGTAGGGAAGGGCTTCCGCCCTCCCCCTATTTGCAGCATTCATGAAATATCCGGGTTGAGTATACCCTGGGGAAATTTCAACCAATGAGACTCACGAGAATGAACTACTGGCTGATGAAATCGGAGCCCGACACCTTCGGCATCGACGACTTGGCGACGCGGCCGAACCGGACCGAACACTGGGACGGGGTCAGGAACTATCAGGCGCGCAATATGATGCGTGATGGGATGAAGCCGGGCGACCGGGTCCTTTTCTACCACTCCAACTGTGACGAGCCCGGTATCGCCGGGCTCATGGAGGTTGTCCGGGAGGGCTATCCCGACCACACCGCTTTCGACCCCGAGGCCAAGTACCATGATCCGGGCAGCGACCCGGCAAACCCCCGCTGGTTCATGGTGGATGTGAAGTACCTGCGCCACCTGGGGCGCAACATCAGCCTGAGGGAACTCCGGCAGTACGCGGACGGACCTTTGCAGGACCTGCCCCTGCTGCGCAAGGGCAACCGGCTCTCGATCATGCCGGTCACCGGGGAGCAGTGGGCCTTCATTCTTGCGCTGGAATAGTAGAGATCTCCCCAATCCAGCGACGCGCCCACTCCTTTGGCTTATTCCAGGAACAAAGAAGGCACCACCATAAACGGTCAGTAAAGCCCCTTCCCTATCAATTCCATGGGGGCTTATAAACACAGGTGCATCCTTGCGAGTCGCAGTAACATCTCTTTGCCTTGTCCTGGTAATAAACACAAGGAATACCTGGGATAACGCCCTGCGGCAGTGACATGTGCCGATAAATCATTGCACATCATATGGTTACGACTTGAACCCCCTTCACCTACTCCTTCCGGGAAAAACTTTCTACCCCTTTGAACCTTCTGGTTCCCCCACTACGACTAAGCTGTGAACACGGAAAAGCCCTTTCCGTGCCTTGCATCCACCGGGGAGACAGCACCATGAACCGCTTTCCTGACAATTTCTTGAGCCCGCCGGGATGGGGGTCTGGAGACAGACCCAGCCAACGGCGGGCCACATCGACGATCGGCAATTCCATTTTTTCGCCCCTGTTGCTGGGGGCTGTGCTTATTTCCAGCTTGTTGACCCTGCCGGCCCAGGCCGGGGAGGGTCTGCTCCAGCCCGGCGACGCCGTCGTTTCGGGCTTTTCGGGCATCCGTCCGGCGGATCGGCCGGTGCCGCCGGGAGCCAATCCCCTCGACAGTTTTTACATCGATACCGAGGGTCCGGCGGCGCAGATCCTGTCGCTCTCGGGCCTGGGCGGCGAACCGGCGGGCCAGCTCGTGACGCCACCGATCAAGCGGCAGATCAAGGCGGGCGAGGTCGGACAGGTGTTCGCCATCAGCCTCGATGACGGCCAGGGCAGCGGCACCGCCAATATCTACCTCGGCGCCACCTCGGCCTACGGCATCCAGATCGTCGGCCCGGACGCGGACGGGGACGGTCTGCCCAACCGGCTGCGGACGGGCCAGCCGGGCGCCCAATTCATGGCCGGCCAGTTCGGCCCTGGCGGCGATCCCGGCACAATCTGGCGCGTCGATGGCGTGACCGGCGCGGTCGCGGCCTTTGCCACCCTGCCGGGCAACAGTGGCCCCGGCATCGGCGATGTGGTCTTCGACAGGGGGAGCCGCCTGTTCTATGTCTCCGATCTGGAGACCGGTCTTATCCATCGTCTGGACAGTAATGGCGCGGTCCTGGACAGCTTCGACCACGGCATCAACGGCCGTCCGGCCAGGGGGCTGGCGCCGGTGCCCGATGACGGGGTAAGGATGGATATCGCCAATCCCACCTTCGACAGCGAGAACCCGGCGACCTGGGGTTACACGCACCCAGACCGCCGAGTGCAGGGCATGACCGTGCAGAATGGACGCCTTTACTATGCCGTGGCCGGCAACCGGCAAGTCTGGTCGGTGGGTCTCAACGGGGATGGCAGTTTCACCGGCGATGCCCGTTGGGAGCTTGACGCCAGCGGCATGGCCGGGGATGGCCCCATCACCGACATGCTGTTCGACGCCCAGGGCCGACTCCATCTGGCCCAGCGCGGCGCGCCTCGCGGCAGTTACAACTACGCGGTCTTCGCCGAGCCCGGCCGCTCGACCGTCCTGCGCTACCGGCCGGAGCAGCCGGATGACCCCGCCACGGAAAGCCGTTGGGTGGTCGATCCCGAGAGCTACGCCGTCGGCTTGACCCCTCCCCACAACAACGCCAACGGCGGCATCGCCCTGGGGAACTCCCTTGGCGGCGCAGCCGGAGCCGTGCTCTGGTCCACCGGCGAGCGCCTGCGTCCCAGCGAGGATGCCGATCCGGCGGCACCGGCCGATGTGCATGGCCTGCAAGGGAATGGCGCCGACTTGGTCCGCCCGGCCAACGAACCGCCCGCCCAGTCCTATTTCATTGATTACGACGGGCTGTTCAACGACCCGGAGAAGGCCGGCCACATGGGTGACGTGGAGATTGTCCCCGGTGAGCCAGTTCAGACTGGTCAGGCCGGGTACGTTATCCCCTGGGAAACCTTGCCGCCGTATGATATTCCCCCCGGCGACCGGCCCGGCTACGACCTGAACCTGAGGCTGACCAAGCGGACGATATGGCACAACTGTATTGACGGAGGTGTTAACTGGGTCTGTGGCTATGAGGTACGGGTACGCAACACCAGCGATGCCTTTCCCTTCTTCGGCCTGATCCGTGTCCGGGACCATTTGCCCGTCGTGCCGCCCGGCGCAATGATTCAAGTGCCGGAAGCCCCGGCGCCCTGGCTGTGCGGCTGGGTGGCCGCGCCCAATACCTTTGCCTGTCAGCGTAATGCCTTCCTCCCGCCCCTCGCCAGCGTCGCCTTTCATGTGATCGTTCGCATCCCGAAGGCAAGTGCGGAAGCTGCGCATCTCTGCCACCTCTCCAATATCGCCGAGATCGCGTTCCCCGTCGGCGGTTCCTGGCGGAACTTCGACCCATTTGACGACATGGACGCCGCCACGGCGGTCATCCCGGCGCCTTACTGCAACCCCCCCATGCAACAGACAAATCTGCGAATTGAGAAAGTTGCCGATCCGGGGAATTGTGGCATCACCTCTGTGGGGTTCCTGTGCCGCTTCCGGATCAGGGTGTGGAACGCGGGGCCAGGGGTATTCAACCATGAGCTGACCATCCAGGACACCTTGCCCGCTGGGGTGATCCCGGTGTTTTCTCCGGGCTGGAACTGTGGTCCCGGCATCAACTGTACGCACCTGCTCAACCCGCTGCATCTGGCACCGGGAGAGGAAAGGTTTCTATGGGTCTCGATACAAGTTCCAAGAGCAGTTGCCCTCGCCAACCACTGCCAGATCAGGAACCAGGTCCGCATCCTGACCCCGCCCGGCGGTCATCCCATGAACACCAACCCGGCTGACGATCAGGCGGAGGCCGTGGCCCTGATTCCGGGCAATCTCTGCACCCAGATCTTGCCGATACAGAAACAGGAGTGTCCCCCCGGTTATCGGCTGCAAGGGGGGCAATGCGCGCGGGCTCCCTCATCTGACCCCACTCCCCCGCCAACGCCGGAATGCCCTCCCAGAACCAGGGGTAAGTGGCCCAACTGTTCACCGAATGTTCCTCCGGCCAATCCCTGTCCCGATGGAACTTACGGCACACCGCCCAACTGTGTGACGGACCCGCCCCGCTGCCCAGACGGCCAAGGCAGGTGGCCGAATTGCCAAAGGCACTGCCCCGAGGGTTCGGTAGGAACACCGCCCAACTGTCACTGCCCTGATGGCATGGTCGGGACGCCGCCCTATTGCACGAGGATCAATGTCGATCCGGGCTTTTGCCCCCCAGGAAAGATCCGCAGAGGGAAAACGTGCATAACCGCGCCCGTGCTCCCCGTGTGCCCCTCCGGCTCGGCCGGCAAATGGCCGAATTGCCGCTGCCCCAGTGGCATGACCGGCAAATGGCCCAACTGCACAAGAAAACCCGGTTCCATCACGCCCCCTGTCACGCCCCCTGTGACGCCCGAAAGCGGACCCAAATGCCCCAAAGGCACGAGAGGCACACCGCCCCATTGCGTGAGAATTATCGTCGATCCGCGTCCCTGTCCCACAGGTACCATCGGCAGATGGCCCAACTGTAAACGGATCGTGCTGGAACGTCCCTGCCCCGCAGGCACCCTGGGCCAGTGGCCCCGTTGCAGACCGATCCGTGTCACCCCGCCGGTCACCAGGCCCCCGAGCGTGACGGCACCCCTGCGAACCATCCAGCCAGGGATCACGCGGCTGAATACGGAAAATAACCTCAAATAGATGGAAAGCCGGGCCAGGATCACCTCCTGGCCCGGCATCATCGAGAACCGCCATCAGCCCCTCACCTCTCCGATCTTCTCCTCCACCGAGCGAATTTTCCCTTCCATCCGGCCGCTCCTACCGGCTCGGATATCCAATTTGATGGACGAGTAAATGCGGCGGCACTCCTGGCGGCTCAGAACCTGTTCCGCCTGCTCGACGATGGCCAGGGCTTCGGACAGCTTCTCGGTTTCGATGATGGTACCCATGGGCGTGAGCCGGTAGCTGACACCCGACTCGCGGATCATGCGGATGACTTCGGACACATAGGGACTGACGCTCTCCCCCTTGTCGGTGGGAAACATGCTGAATTCCATCAATACAGACATAGGGGAAAACCTCTTCATTGGAATTGGGTTAAAGTATGCCCAGGCATTCACGCAAAGTTACCTTATCCACCCCAGCCAATCCCTATGCGCATACTCATCACCCTGTTTTTGATGACCCTCTGGCAAAGCCTTCTTGCCGACAGCTCGGTCTACGAGGTCGAAGTTCTGATCTTCAGCCAATCGGCGGGGGGTTCGGAACAGGCCCCTGGATTTCCCGGCACCCCGGACATGGGCAAGGCCGGCCCCTTGGAGCGTAAGGGCGTCAGCCTATTGCCCGGCGACCAGCTCGCGGGGGTACGCAAACGTCTGGATCAGTCCGGCACTTACCAGGTCATGCGGCACCTCTCCTGGCGTCAGTCTCTGGCCAACGGGACTGTACCCCAGCCCTTCAAGGTGACTTATCCGGAACAGGGCGATTCAGCCGGAGGCAAACGGCTGATGGGAACCCTCTCCCTGGGGAGAAGCAGTTACGCCATTCTGAAGGTGGATTTGCTGTTGCAGCAAGACGGACAGAGCTACCGCATGGAGGAGACGCGGCGGATGAAGCGCGGTGAACTGCACTACCTCGACCACCCCAAGATGGGCGTCATAGCCACCATCCAGCCGGTGGATTGACAGGCGGCCTGGCGCTTATAGATTCTCGAACACCGCCTCCGGCGCAGCGATAAAGTCCAGGCTTTTCAGCACCAGCCCCAGTGGCGCCTCGCTAGTGGCGAGGAGCCAGTCGTTACCAACCCGGCGGTAGGTCTCAATGGTGCGCAGCTCGGGGTCGATCAGGACGTACTCTTCGAGTTCGGCAATGCGCCGGTAGGCAGCGAATTTGCGGCCACGATCATAGGAGGCAGTGGATTCGGAGAGCACCTCAATGATGACTTTGGGTCGCTGCACAAAGCGATCGGCGCTGAGGTCCTCCGGGTGACAGGTGACGAGGATGTCCGGATAGTAGATGTCCTCGGCCAGACGCAGCTTCAGATCCAGCATGTAGGGACGGCAAGGGGTTCCGCGCAAGGCGGATTTGAGGAGGGTGCCCACGTTCATGGTGACCTCCACATGGATGCGCCGGGCGCCGACCATGGCGTAGATGTGGCCATCGACGAATTCGTGCCTCAGCTCCTGGGTCTCTTCCCAGGCGAGAAACTCCTCGGTGGTTCCAAAATCGCGCTTGAGTTGTGCCATGCCCATGGTAAACAGCCTCTGCTGGTTGACAAAGGGAGATTCTAGCAGCCTATGGAGACCGGGGTGCTACCTGAATCCGGTGATCGAAGCGTCCCCCATTCTCACAACTTCCGCTCAAGATAGGCAATCTCCCGCTCCACGGCCGGAATGTCGCTGGCTCCGATATTATCGACCAGCCGGGTGATCATGGCGCGGGTTGAGCAAGCGCTTGGCCCCACGGAACGCCAGGTGGTTATCGCCCGACTTGCCGTCCTCGTGGCCGTCTTTGTTGCCTTTGGAATAATCTTTGCTCACGGGCCTTGCTCATTGATGGCTTGTAGCGCTGTCCGATGGGTTGAGGTACGAAACCCATCGATTAGCTCAACAGATCGTCCCAATCGGCGGATTCGCCACTTCCTTATCCACAATCATCAGGCAACACGGCAGCGGCTGGGCGGCCTGGCGGTTGTATTCCACCAGCCGCGTGGCGGGCGGGTTGCATTGGCGGAACAGGACGGATCGCTCCCGCATGATGGCCTCGAAGCGGGCAAAGGCATCGATGGCGTATTGCTTGTCGTCGTTGTCCGCATGCAGGGCGTCCAGATGGGCCAACCCCTCCTTGTAATCGAACAGCCAGAGGCGCAGCTCTGCCGGGGTGAAGGACTCGCAAAGCTGGAGGATGAGGTTATTGAGCAATGTGCCCTTGCCGCTACGGGTGGCTCACATGGTAGGCATTGGACGCCTCACCCAGGCAGAAATCGGCGGGCTGATTCAAGGGAATGAAGGGTTCCTGCCGCAGGTCGAAACCGAAGACCCCCGCCCGGATGCCGTCCCAGAAGGCCTTGAGTCCCTTGCGCCGGTAATCGGAGACCGGTTCCTCCTGCGGCAGCTCCCCCTGTAACAGAATGGGCACGATCCCGACGGCGGGGCCGTTCTGGCACAGGGCCTCGACCACCTGCTGCAAATGCCCCTCGCCGATCAACCCCTCCAGACCGGCGACAGGATCGCCCGCCGGGGGTCGTAGGGGGCCAGCGCCTCCCGCCGCAACGCGGTCAGTTGGCCTATCTGGAGTTGGTGAATCATGATGCCTCAATGGGTGGATCTGATGGGTTTCGTGCCTTGAACCATCAACGCAGTCCCGCCGGGATTGATCATTCCCCAAACCCGCCATCGTCCTTCCCGGTCCCGCCCCAATCGGGGGGATAACAGCCTACCCGTACATATCGGGCAAAGGTCGAGTAGGGCCAATCCGCCACCCTGGCCACATGGCTGTCCTGATATGGCTTGTCTGTTACTTGCACCGTCGATGCTCCGCGTAGATTGATGCCCAACGTTCGAGCTAAGCGGGCGACGACGGCAGGACGCCAGGCCCGGGGCGGTGAAAATGTACAGCGTACCACCGGCCCGAGCCTGGTGGCCTGCCGTTGGCGCTCCGCTTGAGCGAGGGGTTAGGCCTCCGCGCGCCCATGTGAACGCGCCTTGCGCCATTGTTCTAGTAGCTCTGTGCTTCCCGATGCCACTTCGATAAGCATTTGTAGTGAAAGTATGGCGCCTGGGACGATACCGGCGTGGTCGATTTCTTCGCCGTCATAGTCTGGATTGGTCGGTATTTCGACGTTGACTACCCACCAGACTTCAATCTTGCGCAGAAGTGCGACCAGCACCGGGAATTGTGAAGTGTGCTCTGACTCGACTTGCCCTGTTACTACGTTGAATAGTTGATGCGCGAGCTGATTCCTGATCTTCTTCAAATTCTCAAATGTCTTGAGGTCATCCTCGTCAATGGCTTCGTGTTCCTGTAGCCAATCAAGCGACGCATACAACGCACTTTTGTTCCGGGACATGACCTCGTCTTGATACTGCGGCCCTATGGTCGGACCAGTCTGGTCCCATCCGTGAGTGTAGAAATCGCGGATGCGGTCAACTATGGAATCCTTGAGGATCTCAAACGTAGTGATGAACATCGTGGCCATGAACAGCGACGGTCGGACCACTTCTGGATCGAGGAAGCGCTCCCAGCGGTCTGCGGTGGTGTTCATCGGAGGCCTAACGTTCGAGTTGAGGCGGGACCGACGGCAAGACGCCAGCCCCGGGCCGGTGAAAATGCACCGTGTGCCACAGGCCCGGGGCTGGTGGCTTGCCGTTGGGCCTCGCCTCGAACGAGGGGTTAGGCGTCACCGCGGCCAGACCAATGAAGTGGCTGTTGTGAAGCGCGCATCTATGCATGGCGAACGTACTCAACAAGAACATCGAGGCCATGTGTTTCGAGGTACTTCACGTATTCTCGCGGCATGGGCGCATTCAAGTACTTTCGACCCCATTCTTCTTCCGTGATGAATACGAGACGAACAATTGACTTCTTGTGTCGTCGATTCCATACAATGACTTTCACAATGTCCTTGTAGAACTCCCCGGTTGCATTCTTGCCCGACACCTTAAATTCGTATGCTGTGTGCGTCTCCGTATCAAGTATGTCCAGTCTTTGGTCAAGATCCGGTCCAACTAGTGGTTCGATCTGGTATCGGTCAGGATCGAGTTCATGCACTGCCGATCGCCAAGCTTTGGCGATTGCTTGCGCGTTCCTCGTGTGATCGGAGACGTTGCTGCCTTCGCGCAAACGCAGGGCAAAGGCTGTTTGTGCTGCTTGGACAACAGGATCGTTCACTTGTGACGCCTAACGTAGAGGTAACCGGCCTGCGCGGCTTTTCGCGCAGGTCCGGTTGACTGCCGGGTTCGGCGTCTGCGTCAAAAGAGCATCTTCAGCACGCATTGACAGGAACCTATAGGATGAATACTATGAGTAGCATAGATGGTTAAACATCAAGCCAGGGGTCCCCTAGTATGGAACAAACCGCCAGAGTTCTCGATCTGTTTGACATGGGCAACGCGGCGTTAGACGTTCAACTGGCTGAAAATACAGCCAATCGTTGCGAGTTGCTCGTCGGCGATGCTCGCCAGCTTCTGATGCAAATGCGAGAAGGGCACTTCGACTGCATAGTAACGTCTCCGCCATACTGGGGGCTGCGAGATTACGGCGTCCCAGGCCAAATCGGAGCAGAAACCACCGTCGACGAATACATTGCGGACTTAGTACGTTTGTTCCGCGAGGCCCGGCGCACCCTTGCCAACGAAGGCACCCTTTGGCTGAACATCGGCGATAGCTACACTTCTGGCGGACGTACTTGGCGTGATGCGGATGCTAAGAATAAGGGGCGTGCGATGGAGTATCGCGCTCCAACGCCTGATGGACTCAAGCCAAAGGACTTGATCGGCGTCCCTTGGAAACTGGCCTTTGCCCTCCAGGCGGATGGCTGGTATCTGCGCACAGATATCGTTTGGAACAAACCGAACTGCCAGCCTGAAAGCGTCAAGGACCGCCCGACCCGCGCTCACGAATATGTGTTCCTGTTTTCCAAGTCGGAGAAGTACTACTACGACTGGCAGGCGATCACGGAGCCAACGGCGGACCCAAAACAGAAGTCTAAGAATCGGCGCACGGTCTGGAACATCAATACCGAGCCTTACCCCGGTAGTCATTTCGCCGTCTATCCGAGGGCACTTGTCAGGCTCTGCGTTGAGGCAGGCTCCCGCGAGAATGGCCGGGTCCTTGACCCATTCTTCGGGTCTGGGACAACCGGCGTAGTCTGCAATGAGCTAGGCCGAGAATGCGTCGGAATCGAGCTTAACGCGGAGTATGCCGAGCTAGCGCGGGAGCGCCTGTTACGCGGACGTTGAACCAAAGACCCAAGTCGCATGCACCTTGCAGAGGTCTTTCCGCATGTGCTTGATCTGGAGTTTGCGTTCGGTGCCGCCATCGAAGTACAGCGAGTACTTGAGTAGCCCCGCCGTATCCTTGACGTAGCCGTAGCCCGGCTGTGGGCTCTGCTTGCTTTTGGCGCATACCTCCAGTTCGCAGTGTGCAGCCTCAAGCAACAGCGCCTTGGGGATTTCGACGAGTTCATAGCGGACCTTCACGCCGGCATCTTTCAAGCAGCGCAGCGTGAAAACGCGGTCGTAGCTTTGCATGTGCTCGATGAATAGGTCGCGTAGTAGCGGCAGTTTCCATTCACCCCGGCCAAGCTCCATCCACTTGCTGACGTGGATCGAATCGTCTTTGATGGTTGCCGCTGCCTCGGTCTTGAGGCTCACAGAAACACCGCGAATGTTTATGTCATGGCCGCGATTGGTACGGCTCTTGACCAGTTGGGCGGGGATGCCCGATTCATTAAGCGCCGACTCCAAAGCAAACTCGAATCGATCTTTGCTCAGGGCCTGACGGCTCCCAGCGTGGTGACTCAATAGCCGATCCCCAAGGGAAGCCAGTACCGCATCCGTAACTACATCCGAATCGGAAGCGCGCCAGAATGTGCAGGCAGCACCGAACGCATGGATAGCGGATTTGACCCATTGCTGTTGTGTTGGGGTTAGGCGACGTAACGCCTCAATGATTTCGCCAATTTCCGTTTCTGAGATGCTCACTCAAGTCTTCCCATCTGTTCGCCATTCGATGGGCTTTCCTGCTTGGTAAGCAACTCGGAAACGGTCACACCAAAAGCTGAGGCCAAGACCTCAAGCGTGCTGAGTGTGACATTCCGTTCTTGGCGCTCAACCGAACCAATGTATGTGCGGTGCAATCCGCATAGTTCGGCCAGTTCCTCTTGAGAGAGACCTTTTTCTCGACGAAAAGCCTTGATGTTCTCAGCGAGTACGGCGCGTAGAGAGTCGCTTGATTTTCTGACCATGCCGAAGCCCCAGTTAATCAGGCCAAGATTGTCAGTAACTGACGACTATAAGGCGACAGACTATGGGTAGCAATTGCTGGAATCTGTCACGCACAGGGGGGAAGACGCCGAACGTTTGAGCTAACCGGCACATTGTGGTGTGACGGCATTTGACCCAGAATGAAATGGCGGGGCAAATGGCGGCACGCCGCAATGTGTCCGGTTGAGCGAATGGTTAGGCCTCATTCGCGCCCGGCCATTCGTTCCGGAAAGTAGGTATACCATGCATTATGGTCACCCACGAGCAGGCCAATTTTTTCATACGACGGCTTTTCACAGGGGGTTGCGCCAAACGCTGAAGCAAGCGTCTTGGCCGGCGGCGTGAAGTAGACGGTAACGACGTTCGATCGCAGATCGTAGCGCGAGAACACGGCCATGTTTGCGGGTTTGCCAGCCGCCAAGTAGACGGGGTCAAACGCATCCTGGATTTGCGTCGAAGGACTATGGGCATCAACCCCGTCCCCCAGCGCCTTTGAGTACCAAGAGTCTGACATTTGTATTCTCCTGAGTGTGTTCTGAGCAGCTATTGAAGTGGCACTGCTCTGGGTGGACGAAAGCTACGGCCGCAAGGAAGAGTTCGCACTTGAGTTAATCCGTACAGTATCAGATGGCTAGTTTGGTATTTGCTGGACAACTACGGTCGATGCCCTATGAGGCCTAACGTTCAAATTGAGGGGCTGCGCGCTTTTGCGCAGTCCCTCTCGAATGCAGGGTTAGGCTGGACACTTGCACAAAAACGCTCACTTTTTGATACAGACAAACTTCCAAAAGGCATTTGCATAACTTCCTGGCGAACTTGTCGGCTCCCAATCGGTGGGTTTGCTTCCGGTGTAGACGACAGTGCCATTGCCCATTTGATATGAGTGCCATGTAAAAAAGAGCACGCGATCACGCTCGGATTGACAATCAATTTCTCGTTGTGACTTTTCCGACAAATACCGTCTGCCGCTGCGGGCAGATTCTTGAACGGCTTTGTAGTCAAACAGCACCCAGTAGGTCGCGGTTTCTCCTGAGCGACGGATTGCAGTGTCAGCATAGGCGATTGACCTGTTGTTTTCGCCGACTCGAACCCATTCAGCCACGGCATTGCTACTGAGCATGGCAATCAGTACCGCAAGGGCATACTTTTTCATTGCTTTCACCGATTTAAGTTAGCTTATTCTTTTTCGCTATTTTTTTGCTTTGCTTGGCTGCTCTCATTTTTTGCCCACTTGTAAAGATAGTAAGCACCCCCGAAAACGATTGCGCCTCTTAAAAAACCGGTTATGAATCCGCCGCCGGTATGTTTTTCAACATCTTTCCAAACGCCATACACGATGAGAAGAAACAACCAGCCTACAACAGCAATAATCCATCTCAGTGCAGCATTCATAATCCATTCCTTTCAAAGTTGTGTTGCCTAACGTTTGACTTAAGCGGACCGCCGTAGGCGGGTCCGCTTGAAGGAAGGGTTAGGCCGCTCCGACCTCGGGCCAGGGCTTGGGGTCTTTTCTTGGCGGTGGCCCATATAGCTCTTGCTCCCAAGCTTCAAATGGTGGCGTGACAACATATTCTGGATCGCAGTAGCTCCGGATGTACTGCGCAGCCCGACGCTCCGCGTACTTGGCATTGATTGGTTCCCCTTGCTCATCGAACTCAATGACGTTGGCGAAAATGGCATACGCCATTTCCATGAGACTTGGCTCTTCCAGCATTGTTTGGCGGTACTCGATTCCTTCGAGCAGCGGATGACCTACTGAGCCAGTGGCGACCCAGTAGCTAAACGTGCGAAGAGCGCCGGAAAATGAATGGCTCAGTTTGGAGGGGTTCTTCATTGCGATTGGGGCCTAACGTGAATTAGACGGCACAGCGCCCGACACACGCTGCCGCCTAAATCGAACAGCAACAACGTAACTCAATGATATTGTGTACATTTATTTGCCGGCCATCCCATTACCACGCCTAAAATTTCCCGGATGAGGGTTAAAGTCATCTCTCAACATTCAACCAGCCCAGGCTCCGAGCCCCATCATCCACGGAGGATCGGTGCCTTTCAACCCTGAGCCATGAAATCAGCAATTTCCGACAAGAGGCTCGATGGCCCAGATTGAGAGCAGTCCAAACAGATGCCGCCCGACGGATTTTGGGGCGGCTGGCTGGGGAATCGATAGGGTCGGACTCGATTGGTCTCAATACCAATCGAATCTGTCCTCATCGATTCGTGGCTCGGAAGAATCAGCCGAAGGCCACCTGGCAGACCGAGAGCAAGGACGCAGGGAACATCCCGAAATAGAGTATGGCGAGGCCGTTCAGAGAGAGGCCGAGCTTGGCGTCCCAGCCCGCTTCCAGGGCCACATCGGTATCCGGCTTGTCGAAGTACATCAGCTTGACGATACGCAGATAGTAGAAGGCGCCGATGATGGAGAAGAAGACGGCGACCAGGGCAAGCCAGGTCAGGCTCACGCCCACGACGGCCTGCAAGACGAAGAGCTTGGCGAAGAAGCCGACGGTGGGAGGCACACCTGCCATGGAAAACATGAGCAGCATCATCATGGCGGCGAACCAGGGGCTGCGCTGATTGAGGCCCTTGAGATCGGCCAGCTTGTCGGCCTCGAACCCTTCCCGGCTCAACAGGATGACAATACCGAAGGCGCCGAGGGCCATGATGGCATAGACAATGGCGTAGAACATGGAGGAGCTGTATCCCGCCTGGGTCCCGGAGAGGACGCCCAGCATCAGGAAACCGACATGGGAGATGGTCGAGTAGGCCAGCATACGCTTGATGTTGCCCTGAGCCAGGGCGAAGACATTACCCACCGCCATGGACAGCACGGCCAGGATGATCAGCATCCCCTGCCAATCCTCGTGCAGCCCGCCGAGGCCGTCCACCAGCAACCGCATGGCCATAGCGAAGGCGGCAATCTTGGGGATGCTGCCGATGAAAAGGGTGGTCGCCGTGGGCGAACCTTCGTACACATCGGGCACCCACATATGAAAAGGCACGGCGCCCAGCTTGAAGGCGAGACCGATCACCACGAAGACCAGGCCGAAGACCAATACCAGGCGATCCGCCGTGGCGACGCCTTTGCTCACCTCGCCGAAGATCAGGGATCCGGTGGCGCCGTAGATCATGGAGATGCCATAGAGCAGCATGCCGGAGGCCACGGCCCCCAGGATGAAATACTTCATGGCCGCCTCGGAGCCGGCGGGGGAATCGCGGTCAAAGGCCACCATGGCATAAAGGGAGAGCGCCAGCAGTTCCAGACCCAGGTAGAGGGAGAGGAAGCTGTTGGCCGAGATCATGACCGACATCCCGAGCAGCGCCAGCAGACCCAGCACGTAGAACTCGCCCTTGAACAGCTTGCGGGCCCGCAGGTAGTCCTTGCTGTAAAGGAATGCGCCGATGGCGGTTACAAAAAGGGCGATCTTCAACACATCACCCATGGCGTCACGGACATAGTGGCCGCTGAAGACCACCGTCTTGCCTTCGCCCGGCAGGACCAGCAGCAGGAGCAGACCCGCCGCCAGACCCGCTTGGGCCAGGATATAGGTCAGGAGACGCTGATCGTCGCGGAGCATGATGTCGACCAGCAGCACCACCGACGCCAGTGTCAGCAGGTAGATCTCGGGGAGAACCGGAATCAGGGTCGTGGTATCGAAATTCATTGGCGTTGTCTACCCGAAATCAAAGCTTGGAAACGGCCACATGCGCCAGCAGGTTACGGACGGTCGCGTCCATCACCTCGACCAGGGGGGCCGGCCAGAGACCGAGCACCAGCACGGCGACGGCCAGCGAACCCAGCACCAGCACCTCGCGCTTGGTGATATCTTCCAGTTCGGCAACATGATGGTTGGCCACATCACCGAATACCACGCGCTTGACCATCCAAAGGGTATAAGCCGCGCCGACGATCAGGGTGGTGGCCGCCAGGAAGGCAAACCAGAAATCGGCGCGGAAGCTGGCGAGGATCACCATGAATTCGCCGACAAATCCGGAGGTGCCCGGCAGACCGGCATTGGACATGGCAAAGAAGACCATGAAGGCGGCAAACCAGGGCATGGTGTTCACGACACCGCCGTAGTCCTTGATCATGCGGCTATGGACGCGGTCGTAGAGCACGCCGACACAGAGGAACATGGCGGCTGAAATAAAGCCGTGGGAGATCATCTGCACCATGCCGCCTTCAATGCCCAGCACGGCGCCGCCGGTGACATCGGCGCGGCCCATGATGATGAAGACGATGAAGAAGCCGAGGGTGACAAAACCCATGTGGGCGATGGACGAATAGGCGATCAGTTTCTTCATGTCCTGCTGCACCAGCGCCACGAAACCGATGTAGACGACGGCGATCAGCGACATGGCGATGATCATCCCGTCCAGTTCGTTGCTGGCGTCCGGGGTGATGGGCAGGCTGAAACGCAGGAAGCCGTAGCCGCCGATCTTCAGCATGATGGCCGCCAGGATCACGGAGCCGCCGGTGGGCGCCTCGACGTGGGCATCCGGCAGCCAGGTATGCACCGGCCACATGGGGACCTTGACCGCGAAGGCCAGCAGGAAGGCGATGAAGATCAGAACCTGCTCGGTCAGGTCGAGTTTCAGGCCGTGGAAGCCGAGGATCTCCATGTTGCCGGACTTGAAATACATGTAGATCAAGGCGACCAGCATGAAGACGGAGCCGAGGAAGGTATAAAGAAAGAACTTGATGGTCGCATAGACCCGGTTCGGCCCGCCCCAGATCCCGATGATGAGGAACATGGGGATCAGCATCGCTTCCCAGAAGACGTAGAACAGCATGGCGTCCAGGGCGCTGAAGACGCCGACCATCACCCCTTCCATGACCAGGAAGGCGGCCATGTACTGGGAGGGCTTGAACTGGATCACTTCCCAACCGGCGATGATCACCAGGATGGTGATGAAGGTGGTCAACAGGATCAGCGGCATGGAGATGCCATCGACGCCCAGGTAATACTCGATGCGGAACATCTCGATCCAGGGCGCGCGTTCCACGAACTGCATCTGCGCCGTCGAGGGATCGAAACCGCTCCAAAGGGACAAGCTCACCAGGAAAGTCGCCACGGACACCAGCACCGCCAGCCAACGGGTGATGTTGGGCGCCTTGTCGCCGCCGGCAAGCACCAGCATCCCGCCGATGATGGGCAACCAGATGGTCAGGCTGAGAATGGGCCAATCTGCACTCATGCCACGTCCTACCTTATAAACACAACGTCAGGCGACCACGAAGATACTCAGCAGCAACAGCAGGCCGAGGATCATCGCGATCGCATAGTGATAGAGATAGCCGGTTTGGAGACGCCGCACCCGATGGGCGACGGAATCCACTACCTTGGCCGAGCCGTTGACAATCAAGCCGTCGATCAGGAAGCGGTCGCCGACCTCGGAGAGAAAGCCGCCCAGCGCGCGGCTGCCCTTGGCGAAGATGATCTGATAGACCTCGTCGAACCAATACTTCATATCGAGGACATGGTAGAACCAGTCGAACCGGGTACGGATTTCGAGCGCCAGAGCGGGTTTCTTCATGTAGATGAACCAGGCCACGAAGAGCCCGCCCATCGCCAGCCAGAAGGGCAGTTCCAGCATGCCGTGCTCGATGAAGCCGATCTGGCCGTGATAGTGCTTGCCGACTTCGCCCAGGGCGTCGTGCTCGGGCAGCACGGTCAGCACCCCCGTGAACCAGTCGCCGAACAGCATGGGTTGAATGGTCATCCAGCCGATCACCACCGAGGGGATTGCCAGCAGGATCAGCGGCAGCGTCACCACCCAGGGCGACTCATGCAGGTGATGCTTGGCGTGATCGTCGCGCGGACCCTCGCCATGGAACACCAGGAAGAACATGCGGAAGCTGTAAAGGGCCGTGACGAAGACACCGGCGGTCACCAGGACGGAGGCGTAGCCCGCCCCGAAAATGTCGGAATGGTGAATGGCGCCGATGATGGCGTCCTTGGAGAAGAAGCCGGAGAAACCGGGGAAGCCGATCAGCGCCAGTGAACCCAGCAACGCAGTGATCCAGGTGATGGGCATGTACTTGCGCACCCCGCCCATGTTGCGGATGTCCTGGTCATGGTGCATGCCCATGATGACGGAACCTGCGGCTAAAAATAGCAACGCCTTGAAGAAGGCATGGGTCATTAAATGAAACAACCCGGCGGCATAGGCCGAAACCCCCAAAGCGGCGATCATGTAGCCGAGCTGGGAGAGGGTCGAATAGGCCACCACCCGCTTGATGTCGTTCTGGACGATGCCGATCAGACCGGTGAAGAAGGCGGTGGTGGCGCCGATGATCAGCACGAAGCTGAGCGCCGTCTCCGACAGCTCATAGAGCGGCGACATGCGGGCAACCATGAAGATGCCGGCGGTCACCATGGTGGCGGCATGGATCAGGGCGGAGATCGGGGTCGGGCCTTCCATGGAATCCGGCAGCCACACATGCAGGGGCACCTGGGCCGATTTGCCCATGGCGCCGATGAACAACAGGATGCAGACGACCGTCATCAAGGACCAGGGGGTGCTGCCCCAAACCTGAATGGTCGCGTCCTTCAATTCAGGGGCCTTGCCGAAGACCTCGGCGTAATCCAGGCTGTTGAAAAACATGGCGATGGCGGCGATGCCCAGGATAAAGCCGAAGTCCCCTACCCTGTTGACCAAAAACGCCTTGAGGTTGGCGAAGATGGCCGATTCGCGCTTGAAGTAGAAGCCGATCAGCAGGTAGGAGACCAGGCCCACCGCCTCCCAGCCGAAAAAGAGCTGGAGGAAGTTGTTGGACATGACCAGCATCAGCATGGCAAAGGTGAAGAGCGCGATGTAGCTGAAAAAGCGCTGGTATCCCTCCTCGTGGGCCATGTAGCCGATGGTGTAGATATGCACCATGAGGGAGACGAAGGTCACCACGGACATCATCATCACGGTCAGCTTATCGATGAGGAATCCGACCTCGAAGCGGATGCCGTCGCTGACCATCCAGGTATAGAGGGCCTTGTTGTAGAGCTGCTCGCCGTCGTAGATAAACAACTTCAGGACATAGAGCGAAAGCAGGCAGGAGGCGGCCACACCCAGGATGGCAGCCCAGTGCGCGCCGGTACGGCCGATCTGGTTGCGGAAGAGGCCGGCGACGATAGCGCCCAGGAGCGGCGCGAGAACGATGGCAAGGTAGATGTGTTCCACTGTTCCCCCCTCAGCCCTTCAAGGTGTCGAGTTCTTCGACATCGATGGTGCGCCGGTTACGGAAGAGCACCACCAGGATCGCCAGTCCGATGGCAGCCTCGGCAGCGGCCACGGTCAGGATAAAAAAGACAAAGATCTGCCCCGCCAAATCGCCGTTAAAGTGCGAGAAGGCAATGAAGTTCATGTTGACCGCCAGCAGCATCAGCTCGACGCACATGAGCAGAATCAACAGATTCTTCCGGTTGAGGAAGATACCGGCGACACTCAGCGAAAAGAGAATGGCGCCAACCATCAGATAATCGGATAAGGCAATCATAGGGGCTCCCGTTAGTGCTCCGCGTCCATTTTGACCAGACGCACCCGGTCGGCGCGCTTCACCCGCACCTGTTCAGAGATATTCTGGGTCTTCTTCTCAGGACGGCGGCGCAGGGTCAGGCCGATCGCCGCGACGATCCCCACCAGCAGAATCACGGCGGCGATCTCAAAGGGGTACACATAGACCGTGTATAGCTGCTCGCCGATAGCCTCGGTATTGGGCAGGGCATTGGCCGCCATGGGGCTGGGCTTGGCAAACTTATCCAGGCCGAAACGGGCGGGGCCGACCACCATGGCCAACTCGACCAGCATCGCCAGGGCGATCAGGGCGCCAACCCCCATGTAGCGCACGAACCCGGCACGGATCGCGGCCAGCTCGATATCGAGCATCATGATGACGAAGAGGAAGAGCACCATTACCGCGCCCACATAGACCAGCACCAGGGTGATGGCCAGGAACTCCGCCTCCAGCAGCATCCAGAGCACCGCCGAGTTGAAGAAGGCGAACACCAGGAACAGGGCCGAATGGACCGGATTGCGCCGGACGATCACCATGCTGGCGGAAAAGACCAGCAGGGCGGCAAAGACGTAGAAAATGAACTTTTCGTAACTCATCGGTTATTCCCGGTCAACGGTATTTCGCCTGTTCGGCCCGGTCGGTGGCCAGTTGCGCCTCGTGCTTGTCGCCAAGCTCCAGCAATCGCTCCTTGCCGATAAGGCGTTCGCCGTTCTCTTCCATGCAATATTCGTAGACCCGGCTCAGGACAATGGAATCGACCGGGCAGGATTCCTCGCAGAATCCACAGTAAATGCACTTGAAGAGATCGATCTCGTATTTGGTGGTGCGGCGCGAACCGTCGGCGCGGGGCTCCGCTTCGATGGTGATGGCCAGGGCCGGGCAGACCGCCTCGCACAGCTTGCAGGAGATGCAGCGTTCCTCACCGTTCGGATAGCGGCGCAGGGCATGCAGGCCACGAAAACGGGGAGATACGGGGGCCTTCTCCTCCGGATACTGGACAGTGAACTTGCGAGCGAACAGGTAGCGCCCGGTGACACCGAGACCCTTGAACAGCTCGAACAGGAATAGGCTACCGATGTAGTTCTTCACCGCATTGATCACAGGGCACCTCTGTCAAGAAACACGACGGGCCGCCCCAAGTGTTTCTTGCCCCTTGAGGGGTCAAAAACGGGACGCAGTGTAGGGGCGAATTTATTCGCCCTGCGCCCATTGTTCCGGGCGAATAAATTCGCCCCTACCCTAGAGGGGTCAAAAACGGAGCGCAGCGGAGTTTTTGGGGGTGATATCATCAATCGAACCACCAGGGCAGTTGATACACGACCGCCAGGCCGACCACAAGAATCCAGACGATAGTGATCGGGATAAAGACCTTCCAGCCCAACCGCATGATCTGGTCATAGCGGTAGCGGGGAAAGGTCGCGCGGAACCAGAGGAACAGGTACATGAAGAAGAAGGTCTTCGCCACCAGCCAGACAAAACCTGGCACCCAGGCGAAGAACGGCTCCAGGGGGGTTCCCTGGAAAGGGGAGAGCCAGCCGCCCATGAACATCAGCGCGGTAAGCGCGGACACCAGGATCATGTTGGCGTATTCGCCCAGGAAGAAGGCCGCGAAGGTCATCCCTGAGTAGTCGACGTGAAAGCCGGCGACGATCTCGGACTCGCCTTCCGCCACGTCGAAGGGCGCGCGATTGGTCTCGGCCACGCCCGAGATGAAATAGATCAGAAACAAGGGCAGCAGAGGCAGCCAGTACCAATGAAGCAAACTGCCGCTCTGCGCCCGGACGATATCACTCAGATTCAGGCTGCCGGCGGCCACCAGGACACCGACCAGCGCGAAACCCATGGCGATCTCGTAGGAGACGATCTGGGCGGCGGAGCGCATGGCGCCGAGCAGGGCATATTTGGAGTTGGAGGCCCAGCCCGCGATGATGACGCCATAGACGCCGACAGAGGTCATGGCCAACAGGTAGAGCAGACCGGCGTTGATGTCGGCCAGGGCCATGCCTTCGTTGAAGGGAAAGACCGCCCAGGCGGCCAATGCCGGCCCCAAGGAAAGCATGGGAGCGATGACGAAGAGCACCCGGTTCGCCTTGGTGGGAATCACAATCTCCTTGAACATCAGCTTGAAGGCATCGGCCAGGGGCTGGCCCAGCCCGAAGGCATGTCGTCCGAAGAAGCCGACCCGGTTCGGACCGATGCGAACCTGCATGTAGCCGATGATCTTGCGCTCGGCGTAGGTGTAGTAGGCCACCAGCACCATCAGCGGGAGCATGATGACGACGATCTTGAGCAGGATCAGGATCAAGGTGGCCAGTGTGGGCCAATCCTGACTAAAGCTGTTCCAGAGGTTCAGTATGGCATCCATCGGCTCAATCCTTCTCCAGGGTAATTTCGCCGAACATCGGTCCCAGTCCGCCGGTGGCGGCAAGACCTGCGGGCACCAGGGCGCAATCGGAAGCGATGCCTTCGTCGATGCAAACCATCAGTTGGGCTTCACCGTTACCCTGGCAGACAGAGATTGGGGCACCGCTGGACAGGGCGTAAATCCTTGCCGTGGCGCCATTGACCCGCAGCAGGGCGCTGTCGGCTGCGTTGGCGGTGCGCTGCAAGGAAGGCGCATGACGCACGGCGACATCGGCGGCATAGAGGGGCACATAACCGATCCGGGTCAAAGGGCCTTCCTTGAACTGCACGTCGAGGCAACCCTCGCCGATGGCGTTGTCGAGGGAAACGCCCTCGCAGGCGGCGCGGACTTCGTTCAGCACCTCGGCGGAATTCTGGTAGTCGAAACCTTCCACATCCGTCAGATTACCGAGCACGCGTAAGACCTTCCAGGCAGGGCGAGCCTCACCGATGGGAGATACTGCACCGGCGAAGGTCTGCCAGTCACCCTGACCGTTGACCAGGGTACCTGAAGACTCGGCGAACCAGCCGATGGGCAACATGAGGTTGGCGCAGGACTCCAGGCTGCGGGTGCGGAAGGCGGTCAGCGCAACCACGTCCTTGGCATTGGAGAAGGACTGCCGCACGGCGGAAGGGTCCCAGCAATCCAGGGCCGGATCGGCGCCGATCAGCAGGGCGCCCTCGATCTTGTCGGAGAGCATGCGCCGGGCGTTCTTGCCTTGGGTTTCGGCTGCCTTGCCGCCAGGGAGACGGTGGGGAGCGGCACCCGCAAGCTGGGCGCCAACCGCGTTGGCCCCTTCTTGCAAGAAACCGAAGAAGGCGTTCGTGGCGGTGGCGATTCTGCCTGCCAGGGTCTCCAAAACGGCCAGATCGGGATGGGCGTTGGCGATGTTGCCGAGGAAGATCGCGGCCTTGCCGGCGTTCTTGAGTTGTCCGGCCAGGGCCTTGCATTGATCGTCGACGACGGCATTGGCCACCAGTTCGCCAGTCACGCCAATGGCCTTGGCCAGACCGGCCAGCCGCTTGACCATGCCGGCGGGGCTTTCGACCTGCTGGTCCGCCCCGTAGTTGAGATCGAACTTGCAGGGATTAATGTAGGTGATGGAGGCGCCCGCCATGGCCGCCTTTCTCAGGCGGTGACCGATGAGGGGCTGATCCTTGCGCGGATTGCCGCCGACCACGACGGCCACGTCCAGGCGCTCGATCTCTGCGATAGGCATGCCCAGCCAGCGCAACGCGGGACTGGCGTCATTGCGGAAATCGCCCTGGCGCAGACGGTGGTCGATATGGCTGCTGCCCAGGCCGCGCGTCAGCTTCTGCGCCAGATAAAGCTCTTCCAGGGTGGCGCTCGGAGAGATCAGGGTCTTGAGACCGGCACCGGCGCCCTTCAGCATCCCGGCGGCCAGATCCAAGGCTTCGTCCCAGGGAAGCTCGCGCCACTTGCCATTTTCCTTGACCAGCGGACGCTTCAGGCGGGCGGTGCTCTCCAAGGCCTCGTAGCTGAAACGGTCGCGGTCGGAAATCCAGCATTCATTGACCGCCTCGTTGCCGCGCGGCGCCACGCGCATCACCTTGTCGCGGCGCACATGCAAATAGAGGTTGGAACCTACCGCGTCATGGGGGCCTACGGCATCGGATTGAGTCAGCTCCCAGGCGCGGGCCTGGAAGCGATAGGGCTTGGAGGTCAAGGCGCCTACCGGGCAGAGGTCTATGATGTTGCCCGAGAGCTCGGAATCGACGCTGCTCTGAATATAGGTGCCGATCTTCATGTGCTCGCCGCGCCCGGTCGCGCCCATTTCGCGTATGCCGGCAATCTCGGCGCCGAAGCGGACACATCGGGTGCAGTGGATGCAGCGGGTCATGTCGGTCGCCACCAGGGGACCGATATCCGGGTCGGAAACCACCCGCTTCTTTTCTATGTAGCGGGAAACTCCAGCACCGTAGCCCATGGCCACGTCCTGAAGCTCGCACTCGCCGCCCTGGTCACAGATGGGGCAGTCGAGGGGGTGGTTGATCAGCAGGAACTCCAGGGTCCCTTTCTGCGCCGCCAGGGCCGTGGGAGAACGGGTTTTGACCTTCATGCCGTTGGCTACCGGCGTGGCGCAGGCCGGCATCGGCTTGGGCGCCTTTTCGACCTCGACAAGGCACATGCGGCAATTGGCGGATACCGACAGCTTCTTGTGATAGCAGAAGCGCGGGATATTGATCCCGGCGGCATCGGTCACTTCGATGAGCATGGCGCCGGGCCTTGCCTTCAGCTCCCGGCCGTCCACCTCGATTGTTACCAGCGTCTCGTCTGTCATCTCGTTTCTCTAGGTTCCCCTGTAGGTCGCCCTTCAGGGCGGCATTGTCGGCCTGAAGGCCAACCTACGTCGTAACCACGCATTTTTTGTGAGCGATGTGGTATTCGAATTCGTCGCGATAGTGCCGGAGCATGCCCCGGACCGGCATGGCGGCGGCATCTCCCAGGGCGCAGATGGTGCGGCCGGCGATCTTGGTGGTCAGATCGTCCAGCAGATCCAGGTCCTCGGGGCGGCCCTTGCCGTTCTCGATACGGCTCACCACGCGGTAGAGCCAGCCGGTGCCCTCGCGGCAGGGGGTACACTGGCCGCAGGACTCTTCATGATAGAAGTAGGACATGCGCTCCAGTATCCGCACCATGCACTGTCTGTCGTCCAGAATGATGACTGCGCCGGAGCCGAGCATGGAGCCCGCCTTGGCGATGCTGTCGTAATCCATGTTCAACTGCATCATCTGTTCGCCGGGGATCACGGGGGCTGAGGAGCCGCCGGGGATCACCGCCTTCAGCCTGTAACCCTTGCGCATGCCGCCCGCCATCTCCAGCAACTGGGAGAAGGGGGTGCCGAGGGGGACCTCGAAGACACCGGGCTTGTTGATGTTGCCGGAGATGGAGAAGAGCTTGGCGCCGCCGCTGTTCTCCACGCCCAATCCCTTGAACCAGTCGCCGCCCTTTTCCAGGATCACCGGGATGGAGGCCAGGGACTCGGTGTTATTGATGATGGTGGGACGGCCATAGAGACCGAACTGGGCCGGGAACGGCGGCTTGTAGCGCGGCTGACCCTTTTTGCCCTCGATGGACTCCAGCAGGGCGGTCTCTTCGCCGCAGACATAGGCGCCGGCGCCCAGGTGGCTGTGCAGATCGAAATCGAAGCCGGAGCCGAGGATGTCCTTACCCAGGAAACCAGCCGCCCTCGCCTCTTCCAGGGCCGCCTCGAAACGCTCGTAGGGCTCCCAGAACTCGCCGCGGATGTAGTTGTAGCCGACATTGGCGCCGATGCAGTAGGCGCCGATGATCATCCCCTCGACCAACTGGTGGGGGTTGTAGCGCAGGATGTCGCGGTCCTTGAAGGTGCCGGGCTCGCCCTCGTCCGAGTTGCAGACGATGTACTTCTGGCCGGGGGCATCGCGGTTGATGAAGGACCACTTGAGCCCGGTGGGAAAACCGGCGCCGCCACGGCCGCGCAGGCCCGATTTCTTGATCTCGGCGATCAGGTCGGCCGGGGCAACCTTGTTCTTCAGGATGCGTTCGAGCTGGGTGTAACCGCCACGGCTGCGATAATAGCCGATGGTCCAGGGCGCGCCCTTGGTGCGATCGGTGGGGTCCAGGTAACGGAAGCAGACTTCGTTGGCCATCGCTTACTCCAGCTCGTCCAGGATCTTGTCGATCCCTTCCGGAGTCAGGTTCTCGTAATACTTGTTGCCGATCTGGATCGCGGGGGCATCGCCGCAGGCGCCGAGGCACTCGACCTCTTTCAGGGTCCAGCGTCCATCGGGGGTAGTCTGACCCAGTTTGGCTCCAAGCCGTTTCTCCAGATGGCCCACCACGATGTCGGAGCCTCGCACCATGCAGGAGACGTTGGTGCAGACGCAGATCTTGCGCTTGGCGACCGGCTTCAGCTCGTACATGGAGTAAAAGCTGGCCACTTCGTAAACGGCGATGGGCGGCATGTCCAGATAGGCGGCCACGTTGTCCATCAGCTCGGGGGTAAGGAAGCCGCGATTGCTCTCCTGCACCACGCGCAGGGCCCACATCACGGCGGATTGACGCCACTCGCCGGGATATTTGGCGACCCACTTGTCGATCTGGGCGCGGATCTCGGGGGTGAACAACGAGCCCTTGTCGGCCCGCCGTTCGATGGTGGTCATGGGTGCGCTTTTGAAGCTCATCAGCGGTCGATCTCCCCAAATACGATGTCCATGGTGCCGATCACGGCGGTCACGTCGGACAGCATATGGCCGCGCACCATCTCGTCCATGGCGGCCAGATGCGGGAATCCGGGCGCGCGGATCTTCATGCGGTAGGGCTTGTTGGCGCCATCGGAGACCAGATAGACACCGAACTCGCCCTTGGGGGCCTCCACGGCAGCGTACACCTCGCCAGGAGGCGGGCAATAACCCTCGGAGAAGAGCTTGAAGTGGTGGATCAGGGATTCCATCTCCTGCTTCATCTGGTCACGTTTGGGCGGCGCCACCTTGGGATCGTCGATCATGACGGGACCGGGGTTCCGGCGCAGCCAGGCGATGCATTGTTTGACGATGCGGTTGGATTGGCGCATCTCTTCCATGCGCACCAGATAACGATCGTAGGTATCGCCGTTGCGGCCGACCGGGATATCGAACTCGACTTGGTCGTAGGCGGCATAGGTCTGCTTCTTGCGCAGATCCCATGCGATGCCGGAGCCGCGCAGCATGGGACCGGTGAAGCCGAGCTGCTTGGCGCGATAGGGCGAGACCACAGCGATGCCGACGGTACGCTGCTTCCAGATACGGTTATCGGTCAGCAGGGTCTCGTACTCCTCGACGTACTTGTCGAAGCGTTCGCAGAAATTCTCAAGAAAATCGAGCAGAGAACCATGACGGGCATCGTTGCGGCGGCGGATCTCGGCCTCGGAGTGCCACTTGGAGGCCTTCTCCTCGTAGCGGGGCATGTTGTCGGGCAGGTCGCGATAGACGCCGCCCGGCCGGTAATAGGTGGCGTGCATACGGGCGCCGGAGACTGCTTCGTAGCAATCCATCAGGTCCTCGCGCTCGCGGAAGCAGTAGAGGAACACCGTCATGGCGCCGATGTCGAGGGCATGGGTGCCAAGCCACATCAGATGATTGAGGATGCGGGTGACCTCATCGAACATCGTGCGGATATAGAGGGCGCGGATGGGTGCCTCGATACCCAGCAACTTTTCGATGGCCAGCACATAGCCGTGCTCGCTGCACATCATGGAGACGTAGTCGAGCCGGTCCATGTAGCCGATGCTTTGGTTATACGGCTTGGTCTCTGCCAGCTTCTCGGTCCCGCGATGGAGCAGGCCCACATGGGGGTCAGCTCGCATGATCTGCTCGCCGTCCATCTCCAGCACCAGGCGCAACACGCCGTGGGCGGAGGGATGCTGGGGACCGAAGTTGAGGGTGAAATTGCGGATCTCAGCCATCGCTGCCTTCCGATTCGGGGGCCGCGCGGCCCTCATAGCGATTGTCATGACGAAGCGTGCGCGGCACCAGGGTGCGCGGCTCAATCTTTACCGGTTCGTAGACCACGCGCTGCTTCCCGGCGTCGTAGCGCATCTCCACATGGCCCGAGAGGGGGAAGTCCTTGCGCAGGGGGTAACCGACGAAGCCGTAGTCGGTGAGAATGCGGCGCAGGTCCGGATGCCCTTCGAACAAGACACCGTACATATCGAAGGCCTCGCGCTCGAACCAGTTGGCCGCATTCCAGACCGGGTTCAGGGAGGCAACCATGGGGGGATCGTTCTCGCAGAAGGTCTTAAGGCGCAGGCGCACATTCTTGCTCAGGGAGAGGAGATGACAAACCACGGCAAAGCGCTTCTCGACCTCGACGGCGTCCAGACCAGACCGCTCGGCCCCACGGCTGAAACCCCTGTTGGGGGCATCGGCAGTATCCCACTCCCCCTGGCCGTAGGTAGCGTAATCAACCCCGCAGAGGTCGATCAGCTCCTCGAAGTCGAACGACCTGTGGTTGCGCAGCAGCTCGGCGGCCTTACGCCAATCACCGGCGCCGACCTGGAGCGTCACCTCACCAAAGGCACGGCTCAACTCATACTCGATCTCGCTTTCCTCGAACTGCCCTTCGATGGCTGCAACGAGATCGTCCACGCGTTTGTCCATGCTCGACTGGGTTATCACGATCAGGCCTCCTGACGCGCAATGGTACTGGTACGGCGTATCTTCTCCTGCAATTGCAGGACGCCGTACAACAAGGCCTCGGCGGTGGGCGGACAGCCCGGCACATAGATATCGACCGGGACTATACGGTCGCAGCCGCGCACCACGGCATAGGAATAGTGGTAATAGCCGCCGCCGTTGGCGCAGGAGCCCATGGAGATGACCCAGCGCGGCTCGGCCATCTGGTCATAGACCTTGCGCAAGGCGGGAGCCATCTTATTGGTTAGGGTGCCGGCCACGATCATCACGTCGGACTGACGGGGACTAGGCCTAAAGACGATGCCGAAGCGGTCCATGTCATAGCGGGAGGCCGCCGCCTGCATCATCTCCACGGCGCAACAGGCCAAGCCAAAGGTCATAGGCCACATGGAACCGGTGCGAGCCCAGTTGATGAGCGCGTCGGCGGAAGTGGTGACCCAGCCCTTTTCCAGGATACCTTCTATTCCCATTCAAGGGCCCCCTTCTTCCACTCGTAGATGAAACCGATAACCAGAATCGCCAAGAAAATGAACATAGCGATGAAGCCGGCCATGCCGATCTTGCCCAGCACGACAGCCCAGGGAAAGAGAAAGGCGATCTCAAGATCGAAGATAATGAAGAGGATGGCGACCAGGTAGTAGCGCACATCGAACTTCATGCGGGAGTCCTCGAAGGCCTCGAATCCGCACTCATAGACGGAGCACTTTTCCGCGTCGGGGCGATGGGGCCCAAGGACAAAACCCAAGGAGACAACAACCACGCCGACCGCGAGTGCGACGACGATAAAAATAAGAATGGGCAAATAGTTTTCTAGCATTCGTTTCGCCCCTATGGTGAACCAGTCAGCACCTAGCTCAGATATTGTAGGGTGAGTCTAACAACCACAGGAATTCTATGTCAAGGCACCGCATCGTCATAAAATTTAATGATATCAATAAGTTATTGCGTTTTTTAAGGGCATAAAAAAACGGTATCGCCAGGATACCGTTTTAAAGATGGTGCCGAAGGCCGGACTCGAACCGGCACGGCTTACGCCACTACCCCCTCAAGATAGCGTGTCTACCAATTTCACCACTTCGGCAATATTCAATTTTCAATGCTCAGTATAAATTTATTGCGGCTTATTCGCAGGGGCCTCTGGAGTCCCTTGCGTACCGGAGGCGGAAGTCTGCACCGGTTCGGACTTTTCGGCAACTGCTTCAGCGCCACCGGCGTTCGAACTGGCGCCTGGTGCCGCGCCGGCAGCAGGAACAACGGGGACATCCGACGGAGCAGCCTTGTCACCCGCAGGGATCTGGGGCACATCGGCATCCTCGGCCGGGACAGCCGGTTTTTTGGGCTCGCTGGGGGCCACTGCCTGCCCATCGACCTGCCGCATTAAATCGGCCTGGGTGCCTTTCTTCTCCATGGCGAAATATCCCAGGGCGATGCTGGTGATAAAGAACAGCATGGCCAGGATCGCCGTGGTGCGGGAGAGGAAATTAGCCGCGCCGCGCGCGCCAAAAACCGTGCCCGATGCGCCGCTGCCGAAGGCAGCGCCGGCATCGGCGCCCTTGCCATGCTGCATCAGGACCAGACCCACCAGGCCGATCGCCAGAAATAAATGAACTACCGTAAGAATCGTTTGCATCTAATTAAAACCGAACTCAGCCGCCTGCCGTGCAGATGGCGAGAAAATCCGACGCCTTGAGGGAAGCGCCACCAATGAGACCGCCGTCGATATCAGGCTTGGCCATCAACTCGGCCGCATTGTCGGGCTTCATGCTGCCGCCGTAAAGGATCAGAATCCTCCCGGCGACTTCGATACTCTCCTTCGCAACCAGGCCGCGGATGAAGGCATGCACTTCCTGTGCCTGCTCCGGAGAGGCCGTCCTGCCGGTGCCGATCGCCCAAACGGGTTCGTAGGCAATTACGCTGTCACTCAGCGCGGCGACACCATACTTATTGATCACGGCACTGATCTGCCGTGCTACCACCTGCTCGGTGATCCCCTGCTCACGCTCATCAAGGGTTTCACCGATGCAAAATATCGGCACCAGACCCGCCTCGCGAGCGGCTTCCAGCTTGTCGGCCACCAACTCATCCGTCTCGCCGTGATAGGTGCGGCGTTCGGAATGGCCCACGATGACGTACTTGCAGCCGAAGTCGAGCAACATGGAGGCAGCGGTCTCGCCAGTGTAGGCACCGGAGGCATGAACCGACAGATCCTGGCCGCCCCAGGCAACAGCGCTACCCTGGAGCCCTGCCTGCACCTGGGGGATGAAGATGGCGGGAGCGCATACGGCAACAGAGGTATTCTTGACTTCGCCGACACCCGCCTTGATGCCTTCGATCAACGCCTTGACGCTGTCGATGGAGCCATTCATCTTCCAGTTACCGGCAACCAAGGGTTTTCGCATCAGATTCTCCAGCCTGCCTCGCGGACCACCAAAATGAGCGCGTAAGGATAGCCTCCAGGCCGCGTGAAATCAATTCGTAAAATAAAAACGCACGGGCAGTGACTGTACCGAGGGAAAGGCCCCCCAGCTTGGTCAGCGCATCTCCACACCCTTGAGCCGTGAGAGGGACGGACTGAAGGACTCGGCAAGCCCGGCATCTCCTTCTTCTTCGATGAACAGGGCCGCGATGCCGAAGCGATCGGCCACGGGCAGTCCCGCCTCGCGGCCCAGACAGAGGAGCGCGGTGGACCAGGCATCGGCTTGGGTGGGATCGGGGTGGAGCACGGTGACCAGAACGGTCTTGTGTTCCACCGGTTTGCCCGTGCGGGCATCGAGGATGTGGCTGTAGCGCCTGCCCTGATAATCGAAATAATGGCGATAAGTGCCCGAGGTCATCACCGAGAGGAGTTCATCCCGGTCAAGGATGATGATCTTGTGGACCTGCCGCTCGCCAGGCAAGGGCTTTTCCACCGCCACCCGCCAGGGAGTGCCGTCCGGCTTGCGGCCCTGGGTCTGAAGCTCGCCGCCGATCTCCACCAGATAGTTGTTGATGCCCTGCCGTTGCAGCAACCCGGCGATCCGCCCCACGGAGTAGCCTTGACCGATGGAGGAGAGATCGACGCGAAGGCCCGGTAACGCCTTGCGCAAGCGGGTAGCGTCGAGGGTTTCGAGCCGCGCCATGCCGACGCTCGCCAGCGTCTGGCGCAGGGCCGCCTCGCCCGGCGGGGTGAGTTGGTCTCCCATGAATCCCCAAAGGTCAAACAGAGGCTTCACAGTAATATCGTAGCAACCGTCACTGGCCTGGCTCACCGCTCGCGCCCGCTCCACCAGGGAGACGATCTCCTCCCCCACCGTCTGGGGACCGGTGGCGTCGTTGGCGGAAAAGCGCGAAAGCACCGAATCATCCCGGTAGCTGGAGATCTGCCCGTCGATGCGGGCAAACTCCTCCACCACCGCCCGCTCCAGGACCACTTCATCGACCGGTGATACAGCCCACCAACTGACGTGGTAACTGGTCCCCTGGGCAAGCCCCTCGAACTGATTGAGCCGGGGCTGGCGGGAGCAGCCCGCCAAAAGCAAGGCGACCATCAGCCAGCCGGACATGCAGAGGAAAATGCAACGCAGCGAGCGGAAGCAGCGACAACGGCGTTGGATCGTAGGCATCTCAGCCAAAGGCATGCTCCAACGCCTCATCGAGCCGCTCAACGCCGATGAGTTCGATCCCCTCGGCGTCCTTGCGGGATAGGTTCTGTTTGGGGGCGATGACGCGCTTGAAGCCGTGTTTGGCGGCCTCGCGCAGGCGGTCGGGGCCGTTGGGGACGGGGCGGATCTCGCCCGCGAGGCCGACCTCGCCGAAGACGGCGGTGCCCTGGGGGACCGGGCGGTCCTTGAGGCTCGACAGCACCGCCAGCAGCACGGGCAGATCGGCGGCGGTCTCGGAGATGCGCACGCCGCCGACGACGTTGACGAAAACATCCTGGTCGTACATGACGACCCCGGCATGGCGGTGCATCACCGCCAACAGCATGGACAATCGATTCTGCTCCAGGCCGACGCAGAGGCGGCGCGGGTTGCCCAGGCGGCTCTCGTCCACCAGGGCCTGGACCTCCAGCAGCAGGGGTCGGCTGCCCTCGCGGGTCACCATGACCACGCTGCCGGGCACGGCCGTCTTGTGGCCGGAGAGGAAGATGGCCGAGGGGTTGCTGACCTCGCGCAGGCCCCGGTCGGTCATGGCGAAGACGCCCAGTTCGTTGACGGCGCCGTAGCGGTTCTTGATGGTGCGGATCAGGCGGAAACGGCTGCCCTGCTCCCCCTCGAAATAGAGCACGGTGTCCACCATATGCTCCAGGACGCGGGGGCCGGCCAGGGCGCCCTCCTTGGTCACATGGCCGACCAGGACGATGGCGGCGCCGCTGCGCTTGGCGTAGCGCACCAGTTGGGCGGCGCTCTCACGCACCTGGGCCACGGAGCCGGGGGCGGATTGGAGCAGGTCGGTGTAGACCGTCTGGATGGAGTCGATCACCATCACATCGGGGTTCGAATGGGACGCGATCGCCAGCATCCGCTCCACGTTGGTCTCGGGCAGGAGATGGAAGCGGTCGCAGTTCAGCTCCAGGCGTTGCGCCCGCAGGCCGATCTGGCGCGGGGACTCCTCACCGCTGACATAGAGGCAGGACATTTGCTGGCTCAGCAGGCCCAGAGTCTGGGTCAGCAGGGTCGATTTGCCGATGCCGGGGTCGCCCCCCAGCAGGATCACGGAACCGGGGACCAGCCCCCCGCCCAGCACCCGGTCGAGTTCGCCGATACCGGTCGAGGCCTTCTGCTCCGGTTCCAGTTGGACCGAGGCCAGCTCGATGATCCCCTGTTCACCGGCGGCGCCGGCGTAACCGGAGAAACGATTGACGGGCGGCGCCTCGGCGATGGACTCCACCAGGGAATTCCAGGCCTTGCAGTCGGGGCATTGCCCGGCCCATTTGGGGCTGGTCCCGCCGCAGGCGGAACAGACATAGAGGGTCTTGGCCTTAGCCATCTTCGACGACTTCGCGGCGGACCCGGCCGGTCACGCCGCAAAAGAGTTGATAGGCGATGGTGCCGGAGGATTCCGCCACCCGCTCGGCAGGCAATCCCTCGCCCCAGAGGGTCACTTTGTCGCCCACCTTGGCGCCGGGCAGGGAACGCAGATCGAGGGCGATCATGTCCATGGAGACACGGCCGATGAGGGGGACCGGGGCGCCTTCGACCAGCACCGGTGTGCCGGAACGGGCATGGCGCGGATAGCCGTCACCGTAGCCGATGCCGGCGACCCCGACAGGCATTGCCTCGGGACACTCCCAGGTGCCGCCGTAACCGATCCTGGCCCCTTTGGGATAGGGTTTGACGGAAATGAGACGGGCCTCCAGGTTCATGGCTGGGCGCAGGCCCAACTCGCCGCCGGTCGAGCCGATGAAGGGTGAAACGCCGTAGAGCATGATCCCCGGCCTGACCCAATCGCCCTGCCATTGGGGCCATCCCATGACGACAGCCGAGTTGGCCAGGCTGCATTCCGCGCCGAAGCGATCCACCAAGGTCCTGAAGAGGCTCAACTGGTCTCCGGTCGCAAGATCATGGCGGTCGTCGGCGTTGGCCAGGTGGGTCATCAGCCGGGGGCGTTCGCCGGCCAGTCCCAGGGCCGCCAGTTGCCGCAGGGCCTCCTCCACCTCCTCGGGGGCGAAGCCCAGGCGATGCATGCCCGAATCGACCTTGATGACGCAGCCGATGGGGCTTGCCGGCTTCATAGAACGCAGCAGATCGAGCTGCCAGAATTGATGGATCACCAGGGTCAGCCGCTGCCCGGCGGCCTGCTGGATCGATTCGAGGTCGTAGGCCCCGCCCATCACCAGAATGGGCTTGCCCACCCCAGCCGCACGCAAGGCCAAAGCCTCCGCCACGCGGGCCACGGCAAAGCCGTGGGCCTGGTCCAGGGCGCGGGCGGCCACGACCGCGCCGTGACCATAGGCATTTGCCTTGATGACGGCGAACACCTGGCTGGCGGGAGCCGACTGGCAAGCCATCTTCAGATTGTGCCGCAAGGCCGAGAGGTTGATCCGGGCGACCGGAGTGAAATCCATCAGTAATTGTCCCCGTAGCCCGCGTTCTCCATCAGGTCCGCGAACAGGGTGTACTGGCCCTGGAAGGACATGCGGACAGTGCCGGTGGGTCCGTTGCGCTGCTTGCTGATGATCACCTCGGCCACGCCTTTGTCCTGACTCTCCGGGTTGTAGTATTCATCGCGGTAGAGGAAGACCACCAGGTCCGCGTCCTGCTCGATGGAGCCCGATTCGCGGAGGTCCGACATGATCGGGCGCTTGTTGGTGCGCTGCTCCAGGCCGCGATTGAGCTGGGAGAGGGCCACCACCGGCACGCTCAACTCCTTGGCCAGGGCCTTGAGGGAGCGGGAGATGGCCGAGACCTCGTTGGCGCGGGTCTCGGCGGCGCCGGGGGCCTGCATGAGCTGCAAATAGTCGATGACGATCAGGGCCAGATCCTTCTGCTCCCGCTTCAGGCGGCGGGCGCGGGCGCGCAGCTCAGTCGGGGTCAGGGCCGGGGTATCGTCGATGAACATGCTGGCGTTGGAGAGCAGATTGATCGCCGAGGTCAGCCTCGGCCACTCGTCGTCCTCCAAACGGCCGGTGCGGACCCGGTGCTGGTCGATGCGACCCAGGGAGGACATCATGCGCATGGCCAGGGATTCGCCCGGCATTTCCATGCTGAACACGGCCACCGGCCGCTGCACCTTGATGGAAACGTTCTCGGCGATGTTCATGGCGAAGGCGGTATTGTGGGTGACCACGTCATGGTCGGTGATATAGAGCCGGCTCGGATGGCTGACGGCAATGCACTGGCAGGGGGCCTGCCGCGAAGGCTCGATGGCGGCGAAGGTGATCCGTTTCTCCCGCCGCCGGTAGCCGGACAAACGCGCCTGCTTGTCCGACAGCAGGAGCAGGGAACTGGGCTCCGGGTGGCTGATGTGACAGACGTAGGCCAGCCTTCCGGGACGGCGAACGCCATCGCTACCGCTGAAATGGGGTTGTTTTTCATTGATCGAGCACCAGCCGCCGAGCGAACGCACCAGTTCGGAGACATCCTCGGCCAATTGCCGGCTGGCCGTTGACAGGCGAATACTGCCCCAGCGCTCCACCCAGCCGTCGGTATCGAGCAGCCCCCTCAGGAGGTCCAGCCTGACATCCCGTCGCGCCTCCAGGAAGATGCGCGGAACGAACTTGCTTTCGCTGCCCAGGCCCCAGAGTCCAAGCGTTTCAAGGGCCTGCCGTATCCGGTTGGGCTGACTGCCCGCCAGGCCCGGCGCATGCCCCCGGTCATCGCGCACGATGCGGTAGTCATAAGCGCCGGCATGGGTCACCGTCATGGCGTCGCCCACCCGTGCCCGTACACGCTCAAGCATCTCGGTCGAGGCCGTGGAGAAACGTAAGGAGGTGCCCGACAAACTGCCATCGCCGAGCAGCGCCCCGAGTAGCCAGGGATCGAGCGGCAGTGGCTGATCGTGACCGAATTCACCGTTGTGTGGTTCGATCCAGAGGCGGCCTCGGTAGCGCACCCGCACTAGCATCGCCATCACCTGATCGGTACGCAACACCCTCGCTTCCCGCCACTCCCGATAATGCACACGCCACAGATGCTCCGCGCAGCACTCGGTGCTCCGGCCATCGGAGAAACGGACGCGATAGACCTGCCTAATGCCCTGCGGAAAGATCCCCGTTACCGCAGAGGGGGCGCCGTCCACCGAGGCCAGTTCATCACCCGGCGCCAGCTCGCCCATACTGATCCAGCCGTGGCGCTTACGGACCCGTGCATCGAGGGGCTGCGCCTTACCCATGCTCGGGCGCCCGGCAATGATGATCAGATCGCCCGGCTGCATGCCGGAGGTCTTGTGGTCAAAATCGACGAATCCGGTACTGACGCCGGTGATGGGGTCGTCCTGCTCGAACAGGGTCTCGATGCGATCGACGGCGGTGCTCAGCAGCTTGGAGAGGGGTTGAAAGCCGCGCTCGCCCTTGGATCGCTGCTCGGCGATCTCGAAGACCTTGCGCTCGGCTTCATCCAACAATTCCGTGCCGTTGCGCCCCTCCGGGTTGAAACCGCTGTCGGCAATCCCCGTGCCGACCCGGATCAGTTGCCGCTTGACCGAGTGCTCGCGAACGATGTCGGCGTAGGCGCGAATATTGGCCGCGCTCGGGGTGTCCTTGGCCAGGGTGCCGAGATAGGCCAGACCCCCGCAATCCTGGGAGACCCCTACCCGCTCCAGCTCGCCATTGAGGGTCACCACGTCGAGGGGCTTGCCCTGCTCGGCCAGCCTATCCACCGCGCGAAAGATCAACTGATGCTCGCGCAGGTAGAAATCCCGCTCGGTGATGCGATCGGCGATCTGGTCGAAGGTGGAATTGTCGAGCATCAGCCCGCCAAGCACCGATTGCTCAGCCTGAACCGAGTGAGGGGGGATGCGCAGCCGGTCTTCCACGGAGGAAGCGGCATTCTCAAAATAGGGGGGACTGCTGTCTGTCTGTGAGACCGGCATTTTCTCTACACCTGTCCGAGATCATTCAGCCACAGGATACGCCACGGCGAAGCCGATGGCGCACGGGCTGCGCCCACCCCCCGCAAAATGGACGCGAGGGGCGGCGCGAGGCGAGGATCAGACTTGCGGAACGATGCGCAGCTTGATTTCGGCGTTCACATCGGTGTGCAGGTGCAGGGTCACGTCGAACTCACCCGTGGTATGGAAGGGGCCGCTGGAAAGGCGGACTTCCTTCTTTGACACTTCGACACCAGCCTTGACGCAAGCATCAACGATATCAGAGGCGCCAACCGAGCCGAACAGCCTGCCTTCGTCACCTGCCTTGGCGGCGATGGTAACGGAGCCCAGCTCGGCCAGCTTGGCCTTGCGTTGCTCGGCTGACTGCAAGGAATCGGCGGCCTGCTTTTCCAGCTCGGCGCGGCGCTCCTCGAACAGCTTGACGTTCCCAGCGGTCGCGGAAACGGCCGCGCCGGTAGGAATCAGGAAATTGCGGCCATAGCCGGGTCTCACGGAGACCTTCTCGCCCAGGCTGCCCAGATTTTCAACTTTCTTCAGAAGAATCACATCCATCGTACCAACCCCAAGAGTTCAATTCAGTCATCGTCACCGGCATTGCCGGCATCATTGGGCCGCCCCTTTTGGCCGGCCTTTCGCAGATTCCACCAGGCATCGACGAAGCCCGTCGCCGCCAAGGTCATAGTCATGTAGGGCAAGGCGAACAACAACAGGGCATAGACACCGAACATCCAGCCCTCGCCCGCCTTGCTTGCGGCCAGCAGGGAATGCATGACCGCCAGACCCTGCAAGAAAAAGATCACTATCAACACAACCGCCGCCACCCGCACCAGCGGCCACTGATCCCCACCAGCCAGAAACAGGGCCAGCAGAAGAAGCGTCGCCGAGTAGGTCAACGGCTTGGAGACACGCAAAGCGTGAAACTCCTCGCGAAAACCGCCCGGATTATACAGCTTCGCCTGCCAGCTCCTTGCCAAAAAAAGGCCGAGACAGGTTTGCAGGAACAGGCCGCCCGCCATGAAGGCGGTCAGCCAGAGCGCCAGCCAGGCCATGACTTCGGCGATTTGCTCGGGCGGAAGCACCTGGGATTTCTCCAGGGATTCCTTCAGCGGCCCCAGCAACTCCCCCCAGCCCTCCGGGCCAGAGAAGAAGAAAAACTCCAGGACCAGAGGCACAAGCCCCATCAACAGCGCAAGCTGCACCGTCAGAGACAAGGACTGGCTGTACCGCAGAACCACGGCCAGCACCCAGACCGGCAGCCATACCACCAGGGAAACGCCCGCGAGGGATGGGGTTCCGAACAGCCCCATGCCCAACACCCCCAGAACCAGAGTGGAAAGCAAAATCACTTCCAGACCCGGTCGGACCCCCAAGCGCAGAGTGACCAGCGCGGCGATGGCCGTGCTGGCGATCACCGCCGGCGGAAACAGCAGGGCCAGCAACACAAACAGGGTTGCCGCTACCACTGCCTGCAACCGGCCTCGCATGGCGAAGGCGGCTATCATCCTTCAAATCACTCCGTCACCATGGGCCGCAACCGGGAAGATCCCGGCGCGGCGTCATCCCGGTCAATGTTGATCGGAGAAGGGCAACAACGCCACGAAGCGCGCCTGCTTGATGGCGGTCACCAGCTGACGCTGGTACTTGGCCTTGGTACCCGTGATGCGGCTCGGAACGATCTTGCCGGTTTCACTGACATAGGCCTTCAGCAGATTGAGATCCTTGTAGTCGATCTCGGTGATGCCTTCAGCAGTGAAGCGGCAGAATTTCTTACGGCGAAAATGGCGAGACATAGTTAACTCCCGTTACGAATTGCGCGGATTACTCTTCATCATCATCGGCATCGGTCTCTTGCCGTGCGACAGAGACAGCGGATGACTCACCCCGGTTATCGTCACCCCTGACCAGGGGAGATGGGGTGGTAACGGCATCCTTGCGCTTGAGGATGAGGTTTCTCAGCACCGCATCGTTGAAACGGAAAGCGCTCTCCAGTTCACTGCGGGTCGCATCGTCGCACTCGATATTCATGAGCACGTAATGGGCCTTGTGAACCTTGTTGATGGGATAGGCGAGCTGACGGCGACCCCAGTCTTCAAGACGATGGACCCGACCGCCGCTGCCCTCGATGCTCGACCGGTAACGGTCGATCATGCCCGGCACCTGCTCGCTCTGGTCCGGATGGACCAGGAAAACGATTTCATAATGACGCATAGTTCACCTTATGGCTAAACAGCCCCCCGCTAACGCAAGACGGTGGGGCAAGGATGGAAGCGCGGGATTATGCTGAAAAAACGCTTTGCGTTCAAGCCAAAACAAAAGTTTCGGTAGGGCGATCGCATTAAAAAACAGGTTGACAACAGGAGCAAAGGAGAGGTTTTAGGATAAGTTTTTTGCCAGCCCATGAACGTGAAGCTACGCCCC
>MGZB01000002.1 GCA_001801995.1 Gammaproteobacteria bacterium RIFOXYD12_FULL_61_37 | reverse complement strand
TTCATCTCGTTACTCATCGGATCACATTCCCTCTTTCTTTACTCTCATGATTATTTGAGATCATGTGTCCGGGATAGTCTAGCCAGATCATAGTAAACTGTCTCCGTAATTCCGTAATCCCCGCTCCTCATGCCTTCCATGCTCACCACCGAACCAAACGCTGTGCGCCAGGATTGCCTCTACTACATTCATGGAACGCTATCAGAGGCATTTACCGAGAGAGCTGGGCTACCGAGTGGCGATAAACTGAAGAGGGCTGAAAAGGCGTTTTTTTGCCGCGTTGCGGCATGGTGAGGGCTGTGCCAGACTAAAGTGAGTTACGAACCGTATCAATCGGGTTTATTCAAGATGCAAGGCGAAAGTAGTGAAAAATAAGATCCAGGCAATGCTGCAAGAAGGAATGGTGCATTTCCAAGCAGGACAACTACAAAAATCAGAAGCCGTTTTTCAAGGGATCCTTAAGATTGATCCTCGGAATATCAACGCATTACAGCTATTGGGTGTAATTTATTCGCGGGTTGGCCGGTTCCTGGAAGGCGAGCGGATGTTTCGTAAGGCCATTAAGAATAATGACAGGATTCCACAACTCTACTACAACCTGGGCAACAATCTGGATGCGCAGGGAAAGCTGGCAGAAGCCATTGAGATCTTTCGTTCAGCAGTAAAATTGGAGCCGGGGAATGAATGGCACCATAGTGGTCTTGGACTGGCCTACTTGAAGCTGAACCGTGTGAATGAGGCACTCGCTACCCTGCGCCGGGCACTGGAAATTAACCAGAACAATCCCACTGTTCTTTCCAATCTGGCCAATGCACTTTGGCGGGACGGTAAGGAAAATGAAGCTGCCGCGATGGCCGAACGGGCGCTGTCGATCAATCCCCGATCAGTAGATGCTCTTGCCTTACTGGGCGGATTCAATCTATTCAAAGGTGAAGCGGCAAAGGCAGAAGAACAGTTGCGCTTCGCGCTGACACTCGACCCCAATCATTTTGAGTCGCTGAATAATCTTGCAGTATTTCTACTGTCCCGAGCAGTCCCAGATGACTCAAAGGAAGCGCTTACCATCTGTGGCAGACTGGTAAAACAAAGCCCAAAATCACCCGATGCCCATTTCAATCTTGGGCGGGCGCTACAAGAAACAGACAATGATATAGAAGCTATATCAGCTTTCAGGAGAGTCGTCCAGTTACACCCAACTCATGTTGAAGCATTAGCCGGGCTAGCAAATTCTCTGATATTTCTTGGACAGTTTGACGAGGCACACAGCCTGTTACAACAAGCCAAGATCATCGATCCCTCACTGCCTGATATTTACACAGGGCTGCTGCAAACCTCAAAATCTGATTTACCTGAGACTGATATCAGGATGATTGAGCAGCTATTGGATTTGTCGGGCTCAAAATCTCTTCAGATCAAGAGCCTGCCATTCGAGTATGCAAAGTACTTGGAAAGGCGGGGAGAATATGTCAAGGGCTTTAGATACTTGGCTATGGGGAATGGGCTTAAAAGGAGAAGCTATGAGTACAGCCTGGAAGAAGATCGCGTCCTGTTCGACAGAATAAAGTCAGTCTTTAATCACGAGTACTTTGAGCAGAGAAAGGGGACTGGGATTCAAGATGAGGCGCCAATATTCATCATTGGAATGCCACGCTCTGGCACCACCCTTATTGAACAAATAATCTCCAGCCATTCGCAGGTATATGGTGCGGGTGAACTGCCTGATCTTTCCTTGTTGATTACTAGCAAATGTAAGTCAGAACTCGGACACAAGTATCCAGACCCAGTCACCCAGTTTACTAACAGTGACTTCTCAGAACTTTCCAATCAATATCTCTGCGCCCTTCGCGAGAAATCAGCGGATAGTAAATATATTACCGACAAAATGCCGCATAACTTTCTCTACCTGGGCATGATTTGGCTAATGCTGCCAAGGGCCAAAGTTATTCACTGTCGCCGGAATTCTATTGACACCTGTCTTTCCATTTTTAAGCAGGACTTTAGGTCCCTTCATAAATATGCCTACGATCTGGAGGAACTGGGTGAATACTACCTGCTATATCGCGATCTATTGGAGCACTGGCGCCAAGTCTTGCCTGAAAGTTTTGTCCACGAAGTAAATTATGAAGACATAATCGCAGATCAGGAAGGAATATCCCGTCGTCTAGTACAATTCTGTGAACTGCCATGGGAGGAAGGTTGTCTGCAATTCCACACCTCTGCACGTACAGTGAAGACCGCCAGCGTGACGCAGGTACGAAAAAAAATATACGGGGATTCGGTAGATCTGTGGCAGCGTTATGGGATTCAGCTTGACCCGCTCATCAGAATCCTAGGCAAGATGGATCAGAGTACTTGCACAATTTAACTACTGGCTTTGCCAGAATTTTGGGCCGGATACCAACCCCGGCCAGAAATAATCGTAGCTCGTACCCCAAATACGTTTTCCGAATATGTTTCGGGAACCTCTAAAAATCCAATTTTCGTTGCCATGGCGTGTTGCTCAAAGAAATTACTCCTTACATATCTGTCATATGCGCGTCGCATTTTTTGCTCGCGCCTTGCCTGGCTTAGAAACTTGAATTTTTAGAGATGCCCTGTATTTAGTTCGCGGATTCGGCCCTGATCAGGGCTATTTAGAAGCTTTCGGTCAATGAGCACAACGTGTGGATCAGGGGGGCGATGTGCTTCTCATATCTCCTCCACTGATCTGTCGAGGTTTTGTATATGGGCTGACGCACCTGCCATTGACTTGCGGTTCGGACCGCACGTTCGGATTTATGGAAGTCTAGGCAGGCGTCGTTCCAATCAAGTCCGCAAAACTCAATCAGCTTCCGGCTCACTGCTTCCTGATTTTCCACCAGATCTTCATATTGCAGGTCGAATATTCGGGATGGCAGCACTTCATGCCAATGGGCCATCAGGCGATGGTATTGGCGGTAATAGAGGCCGAGATCGTGCAAATCCGATTTATAGGGGTGCTCTGCCTCGAAATTCTGGAAAAAAATCGACAAGCAATTGTCCAATGGATTCCGTTTGCAATGAATGATTTTGGCGTTAGGGAGCAAATAGGCGATGAGCCCCAGATTTAGAAAGTTGTGGGGCATTTTATCCGTGATATGTTTTGCGTCGGGTGCCAAGTCACGTAGATTTTTCAGGAAGCGATTTGTGACCGCCGTGAGAATATCCGAACTTAGCTGAAGGATAGATTCAGGGAAGGAGGCATTCTCCCCTGCAAGATGGGTTAGATGCGCCCGAATACGAGCGAAGTCGCCCAATTCTCCGGCGCCAAAGACCTGGGGATGGCTGGAGATGATTTGTTCCGTCAGCGAGGTGCCGCTACGGGGCATTCCCAGGATAAAAATGGGCAGGTCCGAGTTGAGTCCTGAGTAGGATCGATCAGTGAAGAAGTCTTTATTGAAGAAATTGATTAGGCGAGTGAAATGAACTTCGGTTTCTTCTGAAGCATATGGAGCCAACTGGCGCCTGAGGCCATTTCCCTCAAGGTAGTGCCGAAAGGCATCATCATAAAGTCTGCAATCGTTATAGACTTTGCCCAAGGCAAAATGGAGGGCTGAGCGGGTTTTTTCGTCCAGATTCTGGCATTCCAGCGACCTTTTTATTTCAGCAATTTCGACTTCGGAGCCCGTGAACTTCCTAGAGCTGGCTATGGCGCCGTAGACAGACAGTGCGTTAGGGTTGATTTCCAATGCCTTACGGAAATATATCAATGCTTCCTCGTGTTTTCCCGCGAGCTGAAGTGCGTTCCCTATCGCAATACAAGCATTCTCATTATCTCCGGGGGCCTGATCATAGGCTTTGCGTGCAATTCCCAGCGATTCTTCAATGCGTCCCATCTGTTGCAGGACAACGGCATACTCCATCATGACGCTCCAGTCCCCAGGGTTATTGGTAACTAATTCCTGGTAAAGTGGATATGCCTTTTCCGCAATGCTCATGTCCTTATAGATTCTGGCCATGGCGAGGTAGGCGTCGGTGTATACTGGATCGCTGCGAATGGCTGCCTGGAGTTGTTCTAGCGCCTTACCCTTATCTCCTTGGGAGAGATACAGTTGGGCGAGATTATACTGGGCATGTGGAAAATGGGGTTTTAGCCGGATGGCTTCCCTAAATTCCAATTCAGCAAGACTGAACTCATCATTTTCCTTGTACAGTACGCCCAGACTGTTGTGGAGCTCCGGCATGTCCTGACGCAAACGTAGCGCGGTTCGAAAATGGCGAATCGCCTCCTCCCGCAGACCTATTTCACGATAAGCGTTGCCGAGGTTGACTCGATAATCTGCATTGTTGGGATCAGCCGCTACAGCTTCCGCTATCAACTTCACACCCCTCTTCGGCTCCCCTGACTGACAGGCGATTACCCCCCTAAAGTGGATAATATCGGGAAGGCCAGGTAATTTCTTTAACATCCGGAGACAAAGTTGATCCGCCTCCTTCAAATATCCCCTCTGAAATAAATCCGAGGCCTGAGCAAATGCTTTTCTGAGTTCCAGATGCGCATCTTGCTGGTCAAGCCTGCTCTTAGGGATATGTTTACCCATGTGCCCTTAAATACTGTTGTGGCTATAGAAATAAAAAACGGGGCCACAAGGGCCCCGTTCGGTCTCCGTGAGGAGAAGGTCAGCTTAGAAGTTGGTGGACAGGCCAACAGAGAGGCCGGACCAGTCTTCGCCAACGGAGGCGCTGTCTACATCAGTGTAAACGGCATAGGCCTTGGTCTTCTTGCTGAAGTTGTGGTCGATACCAACGCTGAACTGGTCGGCGTCATCACGGAAGCTAGCGGCCCAGCCCGTGCCAGCGTCACGTTCGCCATAGGCTGCCTTGATGACATTGTTGCCGAAGGCGTAGGAAGCGTTCAACTGCCACACATCGACGTCAACATTGGCTGCACTGGCATCCTCATTTTCATACACAAAGCCAACATGGAAGTTGTTGGCGGTGTAGCCCAGGCCGGCGCGAACGATGTCCAGCGATCCAACGGTAGCCAAGTTGATGGCAGCGGTGGTATAGGTCTCATAGGCCAGCGAGGCGTAGAAGGGGCCGTTGCTGTACATGGCTGCCAGGGAAACGGCCTCGTCGAGACCGTCGGCTGCGTTGCTATCAACGCCGAACACGGTGCTGTTGCCGGCAGGAACGATGGCGCCAGCCAGGGTGAAACCGTTCATGTTGGGGGAAACATAAGCGACGGCATTGTCAGCACGGGCATCAATAAAGCCCAGGCCGGCCATGCCAGAACCGGACTCAAGGCCGTCTACGGGCTGAGCTGCCAAGGCACCGCCTTGATTGTAGTCGGCGATGGTGTCGCCGAACAGATCAAGGGCACCGGTGGAGATCTTCAGGGGGGTGTCATGACGACCCATCAGGAAGGTACCCCAGTCGCCGGCCAGGCCGACGTAGGTATTACGCTGGCTCAGGGTGCCTGCATCGTTGTCACGGATGTTATTATTGCCGTTGGCATCGGTCATACGGACCTGGAATTCCATCTTATAGATGGCCTTCAGGCCGTTGCCCAGGTCTTCGGAACCCTTGACGCCCAGACGGGATGCGCCGGAAACGAGATCCCAGTAGTCAGCGCCAGCATTGTTGCCTGCATCTGGATTGATATTGGTCAGGGCGACATTGGCCACGCCATAAACGGACATTTCGGAGGCCTGCACTGCCATGGGGGCTGCGAAGGCTGCGGCTACTGCCAGGGAAAGAAGCTTCTTGTTCATTTAGTAAACCTCAAAAAGTTTGACTTTAGGGAAAAGCGCTACACGCGGATTGAATACTAGCCCCCTTTTTTTCGATGCGCAACAGCTTTTAGCGAAAAAAGTTACGGGGTGTTGTTTTGTTGTGGAAAAGATACAGCGCGAATGGGGTGCAAAAAGCGTTTTCCCGTACCCTGCCGTCATAACGGCAGCACATCGGCCTCGTAGGCCTGAATTACTTCGTCGTGCGTCATGAGTTCCAGGCCTTCCATGCGTGCTTGGGCAATCAACATTCGGCCAAAGGGGTCTCGATGGTGCATCGGCAATCTTGCGGCCTCATGGGCATGGGCGGCAGTGATGGCGAGCGTTTCGAACCCCTCTTCCTGGATTATGTCAACCAGATGCTCAGGAGCTTTCAGCTTTCCCAATTGCTGCTTGATTCCCACTTCCCATACCGTGGCGGCACTTACATGGACAAGGTTACTGGGATGTGCAATCTGTTCCCTGGCTTCCGGCTTGAGGCGAGAATCATCCGCAAGCCACCAGAGCAGGGCATGGGTATCGAGAAGCAGCCTCACTCCTTGCCCTCAAAGGCATCTACTATTTCCCTGGGCGTTTCGTCGAAATCTTTCGCTATCCAGACCCTGCCACGCCAGCGGCCCGGGCGGCGCGGTTCTATGCGCTCACGATAAGGTACAAGCCGGACGACAGGATCACCCGATTTGGCAATTACCACCTCCTCGCCCGACAGCGCCTCTTCCACCAGCAATGAGAGCGTGCTTTTGGCTTCGTGCATGTTGATTTGGTGCATGAGGTTTTCTTCCCGTGAGTGAGCATGGCTAAAGTTTACCGTAAGTCGAGCAAGCGAATAGGCGTCTTTGTCCAGTATGTCCAGAACCAAGCCAAAGGCGGGTGAGCCCTGCTGGGTCAGATGGACTGCGTGGCGCAGGGCGCTGATGAGCATTTACCTCCCAGTCCTTTGATGTCCCTGATCGACAGCCAAGCGCGCCAGTAATACGACAGGAATAGGATAGTGCGGCATCGAAACTGGGGTTGGGAGGCTCTCCCTGTGAACGACTGAGGCAGCAAGGGTGTAATAGGCAGCGATGGGCAAACGTTCTGCGGCTGTTTTTTCTGGCAAGACCCATGTGCCGCTGAGCGCATGGGCGCCAAGGCCCCGGCGGTCACGCGGCTGGAAAACGCGCTATAAGAAAATCAGAACCCTGGGTTCGCAATTTTCACGGGGCAACCCCCTACTGCACGCTGCCGAAGGAGCGATCCAGGGCTCCGGCGGGGGCCGGCAGCCCCGCGAGCCGGCAACCCTGCGCCACGGGTCCTCCGGGCAACAGCTTGTAGAGATATCGCATTCCGCCCTTGTGATGGAACTTCTCGTCCAGGGCGTCATGGAGTTCGCGCATGTTCATCTCCGGCTTGTCATGCTTGGAGAAGTACTCCTGCAAGGCCTTCACCACCTGAAGGTGGTCCTCGTTCAACTCGATGCCTTCCTCTGCGGCCGCGCGAGTCACCTCATCCCTGTCCCAGCCGAATGGGGCAAAGGGGAAGGCCGTTTTTTCCGAAACGACTTTTTCGTTCATATCCGCTGTCTCCCACTGGGGTTGTCTCATCATGGACTCTCGTCTTTGAAATTAGCCCAGGACCGGCCGGCGATAACCCTTTAAAAAACAGTGGCAGCGTTTTCCCGCCCGCCGTCAAACCCCGTAAGGCCACTCTTCCCAGCGGCGCAGGACCCTGAGATCCCTGGCGGGAAGATAATCATAGGCGCCCATCTGGTCGCGCAGCACGGCCTCGGCCAGGGGGAAGTTGCTGCCTTTGCTGCTCACCAGGGCGAAATACCAGGCGAAGGGGTAGCCAAACCGGCGGTCGTAGCCGTGGATGGCGTTGGCCAGTTCCGCGCCCTGGAGGGTTTCGCCCGGCGGCAGTTCCGGCGGCTTGCCGGCAAAGGTGCTGAGTGGCCTGGCGCTGAGGCGCCGTTCACCGTCGCTGTCCAGATATTCCCGCAACGCCAGCACCCAATGGCGGCAGAAGGGTTCGCCCTCGAAGGCGCTGCTCTGGTGCCAGTCATCGAGGAAGCGCCGCAGATTGGCCAGGGCGCGGTTCTCCTGGGCCGCCTCGTCAACAAGCCCGGCCACTGGGGTCAAGCGCCGGAACAGGTAACAGGGCCTGCCGATGGGCTCGGGGTCGAGCCGGGGGTGTTCCGGGGGATCGATGAGTTCCTCCAGGCTCTCGGGCGGCCACTCGGGATCGAACAGGGGGCGGTCGATGACCTCCTGCAATTCCTCGATCTCCAGTTGGAGGAAATCCTCCGGGTTGTCGCCCTGTACGGCAGTGAAGTAGTGGGATTGGCCGGCGAGGCGGGTGGCGAGATAGCCCTTGTCCCCGTGGCGGGCGATGAGTTCATCCAGATTGCCGCCCGATTCGCGCTCCGCCCACTGGGCGATGTTGTTGTCTACCGGACGATGGGCGGCATCCACCACCCCGCCCAGGCGGTGCCAGTTGCCGCGGGTCAGCACCCATTTGAAGTCGAGCCCGGCCAGCCGCCTCAGATCGGCTTCGAGCCCGGCGATGCCGGCATCAGGGCTGATGCCGGCAATGCCTTGCAGGCGTTCGGACGTAATCACGCGGCGTCCTCCTCCCGCTGGAAACGAATCCGTTCCTCCGGGGTCTGGCCCATGGCCTTGGCCAGCCAGGGTGGCGCGTTCCGGCCTATCGCCTTGCTCAGGGCCTCCATTTCCGCATCGGCGGGGGCGGCATTGAGCCGTTTGATGGGATGGACCCCGGCCCGGATGACCTTGGCCGCCGCCGGGCCGCCGATGGAGACGACGAAGAGGAGCTGGCAATCGGCGATCAGGGAGACGCGATAGACGTTTTTGTCATCACCGGCCGCTGCCTCATCGACCGGGCGGATGGCGATCAGGCGGCTCTCGCCGGCGGAGACCTGATAGATCAGGAAGCGGAGGCAGGAGCCGAAGTGGCCATCCAGTAGCCCCTCCTGATTGGAGGCGCAGGCGACCCGGATGCTGTGGGGCATGTCGACCCCGGTCGGGGTTAGGCTGTTCATGATGGTCTCGCTTATTTGATCGTTCCCACGCTCCTGCGTGGGAACGCATCTCTGGACGCTCCAGCGTCCCGGAATCCGCTGAGGCCGCAACTCGCGACGCTGGAGCGTCGCTGGCGGCATTCCCACGCTGGAGCGTGGGAACGATTAATCACCCCCATCAGGCGGGGACGATGCAGTCGTCCTCCATACAGGCGGCAAGGCACTGGGGGGAGTCAGACTCGCCTTCGCATTCGGTGCAGGTCTCCGCCTCGATTTTGTAGACGCCCTTGAAGGGCTTGATGGATTTGGTGGGGCACAGGGGTTCGCAGTCGCCACAGGCGGTGCAGATGGATCTAACGATGGCTAGGGCCATGGTGGGTCTCCTTCGATGGTTATTCAGCGCGTTTGAAGCGCAAGGTTGTGGGGAACACAGGCCGGGGGCTGATGGGGTCGATGTAATATTTCGAACCATCGGTCAGCTCGATCTCACCGCCCCATTCCGTCTCCGTGTCCCGTTCGACGCTGGCGATCTCCTCTTCCTGGTCCTTCTTGGCGATGTAGAAGAGGAGGCCGCCGTTGTCTTTCACTCGAATCATCACGTTGGGCATGGTTGTTACCTCGGTAGGTCCGCATTCATGCGGACATGTGCCGGCGGCGCCGGAACGCCGCCGGCGGTTCGGCTAACGCACCAGGTCGTAGTTGTAGTCGGTGACGCCCATGAGCCGGGTCTCTTCGTCGAGCCGTTCCAGCACGTTGTTGACCAGGGTCTTGAGGATGTACATGGCGCCCTCGTAGCCCAGTGTGGTGTCACGGTGCATGTGGTGACGGTCGAAGATCGGGAAGCCGATGCGGATCAGGGGCACCTCGGACTCCTTGCCCTTGTGCAGGGTGTCGCGCTGGATGAACTTGCCGTAGGAGTTGCCGATCATGAAGTCCGGCTTGTCCGTGAAGCAGAGCGAGCGCATGTGCCAGAGGTCGGCGCCGGTATGGACCTTGCCGTTCTTGCCGAAGGGCGAGGCGGCCAGGAGCGATTCCACCTCCTTCTTCCAGCGCTTATTGGCGGACTGGCAGAGGATGTGGGTGGGTTCGGCCCCCAGTTCCAGCAGGAACTGGGTCATGCCCAGGACGAAGTCGGCATCGCCCCAGAGGGCGAACTTCTTGCCATGCAGCCAGGCGTGGCTGTCGGTCATCATGTCCACCAGGCGGCCGCGTTCCTTGGCCAGGGAGTCGGGGATCGGCTTGCCGGTCAGTTCGGAGACCTTCATCAGGAAGTTGTCGGTCCACTCCAGTCCCATGGGGATGTCGATCTTGCTGACCGGGTGGTGCCAGGTGGTCTCCACATACTTCTTGGTCTTGACCAACTGCCAGGGCTGCAACAGCAGGGTGTCGATGGCGTTGGGGGCATCCTTGACCTCATTGATGGCGGTCCCGCCGGCGTACATACGGAATTCACCGTCGGCGGGGGTGTCCAGCACCTCCGTGGGGTCGCTCAGCAGGCTGTACTCGACGCCCATCTCCTCCAGCATCCGGCGCATGACCCGGTAGTTGCCCAGGTAGGTCTCGAAGCCCGGCACGATGTTGATCTTGCCGTTCTTGCCCACCGCCTTGTCTTCCATGTGATTGAGGGTGAAGTAGCGGGCGATGCCTTCGAACATGTTGTCCCAGCCCGTGGTGTGGGAACCCACGAAACTCGGGGTATGGGCGAAGGGGACCGGGAAGTCCTGGGGGATGTGGCCTTCCTTCTTGGTGTTGCTGATGAAGGCGTTGAGGTCGTCACCTATGACCTCGGCCATGCAGGTAGTGGAGACGGCGATCATCTCCGGCTTGTACAGCGCCAGGGCATTGGCCAGGCCGTCGAACATGTTTTTCTGGCCGCCGAACACGGCCGCGTCTTCGGTCATGGAGTCGGAGACGCAGGCCACCGGCTCCTTGAAGTGGCGGTTGAAATAGGAGCGGAAGTAGGCCACGCAGCCCTGCGAGCCATGCACATAGGGCAGGGTCTTTTCAAAGCCCAGGGCGCAGAGGACGGCGCCCAGGGGCTGACAGGCCTTGGCCGGGTTGACGGTCAGTGCCTCTCGCTTGAAGTTGAGGTCCTGGTATTCCTGGGTGGTGGTCCAGTGGAAGATCTCGTCGATCTTCACCTGGGGGGCACGTTCTTCGAACAGCTCCTGTTTGTTCTTCAGCGTCTCCTTGTATTCCTCCTGCCGGAACAGGGGGTAGCTGGGTTTGATCTCTTCGACTATCTGACTCATGACGGTTCTCCTCCCGCGCCACTCATTCGTGGACTGGCGGGCTAGGTGAATAAAGGGTTTCGATCACCCCCGTAGGGCGGCCTTCAGGCCGCTTGGACGCCCCAGGGGGTTGGCGGCCTGAAGGCCGCCCTACATCAGGCGGCGGCCACCGCTTCCATGGGTTTCATCCAGGGCGCCTGGAGCTTGCCCCAGCAGGGATTGTTCAGGGTCATGTCCATGTCGCGGGCGAAGATGGCGAAGCCGTCGTAGCCGTGGTAGGGACCCGAATAATCCCAGGAGTGCATCTGGCGGAAGGGGATGCCCATCTTCTGGAAGATGTACTTTTCCTTGATGCCGGAGCCGATCAGGTCGGGCTTGACCCTTTTGACGAATTCCTCGAACTCGTAACCGGTCACGTCGTCATAGATCAGGGTGGCGTTACCCATATCCTTGATGGTGCGGTCGTAGTCGTCGTTGTGGCCGAACTCGTAACCGGTGCCAACCACCTCCATCCCCAGATCTTCATAAGCGCCGATCACATGGCGCGGGCGCAGACCCCCCACATAGAGCATCACCCGCTTGCCTTGCAGGCGGGGCCTGTACTTGGCGATCACCGCCTCGTATTCGGCCTTGTATTTCTCGATCACGCGCTCGGCGCCTTCCTTGATCTTGTCGTCGAAGAATCCGGCGATCCTGCGCAGGGACTCGGCGATCTTGGTGGGACCGAAGAAGTTGTATTCCATCCAGGGAATCCCGTACTTCTCTTCCATGTGGCGGGAGATGTAGTTCATGGAGCGGTAGCAGTGCAGCAGATTCAGCTTGGCCTTGGGGGTGTTCTCCATCTCCGCCAATGTGCCGTCGCCGGACCACTGGGCGATGACGCGCAGGCCCATCTCCTCCAGCAGGGTGCGGGAGGCCCAGGCATCGCCGCCGATGTTGTAGTCGCCCAGGATGCTCACGTCGTAGGGGGTGGACTGGAAGCTGGTGTCGCCATCCCGGTTGCCCAGCACCCAGTCACGCACCGCATCGTTGGCGATATGGTGGCCCAGGGACTGGGAGACGCCACGGAAACCCTCGCAACGCACGGGGACCACGGGCTTCTTGATCTCGGCGGTGCTCTTTTTGGAGACGGCCTCGATGTCGTCGCCAATCAGGCCGATGGGGCACTCGGACTGCACCGTGATGCCCTTGTTGAGCGGGAAGAGCCCTTCGATTTCGGTCATGATCTTGGCCAGCTTCTTGTCGCCGCCGAAGACGATGTCCTTCTCCTGGAAGTCGGAGGTGAAGTTCATGGTGCCGAAGGTATTCACCCCGGTGGTGCCCACATAGTAGTTACGGCGGCCGGCGCGGGAATATTGACCACAGCCCACGGGGCCGTGGGAGATGTGGATCATGTCCTTGACCGGCCCCCAGACCACGCCCTTGGAACCGGCGTAGGCGCAACCACGGATGGTCATGACGCCGGGCAGGGACTTGCGGTTGGAGGTGATGCACTTCTTGGACTGCTCGACCTCATGGTCATTGACCGTCAGGTGCTTGGCGCGGTCCTTCTGCGCCTTCTCGGGATAGACCTCCAGCACCTCCTGGATGAGGGCCTGGGTCTCTTCGCGTGTCAGATTCGACATGTCTTGCTCCTTTCACGCCGCCGCTAATCTGCGGACAGTCGTGTTGGGTTAATTGTTACGGCCCTCAGGCCAGGGCGACACAGATCTCAGCGGTGGCGGCCTTGCCGATGATGCTTTCGTCCTCTTCATCCATCAGGCCGAACTCCATCAGCAGCTCTTCCAGGGCATCCATGGTGATCGGGGTAGGAATGACAAAATTCTTGTTGTCGATGATCTTCTGCGCCAGATCGCGATACTCCTGGGCCTGCTTGGCCTTGGGGTCGTACTCGATCACGGTCATGCGGCGGATCTCGGCGCGTTGCACCACATTGTCACGGGGTACGAAATGGATCATCTGGGTACCGAGCTGGCGGGCCAGTTCCATGATCAGTTCGTCCTCGCGGGCGGTGTTACGGCTGTTGCAGATCAGACCGGCCAGACGCACGCCGCCGGAGTTGGCGTACTTCACGATGCCCTTGGAGATGTTGTTGGCCGCGTACATGGCCATCATCTCGCCGGAGCAGACGATGTAGATCTCCTGGGCCTTGTTCTCGCGGATGGGCATGGCGAAGCCGCCGCAGACCACGTCGCCAAGCACGTCGTAGAACACGAAGTCCAGGTCTGCCTCGTAGGCGCCTTCCTCTTCGAGGAAGTTGATGGCGGTGATGACGCCCCGGCCGGCGCAGCCCACGCCGGGCTCCGGGCCGCCGGACTCCACGCACTTGATGTCGCGGTAGCCCACCTTGAGTACATCATCCAGTTCCAGGTCCTCGACCGTGCCAGCCTCGGCGGCCATCTCCATGATGGAGTTCTGGGCCTTGGCATGGAGGATCAGGCGGGTGGAGTCGGCCTTCGGGTCGCAGCCGACGATCATGACCTTCTTGCCCAGCTCGGCCAGGCCGGCCACCAGGTTTTGGGTCGTGGTAGACTTGCCGATGCCGCCCTTACCGTAGATTGCACATTGACGTAGTGCCATGTTGGATCTCCTTCACGCTATTGCAGTTGATGAGTCAGAAGGTGAGATTCCTCACCGGTACGAACACAACTGAGCAAGCAACGTGCCAGAACCCGGTAATCTACACATGTCGTTGATATTGAATGCGAATTCATGGCGTCAGATATCGCCGCCTCTGGTCGCATTAGCGACAATTCCCTGCTACAGACCGGGATAAGCGGCGACAAACGACAATGGAAACGGCCTCTCTCCCCCCCCATGCGCGCCTGCCCATCAACCGCTGCAACCTGCCTGCGGTCATTCTCGGCAGCCTGACCTTTCAACAATATCCGGCCCCCCTGCGCCTGGACGGCGTCGAGGAGCTGCACGCGAGGCTGTTTCAGGCGCTGGATGGGATCGACGAGGCGGGGGAGCGTGTGGATCTGTTCAAATGCCACATGCGTTCCTGCTTTTTGCTCGACCATCTGGACGAGGCGGGCTTCGATCCCGCCTCCGGACGGCGGGGAAGGGATAAGGCGGATTATCTGCGCATGCTGCGCGGCTGGCTGTTCGACCCCGACGGCAAGGAGGCGGCGGTATTGAAAAGCTGGGTCGAGTCGCGCTTCGGCCTGCTGCCGCGCAACCATCGCGGATTCCTGGGGGACTTCGCCAACGATCGGTATCAGGCCTACCTCGGCGACCGGGCGCGGGGGCTTTACAACACCAACGCCCTGGAATCGCAACTGGACCTGCTCTTCGCCTACTGCCAGTACGAGATCCGGCGGCAACTCCCCGGCCAGCGGCATATCCGGCTCTACCGGGGCATCAACCGCATCGAAGACCACGAGATCCTCGACCGCCCGAACAGACGCAGCTACATCCTGTTGCTGAATAACCTCAACTCCTTCACCAGCAACCCCGAAAGGGCCGACGAATTCGGCGACACCCTCCTTGAGGTCCAGGTTCCTCTGACCAAACTGCTCTTCATCCCCGGACTCCTCCCCGGCACCCTCAAAGGGGAGAGCGAATACCTGGTGATCGGCGGGGTCTATGGGGTGAAGGTAGGGTTGATCTGAGAGGCTGTGAATTATTCCCCTCTCCCCTACCTAGGGGAGAGGGGGATATTTTCACAGCCTCCAAGGCGATCTCGGCCTGGGCTTTGACTCCGATCCCCGGCATGACCGGGAAAACAGGTTAGCTCCCTAGCCCGGAAGAAATACCGACGGAGACTACGACCGCTTGAGGTCGCGATAGAAGTTTTCGTGGGGACCGACTGCTTCGAGATAGACAAGGCGAACCTCGTCATGGACGGTGTAGCCGAGCAGGTAGAGCTGGTTCTGGCTACGGAACTTGTAGACGAACAGATCGGCGAGATCGCCTTTCTTGCGCTCGCCCGCCGCAGGATCAGCAGCCACGACTTCGGTCGCGGCATCGACGTCGGCCGCGACGTTGTCGTGAAGCTTCTTGTAGGCGCGGGCGAAGCGGCGGGTTTGCTTGAGCCCGTAGCTCATTGCCGATGACTTCTGGGCACGAAGGGCGTGGCGTCCTCACGGGGTTCGGCTATCGATGCCAGGGATTCGGCGATGAAGCTGACCGGCAGGTCGGGGTTATCCAGGGCGGCGCGGCCGATCTTGGCCCAGTACTCGACCTGACCGGCAATGGTCCGATGCTCGGCCAGCGCCTCGTTGCGCGCCTGGTCATAGAGATTCTGGTCGATACGGATGGAGATCGATGTCGTCATGGCGTCACTCGTAATTTGCGCTGGAACTGACTCACCACAATTGTAGTAACGGGTCAAAGGGAGTTCAATCCATGCTGCCCCAAAAGGAGGAAAACGAATACCTGGTGATCGGCGGGGTCTATCGGGTGGGATTGCTGCCGTTTCCGTAGCGCCAAGTCATTGAAGCGCTTTTGCCGGAAACAGAATATTGAGATCATCGAGACCGGCATCGGCGAGTTGCTCGCCGCCGCCTCGCCTTCTACACCGAAACCCTGGCCGGAGAATGCCCGGCCGTCCACGACCTGGGATGTTGAAACATGGCCCTATTCAAACCCTGCCAAGGGAAAAACACCTGCCGCGACGACGGCCACCGCTGCCTGACCTGTGGACGGGAACTGGAAGAGATCACCCGGCTGCGCGATCTGATCGACCAGTTGGCGGTCCTGGCCATCGACCGCGATTACGAAAACCTGGAGGAATACGCCAGCTATATTGCCCGCAAGCTGGAAAAGACCATCCACTACCGGCAGGGGAAGGAGGGGCGCGGGGCATGTTAAATCAGCGGACTACACCCTCTCGATGAAATCTTCAATGCACAAAGGTTGAACCCTGATGACCGGCTCAAATATCGTATGGCACCACGCCACAGTAAACCGCCAGCGGCGGGAACAGCTCAATGGACATGCCTCGGTCATGCTCTGGTTTACCGGGCTTTCCGCCTCCGGTAAGTCCACCTTGGCCCATGCCGTGGAGGAAGCGTTGTTCCAGAAAGGCTGTCGCACCTATGTTCTGGATGGCGACAATATTCGTCACGGTTTGAATTCAAACCTGGACTTCTCCCCCGAGGGCCGCGTGGAGAACCTGCGGCGTATCGGCGAGGTCGGCAAACTCATGGTCGATGCCGGCATCATCACCCTGGCTGCCTTCATCTCACCCTATCAAAAGGAGCGGGAGCGTGTCAGAAGCCTCTTCCCTCACGGAGATTTCATCGAGATCTACTGCAACGCCGCATTTTCAGTCTGCGAGCAGCGCGATCCCAAGGGGATGTACAAAAAAGCGCGAGAGGGTCTGATCAAGGATTTCACCGGCGTCAGCGCCCCTTACGAGACACCGGTCAACCCAGACCTGGAGATCGACACCGGAGCCATTCCCTTGGCGCAGTGCGTAGACAGCGTGATGGGGTTACTGCGCCATCGGGGTCTGATCGGCTGAAGCGGACGCGGGCTCGCCCAGCTCCTCCAGCTCCACCCGTTCGATCTTTTCAAACCGGCTGCTGATCTTGTCGGCGGAGACGTGGATCTCGCTCACGTCCTGGCTGGCCTGCTTGATGTGTTTGGCCAGGTTGTCCATGCGGTTGCGGAAACGGCCGAAGTCTTTGGACAGGGCCTGGAGGTGGTCCTGGATGATGTGGACCTGCATGCGGGTCTCGGCGTCTTTGAGCACGGCGCGGGCGGTGGTGAGCACAGCCATGAGGGTGGTGGGCGATACCAGCCAGACGCGCTTGCGGTGGGCCTCTTCGATCAGGGCCGGGAAATGGGCGTGGATCTCGGCGAAGACGGCCTCGGCGGGGATGAACATCACCGCGCCTTCGGAGGTCTCGCCGGGGACGATGTATTTTGAGGCGATGTCGTCGATGTGCTTGCGCACGTCCTTCTGAAACTGGCCCCCTGCCTGTTCCCGCACCGTATCGGCCAGATGGGGATCGGCCATGCGCTGGTAGCTCTCCAGGGGGAACTTGGCGTCGATGGGGACGTTGCCGGTGGGCTCGGGCAGAAACAGCATGCAGTCCACGCGGTTGCCGTTTTTGAGGGTGTGTTGCAGGGCGAAACTGCGTTCCGGCATCAGATTGCGCATGAGCCCGGCCAGTTGCACCTCGCCGAAGGCCCCACGCGAGCGCTTGTCGGCCAGCACCTCTTGCAGGCTGACCACGTTGGTGGAGAGTTCGGTGATCTTTTTCTGCGCCTCGTCGATGCGGGTCAGGTGTTGCAACACCTGGGAGAAGGTCTCGGTGGTCTTTTCGAAGCCGTCACTCAGACGCTTCTCCACCTGGCCGCTGATGTCGCCCAGGCGTTTTTCAGTGGTCTCGGTCAGGCCCGCCATGCGCTTGCCCAGCTCCTCGGTATTGCGGGCCAGGTTTTCCACTACCTGGCGTCCGGTCGCCTCCATGCCAGAGTGCAGGGTCTCTTGCAGCGCCCTGCCCTGCTCCGTCTGGCGCTGTTCGAGGTGCTCGCGGTGGTCCACCAGCGCCCGCTGCACGGCAGCCTGAAGATCGGCCAGGGTCTGTTGCTGCTGCATGCGGCCCTCAGAAATACCACCGCTGGTCGCCTTCTCCAGATCGACGAAGCGGTCCACCAGATTCAATTGGATCTCGCCCAGACGCCGTTCCAGGAGATGGGTCTGCCCATTGCCCTGCTCCATGATGCCCCGTTGCAGACGCAACAGGGCATTGATCTGGGAATCGCGCAGCTCCGCCATGGCATGGTCGAAGCGTTCCTGTTGTTCGTGGAAGCGCTCCCCGTAGGCCTCCTGCATCTCTTCCTGCCGGAGCAACAGCGCGCGGAGCTGCCCCCGCAACCCAAACCACACCAGCAGGATCAGCAGGGCCAGCGCCGCGCCTGCCATCAGCCAGAGGATTTCCGAATCGATCGTGATCGGCATCGCCGCTCCTGTTACAGCGTAGGCCGGCGTTCAGGCCGGCATGTCTTCCATTGTACCAAGTCCCGCCAGGGAAACTCAGGCGCGCGGATGGAACCGGGCGTGGATCTCCTGGAGCCTGGCCCGCGCCACATGGGTGTAGATCTGGGTGGTGGAGAGGCTGCTGTGGCCGAGGAGCATCTGCACCACGCGCAGGTCGGCGCCGTGGTTGAGCAGGTGGGTGGCGAAGGCGTGCCGCAGGGTGTGGGGCGAGAGTTCCTTGTGAATCCCGGCGGTGCGGGCGTGTTTCTTGATGAGATACCAGAAGGCCTGCCGCGTCATGCCGGCGCCGCGCCGGGTCGGGAAGAGTTCGGCGCAGGGCCGCGCCCCCAGCAGATCGGCCCGGCCCCGGTTCATAAAACGCCGCACCCAATCCAGGGCCTCCTCGCCCAGGGGCACCAGACGCTCCTTGCCCCCCTTGCCCATGATGCGGACCAGACCCTGGGTCAAGCTCAGTTGCTCGGGCCGCAGCTCCACCAGTTCCGAAACGCGCAGGCCGGTGGCGTAGAGCACTTCCAGCATGGCGCGATCCCGGAAGCCCTCGGGGACATGGATGTCCGGCGCTTGCAGCAGGGCCTCCACCTCGCCCTCCGTCAGGGATTTTGGCAGATCACGGCCCAGCCGGGGGGCATCGATCCGGGCCGTGGGGTCGTCCTGTCGCCAGCCCTCGCGCACGGCATGCCGGTAGAACTGACGCAGACAGGAGAGCAGCCGGGCCGTGGAGCGCCCTTTCTTGCCAAGGTCGAACTGTACTTTGAGGTAGTCCTGCACATCGGCCCGGCCAGCCGTCAGCAGTGCCTTGCCAGATTCCCCTTCCTTCAGCCACTGGGCAAACTGGCGCAGGTCGGTCTGATAGGCGGACAGGGTGTTGCGGGAGAGTCCGCGCTCCATCCAGAGGGCATCGGCGAAGCGTTCGATCAGGGGGAGGTCTTCCGGCTCAGTCACCGATCGCCCCTTCATGCCGCAGCAGCCAGCGCTTCCGCTCCAGGAGCGGCCCTTCGGTCTGGCCGTCATACCCGCCCAGCCCCTGGGCCGAGACCACCCGGTGGCAAGGGACGACGATGGGACAGGGATTGCGGCGGCAGGCGTTGCCGACTGCCCTGGCCGAGGTGCCGAGCCGCCGGGCCAGCTCGCCATAGGTCACCACCTGGCCGGAAGGGATCTCTCGCATGGCGCGCCAGACCTTCTGCTGAAAGTCCGTGCCCTCCAACTGGAGCGGGATCTGGAAGGCATGGGCGCCATCCTCGAAATAGGCGGCCAGCTCCCCTTGCGCCGGCAGGCCGGTCTCCCCGGGGACCGGACCCTGGCCATCCGAGGAGTCCAGGATATCGATCGCGGTCAGACAGCCGTTCAGGATCGAGAGCCTCAAATCCCCCAGGGGCGAGGCCATCAGCGCAACACCCATACCTGGTTGATGAAAAACGTCCTTGTTTTTCACCCTGCGGGCGCCGTCCCGGCGTCCAAATCTGCTCCCGGCAGATTTGTCATGCGCCATGTTTGCCATCTGCCTTGGTTTACCCGGTTTCATTTATAATGCCCCCTCCCCTGCTTCCGGTTCCAGGTCCCATGTTGTTCGACGCTACCCGCCCCACCGTCTTATCGGCATTGCTGCTTGCGTCATTGCCGGTGCTGGCGGAACAGGAAACCCAGATCCAGGCCCTGCAACGGGAAAAGACCGCCCTGGAGCAGGAGATCGCGGCGCTCACCGCGGCCAACAAGGAAAAGAGACAGCGGCTGGAAGGGTTGAATCTCAAGATCCAGGAGCTGTTGAAGCAACGAAAGGCGCTTGACAGCCGGATTATCGACGAAAAGCAAAGGCTTTGACACTTTTCCACATTATCTGTGGATAACTTTGTGGAATACCCTATCACAATGCCCCCCAAGCGCCGTACATCCAGGCCCCTTGTTAGATTGTCCATTTTTTACTCAATCGGGACACATTCCTTTAGGATCAAAAGGTTACATATTCACCATTGACAACTCCACCCTGAATTGATCCAGACCGGACCTGCCTTCCCCACCCTCCGGCAACTGTGAATACAAACAGCTTCTTAGCCCCCACTCATCCAACCGCCCCGATCAATCGACGCTAACCCATCATGCAAAAAGACACCGAATTCTGGAACCAAAAGCGCCTGGACGAAATGTCCCGCGAGGAGTGGGAATCCCTCTGCGACGGCTGCGCCAAATGCTGCCTCTACAAGCTGGAGGACGAGGATACGCGGGAGATCTGGTTCACCAACGTGGTCTGCGACCTGCTCGACATGGAACACTGCCGTTGCGGCGACTACGAAAACCGTTCGGTGCGCATGCCCAACTGCGTCACCCTCACCCCCGAAAAAAGCCGCCAGCTCTACTGGATGCCGGGCACCTGCGCCTACCGCCTCCTGTCCGAAGGCAAGCCCCTGCCCCACTGGCACCCCCTCATCAGCGGAGACCCCATGACCGTCACCCGCTCCGGCAACAGCATCCGAGGCAAGGCCATCCCCAAGCGCAAGGCCGGCAAACTGGAGAATCACCTGATCACCTGGATTCGGTGATAAACCTAGAAACCTCTTTTCAACCGCAAAGGACGCAAAGAACGCTAAGAGAACCCATCCGATGCATTTGTTCAGCGCATCCCTGCGCTTCACCCCTCCGGGGCTGGCGCGAAAATCCGCTCCCGACGGTTTTTTGTTCGGCGCATCCCTGCGCCTCACCCCTCCGGGGCTGGCGCGAAAATCCGCTCCCGACGGTTTTTTGTTCGGCGCATCCCTGCGCCTCACCCCTCCGGGGCTGGCGCGAAAATCCGCTCCCGACGGATTTTTGTCTGTGCCTCCACCTTCCTGGTCAGGGGCGGAACCTAGACAAGCCAATGAACTCCTTCGCGTTCTTTGCGGTTAAATGAGGAAATTAGGATAAATGGCCCGGCCACAGGTTCCTGGGTAGGGTGATCGTTCCCATGCTCCGGTGTGGGAACGATCACCCTGCCTGGATCAATAAACCCTCGTTATCAACCCGTAAGGCCCCGGCTCAACCGGCAGTCTGACAAACACCCGATATCCCCCGCCCGGCGCCTCGTGGACCGGGCCGCCATCCGGCAGGCGCATTTGGTCGAGCCTGAAGCGGTGATTGCCAGCGGGCGTCAGGAGTTCCAGCTCATCGCCGGTAGCGAATTTGTTTTTCACGTCCAGTTCATACCAGCCTTCGCCTACAGGGATGTAGGTGAGGGGCGTGAGCTGGGAGCGGCAAGCTTCCACCCCCTGCCCCGCCACCTCGGCGACGAAGATCTGACGGGCGCTGGTAGAGCTGTTCTGGCGGTAGTTTTGCAGCTCCCGGCTTTCGTGGCGCTGGAGGAAGCCGTCGGTGTAGCCCCGGTTGGCGAGACCCTCCAGATCGGTCATGAGGCCGGTATCGAAGGACCGCCCGGCGACGGCGTCGTCGATGGCCTTTCGATAGACCTGGGTGGCGCGGGCAACGTAGTAGTGGGATTTGGTGCGGCCTTCGATCTTGAGGCTGTCGATGCCGATCTCGACCAGGCGGCGGACGTGTTCGACGGCGCGCAGGTCTTTTGAATTCATGATGTAGGTGCCCTGCTCGTCCTCCTCGATGGGCATCAGTTCCCCCGGTCTTTCGCCCTCTTCCAGCAGATAGGGCTGGTCCGCTTGCGGATGGCGGACCCGATACTGCCAGCGGCAGGAGTTGGTGCAGCTTCCCTGGTTGGCGTCGCGGTGGTTGAAGTAGCCGGAGAGGAGGCAGCGCCCGGAATAGGCGATGCAGAGGGCGCCGTGGACGAAGACCTCCAGCTCCATGTCCGGGCAGGCCTGGCGGATGGCGGCGATCTCGTCCAGGGACAGCTCGCGCGAGAGGATGACCCGCGTCAGCCCCACCGATTGCCAGAAGCGGACGGCGGCGGCGTTGACGGTGTTGGCCTGGACCGAGAGGTGAATCGGCATCTCGGGCCAGCGTTCCCGCGCCAGCATTATCAGTCCCGGATCGGCCATGATCAGGGCATCGGGACCCATGGCGATCACCGGGGCCATGTCGTCCATGAAGGTCTTGAGCTTGGCGCCGTGGGGCATGAGGTTGGCCGCGACGAAGAACTTGCGGCCCAGGGCCTGGGTCTCGGCGATGCCGGCGGCTAGGTTCTCTTCCAGGAAATCGTTGTTGCGCACCCGCAGGCTGTAGCGGGGCATCCCGGCATAGACGGCGTCCGCGCCGTAGGCCAGGGCGTAACGCAGGTTTTTCAGGGTTCCGGCGGGCGAAAGCAGTTCAGGTTGGAATGGCATGGGTCAGGTCGTAACCGGGCGAGCAAAGCAGGTTCATGAGTTCCATTGCGGGAACGGGGCGGCTGAAGTAGAAGCCTTGCAGCTCGTCGCAGCCTTCCTTGAGCAGGAATTCGATCTGCTCCGCCGTCTCCACCCCCTCGGCGACCACGCGCAGGCCGAAGCTCCGGGCGAGGGCGATGACGGCGCGGGCGATGTGTTCGTCGTTCTTGTCATGGGGGATGTCCCGGATGAAGGAGCTGTCGATTTTAAGGGCATCCACGTCGAAAAGTTTCAGGTAGTTGAGCGAGGAATAGCCGGTGCCGAAGTCGTCGATGGCCAGATGTACTCCCAGGCCCCGCAGTTCCCGCAGGATCTCCATGGCCCGCTCCGGCTCGTGCATCAGGGCGCTCTCGGTCAATTCCAGCTCCAGGCAGCGGGGGTCCAGCCCGCTCTGATCCAAGGCCAGACGCACCTGATCGACGATCTTTCCGCTCTGGAACTGATAACTGGAGAGGTTGACGGCCATGCGGAACGGGGCAAAGCCCAGGTCACGCCAAGCCCGCGCCTGGGCGCAGGCCTCGTTCAGCACCCAGACGCCGATGGTGTCGATCAGACGAGTCTCTTCCGCCAGGGGGATGAATTTGCCGGGCGGCACCAGCCCAAAACCGGGACTCTCCCACCGGATCAGCGCCTCGACCCCGACCAGCCGTTTGTCCGAGGCCCGGAACTGGGGCTGATAGTAGAGAATGAACTCCTCGCGATCTATGGCGTGGCGCAACCGCGTCTCCAGCTCGAAGCGTTCGCGGGCGCGCTGGGAGAGGGCCTCGCTAAAAAACTCGTAGCTGTTGCCGCCGTTCCGCTTGGCCTGAAACAGGGCGGTGTCGGCATTTTTATAGAGGGTGGCGGGGTCGCGTCCGTCCCGCGGGGCGATGCTGATGCCCAGGCTGCAACTGACGAAAACGGCCTGACCGCCCACGACGACGGGTTTCTTCAGGGCCTCCAGGATGCGCCCGGCCCGCTCTTCCACCTCCTCGATGGAACGGATCTGCGCCGCCATGACCACGAAGTCGTCGCCCCCTTGGCGGGCGATCACATCGCTGGGGTCCAGCAGGGCGCTCAGCCGACGCGCCAGATTCTTCAGCAGCAGATCGCCCTTGTGGTGTCCCAGGCTGTCGTTGATGTCCTTGAAGCGATCCACATCCAGAAACATCAGGGCGACCTGACCGGCCAAGGCGGGGTCCGCCTGGCGCCGGTCCATCGCCTTGCCCAGCAGGTCCTCGAAATGCAGCCGGTTGGGCAGGCCGGTCAAGGGGTCGTGATGGGCCAGGTATTCGAGGCGGGCCTCGGAACGCTTGATGTGGCTGATGTCGCTGAAGACGGCAACATAATAGGCGGGCTTGCCGCCTTCGCCGCGAACCGCGTTGATGCTCATCAACTGGGGATAGATCTCGCCCCCCTTGCGCTGGTTGTAAAGCTCGCCCTGCCAGTAGCCGACAATGCCCAGCCGTTCCCACAGGGCTTGATAGAAGCTGGGGGCCTGACGGCCGGACTGGAGGAACTTGGGCGTCCGGCCCAGTGCCTCGTCCTCCCGGTAGCCGGTGATGCTGGTGAAGGAGGCGTTGACGGCGATGATGACGCCATCGGCGTTGGTGATGATCACCCCCTCCTCGGTGGTCTGGAATACCGTCGCCCAGAGTTTGATCTTGGCGTCCTGCTCCCGTTGCCGGGAGATGTCGCGGAAGATCATCACCGCGCCGATGATGCGCGACCCGGCGTACATGGGGTTGAGCTGGAAGGAGACGGCAAAGGGATGCTTGCCCAGCCCCACCCGGTGGAAGGTCCCGTTGTCGTCGCGCCAGTTTTCCCCCTTTCGCACCACCTTCTCGAAGCGTTCGTGGGCGGGGGCCGCCGGGGACTCGCAGCCCAACAGCTCGAACAGGGTGTGGTCGGCGATATCCTGCTCCATCACCCCCAGCATGATGCAGCCGGCGGGATTGAGCAGCCGGATGCGGCCCTCCACGTCCAGCCAGGCCAGGCCTTCGGAGATGGAGTCGATGAGGGTCCGCAGTTGGTCGCGGCTCTCGGCCAGTTGCGACTCGGTGCTGGCCTTCAGCTCGTCATAGAGCCGCCGCAACTCGTCGGAGGACAGACTCATGGACCGCTCCAGCAGATAGCGGTCATCGTCGGACTGCTGGTAGCAATGATCGACCCGTTCCAGGAATTTCGCCCACTGTGCCCGGTCCGGCGGGGCCTCCAGCCCCGGCAGACCAATCTTGCGCAGTTGTCTCAGCAACACAGGGTGCATGGCGATGGCTGTCAGATCTCGTAGATAAGGGTGAGCGTCATGGTCTGGTTATGCAGGTCGCAGGCCCCGCTAGTCAAGGGCGACAGCTCGCCGTAGGAGTAAAAACCGGTCTGGCGGGTCCCCGGCGGCAACACATCCAGGCTCGCCTCGATCTCCTCTTCGGTGCGCTCGCCCAACACCAAACGGCGGCCCACGCAACTGATGGCGATGGAGAGCGCCTCGCCCTTGGCCGGCGTATCCAGACCCGCCATCTCGCCCGCCTCGGCGGCCCCGGTGATCAGGCGGTCGAAATTGGCCCGCATCAGGGTCGTCATGCTGCCCAGGGGAATATCGCCGGCGAAGGTGATGGATTGTTCCGACTCGTCTACCGCCAGGATGGTGCGGACCACCCGTTCACCGCGCCCCTTGTCGTCCCGCAGGGCCAGGGGAAACAGGAGACCGGCGGCGGGCAATTCGCCCGCCTTGTCGCCCAGATACTGTTTATAGAGTTCCAAGGCCGGCCGGCCGTCCAATTCGTAGAGCACATTTCCTTGCGACCGCGTTACCCGCCGGTCGGGGCCGAAGATATCCCAGCCCCCCTTGGAACCGTACCGGACCTCGATGCTGTCGCCATAAAGGCCTACCGCAACCACCTGTTGCTCAGCGGGAGCGCCGTTGATCAGGGTCCAGGTATGCCGGAACCGGGCGCCGTCGGCGGCCAGGCCGCCCGTCACCACCACAGCGTCGCCGAAGATTTCGTTGAAGCCCCGCGCCAATTCACTGCCGTTGACGGAGAGGCCATCGGAGAGGACAAAGACCGCCTTCAGATCGTCCGCCTGGAGTTCCCCGGCAATGGCGCGCGCCGCTTCATAGGAATCGGAACCCTTCGCCACCAAGGCGGAAGCGGCTTTGATGCGGCTGGAATCGAAGCGGACCAAGGCCAGGGAAACCCCGCCCTCACGCAATTCACCGTCGAAGATCTCACCGGCCGTCGAGCAACCGGCAACCAGCGACTGGGGAAACAGGGAATCAACCCCTTCCAGGAAGCTGGAAATGCCATCCTGATCAGGGTCCCAAAAAAGCAGCGCCAGGGTATTGGGGGAGTCAAGTTCCGTATCGGGGGGGACATCCCAATGTTTGCTGCCTGTATTGTCAGAGTCACCGCTGGCTGAACTGGCGTAATGGAGCGATATACGCACGAGCTACATCCTTCTTCAAAATTATTCTTTGCTGGTCACATCAGCGCCATAAGGCGCCAAGTCATTGACAGGGTTGAATTCTAGCCTATGGATCGGGCTTTATTCCGAACTTCGTCACAATACTTCGCGTCACCCCCGCCGGTCGTTTCAGGAAGGGTTCTTCTTCCAGGCTACCTCGTTACGCAAATAGACCGGCTGGGCCTGGGCGGCCTCCACCCCCTGCCCTGCCGCAATCTGGCGCTGGCCGATCAGGGCGATGTCCCAGGCGCTGCATTGCAGATCGGGTGAGAGGCCGGTGACGTCCCCTCCCACTCGCTGGAGCAATTCGGTCCCATAAACGGACCAGCCGCTGCCCGCCCCGTGCCAGCCTTCGCCTGGCGGCAGCGGGACTTGGCCCGGCGCACAGACGATCTCGCTACCCAGGAATTCGACCCGGCCCTCGCCCCGCGCCTCGCAGGCGGCCCAATAGACCTCGCCCATGCGGGCGTCGAAGGCAGCCAGGACCCGCCCCTGCCCCTGCTCGCGCCGGCAGCCGCTGGCCAGGGCGGCCAGGGTCGAGACCGGGGCCACAGGAATGTCCGCGCCGAAGGCAATGCCCTGGGCCACCCCGGTAGCGATGCGCACCCCGGTGAAGGAGCCCGGTCCCCGGCCGAAGGCCAAGCCATCCAACGCCCCTAAACCGATCCCCGCCTCGGCCAGAAGCTGCTCGATCATGGGCAGGATCAGCTCCGTATGGCGGCGCGGGGCCAGTTCGGTGTGAACCCGCGCCTCGCCGTCGATCAGGAGGGCAACGGAACAGGCGTCGGAAGAGGTGTCGAGGGCCAGGATTTTCATACCGATGGTTCTGCTTTGGTTACATGACTATTCAGAGCCGCACTGAGAGGGGAAAATTCACAACCTCTCAGATCCCCCTCCCTCCGGAAGGGGTGTGGGGGGAGGGGTGCAATTGTAGACAAACAAGGCTGCCTCCCCATTCTGAACTAATATTCAGATAGCTGTTCAGCTCAACCCAGAAAGACCCCCTTCCCCGCTGGAGGAACTGAATGGCCCCCCATCGTCCAGACAGATTTCGAGGCGCAATACCCCATGCCGGACCAGGAAAGGTGCATAGCTGACGAACCCGCCCCGGACGGGATTTCCCTGCACCGCTTTCTCACCCGGCTGATCTGGTGGTGCGTGGGGCCGCTGTTGCTGCTGACCGCCTACCTCGCCTTCGACCATATCCGCGCCCTGCAACGGCACGAGGATACCGATGCCGCCAACCTGGCGAAGAACTTCGCCACTGCGGTCGATCAGCACCTGCTTTCCCGCATCGATGCCCTGAACATGCTCGCCCTGTCGGCCCAGATCGACGATCCCTCGCGCTGGAGCGAACTTTATCAGGTGGCGCAAAGTTATCAGCGGAGTTTCGACAGCCATGTCGTCTTTGCCGATACCGAGGGCCGGATGCTCTTCAACACGCGCCTGCCCTTCGGCGCGCCGCTGCCGCCCCTGCCGCGCCCCAAGGGCCATGCCGCCGTGCCGGCCGCCCTGGCCACTGGACGGCCTGCGGTGGGGGACAGCTTCCTGGGGCCGGTCGCCAAGGAACCGCTGGTTGCCGCCGCCGTGCCGGTGCTGCGCGGCGGCAAGGCCAAGTTCGTCATGATCGCCACCTTCGAGACCCGTCTGTTCCAGCGGCGCATCGATCTGCTCTCCCTGCCCCCCTTCTGGTCGCTCAGCCTGTTCGACGGCAAGGGCGATGTCATCGCCCGGCGCGCCCTCCCCGGCGGGAACGGCGGCGGGCGGCGCATCGAGGTTCAAACGCAACTGGCCCCCTGGTCGGTGCGGCTGGAAGTCTCCCCCGCCGCTACCCGCGCCCCGCTGCTCGCCGCAGCCACGGCTCTGACGGGCGCCATCCTGCTCGCCACGCTGGCGAGCCTCCTGGGCGGATCTCTGGCCAGCCGCCGCCTGGCCCGCGCGGTGGCGTCACTGACTGAACCGCCGGTTCCCGGTACGCCCTTGCCGGTGATTCGCGAGATCGCCCTGGCGCGGAACCGTCTCGGCGCAACCGAGGCCGGATACGGTTCCGCCCTGGCGGAGCTGCGCAAGAGCACGGACCGTTACCGCACCCTGCTGGACAACCTGCCGCAGATCATCTGGCAGAAGGACCCCGATTCAGTCTATGTGGGCTGCAACGCGGCCTATGCGCGGAACCTCGGCATAACGCCGGAAGAGCTGCCGGGTAAGACGGACCTGGATTTCTATCCCGTGGAACTGGCGGAAAAGTACCGCGCCGACGACCGGCGCATCCTCGCGGCCGACGAGATCGAAACATTCGACGAATGCTGGCTGGCCACGGGCGGCGAGCGTTACGTCCACACGACAAAGATGCCCCTGCGCGACGAGGGCGGGGCAATCTACGGCACCCTGGGCATTGCCGAGGACATCACCGAACGCAGGCGGGCGGAGCGGCTGCTCGGCATTCAGAACCGGGTGCTGGAGCAGGTGGCGACCGGCATTCCCCTGGCGGACATACTCGACACCCTGGCGCGCGCGGTCGAGGCCGAGGCGCCGGGCATGTCGGCCTCGATCCTGCTGCTGGACTCCGACGGGGTGCATGTGCGTCACGCCGCCGCGCCCAGCCTGCCGGAGGCCTTCGCGCGCGCCATCGACGGCCAGCCCATCGGCGAACGGGCGGGTTCCTGCGGCACCGCCGCCTGGCGGCGCGAGCCGGTCATCGTGACCGACATCGCCGGCGATCCGCTCTGGGCCGATTACCGCGACCTGGCGCTGGCCCACGGCCTGCGCGCCTGCTGGGCCACCCCCATCCTCGGCGCCGACCGGCGTGTGCTGGGCACCTTTGCCCTCTACTATGCCGACCCGGCGCTGCCATCCGAATACCACCAGCGCCTAATCGCCCTGGCCACCCACGCGGCGGCCATCGCCATCGCCCGCAGCCGGGAGCAGCAAGCCCTGCACGACAGCGAAGAGCGCTACCGCTCGGTGGTGGACAACGTCAAGGAGGTCATCTTCCAGACCGATACCCAGGGACTCTGGACCTTCCTCAATCCGGCTTGGACGGAGGTCACCGGCTTCGGCATCGCGGAAAGCCTCCACACCCCGTTCCTGGACTACCTGTATCCGGACGACCGGCGGCGGAACCTGGAACTCTTCGCCCCCCTGATTGAGCGGAAAAAGGACTACTGCCGCCACGAGACCCGTTACCTGCACAAGGACGGCGGCTTCCGCTGGATCGAGGTCTACGCCCGCCTCACCCTGGACGGGACCGGCGCCGTCATCGGCACCTCGGGCACCCTGAGCGACATCAGCGAACGCCGCGCCGCCGTGGACCAACTGCGCAAACTCTCCCTTGCCGTGGAGCAAAGCCCGGAAAGCATCGTCGTCACCAACCTGGAGGCGAAGATCGAGTACGTAAATCAGGCCTTTGTCCAGAACACCGGCTACCGCCGCGAGGAGGTCATAGGCCAGAACCCGCGCCTCCTGCATTCCGGCAAGACGCCGCCCGAGACCTATGCCGCCCTCTGGACCGCCCTGACCCGCGGCGAGGTCTGGAAGGGTGAACTCCACAACCGCCGCAAGGACGGCAGCGAATACATCGAATTCGCCATCATCACCCCGATCCGCCAGCCCGGCGGGCACGTCAGCCACTACGTGGCGGTAAAGGAGGACATCACCGAAAAGAAGCGCATCGGCCAGGAATTGGACCAGCACCGCCACCATCTGGAGACGCTGGTGGAGACCCGCACCCGCGAGCTGCAAGAGGCCAAGGCGGCGGCCGAGGCGGCAAATGCGGCCAAAAGCGCCTTCGTGGCCAACATGAGCCACGAGATCCGCACCCCGCTCAACGCCATCCTCGGCTTCACCCATCTGCTGCGGCGCGACGGCGGCGACCCCGTGCGGATCGACCGGCTGGACAAGATCACCGCCGCCTCCCGGCACCTGCTCTCGGTCATCAACGACATCCTCGACTTCTCCAAGATCGAGGCGGGCAAGCTGACCCTGAACCCCGCCGATTTCGCCCTCGACCGCCTGCTGGACGAGGTCTTCTCCCTGATCGGCCCCAAGGCGCGGGAGAAGGGACTTCAAATCACCCTGGAGAAGGAAGCGTTGCCGCCGGTGCTGATGGGCGACGCCACCCGGCTCACCCAGGCCCTGCTCAACTACCTCTCCAATGCCGTCAAGTTCACCGAACGGGGCGGCATCAGCCTGCGCGTCCGCCAGGAGAAAGAGTCGCCGGACGGCCTGCTGCTGCGCTTCGAGGTGGAGGACAGCGGCATCGGCATCGCCCCGGAAAAGCTCGACGGCCTCTTCATGGCCTTCGAGCAGGCCGACGCCGGCACCGCACGCCGCTACGGCGGCACCGGCTTGGGGCTGGCCATCACCCGGCGGCTGGCGGGACTCATGGGCGGCGGGGCAGGGGCCGAAAGCCAGCCCGGCAAGGGCAGCCGCTTCTGGTTCACCGCCCGCCTGGGCCGGGGCACACAGGGACTGGCGGAACTCGCCCAGGCGCCCGCCACGGCCCGGCAAACCCTGCCCGCCGGCGCCCGCATCCTGCTGGCCGAGGACAACCGCATCAACCAGGAGGTCGCCGTGGCGCTGCTGGCCGAGGCCGGTCTAAACACGGAAGTTGCCGGTGACGGCTTCGAGGCGCTGGCGAAGGCGAAAGCGGGCGGCTTCGACCTGATCCTGATGGACATTCAGATGCCGGGCATGGACGGTCTGGAGGCGACCCGCGCCATCCGCGCCCTGCCGGGCTGGGAACAGAAACCGATCCTGGCCATGACCGCCAACGCCTTCGACGAGGACCGGGAACGCTGCCAGGCGGCCGGCATGGATGACTTCGTCGCCAAGCCGGTCGAGCCCGCGCAACTCTACGCCGCCCTGGCCCGCTGGCTGCCGGCGGCCATAATCCCGCCCGCCGCCGGACCCAGTGCCCTGCCCCCTGGGCTCGCGGCCATCCCCGGCCTGGACGCCGCGCGGGGCCTGAAAACCCTGAACGGCAACCTCGCCGCCTACCTGCGCCTGCTGCGCCGCTACGCCGACGAGCACGGCGGCGACATGGCGCGTCTGAATGAACTGTTGCGCCAGGGCGACCAGGAGGCCGCCCTGCGGCTGGCCCATACCCTCAAAGGCAGTTCCGGCAACCTGGGCGCAACCGGCGCGCAAGCGCTGGCCACCGGGTTGGAGGCCGCGCTCAAGGCGGGCCGCGAACCGGCGGAGATCGAACGCCAGGCCGCCGCCATCGCGGACGAACTACAGCGGCTGACGGCAGCGATCCGCGCCGCCCTGCCGGATGAAACCAAGCCCGCAACCCTGGTGGACTGGGATCTGATATCGCAAGTGCTCGACCAACTGGACCCCCTGCTGAGGCTCTCCGACATGCGCGCCAACCAACTCGCCGCACGCCACGGGTCACAGCTCGAAGCCGCATACGGCGGCCAAGGCGGCGAACTGGTGCGGCAGATCGAGCACATCCTCTACGACGAGGCGCTGGAAACCCTGCAACGTCTACGGCAGAGCCGTAGGCCGGGTTAACCGCCCATGAGGCGAGATATCCGCCCCGGATACTGAAAAAAGGAAATTCCGGCTGGCCCGCTTGGGCGTTGGCCGGAATCTGGGAGGGTGATCGATGAAAAAAGCATTATCTCTTGGTGTTCTGGCACTGACGCTTGCCGTGCCAGCATGGGCAGGCAAGTCGGTTAGCGGGTATACCCGTAGCGACGGCGCTTATGTTCAGGGCTACACGCGCAGCAGCCCCGATGCCTACCGCAGCAACAATTACGGTTCGGAGAGCCGGGGCGGCAGCCGTCGCGACGAGTACAGCACCAACAGCGCAACCAACAAGAGCAACACGGGCGGTTACGGCTGGCGTGACAATGACCGGGACGGGGCGATCAATGCCTACGACCGCAAGCCTGAATCAAAGCGCGGAGGGTGGTGAGATGACAGCGCTACTTGCCTTGGCATTCTCTTGCGCATTATCGGGATTCGTTTTTGCCGCAAAGCAAAAGGGATGGCCTCGCGGCGAGATATTTGAAGAAGGAGGAATCCCGACCTATGTCACCATCGGATGTGTAATGCTTGTCGTTGGGCAGCTTCTGGCAGCAGCAACGAGTGGCCACATTGGCTGGCTATGGATATTGTGGGCTTTGCTGGCCTATTTTGTCGGCGGCCCGGTTGTGATGGCTATCCTTGGCAGATGGAGTGGCATGATTTCACTGGTGGCTGCACCCGCATTCACGATCGCTGGATGGTTCGGAAGATAGATTCCCTGCCCCAATTCTACCAGCCGAGCCAATACCCGGCATTGCGAGTTGCCATCGATCCGATGTTTGACACAGCCGTCGAGATCGTCAAAATTGCCGGGTAGCGCGCCGTCTCGCCAGCGCCGACTTTTTGCGACTGCCTGCGCATACTGTGGCAAGTGTGTCAGTTCATCGGGGTGCATCGTAGAATGTTTAGCGGGCTCACTTCCTGAGCCTGCTATCGGCGATCATGGCACATGACACAACGTCCGAGATGGTAATGAACTGGCTTGAGCACCTGAAGATTCTCTTGTTTCCGCCCGTGTGCCACCATGCAGCACTCGACATCGCGCGGCAGGCTCTGCGGCGCAGCACAGGCGCGGCATCGTTGCTCTGCCACGGTCGCAAGCCGGCGAATTTTCATATTTACGGCAACATTCCGGAGCCTTGCTGGTGGATCGTTGCGCCGTGGGGCGATGGCAAGGATGGCTTCGCAATCCGCAGCAGCCGGGTGATTGCCGTCGGCAGACAAACAGGCAAAGTGCGTTACGATGGTTCGGTCGGGGATGAGGGGTAGCCGCGATGAGCGCTTGGACATTTCTTTACCTCTATCTGGGCGGCGCAGTGCTGACGGCGCTGCATCTGGCTTGGCATATCCGCTACCGGCTGGACAAATACGACCGGATGTTCTGCGATGTCCGGTCCACGTTCTGGTTTGACGTGATTTTGTGGCCGCTACTTTTGCTCAAGCCCGACAACCTGATCCATCCGAAATTCTCGGAAGGATTCTGGAGCAAGGGGCGTGCACAAGCCGAACGCGAGCAAGACCGCCTGGCGGCAAACCCGCCCCCTTGCAGTGCGATGATCCGCTACGTCCCGGAGCATGACGAAGCCGGCCAATGCAACAGTGAATTCGTTTTCAATGCGGAGGGGGTTGAGGCGATCATGGCGAAACGTCTGGCGGAACTGCCTGCCGATCAACATGGCCGCTATCCGGGGATTCTGAACTGGCTGCGCCGGCGCGACACCTCCCGGCCTGATCCTGCCGACGTGCCCGCCGTCTGGAATGGCTTGTTCCACAATGTCGCCGTGGGAATGCTGAATCGCCAGTTGGGGCAAGTGAAGTGCGGCGACTGCGCCGTGATTGTGCCGTGGGACGAAATCGTCCTTGATTCAACTGGTTTGAACATGAAAATTTCCGGCTGGTCGTATACCGTCTGGCAATGCCCGCAGAAGCACAAATTGCTGACCAAGGACGCCTTCCACTTTCATTTGCGCAGTGCGGCGTAACCTGATGATGCAAACCGTCTACAAACCTCGCCAGTATCCGCCGGAACTGCGACAGCTTCTCAGCCAAAATGTCCGACACGGCCATTGAGATCGCCAACCGCTGGGCGCTGGGCTGGCCGCAGACGGTCAAGGACTTGATAACGACCGGGGAGTATCTGGAAGCCCTCAAGGCGCAGGAACGCGAGGAAATCCGGGTAAAGCTGGAGCCGGGCCTGAGCCATCTATCGAGTTGGGAGAAGGCGCAGGAGTATGGTCTGTGCCAGCATCCGCCTGCCGCTTCGGTGATGGAGGATAGCGACCGATGACCCAGCCTGATGCGGATATGCTGGCAATGGCCACCATTGAAACGCCCACCTTTCCACCTGACAAACCCATCATCATCGACGGCTGCGGCCACAAGCACTACCGCCAGGAATTCCGCTTCGAGGGCAAAGGTTTCTTCGGGCGCATCCATGCCGCCATCCTTAACTGGCTGCGCCGCAATGGCGCGTAGCTTAAAAATGCCTTTCTCGCCAGGAACGGACTGAGGGATATTTAAATTGACAGTTATCCCTCGCCATCCCTCGATTGACCAGGAATTGGCCGGGACAGTGCCAGCATGATTCGGGTCAGCAGATTGGCGGTTTTTTCGATTCCATTCACCGTCTACGCCGTCTCGCCAGCGCCGACTTTTACGGTGCATGGTGGTTTGTGACCATGCCAGAGCAGAAACAGTACGAGATTTCACCCCTCAAGCTCTGGTCGCCGCTACAGCGTCAGCTTGCCGCTTGTGGGCTGATCAAGGGTAGCCCGCAGCAATGGATCGGCACCATTCGCAACTTGCAGAAAAAGGGCGTCAGCGCTGTCGAGATTGAGTGGTCGGATGTCATGCGGATGCTGGGCGACGTTCCTGAGTCCGAAAGGGTGTTTCATGAACTGGTCGCGCTTGCCGCCTCGCTGAGCGGTGAGTCACCGCCAACACTAGCCGAGCCACTTCCTTCTGTGGTGCACGTGTCTGACTTGCTGGCTTTCCTGGAGACAGAATCCCCCTGTGAGCTTGTCCTTCAACGCCACGTCAGCAATGAATATGTGCCGCAGGTTCGCTACGAGAAGCAGCAGCGACCGGCCAAGCTTCCGCCCGCTGTTGTCGTGCATGGTCGGCGCGAAGTGAAACTGCTGCATTACCGGGATCGCACCTTCGGCATCTGCATCTTGCTGCATTTGGAAGTGGATACCGGCTTGTTTGGCCGGCATCGCTACTGGTCGCTGTCTGTTCCGCGCGGCGAGAGAAAACTCGCAACGCATCCGGTTGGGCGTCAATTTGCCAGTAGCCAGGAGGCGCTTGCCTACGGCCGCGCACTTGTCGGGTGCATGGCACGTCGGCTTTCTCAGGAAGGGTTTGTCGGCCAAACCAAGGCCCTCAATCATTTCATGCGCTACTCGCTTCCAGGTGGCGACAGTTACACCGAGTGGTTGATTACCGCGCCCAACCTGTCTGGCAAGTATTGGGGCGAGCACTTCGATCTGCCCAATATCGTTGCCCACGTCCGCACTTCCGAGCGCAACTCATTGGAGGGTTCGCGCTTGCTGGTAATGGAGGAAATCCAGAGCGACTGGAATCAGGCACTGCGCGCCGCGAAACAGGAGTTGCAGTTGCTGCGCCCTGATGAAGGCGAGGGTGTCATCGAGTGGGATGACGACGTGGATCTGCCACCCGATAATCCTTACCTGAACCATTGGCTGGATGCCGCACTGCGAATGATGCTGCTTGCAGCGCATCGTGGCTTTTCGGGAATTTCGTGGCTGCCCGGCAAGCTGCATGCCGAGCGTTTCCCATGGGCCAAAGCCGAAGGGCTTGCCACCTTTTACGACCGCATCGTTCCTTCGGCTATCGAAAAGCTTGCCAAGTCGTGGGGTGCCCAAGTAGGGACGGCGGAGATTTCGACCTTGAGCCGCTGCTACCGTGTGCAGAAAGTTCAAAACAGGTCTGCCTGGCGTGTCCTGAATCGCAGGACGGGGATGGCGGCAGGGGGGGAGTTCGACACCATCGATGCAGCCGATAATTTCTGCCAATCGTTGGAGTTTCCCGTTCTGGAGATTGTCGGCGCCCTACATCTGACTCACGCGATGCGGGCCGATATTTTGACAACGGGATTGCCTTGCCTCGGCGCGATCGGCAAGCGCGCTGTCGCCGTCCCGCCAGCACTGACTTCTCACAGTGTCCAGTGTGTCAGTTCCTGAACTGATGGCGTACGCGAATTCCACATCACCTTCTGACCGCCCGTCATGCCGCTTGCTCAAGACCACGCAGGCCGCCTGCCGGGCTACCGCGTCACGGGCTGGACCCCGCCAGCGCGCATGAAGCCGCGCCCTGGCTTCGTGCCTCCGATCGCCGCCGCGCCACCGCTGCGCCACTGCGCCGGCCAGCGGTAAGTCTGCTCGCCGGCTTGCGGCTTGCGGCTTGCGGCTTGCGGCTTGCGGCTTGCGGCTTGCGGCTTGCGGCTTGCGGCTTGCGGCTTGCGGCTTGCAGCTTGCAGCTTGCAGCTTGCAGCTTGCAGCTTGCAGCTTGCAGCTTGCAGCTTGCAGCTTGCAGGAGGCTACCGTGTCGGGTGCTCCACCACGCCAGAGGCTGCGCCACCGGCTTTCTCTCTCCTGCTATCGCCGTCCCGCCAGCGCCGACTTTTGGTCTTGACTGGCCTTGTCGCGTGCTGCCCGCCGCCTGCTTCGCACGCGGCTCCGTCGGCTACCTCAAGGCTGGCTTGTTCGCTGTGCTCAACTGCACTCAGGCCGGCCGGGGGTAAATCGCAAGCGATTGAACATAACAGCGCATTACCCAAAGTCGGCCAGTCGCTACGCAGGGCTTCGCTTGGTGGCCGACCGCTGCGCGCCCTGCGGGTTCGGGTAATGGTCTGTTATGTCTTGCGCCCCCGGCCGTCCCCAGATCGTCATACGGCGCTGCGCGGTGGTCTATTCAGCGCTTCGCGTTAGGTGGCGCACGCCCAACCTTGGGGCCGCGCTTCCGCGCCTGCCGACGCGCTCGCTGGCCGGCTACGCCGGGCAGTCAGTTGGTGAGGTGCCGTCTTGCCAGCGCCGACTTTTGCGGATTCGCCATGGTTTTCCGACACTGTTCCCGGTTTGCCCGTAACATTCTGGCCTTGACCATCGCTGGGGCTGCCCCCCTATACTTCGCTCAACAATACCCGCCACGCCTCTGCTTGCAAACGCACCCCGGCGGGTTTTTTATTGCCCATGCAATTCACCAAGCCTGCCACTTCGATTGATGACCAGATCGCGCTGCTGAAGAGTCGCGGGCTGGTGATTGCCGACGAGCAACGCGCCAAGCATTACTTGCGCTTCGTCGGCTACTACCGGCTGGCCGGTTACGCGCTGCCGTTTCAGGTGAATTACAACGCCGACGGTTCGCATCGCTTTCTCGATGGCGTCAGCTTCGAGGACATCCTCGACCTACACGTTTTCGACCGCAAGTTGCGGCTGGCGGTGATGGATGCAGTGGAGCGTATCGAGGTCGCTTTCCGCGCCCAGTTCTCGCAGACGATGAGCGAACTTTATGTCCCGCATTGGTTCATGGATGCTGCCCACTTCGTGCCCAGCTACCGGCATGACAAGTTCATCGAGCGTATCAAGGGAAGAAAGGGGTCAAGTCTTGCAATCACGCATGTGTGATTGCAAGACTTGACCCCTTTCTCCCTGCTTGCCAGTTTGTGCTGGCGCACACCCCTTTTTTCTTTCAATTCAATGGGGATGGGGGTAGATCGGTAGGATGGGCAAGGGGTATTGATCAATCTTCTCCCCGGCGCCCAAAGAAGGCCAACACATCCGCCAATTCGCGGGTGCGGGCGAAGGGGGGCATGCTGTCGAGGAAGATCTGGCCGTAGCCGCGCCGCAGGAGACGGGGGTCGCAGACCATCAGCAGGCCCCGGTCGTCCACATCGCGGATCAGGCGGCCCGCGCCCTGCTTCAAGGCAATCGCCGCCTGGGGGACCTGATAGCTCAGGAAGGGGTTGCCGCCCCGGCGCTTCATGGCGTCGAGCCGCGCCTGGAGCACGGGATCGCCGGGCGAGGCGAAGGGGAGTTTGTCGATGACGACGCAGGAGAGGGCCTCGCCCTTCACGTCCACCCCTTCCCAGAAGCTCGATGTCCCCAGCAGGACGCCATTGCCCGAGGCGCGAAAGCGCTCGACCAGCTCGGCCTTGGGGGCGTCTCCCTGGATGAAGAGGGGGAACTCGACCCGTCCCTTCAACAGGCGGGCGGCGGCTTGCAAGGCGCGGTGACTCGTGAAGAGCAGGAAGGCGCGGCCACGGCTCGCTTCCAGCACAGGCAGGGCCTGTTCGATGACCGCCCCGGTGTAATCGGGGCTGCTGGGTTCGGGCAGGCCACGGGGCACGAACCAGAGGGCCTGGCTGGGGAAATCGAAGGGGCTGTCCCAGCGGGCGGTTTGGGCCTCGCGCAGACCCAACTGATCGCGGAAGAGGTCGAAGCTCTCCCCCACCGCCAGGGTGGCCGAGGTGAATACCCAGCGCGCGGGGTGGCGTTGCATGGCCGCCTCGAAGGGACCGGAGATCTCCAGCGGGGTGCGGTTGATGCGGAAGCTTTGGGTATGGGTCTCGAACCAGCGGATATCCTTGTCTTCGCCAATCTGGGTGATGCGGTCCCAGCGGCCGGCCAGGGTCTCGGCCCGTTCCAGGCAACTGTCGAGTCCCTTGCCGCGCCCTTTCATGGGCTTCAGCTTTTCGATCAGCAGGGCCAGTTCCTGCCGCACCCGTTCCAGCCCTTCGCGCAACTGGGCATCGGCCTCCACCTCCCGCCAGGCCCCGCGCCGCAGATCCAAACCAAACAAGAGGCGCAGGTCGCGCACCGACTTGGTCAGTTTGTCGCACTGTTTCGGCAGGGATGGCATGTCGCCCGCTTCCTTCTGGTGGGCCATTTCCAGATCGCGGGCCAGCTCCGTGAGCTGGCGGCCGCCGACGGCATCGCCGAAGAAGTCGCCCGCCACCTCGGGCAGTTGATGGGCCTCGTCGATGACGAAGAGGTCGGCGTCGGGCAGCAGCTCGCCGAAGCCTTCCTCCTTGAGGGCGAAATCGGCGCAGAGAAGATAGTGGTTGATCACCACCAAGTCCGCCTCCTGGGCCCGCTTGCGCGCCTCGACCAGGTGGCATTGGGCATAGACCGGGCATTCCTGACCCAGGCAGTTGTCGGTGGTGGAGGTAATCAGGGGCCAGAGGGGGGCGTGCTCGGGGATGTCGGAGAGTTCGGCGATATCGCCGTTCCGGGTCCGGTTGCGCCAGACCTCGGCCCGGCTCAGGAGGTCTTCCATCTCCCGCGTGCGGCTGCGGGGATCGAAATGGGCCTCGTCCAGCCGGTGCAGGCAGAGGTAGTTGGCCCGGCCCTTCAACAGCGCCGCCCGCAGGGGCACCCCGAGGGCTTCGCGCAGGGTGGGCAGGTCGCGGTTGAAGAGCTGGTCCTGGAGGTTCTTGGTGCCGGTGGAGACGATCACCTTGCGCTTGGAGAGGATCGCCGGGGCCAGATAGGCAAAGGTCTTGCCCGTGCCGGTGCCCGCCTCCGCCACCAGCACCCCGCCCTTTTCGATCAGCCCGGCGACGGCCTCGGCCATTTCGGCCTGCTGGCGGCGGTGGCTGAAACCGGGAATGGCGCCGGCCAAGAGGCCGTCCGGGCCGAAGATGTCGTGCATCTCTTTGTTCATAAAGGAATATTGTAGGTTGGGTTAGGCGGTATTTCCGCCGTAACCCAACCTACAGGATTCAATAGGCCTCATTGGCCTTGAGTTCGGCCTCGCGGGCGCCGGGTTCGTCACCCATGGCGCGGCGGGACTTGGCAATCAGTTGCCAGTTGTCGCGCTTGAGTCCCTGGTTTCCTCCTGCAACGGAGTTCGACTTGGCGGCAAAGTTGACCGCGCGCTGGTATTGACCCTGACCATGGCGTACCGAGGCCAGCCGGGAGAGCAGCAGGGGATTGCGCGGCTCGATGCGCAGGGCGCGTTCGAGGGTGGCGGCGGCGGCGGTGGAGTCGCCCGAGGAGGATTGCTGTTCCGCCGTCTGCATCAGGGAGCGGACGGCGCTTCCGGTAGTGGGTTCGCGCTGGGCGTATCGGGGTTCCGGCGAGATGGGGCGCGCGGAGGCCAGAGTGACCGGCTCGTTTGCGAGGCCGGGCTCTTCCACGGGCGCCGGTGTGCCTATCCCCCCGACGACCACACCGGTCCCCGCCGGAGGGGGCGATTGCTGCTGGAAAGGGGTGGAACCGCAGGCGGATAAAAATAGGGCCGAACAAGCCAAGCCAAGCGATAGTCTCATCAAAATATCTCCCAAAACATATTCTTCCGTTCCGGCACCTGGACGCAGTCTTGCGGCAAGGGCTCAAAGCCCCGCACGAAGGGCGCCTCGGTCAGTGGCATTGCAGCGCATCCCTGGCCCGGCTGCAACCCGGTCTTGGGATCGACCTGCACGAAGACGATGGTATCGGGGGGGATCAGCTCCAAGGGGGCGAGGGAGACGCGGCTCAGGGCCGCCCCCCACACCTGCAAGGCGCCCGTGGCCCCGGTCAGACCGGTCGGTTCGTTGTCGTCCCGGCCGACCCAGGTCACGGCCACCCGGTCCCCGGTAAAGCCCGCGAACCAACTGTCGCGCATCTCGTCGGTCGTCCCCGTCTTGCCCGCGACGCCGAGATTGGCCGGCAACCAATGGGAAAGAGACGCGGCCGTGCCCGACTGGACCACCTTCTGCATGGCGGTGGTCAGGAGATGGACCGGTGCGCCCGGCACCGCCTGTCGCACCTCCAGGGGATAGCGTTGCAGCGGCTTGCCGTCCTGGGCCAGCACCTCGCGGATGGTCCGCAAGGGGGTCCAGTAGCCGCCGGCGGCCAGGGTCTGATAGACCTGGGCCACTTCCAGGGGGGAGAGGGCGAGCGTCCCCAGGAACAGGGAGGGATACTCCTCGATGGGCCGGACCACCCCCAGTTCGCGCAGGGTGTTGGCCACCGGGCCCACGCCGATCTCAAGCCCAAGTCTGACCGTGGCCAGGTTGTAGGATTGGGCCAGGGCGTCGTACAGAGGGATCGAACCGTGAAGCTTGCCGTCGTAGTTCTTGGGCGACCAGGTGGGCGCGCCTCGGATGGAGAGGCTGACGGGCTCGTCCTTCAGGGGGGTAGCCAGGTTGTAGGTCTCTGGCCGTGCCAGCGCCGTCAGATAGACCGCCGGCTTGACCAGGGAACCGATGGGACGGACGGCGTCCAGGGCGCGGTTGAACCCGGCGAAACCGATGCTGCGCCCGCCGACGACCGATTGCACCTCGCCGTCATCCCTGCCCACCACGACCATGGCACCATCCAGCTTATCCTTGAGCTTCGGCCGCTGGGTCTCGAAGACGGCAAGGCGATCGACCAGGGCCGACTCCGCCTGATCCTGGACCCAGGGATCGAGCGTGGTGTAGATGCGCAAACCCTCGGAATTCAGGTCCTCCAGGCGATAATCGCGGCTCAGTTGCCGGCGCACCAGATCCATGAAGGCGGGGTAGTTTGTCCCGCCCGCCCGCTTGGCGATGGAGAGCCCCAGGGGGGCCGCCTTGGCCTGCACGGCCGCCTCGGCGGTGATGACGCCGTATTCCGCCATCAGATCGAGGACCATGTCCCGGCGGCCCTTCGCCCGCTCCGGGCGGCGCACCGGATTATAGAAAGAGGGACCCCGGATCAGGGCGATCAACAACGCCTGGCCGGCCACATCCAATTCCTGCAAGGGGCGGTTGAAATAGTAGCGGGAGGCGAGGCCGAAACCGTGGATCGCCCGCTGGCCGTCCTGCCCCAGGAAGATCTCGTTGGCGTAGGCCTCCATGATCTCTTCCTTGCCGTAGCGGTAGTCCAGGACCAGGGCCATGAGGGCCTCGTTGATCTTGCGCTCCAGCGTGCGTTCCTGGGTCAGGTAGAAGTTTTTGACCAGTTGCTGGGTCAGGGTACTGCCGCCCTGCACCAGCCGCCGGGCCTTGACGTTGGCCCACATGGCGCGGGAGATGCCTTTGAGCGAGACCCCGTGATGGCCGAAGAACTCCCGGTCCTCGGCGGCGATGAGGGCGCCAATCAGGGTCTGGGGCAGATCCTGGAAGCGCAGCAGGACCCGGTCTTCGCTCTGGGCCGGGTGGATGCTGGCGATCAGAAAGGGCTCCAGGCGCAGCAGGGCAATCTCTTCACCCCCGGCCAAACGAATGGCGGAAACCCGCGTCTTGGTGAATTCCACATCCACCTGCCGCGAGGGCTCTTTCCCGTCCCAGAACTCGAAACTGCGGCTGTGAACGCGCAGGCCGGTCTCCCCGCGCAAGGCGTAGGTGCCCGGCCTGGGGGCGTCTGCCTCGGACCGGTAGCCCAGTTGACTCAGCTCGTGGAGCATCTGCTCGCGGCCGGTCTGGGCGCCGGGAAACAGCTCCAGGGGACGGGCATAGACATGGGCAGGCACCGCCCAGCGCTTGCCCTCGAACTTGACCCGCACCACGCCATCCAGGTGATGGATATAACCGGCGAGGATCAGCGAACAGAGAAAAAAGATAGCGAACAGCCGCAGGCCCCAACCGTGGCCCCGCCGACTCGGCCTGGGTTTGGAACGGACAGCCTTGCGGGATTCCGGGCTTTCGTGAGGGTCTTTGCTGGGTCTGGAGGGCACGGCGGATTACTTGGAAAATAGGGGTATCGGGGGATCTGAGAAAAGGGCATCTCTGGCATTCAGGGGCCGGGGGTATTAGATTGACTTGAATACCAAACTCAAATCCAAGGATAACACTAAATGAAAGCTATCATCATGACCGGGACCGGTCCCTGCGACCGCCTCCAGCTCCAGGAAATCGCCGATCCCGCCATCCAGGCCCCCGGCCAGATCAAGGTGCGCATCCGCGCCGCCGGGGTCAACCCCATCGACAGCAAACTGCGTTCCCGTGGCCTCCTCTACCCCGATGCGCTCCCTGCCGTCCTGGGTTGCGACGGGGCGGGCGAGGTGGTGGAGACCGGCCCGGACGTGGACCGCTTCAAACCCGGCGATAAAGTCTGGTTCTGCCACGGGGGGCTCGGCGACGATCAGGGCAACTATGCCGAATACCGGGTCATCGACCAGCAATTCGCCCGCGCCATGCCCGCCAGCCTCGACTTCGAAACGGCTGCCGCCGGCCCCCTGGCCCTGATCACCGCCTGGGAGGCCCTCTTCGACCGCGCCCGCCTGAGCGAAGGCCAGACCGTCCTGATCCACGCCGGGGCTGGCGGCGTCGGCCACCTGGCCATCCAATTGGCCAAGATCCGGGGCGCGCGGGTGTTGACCACCGTCAGCCACGCGGAAAAGGCCCGCTTCGTCCAGGAATTGGGGGCGGACGAGGTCATCCTCTATACCCAGCATGACTTTGCCGCCCAGGTCAACGAGCTGACCGGCGGCCGGGGCGCCGACGTGGTCCTCGACACCGTCGGCCCCGAGGTCTTCAAACAGAGCATCCCCTGCACCGCCCGCTACGGCGACCTGGTGACCCTCCTCGATCCGGGCGAAGGGGTCGTCTTCAAAGAGGCCCGCAACCGCAACCTGCGCATCAGCCTCACCTTCATGCTCGCTCCCCACCTGCGCCACCTGCCCGAGGCACGCGCCCGCCAGGGCGATATCCTCGACCAATGCGCCCGCTGGATCGACGCGGGCCAGCTACGCATCCTGGCCGGCAAGCGGCTTCCCCTTGAGAGAGCCGCCGAGGCCCACCGGATGATCGAGGAGGGGCATGCCATGGGGAAGATCGTTCTTGTTCCCTGACCGGAAACCCGAAGGCCCGCCGGAAGATGTCATCCTGGTCCACGGCATCTGGATGAACTCCCTGGAATTGCTGCCCTTCGGTCTGCGGCTGAAGGGGCACGGCTTCCGGGTTACCTACTTCAACTACCACTCCATCCTCGGGACCCCGGCGCAGGCGGCGGAACAACTCCACGGCCTGATCCGCTCCCTGAAGGTTGAGCGGCTTCACTATGTCGCCCACAGCCTGGGCGGCCTGGTCTTGATGCACCTCTTCGAGCAATTCGGCGACCTGCCGCCGGGCCGGGTCCTGATGCTGGGGAGTCCGGTAGGGGGCAGCCGCCTGGCCCGGCGCATCGCCGCGTCGGCCATAGGGCGTCCGCTGATCGGCAAGTCGCTGGAACGGGGTCTGTCCGGAGAGGTTCTGCCGGCCTGGAGAGGGGAACGGGAATGGGCCATGTTCACCGGCGACAGGCCCTTTGGGATAGCGACCCTGTTCGGAGGACTCGGAGAGGCCAACGACGGGGCCGTCACCATCGAAGAAACCCGCCACCCGGCCCAGAAGGTCCACCTGACCCTTCCCCTCAATCACCTGGGACTGCTCTACTCCTCCATCACCCCGGCCCTAACGGCAGAGTTCTTGTGGAGCGGAACCCTAAGGGGATAACCGTAGGTCGCCCTTCAGGGCGACGGTTGGCCTGAAGGCCAACCTACAACAGACGAACCATTATTCGTAATGGGTCCACATGCGATAGACCTTGATCAGCCGCTCCTCTTCCACAACCTCATACTGTGCCTGTGTCAAAAAAAGCAGGCGGTACATCACCAGTCCAATTGTTCGCGAGTAACGCCTTTTTCAGCAGACTCGCTCCTTGCCTCTTGAATACTTTCGACCATCCCCGCCATGCTTCTAAGATACTCATCATCACTAACATAATCCGACTGCTCAAGTATCTTGATCTCGTCGGACGAAAAGTGCTCCAGAAGCCAGATAAACTTCTCATTGACAGTATCGTCTAGTTTTAATGTCAAGGTTTTCATATCACCTCTCAACGCAGGCCAAGCACATCCTGCATATCGTAAAGGCCCATCCCCCTTCCGGCGATCCAGCGGGCGGCGCGGATGGCGCCGTTGGCGAAGGTCATGCGGCTGGATGCCTTGTGGGCGATCTCCACCCGCTCGCCGTTGACGGCGAACCAGACGCTGTGCTCGCCTACCACGTCGCCGGCGCGGATGGTCTCGAAGCCGATGGTCTGGCGCTCGCGCGGTCCGGTCTGGCCTTCGCGGCCGTAGACGGCGACCTCTTTCAGATCGCGGCCGAGGGCCTGGGCGACCACTTCGCCCATGCGCAGGGCGGTGCCGGAAGGGGCATCGACCTTGTGGCGGTGGTGGGCCTCGATGATCTCGATGTCGGCGTCATCGCCCATGACACGGGCGGCGAGATCGAGCAGCTTGAAGCAGAGGTTTACGCCGACGCTCATGTTGGGAGCAAAGACGATACCGATGTCGCCCGTGGCGGCGGCGACGGACTGCTTCTGGCCTTCATCCAATCCTGTCGTGCCTATAACCATCTGTTTGCCGTTTTCACGGCAGAACTTCAGGTGTTGCAGGGTCGCAGCGGGAGAGGTGAAGTCGATCACCACATCGAACCCCTTCGCCACCTTGGCCAGGTCATCGACAATGGCCACGCCCAGCTTGCCGACCCCGGCCACTTCGCCCGCATCGGCGCCAATCAGGCTGGAACCGGCGCGTTCGGTGGCCGCGCCCAGGGTAAGTCCGTCGTTCTCCAGCACCGCCTGAATCAGGGTGCGGCCCATGCGCCCAGCGGCGCCGACGATTGCGATTCTGATCATGATAAAAGGCCCATCCTCTCGAAAAAGACTGTAGGGCGGATAAGCGCAGCGCATCCGCCGGTATCGATTCCAATGGTGGATGCGCTGCGCTTATCCACCCTACGGAAGCGGTCAAATCGGCTGCTAAAACCCCATCTTCTCGAAGAACCCCTTGGCCTTGTCCACCCAGCCCTGGGACTGGGGGTTATGGCGGGAGGAGCCAGGCTCCAGGGTCTGTTCGAAGCGGTGCAACAGTTCCTTCTGTTCCTGGGTCAGGTTGACCGGGGTCTCTACCGCCACGCGGCACAGCAGGTCTCCCTCGGGGCCGCCGCGAACCGGTTTCACGCCCTTGCCGCGCAGGCGGAACAGTTTGCCGGTCTGGGTCCCCGGCGGGATCTTGAGCATGACCTTGCCGTGCAGGGTAGGCACTTCCATTTCACCGCCCAGGGCCGCCGTGGTGATGGTGATGGGCACCTCGCAATAGAGGTGGGCATCCTCGCGGGTGAAGATGTGATGCGCCTTGACCGCGACCTGAACATAGAGGTCCCCGGTCGGCCCGCCCAGCTCGCCGGCCTCGCCCTCGCCCGCCAGGCGGATGCGGTCACCGGTATCGACCCCGGCCGGCACCTTGACGGAAAGGGTCTTGTGCTCCTGGACCCGGCCCTGGCCATGACAGGAAGCGCAGGGGGTTTCGATGATCTTGCCGCGACCGTGACAGCGGGGGCAGGTCTGCTGCACCGAGAAAAAGCCCTGCTGCATGCGGACTTGGCCGACGCCACCGCAGGTGGGACAGCCCTTTGGCGTGGTGCCTTTCTTGGCCCCGCTGCCGCCGCAGGTGGTACAGCCCACCAGTGTCGGCACCCGGATCTTGACGGTGGTCCCCGCCACCGCCTCTTCCAGGGTCAATTCCAGGTTATAGCGCAGGTCGGCGCCGCGATTGGGACCGCCGCGCCTTGCGCCAGCGGCGCCCCCGAAGATGTCGCCAAAGACATCGCCGAAGATGTCGCTAAAATTGCCGCCACCCGCCCCGCCGAAACCAGGTCCGCCCCCTGCGGAGGGATCGACCCCCGCGTGGCCGAACTGGTCGTAGGCCGCCCGCTTGCGCGGATCGGAGAGCATCTCGTAGGCCTCCTTGGCCTCCTTGAACATCTTCTCCGCCTCGACAGCCTGCTCCCCGGTGTTGCGGTCGGGATGATATTTCATCGCCAGGCGGCGATAGGATTTCTTGATCTCATCCTCGCCGGCGTTCTTGGCGAGGCCGAGGACTTCGTAGTAATCGCGTTTAGTCATTCATTTCAGCCTGTAGGCTTTAGGCTTGTAAGAATCGTAGGATGCGGTGAGGTACGAACCGCATCATTCGCGGTTCCGATGCGGTTCGCTATCGCTCACCGCATCCTACGCCTCAAGCCTTATTTCTTATCGTCCTTGACCTCTTCGAACTCGGCATCGACCACGTCGTCACCGCCGCCGGATTGCTGATGGCCATGGCCATGTCCGCCAGCCCCGCCCTCGGCGCCGCCCTCACCGCCGGGCTGGGCATAGAGGCGTTCCGCCATCTTGCCGGAGGCCTCGGCCAGGGACTTGGTCTTCTCTTCGATGACGGCCTTGTTCTCGCTTTTCATCACGGCCTCCAGATCCTTGATGGCGCTTTCGATGCTCTCCTTCTCGCCGGCCTCCAGCTTGTCGTCGCCCAGCTTCTCCATGGACTTGCGGGTGGCGTGGATCATGTTGTCGGCCTGGTTGCGGGCCTGCACCAGCTCGTGGAACCGCTTGTCTTCCTCGGCATGGGCCTCGGCTTCCTTGATCATGCGCTCGACCTCGTGATCGCTGAGACCGGAGGATGCCTTGATGATGATCTTCTGTTCCTTGCCGGTGCCCTTGTCCTTGGCGGAGACGTGCATGATGCCGTTGGCGTCGATATCGAAGGTGACTTCGATCTGCGGCACGCCACGCGATGCGGGCGGGATGTCGGTCAGGTCGAAGCGGCCCAGGGACTTGTTGTCCGTGGCGCGTTCGCGCTCGCCCTGGAGCACATGGACCGTCACCGCCGTCTGGTGGTCGTCGGCGGTGGAGAAGGTTTGCGAGGCGCTGGTCGGGATGGTGGTGTTCTTCTCGATCAGCTTGGTCATGATGCCGCCCAGGGTCTCGATGCCCAGGGAGAGCGGGGTCACGTCGAGCAGCAGCACGTCCTTGACCTCGCCGCCCAGCACACCGCCCTGGATGGCGGCGCCGATGGCGACGGCCTCGTCGGGATTCACGTCCTTGCGGGGCTCCTTGTTGAAGAAGGACTTCACCTTCTCCTGCACCATGGGCATGCGGGTCTGACCGCCGACCAGGATCACTTCGTCGATCTCGGAGGTGGAAAGCCCGGCATCCTTGAGGGCGGTCTTGCAGGGGTCCAGGGTGCGCCCCACCAGTTCATCCACCAGCGACTCCAGCTTGGCGCGGGTCAGCTTGATGCTCATGTGCTTGGGACCGCTGGCGTCCGCCGTGATGTAAGGCAGATTGATGTCGGTCTGCTGGCTGGAGGACAGCTCGATCTTGGCCTTTTCCGCCGATTCCTTCAGGCGTTGCAGGGCCAGGGGGTCATTCTTCAGATCGACGCCCTGGTCGCGTTTGAACTCGCTGGCCAGGAAGTCGATGATGCGCATGTCGAAGTCTTCGCCGCCCAGGAAGGTGTCGCCGTTGGTTGAAAGCACCTCGAACTGATGCTCGCCGTCCACTTCCGCGATCTCGATGATGGAGATGTCGAAGGTGCCGCCGCCCAGGTCATAGACCGCGATCTTCTGGTCGCCGCGCTTCTTGTCCATGCCGTAGGCCAGAGCCGCAGCGGTGGGTTCGTTGATGATGCGCTTCACGTCCAGGCCGGCGATGCGGCCGGCGTCCTTGGTCGCCTGGCGCTGGGAGTCGTTGAAGTAGGCCGGCACGGTGATGACCGCCTCGGTGACCGTCTCGCCGAGATAGTCCTCGGCGGTCTTCTTCATCTTCTGCAACACCTTGGCGGAGATCTCCGGCGGCGCCATCTTGTTGCCGCTGGCCTCGACCCAGGCATCGTTGTTGTCGGCCCTGACAATCTTGTAGGGGACCATGTCCATGTCCTTGGTCACCATGGCGTCGTTGAAGCGGCGGCCGATCAGGCGCTTGATGGCGTAGAGGGTGTTCTTGGGATTGGTGACCGCCTGGCGCTTGGCGCTCTGGCCCACCAAGACCTCGCCGTCTTTGGTGTAGGCAATGACGGACGGGGTGGTGCGATCGCCTTCGCTGTTTTCGATGACCCGTACCTTGTCGCCTTCCATGACGGCGACGCAGGAGTTGGTGGTGCCCAGGTCGATGCCGATGATCTTGCCCATGAATGCTTGCTCCGAAAAAAAAGGGAAATTCTTATTGGCTTAAATGGGTTGCGTCGCCCGATTTTCAAGCCGATTGTGAAACGATGACCATGGCCGGACGCAGTAACCTGCCGTTCAGGCTATAGCCCTTCTGCAAAACCTGGATCACGGTATTGGGCTCCACGCCCTCCGTCGGCTGCATCATGATGGCCTGATGCTGTTCGTGACTGAACGGCTCGCCCTCGGGATTGATCAGATCCACCCCGAACCGGTCCATCACATCCGTCAACAGCTTCAGCGTCAGCTCGGTGCCCTCGCGCAGCTTGGCCAAATCGGCCGACTCGTCCTGCGCCGCCTGATAGCCCAGCTCCAGGCTATCGCGCACCTGGAGCAGATCGTTCACAAAGCGGTCCAGACCGTACTTGTGCGCATTCTCCAGCTCGCGTTCATGACGCTTGCGCAGATTCTCTGTCTCCGCCTTGGCCCGCATCAGCATGTCCCAACTCTCGGCCGCCTTGGCGCGGACTGTTTCCAGCTCCTTGGCCAACTCATCGACGCCGGCCTTGGCCTCTTCCTGGAAGACTGGCGAGGCCTCGGTGGCCGCAGTGGTATCCAGCACCGTCTCAGCGGCGGCCACGGAAGGCTGTTCCTGCTCACCGGCCGCAGGCTGTGTTTCGTCCTTACCCATTTGTTCGTTCTCGCTCATTACCCCTAATCCTGACTTGTTCTCAAACAACGCCAACCCCCCGCGCGTCCGAAGACCGCGAATTTTCCCTGATGTGGGGGTGGATAAAAAGGTTTCAAGAAAATTTTTTCATTGGGCGCGTGGTCCGGCGATGCGTGTTCGAGCGATTCCACCCCCACCCCGCCGGGACTATCAAATCACCCGCTGCCCTGTGTAGCGAAAAAGCATCACATGTAGATACATTCCCCGCCCCACAACACAGCCCCAAACCCCAAGCACAGCGCGTAGATCGGGCTACAGGGCTATTCCACCAAAAGGTATTCCACATCGCTGCTGATGCGGATCACTTCGTCGAGGCTGGTGAGGCCTTGGCGGGCGCAGTCCAGGGCCGCCAGGGGCAGGGGGACGAAACCGGGGCGCTTGGCGGCCAGGCGGGCGAAGGCTTCGATGTCCTGCCGCCGCAGGGCGCTGATCATTCCCGCATCTATTTCGATCAATTCGTATACGCCCAGCCGGCCCTTGTAGCCGGTGCCGCCGCATTTGTTACAGCCCTTGCCGGCCAGAAAGCCACTGCCATCGGCTGCCCCTTTCGCCAGGGTCGAGAGCCAGACGCGCTGGGCCTCGTCCGGTTCCTGGGGCCTGGCGCAGGCGGGGCAGACCCGCCGCACCAGCCGCTGGGCCAGGATCGCCAGCAGGGAGGAGGCCATGAGATAGCCCGGCGCCCCCATGTCCAGCAACCGGCTGACAGAGCCGACCGCGCTGTTGGTGTGCAGGGTGGAGAAGACCAGGTGACCGGTGATGGCGGCGCGCAGGCCGATCTGGGCGGTTTCCAGGTCGCGCATCTCGCCGATCAGGATGATGTCCGGGTCCTGCCGCAAGGCGGTCCGCAGGACGCGGGCGAAGGTCAGTTCGATCTGGTCGCTGACCTGGACCTGATTGACACGCGGGAGGCGGTATTCGACCGGGTCCTCCACAGTGATGATCTTGCGCTGTTCGGTGTTGAGTTCGCTCAGGGCGGAATAGAGGGTGGTGGTCTTGCCGCTGCCGGTGGGACCGGTCACCAGGATCAGACCGTGGGGTTTCTGGATGAGCCGCTTCAGGGCCGTCCGGATGGGACCGGGCAGGAGCTGATCGAGGCTCAGGATGCCCCCGCTTTGATCCAGCAGGCGCATGACTACCGACTCGCCGTGCTGGGTGGGCATGGTGGAGATGCGCACGTCAATGTGCTTCTCCTTCACCTTGATGTTGAAGCGGCCGTCCTGGGGCAGCCGCTTCTCGGCGATGTCCAGGTTGGCCAACAGCTTGAGCCGCTGCACCAGGGCCGGGGCGATGCGCTTCTCGTTCATCACCCGCTCTTGCAGGACCCCATCGACCCGCTGGCGGATGCGCAGGACCTTCTCGTCCGGCTCGATGTGGATGTCCGAGGCCTCGCTGGCCAGCGCCCCCGCGAACAGACTCTCCAGCAGGCGGAAGACGGGCGCCTCGCCCGAGTCGCCGACCCGCATCATCTGATCGAGATCGACCTGATCCCCCTGGGTCAGCTCCTCGTGCAGCTCCCCGGCAATGGAGGAGAAGGTCTCGCCAGAACCGCCGTAGACACGCTCCAGGGAACGCATCACCTCCTTCTCCATGGCGATGGCCTGGCGGATGCGCTTGCCGAGGACCCGGCCCAGTTCGTCATAGGCGAAGAGATCGGTGGGATCGGCCATGACCACCAGGGCATCCTTCTCCCGCACCTCGATCAGCAGGACGCGGTAACGCCGCGCCACCGTCTCGGGCAATTTCCGGGCAATCTCCAGTTCGACCGGGATCTCGTCCAGTTCCAGGAAGGGGATCTCCAACTGGCGGGAGAGAAACTGCAACAGGCGATGCTCGTCGATGAAGCCCAGCTCGATCAGGGTCGCCCCCAGCTTGTGGCCCGACCGCTTCTGTTCGTTCAGGGCGGCCTGGAGCTGCTTTTCCGAGATCGCCTTGTTCTGCACCAGCATGTCGCCGATGCGGATGCGTTTGGGACGCTTGGGTTCCAGCGCCAGGGTCACAGGGGGGCTCCGTTGGAAAGCAGATTGACCCGGCGGCGCAGGTAGTCGTTCAGGGAGGGGGGAAGATTATTGATCGCCAGGGCCTTGCGGTAGGCGGACAGCGCCTCGCCCCGGTCACCGGCGCCCTCCAGGGCGATACCGAAGCCTGCCCAGGACTGGGCATCCATGGGACCACGGCTTACCAGGCGGCGGTAGACATCGGCCGACTCACTGAAGCGGCCGAGCTTTTGCAACATGGCGCCCCGGAGCTGCTCCACCGCCTGGGGCGGCTCCTTCCCCTTGGGCGCGGTGCGCTGTAAATAGTCCAGGGCTGCCTCGGTCTGCCCCAGCCCGTCCAGGGCGCGGGCGCGAATGACGATGAGCCCGATGCCGCCCTGCCCCGCGGGCACCGCATCCGTTACCCGCACCGCCTCGGCCAGCCGGTTCTCGTTCAGCAAGAGGGTCGCCAGCATCAGCCGCGACTGCAAATGGCCGGGATTGGTCTCCAGGATCTCGCGCAGACTTGCCTCCGCCTCGGCCATGCGGCCCGCTGCCCAGGCGCGCTTGGCCTTGACGAAGATGCCATCCTCGGGACTCAGGCGCTTGAGCCCCGTGCCGGGGGGCGGTTTCGCGGGAGACGGAGCCCTCTTCTCGCGCGGCGCGGCGATGGTTTCTTTAGCCTGAATCTCCCGTGGCGGCTCGATTGCACCCTCGGCTTCCGCCCCACGCACGGGGGGAAAGGGTTCCTCGACCGGTAGCGGCGGTTCCTTCTCGACCGGCGGCGTCTCGTTTTTCGCGGCCAGCAGGGGCGCGGGCTTCGCTTCGGGTGGGACCGGCGTCGGTATGGGTTCGGGTTTCTTTGCCTGTTCCGGTTCGGGTTGGACTGGGGCCGGCTTGGGGGGAGGGGCCGGCGGGGCGACAACCAGCACAGGGGTGACGGCTGGCGCCACCGCCGTCAGGGAGACGATCCGGGCTTGCAGGACGAACCAATAGCCGAGGGCGGCCAGAAAGAGCAGCGCCAGGCCGCCCCAGACGAGGGTTCTCAGAATATCGGGGGAGTCATTTTTGGTCGCAACCGACCGGGGCAGATCGAAATCAACTGCCTTTTTCTCATTCTCCGCGCGCCGTTCAAGGTCGCGCAGCATTTGATTGATCAGGCTCATGTACCAGGGCCGAAGAGATACCAGGCCCCCGTGGCCGCCAAGGTTGAGAGGCCCAGCCCCGCCATGCGGCGCCAGAGTGCCAGGACGCCTTTCCCGGCCGGGCTTGAACCGTCCTGGATCGCGCCTTCCACATGGGAACGCTTAACGATCCGGTCGCCCTTTCCGTAAGCGGCCATCAGGGATTTATGGGCAATGATGTTGACCAGGCGCGGCGTGCCCTGGGTGGCGCGAAAGAGCCGTTTGATCGCGGCGGGCTCGAACAGGCCGTCACCCTTGCCTCCGGCGACGGTCAGGCGATGGCGGATGTAACCGTTCACGCCTTCCAGGTCCAGCGCCTTCAACTGGAACGAGAAGCTGATCCGTTGCAGCAACTGGCGGGCGCCATGCATCCCCAGGTTGGCGTCCAGTTCCGGCTGTCCGAACAAGACCACTTGCAACAACTTGCTCTTCTCTGTCTCAAGGTTGGTGAAAAGGCGGATGGCCTCGATGCTCTCCAGGGGCAGCGACTGAGCCTCGTCGAGGATCAGGACCACCTTCTTGCCCGCGCCAGCCAGCTCGATCAGGCGCTCATGGACAAGCTGCATCAGGCGATGCTGTCCCATGTTCTCGCTAGAGTCAATTCCCAGCTCCGAGGCGAAGGCATGGCGGAGGGCCGTGGCGTTCAGGTAGGGATTGGGGATGTAGGCGACGAAGAAATCGTCGCCCAGCAGGCGCAACAACTTCCGGCACAACAGGGACTTGCCGCAGCCGACCTCGCCGACGATCTTGATGAAGCCCTCGCCCATGCTCAGCGCGACCAGGAGCAGGTTCAGCGCCTCCTGGTGGGAGGGGTTCGGGTAGAAATAGTCGGTATCCGGGGTCAGGCGGAAGGGGGTGTCGCTCAAGCCGAAGAATTCTTGATACATAGTTGTTCACCTACCCGAAAGGGTTCTGATTCGATCCAGTGATTGCTGCTGTTGCTCCTGAAAGGTCGCGGGGGAATCCACCACGATCGGCCGCAACAGGATGACGAGTTCGCTCTTGCTGGTTTTGTCGCGGGTGTGCCGGAAGAGGCTGCCGAGGACCGGCGTGTCGGAGATGCCGGGCAGGCCCGAGGTTTCCACCGTCGAGCGGTTCTGCATCAGGCCGCCGATGACCACCAGTTGGCCGCTGGTCGCCTTGACCACGCTGTCCGACTCGCGCACGGTGCTGAGGGCCAGGGGCAGGCTTTGGGTCTGCCCCGCCACCTCGATGACCTTGGTCTGATCGGTCACCTCGCTCACCGCCGGATGGACATGGAGGATGACATCGCCCTCCTTGGTCACACGGGGGATCACGTCCAGGGCAATGCCGGAGAAGAAGGGGGTGAGCGTCACGTCGGGCGAGGTGGTGGTCGCCGTGCCGGTCACCGTGGTCGAAGAGACATCGGTGACGAAGAATTCGTCCGTGCCCACCTTGATGACCGCCTTCTGGTTGTTGACCGTAGAGATGCGCGGGCTCGACAACACCTGCACGTTCCCCTGGGTCTTCAGCAGCTCGATGAAGGCGGCGAAATCGCCCAGCTTCAAGGCGGCCGAGAAGACCCCGCCGAAGGCGTCCACGGCGGTCGCTGTGACGGGCGCATAGGCGGCGGGATTCAGGTCGCCGGTATTCCCCGCGATGCTGGAGAGTCCGTTGGCGTCGCTGAATACCGAACCACCGCCCACCTGCCCCAGGGTCATGGTCTTGCCGTTCTTTTCGATCAACCCGGCCCAGTTGACCCCACTTTGGGAACCGTTGTTGAGCCGCACCTCGACCACCTTGGCCTCTATGACCACCTGGCGCTGCAAGTTGTTCTGGGTAACCTTCAAGTATTCCGCCACCTCGCGCAGCTCGGTGGGCATGGCCCGCACCACCACCACCCCCGACTGGGCCGAGACGACGACGGAACGGCCTTCGCCCGCGCCGATGATGGAGGTCAGCGAGGACTTCAGTTCGCCCCAGAAATCGGAGTCCGACTGGGTCAGAATCTGGGTGCCGGAGGCACGTTCCTCAGTGGAGGACTTGCCCGTGGCGGGGTCCGTGCCCTTGCCGACCGAGGTCTCGGTGATCTGCCCCGAACTGACGCGGGTCTGGGAGTTGCCGCTACGGCGGATATTCAGATAGTCGATCTCGAAGATCCGGGATTGCAGCCTGGCCGGCATCACGTTGAAGCCCGTGCGGGATTGATCGTACTCGTAGCCGTAGACCTCGCGCAGGACCTCCATCACCTCCGGCACCGTAACCGCCTTGAGGTTCAGGGTGATGGCCCCGGTCACGTCGGGATGGACCACCATGTTGTAGGAGGTCCCCTCCACCAGCCCCATGAGAAAGGCACGGGCCGGGGCGTCGTTGATGTTCACGTCGAACCGCTCATCCTGCACCACATGGTCCGCACCCAGGTCGATCTTGATCTGGGGCATGAGGGCAGCACTCACCTCCGCCGGGGGCGGACCACCGGGCGTTGGCGCGGCCTTGTTTCCTTCCGCCAGTTCCTGCTTGATATCGGCCAGGGTGGTGGTGTCGGAACGCTCCTCGTGGCTCTTGCACCCCGCCGCCAGGACGATCAGGAGAGACATCAGGGTCAGGAAAGCTTTCATCTCAAGAACCTCCGCCCAACCGCAAAGGACGCAAAGACCGCGAAGGGAAACATTAATGAGCCGCATCCGTCCATGCACTCGTCTACAGGGCCGGGTATGCGATACAGGCAGATCCTTGTATTTCTTTGCGGTCCTTTGCGTTCTTCGCGGTTAAGAGAGGAATTCAGGTTCATCTCGCACCCCCTGGGTGTCTTGCCGGTTTCTTGATCGAGGCGCCTTGCAGGGTCAGGATTTGAGTCCGGCCCCGCACCACCACCACGACCTCCCCCGAGCGGATGGCCGCGACCCGCGCGCCGTTGACTAGGTCGCCCACCTTGGCGGTGACGCCGTTGATGATCGCTATCGACCGCCCAAAACCCACCTTGGTCATGTTCAGTTGCAACGGCAATTCCTGCGGCGCCGCCACCACGGAGTCCGGCCCCGGCCCTTGCTCGAAGGGGGGACGGGTGGGATCGCGCGGCTCGCTTGCCCTAGCCTCTAATGCCATCATAATCAACACCAATACAAACAACGCTTTACTGTAATGAAAATACGCGAAGCACCTTCGCCCCCTCTCCCTCTGGGGGAGGGTTGGGGAGGGGGAACGATCAAGGGGCGAGGCGCCTTTCTCAGGCCCTGGGGTGGGTCGCCTCGCCCCATGATCGTTAGACACCGAGCCACTCCTTGGAGAGACTCAGGGTATGGAGCCGCAGCCGGACCAGGGCGGAGGGGTGCTGTTTCACCTCGTATTCGAGGCGATCCCAGAAAAAGCGCCAGGGCAGGGCTTGCAGCACCTTCAGATAATTCAGGGTCGAAAAGTAGTCCCCTTCGAACTCGATCTCGAAGGAGTGCCGGTAGATCCGCATCCCCTCCGGCTCCTTGCCGGGGGCCGGTTTCTTCGCGTCCGCGAGGGGTTCGCTGTCGAGCCCTTGCAGCCGGACCAGGCTGAGACCGGGGACCTTTTTCAACATCCGTTCCAGCAGGATCGCCGCCTCGCCCGGTTCGATCAGGGTCTTCTCCAGGGTCTTGGCCGCTGTCTCCTGCCCGGCAAGTTCCTCCTCCAGCCTTGCCAGGCGTTGTCCCGCATCCCGGTCCGGGTCCCGCGCCTGAAGCTGGACGCCCAAATCCACCTTGGCATTCAGTTCGCCGATCCGCGCCTGTTGCGTCCTGATCTCGGCAGCCAGCCGCTGCTGCCTTTCCTGCAAGGGCTGCCAGAACAGGCCGTCCCAAGCGAAGTGGAGACACACCAGCAGGGTCGCCAGGATCAGCCCCCGCTCGCGGGGAGAGAGGGCGTCGAATCGCTCCCGCTGGGTCTTCCAGTGCCGCAACAGCTCCTGGGTGTTCATCCTAGAAACCTCTTTTCAACCGCAAAGGACGCAAAGAACGCTAAGGAAAACAGCTTGGTATATCTGTCTGTACCCCCACCTTCCCGGTAGGGAACGAAATCTGAACAAGCCAATGAATTCCTTCGCGTTCCTTCGCGTCCTTTGCGGTTAAATGAGGAAATTAGGTTCATGGCTTCTTATCCCCCATGCCCGCGCTCGACAGCCGGAAGCTGAGGTAATCCTGACCGGCCGCCTTGCTGAGTTCCACCCTGCCGAAGGAGACGCCCTGGAAGGCCGGCACGGCCTCCAGCGAGCGCACGAAGGCCGGGGCCAGCGCGGGATTCGTCACCCCGCCGCGCAGATCGACCCCCTGGGCCGCGTCGATGAGGATGTGGGTCAGCCACACACCCTGGGGCGTCCGTTCCGCCAGACCTTTCAGGTAACCGGAAAAATCGGCCACCCGTTCCTCCCGCACCTGGTTCAGTTGGCTGAACATCCGTTTGTTCTGCTCGACTTTCTCCCTCAAGGCATCGATACGGGATTCCAGCAGACGGTTCTGAGGCCTTTGGGCCTGGGCCTCGATCTTCTTGACCTGGGCCTCCAGCTGCTCCGCCTGGCGCCGCACCTGTTCGACCTGCCCCTCATTGATGACTGCCCGGATGGAGCCATAGATCTGAATCAGCGCCATGGCCGCCAGCGCAATGCCCAGCATCTTCAGTGAAGAGGCGGAAGTGAAGGGCTTGCCGCTGCTCTTGACCGGAGGGCGGTAGAGGTTGATCCGCTGCTCAAACTGCTGCATCAGATGGCCCTCCGCGCGGCGCCCATGACCGGGAGCAACTGGATCATCCGATCGCCGCTGAGGGCCTCGGCCCCTTCCAGTTGGTGCGGGACCAGGGGGCCTACCGGCGTGGTCAGGTTTTCCTCGCAGTAATCGGCGATGCCGCCGCGCAGGGCGTCGGGGCAGACCAGATTGATCCGCCCCACGGGCGGTATGTTGAATTGGTTCTCGCAATAGTCCATGGAGCGCTGGATCTCCAGCACGATCGCCTCCATGGGGTCCGAGGGGATCATCCCCTGGCTCGGGGCCAGGTCGGAACTGAGCAGCTTGATGCGACGGCTCAGGTAGAGCACCCCGCCCCGGAAGATTTCGATCAGGCTGAACCGGGGGCCGAGAAAGAGCAGCACCTGCGGCGCAGGTAGTTCCTTGTCCGCCGTCGTGAAGAGATTGCGCAGGGAGAGTTCGCAGATATCCAGCGCCAGCAGGTCGAGGCCGCTGTCGATCACCAAGTCCGCCAGGGGATTGATCTCGGAGGCGCGCGCGGCGACCACGTACATCATGCGCGGCATGCCGGTACGCCGCCCTTCGGGCAGGAGGAAATAGTCCAGACGGGCGTCATCGAGGTGATAATCCAGCATGTCCTTGACCCGCCAGCGGATCGCCAGGGGCATCTCCTCGGCGGGGGCCTCGGGCGCCTCGATCTGAAACAGGCTGTAATCGTCGGGCTCCAGCGCCACCACGGCGGGAACGCCTTTCAGATGAAGCTGCCGGACCAGTTTCGCCAGCTCCGCCGCAACCGCCTCGGGACCGCAATCCACCAGACCCTGTGTGATGAGCTGTACCCCCTCGCCCGCTCCCCGGACGACGGCAAAGGAAAAACCCTGGGGATTGAAGCTGATGCCAACCCCCATGCGCATGGATTTTTCTTTTTTCAATAAGGAAAACAAGGACTTCACCCTTACCCGCTATTGCCGCCCGACACCTCTGCTCACAACCTAATCCTTCGCGTTATGAATATACTCTATCTTACTGATTTACAAGTATAGATGAAATGCAGATATCTACAATGCTTTGTTTGGGATGGGGCACAAAGGGCCGGTCCTGCCGTACAATTGCCGACCATGCACAAGCCCCTTCCTGCGGAAGCAACGAGCCAGCAACCCATCGGGGTCTTCGACTCCGGTGTCGGCGGGCTTTCGGTGCTGGCCCATATTCGCCGGCGGCTGCCTCGGGAGAGACTGATCTATGCCGCCGACTCCGCCCATGTGCCCTACGGCGACAAGCCCACGGCGGAGATCCGGCGGCGCAGTCTGGCGGTGGCGGAGTCCCTGTTGGGGCTGGGGGCAAAGGCCCTGGTGGTCGCCTGCAATACCGCCACGGCAGTGGCCATCCATGACCTTCGCAACCATTATCCCCACCTGCCCATCGTCGGCATGGAACCCGGCGTCAAACCGGCGGTGGCCCAGAGTCGCGCCCGCAAGGTTGGGGTCCTGGCCACAACAGGCACACTCCGCAGCGGCCGCTTCAGCCATCTGCTGGAACGCCACGGCGGCGGGGCCGAGGTGATCATGCAGCCCTGCCCCGGTCTGGTCGAACGGGTGGAACGGGGCGAACTCAGCGACGGCATCACCGAGGCCCTGCTAAAGCGCTATCTGGAACCCTTGCTGGAAAACGGGGTGGACTCCCTGGTGCTCGGCTGCACCCACTACCCCTTTCTGATACCCCTCATCGAACGCCTGGCCGGTCCCGGTGTGACGGTGATCGACACCGGCCCCGCCGTGGCGCGTCAAGTGGAACAACGGCTGTCCGGACAGGACCTGCTGAACGGCCATCAGGCCGGCGGCGGGATCAGGTTCTTCACCAGCGGCGAATTGGACCGGCACCGGTCCATGTTTGAAAGGCTATGGGGGGAAAGCTTGCTGCTGGAGTCGTTGCCGGAGGTTGACTAACCCTAAACCGCTCATGGGGCGAGACGGCCTGAAGGCCGGCCTACTCATACCACAACTGTTTCCCAGGACTGTTTCTTGCGGTAGAGGGTGGAGGGGCTGACCTCCAGCAGGGCGGCGGCTTTGGGAATATTGCCGTTGCAGAGGGCTATCGCCCGCTCGATGGCATCGCGCTCCACCTGAGCAAGGGGAAGGATGGCCTCGTTCCGGGGATGTCCACGGGAAGCGCCGGATTGGGCTGCAATGGCGATATGGGCCATGTCGCCCTCACTCAGGGCGCCATCCAGCGGCGGCGGCAAGTGGGTCCTTCCAACATGGTCCCCATCGTGCAGCACGACAATATTCCTGATCACGTTCTGGAGCTGGCGGACATTCCCCGGCCAGGCGTATTTGCGGAAGATCAGCTCCACCTCGGGGGTAAAGTCCTGGAAGCCCTTGCCCTCCTCACCCGCGTAGGCGATCAGAAAATGGCGGGCGATGGACAGGATGTCGTCGCCCCGGTCGCGCAGGGGCGGCAGGTGAATGGGCACCACATGGAGCCGGTAGAACAAATCCTCGCGGAAGCGGCCGGCCGCCACCTCCGCCAAGGGATCGCGGTTGGTGGCGCAGATGAAACGGACATCCACCGCTTTCTCCTTGCCGCCGCCGACCTTGGAAAACCGCCCCGTCTGGACGAAGCGCAACAGCTTGGTTTGCAGATCCAGATCCATCTCCCCGATCTCATCCAGAAAGAGGGTGCCGCCATCGGCCTGGGAAGCGGCGCCCTCGCGCTCGCTGTAAGCGCCGGTAAAGGCGCCTTTCACATGACCGAAGATCTCGCTCTCCATCAGATCATGGGGAATCGCCCCGCAGTTGAGGGCGATGAAAGGCTTGTTGATGCGCGGCCCCTGCCGGTGGATCGCCTCGGCGCAGACCTCCTTGCCCGTACCGCTCTCGCCGGTGATGAAGACCGTGGCCTTGCTGGGGGCAGCGGCGTCAATGATGCGATAGACCGCCTGCATGGGCAGGCTGGAGCCGATGAAGCCGTGGTAACGGTCACGCTCCCGCAGATCATCCAGCAGATCACGCAGCCGCACCTTCTCCAGAACGTTCCTGACGGTCGTCCTGAGACGGGCGGCATCGAAGGGTTTCTCCAAGAAATCCTGGGCGCCGCCGCGCATCACATCCACCGCCACATCCACCGAACCATGGGCGGTGATGACCACCACGGCGGAAGGGAATCCCTCGGCCCTGATCCAGTGCAGAATCTCCTGGCCGTCCATGTCGGGCAGTTTGAGATCGAGCAACACCAAATGGGGCGGCGCCCCGGCGATGGCCTCAATGGCCGCCTTGCCGGTCGCCACATGGGTCAGCTCCAGACGCTCATCCTTCAAATATTCCCGGTACACCAACGCCAGGGATGAGGTGTCTTCGACCAGCAAAACCTTGGGTAAACCTTTCATATGTCCTCAGCACTGTCGCTCTGTTGGATTACCGTAACAATAGCAAACCGGACCTTGGCGGGCAGGTCGGCCTACCCCCTCGGGAACCCCGGATAATACGCCAGGCTGAACGGTATCACGCTGACTCGTTCAGCTTTTACCCCCTCATACCTTGTCTCGTCTCCTACCTTCGATGCCCCCCTTTGTCGCGGAAGCGACAACAGGCTTTCGGATAAAGTCCAAATAAAAACAATCATCTGACCTATGGCACAGCCGTTGCATTGCATTGGTCAATGCAACCAGACAGACCCCCTATGCCATGAAGCAGAGAGACATTACCGCCTTGCTGGACGAGCCGGCCTGCGCCCATAACAAGAAGTCGAAGTCGGGATGCGCCAAACCGAAGCCGGGGGCGACGGCGGGGGGCTGTGCCTTTGACGGGGCGCAGATCGCTTTGCTGCCCATCGCTGACGTGGCCCATATCGTCCATGGCTCCATCGCCTGTGCCGGCAGTTCCTGGGACAACCGGGGCACCCGTTCCAGCGGGCCGCGTCTGTTCCGCGTCGGCATGACCACGGACCTGACGGAGCAGGACGTGATCATGGGGCGGGGCGAGAAGCGGCTGTTCCACGCCATCAAGCAGGCCATCGACAGCTACAGCCCGGCGGCGGTCTTCGTCTACAACACCTGCGTGCCGGCGCTGATCGGCGACGATGTCGGGGCGGTCTGCAAGGCGGCGGCCGAGCGCTGGGGCACGCCGGTGGTGCCGGTGGACGCGGCCGGTTTCTACGGCACCAAGAACCTGGGCAACCGTATCGCCGGGGAGGCGATGGTGCGATACGTCTGCGGCGGGCGGGAGCCCGCCCCCCTGCCGGAATCGGTCCGGCGCGAGGGGATTCGGGTCCACGACATCAATCTGATCGGCGAATACAACATCGCCGGCGAGCTCTGGCATGTGCTGCCGCTGCTGGACGAACTGGGCTTGCGGGTGCTCTGCACCCTCTCCGGCGATGCCCGTTTCCGCGAGGTACAGACCATGCACCGGGCGGCGGTCAATATGATGGTCTGCTCCAAGGCCATGATCAACGTCGCCCGCAAGCTGCAAGAGGCCTTCGGCACCCCCTGGTTCGAGGGGAGTTTCTACGGCGTGGGCGATGTCTCCCAAGCCCTGCGGGACTTCGCCCGCTTGCTGAAGGATGAGGATCTGGCTGCCCGTACCGAGGCGCTGATCGAGCGGGAAGAGGCCCGCATCGATGTGCTGTTGCAGCCCTGGCGTAAACGGCTCAAAGGGAAGCGGGTGCTGCTCTACACCGGCGGGGTGAAGTCCTGGTCGGTCGTCGCCGCCTTGCAGGACCTGGGGATGGAGGTGGTCGCCACCGGCACCCGCAAGTCCACCGAGGAGGACAAGGCCCGCATCCGCGAGCTGATGGGCGAGGACGCCCTGATGCTGGAGGAGGGCAACCCCCGCGCCATGATCGACCTGGTGCGCCAGCGCGGCGTGGATGTGCTGATCGCCGGTGGCCGCAACATGTACACCGCCCTCAAGGCCCGCATCCCCTTCCTCGACATCAACCAGGAGCGTGAGTTCGGTTACGCCGGCTACGAGGGCATGCTGGAGCTGGCGCGGCAACTGGTGTTGACCATCGATAGCCCGGTCTGGGCGGCGGTGCGGCAACCCGCGCCCTGGCGCCTGCCCCTGAAAACCCCGCTGGAGATCTGAGCCATGGTCGAAATCGTCAAACGCAACAAGGCCCTTTCCGTCAGCCCGCTCAAGGCGAGCCAGACCCTCGGCGCGGCCCTGGCCTTTCTCGGCTTCTACCGCGCCATACCCATGCTGCACGGCTCCCAGGGCTGCTCCGCCTTCGGCAAGGTCTTCTTCGTGCGCCACTTCCGCGAGCCGATCCCGCTCCAGACCACCGCCATGGACCAGGTCACCACGGTGATGGGGTCCGACGAGGCCATTGTGGAGGGCCTGAAAACCATCGCCGAGAAGAACAAGCCCGCCCTCATCGGCCTGCCCACCACGGGCCTGACCGAGACCCAGGGCAGCGACCCGGTCCGGGCGGTGAAGGCGTTCCGCCAACAGTATCCCCAATTCGACGCCATCCCAGTCGTGCCCGTCGCCACCCCCGACTATGGCGGCTGCCTGGAGACGGGGTTCGCCAAGGCGCTGGAGGCGGTCATCAAGACCCTGGTGCCCGATGCCGGGACTGCGGGCACTCGACCGGGTCGGCGGCGCCGTCAGGTCAATGTCCTGGTGGGCTCGGCCCTGACGCCAGGGGATCTGGAGGCGCTGCGGGAGATCATCGAGGCCTTCGGCCTGCGGCCGGTGATCCTGCCCGATCTTTCCGATTCCCTGGACGGCCATCTGATGCAACAGGACTTTTCGCCCCTGACCATCGGCGGTGCCGCCCTGTCGGAGCTGGCGAATCTGGGGGATTCCATCGCCACCCTGGTCGTCGGCCGATCCCTGGAGCGGGCGGCGGACGCGCTGCGCGGCCTGACCGGGGTGCCCGATACCCGTTTCGATCACCTGATGGGGCTGGCGGCGTCCGATGCCCTGGTGGATGCCCTGCACCGCATCTCCGGCGAACCGGTGCCGGAGCGTCTGGAGCGCCAGCGCGCCCAGTTGCAGGACGCCATGCTCGACTGCCACTTCATGCTCGGCATGGCCCGCGTCGCCCTGGCCGCCGATCCCGATCTGCTGGCCGGGTTCAGCCAAATGCTGGCGGAGCTGGGGGCCGAGACGGTGACCGCCGTCTCGCCGGTCAATGCCCCGGTGCTGCAAGCCGTCGCTGCCGGGAGCGTCAAGATCGGCGACTTCGAGGACCTGGAACAGATCGCCAGCGAGCAAGGGGCCGAGCTGCTGATCGGCAACTCCCACGGCGCCGAGAGCGCCGCGCGCCTCGGCATTCCCCTGCTGCGGGCGGGCTTTCCCCAATACGACACCCTGGGCGGTTATCAAAAGACCTGGATCGGCTACCGGGGCACGCGCCAGACCCTATTCGATCTGGCCAATCTGATGCTGACCCTGGGGAAGGGAGAGATCCACCCCTACCGATCGATCTACGCGCAGAAACCGGAATACCGGGAGGTGACCGCCCATGACCCTGCAACGGCGATTCCGGCTCGTGCGCGACATTGAGGCGGATTGGATGGCATCGGCGCTGAAGGTGGCCTTCGCCACCAGCGACAGGAGACAGGTGGACCAGCACTTCGGCGCCGCCAAGTCCTTTGCCATCTACGCGGTGGACCCGGAGAAGATCGGCTTCGTCGAGGCCAGCGAATTCGGCCAGACCACCATGGACGGCAACGAGGACAAGCTGGCCGCCAAGATCGCGGCCCTGGACGGCTGTGCCGCCGTCTACATCCAGGCGGTGGGCACCTCGGCCATCCGGCAGTTGAAGGAGCGGGGCATTCAACCCATGAAGGTCTCGCCCGGCGCCGAGATCAAGGACCTGCTGGCGGTCCTGCAAACCGAGCTGCGCGAAAGCCCCGCCGGCTGGCTGGCCCAGGCCATCGCCAGGGTCCCAGACCCGACGCGCTTCGACCTCATGGAGGCGGAAGGATGGGAGGAGTGATGCTTCAACCGCAATGATTTGTAGGTTGGGTTAGGCGCGTTCCAGCAGTACCTCTGCAACAGGCAAGGTAAACAGGCGCCGTAACCCAACATTCGGCGCCCAATGTTGGGTTACGGCGGGAATACCGCCTAACCCAACCTACGAATAAGGTCTTTTTCGATAATCGAACTTGAGGAATGAAAAATGAGCGAGACAACAGTGGCAATCGCGGATACGGACCCGGTCCTGGAGACCGAATTCGCCAAGGAGATGGTGCGGCAGATGCGCGCCGTCGATACCTACGGCACCCATGACGCCTGGCCGGTCGCCAAGATCCTGGCCCCCTTCGTGCTGACCCCGGCGAGAAAGCTGGAGATCCCGGTGGTGGGTGACCCCGACGATTTCACTCTGGCGCGGGTCAAGGCCTTCTACAACGGCATCGCCGCCATGATCGAAAAGGAGTGCGGGCTCATGGCCGTACCCCTGCTCAATCTGACCCATGAGGGTTTCGGCCGGGCGCTGATCACCGTCGGCAAGCTGGTGGTGATGGACAAGACCCTGCGCGATGTCCACCGCTTCGGCTTTCCCAGCCTGTCGAAGATGAAGGACGAGGCCGACAAGCTGCTGTCGGTGGCGCTGGAGATCATCGGCCAGCATCCCAAGGTAGCTGGGATGTGATGCGCCGGTGCGATTGAAATGAGGACAGTTCCATGAGTTTTATCACCGGCGTCACCCGTGGTGGCGAACAATACACACCCGCCTTCGTCATGGCGATCAACCAGTCCCATTGCATCGGCTGCGGCCGTTGCTTCAAGGTCTGCCCCCGCGATGTCTTCGACCTGGTCGAGCGCGATGAGGTGGAGGGCCTGGCCGATTTGGCCCTGGACGGGGATGACGATGAGAGCTACGGCGACGACGGCTTCTCGGACGATACCGCCATGGTCATGAGCCTCAAGAATGCCCTGGACTGCATCGGCTGCGGCTCCTGCTCCCGCATCTGCCCGAAGAAGTGTTTCACCCATGAGCCGCAACCGCTGTAGGTCCGCATTCATGCGGACAGCGGCGTCAGAGAAAGACAAGAGGACTTGAATATGCCAAAACCCGAAAAACACGTCTTCGTCTGCGTCCAGAACCGCCCGCCGAGCCATCCCCGTCCCGCCTGCGGGCAGAAGAATTGCGCCGAGGTGGCCGAGGAGTTCTACTGGCATTTGCAGCAACGCCAGTTGGCTGGCAAGGTGCAAGTGACCACCACCGGCTGCCTGGGGCCTTGCAGCGAGGGGCCGAATATCCTGGTCTATCCCGAAGGGGTGATGTACGCCGGGGTCAGGAAGGAGGATGTGGCCGCCATCTTCGACGAGCACCTGGAACAAGACCGGCCGGTGGAACGGTTGCTGATGACGAGGGAGTTTTGGGGCTGAGGGTCTGTGAGATAGGGGTGCAAGGATGCACCGGTTACGGGCCGAAGGATGGAAATGAGGTTTCTCGGATAAATGATACGCAGCGCGTCTTCGACAAGGCGCGCGCCAGGGAGTTGGTGTGTGCGCGCCTGGAAGAGCTGGCGGACCTGGTCAGGCCCTGTCCTGGAGGCCCCACCCCAGCCCTTCACAGCACCCCAAACCGGGTTTTCGGGACCTGAATCACAGGTTCCACCAAATACTTCCCGCTTAATGTGTTCTCCCCCTTTTCTGTCGCTATACTTGAGCATATTTCTGACGACGACCCATGGGACTGATGGCAACTAAACCAGAAACAGCAAATCTGAGCGGATTGGCCCGCCGCCTGATCCAGGAGAGGCTCCTGGCCGAGACGGATGCGCTTGAGGCGACCCTCCAGGCCACGAAGAAGCGAGTACCCCTTGTCACTTATCTGGTGGACAACAAGGTTGTCGATAGCCGCGACATCGCCATTGCCGCCTCCACTGAATACGGGGTTCCGCTTTTTGATCTGGAGGCCATCGACTTTGAAATGCTTCCGGCCGGTCTGGTCGAAGAAAAGCTGATCCGCAAGCACCATGCCTTACCGCTTTTCAAACGGGGCACGAGGCTGTTTCTCGCCGTTTCCGACCCGACCAACCACCATGGCCTGGACGAAATCCGTTTTCACACGGGCCTGGCCACCGACGCTGTCCTCGTCGAAGAAGATAGATTGGTTCAGTGCATCGAGCGGGCGCTCACGGCGAAAGATGCCTCAACGATGCCCGGACTCGCCGATGGCGACTTCGACAACATCGACTTTGGTGATGGCGTCAAGGAAGATGAAGCCAAGGAGGCTGAGGCCGGCATCGACGATGCGCCGGTAGTCCGCTTCGTCAACAAGGTGCTGGTGGATGCCATCAACCTGCGCGCCTCGGACATCCACTTCGAACCCTACGAGAAGACCTATCGCATACGCTTCCGCCAGGACGGCATGCTGAGCGAGATCGCCTCGCCACCGCTCACTATCGCCTCCCGTATGACCTCTCGCCTCAAGGTCATGTCCCGGATGAATATCGCCGAGCGGCGGGTCCCCCAGGATGGTCGTATCAAGTTGAGCCTATCCAAGAACCGCGCCATCGATTTTCGCGTCAATACCTGTCCCACGCTGTACGGCGAGAAGGTGGTGCTCCGTATCCTCGACCCCGCCAGCGCCCAGCTCGGCATCGAGGCACTGGGCTTTGAACCCGCGCAACGTGAGGCGTTTCTTTCCGCCATCAAGAAACCCTACGGGATGATCCTGGTCACCGGACCCACCGGCAGCGGCAAGACCGTTACACTCTACACGGCGCTCAACATGCTCAACACCGCCGAGGTCAACATCTCCACGGCAGAGGACCCGGTGGAAATCCAGGTCGCAGGGATCAATCAGGTCAACGTCAATCCCAAGACCGGCCTGACCTTCGCCGAGGCCTTGAGAGCCTTCCTCCGTCAGGACCCCGACATCATCATGGTCGGCGAAATCCGCGACCTGGAAACCGCCGAGATCGCCGTCAAGGCGGCCCAAACCGGACATCTGGTGCTATCGACCCTGCACACCAACGATGCCCCGCAGACCCTGACCCGTCTGGCCAATATGGGCATACCGCCTTACAACATCGCCTCATCGATCAATCTGATCCTGGCGCAGAGGCTTGCACGCCGCCTCTGCGAACACTGCAAGCAACTCGACGACGTACCTAAGGAAGCCTTGCTGGAAGAAGGCTTTAAGGAGGATGAAGTGGATAAGTTGACCATCTACAGGGCCAAGGGCTGCAACAAATGCAACAAGGGCTACAAGGGGCGGGTCGGCATTTTCCAGGTCATGCCGGTCTCGGATGCCATGGGCCGGATCATCATGGAGGATGGCAACTCCATGCAACTCGCCGACCAGGCGGCCCGCGAGGGCGTCAGTGACCTGCGCCGGTCCGGTCTGGACAAGGTCCGGCTGGGCGTGACCAGCCTCGAAGAGCTTAACCGCGTGACCAGGGATTAACCCATGGCCCAGAAAACCATAAAAAAATCCGCGCCAAAGGCCGAAAAGGCCGATGTTTTCGCTTGGGAAGGTACCGATAAAAAGGGTCACCGCCTCAGTGGAGAAACCCGGTCGGCCAATAGCAACATGGTCAGGGCGGAGTTACGCCGCCAGGGCATCAACCCCCTGAAGATCCGCAAGAAGCTCAAGCCGCTATTGGGCAGGACAAAGCCGATCAAGCCAAAGGATATTGCCGTCTTCAGCCGCCAGATGTCGACCATGATGAAGGCCGGCGTTCCCCTGGTGCAGTCCTTCGAGATCGTGGGCAGGGGGCACGAAAAGCCGCAAATGCAGGAGCTGATCCTCGGCATCAAGGCGGATGTGGAGGGAGGCACCTCCCTGGCCAGCTCCTTGGCCAAACACCCCCTCTATTTCAATGAGCTGTACTGCAACCTGGTGCATGCCGGTGAGCAGGCCGGGGTGCTGGAAACCCTGCTCGACAGAATCGCCACCTATCAGGAGAAGACCGAGTCCATCAAGGGCAAGATCAAGAAGGCGATGTTTTATCCCATCTCAGTGCTTGCGGTAGCGATCATCGTTACGGCGGTCATTCTGATCTTCGTCATACCCCAGTTCAAAACACTCTTTGAAAGTTTTGGCGGTGAGCTGCCCGCCTTCACCCAGATGGTCATCAACCTCTCGGAATTCATTCAGGCGTGGTGGTGGGCCATCTTCGGTTCATTGGCCGCCGGCATCTGGAGCCTGATCAATCTGTGGAAGAGATCGGTCAAGGTGCAGCGCATTGTGGATAGGCTTGTGCTTCAAATCCCTGTTATCGGCATCATTCTGCACAAATCGGCCCTCGCACGCTTTGCCCGCACCCTCTCCACCATGTTCGCCGCCGGCGTCCCCCTCGTCGAGGCGCTGGATTCGGTCGCGGGGGCGGTTGGCAACATCGTTTACGCCGACGCCATCCGGCGGATTCGGGAGGATGTCGCCACGGGTCAATCACTGCAAATCTCCATGAAGCAGTTCCCCCTCTTCCCCAACATGGTGATCCAGATGGTCGCCATCGGTGAGGAGTCGGGCGCCCTGGACAACATGCTGTCCAAGGTCGCCGACTTTTTTGAAGAAGAAGTGGACAACGCCGTCGATGCCATGAGCAGCCTGATGGAACCACTCATAATGGTCGTTCTGGGTGGCCTGGTCGGCAGCTTGATCATTGCGATGTATCTCCCCATCTTCAAAATGGCCTCCGTTGTGTAACGTCATGTCGTTTCTTGAAATCCCGCCACCCTTCCTGTTCATCCTCGTCGGCCTGCTTGGTCTAAGCGTCGGCAGTTTCCTCAACGTGGTCGTTTACCGGCTGCCGGTCATGATGGAGCGAGACTGGCGGTGCCAGTGCCGTGAGATCATGGGTTTGGAAGAGGAAAATGGATCAGCGCCCGCTCAGCCCTTCAACCTGATGACACCTGCTTCGACCTGTCCCCATTGCGGGCACGCTATTCGCTGGTGGGAAAACATTCCCCTTCTCGGATTTCTGCTGCTGCGCGGCCGGTGCTCCGGCTGCCGCAAGCCGATCAGCCCCCGTTATCCTATTGTCGAGGCCATCACAGCCATTCTCTCTTTGATGGTCGTTTGGCAACTGGGGCCAACCCTTCAAGCCGCCGCCCTGCTACCGCTGACCTGGGCCTTGATCGCGCTGACTCTTATCGACATCGATCATCAGCTACTGCCGGATTCCATCACTCAGCCCTTTCTGTGGCTCGGACTGCTGCTTGGCATCCCGGCGATCTTCATCAGCGCTGAGCAGGCCATCCTTGGCGCCACAATCGGTTATCTCTCTCTCTGGAGCTTTTACTGGCTCTTCAAACTGGTCACCGGCAAGGAAGGCATGGGTTATGGAGATTTCAAGCTGCTCACTCTCTTTGGTGCCTGGGCCGGATGGCAGAAAGTATTTACCATTATTCTGCTCTCTTCCCTTGTTGGGGCCTTCATCGGCATCGCGCTGATCGTTTTCAAGGGGCATGACAAGCGCAAGCCCATTCCCTTCGGCCCTTATTTGGCCATTGCCGGCTGGATAGCCCTGCTCTGGGGCGATCGGATTATCGGCGCGTATTTCGCCCTTTCCGGCTTGAGTTAAGGACACCTTGAGATGTTCATCGTCGGACTCACCGGTGGCATAGCCAGCGGCAAATCCACCGTTGCCGCCCTTTTCGAGGCGCGAGGCGTACCCGTCATCGATGCGGACATCGTATCGCGGGAACTGACACGGCCAGGGACCGGCGGCCTTGAGGCCATTGTCGACACCTTCGGTAGCGGAGTTCTTACTGAAACAGGCGAACTGGACCGGCGAGGTCTACGCCGACTGATCTTTGACCACCCGGAATCACGCAAACGGCTGGAGGCCATTCTGCACCCCCGTATCCGGACAGCCATGCTGGAGGCGGCCGCCAGATTCAGCCGGCAACCCTACGTTATGTTCGTCATACCCCTGCTGTTCGAGACCGGCCGCAGGGAGACAATCAACCGTGTCCTGGTCATCGACTGCCCAGAACAGTCGCAGATCGAGAGGCTCGTCTTGCGCGACAGGGTAAGCCCGGATGAGGCCAGCCGGATAATTGCCGCCCAGGCGAGCCGCTGTCAGCGGCTATCCATCGCTGATGATGTCATATTCAATGATGGCGATAGCGCTGCGTTATCTGATGATGTTCAGAAACTCCATCAGGCCTATCTCAGGCTCGCCAAAGGGGCCGGAAACTAAAGCTTTTTTGCAAGAATCTCAAATATATACCAGAATAGGAGATTACTTAACCAGATAGCAAAACCGTGGACAATCCGATCCGTTTCGAGCATCCGTTGAATGAGAGAAGCCGCGTCTTACTCCGGCTGGAGGATGTGTTCACACGCTTCCTCCATTACCTCCCTTCCGAGTCCCGTCAAGATACTCAGGTTGCCATCTCCGTACTCATGGAGGCCGTCAACTTCTTCAACAGGACCGACCTCAAATCCGTTCTGATCAAGGAACTCAAGCGCAACATCACCACCTTTGAGCGCCTCGGGGCACACCCCGGACTGGACTCTGATCGCGTCGCGAATACCCTTCAAAGGCTGGAGGATGCAAGTACCAGTCTGCATAGCCAGTTGCGGCAAATTGCCCTGGATGTGCGTGAGAATGAGTTCTTCAAATCCATCATGCAGCGTAGCGCCATCCCCGGCGGGACCAGCGCATCGGACCTCCCCCACTATCACCTTTGGCTGGAACAACCCGCCGAGGAGAGAGCGCGCCGCCTCAACGCCTGGTTCGAGGAACTGCGCCCCGTCCATAACTCCGTCGAGGTCCTGCTTTTCATCTACCGGGCAAGCGGCGTAGCAACAGAAGAGGTCGCGGAGAACGGCTTTTTCCACTACACCCTCAACGCCACGAGACCCGCCCAGATGGTCAGCCTCGAACTGCACCGGGAGCTTCTCGTTTTCCCCGAGGTCAGCGGAGACTGGCACCGGTTCAATATCCGCTTCCGCCGCTCCGACAAAAACAGCCTGATACCCGTGACTTGCGAAGGCAAACTCCCCTTCAGGCTCAGCATCGCCAACATATGAAACAGGTCCTTTGTCCTACCTGCGGCAAGCGCGTCGCCTGGGACCAAGATTCCCCTTGGCGCCCCTTCTGCAGCGAGCGCTGCAAGCTCATCGACCTGGGTGAATGGTTCGGAGAGAATCGTCGGCTGCCGGTCGAGGAGACAGAGCTGGCGGAGACGGAGGGATGGAACGGACAGGGCGGTGAAGATCAGGAATAGGCCGGGAGTATCCGAATTCCAACCCCTGCCTCACCACAATCCACGAATCCCCGCCACGCCCTGTGCCCCATGGTTCCAGGCCACTTCCGGCGGCAAATGGCCCACGCCCCCCAGTGCATAAACGGGAATAGACACCTCGCCAACCCTCTCGGCAAAGGCATCCCATCCCATCGCCGGGATTTCGGGATGGCTTGGAGTGGGCAAGACCGGCGACAACAGGGCGAAATCGGCGCCGATCCGCTCGGCCTGCGCCAGTTCTTCTCTGTTATGACAGGAAGCCGCCAGATAACCGCAGACATCAGGGGCCGACTTGAGCGCCATCAGATCCCGGCTGGTGAGGTGAAGCCCGGCCTCAACCGCCTTGGGAAGACAAGAAACCATCCTGCTGCTGAGCAGGAGATCGGCCCCGTATTTGGCGCAAAGCCCCAGCGCGGCATCCAGTAGCGGCCCCAGCGGCATCTGTCGCTCGGGCCGCAATTGCACCAGGCGAACCCCCGCTATCAGCGCCGGCTCCAGCCGACGCCGGAATTGCGCGACATCCTGGAGCGTCTCACCGCTGGCGATAAGGTAGCGATCAGGCAGGGTCAAGGCGTTGATGATGGGGCGGTCGGCGGCAGGCATGGGATAGGCGGCCAGATCACCTTTCTCGGCCCATAGCAGGGGTTGCCCCTCCCGTCCTTCCGGGGTGCCGCTCCAGCGGGTGACCCGATGACTGTCCAGCAGCACCGCTTTGTCGCCGTAGTCGTGACGGACCCGGATCAGGGGGCGATGCCCCTCAAGGTCTATCCCCAGTTCCTCATGGATCTCACGGCGCAAGGCCTGTTCGACGGACTCGCCGGGGTCCAGCTTGCCGCCGGGGAACTCCCAGAGCCCCCCCTGATGGACATGATCCGGTCGCCGGGTCAGAAGGACACGACCGTCGCAGTCCTCAATGACCGCGACCGCCACATGGATGGGCATCTTAGCTACGGTATTCCGCGTTGATCTTGACGTAGTCGAAGGAGAAGTCGCAGGTCAGGACCTTTGTCTCCGCCGCGCCACGGCCCAGGGCGATCCTGATCTGGAACTCGGGCCGGTCCATCACGCCCTGGCCCGCCTCTTCGCTATAGCCGGGGTCGCGGCCGCCGTTGCTGACGATGCAGACATCGTCCAGCCAGATCCGGATGCCCTCGACAGCCAGACCGGGGACGGGAGCCCGCCCGACGGCGGCCAGGATGCGCCCCCAATTGGGATCGGAGGCAAACAGGGCCGTCTTCACCAGGGGCGAATGGGCGACGGTATAGGCCACATCCCGCGCCTCGGCCAGGGATGCCGCTTCGGTCACGACCACTTCCACCAGCTTGGTGGCCCCTTCCCCATCGCGAACGATGGTCCGGGCCAGTTCCATGCAGACATCTTCAACAGCGGCGGCGAAGGCGCGGCCTTCCTCGGATTCCAGATCCGCGACCGCCACGCCCGAACGGCCCGAGGCCAGCAAGACACAGGCGTCGTTGGTGGAGGTGTCGCCATCCACGGTGATGGAATTGAAGGAGGGAGCGACGGCCTTTTCCAGACACTGCTGCAACACCGCCTTGGACACCTGGGCATCAGTGGCGAGATAGGCCAGCATGGTGGCCATATCGGGGCGGATCATGCCCGAACCCTTGGCCATCCCGGTGATCGTCACGGCTTTGCCGCCCAGATCGAGCCGGCGGCTGGTCAGTTTGGGGACCGTATCCGTCGTCATGATGGCGCGGGCGGCCTCTTCCCAGCCTTGTTCCGAAAGGCCCGAGATCAGATCCGGCATGGCCGTGGCGAAACGTTCGACAGGGAGGTCCTGACCGATCACCCCGGTGGAAAAAGGCAACACCTGGTTCATGGCGCACCCGGCCGCCGCCGCCAGGAAACGGCAGGTCTCGCGGCTGGCCCGCAGGCCCGTTTCGCCGGTACCCGCATTCGCGTTGCCGGAATTGATCAGGAGATAACGGGGACTGCCCGAAGCCAGATGCTCCCGCGCCACGATGACCGGCGCGGCGCAAAAGGCGTTGGTCGTAAAGACCGCCGCGCAAGTTCCACCCTCGGCGACCTCCATCAGAACGAGGTCATTCCTGTCCTTATAGCGAATCCCCGCCGCATAGGCCGACAAACGCACACCCGCCACGGAAGCCACTTCTCTATGCGCCTGCAACTCCACCGTACTCTCCTACAAAGTATTCAGTCTGATTCCGCTTTGTTCTTTATCGTTCCCAGGCTCCAGCGTGGGAATGCAGCCTGGGACGCTCTGCGTCCCGAATCGCGACGCAGAGTCTGAATCAGCGCATCTTTTAGACAGGGCTTACAGATTTCGTTGGAAGAATCCTGTCCTCTTCATCGTGCAGAGATCGCAGAGCCTACGGGCTTTCGTTGCGATCTATTGCAACTTTCCGCAGCACTGCTTGAATTTCTTGCCCGAACCGCAGGGACAGGGCTCGTTCCGGCCGACCTTGGGTTCGACCCGCTTGAAGGGCTGGTGTTGTTCGGCTTCTTCTTCCGGTTGCTCTACTTCACCGCCGAAGCCCTTGAATTCTTCATGCTTGAACTCGAACTGCTGTGGCCGCTGCTCACGCTCGATCTCTTCCGGGGAACGGATCTCGGCCCGAAGCAGGGTCTTCACCACATCCTGCTTGAGGGTCTCAAGCATCTGGGCAAACATCTCGAATGCCTCTCGCTTGTACTCCTGCTTGGGATTCTTTTGGGCGTAGCCGCGCAGATGAATGCCTTGCCGCAGGTAATCCATGGCGGCCAGATGCTCTTTCCAATGATGGTCCAGAATCTGCAACATGATCGCCTTCTCGATGTAGCGGATCGACTCGGCGCCCAGGCTGCGCTCCTTTTCCAGGTAAAGGGTATCGACCGCCTCGTGAATTCGCTGCCGCAGCGGTTCCTCGTGCAGATCCGGTTCTTCGTCGAGCCACTGCTGAATGGGCAGGCCCAGTGAAAATTCCGACACCAGCGCCTGTTCGAGGCCCGCGATATTCCACATCTCATCGACGCTATGGGGAGGCATATAAGCGCTGATCAGGCTGTCGAGCACATCATGGCGCATGGCCGAGATGGTTTCGGATATGTCGTCCACATCCATGAGTTCGTCGCGCTGCTGGTAGATCACCTTGCGCTGGTCGTTGGCCACGTCGTCGTATTCGAGCAGTTGCTTGCGGATGTCGAAGTTGCGCCCTTCCACCTTGCGCTGGGCGTTTTCGATGGCGCGGGTGACCCAGGGGTGCTCGATGGCCTCGCCCTCTTCCATGCCCAGCTTTTGCATCAGGCCGGCTACCCGCTCCGAGGCGAAGATCCGCATCAGATTATCTTCCAGGGAGAGGTAGAAACGGGTCGAGCCTGCGTCACCTTGGCGGCCGGAACGTCCGCGCAACTGATTGTCGATGCGCCGCGACTCATGCCGCTCGCTGCCGACCACATGGAGCCCGCCCGCCGCCAGTACCTGCCGGTGGCGTTCCTCCCATACAGCCCTGACTCCGGCCTTCGCCGCATCACCGGCCTCTTCGCCCAACGCAGTCAAATCGGCTTCCAGGTTTCCGCCCAGAACAATGTCGGTACCCCGCCCCGCCATATTGGTGGCAATGGTGACCGCCCCCGGCATCCCCGCCAGCGCCACGATGCCGGCCTCCCGCTCATGGTGCTTGGCGTTGAGCACTTCGTGCTTGATCTTGTCCTTTTCCAGCAGAGCTGATACCAGCTCCGAGGCCTCGATGGAGGCCGTGCCCACCAGCACCGGCTGACCTCTTTCGACACAGGCGCGGATATCCTTGACGATGGCGCCGAATTTTTCGCGCTGGGTGAGATAGATCAGATCTCCCATGTCGTTCCTGACCATGGGCCGGTTGGTGGGAATGACCACCACTTCCAGGCCGTAGATCTGCTGGAACTCATAGGCCTCGGTGTCGGCCGTGCCGGTCATGCCGGATAATTTGGCATAGAGGCGGAAAAAGTTTTGGAAGGTGATAGAGGCCAGTGTCTGGTTTTCGTGCTGTATCGGCACCCCTTCCTTGGCCTCCACCGCCTGATGCAGCCCTTCCGACCAGCGCCGGCCCGGCATGGTACGGCCGGTGAACTCATCGACGATGGTCACGGTGCCGTTGCGCACAATGTAATCCACGTCCCGCTGAAAGAGGGCGTGGGCGCGCAGGGCGGCGTTGATATGGTGCATGAGGCTGATATTGCCGCTGTCGTACAGGCTGGCGCCCTCCGGCAGCAGCCCGGCCTCGCCCAGAAGGTCCTCGATCTTCTGGTGCCCGTCCTCGCTCAAATAGACCTGACGCGCCTTTTCGTCCACGGAATAATCGCCCGGCCCGAAGTCTTCCTGGCCGTCTGCATTGGTGGTCTTCTTCTGCCGCACCAGACTTGGGATCAGCTTGTTGATCCGGATGTAGAGATCGGAACTGTCTTCGGCCGGACCCGAAATGATCAGAGGGGTGCGCGCCTCATCGATCAGTATCGAGTCGACCTCGTCGACCACGGCAAAGAAGCGCCCGCGCTGCACCCGCTGCCCGGCCTCGAAGGCCATGTTGTCGCGCAGATAATCGAAACCGAACTCGTTGTTGGTGCCGTAGGTAATGTCCGCGCCGTAGGCCTCGCGCCGCGAAACCGTCCGCAAATGCCGGCTCCCCTGCGTCTCGACCTCATTGGCGGGATCGTAGAGGAAGGAGCTCTCGTCGGGTCCCTGCCCGCCGGATGACTGAATGACGCCGACACTCAGGCCGAGAAAATGGTAGAGACGGCCCATCCACTCCGCATCGCGCTTGGCCAGGTAATCGTTCACCGTCACCACATGCACGCCCTTGCCTGGCAAGGCGTTCAGATAAACCGCCAAGGTAGCCACCAGGGTCTTGCCCTCGCCGGTGCGCATCTCGGCGATCTTGCCCTGATGCAGGACCATGCCGCCGATCATCTGCACATCGAAGTGGCGCATACCCAGGGCGCGAATACCCGCTTCGCGGACTACCGCGAAGGCCTCGGGCAAAAGGGCATCCAGCGTCTCGCCGGCCTCGACCCGCCCCTTGAATTCTGCCGTTTTCTCCCGCAAACCTTCATCGCTGAGGCTTTTTACAAGCGGTTCAAACGCGCCGATCTCTGCGACCGTCTTTTGCATGCGCTTGATGAGGCGCTCGTTTCGGCTACCAAATATTTTCTTGAGAAAATTGCTGACCATCCAGATATCCGCCGGGAGAGTAATTCAGTTTGAAAGCGCGAGCCTGTTGCAGGCTATCGAACCCGCACAAAGACAACCCCTTGCCGCAGACCATCCAGATGATGGCACCCGCGACGAAGGGGCGATGATAGCGCAAAACGGGTCATACCGTGAAAATGCGCGCAGGGAAAAGGTTGCCTGGCGCTGGGCGGGGAAAGCTAATTGTTGGCGCTAAGGTAGTTGATGGGGTTAATCGACTGACCGTCCTTGATCACTTCGAAATGGACGTGGGGTCCCGTGGAGCGGCCGGACGAACCTAGCAGGGCGATGGTCTGCCCCTTGGTCACCGTATCGCCGACCGCGACAAGATTCTTCATGTTGTGGGCATAACGGGTTACATAGCCGTTGCCGTGCCTGATATCCACGACTTGGCCGTAGCCGGTTTTGTCACCGGAATAGACGACAAGACCCGAGGCGACCGTCACGACCTCCGTCCCCGGCCTCCCGTTGAAATCAAGCCCCGCATGCATGGCTTGCCGCCCAGTAAACGGGTCGAAGCGAACGCCAAAGCGAGAGGTTATCCATCCCCGCTTGACCGGCTTGCCGGAAGGCTGCACTTCAAGCTGGAGCTTGCGATTCATCAGCATCGCCTCCAGCAGATCGAGCTTCCACTCGCGATCTTCCAGGGTGGCCGTCAAGGCGTCCAACTCCTGGATCAGGTCCGAGGCCTTCGCCGGTTCATCGGTTCCAACCCCCTCAAGCCCGCCCATGGGGGGAACCTGGGAAAAATCGAATTCATCCTGATCCAGTTTCCCTAGCTGGGTAAGCCTTTCACCCAAGGCATCCAGGCGCATGACATGGGCCTGTAGGTTCCCCAGCCGCAGGGCGAGGGCATCCAGATGAAACTCTGCCCTTTCCTTGAACTGGGAAAAATTGTCCCGCTGGCCCTTCAGAACATCGTTCAGATCCGAGTAGCTCGCCATGCCGCTTTCCCTTGCATCCGCCATGGCAAAACGATACCCAACCCATCCCCCGGCGGCGAGAAACAGCACGGAGAAGAGTACCAAGCCGGAGACGATCATCGTCAGACCGACCTCGACACTGCCCCATTTCTTGCAATGCTGCGATAAAAATATAATGTTCATCGATAGCTCACTCGATGTTATTTTGACGATTTCGCCATAAAGATGCCGACGAAACCCCTATACCACCCCATCAGCCGCTTCATGCGTTCGGATAAATCGCTGGAATCCCTTGCCATCCAGTCCCGCCAAAACGATGAGCTTCTCATCGCCGTGCGCTCGCGGCTTCCGGACCCGCTCTGCGATCACTGCCTTGCAGCGGTGCTGGCGGACAACATCCTCACCCTTTTCGTCGACTCACCGGCCTGGACCGCGCGAGCCCGATTCCTCAAGGAACCGCTACAGCAAGACTTACAGCCGCTCGGCATCTCCTTTGCCCAGTTGAAAATCAAAATCCTGCCACCTTCAAACCCGAAAAAGGCCCCGCGCCACCCCTGCCCTGGGATCTCGCCAGAGAATGCGACTCTTCTGAGTCAGAGCGCCCTCGGTATCGAGGAGCCCCAGCTTCGCCAGTCATTACTGCGGCTGGCATCCCACATAAAGAAATAAAACCTTGGATCAGCCCGCTTGTGCCGGCTGCAAGAAAGAAATAGGCAGAGCCTCCCCATCCTCGAACGTCACCTCTTCCCAGGACTCCTTCTCGGAAAGCAGGCGCTTCAGCAACCTGTTATTCAGCTCATGGCCGGACTTATGACCGGTGAAGGCACCGATCAGGCTATAGCCGAGCAGGTAGAGGTCGCCGATGGCATCGAGGATCTTGTGCTTGACGAATTCGTCCTCGTAACGCAGACCATCGTCGTTCAGCACACGGTAATCGTCCACCACGATGGCGTTTTCCAGGCTGCCGCCGAGCGCCAGATCACGCTGGCGCAGGGCCTCGACATCCTTCAGGAAACCAAAGGTGCGGGCACGGCTCACCTCCTTGACGAAGGAGGTGGAGGAGAAGTCGATGGAGGCGTATTTGCTGCGTTCGGATATGGCGGGATGATCAAAGTCGATGGCGAAGGAGACCTTGAATCCGTCAAAGGGTTCGAAGGAGGCGCGCTTGTCGCCATCCTCCACCGTCACAGGGCGTTTGATCCGGATGTACTTCTTGGGGGCATTCTGTTCTTCGATGCCCGCCGACTGGATCAGGAAGACAAAGGGCCCCGCGCTGCCATCCATGATCGGAACCTCGGGGGCGCTGACGTCCACGTAGGCGTTGTCGATTCCCAGGCCCGCCAGGGCGGACAACAGATGTTCGACCGTGGAGACGCGGACCCCGTCCTGGATCAGGGTGGTGGATAGACGGGTATCCCCAACCCTATCCGCCGTCGCCTTGATCTCGACCGGTTCCGGAAGGTCCGTTCGCGTGAAGACTATCCCCGTGTTGGGGGCCGCCGGCCGCAATGTCAAATAAACCTTATCCCCTGTATGTAGCCCGACGCCCGTGGCGCGTATGACGTTCTTCAACGTTCGTTGCCTGATCATGGCGGTTGCTACCCCGTCTTTTTAGCCGTGTTTTCGAGTGCCCCGATGGTAACACAGCGCTCCCTATCCGCCAAAAATCTATTTCTAGGTGCCAAAAATGTGGCGAGGTTCAAAGATACATCCATACCCATCGGCTATCAGTCCGCCTGTCTCCGTAGAAAGGCGGGGATATCCAGGTAATCCATGTCGCCGTTTTGCGGCTGATTCAGATCCGCGTGTTGCTTGAGCCGCTCGACCGTCGGCTTTTCCAGCTCGCGGTAACTCGATCCCCGCTCGGCCGCCGGAGCTTCCTTGCTCTGTGAGGGTTTCGACAGGGTACGCACGGGATATACCTTCTTCTCCACCGGCTTCGGCTCCGCCACCGGGGCGATTTTCTGTTGCACACCGAGGCCCGTAGCCACAACCGTCACCCTCATCTGGTCCTGCATATCGGGGTCGATCGCGGTCCCCATGACGATAACCGCATCGTCGCAGGCGAATTCACGGACGATGTTGCCCACCTCGTCGAACTCGCCGATGGTGAGATCGAGCCCGGCGGTGATATTGACCAGAATCCCCCGCGCTCCCGACAAATTGACATCTTCCAGCAAGGGGCTGTTGATGGCCTTTTCCGCCGCTTCCTGCGCGCGATTCGAGCCAGCCGCGACACCGGACCCCATCATGGCTTGCCCCATCTCGGACATCACCGTGCGAACATCCGCGAAATCGACGTTGATCAGCCCCGGCCGGGTGATCAATTCCGCGATCCCCTGAACCGCGCCGAGCAGCACATCGTTGGCGGCCTTGAAGGCCGTCAGCAGGGAGACATCCCGCCCGAGCACGGGTAGCAGCTTATCGTTGGGAATGGTGATCAACGAGTCCACATGCCTGCTCAGCTCCTGTATACCCTCCGCGGCGACGCGCGCACGCTTGGGCCCCTCGAAAGGGAAGGGCCGGGTCACCACGGCCACCGTTAGAATCCCCATCTCACGGGCGATCTCGGCCACCACGGGGGCGGCTCCGGTACCTGTGCCGCCACCCATGCCGGCCGTGATGAAGATCATGTCGGCGCCATCGATGGCCTCCGCGATCCTCTCCTTGTCCTCTATAGCCGCTTCCCGGCCTTTACCGGGGTCAGCCCCGGCCCCCAGCCCCTTGGTGATGGAAGAGCCCAGTTGTAATACGGTTCTGACCTTACTGCCCTTCAAGGCCTGCGCATCGGTGTTCGCGCAAATGAAGTCCACACCCTCGATGTTGGCGTTCAGCATGTGATTGACGGCATTGTTGCCGCCGCCGCCGACGCCGATCACCTTGATTACCGCGTTCTGCGGATCGACATCCACCAATTCAAATTTACTCATCATTGTATCTCCTCAATGCTTCCTGGCCGCACAACGGACAAGCCCTCAAAAGTTCCCCTGAAACCAATCTCTCATGCGGTTCCAAACCGCCTTCACGCTACTGCCTCCACCCGCCTCCTGCATCTGGGCGGCACGATTCCTGTAGCCAAACTGGAGCAGACCCACGCCCGTGGCGTAGATCGGATTCCGCACCACATCCGCCAAACCGGTCACCCCCTGGGGAATGCCCAGGCGCACCGGCATATGAAAGACCTCTTCCGCCAGATCGATCAGACCCTCGATCTTCGCGCTGCCACCGGTCAACACCACCCCGCCCGCGATCAGCTCTTCGTATCCGCTGCGGCGCAACTCCGCCTGCACCAAGGTCAGCAGCTCGTCGTACCGGGGCTCGACCACTTCCGCCAGAGTCTGCCGGTTGAGCCTGCGCGGAGACCTGTCCCCGATGCTGGGCACCTCAATGGTCTCGCTACTGCTTGCCAGTTGCCTCAAGGCACAGGCGTAGCGGATCTTGATCTCCTCGGCATGCTGGGTCGGCGTGCGCAAGGCCACGGCAATATCGTTGGTGACCTGATCCCCGGCGATGGGGATCACCGAGGTATGGCGGATCGCCCCCCCCGTAAAGATGGCGATATCCGTGGTGCCGCCGCCGATATCCACCAGACAGACCCCCAGCTCCCGCTCATCCTCGCTCAGCACGGCATAACTCGAAGCAAGCTGTTCCAGCACCAGATCGTCCACCTCCAGCCCGCAACGCTTGACGCACTTATAGATGTTCTGCGCCGCGCTGACCGCGCCCGTCACCAGATGGACCCTTGCCTCCAGACGGACCCCGGACATCCCGATGGGATGCCGGATGCCGTCCTGGTGATCGATGATGAATTCCTGCGGCAGGGTATGCAGGATCTTCTGATCCGCCGGAATGGCCACCGCCCTCGCCGCCTCGATCACCCGATCCACATCCTGCTGCGTCACTTCGCGATCCCTGATCGCCACGATGCCGTGGGAATCCATGCTGCGGATATGGCTGCCGGCGATCCCCGCATGCACACTGTGTATCTCGCAGCCGGCCATCAGTTCCGCCTCCTCGACGGCCCGCTGGATCGACTGCTCGGTCGATTCGATATTGACCACCACGCCACGCTTCAGGCCGTGAGACGGATGCGAACCGATGCCGATGATGTCGATCTCCCCGTCTTCCCTCACCTCGCCCACGATCGCCACCACCTTGGAGGTGCCGATGTCGAGCCCGACGATGAGATTCTTGTCGCCTTTCTTGGTCATCTTTGATCACCGAATTAGGAGGATCACCGAATTAAGAGAAATTGGAGACAGTGGTCTGCCCCCAGTTTATTGAAACCCTCTCTTCCACTCTTTCCGCCCACTTCACCGCCATGCCGTTGGAGTACCTCATATCGGCCGACTCCATCTTCTGGTCACGCTCCTTTGTCAGCAGCGGATAGGCTTTGACAAAGCGCTCAAGTCTCTTCTGGAAGTCGCCGACGCCCAACTGCACGACGACCCCGCCATCGGTCCGCAGGCTCCATGCCCGCCGCTCGCTCAACTCGATCCGCACCACCTTCATACCCAGGGATTCCAATACCCTGCCGGCATAACGATAGCGCTCGACCACCTCTTGCCCGCTTCCCTCGGGCCCCGCCAGATAGGGAAGATCCAAGGACATATCCGGCTCGCCGGGGACAAAGACCTCCCCCCTGGGATTTACCAGACTCTTTTCACCCCAGCGGGCGAAGGGCGTCTGCTCCACCACCAGGATATGCAGGCTGTCCGGCCACGCCCTTCTGACACTCGCCTTGGCGACCCAGGGCAGGGATTCCGCTGCCTGCTTGACCGCCCGCACATCCACCGTGAAAAAACCCCCACGGCTCACATCAGCCACCGCCCGTTCCAAATCGGCTCGCTTCAGGTATCTCAACTCGCCCTCGATCTTCGCCACCCGCAAAGGGGTAACGGCCGGATCGGCCACCCACTTGCCAACCCAGGCCAGGACCGAGACCGTGACCGCCAGGGCAAGCAGCCCCCCAAGGGCGGACCTCTTCCCCTGCTGCGATTGGGTCATAGGGTCTCAGCCAGGATGCGCCAGACCAGTTCTTCAAATTCGATCCCTGCCTGACGAGCCGCCATGGGGACCAGGCTATGGTCCGTCATGCCCGGCGCCGTGTTGATCTCCAGCAGCCAGGGCCGTCCTTCTCCATCCGTCATCAGATCCACGCGGCCCCAGCCGGCCGCGCCCACCGTATCGAAGGCCCGCAGGGCCAATTCGGCGTACCGCTGCTCCGTCGCCTCATCCAGGCCGCAGGGACAGTGGTAGCGAGTGGAATTCGACAGGTACTTGGCCTGGTAGTCATAAAAACTGTTCGGCGTCTCCAGCTTGATCAGGGGCAGGGACCGGCCAGCCAGCACCGCCGCCGTGAACTCCCCGCCCGTGATCCACTGCTCCGCCAGCACCAGCCCGTCGAAGCGGCTCGCCTCCTCCCAGGCCTTTCTCAGGCCGCCCGCGTCCTCCACCTTGCTCATGCCGATACTCGAACCCTCGTGGGCCGGCTTGATCATGAGCGGAAAGCCCAGGGCCTTGGCCCTTTCCAGATCCGCCTCGGACCGGATCACCGTGAAATCGGGGGTCGGCAGGCCCGCCCCCTTCCAGATCAGCTTGCAACGGTATTTGTCCATCCCCAGGGCCGAGGCCATGACCCCGCTGCCCGTGTAGGGCAGGCCCATCACCTCCAGGGCGCCCTGGATCACGCCATCCTCGCCGCCCCGCCCGTGCAGGGCGATGAAGGCGCGGGCGAAACCCTGCTCCTTGAGGCGGAAGACCGCCTGCTCGGAATCCACATCGACCAGATGGGCGTCGATCCCCTTGCGCTTCAGGCCCTGGTACACCGCGTCGCCACTCTTGAGGGAGACCGGCCGCTCCGCCGACCAGCCGCCGTAGAGCACCGCCACCTTGCCGAAATCCGCTGCTGTCGCTCTCATTTCTTTCATTCCGAACCCCTTTCTAAACCGCAAAGTTTGTAGGATGCGGTGAGGAACGAACCGCATCGGTCGAGTCGCGAGCGGTGCGGTTCGCTCCCGCTCACCGGCACCCTACGACTCAAGCCTCAGGCCTTTCATCTCCTGCGGAAGCCGTTGGAAGGCCCCGCCGATGTCGCCGGCCCCCGCCATCAGGACCACGTCGCCATCGCGCAATATCCCGTTCAACACCTCCGGCAGTTCGGCCAGGGGATCGACGAAGACCGGGTCGATCTGGCCCCGTGCGCGGATGGCGCGGATCAGGCTGCGCCCGTCGGCCCCGGCGATGGGGGCCTCGCCCGCCGGATAGACCTCGCACAGGGCCAGGAGGTCGCATTTGGACAGAACCTTGACGAAGTCGTCGAACTGCTCCTGGGTCCGGCTGTAGCGATGGGGCTGAAACACCAGCACCAGGCGCCGCTCGGGCCAACTGGCGCGGGCCGCCTCCATGGTCGCCTCCAGCTCGCGGGGGTGATGGGCGTAGTCGTCGATCAGGGTCACATGGCCCAGCCCCAGGTCGCACTCGGCGATGTTGAAGCGCCGACCGATGCCCTGGAAATTGCCCAGCCCGCGCAGAATGGCCGCGTCCCCCACCCCGATCAGGCGGGCAATGGAGATGGCCGCCAGGGCATTGAGCACGTTGTGGCGTCCCGGCAGATTCAGCGCCACTTCCAGGTCCTCGTGGCCCTGCTGGCGGACGGTAAAATAGTTCTTCAACCCCTGCTGACGAATATCCACCGCCCGCACCTCGGCGTCCTCCGCCGTGCCGTAGGTCAGCACGGGACGGGAGACCTCGGGCAGCAGGCCGCGCGTGTTCTCGTCGTCGATGCAGAGCACGGCGCAGCCATAGAAGGGCAAGTGGTGCAGAAACTCCAGGAAGGTCTCCCGCAGCTTCTCGAATTCGTTGCCGTAGGTGACCATGTGGTCGCGGTCCACGTTGGTGACCACCGCCAGCATGGGTTGCAGGTAGAGGAAGGAGGCGTCGCTCTCGTCGGCCTCGGCCACCAGGTATTCGCTCTCGCCCAGCTTGGCGTTGCTGCCGGCGCTGTTGAGCTTGCCGCCGATGACGAAGGTGGGGTCCAGCCCCTCCTCGGTCAGGATCATGGTCACCAGGCTGGTGGTGGTGGTCTTGCCGTGGGTCCCGGCGATGGCGATGCCGAAGCGGAAGCGCATCAGCTCGGCCAGCATCTCTGCGCGGCGGACCACGGGGATGCGGCGCTGCCGGGCCTCGGCCACCTCGGGATTGGCCTCGTTGATGGCGCTCGACACCACCACCACATCGCTGCCCTCGATATTGGCGCCGCTGTGGCCGATGTGGACACTAATGCCGACCTGTTCCAGACGGCGGGTGTTGTTGCCCTCCTTGGCATCGGAGCCGGAGACCCTGTAGCCCAAATTCGCCATGACCTCGGCAATACCGCTCATCCCCACCCCGCCGATACCGACGAAATGGATATGGCGCACCCGGCTCCGAATCCAGCTCTGTTCAACGTTTTTCTTCATCCGAAAGACCTCAATTCAACCGCAAAGGACGCAAAGAACACGAAGGAATGCCGTGGGTTACCTCTTTCAGAACTTTCGCCTTCCGGGTAAGAGACAACACATAGAAAACCATCAGTATCTCTTTGCGTTCCTTTGCGCTCTTTGCGGTTAAATGCGGTATTAAAGTTCATGCGCCATCATCTCCTCGCAGACATCCGCCACTTGGCTGTCCGCATTGGTTATTCCAAGTCCCCGCGCCGCGCTCGCCATGGCGAGCAGCCGGCCCCGGTCGGACAAGATCGTTTTAAGTTCAGCGCCCAGCCCCTCCGGGGTCATGGCCTGCTGGGGCATCAATATCGCTGCACCCCGGTCTGACAGATAGCGCGCGTTCCGGGTCTGATGGTCGTCCACCGCGAAGGGATAAGGGACCAGGATCGCGGCCACCCCGGCGGCGGCAAGCTCCGACACGGTCAGGGCGCCGGCCCGGCAGACCACCAGATCGGCCCAGGCATAGGCCTCGGCCATGTCGCCGATGAACTCGCTCAGCTGGCCCTCGACCCCGGCGGCCCGGTAGTTGGCCTGGGTCTGTTCCAGCTTGCCCCGGCCCGTCTGGTGCCGGACCTCGATCGCCAGACTGCTTTTCGCCACGGCCTGGGGCACCTGCTCGTTCAATACCTGCGCTCCCAGGGAGCCGCCGATGACCAGCAGCCGCGGCGGCCCGTCCCTGCCCGCCAGGCGCAGTTCCGGCACCGGCAGGGCGGAGATCTCGGCCCGGACCGGATTGCCCAGGGCCAGGGCGCCCTTGCCCGGCGCGAAGCTGCCGGGGAATGCCTCCACTACCCGGTCGGCGATCCCGGCCAGCCACTGATTGGCCATGCCCGGAACGGCATTCTGTTCGTGGATCACCAGGGGCACGCCCAGCAGGCGCGCCATCAGGCCGCCCGGCCCGGTGACGAATCCGCCCATGCCCAGGGCCACGCCGGGCCGGCGCCTGCGGATGATCCGCGCCGCCTGCCAGGCCGAGCGGAGCAACTGGAAGGGGGCCGTCAACAGCCGCATGAGTCCGTTGCCGCGCAACCCCTGCATAGAGATGAACTCCATCTCGATCCCGGCGGGCGGCACCAGCCGGTTCTCCATGCCGTTCGGCGTACCGAGCCAGAAGACCTCATGGCCCCGCTTGCGCAATTCCTGGGCCACGGCCAGGCCGGGGAAGACGTGCCCGCCGGTGCCGGCCGCCATGATCATTACGCTGGAGCCCATGCGGGTTCCTCCTCTTGGGGGGTATGGTTCTCCCGGTCTATCCGCAGCAGGATCGCGACCATCAGACAGGCCACGAAGATGCTGTTGCTGCCGTAGCTCATGAACGGCAGGGTCAAGCCCTTGGTGGGCAAGAGGCCGATGTTCACCCCGATATTGATGGCCGCCTGCAGGGCGACGCAGAGGGCAAAGCCATAGGCCACATAGGCCGCGAAACGCTTACCCCTGTTCTCCGCCGCCTCGCCGATGGCGAAGGCGCGCCAGGTGATGAGTCCATAGAGGCTGAAGACGGTCAACACCCCCAGGAGCCCGAGTTCCTCGCCGATCACCGCCATCAGAAAATCCGTGTGGGCCTCGGGCAGATAAAACAGTTTCTGGATTCCAGCGCCCAGCCCGACCCCGGTCCACTCGCCCCGGCCGAAGGCAATCAGGGCCTGGGTCAACTGGAAGCCCTTGTCCAGGGGATCGGCCCAGGGGTCCATGAAGGAAGTCACCCGGCTCAACCGGTAGGGTTCCAGCCAGACCAGGATCAGGGCCACCATACCGGCCAGGGTCAGCAGCAGGCCGTACTGCCAAAGCGGCACCCCGCCCAGAAACAGCATGCCCAGCACCGTCGCCACGATCACCACGGCGGTGCCGAAGTCGGGTTCCAGCAGGATCAGCCCGGCGGCAAAGAGCACCAGGAGCATGGGCTTGAGGAAACCCCAGAAGCTGTGGGCCACCTCGTCCTGGCGCCTCACCAGATATCCGGCGATGAAGACAACCACGAACAGCTTCATGAATTCGGAACTCTGCAAACTGAACGGACCCAGGGGTATCCAGCGCGTGGCGCCGTTCACCGTCTTGCCCAGACCGGGAATCAACACCAAGGCCAGCAGCACCAGACCCAGGACATAGAGCTGAAAGCCGAGGCCCTCCCAACGGCCGGGAGAGACCCGGAAAATAGCCAAGGATGCGGCGGCGGCCAGCAGTATCGCCAGCATATGCCTATTCAGGAAATAGAAGGGGGCATCGGTCACCTTATGGAAAGATGAGGACCCCACCATGACCGCCCCAAGCCCCAGCAACCCCGCCACCGCGAAGGCCAGCGTATAGTCGAAGCGAGGCAGGAACCTGATTCCGCCTGTGGTCGCCTGGGGCCGGACAGCCGTATTCATTTGCAGAAGTCCTTGACGGCCTTGCAAAAGACATCGCCGCGATGCATGTAATTGTTGAACATGTCGAAGCTGGCGCAGGCCGGGGATAGCAGCACCGCGTCGCCCGGCCGGGCCTGACCGGCCGCCATGGCCACCGCCTCGGCCATGTCCCGCGCCTTCACCATCGGGACCCGGCCCCTCAGGGCGACCTCGATCATGGGTGCGTCGCGCCCGATCAATACCAGGGCGCGGGCCGTGCGCGCCGCGACCGGGGCCAACTCGCTAAAATCCGCCCCCTTGCAATCGCCGCCCGCGATCAGCACCACCCGGCCATCGCTGTCGCCGGAGACCAGCCCGTCCAGGGCCGCCGCCGTGGCACCCACATTGGTCCCCTTGGAATCGTTGTACCAGCGCACGCCCTGGTGTTCCGCCACAAGTTGCGTCCGGTGGGCCAATCCCCGGAACTGCCTCAGTACAGTCCATTGGCTTTGGTCGTCGATGCCCAGCACATCGGCCATGGCGATCGCGGCCAGGGCGTTGGCCAGATTGTGGCGCCCAGGGATCAGCAACTCACTTGCGGCAAGGAAGGGTTCGTCACCCCGGTAGAGCCAGGGCTTGCCGTCGCGCTTTTTGAGTCCGTATTGATTGCCCGTGGGCTCGTTCAGGGTGAAGACCCTGTCCTCTTCCCGGACCTCGGCCATAGCCATGACCGCCGAGTCGTCGCCGTTGAAGACCCGGTTCTCGGCCTTCCGGTAAATACGGGCCTTCGAATCCATGTAGGCGTCCAGATCGGCGTAGCGGTCCATGTGGTCCGGTGAGATGTTCAATACCGTGGCGACGCAGGGGCTCAGGGAATCGGTCGTATCCAACTGGAAGCTGGAGAGCTCCAGCACATAGAGCTCGGCCCCCTTGCCCAGCAGATCCAGGGCCGGTTCCCCCAGATTGCCGCCAACCCCGGCCTGGATACCCTCTTCCCGCAGGATCTCCCCCAGCAATGTGGTGACGGTGCTCTTGCCGTTCGATCCGGTGATGGCCGCCACCGGCGCATCCGCGTAGCGGGCGAAAAGTTCTATATCGCCCATCACCGGCTTGCCCTGCTGGATGGCCTCGGCCACGATCCTTTCAGACAGAGGAACGCCGGGGCTGACCACCAGACTATCCGCCGAATGCACCGCCGGATGATTGAAATGGCCCAGGAACAGGGGCAGTTCGGGCAGCTCCTCGCGCACGGCATCCAGTCCCGGCGGCTTCTCGCGGCTGTCGATGACCGCCACCTCGAACCCTTGCTTCAGCAGGAAACGGGCGCAGGAAAGCCCGGTCTTGCCGAGACCCACTACCAGCACCTTGCCCGCCAGGGGCAGAGAAGCAAAATGTCCCGATGTTTTCACCAGACTGTCCATCCTAAAAACCTCTTTTCAACCGCAAAGGACGCAAAGAACGCTAAGGAAACCCATCCGATGCCTTTGTTCGGCGCATCCATGCGCCTCACCCCTCCGGGGCTGGCGCGAAAATCCGCTCCCGATGGTTTTTTGTCTGTGCTCCCACCTTCCTGGTCAGGAGCGGAACCTAGGCAAGCCAATGAATTTCTTTGCGTTTCTTTGCGCTCATTGCGGTTAGATGAGGAAATCAGGTTCATTTCAACGGATCTTCAAGCTCGAAAGACCGACCAGCACCAGGATCACCGTGATGATCCAGAACCGCACGATCACCTTGGGCTCCGGCCAACCCTTTAATTCGTAATGGTGGTGGATGGGCGCCATGCGGAAGATGCGGCGCCCCGTCATCTTGAATGAGGCCACCTGGAGGATCACCGACACCGTTTCCAGCACGAAGATCCCGCCCATGATGAAGAGCACCAGCTCCTGGCGCACCGTCACCGCGATGGTCCCCAGGGCTGCGCCCAGGGCAAGCGCCCCCACGTCCCCCATGAAGACCTGGGCCGGATAGGTGTTGAACCAGAGGAAGCCCATGCCGGCCCCCACCAGGGCGCCACAGATGATGGTCACCTCCCCCACCCCCGGCAGGTGCGGGATCAAGAGGTAGCTGGCGAAATTGGCGTGACCGGCGGAATAGGCGAAAACCGCCAGGGCGCCCGCCACCAGCACGGTCGGCATGATGGCCAGCCCATCCAGGCCGTCGGTCAGGTTGACCGCGTTGCTGGTCCCGACGATGACGAAATAGGTGAAAAGAATGGACAGGACCCCCAGGTCGATCGCCACTCCCTTGGTGAAGGGGATCAGGAGCTGGGTCTCCGCGGGGCCGCTGGCCGTGAAGTAGAGCCAGAGGGCGGCGCCCAGACCGGCCACCGACTGCCAGAAGTATTTGTAACGGGCGATCAGGCCCTTGGGGTCTTTACGCACCAGTTTGATGTAGTCGTCGGCGAAGCCGATGAGGCCGAACACCAGTGTCGTGATCAGGACCACCCAGACATAGCGGCTGCTCAGATCGGCCCAGAGCAGGGTGGCAACCCCCACCGCCACCAGGATCAGGGCGCCGCCCATGGTCGGCGTCCCCGCCTTCGAAAAATGGGATTGCGGACCGTCGTCGCGCACCACCTGGCCGATCTGATGCCGCGCCAGCCGCTCGATCATCTTCGGCCCCACCACGAAGGAGATGACCAGCGCCGTCAGGGTGGCCAGGATCGCCCGCAGGGTGATGTACTGGAAGACCCGGAAAAAGCCTTCGTAATTCGCCAGATAGTCCGCCAATTCAAGCAACATGAAGCTTTACCTAATTAACCCTAAAAATTTGATCATTCCCACGCTCCGGCGTGGGAATGCATCCCTGGACGCTCCAGCGTCCAGGAATCCGCTTATACCGCCGCTGTCCGGCAACCCGCGACGCTGGAGCGTCGCTGGCGGCATTCCCACGCGGAGCGTGGGAACGATTAATAAATTCTTAAACCAAAGCCGCCACGACCCTATCCATGGCCGAGGAACGCGACCCCTTCACCAATACGCTGGCCTCTGTATTCAGCTCCGCCCGCAGCCTCTCAATCAGCGTCTCCTGGGAGGGGAAGTGGACGCCGCCCTCGCCGAAGCCTTCCACCGTCCGGGCGCTGAGTGCGCCGACGGCATAGAGACGGTCGATACCCGCACCCTTGGCCGCAACCCCCAGTTCCTGATGAAGCTCCGCCGCCCTGGGACCCAGTTCCGCCAGATCGCCCAGCACCAGATAGCGCCTGCCCGGCGCGTGACGCAGCACCTCCATGGCCGCCTCCACCGAATCGGGGTTGGCATTGTAGCTGTCGTCGATCAGGAAGAAGCCCCGTTGATACTTGACCTGGAGCCGCCCTTTCACGGGTTCCAGACTGGCCAGCCCCCGCCGGATGGTTTCGATCCCCAGGCCCAGTGCCTGGCAGGTGGCAATAGCCGCCAGGGCATTCATCCGGTTGTGCTCGCCCGCCAGTTTGATCTCCACCTCGAAGGCCCCCGCCGGGGTCTCCACGGGGAAGCGGTTGACGAAGCCCTGCTTTGTCCAAAGGGTCCCGCCCGTCTGGGCGGGACTGCGCACCTCGGCCTGGACTGAGTGGCCGAACCCCAGACGCCGCTTCCCCTCGGACAGTTCCCGCCAGAGTCCCGCCCAGGGGCTGTCGGCGTTGTAGACGAAGCAGCCGTCCGGTTTCAGGCCAGAGACGATCTCTCCCTTGGCGCGCGCCACACCTTCGGGGCTGCCGAAACCTTCCAGGTGGGCGCGCCCGGCGTTGTTGAGCACGGCCACATCGGGCCGGGCAATGGCACTGAGATAGGCGATCTCGCCCGGATGGTTGGCGCCCAGCTCGACCACGGCGGTCCCCTCGCCCTGCAACCGCAGCAGGGTCAAAGGCAGGCCGATGTCATTGTTCAAATTACCCTCGGTCGCCAGCAGGCCAGCGCCCTCCTGCCCCAGGATGGCCCGCAGCATCTCCTTCAGGGTCGTCTTGCCGTTGCTGCCGGTGACCGCGATCAGGCGGGGATCGGCGCGATCGCGCCAGACCGCCGCCAAGCGGCCCAGGGCCAGGCGCGTGTCGTCCACGATCAACTGAGGAATCGCGACGGGAGACTCCTGCTCCACCATAACGGCAACGGCACCGGCCGAGGCCACCTGCCCCAGGTAGTCATGGCCGTCGAAGCGGTCGCCGCGCAGGGCCACGAACAACGGCGAGCCCTCCAACTTGCGGCTATCGGTGGAGACGGCGGAAAAGGACACATCGTCCCCGGCCCACCGGCCCCCGATCGCCTCCGCCACCTCGCTCAATCGCATGCTTATCACGTCAATGCCTTTGAAAATCAAAATATGTAGCCTGGGTTACGGCGCGCCCCAAGAAGATGAAAAGGGGGTGGGTCGGCCTTCAGGCCGTCCATCGGCGCCGCCGTCGGCCTGAAGGCCGACCTACAAAGTTACAAAGCCAACAACCTCTCCACCTCGGCCCTATCGCTGAAGACCCTTATCTGGTCCCCGATCTGCTGGGTCGTTTCGTGGCCCTTGCCGCAGACGACGACGATGTCGCCCGGCCGGGCCTCTTCCAGCGCCCTGACGATGGCCTGGGAGCGGTCGCGCTCGACCAGAACCGCAGAGGGGTCTCTTATCCCCACCATGATTTCTTCGATGATCCGGTCACCGTCTTCATTACGCGGGTTGTCGTCGGTCAGAACCACCCAATCCGCCCGGCTTTCGGCCGCCGATCCCATCAAGGGACGCTTGCCCCGGTCCCGGTCGCCGCCGCAGCCGAAGACGCAAAAGAGCTGGCCGGCGCAATGTTCCCGCAGCGCAAGAAGCACCTTCTCCAGGGCATCCGGGGTATGGGCGTAATCCACCACCACCAGCGGCCCGTTGCCACCGCCGAAGGACTCCATCCGGCCCGGCACCACCGGCACACCGGCCAGGGCGCGGACGGCCCGGTCGAAATCCATGCCCTCCTCCACCAGCACGGCCAGCACCGCCAGCAGATTGGAGGCGTTGAAGCGGCCCATCCAGCGGCTCTCGATCAGACCCGACGAGCCGTCCATTATCGCACTGATGCGCAGGCCTTCCGGCGCCGTTTCCACCGAGGCCGCCCTGATCAGCCGGCCGGCCTTGCCTTCCATGTCCGTCGCCGCGCCCATGCCATAAACCGTCAGACGGGTCTCGGGCCGCAACCCCGCCTGCATGAGCAGGGACGCGGGATCATCGCCGTTGAGGATGGCGCCGCCCAGCCCCGGCATGGCGAAGAGCCGCGCCTTGGCCGCCCCGTAGGAGGCCATGTCCCCGTGATAATCCAGGTGGTCCTGGGTCAGGTTGGTAAAGACCGCCGTATCGAACCGGACCCCTTCCACCCGGCCCTGATCCAGGGCGTGGGAAGAGACCTCCATGGCCACCGCCTCGGCGCCTTGATCCCGGAACCGGGCCAGGAGCCGCTGTAACTCGATGGCATCCGGCGTGGTATGGGTGGCCGTTTCCAGTTCATCTGGAAAACCATTGCCCAGGGTCCCGATGATGGCCGTCTTCCGCAAAGAGCCAAGGGCGTGTGCCACCGCATGGGTGATGCTGGTCTTGCCGTTGGTCCCCGTCACCCCGATCATCCGGAGTGACTGGCTCGGGTGGCCGAAGAAGGCCGATGCCAGCGCGCTGGCCTTCATGCCCAGCCCTTCCACCGTGAAGACGGGCAACCCCGCCTGGCCACCAAGCGCGGTGATTCGCGCCTCATCCCATTCCCCGGCCGGTTCGGCGGCGATGGCCACCGCACCCCGCTTCAGTACCTCATCGAAATAGACGAGCCCGTGGGCCTGACTCCCCTGTCTCGCCAGAAAGAGGGTTCCAGGCCCCACCTTACGGCTGTCCAGGGTCAGATCCTCCACCCGGCGATCCATTCCGGCTGGCAGGCCGGGGAATAACTCAAGCAGTTGGCAGCTCATCGCCCCACTCCGGCAATTACTTGTTGTTCCTGCAAAATCTCCCCATCGGGCGATACGTTCAACAGGCGCAGGGCGCCGGCCATGACCTTGGCGAAGACCGGGGCGGCCACCAGACCGCCGTAGTATTTTCCCGCCGTGGGCTCATCGACCATGATCACCATCACCAGGTTCGGGTCGCTCATGGGGGCCATCCCGACGAACAGGGAGTTATAGCGTTTGTCGGCGTAACCGCCGTTTTCCAGTTTCTTTGCGGTGCCTGTCTTGCCGCCGACCCGGTAACCGGGTACGGCCGCTTGCAGCGCGGTCCCTTCCTTCGACACCACGGTTTCCAGCATGGCGCGCACCTCCTGGGCCGTCTTGGCGCTCATGACGCGCACACCGGGCGTGGCCCCCTCGCGCCGGCTGAAGGTCAGCTCCGGCATGATGCCGTCCGCGGCAATGGCGGCGTAGGCCCGCGCCAACTGGAGGGCGGTGACGGAGACGCCGTATCCAAAGGAAAGGGTCGCCTGATCCAGGGGATACCAGCGCTGATGGGGCAGGAGATGCCCCTGCCTCTCGCCGGGAAAACCCGACTCCAGCGGCCTGCCGAATCCCAGCTTGTCCAGGTACTCCCACAGTTCCTTTTTCGGAAAACTCAGGGCGATCTTGCTCATGCCCACGTTGCTCGATTTCCGTATCACCCCCGTCACATCCAGCAGGCCATAGTTGTGGATGTCCTCGATGGTCTTGCCCGTCACCTGAAACCTGCCCGGAGAGGTCTCGATGGGGGTCTCGGGGCGGTAGCGCCCGCTCTCCAGACCCGCCGCCACCACAAAGGGCTTGAAGGTCGATCCCGGCTCGAACAGATCGGTCACGGCACGGTTGCGCAAGCCCTCTTCCACCGCCGTCCCGGTCCTCTTGCCGTTGGGATTGAAACTGGGCCGGTTCACCATGGCCAGGACCTCGCCGGTCTTGGCGCCGATGATCACGGCCGTGCCGCCCACCGCCTTGTTCTCTTCCACGGCCAGCTTCAACTCGCGATAGGCGAGGAACTGGAGCCGCAGATCCATGCTCAGGGTCACGTCCTTGCCGGGGCGCGGCAGTTTGATGTTTTCCACGTCGCTGACGATGCGCCGCCGGCCATCGCGGATCACCCGCTTGCTGCCGGGTTCGCCCGAGAGATCCTTTTCCAGTGCCCGTTCCAGGCCCTCCTGCCCCTTGTCGTCCACATCGGTGAAACCGAGCACATGGGCGACCACCTCGCCCGCCGGGTAGAAACGGCGATATTCCCGGTCGAGATGGACCCCTTTCTTGATGTTGAGCTTGCGCACCTCGTCCGCCACGGCGGGGTCCAGTCTTCTCTTTATATAGACGAAGGTCCGGTCGTCGGGTTGAGGTAATAACCCCTTCAATTCCGCCAGATCCATTTGCAGGGCCTTGGCCAGGGCCGCCATTGTTGCCTTGTCACGCGGCATCTCTCTGGGATCGGCCCAGACCGATTCCACCGGGGTGCTGACCGCGAGCGGCTCGCCATTGCGGTCCTTGATGACGCCGCGTCCCACCGGCACCTCCACCACCCGCAGGTGGCGGCGCTCCCCTTCCCGTTGCAGAAACTCGGTCTCGAAGATCTGCCGGTCCACTGTCCCCGCAAGCAAGGCAAGACCGACAAGGGCAAGGCAAGCCTGTAAGAATCGCCGGCGCATGCGATAACTCGGCAACTTACGCCGGGTCGCCTGATCCACCTTTTTCTGTCGCTTGCTCGCCGTCTTCACCTGATTTGGTTCCCGCGAACGATCATGTCCCCTGGTAGCTGTGTTGGTGCGGAGCGCGTGGAGAGTATTTTTTGTTAATCGCACGTCGCACCCATCAATCAAGGTCTTATAACAACCACTTCCTTCGGCTCCAGCATGCGCATATTCAACTTCTCATGCGCCACCTGTTCTATCCGGCTATGGGCGGCCCAGGTGCTTTGCTCCAACTGCAACCGCCACCAGTCCACCTCCAACTGCTCTTTCATCTCGCGTAGCCGTTCCTGTTCGAGGAACAGCTTCCGGCTATGGTGTTTGGTGCCGACGACGCCCACGGCGCTCGCCAGCACCAGGCCGAACATCAGCCCCACCCAGGTCAATTGGCGTCGCGGGTTCACAACCGCTCCGCCGCCCGCAACACGGCGCTTCTCGCCCTGGGGTTGGCGGCCACCTCTTCGGCGGACGGGGTCACCGCCCCGCCCGCCGGGCGCAGGCGGCAATTCAACTGGTCCGCCCTGACCGGAACTCCCCGAGGCAAGTCGTCGCCCCGCGCCTGGTCCCGGATGAACCGCTTCACGATCCGGTCCTCCAGGGAGTGGAAGCTGATCACCACCAGCCGCCCGCCGCTCCCCAGCACCTCCAGCGACTGCTCCAGACCCTTTCTCAGATCGTCCAGCTCGCCGTTGATCCAGATCCGTATGGCCTGAAAGCTCCGGGTGGCCGGATGCCTTCCCTTTTCCCAGGCGGGGTGGGCCTTGCTGATGATCTCCGCCAGGCGGCCCGTTCCCGCGATGGGTTCCCGCTGCCGCTCGGCGCAGATGGCGCCGGCTATCCGCTTGGCGAACCGCTCCTCGCCATACTCCCTCAGCACCCAGACGATCTCCCGTTCCGGCGCCCGGTTGACCCAGGCCGCCGCGCTCTCGCCCGACGCGGGGTCCATGCGCATATCCAACGGGCCATCCCGCAAAAAACTGAACCCCCTGCCGGGGTCGTCGAGCTGCGGCGAAGAGACGCCCAGGTCCATCAGGACGCCATCCAGCTTCCCCCACCCGGCCTCGGCCACCCGTTCGGCAAGCCGCGCAAAACTCCCTTGAACGATCCGGAACCTTTCATCCTTTCCAAACAGCTCACGCCCGCAGGCCAGGGCGGCAGGGTCCTTATCGATCGCCAGCAAGGCGCCATTCGGACCCAGCCGTTCCAGAATCGCGCCGCTGTGGCCGCCCCGTCCGAAGGTGGCGTCCAGATAACGCCCCTCAGGCCGGATCGACAATGCCTCCAGGGACTCGTCCAACAACACGGAACGATGCCGCGAGAACATCAGTAACTCAGCGTTCTCAAGGGTGAACCCTCGCCCATGCCGTTCAAATCCAGCTCCTCGGCGTTGGTGCCGCAGTAATCGTTCCAGGCCTGCTCGTCCCAGATCTCGAACTTGGTGATCTGCCCCACCAGGACCACCCGCGAATCCAGCCGGGCATGCTCACGGTGCTTGGGCGGCAGCAGAATCCTCCCCTGTTTGTCCACTTCCACCGGCACGGATCGTCCGACGAAAAGGCTCTTGAACCGGTTGGCCACAGGGTCGGCATTGGGCATCCCTTTGAGTTGCTCGACCACGAGGGTCCATTCATCGAGGGGATAGAGAAGCAGGCGCTGGGCGCTTGAGGCGGGATCGATGACGCTCATCAGTTGCGAGGCGCAACTGTCCCTCAGCCCATCCCGGAAACGCGCCGGAATAGCCAGACGACCCTTGTCGTCGAGACTGAGATAGCTTTCACCGCTGAACAGCAAGTTGTTCTCCCCCTCGGCATCTTCCATATGCCACCACTTTCCCCCACATTGGCCCAGATCATATTCCGCCCCATGGCAAAGGTCAACATAAATTCCTTTGCAGTCAGAGACTTACGGAGATATTCAACCACAATCAAGGCTCACAAAATCAACCGGTTATAGCGTCCATCTCATGTCGGCAATAAAGATATCGGCATGAATTACCGATAGAGCAGCTATCCAAGACTTGAACTCGGTCACAACAGAGGAAAGTCCATGCCGCGGCACATTCGGCCCAACAGGCCCGGCCGGGAAAGAGGGTGGTGGGAGAAAGTGGGGGAGAAGCAAAAAGAAAGTGCGAAGTGCGAAAGGCGATGATTTGCGCACTTCGACACTTCGCACTACAAATGGAAAAGTTGGAGCCGGCCTGTAAGCCGGGTTCTGTCGAGAACGGCCATTCATCTGGGACGCACGTCACCGCGCGCCTCAAGCGACCTACCCGGAAGCCACGCGGGCCACGTGTTGCGGCGGCGAACCGCCGGCGGCTTCCCTATTTGGTCTTGCACCGGGCGGGGTTTTCCCTGCCACGGCCGTTACCGGCCGCGCGGTGCGCTCTTACCGCACCATTTCACCCTTACCGGCCGCCGCGAACGGCGGCTTAGGCGGTATATTTTCTGTGGCACTTTCCGTGGGCTCGCGCCCCCCAGGCGTTACCTGGCGCCCTGCCCTGCGGTGCCCGGACTTTCCTCCACCCATCTCCAAAGAGCGGGCAGCGGCCGTCCAGCCGGCTCCAAGGCGTGACAGTAAACACTTGCCCCTCCCGAAGCAATCCGAATTCATCTAGGTTCATCCTTAAAAACCTAGTTGACCACGAAACACACGAAATACACGGAAACAAATCAAACACTTGTGCGCATTTTTTCCCTCACCCATTCGGTGATAGGGAAAATACTCGTATCTACCTGAATACTTTCGTGTATTCCGTGTATTCCGTGGTTGAAAAGAGGTTTACAGGTTCATGGATTCCCCCCTGCCCGGAAACCCTGACGGAAATCTGCTATGGTCAATGAGGCGTCGAGCGGACTCATCCCGGCAAAAGAACAACATGCCAATGAATGCGACAGGCACAACCGGAAATTCACCCATTTCATCCACCCAGTGGCAAGACCGGAATCCGGCGTTGCTTGTGGCCTTGGCGCGTCATTCCGCGACCGCCTGGGTCGTGCTGGCGTTGTCCCTGCTGGTCACGGCCTTCGCCTGGCATGCCACTCACCAGATCCTGACCCAGCGCGCCCATGACCGCTTCCAGTTCCAGGCCGAGGAGATCAAGATCCATCTGGCCCACCGCATGGGCGAATACGAGATGGTTCTGCGCGGCGGGGTTGGCCTCTTCGCCGCGTCCCAGTCGGTCGAGCGCGACGAGTGGCGCCGGTACGTGGCGAGCCTGGATATCCAACGGGTCTACCCCGGCATTCAGGGACTGGGCTTCAGCAAGCTGATCCCCCCTGGCGGGCTGGCGGCGCACGAGGCCGGTATCCGCGCCGAGGGCTTCCCGGACTACCGGGTCCGGCCGGCGGGTGAGCGCCCCCTCCATACCGCCATCATCTATCTGGAACCCTTCGACTGGCGCAACCAGCGCGCCTTCGGTTACGACATGTTTTCCGAACCGGTGCGCCACGAGGCGATGGAACGGGCGCGGGACAGCGGCCGGGCTACGCTTTCGGGCATCGTCCGGCTGGTGCAGGAGACCGACGAGGACGTGCAGAAGGGTTTCCTCATGTACTCTCCGGTGTATCGCAACGGCGCGCCGGCCGATACCCCGGAGCAGCGCCGCGCGGCCCTGGTGGGCTTCGTCTACAGCCCTTTCCGCATCAGGGACCTGCTGCAAGGCATCCTGGGCGGCATCCCCCAGGGGATCGACCTGGAGATCTTCGACGGCGACCGCCCCTCGGCCGAGACCCAGCTCATCGCGACGGAGATCAGGAAGGGGCAAAGATTTGAAGACCACGTCGGCGATGCCCTCTTCAAACACAACCTGACACTGGAGACCGGCGGCCGGGTCTGGACCCTCCATCTGCACAGCCTGCCGGACTATGTGCCCGCCACGGAGGCCCGGCTGCCACAGGCCTTCGCCTTGGGCGGCACGATCGCTTCCCTGCTGCTGTTCCTCTATATCCGTTCCCTTTCGGGCCAACACCGGCGCGCCCTGGCCCTGGCCCAGGAAATGACCGCCGAACTGCGCGACAGCGAGGAGAGCTTCCGCACCCTGGTGGAATTCGCCCCGGACGCCATCGTCGTCATCGACGAACAGGGCATCGTCCGGCAGTGCAACCCGGCGGGGGAACACTTCTTCGGCTACCGCGTGGAGGAACTGATCGGCCGCAACATCAGCATGCTCATGCCCAGCCCCCACCGGGAGTCCCATGACGGCTACATCGACCGCTACCTGGCCGGCGGCAAGGCCCACATCATCGGCATCGGCCGCGACGTACAGGCCCTGCGCAAAGACGGCAGCCGGGTGACCATCCACCTGCGCGTCGGCGAACAACACCTGGCAGACGGCAGCCGCCGCTTCATCGGCTTCATCCGTGACCTGAGCGAGCGGCTGCGGGCCGAAGAAGAGCTTCAAGAGCGCAAATCCCTGTTTCGCAACGTCATCGAGACCTCTGCGGACGGTTTCTGGATCACCGATACTGAAGGGCGCCTGCTGGAGGTCAACGACGCCTACTGCCGGTTCTCCGGTTACGGGCGCGAGGAGCTGCTCGGCATGCGCATCTCCGACCTGGAGGCGGGGGAAAATCCAGAGGAAACCGCCACCCATATGGACCGGATCATGCGCGAGGGCAGCGACCTGTTCGAGACCTTGCACAGGGGCAAGAACGGCCGGATTTGGCCCTTGGAAATCAGCATCACCTTTGCCCCAAGGCCCGTCGGCAGGCTGATTGTCTTTTGCCGGGACATTACCGACCGCAAGCTGTACGAAGCCGAACTCTTGGATCACCGTCAACACCTGGAGAAGGTGGTGGCAGACCGCACCGCCGAACTCCAAGTGGCCGAGCGGCACAGCCGGCTGATCCTGGAATCCACCGCCGACGGCATCTATGGCCTGGACAACCAGGGCTGTTTCACCTTCGTCAATCCCGCCGCCTGCCGCCTGCTGGGCTACGGGCCGGACGAACTCATCGACTGGCCGGTACATGAGACCATCCACCACAGCCACCCCGACGGCAGCCCCTACCCGGAGGAGAGCTGCAACCTGCACCGGCTACTGTACGAAGGCAAGCCGCTCCGGCTGGAACACGAGGTCTTTTGGCGCTCCGACGGACAGCCCTTGCATGTCGCCGTGGCGGCGCAGCCCCTCTGGCATAACGGCAAGATCGAAGGCGCCGTAGTGAGCTTCACCGAAATTCAGGGGCGGATTGCGGCCGAGGCCGCCCTGCGCCGCCAGGCCCAAGAGTTGCGGGAACAGAACGAGGCCCTGGAGAAGTTCAACCGCATCATGGTGGGACGCGAGATGGTCATGATCCGGCTCAAGCGTCAGGTCAACGAGCTGGCCCAGGAGTTGGGGCGGGAACCGCCCCACGACCTCTCTTTCGTCGATCAGCCCTTGCAGGAAAATCTCCCATGAGTCCCAACGGCGAACTGCGGGCGGCCAGCGGCCTTGCGCCGGATCTCCCAGAGACGAGGGATTCGATCTACCGGACCATGCTCAATGCCCTGGATGAATCGGTGATGATCTTCTCCACCGAGGGCCGGGTGATCGCCTGCAACCCCTCCGCCGAACGCCTTACGGGTATGAGTCTGGACCAGATGCGGAACTGTGGCCTGGACGACTGGCGGCTGCTGAAAGAAGACGGCTCCCTCTACGAACCCCATGAGCTGCCGGTCAGCCGTACCCTGGCCACAGGGGAACCCTGTCGCGGGGCGATGGTAGGCTATACCCTCCCCGGTGACGGCCTGATCTGGACCCTGGCGAACACTGAACCCGTCTTCGACCCTGGAAACGAACAGTCCCACGCCGTCGTCCTTTCCATCAGGGATATCACCGAGCACAAACGCGCCGAGGATGAACAGGCCCGGCTCACTCGCGCCCTGCTTGCCTCCAGCGCCAGCAACAAGGCCCTGGTCCACGCCCGCGACGAGACCTCTTTCACCGCAGAGGTATGCCGTATCGTAGTAGAGATGTGCGGCCACGCCATGGCCTGGGCCGGCCAGGCCGAGGACGACGCCGAGCAATCGGTGCGGCCCATCGCCCATGCCGGATTCGAAGAGGGTTATCTGGCGATGCTCCAGATAACCTGGGCCAACCGGGAACGGGGGCGCGGCCCCACCGGCATCGCCATCCGCACGGGCCGACCGGCGGTCTGCCGCCACATGCTGACCGATCCCGCCTTCCTGCCCTGGCGCGAAGAGGCCCTGAAGCGCGGTTATGCCTCCTCCATCGCCTTTCCCTTGAGGGGAGAGAATCGGGTCCTCGGCGCCCTCATGATCTACTCGCGGCTGCCCGACCCCTTCACGGAGGAGGAGATACAGTTGCTGCAAAAGCTGGCCGACGACATGGCCTACGGCATCCGCACCCTGCGCATCCGCGCCGACAATGTCAGCAAGGAGATGGCCCTGCACGCCAGCGAGGAGCGTTACCGCCTGCTGGTAGAACAGATGGTGGACGGCATCTTCGTGGCCGATGCCCACGGCCGTTACCTGGATGTCAACCAAGCCGGTGCGGCCATGCTCGGTTACAGCCCCGAGGAGATCCGGCGGATGAGCATCGCCGATGCCATCTTCCCGGCGGAGATCCCCCGCATCGGCCCCGAGGTGGCCCGTTTCGCCCACGGGACGGTGGCCGTCAGCACCTGGCGCTTCCGGCGCAAGGACGGTTCCGGCTTTATCGGCGAGATGGTCGGGCGCCACCTGCCCGACGGCCGCCTGCAAGTGGTGGTGCGCGACGTGACGGCGCGAAGCCAAGCCGAAGAAGAGCTGCGAGAGGCGCGGCTGGCGGCCATGAACCTGGCCCAGGATGCGGTCGAATCGCAGCGGTCGCTGGAACTGGCCAACATCGCCCTCCTGGCCGAGATCGACGAGCGCGAGGTCATGATGCGGGAACTGAAACAGGCCCGGACCGCCGCCGATACCGCCAACCGGGCCAAGAGCGAATTCCTGGCCAACATGAGCCACGAGATCCGCACCCCGCTCAACGCCGTGCTCGGCCTGGCCCAGGTGGGACAACGCGACAACGGGGGGAGGCGCAGCCAGGAGACCTTCAGCCGCATCCTCCATTCCGGCCAGTTGCTGCTCTCCCTGATCAACGACATCCTCGATTTTTCAAAGATCGAGGCCAGCAAAATGGCGCTGGAGCAAGAACCCTTCGACCTGGGCGAGGCGATCGACCGCGCGGTGGATGTGAACAATGGCCGCGCCTTTGCCAGGGGATTGGACTTCGCGGTGGAAGAAGACGCCGATCTGCCGCAGACCTGCATCGGCGACGGCCTGCGTCTGACGCAGATACTGGTCAATCTGCTCTCCAACGCCATCAAATTCACCGACAGAGGCCAGGTGCGCCTGATTGCCCTCTGGCGAGACGGCGGACTGGTGTTCCGCATTGAGGACAGCGGCATCGGCATGACGCCGGATCAGGTGGAGCGCCTGTTCAAACCCTTCGAGCAGGCGGACGGCTCCACCACCCGCCGTTTCGGCGGCACCGGACTGGGTCTTACCATCAGCAAGCGGCTGGTGGAGCTGATGGGCGGCACCATCGGCGTCGAGAGCCAGGCGGGGGCCGGCAGCCAATTCGAGGTGCGCCTGCCCTTGCCTGCGGCCTCCGGGCCGATCCGTACCCAGGCAGGCGGCCGCATCCTCCTCGCCGGCCTGACCGGACCCGAAGCCGCCCTTCTGCGCACGACGCTCGCCGGATTCGGCGCCGAAACCCTCTTATCCGCCTCGGCACAGGATGTCCATGCCGGGCCGGAAGATCTGCTGGTGGTCACCGAGGAACAAATGCTGGATTCCCCCGCTTGGGCCGAGCCCCGTGCCATCCGGCGCCTTGCCGTTGCGCACAGACCCATCGACGGCGAGGGCAGCTCACCAAGCCTGCCCCTGGGGGCGCGCCGTCTCGACCGCCCCTTGCGGGCGCGTCACCTTCTCGCCGCCCTGGAGGCCCCGGCGGTGGCGGAGCCCAAGCCCGCGCAAGGGCCGCGCCTGACCGGCTACCGCATCCTCGCGGCCGAGGACAACGAGGTGAATCGTTTCGTACTGGAACGCATGATCGCGGACGAGGGCGCCTACCTCCAATGTGTGGAGAACGGGCGCCTGGCCGTCGATCAGGTCCGGCGCGACGGCCCCGGCGCCTGGGACATCCTGCTGATGGACATCCAGATGCCGGAGATGGACGGCCACGAGGCCACCCGCCGGATACGGGAATTCGCCCCCGATCTGCCCATTGTCGGTCTGACCGCCCATGCCCAGGCCGAAGAGCGCGACCGCTGCCTGGCCTCGGGCATGCGCGCCCATCTCGCCAAGCCGGTCGAGCTGGAGGACCTGATCGGCTGCATCCGCCACCATGCCCGGCCGCCCCGGCAACCCGGCACCGATCCGTCCAGACCGGCTCTCCCGGCCGCCCCGCCACAGGGAAAGGCCCCAGCCGGCCAGGGCCTCATCGACTGGAATACCCTGGAGACGCGCTTCGCCGCCCAGCCCGGTTTCGTCGCCAAGCTCGCGGCAGTCGCGGGGCGCAACCAGGCGGAAACCCCGGCGAAACTCCGGGCGGCCGCCGGCAGCGGCAATCTGGAAGATCTGGCCTACCTGGCCCACGCCCTGAAAGGCGTGGCCGGCAACCTGGCCGCCGAATCCATCCAGGAACAGGCGGCGCAGATCCACCAGGCCGCCCAGGAAAACAACCCCGACGCCATTGCCCGTACCGAACGCCTGGCTGCGGCGGTCGAGCAACTGCTGACAGAATTGGCTGCACATGAAACCAAGGAGTGACTCCATGACAAATAAGCCCCAGGTCGTGATCGCCGACGATCAATTCGAGAACCGCTTCATCCTGGAGGAGCTGCTGGCGCCCCATTACGAGGTGCGCTCCTTCGAGGACGGCGCCCAGGTTCTGGAGGGGCTGGTGCAAAATCCGGCCGCCGATCTTTTCCTGCTGGACGTGGTAATGCCGCGCATGAACGGTTACGAGGTCTGCCGCCACCTCAAGGCCGATCCCAAGACCCGCGACCTGCCGGTGCTCTTCATCAGCAGCCTGGAAAGTTCCTCGGACGAGGAGTACGGCCTCTCCCTCGGCGCCGAGGACTTCATCCACAAGCCGTTCTCCCCGCCCGTGGTCCTGGTGCGCATCCGCAACCATCTGAAGCTGGCCCAAAACAGCCGCGAACTGCGCGAGCGCAACGAGAACCTGGAAGAGCTGGTGCGCGAGCGGACCCAGGAGGTCCTGCGCAAATCGGAGGAGCTGGTCCGCAGTTCACACCAGCTTGCCGCCGCCCAGGGCGCTACCATCACTGCCTTCTGCTCCCTGGCCGAGGCGCGGGACAACGAGACCGGCAATCACATCCGCCGCACCCAGAACTATGTGCGCGCCCTGGCCGAGGGGTTGCGCCATCACCCCCGTTTCGAGCGGGAGCTGGACGACGCCACCATCCAGTTGCTGTTCAAGTCGGCCCCGCTGCACGATGTGGGCAAGGTGGCCATCCCGGACGCTATCCTGCTCAAGCCCGGCAAGCTGACCCCGGAGGAGTGGGTGATCATGAAGACCCATTGCCAGGCAGGCCACGACGCCATCCTGAGCGCCGAACGGGAGCTGGGCGAGAGCGGCGCCTTCATGCGCTATGCCCGCGAGATCGCCCTCGGCCACCACGAGCGCTGGGACGGCACGGGCTACCCCAACGGACTGGCCGGCGACGCCATCCCCCTCTCCGCCCGGCTGATGGCGGCGGCGGATGTTTACGACGCCCTGATCTCCAAGCGCGTCTACAAACCGCCCTTCAGCCACGAACAGGCCATCGGGATAATGCGTGACGGCCGTGGCACCCATTTCGACCCGGACGTGCTGGACTGTCTGCTGGCGATCGAGGGGGAATTCCGCGGCATCGCCCGCCGTTTCAACGACGACGACTGATTGAAAGGCTTCCGATTCCGGGCCGGAGACAGCAGAATAGGCCCCCATCGCGTTTGGATTTGAGGGGGGCGTTCGGCATGGTTGGATCGAAGGGTATTCGGGTGATGCCGCTCGCCCTGGTCTTGGGGGCGCTGACCCTGGGCCGGGCGGAGACGAGCGAGGCCGGGCCGGATTGCGCCAAGGCCGCCGCGCCGGTGGATCGGATGATCTGCGAAGACCCGCAACTCAAGCTGCTGGACGAGATGCTGGCCAAGATCCTGGGAGATCTGAAAAAGCGCCTTCCGCCCGAGGAGAGGGAGTTCCTGGATGGCGAACAGTCGCAGTGGATCGGCCGCCGCGACGGCTTTCTCTGCCCGGATGTCTATAGCTGCCTCTCGACCTACAACGAGCGGCTGATCGAACTGAAGCGCCGCCATGACGCCATCACCTCCCTGAAGCCGGAACAGCGAGCCATGCAAAAACGCCTGCGCACCCTGCTGGCCCGGATGGAAGAGAAGTGGGAACTGGACCCGGTGCCCGGCCTCACCGCGCTGCCGGACCTGGGCCTGCGCGGGCTCTACCTGCGGAGCGGGATGACGCCGAAGGAATTCCGCGCCTGGTTCGGGGCGGAGCCCTTCCGCTCGGGCCCCCACAAGCCGGATCGCTACGACTTCCAGAATCACCGGGATTTCGGCCGCCATAACCCGGAATTCATCGCCGCCTTCGGGAAATGGGTCGAGTTCCTGGCCGCCAGCCCGGTGACCAAGCCCCTGGTGCTGGGCTTCTACGACAATCAGATGATGGACATCGCCCCGGCCTATTACCGCATGCACCAGTTCCTGCATGCCCCGGAAAATACCGCCTGGGTGGAGCGCATCTCGGGGATGTACCGCCAGGCCATCGAACAGGGCCAGGGGCCTTTCCGTGACGGCTATCATTACCCCTACCGGGAGTTCCAGCAGGTGGCCCAGGCCATCAGCGAAAAGGAGGGGATCAATGCCCATGAACTGACCACCGCCGGCCCCTTTTGGCTGCGGCGGCAAATGGACGGCACCGAGCAGGCCCTGTTCGAACTGCTCGGCACCCTTCTGAAAGTATTCGAACTGCCGGAGGCACCCGCCCCGGCCAGCCCCTGACACGCGGATATCCAACCCATGTTTCTGAGCCAATTTCACCAAGCCACCGCCGAGGGCATTCGCATCAGCCCCCATCAGGCCAGCCGTTTTGCCAAGGAGATCGCCGGGGACTTCAATCCCATCCACGATCCCGGCTCCAAGCGCTTCTGCGTCCCCGGCGACCTGCTCTTCTCGCTGGTGCTGGGGAAATACGGACTCTATCAACGCATGGGATTCGGCTTCTCCGGCATGGTGGGACAGGACGTGGCCCTGCTTTTCCCCGAGACGGAGGAACAGCGGTTCACCGTCACCAACGCCAAGGACAAGGAGTTCCTCCAGGTGGAGCGGTCGGGAGATCGCACCCAGGACAAGACCCTGATCGAGGCCTTCTGCCGCGCCTACATCGCTTTCTCCGGCCACAACTTCCCCCACATCCTGGTCCCCCTCATGGCCGAAAAAGGGGTAATGATCAACCCCGACCGACCCCTGGTCATCTACGAAAGCATGTCCTTCGGACTGGACCGGCTGGACATCGCCGATGTCCGGCTCGAACTGGCCGGCAGCACCCTGGAGACCCAGGGCAAAAGGGGCGATGCCTGGCTGGAGTTCCGCGTGCTGGAGGGTGAGGAGCAGGTCGGCACAGGCCGCAAGAAACTGGTGTTGAGCGGGCTGCAACCCTATCAGGAAGACAAGATCCAAGGCCTGATCGAGGCCCTTTGCGCCGCGCGGCGGGATTACCGGCCGGATTAGAGGCTTTGGTGAGATTCCAGGGCTCTATGTCAGCCTGTTTTTACCCTGAAAGTCCGTGTTGTAGGTCGCCCTTTAGGGCGACAGTCGGCCTGAAGGCCGACCTACGTTACCGTGAAATACGCAAAGCACCTTCGCTCCCTCCCCCTCCGGGGGGAGGGTTGGGGTGGGGGATTGTTAGATGCCCAAAACTTTGTTTCTTCGGCGCGATTTCAGTAACGCCCAAGTTGCTGGAGAATAATGACGCCTCGCTCAATCGAACCCAAGGGGGGAAATCCCGATGTCCTGCTCAATGACGAATATGCTGACCCGCCGCGCCTTCGTGCCGGCCTTGCTGTCCGGTCTTCTGGGACTGTTCAGCGGAACCGGCCTGGCCAAACCCGCCGGTGATGCCGCCTTCGACGGCGTTTGGAGCGGCGCTGGCACCGTCGCCCTGTTCGGCCGGCGCGAGCCCATCTCCTGCCGGGTACGAAACACCAACCGCTCGGGCGACGAGTACTTCTCCAGCTTCACCTGCGCCATGGACCCCTACGGCAGCGGGAGCCTGACCATCCCCATGGAAAGGGTCGGCGCCAAGCGCTACAGCGGCCGTTTTTACGACAGCTTCAATCAAGTCAACGTGCAGGTCTCCGTCCTTCAGGAGGGAAACAGCCAGAAGGTTCTGGTGAGCAGCAAAAAGTGGAAGGGCGTGCTCCATTTGCGGAAGTAAATAAACTTAAGCCGGACGAGCCGGAAAGGCGTTCCCGCACTATCCCTGGGGGCAACCTGCCCCCAGCGGTTCCCATTTTTGACCATTGTCAATGAAGGCCCCGCCGAAACCCCGAAAATCATGCGGTAATACACGGGTAATGTCCGCACGCAGTTTCGAGGCGCCATGAACAACTACAAGATCCTGGTCACGGGCCCCGTGGGTTCCGGCAAGACCACCAGCATCCGGGTCATCAGCGACAAGCTCCTGGAGACGGACGAGAAGGTCTCCGACCGCACCGCCGTCCGCAAGCCGATGACCACGGTGGCCATGGACTACGGCACCCTCCGCCTGAGCGACAACGAGACGGTCCATCTCTACGGCACCCCCGGGCAGCCCCGTTTCAAGTTCATGTGGGATGTCATGACCCGCGGCATCGTCAAGGATTGCCTGGGGGTGGTGCTGCTGATCGACAACGCCCGCAACTACCCTTACCGCGACCTCAAATTCTTCACCGACGAGTTCAAGCACATCATGTCCCGCACCAAGACCCTGGTGGGCGTGACGCGGAGCGACGTGCAGGACAAGCCGACCATCGATATCTATCACTCCTGGATGCAGAACCTCGGGCTCGATTACGAGGTGTTCTACATCGACGCCCGCAAGGGCAGCGATGTCCTGATGCTGGTGGAAAATCTCCTGGCCCCCCACTGCTTCTTCAGCGACTGGCGCTCGCTCAGGGCCATGCAGTCCATGGACCCCTCGCTGATCGAGGATCAACGGGCTGCCATGGGCGACGAAGCCCTGCCGGAAGCGGCCGAGGTCGAGGAAATGCCGCCCCCCCCCGCGCCGAAGGCCGTCGAGAAGCCGGCCCCGGCGGCAGAGACAAGGGAGGAAGAGACCGTTGAGGCGGTGGAGCCTGAAGTCGCGCCGGTGGAACCCAAGCAAGAGGCCGCGCCGGCGCCCGTTGCACCCGAACCCCCGCCAAAGGCACCGAAGGCCGCCAAGAAACCCCCGCAAGAGGCAACGTCCGTGCCGCCGCCCCCGGAACAGGCACCGCCGGTGCGGAAGGAGCAAAAGGAGCAGCGGCCCGAAGCCGCCCCCAAACCCAGAACCCCGCCCAACACCAGACCCGGACCCGCCTACCGCGCGCCCGTTGCCGCCCGAGACCCGCTGTCGGAGAAAGTCGTCATGAAAGAAGAGATCGTGCAGGAAGTGATGGGACTCAGGGGCGTCAAGGGTGCCGCCCTGGTCTCGTCCCTAGGAGACATCGTCGAGACCACCATCGAGGACGGGCAGTTGATGGAGTTCATCAGCTTCCTGGCGGGCGTCGCGCCCACCTTCGAGGAGGCGGCGAATCTCGGCCGGGTGACGGAGGTGATCCTGAAAAGCCCCAAGGACGATGTCATCACCCTCTATGTGGAAGACGAGCAATCCCTGGGCGTCGTCGCCGACAACCGCACCTCGGTGCGTATTCTCAAGCAACAGATCTACGACATGCTTCAGTGGGGTTAACCGATGGAAGCCATACTCAAAGACCTTGAACAGCTCGCAGGCGTCCAGCACGGCTGCATCTACCACCACGGTGAGATCCAGGCGTCCACCTTTCCCCAGGTGCTGAACAGCAACCTGGCCTCCATGGGCCGGATGCTCGATCAGATCTTCAACGGCGTCGAGAGCATCGGCAAGACGCACAACGAGATCTACTTCGAGCTGGATGAAAACTATCTGGTTGGCTACCGCATCGACCGGAACTTCATCATCACCCTGCTCACCGGCAAGGGAATCAACTTCTCCCTGGTGCATATCTCCGTGCGGTCGGCGGCGGCGCAATTGAAGATGGAGGACGCCAAGCCGCACAAGGCGGCTGCCAGGGCCGCTCCTGTAGCGGCGGCGGCCGCTCCCCCGCCCGCTGCGGCCCCCCGGATCACCGAGATCGAAGAGGGCCTGAAGCCCATGCTGCGTGAGATCCTCACCGCCCTGACCCACCGGCTGGGACCGGCCGCGAAGATCGTCTTCCAGGAGCGACTGGACGAATGGAAGTACTCCTACGAACCCAAGGCCGCCAACCTGGGCTACCTGATCCAGTTACTCTCCAGCGAGATCGCCGACAAGGAGGAGAAGCTCGGTTTCATCAAGGACGCGGAAACATTGACGGCTTGACCCCGGAACCCCCGGCCGGCGCTACTGCCCCAGCGCCGGTCCCTTGCTTTCCCCTGCGGAAAAGGTAAGCGCCATGAAGCAAAGCATTGCAACCAAATACAGCCTGATCTTCCTCGCCACCCTGGTGCTGATCGTCGCAGCAGTGCTGCTCGGCGTCCGCAACCTCAAGACCAACGTACTGCGCAACGAGGCGCAGGCCGTGACGGCTCAGGTGGTTGCCTTCCGCGCCTGGATCGCCAACGCCGGCATGATCTGGGTGAAGGAACTGCCCAAGGACTTCCATGACTTCCTGGCCAAGAAGGAGTTCACGGACACCCAGGGCACCACCACCTTCTATGGCAAGAACCCCGCCCTGGCGACGCGGGAGCTGTCGACCATCGTCAACAAGAGCGCCCTGCGCGCCACCTTCCGCGTGACCAGCGACCAGTACCGCAACGATGCCAACGCCCCGGACTACTTCGAATCGGACGCCATCAAGCAGGTCCAGGCCAACCGGGATCTGAAGTTCGTCGAGGGCTACGACCAGGGCAACTACCGCTACGTCGAGCCCATCCTGGTGAAGGAAAACTGCCTCAAATGCCACGGCGATCCCAAGGATGCCCCGCCGGAGGTCATCGAGAAATACGGCGACAAAAAGGCCTTCGGCTACAAGGTGGGCGACGTGCGCGGCGTCATCAGCGTCAAGCTGCCCGACCTGACCATGGCCGATATCCTGCCCACCATGGCCAACCCCTATACCATCGGCCTGCTGATCATCGCTGTGCTCATCAACTTCCTCTTCACCCGCTACAGCCTCATCAAGCGCCTGCGCGCCCTCACCGAAGGGGCCGAGGCCATCGCCGAAGGCAACCTCGATCAGGAGCTGAAATACACCAAGCCCGAACATTCCAAGGACGAGATCGACCACGTCTTCCACGCCGTCAGCCTGCTGCGCAGCAGCATGAACATCGCCATGCAACGGATCATGAAGGGGAGAAAGGCAGGGGACCTTTAAGCCACCCTGCTAAGGATCATGGGGCAAGGCAAGCCGCCCCAGAAGATGAGAAATGGTGCAGGGATGCACCTGTTATGGACTCACTCCGCCACCAAGGCCCCCTCGGCGACCTTCTTGTCGCCGGAGTAGATGGCGATTTTTCCCCCTTCCAGCGCCAGATCGAGGCAGGCCTCATGCCCCTGGAGCTTGCCGGTCTCCCACTTGCGGCAATACTGCCCCTGTTCGTTCACCCACCAGCGGCCCTGGGCGCCCTCCTGGTCCACCAGGGAGCCGTCCTTCCGGAAGCTGAGAGAGTAAGCCGATTGGGTACGCAGATAGAGTCCCTCCAGCCGCTTGCCGTTCAAAAGCCCCCGCACTTCTGCCGGATTCCTCAGGAAATCCGTGGCAAGAACCGTCGTGGCTAAAAATACCGAAAGGATGATCGAGGAAGTCTTTATGGCATGCATGGCGTCGTCGCTCCGGCAGTCAGACAAGGGCACCCACTTTAACCCGGATATTTCATAAATTCACCGCGCCTTCGGGGTTAATAAATTCCGCAGCACCTGACCATGGGATGGGATTGTTCACCAATATTGTCCGCATGACGCTCCGGCATTATTTCCCCCAGGCTCAGCCCCCCACCGCCTACAATAGCCGCCATGCTCAGGATATATCACGGCAATCGGCTGGAGGATCTGATGGAGCGGCTCGCGGGGCTGCTGGATTCGCCCCTGTCCGATCCCCTGGCGCCGGAGATCCTGGTGGTGCAGAACCAGGGTATGGAGACCTGGCTGTCGCAGCAATTGGCCTTGCGCCGGGGCATTGCCGCCAATCTGGAGTTTCCCCTGCCCGCCACCTTCGTCTGGCGGGTGCTGGCATCTCAACTGAACGATGTCCCGGAGGAGAACCCCTTCAACGGGGAGCGGCTGCTCTGGGTCTGCCTGGACCTGCTGCCGGGGCTCCTGGAGCGGCCGGGCTTCGAGCTGCCCCGCCGCTATCTCTCGGGACCGGACCCGGAACGCAAGGCCTATCAATTGGCAAAGCGGGTGGCCGATCTCTTCGATCAGTACCTGGTCTACCGCCATGACGAGATCCTGCGCTGGGAGGCGGGGGAGGAGGACCACTGGCAGGCGCAGCTTTGGCGGGCGCTGGTGGAACGGCTCGGGACCCGCCACCGGGCGCGGCTGCTGGATGAGTTCCTGCGGCTGGCGGACGGTGGCGGCCTGGCACCGGGACGCCTGCCCGAGCGGGTCGTCCTGTTCGGCCTGACCTCCCAGCCCCCGGTCTATCTGGCGGTCTGGGAGCGGTTGGCGCGGGCGACCGATCTCCACCTCTTCGTCCCCAACCCCTCCCTGGCCTATTGGGGCGACATCGAATCGGAACGGACCCTGGCGCGCCTGCGCGCCCACTGGGCGCGTAGCGGCAGGCCCGATATTAGTACCTACTACAGCGTCGGCAATCCGCTGCTGGCCTCCCTGGGCAAGGTGGGGCGCGATTTCCACGAGCTGTTGCAGCAATTGACGCCCCCGGAAGAAGAGGAGTTGTTCCGGGAGCCCGAGGGGGCGCGCCTGCTGCACCAGGTGCAGGGGGACATACTGAACCTTTTCGACCGCCGCGAAATAGGCGAAATCGGGGACGGTGACGGCTCCATCCAGATCCACTCCTGCCACAGCCCCCTGCGCGAGGTCCAGGTCCTGCACGACCGGCTGCTCGAATTTTTCGAGACCCTGCCCGGCCTCCAGCCCCGCGAAGTGGTGGTGATGGCCCCCAACATCGGCAACTATGCCCCCGCCGTCGAGGCCATCTTCGGCTCCGCCCCGGAGCCGCGCTTCATCCCCTGGTCGGTGGCCGATCTGGGCGTCTCCGCCAGCGAGCCCCTGGCCCAGGCCTTTCTCGATCTGCTGGCCCTGCCCAGCTCCCGCCTGACCGCCTCGGAGGTCCTGGGGTGGCTGGAACTGCCCGCCCTGCTGCGCCGTTTCCGGCTGCCGGAATCGGCCCTGGAACGGATGCGCGACTGGATCACAAAATCCGGCATACGCTGGGGCGGCGACGGCCGGGAGCGCCGCGAGCTGGACCTGCCCGCCGACGAGGCCCACTCCTGGCAGTTCGGCCTGCGCCGGCTGCTGCTGGGTTATGCCCTGCCGGAACGGAAAGAGACCTTCGCCGGCTACCTGCCCCTGCCAGGGATCGCCGGGTCCGAGACCCCCTGGCTGGGCGGCCTGCACGAATTGGTCGAATGCCTGCGCCACTGGCGCAAGCTCCTGGCCCTGCCCGCCACGCCCGAGGGCTGGCGCGACCGGCTCAACCGCCTGCTGGACGGGTTCTTCGACCCCCTCGAACCGGAGCGCTACCTCATCCAGGAGATCCGCGATGCCCTGGGCCATTTCGCGGAACAGGCGGCCCTGGCCAACCCCGCCGCCCTCCTCGGCCCAGATCTGGTGCGGGAACACTTGGCCGCCGAGCTGGACCGGCCCGCACGGGGCCGCCGCTTCCTGGCCGGACAGGTGACCTTCTGCAACATGGTCCCCATGCGCAGCATCCCCTTCCGCGTGGTCTGCCTGCTGGGCATGAACGACGCCGATTTCCCCCGCAATCGGCGCCCCCCCTCTTTCGACCTGATGGCGGCTAAACCCCGGCGCGGTGACCGCTCCCTGCGCGAGGATGATCGCTACCTCTTCCTGGAGGCCCTGCTCTCGGCGCGGGATGTCTTTTACATCAGCTACCAGGGCCGCGACCGGCGCGACAACGAGCGGCGGTTGCCCTCGGTGGTGGTGAGTGAATTCCTCGACTATCTCAAACACGACCGGTCCCTCATCGCCGAACACCCACTGCAACCCTTCAGCCCCGACTGCTTCACCGGCAGCGGGCCCAGCGCCAGCTACGCCGAGGAGTGGATCAGGCCGGCGCCGCCCGCCTCGCCCTGCTTCGTCCCGGAGCCTCTACCGCCGTTGCCCATGGAGTCCCTGGGGCTGGAGGAGCTGATCGCCTTCTTCCGCCACCCAGCCAAATATTTCCTGCAACGGCGCCTCGGCCTCTACCCCGAGGAGCAGGAGACGGCCATCGAGGACAACGAGCCCTTCGGCCTCGCGGGCCTGGATGCCTATCAGGTGCGCCGCGAGTGCCTGGAGGACCAGCTCGGCGGCCAGGACGCCGGCCAGGCCCTGGCCCTGGAACGCGCCGCGGGCCTGCTCCCCGGCGGGGCTCTGGGGGATCTCCAGTTTCAGGAACAATGGGCCAAAACCGGTCCCCTGGCGGAGCGGATCAAGGCCCTGGCGGGAGATCAAAGGACGCCGCTGGAGGTCGATCTCGACATCGGGGGAATCCGGCTCCAGGGCCGCCTCCACCCCCTCAGCGACAAGGGGCTGCTGCTCTACCGCCCCGCCAAGCTCAAGGCGGAGCAGCGCATCGAACTCTGGCTGCGCCACTTGGCATTGAATGCCCTGAATCCGCCGGGTGTGGATCTCGTCAGCCGCTGCCTGGCCCTGGATGACGAGGCCGTCTACGGCCCCGTTGCGGACGCCACCGGACTGCTGCGACCCTGGATCGCCGCCTTCCGGGAGGGGATGAACGTCCCCCTGCCCTTCTTCCCCGCCCTCTCTTTGGACTATGCCGAACGGCGGGAGAAAGCTGAGGCACGGGAAAAGGCCCTGCCACGGGCCAGCAAAGACTGGTTCGGCAACGACTACACCAGCGGTGCCAGCGACGACATCCACAACCGCATCACCTTCGCCGGGCGCGAACCCATCGACGACGCCTTCGCCGACCTCGCCGAACGGCTGCTGATGCCGCTGTTGGCACAGGAGGAAAAATGACCCTGGACCCTTTCACCCTCCCCCTCACCGGGACGCGGCTGATCGAGGCCGGGGCCGGGACTGGCAAGACCCACGCCATCACCAGCCTCTATCTGCGGCTCCTGCTGGAGCAGGGGCTGGATCTGGACCGTATTCTGGTGGTCACCTTCACCAACGCCGCGACCGGGGAGCTGCGCGACCGCATCCGCCTGCGCATGGGGGGACTGCTCGATCACCTGGAGGGACGTGATCCAAAGGATGCCGGGGACTATGCCCCCTTCGCCGCCCGGCTGGCCGACCGGGACCAGGCCATCCGCCGTCTGCGCGACAGCCTGGTGCGCCTCGACGAGGCGGCGATCTTCACCATCCACGGCTTCTGTCAGCGGGTGTTGAGCGAAAACGCCCTGGAGAGCGGCACCCTGTTCGAGAGCGAATTCGTGGCGGGCAACCGGGCGCTGGAGCAGCAGGTAGTGGAGGACTTCTGGCGCGTCCAGGCCGCGACCCTCTCCCCGCCGCTGGCCGCCTGGCTGCGGGAACGATGGGACGGCCCCGCCGATCTGCTCCGTACCCTGACCGATCTCCTGAGCCGCCCGGAGGGACGGCTCTGTCTCGATGACATCGAGGGGGAGAGGGGCATCACCACAAGGGCGCAACAGGCCTTCCAGGCACTCCGCGATACCTGGAAACAACAGGGGCCGGAGGCCCTGGAACTTTTGCTGACGGCCGAGGGTCTATCCAAAGACAAGAGTAAAGGCTACACGCAGGAGCGAGTAAGCAACGCGCAGGCCGCCCTCGACCACTGGTTCGATGGCGGCCTTTTTTTGTCCCTGCCGGAGGGGTTCGAACTCTTCACCAGCGGCAAGCTGGCCAGCTCCGCCATCAGGAAAAAAACGCCACCAGAGCACCCTCTCTTCGACCAGTGCCAGCAGTTCAGCGATCTGACCGAATCAGCCGGACGGCAACTCCTCGCCCGCTTCCTCCAGCAGGCCCGTGATTGGTGCCTGCAACAGATAGAGGCCCGCAAGGAGCGCCGCCGGGAGCTGACCTTCGACGACCTCCTGCGGCGTCTGGACCAGGCCCTGGCCGGCGACGGCGGCCCGGCCCTGGCAGCGCGCCTGCGCGAGCGCCACCCGGCGGCCCTGATCGACGAGTTCCAGGACACCGATATCCTGCAATACCGGATCTTCCAGCGAATCTTCGCGACGAAAGAAGACAACACCGCCCTCTTCCTCATCGGCGACCCCAAGCAGGCCATCTACAGCTTCCGTGGGGCCGATGTCTTCACCTACATCCGCGCCCGCCGCGATGCGCCCGGCGGCCATCGCTACACCCTGACCCGCAACTGGCGCTCGACCGAGCGGCTGGTGGCAGGGATCAACCGTATCTTCGGTCGCCATCCCCTCCCCTTCCTGTTCGAGGACATCCCCTACGAACCCCTGACGGCGGCAGGTCAGGCCGACAAGATGCCGCTGACCATCGACGGCCAGACCGATGCCCCCCTGCGGATCTGGTTCCTGCCCCGCGCGGACTCGGATAAACCCATCGCCAAAAATCAGGCCGAACCCCTCATCGCCAATGCCTGCGCCGGTGAGATCGCCCGGCTGATAGCGCTGGGCGAACAAGGCCGGGCCCTGATCGGCCGCCGCCCCCTGGGTCCGGGCGACATCGCCCTGCTGGTGCGCGACCGTTTCGAGGCGGGAAAACTGGGCCAGGCCCTGCGCCGGCTCGCCATCGGCAGCGTCTTTCAGAGCCGGGACAACGTCTTCGACACGGAGGAGGCGCGGGAGCTGGCCTTGCTGCTGCATGCCCTCGCCAGCCCCAACGACGGTCGCGCCCTACGGGCCGCCGCCGCGACCTCCCTGCTGGGGGCAAGCGCGCGGGAGATCCAGTCGCTGCTGGAATCGGCGGATACCTGGGAGGAGTGGCACGAGGTCTTTGACCGCAGCCACCGCCGCTGGCGGGATCAGGGTTTCATGGCCATGTTCATGCCCCTGCTGCACGAGCGGGGGATCGCCGGGCGGCTGTTGCAAGGGGAACTGGGTGAGCGGCGGCTGACCAACCTCTTGCACCTGGCGGAGCTGCTACAGAACGCCTCGCGCCAGGAGGACAGCCCCGAGCGGCTGACTCGCTGGTTCGCCAACCAACGCCACCGCGACGGCCAGGGCGCGACCGAGGAACAGACCCTGGTCCTGGAGAGCGACCAGCGCTTGGTGCGCATCGTCACCATCCACAAGAGCAAGGGGCTGGAATACCCCATCGTATTCATCCCCTTCCTCTACCAGGGCAAGGCCTTCCATGCCGAGCCCCCGCTGCCCTGTCACGACCGGGAGACGGGGGAACTGCTGTTCGATCTGGGTTCGAAGGCGTTCGACGATCACAAAACATTGGCGGAAGAGGAGCGGCTGGCGGAGGAGACCCGGCTCGCCTACGTCGCCCTGACCCGCGCCCAGCACCGCTGCTACCTGCCCTGGGGACACATCAAGGGCGTTCAGGAGGGGGCGCTGGGCCGGTTGCTCCATCCCCAGGGCATGGGCAATGACGAGACCTTGCTGGCGGAACTGAACACCCTCGCGGGCGGGGATGACACCATCGGCGTTGAAACCTTGAATTACAATTACGGTGACACTTTACTAAATACACCTTATGAAGTGCATTTAGTAAAGTGTCACCGTAATTCGCTTCGCTTCAAGGGGCACATCGATCGGAACTGGCGCATCACCAGTTATTCCGGCCTGATCGCCGGCAGCCTCCACCCGGCGATGGGTGCCCCGAGCGCCGAGCGGCTGGCGGAAACGGGGGAAACGGACACGGCAGCCACAGACAGCTTCCCCGCCGGCATCCAGCCGGGGCTCTTCCTCCATAGCCTTCTGGAGCGGATCGACTTTCCCCAGGCCAGGGGCGACGGCTTGCGACAGGAGGTGGAACGCCAGCTCGACCTCTACGGCCTGGATCGCATCTGGGCGGGCGCAGCCGAACGCCTGGTCGCCAATCTTCTGGACAGCCCACTGGACCCGGACGGGACACTGCGGCTGCGAGACCTCACCCCTGCCCGGCGGCGCGCCGAGATGGCCTTCCATTATCCCCTGGCCGGAGTCAGCCCCGAGGCCCTCGACAGGCTGCTCCAAGGGCTGGGCAACTACGCCCCCGAGGGCGGGCGCCTCCAATTCAACCCCGCGCGAGGCCTGATGATCGGCTTCATCGACCTGGTCTTCGAACACCAGGGGCGTTACTACCTGGCCGACTACAAATCCAACCGCCTGGACGGCTACGGGCCGGCGAATCTACATGCCGCGATGGCCGCCCACCGCTACGACCTGCAATACCTGATCTACACGGTGGCGCTCCACCGCTACCTGGGCCAGCGGCTGCGAGGCTATGACTACGAACGCCACTTCGGCGGGGTCTATTACCTCTTCCCGCGCGGCATGTCGCCCCAAGGCGGCAAAGGCGCTGGGATCTTCTTCGACCGGCCCGGATTTGCCCTGGTCGAGGGGCTGGATGGGCTCTTTGGGGGCAATGGATGAACCTGAATGACAGGTTAAACCGCGAATACCGCAAAGAAACGCCAAGATTGATCGTTCCCACGCTCCGGCGTGGGAATGCATCCCGGGACGCTCCAGCGTCCCGGAATCGACATTGTCCTCCGGTATCCGGCAACCCGCGACGCTGGAGCGTCGCTGGCGGCATTCCCACGCCGGAGCGTGGGAACGATAAAAGGATGTTTTCTGGATGAACGGGCATTGGCTTGAAATCGCGGTGACCCAGGGTGCCTTGCGCCCCTTCGACCGCCACTTCGCCCTGTTGATGGGGGAGCTGGGCGGCGGCGATCCAGGGTTGATGCTGGCGGCGGCCCTGCTGACCAAGGCCACCGGCGAGGGGCATGTCTGCCTGCCGCTGGCCCCCATCGCCGGACAACGGCCCTTCCCCGAGGGCAATCTGGACCTGACCGCGCCATCCCTCTCCCGGTGGCGCGCGATCCTCAGCGCCAGCCCTGTGGTGGGAGGGCCCGGCGCCTTCACCCCCCTGATCTTGGACAGCGCCGGCCGGCTCTACCTGGGGCGTTATTGGCATTACGAGAACGATCTGGCCGAGGCGATCCTGGCGCGGGCGGGTGAAACGGAGGAGGAACCGGCATCTTCCGGCGCCCTGTTGGGTTACGGCGCGCACCCGGCTTCACAGTCAACCAGCACAGATGTGTTTGCGCGCCTCGGCTCTGGCTTCCTGCTTCGCCCTACCTCCTGCATCCATGCAGTCGTAACCCAACCTACAGGACTGGACCGCTTCTTCCCCGGCACCAGTGAATTCGACTGGCAGAAGGCCGCTGTCGCCCTGGCCCTCTCCCGCCGCTTCAGCGTCATCTCGGGGGGGCCGGGCACGGGCAAGACCTGGACGGCGGCGGTGATCCTGGCCCTTAGTGCGCGGCTGTCGGAACGGCCCCTGCGCATGGTCATGGCCGCCCCCACCGGCAAGGCGGCGGCGCGGCTGGCGGAATCGATCCGCGCGGCCAAGGCCGGCCTGCCCCTGGATGAGGCCGAGCGGGCGGCCATCCCCGATCAGGCGACCACAATCCACCGCCTGTTGGGGGCACGGCCCGGCGAGGGTTTCCGCCACGGGCCGGACAACCCGCTCCACCTCGACCTGCTGCTGGTGGACGAGGCCTCCATGGTCGATCTCCCCCTGATGGCCCGGCTGCTGAGCGCCCTGCCGAAGCAGGCCCGGCTCATCCTGCTGGGTGATCGGGATCAGCTTGCCTCAGTCGAAGCCGGCTATGTCCTGGGCGATATCTGCGGCCCCTTCGACCCGCCGCCCCTGAGCGAGGCCATGCGTCAGCGGCTTGGCCAACTCTGTGGCAAACCGATCCCCCATCCTGAGGGGGAAGGGATGCTGCCCCGTGAATCCACGGCGCATTCAGAATGCGCCGAGCCCGCAATTACCCCCACTCCCTTTGGGAGAGGGGCTCCCCTGGCCGACACAGTCATCCTCCTGCGCAAGAGCCGCCGCTTCGAAGGCGCCGGAGCCATCGGCCGCTTCGCGGCGGCGGTGCGGGACGGCGATTTCGATAATGCGCTCGCCCTGCTGGTTACGAATCCGCCCGATCTCCACTGGCTGACCGAGGGGCCGGAACGGCTGGCAGACTGGGCCATCGAGCGCTACCAGGGTTACTTGCAGGCGAGCACCCCCGCCGAGGCCCTGGCGGGCATGGAGCGATTCCGCCTCCTCTGCGCCCTGCGCGAGGGACCTTTCGGCGTGGGGCGCATGAATCTGTTGATCGAACAAGGCTTGGCCAAACGGGGACTGATCGACCCCTCGACCCTCTTCTATCGCGGACGCCCCCTCATGGTGACCCGCAACGACCAGGGCCTTGGCCTCTTCAACGGCGACCTGGGCCTGATCTGGCCCGATGCCCAGGGCCGCCCGCGCGTCTGGTTCACCGCCGCCGGACCGGACGGCCTGCGGTCCTTCCCCCCCTCCCGCCTGCCCGAGCACGAGACCGTCTACGCCATGACGGTACACAAAAGCCAAGGCTCGGAGTTCGACGAAATCCTCCTGGCCCTGCCGAACGAAGACAGCCCCCTTCTGAGCCGGGAACTGCTCTATACCGCCGTCACCCGTGCCCGGCACGAGGCCGCTTTGCGCATCGGCAGCGAACTTTTGAGATTGGTGGTGGAACGCAGGGTGCGGCGGGAATCGGCCTTGCGGGAGCGCCTTTGGTCCCGATAGGGCCTTCAACCTAGAAACCTCTTTTCAACCGCAAAGGCCGCGAAGGAACGCGAAGGAATTCATTGGCTTGTCTAAGTTTCGCCCCTGACCAGGAAGGTAGGAACAAAGATAAAGGCATCGGGTTGTTTTCCTTAGCGTTCTTTGCGTCCTTTGCGGTTGAAAAGAGGTTTCTAGGTTAAATCACCCCCTTCTCCTGGAAATAGGGCGTGTACTTCTTGTCCGTGACGCTGATGTGCTGCAACAGCCAGAGCCGCAGGTAGTTCACCACCTCGGGCAGGGCGGCGCGGCCCTTCTCTTCGTAACGGTCAATGAAGATCCGGGTCTGAATGATCATCTGATCATGCTGCCCCTTGTGGGCCTCGTAGTCCCGGTAGCCGTGGGCCCGCATCAACTCCTCCTCGCGCTGGAAGTGGTAGCGGGTGTAGTCCATGAGCTGATCGAGCGCCTCCCGTTCGAACTCCCGGCCGGTGTCGCACATGACCGTCACCTGGAGATTGTTGATCAGGTTGAACAGCTTCTTGTGATCTTCGTCGATGGAGGCGATGCCGACGCTGTCTTTCTCCTTCCAAACGACGAAATGGGTGCATTTGCCCTCGCGGCTGAGATAAAAGTGGCCGGCGGCCACCAGCGCGACCAGCCAAAAGGCGATACTCAGGCCGCTGTCCAGGAAGACGAGGACGGCCGCGATCGACAGGATCAGCGCGAACATAAGGGACAAATAGACTCTCAGCTTTCTCATAGGCACCTCTAAAAATTCAAGTTAAGTAGCCCGGATTCCGCTGTGCTTCATCCGGCTACTTTCTCGGCCCCTCAAGCCTCCGGCAGGGCCTTTCCGGGATTGAGAATGTTGTTGGGGTCGAACTGGCGCTTGATGGCGCGCATCAGGCGCAGGGTGGCGGGGTCGATCTCGCGGTCGATGAAGTCACGCTTTTCCAGGCCGACGCCGTGTTCGCCGGAGAGGGTGCCGCCCAGGCTCAGCACCAGGTCGAAGGCAGCGTCGAGGCAGGTCTCGGCCCGTTGGGTCGCGCCCGGTTCGGCGGGGTCGAAGAGCAGGTTCATGTGGATGTTGCCGTTGCCGGCGTGGCCGAAATTGACGATGAGGATGCCGTGCTCCCGCGACAGGCGGTCGAGCCCCTCCACCAGGGCGGGGATGCGGGAGACGGGGACCACCACGTCCTCGTTGATCTTCTTGGGCGCGGCCTGACGCAAGGCGGGCGAGAGGGATTTCCGGGTGCGCCAGAGGCGTTCGACGGCCTGGGCATCCCTGGCCGTCTCCACCAGGATCAGCCCCTCGTTGGCCGCCGCGCGGCTGATGGACTCGGCCGCCTGATCCAGGCCATGGGCCGGGCCATCGACTTCGATCATCAGCAGGGCGCCCGCCTCGGCCGGCAGGCCGGGATTGGCGAAATTACGTACCAGTTCCAGGGACTTGGCGTCCATGAACTCCAGGGCGCAGGGGGTGACGGGTTGGGCCATGATGGCCGAGACGGCGCGGGCGGCGCTGGGTATGTCACGGTAGGCGGCCTGGAGGGTGCGCTTGGCCTCGGGCAGGGGGGTCAATTTCAGGGTGGCCTCGGTGATGACGGCCAATGTCCCCTCGGAACCGATCAGGAGACGGGTCAGGTCGTAGCCGACCACCCCCTTGGTGGTCAGGACGCCGGTGCGGATCTCCTCGCCCAGGCCGGTGACGGCGCGCAAGCCCAGGGTGTTCTCGCGCGGTGTGCCGTATTTCACGGCGCGGGGACCGGCGGAATTGTAGGCCAGATTGCCGCCGATGGTGCAGGCGGCGGCGCTAGTGGGATCGGGCGGCCAGAAGAAGCCCTTGGCGGCGATCGCCTCTTGCAGGGCCTGATTGGTCACACCGGGTTCGACCCGAGCCAGGCGGTTGTCCGGGTCGATCTCCAGGATGCGGTTCATGCGTTCCAAGGAGAGGACGATGCCGCCCCGGTCCGGCACCGTGGCGCCGGTGGTGCCGGTGCCTCGGCCCCTGGGGATCAGGGGAATACCCTCGCGGTTGCAGAACAGGACCAGATCGCGGATCTGCTCGTGGCCGGTGCCGAAGACCACCGCCTGGGGGCAGGCATGGCGGCGGCTGTTGTCGTAGCCGTAGGGCCAGCAATCGACCCGTCCGGTCATGAGATTGGCGGCGCCCGCGACCGAGCGGAGACGTTGCTCCAATGCGGGGGAAAATGGCTTGTCCGGGGGGCTATCCCCGTCTCGGCTCACTGCCAGACGTTGGGGTTGGAATTGCCCTCACCACCCCCGCCGTAGTAGGTCGTATTTCCTGCCATGGGGCGCGACGGCGCCCCGCCGGCGCGGGCCGGTTCCGGCAAGGGAGTGGTGGTGACAGCACCGCCGCGCGCCCCGCCCGTGTCGGCGGTCGAACCGGCCGGGGCAGGGAGTTCGACGTATTCGAAGTGTTTCACCACCCGTTTGATGCCGCTGACATAGCGTATTTCCTCGGCGGCCACGTTGCCCTCGTTGGTATTCACCAAGCCCATCAGATAGACGCTGCCGTTATAGGTGGTGACCTTGACCCGGCTCGGATCGAAATCCTTGATTTTGGTGATCTTGAACAGCGCCATCTTGGCCTGTGAGTTGAGGTAGGTGTCGTTCACATCCTCGCGGAAATCGCCGCCGGAGTGGATCTCGATCTCGTCGATCACCCGCCGCACATTGGCCAGGCTCTTGACGTAGCTCACCAGTTGGTCGGCCACCGCCCGGCTCTGCGCCGAGCCGGTGAGGAGCACCTGCCGGTTATAGCTGTTGCTGGAGACATCACTGTAGTTCTTTATCTCGGGGTGGGCCTGCTTGTAATGGTAAATAGTGAGTTCGATCCCCTGGTCCTCGACGACGGAGCCGGGGGAACGCCGGTCATGGACGACGGCCACGCCAGTCGTCGCCGCCCCCCCGACAATCAGCGGGGCACAGCCCTGAATCGGCAGGATCGACGCCAATACAAACAGATACGGCATAAGGCGTTGCATGGGGTACTCCCGTTCAATTTCCAAGCAATTTCCGGTCAATCAGGTCACAGAGGCAATGGATCACCAGTAAGTGGGTCTCCTGGATGCGGGCCGTCGATGAGGATGGCACGCGGATTTCTATGTCTTGACCTTTCAATAGGGTGGCAAGCTCCCCTCCCTCCCGCCCGGTCAGGGCGATCACCTCCATTTCCCGCTCGTGGGCAGCCTGGACGGCCTTGTTGACGTTGGCCGAGCCCCCGCTGGTGGAAATGGCCAGCAGGATATCGCCGGGGTTGCCCAGGGCCGATACCTGCTTCGAGAAGATCTGCTCGAAACTGTAATCGTTGGCGATGGAGGTCAGGGTGGAGGTATCGGTGGTCAGCGCCATGCCCGGCAGGCCGGGGCGCTCCCGCTCAAAGCGGTTCAGCATCTCCGAGGAGAAATGCTGGGCGTCGCCCGCCGAACCCCCGTTGCCGCAACTCAACACCTTGTTGCCCTGGATCAGGCGGTCGAAAATCAATTGTGCCGCGCTGGCGATAGGGTCCATCAGCAGGGGAAGCGCCCTTGCCTTGGTGTCGATGCTTTCCTCGAAAAGCCGCTGAATCTGTTGCGTCGTTTCCATAGTGCCTATTTAACCATTTACTTCATCATTTGCCAAAAGCATCTTGAATCCATTCAATTTTGCCCTGCTCAGATCCCATGCCGATAATATCGAAACGGCAGGGGCTGCGGGCCTGGAGGGGATGTGCCTGCAAATAGGCCTCCGCCGCCTTGATCAGCCGTCCCTGTTTCCGCCGGTCCACACTCTCGATAGCGCCGCCGAAACGCGCCGAATTCCGGTGCCTGACCTCGACGAACGCCAGGGTGCCCCTGTCCTCCATGACCAGATCGATCTCCCCCTGGCGGGTTGCGTAGTTGCGTTCGATCAGCCGCAGCCCCCGGCTGTTCAGGAACGCGAGGGCGAGGTCTTCCGCCTCCCTGCCGGTACGATTCATTACTAACCCGGCGGCTGAGCGGCTTCCGCAACCGGCGCGCCCGTCTCGCCCGCGCCTGGGACCGTGCTGGGCGAATAGCCGAGGATGCTGGGCCTGCCGTTGGTGATCTGCGCCCAGACCAGGCGGCGATGCACCAGGTTGTTTTCATCCAGGTAGAGATTGCCGGTCTTGCCCTGACTGGTCTCTTGCAGCTTGCCGCTGCTCAGGCGATCCAGGTGGAACAGGAGGTTATAGCTGTCGATGCCCATGGCGTAGAGCCTCGGGTATTGGGTCAGCGCGGCGGGGAACATCTTGGCCACCGCCGCCCGCGACAGGGGACCCTGATCCTCCACCAGCAGCCAGGGGATGTCGGGGAAGCGGACCCCATTGATATCGGTATCCCGGTCAGCGTTGACCTCGCCGTTGAACACCCTGGAGGTGGTGTAGATCGGCAGGTCCCCGGCCCGGTGGAACTGGAGCTGGGGACGGATCTCCCGCGCCTTGCTCCCCTCGGCGGAGAGGAAGATGAACCCGGCATCCCGGCGGGGACGGGGGTCGAATTTCAGGGTCCGGCCGAGCAGCTTTTGCAGCTTCTGCTGGCGCTGACCGCTTTCGTCCAGGTTGGTCAGACTGACGATCTGGGGAGAAAAATCGTGGCTCTTCTCGTCGTAGGCGGCCTGTTCCAGCACCCGGCCGCCCAGCTCCGTCCAGCGGGTATTGAAGGCATTGAGCTCGCGTTGACCCATGGTGCTGTTCGCCACCAGGACCAGGGCAAGGGTATGTCCATCCTGGCGGGCGCGTTCCGCCACCTGCCGGGCCTCGTCCTCCGGTGAGAGAGCGAACTGAAACAGATTGGCCGGCGGGCGCGCCTCCTGGGTGATCTGATTCAGCGCCAGGGTCGGCACCGGCAGATCGCCGCCCGAGGCCAGGACGCTGACCGCATCCTTGTCCAGGGGACCGATGACGGCGCTGGCCCCTTCCTGCACCGCCTGTTGATAAAGGGCCGGGAGGTCCTGCGGATTACCGGCGTCGTAGAACTTCAGTTCGGGCCGGCCGCTGGGATCGGAGGCGTAGTGGGCCGCCGTGATGCCCTCCTTGATGGCGTTGGCGACCTTCTGCAAGGGACCCGATTGGGGCAGCAGAACCGCGACCCGCGCCAGGGATTTCGTCTGCGCTTTCACCGCGCCGCCGTAGTGCCGCGCGTAGATCTGGGTATCGGCCGGGTGCTTGGGGAAACGGGCGCGCCAGGCCTGGTATTCCGGCTGGGCCGAGGTGAAGTTGTCCCCGTGCTTCTTGAATATGCGCGCCAGTTCCATCCAGCCGGTCATCTCGTCGGGCGGGCTGGGCTGCAACAGCTCCAGGGCCGTATCGCTCAACAGGGCCAGGGTCTTGACGATCTCCAACTGATTATTGGCGCGTTCCTCGGGACTCTCGATCATCTTGTCCAGTTCGGTCCGGGCGCGGGCGCTCTCCAGCATCTTGCCGGCACGCTGATAAGCGGCGGCCCTATCCTTGTGGAAACGCTGCAACTGATCCTTGGAGGTATCGGCGGGCGGCGCCTCTTCCAAGGAAGCGATGGCGCGATCCACCGCCCCCCGCTGCAATTCGATCTCGGCGCCGAGCAAACGCCACCGGAACCGCTCCGGAGGAGGCAGCGCCCCGGCGTTGACCTGACCGGCGGCCTCGCTCGCCAAGTCCTGGCGGTTCGCCAGCATGAACAACTCGGCCGCCTTCATATAATGCAGGTCGCGCTGGGGCGGGGCACTCTCCTTGGCCTGCCGCGCCAGTTCCCTGGCCTGCTCCAGAGCGCGTTGCTGCTCCACCGCGCTGGGGGAACCGACCAGCTCGCCGCTGGTCTCGCCCTGCCGGGTCGAGGTGGGCTGACAGGCCGTGACCGCCAGCAGGGCGGCAAACAAAAGGGCGAAGGATTTAAGCGGAGTCTGATGCATAATCGTGAATATCCCGGAAACGGCAGTCACCCAGTAGCGGAACGGGCCGGGGGACCGGCATCCCGGCGCCGGGGACGATTCCCTGGCGATGCGGTGCGGCAGGCCGCAGTTTCAATGGGTTGGAGAAAGAATGGCAGTATCCGAGGTCAGCAGAAAAGTGTCAAATGAGAGCGGCGTCCTTTACGTGGTGGCAACCCCCATCGGCAACCTCAGCGACATGAGCCGCCGCGCCCTCGACACCCTCGCCTCGGTCGATCTGATCGCCGCCGAGGACACCCGGCACACCGCCCGGCTCCTGAGCGCCATGGGCCTGGCCAAGCCGCTCATCGCCCTGCACGAACACAACGAAACCGGCATGTCGGGCCGTATCCTGGCGCGCTTGCAGGGAGGCGAATCCATCGCCCTGGTCTCCGACGCCGGAACCCCCCTGATCAGCGACCCCGGCTTCCCCCTGGTCCGGGAGGCCCGGCGCCGGGGCTGCAAGGTCGTCCCCATCCCCGGACCCAGCGCCATCATCTGCGCCCTCTCCGCCGCCGGGCTGGCGACAGACCGTTTCTTCTTCGAAGGCTTCCCCCCCCGGACCACCTCCGCCCGGCGGCGGCGGTTCCAGCAATTGGCCGCCAACACTGCGACCCTGGTCCTGTACGAATCATCCCACCGCCTGACCGAATCCCTGGAAGACATGGCCGATGCCTTCGGCGCGGACCGCCGCGCCGTCCTGGCCCGCGAACTGACCAAGCTGCACGAGACCTTCCTCGACGCCCCCCTGGGCGAACTGGTGGAGCGGGTGCGCCAGGACCCTGACCAGCAAAGGGGAGAGATGGTCATCCTGGTGGAAGGGGCGCCGAAGCGGGACGACGCAGCCGAATGCGGCATCGATACCGACAAGCTCCTTGGCCTACTTTTGCGGGACCTCTCCGTAAAGCGCGCGGCGGAGGTCGTCGCCGAAGCCACCGGCCGCCGCCGCAACGACATCTACAAGCGCGCCTTGGAACTTAAGGCCGGGCAAGAATAAGGCATAAGGCCAGCCGGTTATCCTACGCCCCACACCTACGCAACGGCATCCTCGACCAGCTCCTGGCTTGGCAGCAGGGTCAACAAGTCGAGGAAGGATGCGATGGGGGTGATTCCCGGTTCGTCCGTCAACAAGGGGGATTTGGGCTCGATGGCGAACGCCCGGTCTGCAAGGCGCATCAGGGCCAGATCATTGATGTTGTCACCCACCACCCAGGTTTGATTTACCCTCGGCGGGGTTCTATCCGTCAGGAAGCAGCGCAGGACATTGCTCTTGCAAACAGGGGGTGAGCGTCGGCCCTGGGGGGCGAGAAAGGCGGGGTTGATGCGGATCTGGCCAGAGCAAACGTCATTGTCGAAATGGATGGTATGTGCCATGGCAAAATCGGCGAATATCCGGCGTCTGACGATATCCGCCGCAATGAAATAACTATCACTGACCAGGCCCACCATGAATCCGCTTCGCTGCATCCGATTCACAAACTCGATGACGCCGGGACGTATGTCCAGAGTGCGGGCTACCCGCTCGAACTGTTTCCGGTGAACGTACTGAAAGAGCCTTGCGATTCGTTCGCTCCGCGTGGCAGCATCGCTGTCGGGGTTATCCAGCATTTGCAACAAGGCCGGTTCATGCCCCGTTGAACGCGCCAATTCAAGGACAAAGCGAGAGGACGTGACTGTCCCGTCCATATCGAGAAGGAGCAGCTTCCGGCGCCCGCCCCGCCGGGTCAGGATATAGTCGATCCCTGCTGCTGCCTGGCGTTGCGTTTCGTACATGGCCGCGACTTGCTCGACATGCAAACGCCCGGCTGTCTTGGCCCGGCTAAAGATGACCCGTGCGATCTCGTTGGCCATCAGGGTCAAATCATGCAGCGGCTGGCAGTCATGCTCAATTGAGCCTATATCGACCTCCGCCAGCCTGGCCCCGGCGAGGTGTGCATCCAACATCAGACCCACATCCACGCCATAGCCATCCTCAAAGATCAATGCCTGCAACAGGGGCTTTCGCGCGGCGATAATGCCGCCGAGGGGCTGTTTGAAATGCGCCAGTTCGGGGAAGAAGATCTTCAACATCGGCTTGGCTGTGAGTTCAGTGACGCGGCCACCCGCACGGCCGAAGCATGCCTTCACAAAGTCGGCCTCCCCCCGCAGAAGCGGCCCGCAAAGATCGGTGACGATACCGCTACGCAGGCCCGTCAGGTCGCCATCCAAATAGACCAGCAAGCCGCCTTGCGCCGCCGCGACGCCATCGTGCATGGAGGCGCCCTTGCCCAGCATGCTGCTGGTCAGCACCTTGGCCCCCGCCCGTCGCGCCAACTCAGCGGTGTTGTCGATGGAACTGTCATCAATCACGATGACTTCAGCGGTTGCCGGGTCTGCCAGGGCATAGGCTACAACTCCGGCTATGCACTTTGCTTCATTGCGGGCGGGAATTACCACGGTTGCACAGGCTGAGGGGGTGATTGGCAAGGGCTGTGCAGCAGCGGTTGTTTTGGGATGGAATCGTTCCGGCGACCGCTTGAGCCCGAAAAGGCGCTGCGCTTTGGAATTCGCCCATCGCAGCAAACCGGGCCAATGGAACAATTTTTTCATGGCAGTCCTCCTCTGATATCGAAAGGCCATTGAGGCTTCGATCGTCGGTAACAGGGCCAGCAGACTTCTTAAAGCAACCAATCCAGCGGGGCTTAAGGGGATCAGCGGTCAAGCTGGCCGTCATGGGTAAGCAGCCCATATCCAAGCAAGATGGTGAATAGCGCGGCAGGGTCCAGGGTACCCATGAATGCCCACATAAGCAAATACCCAGGGATACCCGCATTCACGGCTGTTCTGGCAACCTCGGCCATTTCCGATGGCCCGGAGATCTGGTTAAATCGTGGAACCCCGGCCCTCAGATGCAGAGTTTCGACCGATGAAACGACCTTCCACCCTGACCTTGATCTTGCTGACATGCCTCCCTTTCGGCCTTTACGCTACGGAAACCGCCCCGTCCGGCCTTACGGGCGGCTGGGTGGGACCTGCCGTGCTGGCCGTGTTCGGCCTGGCCTATCTGCTGGTGATGCTGGAAGAGACAACCCACCTGCGCAAGTCCAAGCCGGTGATCCTGGCCGCCGGGATCATCTGGGTGCTGATCGCCATCGCGGCGGGGCAACAGGGACTGCCGCCGGGCCAGGTGGAGCAGGCCCTGCGCCACAATCTGCTGGAATACGCCGAGTTGATGCTGTTCCTGCTCTCGGCCATGGCCTACATCAACGCCCTGGACGAGCGCCAGGCCTTCGAGGCCCTGCGTTCATGGCTGGTGCGCAAGGGCTACGGCTTCCGTCAGCTCTTCTGGATCACCGGCCTGCTGGCCTTCTTCATCTCGCCGGTGGCCGACAATCTGACCACCGCCCTGCTCATGTGCGCCGTGGTGCTGGCCGTCGGCGGCGACAACCGGCAGTTCGTGCTGCTTGCCTGCATCAATATCGTGGTGGCGGCCAATGCGGGCGGGGCCTTCTCCCCCTTCGGCGACATCACCACCCTGATGGTGTGGCAGAAGAACATCCAGACCCACCCCGGCCCGGTCGATTTCTGGAGCTTCTTCCACCTGTTTCTGCCGTCGGTCATCAACTGGCTGGTTCCGGCGGCGCTCATGCACTGGGCCGTGCCCAAACTGCAACCCCAGGGATCGGGGGAAAGCATTCCCATGCGCCGGGGCGCGCGCCGGATCATGGCCCTGTTTCTGCTGACCATCGCCACCGCCGTCAGCTTCCACAACTTCCTCCACCTGCCGCCGGTCATCGGCATGCTCACCGGCCTCAGCTACCTGCAATTCTTCGGCTATTACCTGAAGGTCAGCCGCCGGCCCTCCAGGAAGAGCGGCGACGAGGAGAGTTTCGGCGACCCTATCCCTCTGGAGGAGCGGCATCCGTCCTTCGATGTCTTTCACCAGTTGGCGCGGGTGGAGTGGGATACCCTGCTGTTCTTCTACGGCGTGGTGCTTTGCGTCGGCGGCCTCGGCTTCCTCGGCTACCTGAGCCTGCTCTCCCAGACCCTTTACGTGGACTGGGGCGCGACCCAGGCCAATATCGCCATCGGTTTGATCTCCGCCCTGGTGGACAATATCCCCGTCATGTTCGCGGTACTGAGCATGATGCCCGACATGACCACCGGCCAGTGGCTCCTGGTCACCCTCACCGCCGGGGTCGGCGGCTCTCTGCTCTCCATCGGCTCCGCCGCAGGCGTGGCCCTGATGGGACAGGCGCACGGCCGATACAGCTTCCTCGGCCACCTCAAATGGACCCCGGCCATCGCCCTGGGCTACGCGGCCTCCATCGGGGCACATCTGTGGCTGAATGCGGGGTTGTTCGCGTGAGTAGGAGCAGCGCCGGATTCCACTGCGTTCCACCCCATTGGGCTACCTTTCTATACCACTCGGTTAATAACCCTACCCGTTCAAGTAGGGGCGGGTTTCAAACCCGCCCCTACGGCTGATGATTTCCACGGTAATTGTTGGTTAAACAGAATGGAACTCCACAGCTTTATTTACTCGGCGGTGTTGCTGCTGTTCGTTACTTCACTGGCGGTCACGGTGTTCCGGCATCTCGGGCTCGGTTCGGTGCTGGGGCTTTTGATCGCCGGAATCGTGGTGGGGCCGCATTCGCCGGGGCCAATTTTGACGCCCCATGTGGAGGATGTGCGCAATTTCACCGAGCTGGGCGTGGTGATGCTGCTGTTCCTGATCGGGCTGGAGATGAAGCCCCACCGGCTTTGGGCCATGCGGCGGGAGGTGTTCGGACTGGGGTCGCTGCAAGTGATCCTGACGGGGCTGATCATCGCTGCCTATCTGCGGGGTTCGCAGCCGGATTGGTCCAGGGCACTGCTGCTGGGGCTGACGCTGGCGCTCTCTTCCACCGCCTTCGTCGTACAGTTGCTCCAGGAGCGCGGCGAGATCGCGAGCCGGCACGGCACGGTCAGTTTCGCCGTGCTGCTCATGCAAGATCTGGCCATCGTCCCCTTGCTGGCGCTGGTGCCGCTATTGTCCGAGCGGGGCGCGGCCCTGGGGACGGAGATACCCCTGTGGCGGCAGACCGGGCTGGCGGTTGCCGTGTTTCTCGCGGTCTGGGTGCTGGGGAGCCGCCTGGTGCCTTGGCTGCTGGAGCGGCTGGCACATCAGGGCAACCGGGAAGGCTTCTTCATGGTGGTGATGCTGGCGCTGTTCCTCTCTGCCTGGCTGATGCACGAGGCCGGATTCTCCATGGCGCTCGGCGCCTTCCTGATCGGCATCCTGTTGTCGGACTGCCGCTACAGCCTGCAAATCCAGTCCCTGGTGGAACCGTACAAGGGGCTGCTGCTGAGCCTGTTCTTCGTTGCGGTGGGCATGTCCATCGACCTGGGTACCCTGTTTGAACAGCCGCTGCTGTTCGCGCAGGGAGCGGTGGCGATCCTGCTGATCAAGCTGCTGGCCCTGTTCGTTCTGGGCCTGGCGTTCGATTTTCCCTTGACGGTAGCCGTGCGCGTGGCCTTCCTGCTGGCTCAGGGCGGCGAGTTCGGCTTCGTGCTGTTGGGCACGGCCAAGGCGCTGGGGGTGATCGATGACGCCACCTTCGTCCTGGCGGTTGGGCTGATCTCCATCACCATGCTGGCCACGCCCTTGATGGCCCGCCTGGGCGACCTGCTGGCGGCGCGCCTCGAACGCAACAAGCCGATGGAACTGGGACCCCAATTACCGGCCGAACCGGACGTGACGCCCAAGGTCATTATCGGCGGCTACGGGCGGGTGGGGCATGTGGTGGCCGTGCTGCTGCACGGCAGCGGCATCCCCTTCATCGTCTTCGACAACAACCCGGCCCATGTGCGCAAGGGCCACCAGGACGGCTTTCCCGTCTATTACGGCGACATCGGCAATCCCGATCTGCTGGCGGCGGCCCATGTGGAGCGGGCGTCCCTGGTGGTACTCACCGTCGATCAGGGTTCGGCTGCCTTGCGCGCCGTTTCGCACCTGCGCAACGGCTATCCCCATGTCCCCGTGCTGGCCAGGGCCAGGGATCTGGAGGCCAGCGGCCGCCTGCTCCAGGCGGGCGCCACCGAGGCCTATCCCGAGGCCATCGAGAGCAGCCTCAACCTGGCCGCCCACGCCCTGCGCATCGTCGGAACCCCGTCCGACGACGTGGATCAGGTGTTGGAAGGGGCGCGCGGCCGCAACTATGAACTGGTGCGCTCCCGGCATGGATTGAAGGGCTGATGCCCGCTCGTGGCTGTACTCTGGGGATTGCAACTATTCAGCCCCCCTCCCTCTGGGAGGTGGGGCAATTACCGGATTGAGCTGAATTGTTACTGGAGATTCAAGTAGCCGGCTGGGATTACAGCCCGTCCGGATGCCAGCCCAGCAAAACCACCATGACCAGGAAACTGACCGTATAGGCCACCGCGACGAACCAGCCGTGGCGCAGCCAGAGACCGACCGACCTGGCCTCGGGGTACATGTTGGAGAGGGCGACGCCGGCGGAGGAGCCGAACCAGATCATGGAGCCGCCGAAGCCCACGGCGTAAGCCAGGAAGCCCCAGTCATAGCCGCCCTGCTTCAGGGCCAGGGCCGTCAGCGGGATGTTGTCGAAGACGGCGGAGAGGTAGCCCAGGCCCATGGCGGTCTGCCAGGAGGCCACCGGCAGCTTTTCCACCGGCATCAGGGAGGCGATGGTGACCAGGCTGAGCAGGAAGAGGGTCCCCTTGAGGTTCTCCGGGATGACCTCCCAGTCATGGCGGCACAGGGGAGTGGACAGGAGGATGGCCGCCCATACCGCCATGCCGATGAAGGGCAGGCTGTTGGAAATATCCTTGAAGCTGGAGTTGATGAGGATATTGGTCACCATGGCGAAGACCAGGATCAGGATCACGACGAAGATCCGGTTCCAGTTCACCTGGGTGCGTTCGTTGACATTCTTGAGGATGGGCGAATAGGCCTGTTGCAGCTTGGCCGCCGGGATGCCGAAGATGAACAGGGCGATGAGGGCTGCGATGATGCATTCAAACACCTGGCCAGGGGTGACGCCGGCGATCCACATCATGGTGGTGGTAGTGTCGCCGACCACGCTCCAGGCGCCGCCGGCGTTGGAGGCCGCCACGATCCCCGCCAGGTAGCCGATGTGGACCTTGGCCTTGAACAACTGGTGGGCCATGGCGCCGCCGATCAGGGCGGCGGCGATGTTGTCCAGGAAGCTGGAGATGAAGAAGATCATCACCAGCAGGAGAAAGGCGCCCTTCCAGTCGTCCGGCAGAAACTTGGGCAAAATCACTGGGACATGGCTCTTCTCGAAATGCCGCGCCAGGATGGCGAAGCCCAGCAGCAGGCAGAAGAGGTTGGCCAGGGTGACCCACTCATGGCCCAGGTGGCCGATGAGGCCCGCCAAGCCCGCCCCGGTCTTGAAGCCGGTGAAGATGAGCTTGTAGAGAATGACCACCGCTAGGCCGGTGGTCGCCACGGCGAAGGTCTGGTTGTGGAATAGGGCCACGCCCAGCAACACCAGGGCGAAGAGGATGAACTCCACCGGAATGCCCGCCACTTCGATCAACTGCATGGGGGCAGCGGTCTCGGAGGCCATTGCCGCCCCCAGGGGAGCGGCAATGAGAAGGGCCAGGACAATGCGAAACAGGAGACTGATCATCTGAAAATCCCAACATTAAGAAAGAAAGCGATTTGCCGGGCCGGTCCGCCATACTTGCGTCCGGAAATGGGCAGAGACTCCACCCAAGGCCAAAGGCGGCAACTTTAGCCTTTTCCATGGCGGCAATGCAAAATTGCCGCCGGGGACGGCCCAAGGGGCGAACATTGACAAGGGTCAAGAGCGCTTTCCATAATGCCCGAGCAGGTATTCGGGCCCGTGAAGGCAGGAGGCAGGGGCGGAAGACGGAAAAGAGATGTCTCCTGAATATACAGAGTCACAATTAAATCCGGATTATCGAGGAGCGGGTCAATGAAAATGCGGTTGCACATGATTTTAGGGGTCGCCCTGGCTGCGTTCGCCACGGCGTCAGCGGCCGAGGAACTGGTGCGGATCGGCCTGGCCGCTCCGCTCACCGGTCCCCAGGCCCACCTCGGCCAGGACATCGCCAACGGCGCACGCCTCGCCATTGAGGAAATCAATGCCACCCAGCCCAAACTCGGCGGCCAGCCGGTGCGATTCGAGCTGGTGGTGGAAGACGATCAGGCTGACCCCCGCACCGCCACCGTGGTGGCGCAGAAGTTTGTGGACAGCGGCGTCAAGGGGGTCATCGGCCACCTCAACTCCGGCGCCAGCATCCCGGCCTCACGAGTCTATAACGACGGCCGGGTGCCGCAGATCTCCCCCTGTTCCACCGCCGTGGCCTACACCCATCAGGGCTTCGACACCACCTTCCGCCTCATGGCCAACGACGCCCAGCAAGGGGCCGCCCTGGGCGAATACGCCGCCAAGATAGGCAAGCGGGTCGCCGTGGTGGACGACCGCACCGCCTACGGCCAGGGCCTGGCCGACGAGGTGGTCAAGGCATTGAAGGCGCGCGGCGTGGAGCCGATCGCCCACGAGTTCACCACGGACAAGTCCACCGACTTCACCGCCATCCTCACCTCCATCAAGGGCAAGAAGCCCGATGTGATCGTCTATTGCGGCATGGACGCCCAGGGTGCGCCCATGGCGCGGCAGATGCGGACCCTGGGGATCAAGGCCCTGTTCCTGGGTGGTGACGGCATCCAGACCGCCGAGTTCATCAAGCTGGCCGGGACCGCCACGGAAAACGCCGTGGGTTCCTCCCCCGGCCTGCCCCTGGAGAAGATGCCCGGCGGGGCCGATTTCGAGAAGCGTTTTGCCGCCAAATACGGCAAGATTCAGCTCTATGCCCCCTTCGCCTATGATTCCGTGCGGGTGATGGTGGACGCCATGCGCCGCGCCGGGTCCGCCGATCCCGAGAAATACCGCGCCGAGCTGGCCAAGACCGACACCAAGGGCGTGGTCGGCCACATCGCCTTCGATGCCATGGGCGACCTCAAGGACGGCGCCGTGACCCTTTACCAGGTCAAGGAAGGCAAGTGGTCCGCCGTCGAGACTTTGGGCGGTTCGTCCCGCTGAATTCCCCCTCCCCAACCCTCCCCCGGAGGGGGAGGGAGCAAAGGTGCCTTGCGTATTTTCACGGTAACGAACCATGGACATCCTCCTCCAACAAATCATCAACGGCCTCATCCTAGGTAGCCTCTACGCCCTGGTGGCCCTGGGCTACACCATGGTCTACGGCATCCTGGAGCTGATCAATTTCGCCCATGGCGAGATTGTCATGGTCGGCGCCCTGGTGGCCCTGGCGGTGCTGGCCGGACTGGCGGGGACCGGGCTGCCGGGACCGGTGATGCTGGTCATTGCCACTCTGGTGGCCATGGCGGTCTGCATGGTCGCCGGTCTGCTGATCGAGCGCATCGCCTACCGCCCCCTGCGCACCGCGCCGCGCCTGGCCCCGCTGATCACCGCCATCGGCGTCTCCATCGTGCTGCAAAACCTGGCTATGATCATCTGGGGCCGCCAGTACATCGCCTTCCCGCCGATCCTGGATATCCAGATCTACGAGCTGGCCGGGGCCACCATCACCAATATCCAACTGCTGATTGTCGCCGTGGCCACCCTCGGCATGATCGGCCTGGTGCTGCTGGTCAACCGCAGCCGCCTGGGCCGCGCCATGCGCGCCACGGCCCAGAACCGCGATGTGGCGGGCCTGATGGGTGTTGATGTCAATCGCGTGATCGCCGCCACCTTCGTCATCGGCTCCGCCCTGGGGGCTGTGGCCGGGGTGCTGATCAGCGCCTATTACGGCATCGGCCACTACGCCATGGGCTTCATCCTCGGGCTCAAGGCCTTTACGGCGGCGGTGCTGGGCGGCATCGGCAACATCCCCGGCGCGGTGCTGGGCGGGCTGCTGCTGGGGATCATCGAGTCCCTGGGGGCGGGCTATATCGGCGACCTCACCGGCGGCTTCCTGGGCAGTCATTACCAGGACATCTTCGCCTTCTTTATCCTGATTTTGGTCCTGATCTTCCGCCCCTCCGGGTTGCTGGGAGAGCAGGTGGCGGACCGCGCCTGATGCTCTCCCTGCTGCCCGAATCCCTGCGCCACGACCGCCGCCTGGTCTGGGCCACCTATGCCGGACTGGCGCTGCTGCTGTGCCTGCTGCCCTTTCTGGTGGACGCGGGCATGGGGCGCACCTGGGTGCGTATCCTCGACTTCGCCCTGCTCTATGTGATGCTGGCCCTGGGGCTGAATATCGTGGTGGGCTTCGCCGGGTTGCTCGATCTGGGCTATGTGGCCTTCTACGCGGTCGGGGCCTATCTCTACGCCATCCTGGCCTCGCCCCACTTCGGCCTGCATCTGCCCTTCTGGGTGTTGCTACCCCTGGGCGCGGCCATCGCCGGGCTGTTCGGCATGCTGCTGGGCGCGCCGACCCTGCGCCTGCGCGGCGACTACCTGGCCATCGTCACCCTGGGCTTCGGCGAGATCATTCGCATCTTCCTCAACAACCTGAATGCCCCGGTCAACATCACCAACGGTCCCCAGGGGATCAACCTGATCGACCCGATCCAGGTCGCCGGCCTGCCGCTTTCCAAGGGGCTGGACCTGGGCATCCTGACCCTGAGCGGCGTCCATGCCCATTACTACCTCTTCCTTACCTTGACCCTGCTGACCATCTTCATCGCCCTGCGCCTGCAAGACTCGCGCATCGGCCGCGCCTGGGTGGCGATCCGGGAAGACGAGGTGGCGGCGGTGGCCATGGGCATCAACACCCGCAACATCAAGCTGCTGGCCTTTGCCATGGGCGCCATGTTCGGCGGCGTGGGCGGCGGCCTTTTCTCCGCCTTCCAGGGCTTCGTCAGCCCCGAATCCTTTACCCTGATGGAGTCGATCATGATCCTCTCCATGGTGGTGCTGGGCGGCATGGGCCACATCCCCGGCGTCATCCTGGGCGCGGTGGCCCTGACCCTGCTGCCCGAGCTGCTGCGCTATATCGGCCCCTTGCAGCAATCCCTGTTCGGACGTGTGGCCGTGGACCCCTCGGACCTGCGCATGCTGCTGTTCGGGATGGGGCTGGTGCTGGTCATGCTGTTCCGGCCCGAGGGCCTCTGGCCCTCGCCCAAGCGCGCCCGCGAACTGCACCCCGACAGCCCCGACGTGAGCCGCCAGGAGCAGGAGGACCTCTATGACGCCAGCCGCTGAGCTGCTGCTGGAGGGACGCGAGGTCACCAAGACCTTCGGCGGTCTGGCGGCCCTCTCCGATGTGTCCTTGACCATCCGCCGGGGCGAGATCTACGGCCTCATCGGCCCCAACGGCGCCGGCAAGACCAGCCTGTTCAACTGCCTGACCGGCCTCTACCGCCCAGACGGCGGCGAGTTCCTGCTGGAAGGCAAGAGCCTGGCCGGGCTCAAGCCCCACGCCGTGGCGAACAGGGGCATCGCCCGCACCTTCCAGAACATTCGCCTCTTCGCCAACATGACCGCCCTGGAGAACGTCATGGTGGGCCGCCACGCCCGCTCCCGCACCGGCGTCCTGGGCGCCATCCTACGCACCCCCGGCGCCCGCGCCGAGGAGGCCGCCATCCGCGAACATGCCCAGCGGTTGCTGGCCTATGTGGGGCTAGAGAGACAGTCCGGTTCCCTGGCCAAGGAGCTGCCCTACGGCGACCAGCGCCGCCTGGAGATCGCCCGCGCCCTGGCCACCGAACCCAAACTCCTCGCCCTGGACGAACCCGCCGCCGGCATGAACGCCACCGAGACGGCGGCCATGCGCGCCCTGATGACCCGCATCCGCGACGACGGCGTGACGCTTCTATTGATCGAACACGATGTCGCCCTGGTCATGGGCCTCTGCGACCGGGTCGCGGTCCTGGACTACGGCCGTAAGATCGCCGAAGGCACCCCCGCCGAAGTGCAGGGCAACCCGGCTGTGATCGAGGCCTATCTGGGCGCGGGGATGGCGGCATGAATCCGATTTTTCACCGCGAAGGACGCAAAGGAACGCAAAGAAGTTCAATGGTTGTGATCGTTTCCACGCTCCAGCGTGGGAATGCCGCCAGCGACGCTCCAGCGTCGCGAGTTGGCGGTTACTGGAGGACAAGGCTGATTCCGGGACGCTGGAGCGTCCCGGGATGCATTCCCACGCCGGAGCGTGGGAACGATAAATTTTCCTTAGCGTTCTTCGCGCCCTTTGCGGTTGATACGAGATTCTCAGCATGAACCTGCTGGAACTGCACTCCCTCGCCGTGCATTACGGCGGCATCAAGGCGGTCAAGGGCATCGACCTCCATATCGCCGAGGGCGAGGTGGTCTGTCTCATCGGCGCCAACGGCGCCGGCAAGACCAGCAGCCTCAAGGCCATCGCCGGGCTGCTGCCGGCCGCTGGTGGTGAGGTCCTTTTCCGGGGTCAACCCATCACCCGGCTCCCCGCCCATCAGCGGGTGCGCCAGGGGCTTGCCCTGGTCCCCGAGGGCCGTGGCGTCTTCCCGCGTCTGACGGTGGAAGAAAACCTCCTCATGGGCGCCTATCAATTCGACGACAAGCCCCAGATCCGTATCGATCTGGAGAACAGTTATTCCCTCTTCCCCCGCCTCCAGGAGCGCCGCGCCCAACGGGCAGGCACCCTCTCCGGCGGTGAACAGCAGATGCTCGCCATCGCCCGCGCCCTCATGAGCCGCCCGCGCCTGCTGCTGCTGGACGAACCCTCCATGGGCCTCGCCCCCCTCATGGTGCAGAAGATCTTCGAGACCATCCGCGGCATCGCCGCCCAGGGCGTCACCCTGTTGCTGGTGGAACAAAACGCCCGGCTCGCCCTGGAAGTCAGCCAGCGCGGCTACGTCCTCGACGGCGGCCGCGTCACCCTCGCCGACAGCTCAGAGTCCCTACTCGGCAATCCCCAGGTCCGGGCAGCCTATCTGGGGGCTTGATTTCTCATAATTTTTCGGCCTCCCTGGATAGGATGGAGTTCCATGAGACCTCGGCCAATTGGTCTTGCGGGCAGTAGAAACACGCCACCGGAACATTCAGCACAGCCGCAATCGATCAGCGTGTGGACCAAGGGGAAAACAGGGAATCTACTCTCCGTACATCTCTGTGATCATCCTTCGTAGCTGGGAAGCTTGGGGATTCGATAGCTGATCAACCTTTTGTTTTAGCCGGGTTTTGCTGATTGTGCGTATTTGGTCAACGGCGATTTCAGATTGTTTGCCGGCGCAATCAATCTGAAGCCTTGATCTCCATGTGGGGTGTATTTTTGAGGTTATTGGGCAAATAACGACAGTTTCCAGATACTTGTTCATGGCGTCATCGCTGATGATGACAACGGGGCGAATTTTGCTGATTTCGCTCCCGGCAGTAGGGTTCAAGTCCGCAAAATAGATTTCGTATCGTTTAGGCGTCAACTTCTTCACCCTCCAAGCCATCTAGCAGTGCAGGGTCATAATCGCTCCAGTCATCACCCTCGTTTGCCATGGCCTTATAGGTGTCAGCCCAGGAAAGTTTGTCGTCTTGTTTTTTCCGGAGGAGAAGCCCTTGGTCGGTCTCTTCCAAGACCAACGAGCTGGTAAAGCCGTATTTTTGCAACAGGTCTTTGGGTAAGCGGACGCCCATGGAGTTGCCTATGGGCACTATTTTAATGTCTCTGGAGCGTAGTGATTTTTCCATGGCGTCACCTGTAGATTCTGATGTCAATGGCTATGTAATTACTGTAGTCACAGAATGACACGGCGATTAAAATTCCGCAAGCACGTAGGCTGAAATACGAAGCCCAACCATACGTCACCGTCGGCCAATCTCCAATCTCTGGCGCAGTTGAATCTGCCCCTCCCCCAAGATCGTACAATCTCCTTTCCCCGCTCCCGAAGGTACGATTATATTCAGTCTCTTGCAGGGTCCATTCAATTCACAAGCACGGGGGTTCCATGCTCAACCTCATCACCCGAAGACTGGCCTGGCTGGTGGTCGCCCTCACCGGCGCGACGGCGGTCGGCGGCATCGCCATCAACCGGGGCGAGCCGGTGAATACGCTTTGGTTCATCACCGCCGCCCTCTGCATCTACGCCATCGCCTACCGCTTCTATGCCGCCTGGATCGCGGCCAGTGTATTGGCGACGGACGAGACCCGCGCCACCCCCGCCGAGCGGTTCAACAACGGCCGCGACTTCGTGCCCACCAACCGCTGGGTTGTCTTCGGCCACCACTTCGCGGCCATCGCCGGGCCGGGGCCGCTGATCGGTCCGACCCTGGCGGCGCAATTCGGTTATCTGCCGGGGACACTGTGGATTCTCTTCGGGGCGGTGCTGGGCGGTTGCGTACAGGACATGACCACGCTCTTCTTCTCCACCCGCCGCGACGGCCGCAGCCTGGGGCAAATGGCGCGCGACGAGCTGGGTCCAATTGGCGGGATGGCGGCCCTGACCGGCACGCTCATCATCATGGTGATCCTGATCGCGGTGCTGGGGCTGGTGGTGGTGAACGCCATGAAGCACAGCCCCTGGGCGACCTTCACGGTGGCCATGACCATCCCGGTGGCGGTGGTGGTGGGGCTATACATGAGAAATATCCGCCCCGGACGGGTGCTGGAGGGTTCGCTGCTGGGGCTGGTGTTGCTGCTGCTCGCCGTCGCGGGAGGCGGCTGGGTCGATCACAATGAAACCCTGCGCCCCCTGTTCGACCAAGAGGGCCTGACCCTGGCCTGGTTCGTGATCGGCTACGGCTTCATCGCGGCGGTGTTGCCGGTGTGGCTGTTGCTGGCGCCGCGCGATTATCTCTCCACCTTTATGAAGCTGGGCACGGTGATCCTGCTGGCTCTCGCCATCGTCCTGCTGCACCCGGACGTGAAGATGCCCGCCCTGACTCAGTTCGTGGACGGTTCGGGGCCGATATTTGGGGGAAAACTCTTTCCGTTCGTGTTCATCACCATCGCCTGCGGGGCGATCTCCGGCTTCCATTCTCTGATCGCGTCCGGCACCACCCCCAAGCTGCTGGCCAATGAGCGCGACATCCGCATGATCGGCTACGGCGGCATGCTGCTGGAGTCCTTCGTCGCCATCATGGCCATGATCGCCGCCACGGTGCTGGACCCCGGCGTCTACTTCGCCATCAACAGCCCGGCGGGGATCGTCGGCAAGGAGGCGGCGGATGCCGTGGCAACGATCTCCTCCTGGGGCTTCCCGGTGACGGTGGAGCAGATGAACGCCCTGGCCCGCGAGATGGGTGAAAAGACCCTGTTCGCCCGCACCGGCGGCGCCCCTTCGCTGGCGGTGGGCATGGCCAGCATCTTCGGCAGTGCCTTCGGCCAGGGCATGCTGGCCATCTGGTATCACTTCGCCATCATGTTCGAGGCGGTCTTCATCCTCACCACATTGGACGCAGGGACGCGCGTCGGGCGCTTCATGTTGCAGGACTTCCTCGGCAACTTTTCCGCGAAATTGGGCAAGACCTCCTGGTATCCCTCGGTGCTGCTGTCGTCCGGCATCATCGTCGCCGCCTGGGGCTATTTCCTCTATATCGGCGTCATCGACCCCAACGGCGGCGTCAACATCCTCTGGCCCCTCTTCGGCATCGCCAACCAGATGCTGGCGGCCATCGCCTTGTCGGTGGGGACCGGGATTTTGATCAAATCGGGCAAGCTCAACCGCGCCTGGATCACCGGAGTTCCTCTCGCCTGGCTGGCCATCGTCACCACCACGGCGGCCTACGAGAAGGTCTTCAGCAGCGATGTGCGGGTCGGTTTCCTCGCCGCCGCCAACGACCTGGCGGCCAAACTGGCGTCGGGTGCCCTGCCGCCGGAGAAGGCGGCCGTCGCCCCGCAATTGATCTTCAACCAGCAACTGGATGCCGGGCTGACGCTGTTCTTCATCGCCGTACTCTGGATCGTCATCGGCGACATGCTGCGGGTCGCCCTGCGCCATCTCCAGGGGCTGCCGATCCCGCCCCTGTCTGAATCGCCCCACGAGCCCAGCCGGCTGGTGGAAGACTGGGTGAGGGACTGAGCATGTGGCATAGACTCTGGCGCTTCATCCGCCGCCTGTCGGGCGATGATGCCTACGAACGCTATCTCCGTCACCATGGCCGTTGCCATGCTGGCGAGGCGCCCCTGTCTCGACGGGAGTATTTCAAGCGCGAGCAAGAGCGGAAATGGGGCGGGGTGCGGCGGTGTTGCTAACAGGGCGTAGCTTGACCCCCATGGCGTTTGCTGCAATGCTCCCCGGCCTCGTTTGATCAAGGTGATCCTCCATGCTGCATGAATTTATCGACTGGATTCTGGTCACCGTCGGGGCCTGGGGCTACACGGGGATCTTTATCCTGATGGCGCTGGAATCGACGGTCCTGCCTGTCCCGAGCGAATTGGTGCTGATCCCGGCGGGTTATCTGGCCTACCAGGGCAAGATGAATTTCCTTTTGATCGTGCTCACCTCCACGGTCGGCAGCCTGGCGGGGGCCTTCGTCAACTACGGCTTTGCTCTATGGGTGGGGCGCCCCTTCCTGGAGCGTTATGGCCGCTACTTCTTCGTGCGCCCGGCGCTGCTGCACAAGACGGACGCCTTTTTCCTCAGCCACGGGGCCATTTCCACCTTCACCGGACGCCTGATCCCCGGCATCCGCCACCTGATCTCGTTGCCCGCCGGGTTGACGCGCATGAGTCCAGCCAAGTTCAGTTTCTATACCTGCCTGGGCGCCGGGATCTGGTCCCTGGTGCTGACCCTGATGGGCTATTTCATCGGCGGCAACCAGAAGCTGATCGAGGAAAACCTGCCCCTGCTGACCTTCGGGGTCGTGGCAGCCGTCGGCCTGACGCTGGCGGGGTATTACCTCTGGCAGAGACGCCGGACCGCTTGACCTGATCGAGAGCGACGACCGGCCTTGACATGGCCAGCGGACAAAGGAATAATTGCGCGCTTCTCACTCGGGTACAGATTTCAGGAGACCATCGTGGCCAACACCGCACAAGCCCGCAAGCGCGCCCGCCAGGCTGAAAAGCGCCGCCAGCACAACGCCTCGCGTCGCAGCATGACCCGCACCTACCTCAAGAAGGTGGTGAACGCCATTGAAGCGGGCAATAAGGAAGCGGCTATCGCGGCATACGCGAGCGCCGTCCCCATGCTCGATAACGCCGCCAATCAAGGGCTGATCCACAAGAACAAGGCCGCTCGGCATAAGAGCCGCCTCAACGCCAAGATCAAGGCCATGGCCTGACGGTCTTCCTCTTGCGCAATAAAAAACCGGCTTCGAGCCGGTTTTTTATTGGGTGATTCCGCCGGTTACGCCAGTACCAGATTATCCCGGTGAATCAGCTCCTCCTCGTCCACATAACCGAGCACCTCGCCAATCCGATAACTCGGCAGCCGGAGGATTCTGCGCGTTTCATCAGAGCTGTAATTGACCAGCCCCCGCGCCACCTCGCGGCCGTTTTCATCGATACAGGAAACCACCTCGCCACGCGAGAAATCTCCCTCGACCGCGCCGACACCCACGGGCAACAGGCTCTTGCCCGATTCCCGCAGGACCCGGACCGCGCCGGCATCCAGCACCAGACGCCCTCGCACCTGGAGGTGCCCGGCCAGCCAGCGCTTGCGGGCCGCCTCGGGCTCCTGCCCCGGCAGGATCAGGGTGCCCAGGGATTCGGCGGCGGCAACGCGGGTCAGGACCGCCGGCTCGCGGCCGCCCGCGATCAGGGTCGCGGTCCCGGAACGGGCGGCCAGGCGCGCGGCGCGGACCTTGGTGACCATGCCGCCACGCCCCAGCCCCGAAACGGAATCTCCCGCCACTTCGTCCAGGAGGGGATCGTCGGCCCGCGCCTCGCCGATGAGGCGAGCGCCGGGATTGGAGCGGGGATCGCTGTCGAAGAGGCCGGACTGGTCGGTCATGAGGATCAGCAGGTCCGCATCGACCAGATTGGCCACCAGGGCGGCCAGGGTGTCGTTGTCGCCGAAGCGCAGCTCCTCGTTGGCGACGGCATCGTTTTCGTTGATGACCGGCACCACCCCCAGACCGAGCAGGGTGAGCAGGGTGCTGCGGGCATTGAGGTAGCGCCGGCGGTCTGTCAGGTCGTCGTGGGTCAGCAGCACCTGGGCGGTGTGCAGGCCCCGCTGCTGGAAGCAGCTCTCCCAGGCCCGCACCAGGCCCATCTGGCCGATGGCGGCGGCGGCCTGCAATTCGTGCAGGGATTTGGGCCGCTTGCTCCAACCCATGCGACTCATGCCCTCGGCTACGGCGCCGGAGGAGACGATGAGCAGCTCGCCCCCCTGCCCCACCCGGTCGGCCATCTGATCGACCCAGACGGCGAGGGTGGCGAGGTCCAACCCCTTGCCGTCCGCCGTCAGCAGGGAACTGCCGATCTTCACCACCCAACGCCGCGCCCTGGCGGCGGCAGCTCTCGAACTCATTAAAAAATCTCTCTATTTACCGCAAAGGACGCAAAGAACGCGAAGAAAGACAGGGAAGCGCGCCTTCCGGAACTCTCAGCTTCTGGATGAGCGGCGAAACACGGGTAACTAATTGTATTTCTTCGCGACTCTTTGCGTCCTTTGCGGTTAAATCTGGTGTCGGGTTCATTGCAGGGGGTCCCAGGGTTTGTCGTCCTCTTCCTCGGCACCCCGCTGCTCGGCGCGCAGGGCGATCAGCCGCTCCATCAGGTCATAGACCAACTGAGTGGTGCCCTGCCCTGTAACGGCCGAGATGCCATAGACCGGCCCTTTCCAGCCCATGGTCTCGATCAGGGCATCGCGCCGCTGCTCGAAATCCTCTTCGCAGAGCAGGTCTATCTTATTGAGGACCAGCCAGCGCTCGCGCTCCAGAAGATCGCCGCCGAACTTCTCCACCTCGGCCAGGATCTGCCTCGCATCTCCTGCCGGGTCATGGTCGTCCAACGGCGCCAGATCCACCAAATGTACCAAGAGGCGGGTGCGGGAGAGGTGCTTGAGGAACTGGATGCCGAGCCCGGCGCCTTCCGCCGCCCCTTCGATCACGCCGGGGATGTCGGCGACGACGAAGCTCTTGCGGTCGTCGATACGGACCACGCCCAGATTGGGATAGAGGGTGGTGAAGGGATAGTCGGCCACCTTGGGGCGGGCGCTGGAGATGCGGGTGATCAGGCTCGACTTGCCGGCGTTGGGGAGGCCGAGCAGGCCCACATCGGCCAGCACCAGCAGCTCCAGATGCAACTGCCGCCGCTCGCCGGGCGTACCGGGGGTGGCGCGGCGCGGGGCACGGTTGGTGCTGCTCTTGAACCGGGCATTGCCGAGACCATGGAAACCGCCTCGGGCGACCAGCAGCCTTTCGTTGTGCGTGAGAACCTCACCGATCATCTCATCGGTTTCGAGGTCAAGCACACGGGTCCCAATGGGGACCCGCACCAGCAGATCGCTGCCCTTGCGCCCGATCTTCTGGCGGCCCATGCCATTCTGGCCTCGCTCGGCCCGATGACGGCGGGCATGGCGGAAATCGACCAGGGTGTTGAGGCCCTCGTCACCCACCAGGTAGACACTGCCGCCGTCACCGCCGTCACCGCCGTCCGGTCCACCCATGGGGACGTACTTCTCGCGCCGGAAACTGACGCAGCCGTTGCCGCCGTCGCCTGCATCGACCTTGATAATTGCCTCGTCTACAAATTTCAACCCAGAATCCTCGGTTGGACGGGCTGGAGTGTGCGGTATTCGGGGTGCAGTGCAAGGCGTAGCGACGCGGAATGGTCATTCCATTCCAAGGAGTTGCAACGCAGCCATGCGCCCCGAATACCGTGCAATCCGGCCCGTAGCGAGGCCGCCCTTTTGGTGGGCCTCAAATAGCAAAATACTCCCGGCGAAAACATGGCGTTACCTACGCTGATAAGCGGTCAACCGAGGATTCTGGGTTCATAGCTTCATACGCAAAAAGCCCCGCCTTTAGCGGGGCTTATAACTATCCGGGCTGGATGAACCGTCTTACTCGGCAGCAACGACCTCGACGAAACGTCTCTGCTTGGGACCTTTGGTCAAAAACCTGACGACGCCGTCGGCCTTGGCGAACAGGGTATGATCCTTCCCGCAGCCCACATTCCCGCCGTTGTGGTACTGGGTTCCACGCTGACGCACGATGATGCTGCCGGCCTGGATGACCTGACCACCAAAGATCTTGACGCCCAGTCGTTTGGATTCTGAATCGCGGCCGTTACGGGAGCTACCGCCTGCTTTCTTGTGAGCCATTCTGTACTCCTCGAAAATTAACCGTTGATACCGGTGATCTCAAGCTCGGTGAACCACTGGCGGTGGCCCTGGCGTCTCATGTAATGCTTGCGGCGCCTGAACTTGATGATCATGACCTTGTCGCCACGGCCATGGGATTTGACCTTGGCGGTAACCTTTCCACCGGCGACGTAGGGTGCGCCGATCTTGATGTCCTCACCGTTGGCGACCATGAGAACCTTGTCGAGCTCCACGGTGGCACCTTCATCGGCGGCCAGTTTTTCAACACGCAGGGTGTCACCCTGGGCCACGCGATACTGCTTGCCACCGGTCTGAATTACGGCATACATGTCTAAGTTCTCCACATGAACCATTCCGCCTCGGGCGGAATGTGAAAAAACCAATTCATCTCTATAAAGAGAAAGAGGCGGAATTCTAGCCGCGGAAACCGGCGCGGTCAAACCCTATCCACTTAGTTGATCTAAATACTGGATTTTCCCCAGCCGGGACATTAGCATGTCCGCTTCCTCAAACAGCAATAACACCCGATGACGATGGAAATATCCGCAATCCGAGACCTTGCCGCAAAGGATATGCGTTCCGTCAATGAATTGATCCTGAAACGGCTCAGCTCCGATGTGGTGCTGATCAATCAGATAGGCGCCCATATCATACACAGCGGCGGCAAGCGACTGCGTCCCATGATTGTCCTCCTGGCGGCAAGGGCCATGGGCTATCAAGGCGAGCGGCATGTGGACCTGGCCGCCATCATCGAGTTCATCCACACCGCCACCCTCTTGCACGACGACGTGGTCGACGTATCGGACAAGCGCCGCAACCAGGATACCGCCAACGCCGTCTGGGGCAACGCCTCCAGTGTGCTGACCGGTGATTTCCTCTATTCCCGCTCCTTCGAGATGATGGTGGACGTGGCCGACATGCGCGTCATGCAAATTCTGGCCACCGCCACCAATCGCATCGCCGAGGGCGAGGTGTTGCAGCTCCTCAACTGCAACAACCCCGACACCACCGAACAGGAATACCGCGAAGTCATCCTGCGCAAAACCGCCGTCCTGTTCGAGGCCGGCAGCCGCCTGGGCGCCATCATCGCCGGCAGCGGCCCGGAACAGGAAGAGGCCATAGCCGATTACGGCCTGCATCTGGGTATCGCCTTCCAACTGGTCGACGACGCCCTCGACTACACCGCCAAGGCCGAAGATCTGGGCAAAAACCTGGGCGACGACCTGGCCGAGGGCAAACCCACCCTGCCGCTGATCCACGCCATGCAACGGGGCACGGAGACGCAGAGCGCCATCATTCGCCAAGCCATCGAAGAGGGCGGTCGGGACCGGATCGGCGAGATCTTAACGATTATTGAATCCACCGGAGCAATCGCGTACACTGCCCGGCTTGCGCAGGAAGAGGCCGTGCTCGCGAAGCAAGCGCTAAACAAGATCCCGGCCTCTCCCTACCGCGAAGCGCTCGCGTCGCTCGCGGACTACTCCGTAAGCCGCACTTACTGAGCAGGACGCAAATCTTCACATTCGGGGTGTAGCTCAGCCTGGTAGAGCACCGCCTTCGGGAGGCGGGGGTCGGAGGTTCGAATCCTCTCACCCCGACCAATCAAATCAAGGGCCGAACCCGATATGGCCCTTACCTTCATCGCACAGCTCCATCCCCAAGCCCGCCTAGCCTTCCAGCGCACTCTGTTCGTGCGCGCACCGAAAAGGCATCCCCTCATTCTGCCGGGCATGACAACAAAGCCATGCCTGAAAATAATACTCGCCACGCCCGCCTCTCCCCGAGAGAAGGCAAACAAATCAGTATGCGCGTTTCACGTTAATACAACCGGGGCATCCATCCCTTACGGACACACAAAGCGAGCGGTTGTCGCAAATCCAACAAGAGACGTTGTACAGAGAGGATGGCGTAACAGAACCACATGACTACCGGAAACATATGACCCGGCAATGCACCCGCCGCTCGAACCGAGCAGGGACTGTAGTTAAAGAAAGAGCACGAAAGGAAAGGAGCAATCCCCCAACTTCCGTCTCAGAATAATAGAAAGAGCGCCGAGGAGACCCAAACGGTCAGCCTCGACGCCTCTCATTACCGGACAACCGGCCTGAGCCGGTCATTCGACAATACTGACTTAACCCCCGGCAGCAGGGGAATAGGTGCCGTGACCCACGGAAACCAGATCACCCTTCCGCTTGAGATAGGCCATGGTTTGGGAGAGATTCTTGGGCTCTATGCCAGCGGCAATAAGATCAGCATTGATCTCCTTGGTACTGGCCTGCCCCCTCGCTTTTACGATTTCCACTATCTTGGCCGATACGCCAGGGGTGCGGGCAACGGCGCCGGACGCCGGAGCAGCAGCCGGTTTACGGTTCGGTCCGCCAAGCTTCTTGATCTCCGCGTCCAGCGCGCTTACTTCCTTGTTGTAGTGGGAAGTAACTTCGCGGCGCTTGGCCCTCAGCTCGTCAATCTTGAGCTTTACTTCGGCTTGCTTCCTAGCCTTTTCCTCTTCTTTACGTTTTTTGGCCAGTTCAAAGAGCTCATCCGAACTCAAGCTTTCGAAATCGGTCATTTTGCTTTCACTCGCTAAACAGGGAACAAGGTTCGATGCATAGAATAGCATGTTTAACCTTGTATACAAGATCAAGATGATTCATCCGGCCTATTAACATGCCGTCCGCTAAAAATGCACAATCATGCAAAACCAAGACAACAATCACGAACTAACAGATCAGTACACAAGCGAGTCTCTATTGCCACATCCCCTCGTCAAAATACCGGCGCCTGCAATGGGTTCACCGGTCATGCCTATCAGCCAGCCCATTATCTTACGTGGAGCACCCTCATTGCGACGAGCAACCTAGGCCAACAAGCCCTTTACCTGCAACTTGCGGATCTGATCCCTGACCTTGGCGGCCTCCTCAAACTCCAAGTTACGGGCGCGTTGATACATCTTCTCCTCCAACGCCTTGACCTTCTTGGCCATCTGCGCGGGTGACAACGCGGCGTATTCACCCACCTCTTCGGCCACTTTGGCGTAGCGCTTTGCCGAGACGGGGCCGCCGGGGTAGGCGCCTTCCATAATGTCGGCCACGTTCTTTTTTATCGTCTTGGGCGTGATGCCATGGGTCTCGTTATGGGTCACTTGCCTGGCGCGGCGGCGCTCGGTCTCGTCCATGGCGCGGCGCATGGAGCCGGTGATTTTGTCGGCGTAGAGGATGGCGCGGCCGTTGAGGTTGCGGGCGGCGCGGCCGATGGTCTGTATCAATGAAGATTCGGATCGCAAGAAGCCTTCCTTGTCGGCGTCGAGGATGGCGACCAGGGCGACTTCGGGCATATCCAGCCCCTCGCGCAACAGGTTGATGCCCACCAGCACATCGAACACGCCCAGGCGCAGGTCGCGGATGATCTCGACCCGCTCCACGGTCTCGATGTCGGAGTGGAGGTAGCGCACGCGGATGTCGTGCTCCATGAGGTAATCGGTCAGGTCTTCGGCCATGCGCTTGGTAAGTGTGGTCACCAACACCCGCTCCTGGCGCTCGACGCAGCGGTGGATCTCCGATAGCAGATCATCCACCTGGGAGGTGGCAGGGCGCACCTCGACCGCCGGGTCCACCAGGCCGGTGGGGCGGACCACTTGCTCGACGACGGCGCCGGAGTGTTGCAGCTCGTAATCGCGGGGGGTGGCGGAGACGTAGATGGTCTGGGGGGCGCACAGTTCGAACTCCTCGAAGCGCATGGGGCGGTTGTCCAGGGCCGAGGGGAGGCGGAAGCCATATTCCACCAGGGTCTCCTTGCGCGAACGGTCGCCCCGGTACATGCCGCCGATCTGGGGGATGGTGACGTGGCTTTCGTCCACCACCAGCAGGGAATCGGCAGGCAGGTAGTCGAACAGGGTGGGCGGCGGCTCGCCGGGCGCCCGGCCGGAGAGGTAGCGGGAGTAGTTCTCGATCCCCGAGCAATACCCCAGCTCCAGCATCATCTCGATGTCGAAGCGGACACGTTGCTCCAGCCGCTGCTCCTCCACCAGTTTGTTGAGGCCATGGAGCTGTTCCAGCCGTTCCTTCAGTTCGGCCTTGATGGGATCGATGGCACCGAGGATGGTCTCGCGAGGGGTGACATAGTGGGACTTGGGATAGACGGTGTAGCGCGGGACCTTGCGCAGGATCTCGCCGGTGAGGGGATCGAACAGGGCAATGCCTTCGATCTCGTCGTCGAACAGCTCCACCCGCACCGCCTCGCTGTCCGACTCGGCCGGGTAGATGTCGATCAGATCCCCTCTAACCCGGTAGGTACCCCGGTGCAGCTCCACCTCGTTGCGGGTGTATTGCAGCTCGGCCAGGCGGCGCAGCATGGCCCGCTGATCGATGCGGTCGCCCCGCGACAGGTGCAGCACCATGCCCAGGTAGGAACGGGGGTCGCCCAGACCGTAGATGGCGGAGACGGTGGCGACGATGATGCTGTCGGACCGTTCCAGCAGGGCCTTGGTGGCGGAGAGGCGCATTTGCTCCACATGCTCGTTGATGGAGGCGTCCTTCTCAATGAAGGTGTCCGACGAGGGGACATAGGCCTCCGGCTGGTAGTAGTCGTAATAAGAGACGAAATATTCCACCGCGTTTTCGGGGAAAAATTCCTTGAACTCCCCATACAATTGGGCGGCCAAGGTCTTGTTGTGGGCCATGATCAGGGTCGGCCGCTGAACCTCCTGGATCACACTGGCAATGGTGAAGGTTTTGCCCGAACCGGTCACACCCAACAGGGTCATGCCGGCCTCGCCATCCCCAAGCCCCGCAACCAGGCGGCGTATGGCCTCCGGCTGATCTCCCGAAGGTTTGTAAGGGGCATTCAACTGAAACAATTTACGCATAATTCTGATACAGCTCCGGCAAGGCTTGGGATATTATCGCCGAACCAAATTCGCGAAATGGAATTTTCCAGAGCGGACCCTGTCTCAACAAAACCCTAACAACCACGAGAAGACTAGATCCCCAATGAGCATCAAGCTTTCCCAGCGCGTGCAAGCCGTCAAACCCTCTCCCACCCTTGCCGTCACCGCCAGGGCTGCCGAGATGCGCGCCGCCGGTCGCGACGTGATCGGCCTCGGCGCGGGCGAACCTGACTTCGATACCCCGGAGCACATCAAGGAGGCCGCCATCAAGGCCATCCGCGACGGCTTCACCAAGTACACGGCGGTGGACGGCACGGCCGGCCTGAAAAAGGCGATCATCGAAAAATTCCGCCGCGACAATGGCTTCGATTACGCGCCAGACCAGATACTCGTTTCCTGCGGCGGCAAGCAAAGCTTCTACAACCTGGCCCAGGCCCTGCTCAATGCAGGCGACGAAGTCATCATCCCCGCGCCCTATTGGGTCTCCTATCCGGACATGGCCATTCTGGCGGACGGTGTTCCCATCTTCGCCCAGGCCGGCGCGGCCCAGAACTTCAAGATCGCACCAGCCCAACTGGGCCGGATCATCACCGACAAGACCCGGCTCTTCGTCATCAACAGCCCCTCCAACCCCACCGGCATGTCTTACACGGCCGAGGAGCTGGCGGCCCTGGGCGAGGTGCTGCGCGAACACCCGCGCGTCGTCATCGCCACCGACGACATGTACGAACACATCCGCTGGGACGGCAAGCCTTTCGTCAACATCCTCAACGTCTGCCCCGATCTGAAAAACCGTACCCTGGTCCTGAACGGCGTCTCCAAGGCCTACTCGATGACCGGCTGGCGCATCGGCTACGCGGCAGGACCTGCGGAAGTCATCAAGGCGATGAAGAAGATCCAGTCCCAGAGCACCTCCAACCCCGCCTCCATCTCTCAGGTGGCGGCACAGGCCGCGCTGGAAGGCCCGCAGGACTGCATCGCCGAGATGCTCGTCCATTTCAAAGAACGGCACGACTACGTGGTGGATCGCCTGAACAAGATCCCCGGCATCCATTGCCTGCCCTCCGACGGCACCTTCTACTGTTTCCCCAGCGTCCAGGGGGCGATCGAGACCCTTCCTGAGATCAAGGACGATGTCGCCCTGTCGGAATATCTGATCGAAAAGGCCGGTGTGGCGCTGGTTCCTGGCACTGCCTTCGGGCTTTCCGGCCATGTACGTATCTCCATCGCCACCAGCATGGATAACCTCAAAAACGCCATGGACAGACTGGAAACAGCTTTAGCTGGTTGACAGAGAGGGGCATTTCAGTAAAATACCGGCTTCTTTATTCCCTGGTAGCTCAGTCGGTAGAGCGGGTGACTGTTAATCACTAGGTCGGCGGTTCGAGCCCGTCCCGGGGAGCCAAGCAAAACAAAGGCTTAACTAGAAATAGTTAAGCCTTTGTCGTTTTAGGCGTGCGCCCATTTCCACCCATCCCACCAGGGTATCGCGCGGATTTTCCGGCCAAGGCGGCTATAGCCACAACCTCCTTGCACAGTGGGTTATTTTGCAATTGATTTCTTTCAATTTATAATTTCCCCATGAATGAGAGAGAAGAAACCTTGCGGACCGATTACAACACCCGGCTGGAGGCCCAGGGGATCTACCCGACCCCCCAGCGGGTGGCTGTGGCGCGTGTGCTTCTCGAAAGGTATCAACACCTGACGGCCGACGAGATTTATGACCGGGTCCGGCGCTCGGACAATGTCTCCAAGGCCACCATCTACAACACCCTGGCCCTCTTCTCCCGCAAGGGCCTGATACGCGAAATCGTGGCCGATCCGGCCAGGATCTTTTACGACTCCAACACCAGTCCCCACCACCACTTTTTCAATATCGATACCGGCACCCTGTCGGATATCGAATCCGAGCTGCACCCGGCTCCCGCGCCGGAGAGCTTTCCGCCCGGCACCGAGCTGCACAGCGTGGACGTGGTCGTGCGCCTGAGGAACACCCCCGCCGCGACTCGCGCGGATTAACCCTTCCCTCTCTATTTAGCTTTTCCTGATCCTGGTCAGTTTCGGGCGCTTTTCCTGATTGCCCTTGAATTGGACTTAGTCTAAATATTCACGCACGGGAGATGTGGTATTCGGCACGACGCGCCCTTGATCAAAAAAGCAACAAACAACGGCATCGACTCAAAAACCTGTAACTCTGCGAGGAACTGGCATGCTAAAGAAATCCCCCCTGGCCCTGGGCATTGCCCTGGCGATCACCACTCTGGCATCTTCCGCATGGGCCAATGAACCCATCCAGCCCATCGAACCTGCCAAGGAGATCAACGGCGCCATGGCCGAACTGGGCAAGAAGCTCTACTTCGATCCCCGTCTTTCCAAATCCGGCTTCATCTCCTGCAACTCCTGCCACAACCTGAGCATGGGCGGCACCGACAACCTCAAGACCTCCATCGGCGACCACTGGCAGCAAGGCCCCATCAACGCCCCCACCGTGCTCAACTCCAGCATGAATCTGGCCCAGTTCTGGGACGGCCGCGCCAAGGACCTCAAGGCCCAGGCCGGCGGCCCCATCGCCAACCCCGGCGAAATGGCCTTCACCCACAAGCTGGCTGTCGAGGTACTGGAATCCATCCCTGCCTATGTGGATGAATTCAACAAGGTCTTCGGCAAGGAAGGCGTCGATGTGGACAAGATCACCAGCGCCATCGCCGAATTCGAAAAGACCCTGGTCACCCCCAACTCCCGTTTCGACCGATGGCTGAAGGGCGACAAAGCCGCCCTGACTGCCGATGAGCAGGCCGGTTACAAACTGTTCAAGGACAGCGGCTGCACCGGTTGCCACAACGGCCCGGCCGTGGGCGGCAACTCCTTCCAGAAGATGGGCGTGATCGAACCCTACCAGGCCAAGAGCCCCGCCGAAGGCCTGGTCGCCGTGACCGGGAAGGACGCGGACCGCTTCAAATTCAAGGTCCCGACCCTGCGTAACGTGGAGATGACCTACCCCTACTTCCACGACGGCGAGGCCGAAACCCTGGCCGAGGCGGTGGACGTCATGGGCCGCCTGCAACTGGGCAAGAAGTTCAGCGAACCGGAAAACGTCCAGATCGTGGCCTTCCTGAAGAGCCTGACCGGCGATCAGCCCGCGTTTCAGATGCCGGTCATGCCGCCCTCCACCGACAAGACCCCGCGCCCGACCCCGTTCGAAAAATAGATCCCTCCCTTGCCTCCGCATTGAACCCGACTACGCAGCCGGGTTTTTTATTGGGCCTGCCATGCAGATGGTAAAACCACGCACAATTAAAGTTAAATATTATTCTTTATTTTCATCTTATTGAGAGCTAGAGTTAATGTCGTACATTATGATTTATCCGGGCCGCATCAAGCGGGACCGACGAAATCCCAGTAGATCAAACGACCCAATGCGAGGAGTAACGCCATGAACAGCATACCCACCATGCAAAGCTTCGGGGTTATGGTTGAAGAGGCTTGCCGGGAAGATAACGACTTGAGACACGAGATCGAGCGCACCAAGGTCTTCGACGCCTATCCCTTTGCCCTGGAAGTCGCCTATGACCTCTTTTCACGCCATTTCCTTTCGCTCCGGGAATCCTTTGGACTGACCGAAAGGACATGAAATCCAGGCCCCTGCTGGCCGTCAGTGCCTGCCTGCTGGGTTATAGCGTCCGTTATGACGGCGGCGACAAATATGAACCCTGGATCGTCGAGGTCTTGGGCAAGGTGGCCGATTTCCTGCCCATCTGCCCTGAAGAAGGCATAGGACTGGGGACGCCAAGGCCCCCGATCCGGCTGGCCGGGCCGCCGGACCGGCCTCGCGCCCAGGGCATCGCCGACCCCAGCCTGGATGTCACCGGCCGACTCCGGGCCTATGCCCTGGAAATGCTGCCCCAATTGGGAAACGTCAGCGGCTATATCCTGAAGAGCAGGTCACCCAGTTGCGGGCTCCGGGGGGTAAAGCTCTTCGCAGACGGCGAACGCTATAGCCGGGAAGGCACCGGCATCTACGCAGCCTTCATCGCCGCCCATCTCCCCCATCTGCCGCTGGTGGATGAAGAAGAACTGAGGGACCCCCGGTTGCGCGAGGAGTTTTTCGGGAAGATTGGCTTGAGGCTGAAGACCTGAGACTGGATGTCTTAGGTCTCCAGCCTCACTGCCCAGGCATCCAGCGCCCGGTGGCGGCTGGCCTTGAGATCGACGATGGGCGCGGGGTAGTTCCGGCCCAATTGAATACCGGCGGCGGTCAGCACGTCTCCGGGGGCCTCCCAGGGGCGGTGCAGCCACTTGCCGGGAAGCTTGGCCAGCTCGGGCAGCCAGTGGCGGATATAGGCCCCATCGGGGTCGTATTTTTCCCCCTGGGTGGCGGGATTGAAGATCCTGAAGAATGGCGCCCGGTCTACGCCGCAGCCGGCAACCCACTGCCAGTTGAGGGTATTGCAGGCCGAATCGGCATCCACCAGGCTGTCCATGAAATGCCGCGCGCCCTCCCGCCAGTGAATCAGCATGTTCTTGGTCAACAGCGAGGCGGCGACCATGCGCGCCCGGTTGTGCATCCAGCCCCGGCTCAGGAGTTCCCGCATACCGGCGTCCACTAGGGGAACACCCGTCTCACCCTGCGCCCAGGCCTCGAAGACAACCGGGTCATGGCGCCAGGGGAAATTCTCGAACTTGGCGTCCAGCGGCTGGGAAAGCGAATGGGGAAAATGGAACAGGATGTAATAGGCGAACTCCCGCCAGAATAACTGCCGTGTAAAGGGCTCCGCACCTTCTGCATCAGCCCGCTGACAGGCCCAAAGGACCTGTTTCGGGCTGAGCTGCCCCCAATGGAGATAGGGCGACAGCCGGGAGGTGCCGGTCCTGTCCAATTGATCGCGCCACTGGGAATAGTTGCCGAGATTGTGGGTGACAAAGGCGGAGAGACTCTTTCCCGCCGCCCGCTCGCCGGGTTCCCAGTGTTCGCGGAAATCCTCCAGCCAACGGGAGCCCGCCGTGAGCCCCAGTGAATCGATGGGCATCGAGGCCAGGGTATCAGCCACCCGGTTCAATGATCCCGGCGCGGGTAGCGGCTGCTGGACCTCCATCCGCCGCCGACAGGCGTCGTAATAGGGCGTGAATATCCGGTAGGGTTCGCCCGCCGGGCGGAGAACCCGGCGGGGATGGTTCAACAGGGAGGCATCGAAACTCCTCACCGCCAGTCCTGCCTGGAGCAGACTCCTCCTGACCCCATCGTCCGCCTCAAGTTGGGCGGGCTCGTAAAGGCTGCTCATGTGGACGGCGAAGGCGTCGCACTCCTCGGCCAGCATCCGCAACTCCCGCGCCACGTCGCCCCGGCGCAGGATCAGACGCGACCCCAGGCGTTGCAGGTCGCGGTCCAGCGCGATCAGCGAGTGATGCAGCCACCAGCGGCCGGCCGCCCCCTCGTCGAGGCGCCGCGCATCATGGATATAAACGGGGATGATATTGAGGCCGCTCTCGACGGCGGCGTGAATCGCGGGGTTATCCGCCAGCCGCAGATCCCTTCGAAAAAGGACGATGAGGGTGTCGGCCATAATCGCTACCGTAAAAGTGCGTGCCGAATAAACAGGGACGATGGGTGTTCCTTGGGATTCAATCGACCAGCTTCTCCGGGGCCTCTCCTGCCTCGGGCGGATTCTCGACAGTCTGCTCCTCCAGCCATTCGCGCCAGACCGCGAGCATCACGGCCATGATCATGGGACCGGCGAAAAGCCCCACCAGACCAAAGGCCTGAAGGCCGCCGAAGACCCCGACCAGCACCAGCAGAAAGGGGATCTGGGTGGAGCTGCTGATGGCGATGGGGCGGATCAGATTGTCGATGTTGCTCACCACCACGAAGCCCCAGACCAGAACGATGACACCGGGCCAGACATGGCCCGTGAGTAGCAGCCAGGCCCCGGTGGGCGCCCAGACCAGGGGCGCGCCGAAGGGGATCAGGGCGAAAAGGGCGGTGATGGACCCCAGCAGCATGGGCGAATGGACCCCGGCGAACCAGTAGCCCAGACCGGCCAAGCCCCCCTGGGCCAGGGCCGCGAGCACCAGCCCGTAGACTACGCCGCGCGTAGTGTCGGCCACGGAACGCCAATACTCGCGGGCACGTCCGCCCAGCAGCCGCTCCAGCACCCCATGGAGCTGCCAGGCCAGCAGGTCCCCATCCCGCAGAAAGAAAAACAAGGCAGTCAGGGCGATGCCCAGTTTCAAGGCATTGCGACCGATGGCGCCCAGCACCCCCCGCACCTGCCCCAGCCACTGGGCGCCGTGTTCGGCCAGCCAGTCGCGGATGGGTTGCGGGTCCGTGGCGTAGCGCGTCAGGAGTTCCTGCAACCGTTCGCCGAGCCAGGGAATTTGCGCCAGATCCGCCGGCAACCGGGGAGGCCCCGCGGCCAGTTGATCCCGCAGGGACTGATAGGCCCCCGCCAGCTCATCGGCCAGCAGAGCCCCGCCGAACACCAGGGGGGCCACGATCAGAATACCGATCAGGATCGTCGTCACCAGCGCCCCGAGCACGGCGCCCAGCCCAAGCCCATTATGCAGGCGAAGATAGAGGGGCCAGGCGATATAGGCCAGGATGGCCGCCCAGACCAGCGGGGCGATAAAGCCGCTCACCACCTGATAGCCCAGCCCCCCCAGCACGGCGAAAAACAGCAGGAAACCGACGCGCCGGACCAGGGTGAGATCGGTATGGTGCTCAGTATTCTCCGCCGGGGGGGCGGGCTGGGGCGTCTGCGTCATGGGTTGGGGCCTCCTGAAATCCGGGGTGAGGCGTTCGGGATCAATGGGATTCGGACTCTTTCTTGCTGTGACTGGTCCCTTCGGCGATGCGGTCCATCAGGGCGAACAATACGCCGGAAAGCACCAGGATGAAATGAATCCCCAGCTTCCAGGCGATGGCCTTGTCGGCATTGGTCCATGCCCAGACGCCCGAGCCGTCGCCGATGGTGGCGCTCATGTTGACGAAGGCCTTCAAGAGTTCGATGGCGGAGATGGCGACGATGGAAGCGATCACTTTCATCTTGAGGCCCGAGAAATCCACCTTGCCCATCCAGTCCGGCCGGTCCTCGTGGCCCTGGGTGTCGATCTTGGAGACGAAGTTTTCATAGCCGCTGAAGACGATGATCAGCAGCAGGTTGGCCACCAGCGACATATCGACCAAGGTCAGCAGGGCCAGAATGAAATCGCCCTCGCTGAATTCGAGGACATGGGGGAGGACATGGAAGAACTCCTGCCCGAACTTCACCAGCAGCATGCCGATACCGCCCACCAATCCTATATAGAAGGGGGCCAGCAGCCAGCGGCTGTTGAAGACCAGCACTTCCAGGCCGCGTTCGATTTTTTTGTTCATCAAGAACCTCGAAGTTTGAAGGGAAAGGGGAAACGAAGGGGGAGATCACCTTGCCGGGAAAATCATCTGCCGTCGTGGGCATCCAGGGAGGAGATCAGCACCTTATCGACCCGGTTGTTGTCCATGTCCACCACCTCGAATCGCCAGCCGCCGGCCTTGAAATGATCGGCCGCCGCCGGGATGCGCCCAAGCTGGTGCATGATGAACCCGCCAAGGGTATGGAAACGGTGCTCGTCCTCGCCCGACAGGTCCACAACGATAGCAAGGACAGATTTCAATCGTTCGATGCCCACATCCCCATCGACCAGCCAAGAACCATCTTCCCGCTGGACCATATCGCGGTCTTCCGGCGCCTCGGGCACCGACAGCTCGCCGACGATGGCAACCAGCACATCGGTCAGGGTCACCAGGCCCTGCACGTCGCCGTACTCATCCACGATCAGGGCGAATTGGAGGCTCGCCCGGCGGAAGCTCTCCAATAATTGAGTCGTGGTCACCGACGAGGGCACATAAAGGGGCGGGTGCAGCACCGATTCCACATCCGACGCCGAGATGACATGGCCAGGCAGTGCCTTTTTCAGAAGATCGCCGGTCTGGAGGATGCCCAGGATATTGTCCAGCCCATCGCGGCAGACGATCAGCCGGGAGTAGCCGGAATCGACGATGCTCTGACGGACGATTTCCTCGTCCTCGTCCAGATCGACCACGAACATATCGCGGCGGGGGGTCATGATGGCGGCGATACGCTGTTCATCGAGCCGCAGCACATTGGAGACGATCTCCTGCTCGCTCTCGTGGAACACCCCTGCCTCGGCCCCCTGTTCCATCAATACCTTGATCTCGTCGTCGGTCACGGGGGGCTCATCCCGTCTGCGCGCCCCCAGGAGCCTCAATATCCCCGAACAGGAAGCCGAAAGGATGACCACCAGCGGATGGGTGATCCGGGCCAGCAGCATCATGGGGCGCGAGATAAGGGATGCAATCCCTTCCGGCGCGAGCAGGGCGAGCCGCTTCGGCACCAGCTCGCCGATCACCACCGAGAAATAGGTCAAGCCGACCACGGTAATGGCCAGGGCGATGTATTTGGCGTGGTCCATCAGGAAGGGAAAGCCCGACAGCCAGGCCGCCAAGGGGTCCGAGATCGCGGCCTCGCCGATGGCGCCGCTGAGGATGCCGATGGAGGTGATGCCTACCTGGATGGTGGAAAAGAAGCTGGAAGGGTCATGGTGCAGGGAGAGTGCCGCCTTGGCCCCCAGACTGCCGTCGTCGGCCAGGTTCCGGAGCCTGGACTTGCGGGATGAAACAACGGCGATTTCCGACATGGCAAAGATGCCATTGATGAGAATAAGGAGAAATATTAAAAATATATCCATCGGGTTAGCCGTCCATCGCCGGAAGGGCGCACGGCCTAGGGGTTAAAGTGGCCAGGATTGTAGCACTATTCACGGATGGCTGAACCAAACCCAAGGCCCCCATGGAGAGAGGCGGCCGGTCACTTCGCCCGGCCCAGGAACCGGACCAGGAGCTTGCGCCCCTCTTCCAGCAGCAACAGGCTGGAGGCGGTCAGGGCCGCGAGTCCCCAATCCTGCGGGTTCAGGCCGCTGGTATGGAAGATGGCCTGGGCCGGCTCCCACTGCACCACCAGCACCTGGAGCGCGAGCACGCTGGCCAGGGCGGCCCAGAGTTTCCCGTTGCCGAGGAAGTGGGCGTTGAAGGCGCTCTCATGCTCGGCGCGGGCATTCAGGACATTGAAGAACTGAAACAGCACGAAAGTGGTGAACGCCAGGGTCACGCCATGCCCGGTCCCGCCCGATTCCAGCCCCCGCCCGAACATCCAGATGACGCCGGCCATCATCACCGCCCCGTGCAGGACCAGCCTCGCCAGCCGTGCCATGTCCAGGATCTGCCGGTCACGCCGGAGAGGCAGCTCGCGCATGATCCCCGGACGCGCGGGCTCGACCCCGAGGGTCATGGCCGGCGGGCCGTCCATGATGATGTTGATCCAGAGGATCTGCACGGCGGTGAAGGGGGTCGGCATCCCCAGGATGGCGGCGGCGCTCACGGTCAGGATGGCGCCGATGTTGGTGGCAAGCTGGAAGCGCACGAACTTGACGATGTTGTCGTAGATGACGCGCCCCTCCTCCACCGCCTTGACGATGGTGGCAAAGTTGTCGTCGGTCAGCACCAGGGTGGCCGCCTCCTTGGTCACCTCCGTGCCGGTGTCGCCCATGGCCACGCCGATGTCGGCCGCCTTGAGCGCCGGGGCGTCGTTGACCCCGTCGCCGGTCATTGCCGTCACATGACCGATGGCCCGGAGGGCGTTGACGATCTTCACCTTGTGCTCGGGCGCCACGCGGGCGAAGACCGCGATGCCTTCGATGCGGCGGGCGAGTTCCTCCTCGCTCATGGCGTCCAGATCCACGCCCTCGACCACCTCCCCGGTCAGGCCCAGCTCCCGGCCGACGGCGGCAGCGGTGGCCCTGTGGTCGCCGGTGATCATCTTCACCCCGATCCCCGCCCGGCGGCACTCCTCGATGGCGGCCCTCGCCTCGGGGCGAGGCGGGTCCATGAGCCCGACCAGACCCAGAAAGGTCCAGCCCTCCGTCCAGGCCCAGAGATCCCCCGCCGGATCGAAATCCCGCGCCGGAATCCGGCGGCCGGCCACGGCCAGCACCCGCAGGGCCTGCCGGGCCAGATCGTCGTTTTCCGCCTCGATCCGCTCCCGCGCCCCCCCGGCCAGCGCCTCCGGACCGGACGCCGTCTGCCAGGCCGCGCACCGGGCCAGCAGGACATCCGGCGCCCCCTTGATGAACATCCGCACCCATTCGCCGTCATGGTGAAAGCTGGCCATGTATTTATGGGCAGAGTCGAAGGGAATCTCGGCGATGCGGGGCAGCCGCTCCTGTTCCGATTCGGGGTCCAGCCCCCCCTTTTGCGCCAGCACCCAGAGGGCGCCCTCGGTGGGATCGCCCAGCAGCTTGCCGTCCCGCACTCGCGACTCGGTGCAGAGGGCCATGGGCAGCAGGAAATCCCGCAGCCCGGAGAGGGGCCGTTCAAACAGAATCTCACCCGCAGGGCCGTACCCCTCGCCGCTCACCCGGAACCGGTCACCGGCCAGCCAGCCCGCGCGGGCGGTCATCTGATTCAGGGTCAGGGTGCCGGTCTTGTCGGTGCAGATCACCGTGGTCGAGCCCAGGGTCTCCACCGCCGCCAGCCGCTTCACCACCGCCCGGCTCTTCGCCATGCGCCACATGCCGATGGCCAGGGTCAGGGTAACCACCGCAGGCAGGCCCTCGGGGATGGCTGCCACGGCCAGGGCCACAGCCCTCAAGGCCGCGTCGGCCCAGGGCTGGCCGCGCAGCAGGTCCGACAGGAAGATCAGAACCACCACGAACCCGGCGACCAGGGCCAGGCGTTTGCCCAGGGCTTCGAGCCGCCGCTGCAAGGGCGTGGCGGACTCCGGCGCCACGGCGATCATGCCCGCGAGCCGCCCCATCTCCGTTTCCATGCCGGTGGCGGTCACCAGCAGCTCCGCGCGCCCTCGGGTGACCACCGTGTTCATGAACAGGAGGTTGAGGCGATCCCCCAGGGGCAGTGCCTCCTGCTCCAGGGCCTCGATATGCTTGCCGACCGAATGGGATTCGCCGGTCAGGGCCGCCTCGTCCATCTCCAGATTATGCGAGACCAGCAACCGGCCATCCGCCGGGGCCCGGTCTCCCGCCTCCAGCAGAACGATGTCGCCGGGAACCAGCAGGGTCGTTTCGATCTCCTCCACCCGGCCGCCGCGCCGGACCCGCGCCCGCGCCGAGAACATCTTCTTGAGCGCGGCCAGGGTCTTCTCGGCCCGGTATTCCTGGCTGAAACCGAGCAGGGCATTGAGCGCCACCACCACCAGGATCACCACCGCGTCCTTGATGTCGCCCACCGCCCAGGCCAGCCCGGCGGCAGCGACCAACACGATCACCAGCAGATTGCGGAACTGGTCCAGAAACCGGAGCCAGACCGGCCGAGGCCGCGCCTCGGCCAGGCGGTTCTCGCCGAAACGCTCCAGGCGGCACTCCGCTTCCATTTGGGAGAGACCCTGAACAGCATCGCTTTGCAGGGCGCCCAAGGCGGCCGGAACGGTCAGACTGTGCCAGTCGGGGAGATCATCGACCATGGGGAAACCGGCCTGTCCCGATCATGCTCAAGGCCAGGGCCTCCGCCACCTTGATGCCATCCACCGCCGCCGAAAGAATCCCTCCGGCGTAGCCCGCGCCTTCTCCGGCGGGGTAGAGGCCCCGCGTATTCAGGCTCTGGCAATCGTCGTTGCGCGTGATGCGGACGGGGGAGGAGGTGCGTGTCTCCACGCCGGTCAGGACGGCGTCGTGCATGGCGAAGCCTTTGATTTGTTTATCAAAGGCGGGGATGGCCTCGCGGATCGCGGCGATGGCGTAATCCGGCAGGGCGGTGCTCAGATCGGTCGGATGCACACCAGGGGTGTAGGACGGCTGGACCGAGCCGAGGGCCGTGGAGGGTCTGCCGGCGAGAAAGTCGCCCACAAGCTGGCCCGGCGCCCGGTAATTGCCGCCGCCCAGTGCAAAGGCGCGTTCCTCCCACTGGCGCTGGAAGGTGATGCCCGCCAGGGGATGGCCGGGGTAATCGGCGGGCGTCACATCGACCACGATGCCGCTGTTGGCGTTGCGTTCGCTGCGGGAATACTGGCTCATGCCGTTGGTCACGACCCGGCCCGGCTCCGATGTGGCCGCCACCACCTGGCCGCCCGGACACATGCAGAAGCTGTAGACCGAACGGCCATTGCCGCAGTGATGGACCAGCTTGTAATCGGCGGCGCCCAGCAAGGGGTTGCCGGCGTTCTTGCCGAAGCGGCAGGCGTCGATCAGTGATTGGGGATGTTCGATGCGGAAGCCGATGGAGAAGGGCTTGGGCTCGATATGCACGCCCCGGTCATGGAGCATCTGGAAGGTGTCGCGTGCGCTGTGGCCGATGGCCAGCACGACGTGACTGGCGGCGATGCGTTCGCCGCTGGCGAGCACCAGGCCGCGCACCTGGCCGCCGTCGATGTCGATATCGTCCACCCGGCTCTGGAAGCGGATCTCCCCGCCCAGGGATTCGATGCTGGCGCGCATCTTTTCCACCATCGACACCAGACGGAAGGTGCCGATGTGCGGCTTGCTCACATAGAGGATCTCCGGCGGGGCGCCTGCCTTGACGAACTCCGTCAGGACCTTTCGGCCCAGGTGGCGCGGGTCCTTGATCTGGGTATGGAGCTTGCCGTCGGAAAAGGTGCCCGCGCCGCCCTCGCCGAACTGCACGTTGGATTCGGGGTCGAGCCTGCCCTCCCGCCAGAGGGCGAAGGTGTCCTTGGCCCGTTCGCGCACCGCCTTGCCCCGTTCCAGGATGATCGGCCGGAACCCCATCTGCGCCAGGATCAGCCCGGCGAACAACCCCGCCGGGCCGGTGCCGATCACCACCGGGCGTTCGCTCAGACCGGCCGGCGCCTGGGTTGGGAAACGATAGTTGGTGTCCGGGGCGAGGGAGAGATGGGGGTCTTTGCCGTGGCGCTGGAGCAGCCCCAGTTCGTCCCTCACCTCCACATCCAGGGTGTAGACGAACCGGATCGCCGATGGCTTGCGGGCGTCATGACCACGCCGGGCGATGGAATAGCCGATCAGTTCATCGGCATCGATGCCCAGCCGCGCGAGGATGGCGGCCTGGATCGCGCCTTCGGGGTGGTCGAGGGGAAGCTTGATTTCGGTCAGTCGCAGCATGCCGGGTATTCCAGAAGATCCCCCGCCGGGGAATGGCCCGCATTCTACCCGATAATCCTACAGCCGCCCCCTGGCCCTGGCCCCCTAACGCTGGTGAATTAGTTCAATGATGCTGCCTGAGCTATCACAGGATCGACGGGGACCCCATTGGATATAGGGCGGGCCCATGCCGTCTATAGCGCCGTTCGGCGCCATTCACTCCACACCCTCGTTCTGCTGGCGAATACGCAGATAGCCTTCGGCGTTCTGACGCCAGAAGTTGCGGGCGTGCCGCTGCATCGGCGCCGCCAGCATCTGGCCAAGCTCTTGGGCTTTCTCGTACAGCCCCTTGCGATCCAGGGCCAACGGCCGGCCCGAAAAGGCGAAGGCGATTACGTTTCCCCCCTGCACTTGTAGATAGAGAACGCGCTCTTCGAATGCCTCGTCGAGGAGCCTGCGCTGCTGCACGCTGCCGCGAAACTCGCTGCACCAGAGATTGGCGACGAAGAGGCCGGAGGGGCCGAGTTGCCTGCGGCAGCGTTCGATAAACGCCTGTTCGGCCTGCACGGGGTGCATACGGTCGGCCAAGTAGAGGTCGGCGAAGATCAGGTCGTAGCTGTCCGGGGAACCGGCCAGAAAATCCCCCGCGTCGCAGCAATGTATCCTCAGGTTCCGCCGGGGGCGCACCGAGAAGTGGCTCGCGGCGACCTCGATCACCGCACGGCGCTGTTCGACCGCATCGATGTCCACCCGGTGATCGAGCACCCGCAGGCCCCGAACCAGACTGCCCCCGCCGAGCCCGAGTACCAGAACCCGATGCATGGCGCCATGCAGCAGTGTCGCCAGCAGCATCGCCTGCACATAGACATGCTCGGGGCTGTGCGGCGTTTCGAGATTCAGGCAACTCTGTTCGACCCGGTTGCCGAAGGTCAGATAGCGCCGCAGGCCCTGCTGGTAGACCTGTACCGGACCAGCGGCATCATGGGCCTCATGGATCAGTTCGCCGAGGTCAGTCATTTCGGCGCTGCCATCGAGTAATATTTCTTGCCGTGATGATCCGGATCAATACACCTCATCATGGCTCCCCACATCGACCAAGACGATCTCATTCTCCAGAATCATCAATCGCAGCCTGATCCGATAGCTGAGGTTGATGGAAGCTGACGGCGACATCGGCCTCCTGCAACTTCCGGGTGATCTCCTCGCCCAGTGTGGGCTTGGCGGTCATCCACCAGAAAAGAATGTGGGTATCGATGAGGTGGCGCGGCGTAGCCACCAAGCGTCCTCGCCTAGCAGAGAACGGGGAAGCTGGGTCTCGGCTTCGGCTAGACTGACTTGCATGGGGATTTTTCCTTTCAGTAGTTGACCTTTCTAAAAGAGGTTATCCTTTGGGCTCCCCTTCGACAACGGGGTTCGCAAGGTCGCGGTCTTGCAGCCGTTTGCGCAGGTAGCCGATCTGGATGGCGACAATGGCGGCCGACAATCGTCATGACGGCCGACTTCATCTGTTCGTACCGCTCCATGCCTGTCACCTCCTGAAACACCTGATGTTGGAAGGCTGGGGCGCGGCGGCGTACACTTCAAGGCAACCTGATGCCAACGGTAATGACGTCATGATCAACATCCGATACGAACCCAACGACGTAGTTGTCCGGATTCCCAAGGAACTGTCTGCGACCGCTTATATTCTGGATTGATCGTCACCCTGGCCAAGAATCCTGGTTCCCGGTTAATTCAGTAAACTGTCACTGCAACCAGACTATCGTTTCAATCGGGAGAAAGCGAATGACGCAAATCGTATTGGACTTTGAGCCAGGCGCTTTTTCCGCTCTGCGCCTCAGTCCCAAGGCATTCTCCGAAGAGCTGAAGATCGCCGCAGTGGTCCAGTGGTATGCGGAGCAGCGCATTTCTCAATCCAAGGCGTGTGAAATACTGAGCATCGGGCGGGCGCGATTTCTGGATGAGCTATTCCGTCGCAATGTACCGGCGATCCAGGTGACGCTGGACGAGCTTCAGCAAGAGACTCATGGCGAACTCTAAACCCTGGGTCGTCAACGCCTCTCCCCTGATCGTCCTGGGAAAGATTGGGCGGCTGGACTTGCTGGAGATGCTTAGGGCGTCGATAGCGGTTCCGCACAGCGTCATTGTCGAAATCACGGCAGGCGCGGATGAGGATCCAACAACAGACTCGACCCTTGCTTGGGCGAAGGCGCGCGACGTTGCCGATGTCCCCTTGTCGCCGTCCGTGGCCCATTGGGATTTGGGCGCTGGCGAGTCACAAGTTCTATCGCGTTCTCTCGCCCATAATTGCGTGGCCGTCTTGGACGATGGAGAAGCGCGGGCCTGTGCTCAATCGCTTGGAATCCCGCTTATTGGAACCCTCGGAATCATCCTGCGTTCTCGTAACCGGGGGCTTATTCCCGCCGCACGTCCCTTGGTAGAACGAGTCCTCGCCGTTGGATCAAGACTGAGCCCTGGATTAGTAGAGGCAGCGCTGAGGCAGGTTGGCGAATGAGCGAGAAGATATCGGGGTTTGCCCGTAATTCCTGGCCCGCGAGGTTGATCAGAAATTGTGGTACGTCCTCTATTATCCTGCCTAAAATCAAGGAGATTGAACAGGACTTGCAGCTGTTGCGGGAAAGGAAAAGTGAATGACTACCCTTCAAGACCTTGGCCTCGCTTACCGTAAAGCCAAAGTCGATCTGTATTATTCATCCCACGCATCGTTGGACGCGATTGCAGACTACGAGAAAGACCTCCACGCGAATCTCTCTGCCTTACTTGCGCAAATCAACAGTGATGACGAGTCCTGGGTGACTTCGCCAAATTTCATCGGCAGCTGGACGCTGGTCACAAAGGCCGTGGACATGGCGGCCTGGAAAAAATACCGGCAAAAGCATGGCAACGGCCTGATCTTTTCTTCGCCGGCAGAAGAATGGGAACATGCTTGCCGCTCGTTGGCCGACCAGGATGAGCCCCATAAACCCAAAGCCGAATTTCGGGTAATGGCCAAATGCAGCCTTGATTTCCATGTGCTTTCCACCCTGTGGATGCTCGAAGTCGGCCACCAGTTCGATGAAAAACTGACGGATTGTGCCTTTGGTAACCGGCTGCGCCGCAAGGAGACCGGGAAGAAGGACATCAATAAGCTTTCGTTAGGGACTTTCAAGCCGTATCTCAAGCCCTTCCGCGACTGGCGTGACAAGGGCATTGACGCCATGCGCACAGCACTGGATGCGGGCAAAAAAATCGTGGCCCTCACGGCGGATGTCAGCTCCTTCTACCACAAGCTGAACCCCGGCTTCATGCTCAATCCCGTCTTCGTGAAGGGTGTACTGGGACTGGATCTCAGCGATGAACAGGCCAAGCTCAACCGCCTGCTCATCCAGGCCTTGCAGACATGGGCAGCAGCGACACCTTTGAAAAATGGCTTGCCGGTTGGCTTGCCAGCGTCCGCCGTCGTCGCCAACGTGGCACTGGTCGAATTGGATCGCATCGTCGAGCAGCAGGTTGCCCCGCTTTATTACGGCCGCTATGTGGACGACATTTTGCTGGTCATGGAGAACGGCGCTGACTTCCGCTCCACCGTCGAGTTGTGGGAATGGCTGTTTGCCCGCGCAAACGGAAAACTGGGTTGGGTGCTCGGCCAGGAGCACAAGCAAATCTGTTTTCAGCCCGATTACCTCAATCAGGGCGAGAGTAAAAGCCAGATCCACTTTGCCAATGCAAAGAACAAGGTGTTCATGCTGGCAGATGAGCCCGGCAAAACATTGGTGGATGCCATAGCACACCAGATTCATGAACGCGCCAGCGAATGGCGCGCCATGCCCCGGCTTCCCCGGTCAGCCAGGCACGTTGGCACCGACCTGCTCGCCGCGACCCAGAGCGATGGTGAAGCCGCCGATAACCTGCGCAAGGCCGACGCGCTGACCATGCGCCGGGCAGGATTTGCCATCAAGCTGCGCGACTTTGAAGCCTACGAACGCGATCTGCTACCCGAAGCCTGGCAAGCGCATCGCCGGGCGTTCTTTCGCGCTTTTACCCAGCACGTTCTGGTACTGCCACAGTTTTTCGATCTGGCCGTTTACCTGCCGCGTGTGATCCGTCTGGCAACTGCCTGTGAGGACTTTGCCGATCTGCGCGGGATCATTGGGGCGCTCGAAAAGCTATGCAAGCAGGTCAGTGAGCGTTGTGATATTCGCATCAAGGCTTGTCCTGATGAAAAGGCACCCGCCAAGGAACAGGTGATTGCCCGCTGGCGGGAACAGATGTTTACCAGCGTGCGCGAGAGCATCACCGCCGCATTTCCACCCCGTCTGTCCAAGTCTGGAAAACAAGCGTGGGTAGCGTACATGGCGGACTGCCATCCGGCGGATTTCGAAACCTTCCCGTCCTGGCCACTATCGGATAAAGACTTTCAAACACAGCAAGCGCGGCTGTTCTCGTTCGACCTCGCGCACCTGCCGTTCCGATTCATCGGCCTGCCGACCGAGATGGTTGCCCAACGCGGTATTCCAACAAAGAAAACCGTCGCCAACTGTGCCGAATCCGCTGAGCTGTTGCCGGACACCGTGATTGAAGGCAACCGGCAGCTTGCCAAGTGGATCAAGCTCAAGGGACTGCCGCATGGGCTGCTCTTTGCAACGCGCCCATTCAACCTGCCGGAGCTGTTCATCTTGAACAAGGATGCCTATGCCGAATCTGGGCAGTCAGACATGCAAGCCGTGGTGCTCGCCGTGCGGGGATTCAGCCTCAGCAAGAAAGCGCCTTGCTTTGATAAACATGGCGTGTTGCAGATCCCGGACGGTACTACCTCACACAAATACGGTATTGCGGTTTCTAGCTGGAAGACGCACATGAGTAGCTGGACAGCAGCGGTCACCCGACGGCCCGACCCGGATGCTGACCGTTACGCACGGCTGAATCGCATGCTGGACCATGTGATTTCGCAGCCACAGCACAGCCGTTACCTCATCCTGCCCGAGCTGGCGCTGCCTGCGCATTGGTTCATCCGCATTGCCCGAAAATTGCTTGGCCGAGGCATCTCGCTGATTACCGGCATCGAATACCTGCACACAAGCAAATCTCGGGTACGTAATCAGGTATGGGCAGCCCTGCCGCATGATGGCCTGGGCTTCCCTTCGATCATGATTTATCGCCAGGACAAACAGCGCCCGGCTTTGCTCGAAGAGCAGGAGCTGCAACGTCTGTCCGGGCTGGAGATGAAGCCGGACAAGCCGTGGAAAACACCACCGATCATTCAGCACGGAGAATTCCGCTTCGCCCTGTTGGTATGCAGCGAACTCACCAACATCAGCTACCGCGCAGCCCTGCGCGGCAAGGTGGACGCCCTGTTCGTGCCGGAATGGAACCAGGACACCGAAACCTTCAACGCGCTGGTGGAGTCCGCCGCGCTGGACATGCACGCCTACATCATCCAGTGCAACGACCGAAAATATGGAGACAGCCGTATTCGCGCACCATTCAAGGAAAGCTGGCAACGTGATGTGCTGCGGGTCAAGGGGGGCATCACCGACTATTGCGTGATCGGCGAGATCGACGTGCAGGCGCTACGGCAGTTCCAGAGCAGCTATCGCTCACCCGACAGACCATTCAAACCTGTGCCAGATGGGTTTAATGATGTTATGGACCATAACCGCAAGGTTTTGCCAGTGGAAGAGATGGGTTGACGTAGACCCAGCCCTGCATCCATTCGTGTCTCTCAAGAAACAGAACTCTCGGATGCTCATCCAGGTGTTCTTCCAGAACACCCGGCTCGCGCACGGGATTGGGATGCTCAGGAGTTGTTCGGTTATAGAAGTCTTCCCCGACCCATTGGGGCCAGCGACCACGATTAACCGTGGCCTCATCGCGTCAATCATTGACCATTTTGCCTTGCCACCGCTTTTTCGACCTCGGCGCACAGGTGTTCCATCAATTGTGCCTTAGCCTCTGCTGCCTTTCTGCGGCCTCTTCGGCCACTGCGCTCATTAACAGCGCCAATTGCTCATCAGAAGGCTCTGCGTGAATATCGTTCAAATCGAATGGGATCGCTGACATGGGGCATTTCTTATTCAACAGGTTGGGTGATGAGTATAGGAAAACAGGGGACAGACCACGGTTTTTGAGTGTGACCTTGAGCCGTCATCTGAAGGGGAACAGAAAAACCGTGGTCTATCCCCTGTTTTGTCAGAACATCAATTCAGCGCCAGCAATTCGGGGGCAACCGCCTCCGCAAAACCGCGTACTGAGACGATCCGGGTATTGATGAGAGACTGGGCCTCAGTGAAATCGCCATCGCCCGTGATCAGATAATCCGCCTCGCCCGACTAGGCGCAAACGAGAAAGGGTGCGTCCTTGCGGTCACGGGGAAAGTCGATATTCAGTTTGGGCCGGATCATGCGGGTATCCGCGACGAGCAATTCCGCCCACCAAGCTATCGTGGCTGCCGATAGCCCAAATTTCGGGCGGCGTATGACCTCCAGGTATTCATCCATGATCGCCTGCGTCACCAACCAGTCGATATCCGCCTGACGCAGGCACCAAAGCAATACGCGCTCAGGGAGGCGATCCCGGATGACCGCAGATACCAGAATGTTGGTATCAATAACAACCCTCATCGGGCATTTCGTACTTGCTTGATCTCCGCCGCGATGTATTCATCGGAAATATTCGCAGACTGCGGCAATCCCTGCACATGACGCATAAGAGCCCGCCAGGACTCGGCCCTTTCCTCCGGATGTCGGCTTTGATCTACAAGCAGGACTTCCACCAGGGTGCCTTTGCGAAAGGGAAGTCCTTCAAGCACAACCCGCCCTGATGCGTCGATTTCGGCATAGGTTTTATAGGTGTTCATAATTGTGGTCTGTCCCCGAATTAACCCGATCCATTTCCATGTGTGGATTACTACCAGTATTTGGCCGTTTCCGGCCCTGCCCAGGGTTATCCAGCGCTCCTCGCTTCCGCTGTGGTCCTTGTCGTAGATCGTCAAAGCCAAGGGATCACGCAGCACCGAAGTCGAGAGACGGAAGGAAACGCCGTGCTTGCGGAGATTTATCCGAGCCTTGTTTGGGTCCCAATCGAAATTGTAGAGCGTACCAGACATACTCAAGCACCAATCCCTACAGTGCGCCAAGCGATGATCATCATCTATATTCCCTCGTGGTCCCCTGAGTTTGAACGAGTATAGCGCCGGGCCAAGTCAACCGCCCGGCCCGGCGCCGGTTCGTCAAGCCGCCCCCTCCTTGGTAAAAATGAGTTCCCCGCCCCTGACCTCCACCCGAATCCCATCCCCCGGCCCGAACTCGCCGCGCAGGAGGCGTTGGGCCAGGGGGTTTTCCAGTTGTTGCTGGATGGCTCTCTTCAAGGGCCTGGCGCCATAGACCGGGTCGAAGCCGGCTTCACCCAATTTATCCAAAGCGGCGTTGCTGATCTCCAGCCGCAGGTCGCGGTCTTGCAGCCGTTTGCGCAGGTAGCCGATCTGGATGGCGGCGATGGCGCGGATCTGGTCGCGGCCCAGGGGATGGAAGACCACGGATTCATCGACGCGGTTGATGAATTCGGGGCGGAAATGGTGGCCGACGATTTCCATTACGGCGGATTTCATCCGGTCGTAATTTTGTTCTCCCGCCATCTGCTGGATGACTTCCGAACCCAGATTGGAGGTCATGACCACCACGCAGTTCTTGAAGTCCACGGTGCGGCCTTGGCCGTCGGTTAGGCGGCCGTCGTCGAGGACTTGCAGCAGGACGTTGAAGACATCAGGGTGGGCCTTTTCCACTTCGTCCATCAAGATCACGCTGTAGGGCCTGCGCCGCACGGCCTCGGTGAGGTAGCCGCCCTCTTCGTAGCCGACGTAGCCGGGGGGCGCGCCGATGAGCCTTGCCACGGAGTGCTTTTCCATGAATTCGGACATGTCGATGCGGATCATGGCCTCTTCGGTGTCGAACAGGAATTCGGCCAGGGCCTTGCAGAGTTCGGTCTTGCCGACGCCGGTGGGGCCGAGGAAGAGGAAGGAGCCGATAGGCCGGTTGGGATCGGCCAGCCCGGCACGGGAGCGGCGGATGGCGTTGGCCACGGCGGTGACGGCCTCGGTCTGGCCCACGACACGCTTGGCCAGCATGTCCTCCATGCGCAGGAGCTTGTCCCTCTCGCCCTCCAGCATCTTGGCGACGGGGATGCCGGTCCATTTGGAAACGACCTCGGCGATCTCCTCTTCACTGACGTGGTTGCGCAGCAGAGTGGTCTCTTTCTTTTCGGCCTGGGAGGCGGCGGCGAGCTGCTTCTCCAACTCGGGGATGCGGCCGTATTGCAGCTCGGCCATGCGTTGCAGGTCGTTGGCGCGGCGGGCGGTCTCGAACTCCTGGCGGGCGCGTTCCAGCTCTTCCTTGACGTGGGCGGCCCCCTGCATGGAGGCCTTTTCCGATTTCCAGATCTCTTCCAGATCCGAAAACTCCCGTTCCAAGTCCGCGATCAGGCCTTGCAGGTCGGCCAGGCGTTTTTTCGACGCCTCGTCCTGCTCTTTCTTCAGGGCCTCGCGTTCGATCTTGAGCTGAATCAGCCGCCGGGCCAGCTTGTCCATCTCCTCGGGCATGGAGTCGATCTCCATGCGGATGCGGGAGGCGGCCTCGTCCATCAGGTCGATGGCCTTGTCGGGGAGCTGGCGATCGGCGATGTATCGATGAGAAAGCGTGGCGGCGGCGACGATGGCGGGATCGGTGATCTCGACGCCGTGATGGACCTCGTAGCGTTCCTTGAGGCCGCGCAGGATGGCGATGGTGTCTTCGACCGTGGGTTCCAACACCAGGACCTTCTGGAAGCGGCGCTCCAGGGCGGCATCCTTCTCCACGTATTTGCGGTATTCGTCGAGCGTGGTGGCGCCGATGCAGTGCAGCTCGCCCCGGGCCAGGGCGGGCTTGAGCATGTTGCCTGCGTCCATGGCCCCTTCCGCCTTGCCCGCGCCGACCATGGTGTGCAGTTCGTCGATGAAGAGGATGATCTGCCCCTCTTGTTTGGAGAGGTCCTTGAGCACGGCCTTGAGGCGTTCCTCAAACTCGCCCCGGAACTTGGCCCCGGCGATGAGGGCGCCCATGTCCAGGGCCAGCACCCGCTTGTGCTTGAGACCCTCGGGCACCTCGCCGTTGATGATGCGCTGGGCCAGCCCCTCGACGATGGCGGTCTTGCCCACGCCGGGTTCGCCGATCAGCACCGGGTTGTTCTTGGTGCGCCGCTGCAATACCTGGATGGCACGGCGGATCTCATCGTCGCGGCCGATCACCGGATCGAGCTTGCCCTGCTCGGCCCGCTGGGTCAGGTCGATGCAGTATTTCTCCAGGGCCTGGCGCTGCTCCTCGGCATTGGGGTCATCCACCGTCTGGCCGCCGCGCAGTTCCTCCACCGCCTTTTCCAGCGCCTTGGCATTGGCCCCGGCCTTGCGCAGCAGCTCGCCCAGGTTGCCCTTGTCCTGTACGGCGGCCAGGATGAAGAGTTCAGAAGAGATGTACTGGTCCTTGCGCTGCTGGGCCAGCTTGTCGGTCTGGTTGAGCAGTTTGCCCAGGTCGTTGGAAACGTGCAGGTCGCCCCCCGCCCCCTGGACGCTGGGCAGGCGTTCCAGGGCATCGCCCAGCCCCGAGCGCAGTTGGTTGACATTGACCCCCGCCTTGACCAGAAGGGGCCGGATCGAACCGCCCTCCTGGTCCAGCAGGGCCGACATCAGGTGGACGGGTTCGATGAATTGATGGTCGCGGCCCACGGCCAGACTCTGGGCGTCCGACAGGGCCATCTGGAACTTGCTGGTCAGTTTGTCCATTCTCATGGGAAATAACTCCGGTTACTGCGTGGTTATCCCCAATCTGTGGGCCGGGCGGCCTTTTTCAAGCATTTTTAAGCAAGGGAGTCCCCACGCAGGCCCCCATAAGGTTCTCGATTTTCACGGCAACCTGCTCTGCTGAATGGATTCAGAAAAAATGCGGACAATGAAAAAGGGGCCTCCGGAAACTCCCTGGCAGGGATTTCAGAGGCCCCTGAAAATCAGAACAGCGCGGAACGCGGCCTTAACTGGCTCCACTCATTCGGTTGCAGACGTTTGAACTGCCCGTCGGCATATTCGATGAGTACAACATTCGCCGCCTTCAAGACAATAAAGCTGCGATTCAGAAAATCCCGGTAAATCTCACCCACCGTCGGACAGCAGGTATTTTGCGTCGGTTTCATTAGAACCCCCCCTGTTCAGTCGATGCAACGCCACACAGTGAACCGGCCTTGACCCCTGACAGCCGACACCGGCCACCGCCTCTCACCCCACCGTAACCCACTGTTGTCCATCGGGAAACGGCGAAACAGCTCCTTAACGACACTCTACTAACTCTAGTCCAGGATCTTCGGATTTCAAGGGAACTTTTCCATCTTTCATCGATTGTCAAGGATGGAGTTTGTTTCACGCCGAATTGACTGCGGGCAATGGCGGCCATGGACAGCCGAGGGGGGCTGAACTAGGGTTTAGGTAGCCACCTTTGAGCCATGCAAGGATCGGCGGGGGTGGTTTGGCGAGTATTCCCGAGTAGCTTTTCTGGAGGCGACCATGATCAAGCCCACATTCAAAGGCGCGGTGGAAAAACCGCTGAAACAGGCGCCGGTGGTAGCGGACGAATGTAAATGCAAATGCGGCCGCTGCACCCGCAACGACGAGAGATCGGATTCATCCCAGGCCTCGTCGGATCTTTGCTGACATTGCAGGAGACTGCCGCGCCGCGAGGTTTCGCGGCGCGGCGCCGTTTCTTCCTTCTGACCCTTGATCCCCTTGAATCATTTGGACAATCTTCCTATCCCACCCGAGACGGTCTACACCCCAGACTCCGAGCTGCGGCACCCCTGGGCCTTTTTCCGGGCGCTGGCGCGGGATTTTCTGGCCTCCGGCGAGATGGCCTGGGTCATCCTGGTGCGCAATATCAAGGGCAAATACCGGCAGACCCTGCTGGGGTTCTTCTGGGCCTTTGTTCCACCCATCGTCACCACCCTCGCCTTCGTACTGCTGGAGTCCCAGCAGATCATCAGCGGCAAGGGGGTCGGCATTCAGTACGGGGCCTTCGTCATGGTCGGCAGCCTGCTTTGGCAGGGGTTCGTGGACGCCGTGCATAGCCCGTTGCGGATGGTGAATTCATCACTGAGCATGCTCTCGGCGGTCCGTTTCCCGCGCGAGACGCTGATCCTGGCCGGCCTGGGCGAATGTCTGTTCAACTTCGCCATCCGTCTGGTGCTGTTGCTGTTCGTCTTTCTCTATTACGGACTGCCCCTCTCCTGGAGCCTCGCCCTGGCGCCGTTCGCTGTGCTGTTGCTGCTGATCGCCGGGTTTGTCATCGGTTTGGCCTTGATCCCCCTGGGGATGCTCTATCACGACGTGGAGATGGGCCTCGGCATCGGCATTTCCCTCTGGTTCTTCCTTACGCCCGTGGCCTACGCAACACCGGCGGAGGGCCTGCTGGCCAAGGTGAACGCCTGGAATCCGGTCACTCCCCTGCTGGTCACCACCCGCGAACTGATCACCGGGACCGCCCTCAGCCAGTCCGGGTCCTTTGCCCTGGTCGCGGCGGCATCGGCGGTGCTGTTCGTGGCGGGCCTGGCCGTCTATCGCCTCTCCATGCCGCACATCATCAAGCGGGCCAAGGTATGAACGCGGGCGATCTGGTCATGACCGCCGAGCATCTCTCGGTCAAGTTCTGCAAAGACTTGAAGCGTTCCCTCTGGTACGGGGCGAAGGATATCGCCCGCGAGCTGTCGGGCCGGGCGGCGCCCGAACCCCTGCTGCGCGAACAGGAGATCTGGGCCTTGCGGGACGCCAGCCTCAGCCTGCGGCGGGGCGAGTGCCTGGGGGTGGTCGGCCCCAACGGCGCGGGCAAATCCACCCTGCTTAGGGTGCTCAGCGGCATCTTCAAGCCCGACGGGGGCCGCATCGCCATCCGGGGCCGCACGGGCGCCCTGCTGGAGCTGGGCACGGGGTTCAACACCACGCTGTCGGGGCGGGAGAACGTCTATATCAACGGCGTCGTCCTCGGCATGACCCGGCGCGAGATCGACCGCAAGTTCGACGAGATCGTCGATTTCAGCGAGATCGGCCCCTTCATCGACAGCCCGGTGAAGAGCTACAGCTCCGGCATGGCCTTGCGGCTGGCCTTTTCGGTGGCCATGCAGATGGAGCCGGACCTGCTGCTGATCGACGAGATCCTGGCGGTGGGCGACGTGGGCTTCCGCGCCAAGTGCTATCTGCGCATGGAGCGGCTGCTCTCCCGCTGCGCCGTGGTCTTCGTCTCCCACAGCATGTCCCAGGTGGCCCGGTTGAGCACCAGCCTGATGGTGCTCGACCGGGGCCAGGTGGTCTACCAGGGGCGGGACGTGCCGAGGGGGGTCGAAAAGTATTACTCCCTGTTCGGCAAGAGCGGCAGCACGGCGGGCATCGGCGAGGGGGCGAGGATCGAGTCGTTGCGGGTCGAAGGCAGCGCCGGGCTTCCCCCCACGGCAGACGGCACCCCGCGCCTCGGCTGCCGCGAGCCGCTGACCCTGACCCTGGATGCGGCCATCAGCGCCCCCGGACGCCGGACCCGGTTCAGCCTGCTTTTCCACGACCGGGAGACGCGCGGCATCGCCCAGCTCAACATGAAGCTGACCGCCTTTTCCGGCGCAGGCAGGCAACGGGCGCGGGCGACCCTGCCGGGCGGCGTGCCCTTCAATCCGGGGCGCTATCTGATCGCGGTCTCCGTGCTCGACGCGGATACGGGCGAGATCCTGCATACCCAGCACAATGCCGCCGAATTCCAGCTCGACGGGGAGTTCTTCGGCCAGACCCCGGTGCAACTGGATGGCGAGTGGGAAATCCTCGATGAGAACGGCCATGTTGATTAAGAAGATCCGAACTGCCCAAGGCCATTACGTCTACGACACCTGGACCAACGAGATCCTGGAGCTGGACCCCGAGGTATTCGGCCTCCTGCCCGGCGGCGAGGAGGCAGTGAGCCTGGACCCCGAATCCCGGCAACGGGCGCTCCAGGAGATCGAGGCGGCCCGCGCCGAGGGCTATCTCTCGGACGACTGCCCGGTCATCTCCAACTTCCCCGGCGCCTGCTTCGAGGGGATACGCCGGGACATCCTCCAGCGGGGTCCCGACCACCTGATCATCAACATCACCGAGCGCTGCAATTTCCGTTGCCGCTACTGCTCCTACTCCGGGGCCTACGAGGACATGCGCACCCACAGCGAGCGGCGCATGGATTGGGAGACCCTGCGGGCCGCCCTCGACTGGCTGCTCGCCTTCCCCCGCGCCGAATACAGCCTCGGCTTCTACGGCGGCGAACCCCTCATGGAGACCGGCCTGCTGCGCCGGGCGGTGGACTGGATGCGCGCCCATACGGACAAACCCCTCGTCTTCCGCTGCACCAGCAACGGCTCGCTGCTGTCCGAGGAGAATTGCCGTTTCCTGGTGGAGAACGATTTCCGTCTCACCCTCAGCATCGACGGGCCGCGCGAGATCAACGACCGTTACCGCCAGCTCAAGCACGGGGCCGGCGGCTTCGAGAAGACCTGGCAAGGCATCCGCCGCCTGCATGAGATGGACCCCGGCTATTTCGCCCGCCGCGTCAGCTACAGCCTGGTGGCCGCGCCGCCGGTGGAGCTGGTGAAGATCCACCGCTTCATCGAGGAGAACCCCCAATACTTCCACGACCACCGCATGGCCGTCTCCTCGGTCAATGCCTACCCCTCCGACCTGCCGCCGGAGATGAAGGACAAGGGGAACCGTGCCATCTTCCTCCAGCAGCGGGAGGAGCTGTTCGAACAGTTCCGCCGCAACCTGCTGGCGGGAAAGCGGTCGCCCACCGACTTTCCCCTCAACTTCTTCAAGAACGACTTCTTCGACCTGCACCTGCGGGAGATGGGCCGCATGGACCCGGTCACCTCCAGCGACGGCCAATGCATCCCCGGCAACGGCAAATGCATGGTGGACGTGGACGGCAGCCTCTACATGTGCGAGCGGGTCGGCTCCACCCGCCCCATCGGCCATGTTGCGAAGGGCTTCGACGAAGCGGCCATCTTCGCCTTCCTCGCCGAATACGACGCCTTCCTGCACGGGCACTGCGGCCAGTGCTGGATGCTGCGGCTGTGCAACAAGTGTTACATCCACTTCCGCAAGGGCGACCGGCTGGACCCGGAGCGGCTCGAACGCTTCTGCCGCGACCAGGAGGCGCGCTGGAGCTGGGTGCTGGAACGCTACATCCAGTTACGTGAGGAAGACCCGGCGGTATTCGATTGGGTCAAGGATCTGGATTCTTGAAAAAATACCTCCCTCCCGACGCCTAAGCAGAAGAGAGGGAAATAATTAGAAAAGCCCCTTGAGCTTCTTGTTCACATCGCCCCCCTTGAGGGAATCGCCCAATCCCGGCACCTTCTTTTCCAGTTCCTCCTTGACCTTATCCACCACCTTGCCCTTCAACTCATTGAGGGGACCGGCGACGGCGTTGTTGGCGACCATCAGGATATGGCCCATGACGATCTTCATGGCCTCTTCCGGGGTGACGCCACCCGTATTCCTGCCGATGTTGCGCACGGTGATGGCGGGCAGGCCCACCTGCACCCCCTGCTCGACCATGGGCAGGGTGGCGTTGACCTTGCCGTCGGTGACGCTGACCAGGTCGATGATGACCTTCTTCGCCGGGGCCTTTTCCGCCCCCTTGCCGGCATCGCCGGAAGCTGCGGGCTGGGCGCCCTTCTCCTTGGCGGCGGTGGAGGCCTTGATGTTCTTGACCAGTTGCTCGACGTTGGAACCCGCCGGGCCGCCCTTTTCATAGGTCAGTTCGGGGGTGAGGATCTCGATGCGCTTGATGACGATGACATCCTGGGTGATCGTTTCCAGGTCGATCGCCACCCCGATCTTGTTGAGTTTGAACAGTTCGGGCGACTTGTAGCCCTCGGGATTGCCGATCCGCAGGCCGCTCAGGCTCCCCTCGCCGGAGAGGAAGGAAACACTGGAGGAATCCAGCGTCACGCTGTTCTTGGTGATGGGCGGGGCATAGGTCTCCACCGCCTCGACGATCAGGTTGTTGATGTTGGAATAGAGATAGAAGAGACCGCCGCCGGCGGCCAGTACGACAAGGGCCAGCAGGGCCAGGAACAGCTTTTTCATCATTCTTCCTCCGTTTTAGGACAGAACGACTATAGCAACGATTGGAAAACCCTGGGGGATTACCCCCCGGATTTTACCCGGCGCCCCAGGGGGTTCTTGGGATCGACCCCCGCCATGAAAGGGAGACGGCGGTCGCTGTTGGTGACCTGATAGACGCAACCCATCCAGTTGCCGATCAGGGCCTCGCCGGTGTCGTGCCAGGTGTTGTCCAGGCGATCCGAGGCCAGTGCCTCGGGAAACTCGGGCGGGTCCATCCCCTGCTCCCGCGCCTCCATGAGCAACAGGCGGTGTTCGCTGAACAGGGCCTTCTCCCGCTGTTGCAGGTAGTTCTCGGGAAAGGGCGGGTAGTCCCTCTGGCCCTCGGCCCAATGGCCCACCTCGCGCTTGAACTCCTTGAGCAGGGAGACGGTGTCGTATTCGGGATGGCCCTGGAGGAAGACGAAACGCAGGCCGTCCTCACTGGTGGCCAGGTGAACGCCGACTTCTTCGCTCTCGGCCAGGACGTTCAGTCCCGCCGCCTCGAACTGGGCGTGGCTGACATCGTTCCAGCGGGAGTGGGGGACATCGAAGCGGGTGTTGACATCGCTCACCAGGGGATGGCCCTTGTCCACCACCCGGTGGGAAAAGACCCCCCAGATCTTCTCCGGCTGCCGCACGCGGGTCTGGCCGTAACGGAACTGCATCACCGCGTGGGTGGCGAGACAGGAGCAGAGGGTCGAGGTGACGCTCTCGTAGGCCCAGTCGATCACCCGGATCAGGGGCCGCCAGAAGGGCTGATCGACCAGATCGGGTCCCACCAGGTTGGCGCCGGTGATGATGAGGGCATCCAGACCCTGCTCCCGGATGGCGTCGAAGGATTCGTAGTAGCGGGCGATGTGGGCGCGGGCCTTCTCCCCGCGCGGCAGCTCGTCCAGGGTGAAGGGGTGGAGATAAAACTGGGCGATGGGGTTGCTCTCCCCCACCAGGCGGAAAAACTGGCGCTCCGTCGCCTCCAGGGCGGCGTCGGGCATCATGTTGAGCAGGCCGATGTGCAGCTCGCGGATGTCCTGCTGGGCCGCCTTGTCGCCGGCCAGCACGGTCACTCCCTCCTCGCGCAGGCGGGCGTAGCTGGGCAGGGCGTTGTGGGCAACGATGGGCATGGCTCGCGCGGGCTCAGGCGGCGTTGCGGGTGATGGCCGTTTCCATCAGCGCCATGAAATCGGCCTCGTCGCGCACCTTGGCCACCTCTTCCGAGGTCACGGTGTAGCCGTGGGGACGGGCGATGGCCTCGTAGCGGGGGATGCGGCTGTGGAAGAGGCGCGGGAAGACCCAGCGGGTGAAGTCGTTGGGCTCGATCTCCGCCGCGAAGCCCAGCCCCTTCTCTTGCAGATAGACCGCCAACTGCTCGCGCAGGAACTCCGGCCGGTAGTAGAGCGGCTTGGGGTCGCTCTGGGCGCGCTCGATGAGCTTCTGCTCCTCGGCGGCGTTGGTGACCTGGATGTAGAGGATCAGGCTGTGCTTGGCCAGCAGGTCGATCACGCCCGGCTCCTCCAGCTCGCAGAGGGAACCGCCCACGTCGTTGACGAAATGGGGATAGCCGTAGATCTCACGCGCCTTGCGGATGAACTCGGGCACGTCGCGCATGGCGGCGATCTCGGCTTCGCGGTAGGCCGCCTGACGGCTGACGAATTCGTCCAGGGGCACGCCGCCCCGTTCGGGATTGCCCAGCTTGCCGACGAAGGAGAGCACCGGCCCCAGGTCGTCCACCTTGATGTTGTTGCGGATGTAGATCCAGTCGTTGCGCAGCAGGTCGCGCAGGAAGGGGACCTGCATGGCCTGCTGCTTGATGAGGTCGAGGATCGGCTCGTCCAGATAACGGGTGCCGATGCGGTAGTCGCCGGAGTAGTGAAACCACCCCTTCTTGCGCAGCAGGGTGGAGAGGTGGGTCTTGCCCACCCCCGACATGCCGAGCAGGGTGATGGACTTATGCTCCCAATCGCGGAATTCCTGGACGCTGAGCTTCACCGGAGGCCTCATGATGTGTGGTAAAGCGCGATGGTATCAAATCAGGCGGCCGCTGAAACCCGGACTGCACTTGCAGACCCCGCCGTTCTGGCATAGGAAAGGATATGGCTATTTCAAGTAACCGGTGCCGCAGCAGGCAGAACACCAGTCCTGGGCGCCATTGTTGGGATTGCGGTCGCTGTGTTTCCCCGTGCCGTTGCACCGTTGGCAAATGGCCTCGGGGTTGGGCATTTGGAGACGCCCATACCCGCCGCAGGCCGCGCACCAGGTACTCTCCTTCGTCAGGGGATGGCGATCCGTAAAGGACCCCGTTCCCTCACACCGGCGGCAGTTGACGGATGGCATAGGCGTAATCTCCAAAAAACGGTAAGGATCTGTCTGGGAATAACATGGACAGGCACTAAGGGCGGGTCATGGGGCGGCAAAGGCATAGTTGCCGCCTTTGCCCCATTTGGACAGGTACATGGCCCTGTCCGCAGCATTGATCAGGGTGGATGCATCCGTGCCGTGGTCCGGGTAGAGGGCTATGCCGATGCTGGCGGTAATCTGGAATGTCTGGGCATCGTATTGGATCGCCTGTCCCACCCGGTCATGAATTTTGCGTGCAACCCCGGCAGCGTCGGCAGAAACCTCCAAGTCGTGGAGGATGGCATAGAATTCATCGCCGCCGAACCGCGCCACGGTGTCCGATTGGCGCATGCAGCTACAGAGCCGCAGGGCGACCTCCTTCAATACCTCGTCACCCACGCCATGGCCGTGGCCGTCGTTGACCCTTTTGAAGTTATCCAGATCGATGAAGAGCACGGCAAACTGGCTGCAACGGCGATGGGCATAGGCCAGTTGATGATTGATGCGGTCCAGGAACAGGGCGCGATTGGGCAGGCCGGTCAAGTGGTCATGGTGGGCTTTGTGCCGCAACGACATCTCGGCCCGCTTGCGTGCGGTGATGTCGCGCAGGGCGATATAAAAGTGACCGTCCGGCAAGAGGCTGACGTTGAGATCGGTCAGAATAAAGGTGTCATCCTGGCGCCGTACTTCGATCTCGGCACTCAGATTGCCTTGTCTCTTCAGCGCCTCCAACAGCCCGAGTCCGTGCTCGATACCGGCAGGGGCGACTATGGCCGGAAAAGCCATTCCGGCGAAGGCTTCAGGGCTATAGCCGAGCATTTCGGCGGCCCGCCGGTTGGCATAGAGAATGCGGCCTTCGGGGGAGGTGATGAGAATAGCGTCAGCGGCAAATTCCAGCGCGATGCAGCATTGCTGCTGGCTTGCGGGCCAGGCCTGGGAATTCTGAACAGCCGATTCCATAGAGGCTAGGCCGGGGCGGTCCAGATG
>MGZB01000001.1:313288-450538 GCA_001801995.1 Gammaproteobacteria bacterium RIFOXYD12_FULL_61_37 | reverse complement strand
CACATTCCCTCTTTCTTTACTCTCATGATTATTTGAGATCATGTGTCCGGGATAGTCTAGCCAGATCAGCAATACGGCCATGCGCTTCACATTCCAAGCCAGGCAGACCAGCGTCCATTCGCCACCGATGCTGTCTAGTTCGCGCAGGGAGAATTGCCGGAATCCCATGACCTGTTTGATGATTCCAAAGTGGCGCGTCCAACTTGGGTCTTGAGCTTGTGCGCCATGGCCTGCATTGGCGTGGCGTCCTCCGGCAACGGGGGCGGCTTGCTGTGCCGTTCCCGCCATCCCGGATGGTGCTTCTTCCCGCGCCACGGCCAGCAGGGGATCGATCTTGCCATTCTCGCAGGCGTGGATGTTCTTCTCGCTTGCATAGCCTGTATCGGTGATCAATTGCTTCACTTCATTCCGGGTCGCGGACTGGGCTTGCGGGGTCTCCAACAGGGGAGCCAACTGTTCCTTGTCGTTGGGCGCCTGGGTGACGTGCGTGGCCACCACCAGCATCGTGGGGCGTCCACCCCGCCTGGGCGTTGTAGGCCTGTTCGAAGCCACCCCTGGCAACGGGCATGATCCGGGACGATTCACGACGAATCGGGCCAAGTGGTCTTCGTTCAGCCCATCCTCCATCGAGGGTGCAGCAGGTAGCTTGACTTTCGGTCGGTGGGGATGAAGCGGGATATGGCGGTAGCCTGGATGTGCGTATGTGGGAATAATACATCAATAATCAATGTGTTACACACTTATCCGGGCCATCCGGACGAAATTTGATGTTCGCGCCAGCAGGATAAGTCTGACAGGCTGCTCTGCTAGAGCTTGCGGTTGGCGAACAACACCAGCGCCGTCAGCAGGCCGCCCATGCCCGCCATAAAGAGCGTGGCTATCGCAATATTTTGCAGGTCACCCAAGCCTTGCACCCAGAATCTCCCAATGATGTAGCCGATATTTGCGCCACTTTCTTTAAGGGGGAACGCAGGTGCGTAGATATGGCAAAATATTTCCGCAATGCAATTATTTCAATCTTTAATATTTATTTCTTTAATATTCTACTAGAATCGAAGCATACCGATTTAGGCGAAACAACAGCATGACCTGTGCGTCTCAGCTCTATTACAAACAAAACCGCCTGAAACAACTGCGAGCCTTTTGCCGCGCGGCGCAATCCGGCAGCATTAGTGAGGCAGCTGAATCTCTCTGCTTGAGTCAGCCAACCATCACGTTGCAGATTCAGGCGTTGGAACGCGAGATGAGCATCGTGCTGTTCGAACGGCGCGGACCGAAGATCAAGCTGACACCGGAGGGACAGGTTCTTTTCCAGCTCGCCCAACCCTTGGTTGAGGGGATAGACAATCTAGACGTCACTTTCGCTGCTCACACCGGTACGCTGGAAAGCGGCACCCTGAACATCGCTGCAGGGGAATCCACCATCCTTTACATCCTGCCGGAACCGATGCAACAGTTCGCACAGCAGTATCCCGGCATTCAACTCAAACTGCACAATGTGACCGGGCGTGATGGCATGGCCATGCTCCGGGCCGACGAGGCTGATTTTGCCGTTGGCTCCATGATCGATATACCTGATGACATTGTCTATCGGCCAAGCATGGAGTACCACCCTACGTTAATCGCCCCACTGGACCACCCGCTAGGGAATTTGGATTCTGTCACCCTGGAAGATATCGCGCCTTACGGTTTGATTTTGCCGCCCAGCCACCTGGCCACCTGGCGAATTGTCGAAATGGGCTTCGCCAAACGGAATCTCAGACTCAAGGTCGCGCTGGAAGCTGGCGGCTGGGAGATCATCAAGAAATACGTCGAACTAGGCATGGGCATTTCCATTGTCACCGATGTTTGCCTGACAGGCGCTGAGCGAATAATACGCCGCCCACTTAACGACTTTTTTCCATCGCGCAGCTATGGCGTAGTAATACGTAAGGGGAAGTATCTTTCGCCACAGGCCAAGCGTTTCATCGACATGATGGACCCCGAGTTTCTCAAAAACCAGGATTAACAGGGAGCCTGGCCCGTCAAAAATCAGGTGGCCGGAGGAACACATGCCCCAGGCACTCGGCAGACTAAAGCTCTTCCGATGCAAAGGACGGGGGTGAGATGAGAAACTTCGGCGGCAAACGAGAACCCAAAACTTCAGGTGATGGCAGCGGACAGGGCGACTTACCGCAGGTGGAAAGCTCCAACCCCTTACGGTAACACTCCCTTGCCTTATCAAATTCTTCAAGTTGATCCAGCAATCCCCCCAGTTCACGGTAGGCCTCTGGAACTTCACCCTCACCGATACTGGCTTCGAGATAGCTTCTCGCCTTACCCCACAGCCGAGCTCGTAATGCCAGGCGGCCAAGGGCTAGGAGCAGTTGCGGGTCCTTTTGCCGTTGCGACAGCCACTTCTCAGCGTTGGTCAGCAATCTGGTCGGCTCGTCCACTTCCAGCAATCCATAGAGTGCGATCAGCTCCTCGCTCCACTGGTGGTTAAGCCTGTCCCGTATCAACCCTTCCACCTCGCGAGCCCTGCCACGGTTAACTTGGAGCTGAGCGTATTCGCGAACCAAGATCGAATTCGCGCGCAATGACTTTGGCAACGAATCCCAGGTGGCTGCAAGACTCTTCTCGTCTGGATCGGCTGCGGCTTGACCCAGGAGGTGTACCTGCACATTTAACTCGACTTCATCCAACTCTTTGGTGGAGAACACCTTGAGCTTGCGGAGCTCGGGCATCAATTCGGACAGCTTTGACCAGTCGTTCAACCGCTCATACAGGGATTTGAGCAGCTTGAGGACGTAACGATGCTTCGGAGAGATGGAACGCAAGTGCATCAACGTCGCCAAGGCCTGTTCCATCTGATGGTGTGCCAATTGCAGCTCAGCCTGGGTCAGACCCACGGCCACATCGGCGGACGGCATGCTCTCATGGGCCAAAAGAAGGTGGTTGTCGCGACGCTCGTGTGCCCCCTGGGATTGGGCGGCTCGCGCTGCCGCCAGATAATTCAACAGAGGGGTATCTGAGTTCTCGGCATGCCTCAACAGACTCTTTTCAGCCTCATGCCAGCGACCTTCAGCCAGTTGGACCAGTCCCCGCGTCAGATAACCCCTGGCCCGGCGCGAAAGGCGATGCCGGTTCCAGGTACGCACGTTATGCGGCATGGTCCATAGGCCTTTGATACCCCGAACCGTCAGATAAAACAGGAAGAACAGCAGCATGTTGAACAAAACAAAAAAGGCCAGGCTCGCCTCCAGGGTCCAGGTGCCGTACCCAATCAGCACATAGCCGTTGTCCTTATTGACCAGCAGCGTAAGAGCGACGCTTGCCATCATCACCGCCAGCATACCGAACAGCCATCTCATGGCTTGCCCTCCGGAGCCCGTTCGGGAGTAGGGACTGCTACCGCGCCTTCGCTTACCGCTCGCGGCAGGTCCTTAACCACGCTAGAAGGCGTCGTCTCCGCCTTGACCCCCTCCGAAAGAGTGGCTGGAGGTGCCTGGGCGCTAGAGCCGTTTCCCTTCGCCTCCAGGGAGGTCGCTGCGTCGGACTCCTCCGTCTTCTTTGTGATGAGCGCGAGCGATGCGGAAATATCCGGCAACTCTTTACGAACCTGGGTGCCCGCCAGCTCGTTCAAGCTATCGCGCATACCGGTTACGCCAGCGTCCTCCAGATCGTAGTAGGCCTCCAGCCACTCCCTGGCCGTCTTCAAGGCGGTGTCGAAAAGCTGCTGGTCGCCCCGCAGGAGGGCCAAGCGGGCAGACTCCAATTGCAGCCGCATGTTGTGGCCAAGGAAAAATTCCCGCTCCGGCGCCAGCATGGCCGCCACGGGCCGATCATGGTGTCTCACCACCAGCAGCGATTTGAAACCCTGGATACCATCCTGGAGCAGTCGGTCGAACGATAACTCCGGCTGAGCATCTTGCTCCGCAATTTTTTTGGGATGACTCAGCAGGGCGCCGCTGAGCTTCATTTTCTCAACCTGCCGGGAAAGGGCAAACAACCGTGCGGAGATTCCCTCCCGGTCGAGGGGCTGGATCGCCTGGAGCGCGGCTATGTCTACCGCCAATTGATTCCTCACCGGCGTCCAGAGGGGGTCGCCACTGTCACGTAGCCGCTCGTCGGCCGACTTCAGCGCGCTTAGCGCGGTCGCCACGTCGCCTTCCAGTTGGACCTGGTAATTGGCAACCCGGATCAAATACTCCGCCTCGGCCGCCATCCACCGGCTGCTGCTGCGACCCATCCGCCGCTGCACTGAATTGACGGACTCCAGCATCTCTTTGCGACCCAATTCGTAATGATCACGCTCGGTGCGGAATAACTGGGCATACTCGTCGAACGTCACCTGCTGGTGGCCGATTTTTTCGGCCTGGGCAACGAGCTGGTTACTCAAGGTGTGCAATTCGGTGGACATACGATCCTGGCCGCTTGTGGACTCACCCACCCGGCGGGCCAGATCCCGCAATTCCTGCTGCACTGAATTCAAGTAGAAATAGGCTGCCGCCGATCCCGCCAACAAGGCGATCAACGCGATTACCGCCAGCACCAGCGCCCAGGAAAACCCTCGCCCCTTGCCTTTGGTCCCTTGATCACCCGCAACAGCCGCCTCCGTGGAATCTGTTGTCCCGGCAGAGGGCATGTCCAGTTGCTGCTTTTCCACGTCATTACTCATTAAAAATCCTCGGATTCATGGGCCGGAGTTATCTAAAGATTAACACCTTCCGCCCACTGGAGCATGGCGGAAACCAAGGCCCCCTCATCGGCACCCTGGGCAATAATTACCTGCTCGCAGCCTTTTTCGCACGCATGCGCCATGCCCCGTTCGCTGACGACGACGACCGGTGTCCTGCACAACAACGGGGCTCCCCGGTCGCCAAGCAGGGTAAACAGGTTATCGAGTATTTCATTGCTAGTTGCCAGCGCGATATGGACCTGCTCCGCCCAGTCCGTAATCAGAGACATCGCATCCACCTCGGGGACCAGCCGCCGGTAGACCTCGGCGTAATCGACTGCAGCCCCCCGCAGACGCAATTCATCGCCGAGAAGTCCCCTGCCGCCCTCGCCGCGCCAGATCAAAATCCTCTTTCCGGCTACGGACTGCAACGCGGTATGGGCCAACAGCCCTTCGCTGTCCCATCGGCCATCGGGAAGGATACGCACCGGGAGCCCCCGTTGTTCCAACGCCCCGGCTGTTGCCCGGCCCACGGCCGCAATCTCTATCCGAGGCCCAGGATCTCGAAGCATTGGGAGGCCATGGATGACCGCGTTTTTGCTGACGAAAATCAGGAGGTCGTAATCCTGCCCGCGCCAAGGCCCTCTGCCCGAGACGGGCGCTATCGCCACGGCCGGGAAGCGGATCGGGCGCCAGCCAAGCCCCTCAATCCGCCGGCATAAGCTATCCGCCTGATCGACGGGGCGGGTAACCAGGACGCCATATTGCCTTCCTGTCATAGCCATTTCGGGTCAATCTTGATAGAGCGCCCGCAAAATACGGCCTGCTCCACGAGAGAGCAGATCCTCCGCCACCGCCAGGCCGAGCAACTCTGCATTTGCCGGCCGTTCCCGGCGCTCCGCCCTGATGACCTCGCTGCCGTCGACCTCGCCCACCAGCCCCCTCATGCGCAATCCATCCCCATCCATTTGCGCATAGCCGGCGATGGGGACCTGACAGCCCCCCATCAGTCGGCGGTTCATGGCCCTTTCAGACGTGACGCAAATGGCCGTTTCCGCATGATTCAATGGAGCGATCAGCCGATTTACACGCTCGTCGCCGTAGCGGCACTCGATGCCGATGGCACCCTGGCCGATGGCCGGCAAGCTCTGTTCCGGGGTCATATAGGAGCGGATGCGCTTGTCGAACCCAAGCCGTTTCAGACCGGCTGAAGCGAGGATGATGGCGTCATACTGCCCTGCGTCCAATTTCGCCAGGCGTGAATTCACGTTCCCGCGCAAGCTCAGGATCTCCAAATCGGGCCGGTAGGCCGTGAGTTGTAACTGGCGTCTGAGGCTGGCCGTGCCGACACGCGCCCCTAGTGGCAATTGGTTTACATCCTTGTAGCGGTTGGAGACGAAGGCATCGCGAGGGTCTTCCCGTTCCATTATCACGGCCAGATGCAACCCCTCGGGCAGAGTGACGGGGACATCCTTCATGGAATGCACGGCAAGATCGGCCTGTCCTTCCAGCATGCCTTGCTCCAGCTCCTTGACGAAAAGCCCCTTCCCTCCGATCTTGGCGAGGGGGGTATCCAGTATCCTGTCTCCCTGGGTACTCATGCCGACCAATTCGACAACCAGCCCGGGGTGAAAGGATTTCAGCCGTCCCGCGACATGCTCGGCCTGCCACAGAGCCAAGGGTGATTTGCGGGTGGCGATTCGTATGAGGTTGTCTGACATGGAGATATCCTGGCCCAAATGTGCATGCATCCTACTGCTTTGCCGATCGGGGATTCAACCCAGGGTTCCCTTCATCCACTGCCGGACGGCGGGCAAATGACGCCGGCTTACCTCCAGGCATTCGTCAAGGCCGCGCAGTTCCACGCAGGGATTGGCCTCGCCCTCCCTTTTGAGTCCGGCCAGATAGTCCAGATTGATCAGTGCGTTACGGTGGATGCGCATGAACCGGCCGGAGAAACGCTGTTCAAGCGAGCGCAGGCTCTCTTCCAGCAAGGCCTCACCCTCCCGGTAATGCACCACTACATACTTACTCTCGGCCCTGAGAAAGAGGATTTGATCCAACTCGATACGGTGCAGCTCTCCACGAAATCGCACGCAGACAGATTGTCCCGCCAACTCCCTTTCACGGCGTTCCTCAATCGCCTGCAACTGCACCCGGCTAAGGCCCTTGGCCTTGGCGAGTGCCTGTTGCAGGCGCTCCAGCCGGACCGGCTTTAATAGATAGTCGACGGCATGGTAGTCGAAGGCATCCAAGGCGCACTCCGAATATGCCGTGGTGATGATCACTGCGGGAGGCCGATCCAGATCCAACAGGGCTCGCGCCGCCGCCATGCCGTCCATGCCGGGCATGCGGATATCCAGCAAAACGAGATCGACCTCGCCTTTGCGGCAGCACTCAACCGCCTCCCTCCCGTCCGATGCTTCGCCTAAAACAGAGTCACCCATGCCGAGATCGGCCAGCAGGGAGCGCAGGCGTGCCCGCGCCAGGGGTTCATCGTCCGCGATCAGTATCTTCATCGGCAATCAGGGGGAATTCCAATTGGGTTTGATACCGGTCCACGTCCTTGGTTACTGTCAAACGGGCGCGTTCTCCGAACACCCCACGCAGCCGTTGACGCACATTCTCCAGCGCCATGCCCTGCCCCCTCCTGTCTTGTCCCGCATCCGAGGATGGGATGGGATTGCTTAACCGGATAAATATCCGGTCGCCTTGCCGCTCTCCGGCTACCGAAATCTTCCCCCCTTGGGGCAGCTTCTCAATGCCGTGATAGACCGCGTTCTCCAGCAGGGGCTGGAGGGTCAATCTCGGCAGGGCTGCTTCCTCTGGCAGCCCTTCCAGGGACCATTCCACGCCGAGCCTGCCCCCCAGCCGCAACCCCTCGATGCCGAGGTAGCGTCTGGCCAGACTCAGCTCTTCACCCAGGGTGCTGAGCCTGTCCGCTTCCGAGAGGCTGGCACGAAACAGATCCGCCAGATCCTCGACCAGCGACTCGGCCAATTGGGGGTCGATGCGCGTCAGGGTGGCAATAGTATTCATGCTGTTGAATAGAAAATGTGGCCGTATGCGCGATTGCAACGCCTGGAACCGAGCACGCGCCTCCGCCGCAGCCTGCCTGCCGTGCAGGAACTGCACATAGAGATAACGCAACAGTAGGCCGGTAAAGATCATTGCCACAGCGAGATTTCTTCCCAGAAACCGGAGATAGTCCTCGGATGGCATCATCAGACGGTGGCTGATGTCGCTCAACGCCAGACTCACCATGGCCACAGCTACCAGGGTAGCAAAGCTTTGCCCTTGGGGTCCGAAGCGACCGACGAGCCATGGCCGGGTCGCGCAAAGCACTGCCGCAGCCCCCAGCGCCAGCCATTGGGCATAAAGGGAACGCAAACCAAGCCGCAACCAGAAGTCGCCGCTTCCCGCATCGGCGACAAGGCCCATGGCCAGCACCACCAGCTCCGTGGCCAAGACCAGGAAAAACAAGATTCGAACGGAACAGAGGTCCGGTATCAGTGGCTGTTCGCCTCGGATCGCTTTTCTTTCCATACCTGTGGGTATAATCGAAATTATGTTTTGAGTATTGCAGAGCCCCAAGGAATTGAACAGGTAACCATGAATTTATGAACGACACCGACAAACTCTGGGCAGGACGCTTCAATGAGCCCACCGATGCCTTCGTCGAGGCCTTCACCGCCTCGGTAGCGTTCGACAAGCGCCTCTACCGCTATGACATTCAGGGCTCCATCGCCCACGCCACCATGCTGGCACGGCAAGGCATTCTCAGCGAGGAGGAGCGCAGAGCGATCTGCGATGGCCTGACAGCCATTGGAGAACGCATCGACAGTGGCGAGTTCCGCTGGTCGATCGCCCGCGAGGATGTCCACATGAACATCGAGGCGGCCCTGACCGAGACCATCGGCGATGCCGGCAAGAAGCTGCACACCGGCCGCTCCCGCAACGATCAGGTGGCCACAGACGTGCGTCTCTGGCTACGGGACGAGATCAAGCAGATCAACCGTGGCATAGGCCGCCTGCAAAAGGCCTTGCTGGATATGGCCGAGCGCGAGGCGGATACGATCATGCCCGGCTTTACCCACTTGCAGACCGCCCAGCCGATCAGCCTCGGCCACCATCTGATGGCCTGGTTCGAGATGCTGGAGCGGGACCGGGATCGGTTCAGTGACTGCCTCAAGCGCACCAACATCATGCCGCTGGGGGCCGCCGCCCTGGCCGGAACCAGTTACCCCATCGACCGCCACTACACGGCCGAACTGCTCGGCTTCGAGCGACCCGCCGCCAACTCCCTCGATGCCGTTTCGGACCGCGACTTCGCCATCGAATTCGCCGCCGCCGCCAGCATCCTGATGATGCACCTGTCGCGCATGTCGGAGGAGCTGATCCTCTGGTCCTCCGCCCAGTTCGGCTTCATCGAGCTCTCCGATGCCTTCTGCACCGGCTCTTCCATCATGCCGCAGAAAAAGAACCCCGATGTGCCGGAGCTGGTGCGCGGCAAGACCGGACGGATCTACGGCCATCTCATGGGGCTGCTCACCCTGATGAAATCGCAACCGCTGGCCTACAACAAGGACAATCAGGAAGACAAGGAGCCGCTGTTCGATACCGCCGATAACCTCCGGGGCTGCCTCAAGGTCTTCGCCGACATGATCCCCGCGATCCGCCCCAATCGTGACGCCATGCGCGCAGCCACCCTCAAGGGTTACGCCACGGCCACTGACTTGGCCGACTACCTGGCCCGCCGCGGGCTACCGTTTCGTGATGCCCACGAGGCGGTGGGCAAGGCCGTTGCCCTTTGCGTTGAAAAGGGTTGCGACCTAGCGCAACTCTCCCTTGAAGAACTGCGCGGCTTTTCCGACCGGGTCGGGGATGATGTCTACGAGGTCCTGACCCTGGAGGGCTCCCTGGCCGCCCGCGACCACATCGGCGGCACCGCACCGGCCCAGGTCCGCAAGGCCATCGAGCAGGCACGCTGGCGCATCGACCAGAATTGATCCCGATGGAGAACCGCGTGCATCAAGACAACATCGAGCCGCTTAAACAACGCCTGTTGCAGTTCGCCCGCGAGCGCGATTGGGAACAGTTCCACTCGCCCAAGAACCTGGCCATGGCCCTGATTGCCGAGTGCGCCGAGCTGGTGGAGCATTTCCAATGGCTGAGCGAGGAGCAGAGCTATCTGACCGGCAGACCCGGCAAGCGGGAAGAAGTGGCCATGGAGATGGCCGACATCTTTATCTTCCTGATCCGCTGCTCGCAACGGCTCGATATCGATCTCATCGATGCCGCCTGGCGCAAGATTGCGATCAACGAGCAACGCTACCCCGCCGAGCGGGTGCGTGGAGATGCACGCCGGGCCAGCGAATACAAGTGACGGGTTTTTCATCCAGGATCGGCATCAGAGTATACTCACCGGACATTTCGACCCCGAGGCATCGCCATGAAGATTCGCCCCCTCCTTCTGCTCTGGATTCTGATCGCCGCCACGGCCTGCGGCTCCTTATTGAGCGCCTGCGGGCAGAAGGGAGACCTTTTCCAGCCCGACGACCCTCGTGCCTCCCGGTACAAAAAATAATCCATGGACCATTTTAATTATCAGGGAGACGAGCTCTTCGTGGAGGATGTCCCTCTGCGAGAGATTGCCGCCCATTTCGGCACTCCTTGTTACGTCTACTCCAGGGCCACCCTCGAACGCCACTGGCACGCCTTCAACAGGGCCTTCGGCGATCACCCGCACCTAATCTGTTACGCGGTCAAGGCCAACTCCAATATCGCTGTGCTCAATGTCCTGGCACGGCTCGGCTCGGGATTCGACATCGTTTCGGCCGGCGAGTTGGAGCGCGTCCTCGTGGCGGGCGGCGATCCGGCGAAGATCGTCTTTTCCGGCGTCGGCAAGCGGTCGGATGAGTTGCGCCGCGCCCTGGAAGTGGGAATCCGTTGCTTCAACGTCGAATCCGAGGCGGAGCTGGAACGGCTCAACCAGGTCGCCGCCGAACTGGGTCAGAAGGCACCCGTCTCCCTGCGGGTGAATCCCGACGTGGATGCCCAGACCCACGCCTATATCTCCACCGGACTGAAGGAGAACAAGTTCGGCATCGATATCCACCGATCTCTAAGCGTTTATCGCCATGCCCTCGAACTCCCCTACATCGAGATCCGGGGCGTCGATTGCCACATTGGTTCCCAACTTACCGGCCTCGCCCCTTTCACCGATGCACTTGAACGGGTTTTGAATCTGGTCGAGCAGTTGCAGCGGGAAGGCATCGCCATCCAGCACCTGGACCTGGGCGGCGGCCTAGGCGTCCGCTACATCGACGAGGCACCGCCCGAGCCCTCCGATTACGCCTCCCGGCTGATCGACCGGCTGATGCACCTGCCCTATGAGATCCTGGTCGAGCCTGGCCGCGCCATCGCCGGCAATGCCGGTATCCTCTTGACCCGCGTCGAATATCTGAAGTCGTCTGAACACAAGCACTTCGCCATCGTCGATGCGGCCATGAACGACCTCTTGCGCCCCGCGCTCTATCAGGCGACCCAGGGCATAGTCCCCGTCCTCCGGCACAGCCAGGGCATCGAGGCCGTCTACGACGTGGTCGGCCCGGTCTGCGAAACTGGAGACTTTCTCGGCAAAGGGCGCCGGCTCAATCTCCGGCAAGCCGATCTCCTTGCCGTCCGCACCAGTGGCGCCTACGGTTTTGTCATGAGTTCCAATTACAACTCGCGTCCCCGCGTCGCCGAGGTGATGGTGGACGGCGACCAATACCATTTGGTCCGCCGCCGGGAGACGATCCAGGAACTGTTCGCCTTGGAAGCGCCCTTGCCATGAGGCTTTCCTTCACCAAAATGCAGGGACTGGGCAACGACTTCGTGGTCCTGGACGCCACCCACCAAACCATCGCCTTGACAGGCGAGCAGATCCAATTCCTGGCGGATCGGCGATTCGGCATCGGTTGCGATCAGTTGCTGTTGGTGGAAACCACGCGCGACCCCGCCACCGATTTTCACTACCGCATCTTCAACGCCGATGGCGGCGAGGTCGAGCAGTGCGGCAATGGCGCCCGCTGCTTCGCCCGTTTCGTGCGCGACCAGGGTCTGACTGAGAAAGAGGTCATTGATGTCGGCACCGCGTCGGGCAATATCCGGCTCTTTGTGGAGCCGGACGGCCAAGTGAGGGTCAATATGGGCGCACCGGTCTTCTCTCCGGAACGGCTTCCCTTCCGTGCTGACGCCGAGGCCGATGCCTACCCGTTGGAGATCGGCGGGGAGGTCTATGCCATCGGTGCCGTCTCCATGGGCAACCCCCATGCCGTCTTGCGGGTGGATGACTGCGCCACGGCCCAGGTCGAGACCCTGGGTCCCTTGATCGAGTCCCATGCCCGCTTCCCGAAAAGGGTCAATGCCGGCTTCATGGCCCTGCGCTCTCGCGACCACATCGACCTACGGGTGTTCGAGCGTGGCTCCGGGGAAACCCTCGCCTGCGGCACCGGGGCCTGTGCCGCCATGGTGATCGGCCGGCGCTGGGGCCTGCTGGAAGAGCGGGTCCGGGTCTCCCTGCCGGGTGGAGATCTCATTATCGCTTGGGCCGGTCCCGGTGAGCCCGTTTGGATGACCGGGCCGGCGGAACGGGTCTTTGAGGGAATCATCGAGCTATGAGCAATAAATCACTTAAGCACAATATGGACATGAGCAAAATTGTTGATGATTACCTCACTGACAACCCGGACTTTTTTCTCCATCACGAAGAACTTTTAAGCAAGCTTCGTATCCCTCACCCCAGCGGCCAGGCTGTTTCTTTGCTCGAACGCCAGGTCCAGGTCTTGCGAGAGCAACTGGACGGATGCAATGAGCGTCAACGGCAGCTTATCGAGATTGCCCGCGAGAACGAGAATCTCGCTGATCGCATACACCATTTGACCCTTTCCCTAATAGGTTGCCATTGCTTCGAAGAGGTGGTCTCCGCCCTCAACGACGAACTCTTTACCCATTTTCAGGCGGATGCCGTCGAACTTCGCCTCTTCTCGTGCGGCGAGCTGGACCAGCCGGCTTCAACGCCCGCCGATAACCCGGCTGTAATCGCCAAGCTGAAGGCTTTTCTCGACAATGGATGGCCGTTTTGCGGCAATCTCGACCCCAATCAACTCAGCTTCATTTTCGGCCACAGCGCCGAAAGTATCCGTTCTACTGCCTTGGTTCCCCTGCGATGCAATGACGCCTATGGTGTTTTGGCCATCGGCAGCCGCTCCGAGGAGCGATTCACTGCCGGCAAGGGAACCCTTTTCCTGAACCGCCTGTCGGAACTGGTCAGCCGGTTTCTGCAAAAGGTCTCCCTGCCCGGTGTTTGACGAGCTGCAAGGCTTTCTCAAATACCTTAGAGACGAACGATGCCTTTCACTGCGCACCCTGGCAGCCTACGAACATGACCTTCACGGCGTTAAGGCGTGGGCTCTGGGGCAGGGACTGCTGGGTTGGGCCGAGCTGACCTCGCACCACATCCGCGTCTACACAGCCGAACGCCACCGGAAGGGGCTGTCAGGGCCCTCCCTGCGGAGAGCGCTTTCTTCCCTACGCGCACTGTTCCGTTACCTTCTGCGGGAAGGGGGCGTCGGCCACAATCCTGCCGATCTCATTCGCCCCCCCAAATCGGAGCACCGGCTCCCCCCCCATTTGGACGCAGAAACGCTCGGTCAACTGCTGGACGGCATCCCGGCGGATACGCCCCTTGGCCTGAGGGACCGGGCCATTATGGAACTGCTCTATTCTTCTGGCCTGCGGCTGGCCGAACTGGTCTCCCTAAATGTCATCGACATCCCCTCTTCCGATGACCTTTTGCGCGTGACCGGCAAGGGAGAGAAGGTGCGCCTGGTTCCTATCGGCGGTCTGGCCCGCCAAGCCATCAACTGCTGGCTTGCGGTCCGTCAAGGCCTGGCGAAGCCCGGTGAGATGGCCCTTTTTGTCAGCCGGCGCGGCAACCGCATATCCCACCGCGCGGTACAACAGCGCGTCGATCAACAGGCCCGCCACGGCGGGGCCCCTAGCCACGTTCATCCCCACATGCTGCGCCACTCCTTCGCCGGCCACCTCCTGGAAGGCTCGGGTGACCTGCGCGCCGTGCAGGAATTGCTGGGCCATGCGGACATCGGCACCACCCAGATCTACACCCATCTCGATTTTCGTCACTTAGCAGAGGTCTACGACCAGGCCCACCCGCGGGCCAGGAAGAAGAAAGACCCCGGACAATAGTCCGTTTCTTGGATAGAATCACCCGTTTCCCACGTCAGAGAGCAAGGCATGGAGACTTTTCACGGCACCACCATTCTATCCATCCGGCGCAACGGCAAGGTTGCAGTCGGCGGCGATGGCCAGGTCTCCCTCGGCAACACGATAATGAAAGGCAATGCCCGCAAGGTGCGCCGCCTCTACAGGGAACAGGTACTGGCTGGATTTGCCGGCGCCACTGCCGACGCCTTCACCCTTTTCGAACGGTTTGAGGGAAAGCTGGAGAAACACCAGGGTAACCTGACCCGCGCCGCCGTCGAGCTAGCCAAGGACTGGCGCACCGACCGCATGCTTCGACGCCTGGAGGCCATGCTTTGCGTGGCCGACGCCAAGGCGTCCCTTATCATTTCCGGCACCGGTGACGTGCTCGAACCCGAGAACGGCCTGATGGCTATCGGCTCCGGGGGAGCCTTCGCCCAGGCCGCTGCCCGCGCACTGATGGAAAACACCGATTTGAGCGCTGTACAGATTGTCGAGAAGGGGCTCGCCATCGCCGCCGACATCTGCATCTACACCAACCACAATCGCACCATTGAAGAGCTGGATTCCGAAGTCTGATGTCCGATATCACCCCACAAGAAATTGTCCTTGAGCTGGACAAGCACATCGTCGGCCAGCAGCAGGCCAAACGCTCCGTGGCCATCGCCCTGCGCAACCGCCGCCGCCGCATGCTGATCGATGAGCCCCTGCGGAGCGAGATCACGCCGAAGAATATCCTCATGATCGGCCCCACCGGCGTCGGCAAGACAGAGATTGCCCGGCGCCTCGCTAGGCTGTCCAACGCGCCGTTCATCAAGGTCGAGGCGACCAAGTTCACCGAGGTCGGCTATGTGGGCAAGGAGGTCGATTCCATCATCCGCGACCTCGCCGACGTGGCCGTGAAGATGCTGCGCGAGCAGGAGCTGGACAAGGTCAAGCATGTGGCGGAGGAGATGGCGGAGGAACGGGTACTCGACGCCCTGTTGCCTTCTCCCTCCCCCCGTAGTTTCGAGGAAGAAAGCCGATCCGGCGCCGCGCCAGGAACCGCCACACGGGAAAAATTTCGCGCAAAGCTGCGTAACGGCGAACTGGACGACAAGGAGATCGAGGTCGAAGTCAGTTCGCCCCAACTCGGAGTCGAGATCATGGCCCCGCCCGGCATGGAGGAGATGACCAGCCAACTGCAAAGCCTGTTCCAAAATCTGGGCAGCGGCCGCACCCGCCGCCGCAAGCTGCGTGTCCGCGACGCCCTCGGCCTGATCGCGGATGAGGAGGCGGCCAAGCGCATCAACGAAGAGGACCTGAAGTATCGCGCCTTGGAAAACGTCGAGCAGAACGGCATCGTCTTCATTGATGAACTGGACAAGGTTGCCAGCCGCTCCAACCAGGGCGGACCCGATGTCTCGCGGGAGGGGGTGCAACGCGATCTGCTGCCGCTGGTCGAAGGCTGCACCGTCTCCACCAAACATGGGATGGTCAGGACCGACCACATCCTCTTCATCGCCTCCGGTGCCTTCCATCTCTCCAGACCCTCGGACCTGATCCCCGAACTCCAGGGCCGCCTCCCGATCCGGGTGGAACTGAGCGCCCTCACCACTGAGGACTTTACGCGCATCCTCACGGAGCCCGACGCCTCCTTAACCGACCAGTACCGGGCCCTGATGGGGACCGAGGGGGTCGATCTCAGGTTTACCGATGACGGAATCCGCCGCATCGCAGAAATTGCCTGGCAGGTCAACGAGCGAACCGAGAATATCGGTGCCCGGCGCCTGCATACCGTCCTTGAGCGGCTGTTGGAGGAGGTCTCCTTCTCTGCTTCGCAATTGCAGGGAGAGACCATCACCATCGACGCGCCCTATGTCGAAAGCCACCTGGGAGAGTTGGCCCAGGACGAGGATTTGAGCCGCTTTATCCTATGAACCCGATAGCAAGAAACCCCCTGGGTTTGAGCGGAGAGCGGGCGCATCGAAGGGATTTAGAATCACCCATTACCCCCCCTATTTGAGGTAGCAAAGCATGAGCCATCCAATGCCGACCGAACTGAACCTGCACCGGCTCTCGAAGGTGCTGGAGATATCCTTCGAGGATGGCAGCCATTTCAGCCTGCCCTGCGAATACCTACGTGTCTATTCCCCCTCCGCCGAGGTCCAGGGACATAGCCCGGAGCAACGGCAACTACAAATCGGCAAGGAGGATGTAAATATCGATCGCATTGAGCCCACGGGTAATTACGGTGTCACCCTCCACTTCGACGACAGCCACAACACCGGCATCTACTCCTGGGACACCCTGTATAATCTGGGCAAGAATCACGACCGGCTTTGGCGGCAATACCTGGATGAACTTAAGCAGGCCGGCCACAAACGCCGGGAACTCTCTTGATTTTCTGACACTATTCCCATCAGGTGACCCATGGCTAAAGACTCCGGCACCACCCATTTTGGTTTTGAGCAAGTACCCTTCCAAGAAAAGGCAGAACGTGTCCGAGCCGTATTCGACTCGGTAGCCGACCGTTATGACCTGATGAATGATCTGATGTCGTTGGGAACCCACCGCCTCTGGAAACGTATGGCAGTGGAGCTGGCGGGGATCAGGATGGGATACTGCGTCCTTGATCTTGCCTCCGGCACCGGCGATCTCGCGAACCGCTTCGCTGGTCTGGTAGGGCCGGGCGGACATGTGGTGATGACCGACATCAACAACGCCATGTTGCAAAATGGCCGGGATCGCATGCTGAACTCCGGTCATACCGGCAACATCGATTTCGCCCTCGTCAACGCCGAAACCATCCCCTTTGCCGACAACAGTTTCGACTGCGTCACCATTGCCTTCGGCCTGCGCAATGTGACGGACAAGCAGCGCGCCCTGGGTGAAATGCACCGGGTGCTGCGCCCCGGCGGCCGCGCCCTGGTGCTTGAGTTTTCCCATCCCACTGACAAAACCTTCAGCAAGGCATACGATCTCTACTCTTTCAAGCTGCTCCCCATCATTGGCCGGCTTGTAGCAAAAGATGAGGCCAGCTATCGCTACCTAGCTGAATCGATTCGCATGCACCCGGATCAGGAAACCCTCAGGGGGATGATGGCGCAGGCTGGCTTCGAGCGCTGTGATTTCCACAACCTGACCCTCGGCATCGTGGCCGTTCATCGCGGATTCAAGCTGTGAGGTGCTGCCATGCCTCTGACTGATGCCGCCCTTGCCCTTACCGAGGAAGCGATTCATCAATACCTGGCCTTAGATCCTCCGGCCCTGTCCCGCCTCGAAACCCTCCATGGCAAGGTGATCGCCGTCGAGATCGACGGTTTCGAGCAGCGGTTGTATTTTATCCCCTCCCCCGGCCGGCTCTTGCTGCTTGCCCGTCACGAGGGAGACCCTGACTGCCTCATTCGCGGCTCGCTCATTGCGCTGGCGAAGCTCGGTCAGACCGGGGAGAAGAGTGGACAACTGTTCGGCGGCGATGTGCATATTAGCGGTGACGCAGTTATTGCCCATCGATTCGGTCAGATTTTATCCGGGGTCGATATCGACTGGGAGGAACACCTGAGCCACCTAGTCGGCGACATACCCGCCCACCGCCTTGCGCAGTCCAGCCGAGAGGCCCACCAATGGGCCTCCCGCTCCGGCCGCATCTTGGAGCAGGATCTGGGCGAATATCTACAGGAAGAGGCCCTCTTCTGCCCCCATCCCGAGGAGGTCCGGGAATTCAATTCCAGCGCCGATCGGATTCGTGATGATGTGGAGAGACTGGAGGTGCGCGTCAACCGTTTGATAAATGCCCTTGACGGGGCTGGATTATGAGACCGGTGCTTCAAGCCTGGCGTCTGCTGCACATCGCCTGGGTCCTGCTGCGCAATGGTCTCGACGAGGTCCTGCTCGCAACGCACCTGTTCCGCTCCCTTCGCTTTCTGGCCATATTTGCTCCCTGGTACTGGCTGCCCCGCAACAGGCAACCCTTCGGGGTTCGTATTCGCCTGGCGCTGGAGCAGCTTGGACCGATCTTCGTCAAATTCGGACAGGCAGTGTCCACTCGCCGCGATCTGCTGCCAGAAGAGATCGCCGATGAGCTGGCCAAGCTCCAGGACCGCGTCCCGCCTTTTCCGGGCAAGGCCGCCACCGCCATCATAAACCAGGCCTTCGGACGTCCTCCGTGCGAGATCTTTGCCAGTTTTTCCGAAGAACCATTGGCCTCCGCATCCATCGCTCAGGTGCATGTAGCAAGGTTGCATGATGGCCGAGAGGCGGTGGTAAAGGTCCTGCGTCCTGGTGTCGACCGCATCATCCGCCGCGATGTAGATCTCCTGTTCACTCTCGCTCGCTTTGGCGAACGCTTCTGGTCTGAAGGAAAGCGTCTTCGCTTGATCGAGGTGGTTCAAGAATACGAAAAGACCATTTTTGATGAGCTCGATCTGATGCGCGAGGCGGCTAACGCCGCCTTAGTCAGGCGGAATTTCTTGAACAGCGAACAGCTCTATGTCCCCGAGGTCTATTGGGATTACTGCCGCACCAACGTGATGGTAATGGAGCGTGTGTACGGCACCCCCGTCGGAGATATTGCCGCGTTGCGTACCCAGAACATCAGCATGAAGTTGCTCGGGGAGCGCGGAGTAGAGATCTTTTTCACCCAAGTCTTCCGGGACAACTTCTTCCACGCCGACATGCATCCGGGCAATATCTTTGTCTCCCCCGAGGGCAGGTATATCGCCGTCGATTTCGGCATCATCGGCTCCCTGACGAAGGATGATCAGCGCTACCTGGCCGAGAACCTGCTGGCCTTTTTCAATCGGGACTATAAGAGGGTTGCAGAGTTACATGTGGAGTCAGGCTGGGTGCCGAAAGAAACGCGCGTGGATGAGTTTGAAGCCGCCATTCGCACCGTCAGCGAGCCCATCTTCGAGAAGCCCATCAGTGAGATATCCTTTGGCCATTTCCTGCTGCGCTTATTTCAGACTGCCCGTCGCTTCAACATGGAAGTGCAGCCACAGCTGGTCTTGCTCCAAAAGACCCTGCTGAACATCGAAGGCCTGGGCCGGCAGCTCTATCCGCAGCTCGATCTCTGGACCACCGCCAAACCCTTCCTGGAACGCTGGGCCGACGAGCAGCTCGGCTTCCGGGCTTTTTTACGTCGAGCCCGTCAGAATCTGCCCCTCGTCTCTGAAATGTTGCCTGATCTGCCGCTCAAGGCCAACAAGCTGGTTGAGGATGCGCTGCAGGGCCGCCTGAGAATTCAGTGGCAGTCGGAAGAGTTGCAACGCCTTCACGAATCGATGCAAATCCACAACCGGCGCGTCATCCAGGCTATTGCCGGCGGCTCCATGCTGGTCGCCGGTGTCCTGCTGTTGACTTTGCCCCCAAGCCTGCTGACAACTTCGTCTACGCTCGCCTTCGGTGGCGGGCTGGGGCTCTCCGGCCTGATCCTGATGGCCAATTCCGGCCGTTCTTGACCGGAGAGGAATGGTCTCAGGGCCGCACCAAAGGCTCTTCGACCTGCCTCCGCTTCTCTGGGCCGGCAAGCTTCTCGATCAGTTCGAGAGCAAAGTCCATCGCCGTGCCGGGCCCCCTGGAGGTAATCACCTTGCCGTCGCTGACAACGGGAAGCCGTGTCAGTTCAACGCGGGGAAGATGCATCTTGTCGAGAACACCGGGATAACCCGTAGCCCGCTTACCGTCCAGTATCCCGGCGTTGGCCAGCACCTTGGGGGCAGCACATATGGCCGCCGTATAGCAGCCGTTGGCTGCCAGCCTTTTAATCAGGGAATGGATACGAGGATCATTGTCGAGATGGTCCGAGCCCGGAAGCCCGCCCGGTAGAACCAACATGTCGAAGTGCTCATCCAAGATCGCATCAAGGTTCGTGTCTGGGATCAGTACGACGCCCCTGCTGGCCTTGACCGGCTCACCATCCAATCCAGCCGTGACCACATCGATCTCGGCCCGCCGCAGCAGATCTATGATCGTCACCGCTTCCAGCTCTTCGCAACCTTGAGCCAGCGGAACGAGAACTCGTGCCATGGTTCGTTTCTCCAGAATTAGTTATTTTTTCGCTTCTGCGTCTGCCTTTGCCACCGCAGGCTTTTGCTGCAAGATATTTATGCCTTTCAACAAATTCACAGCTTCGTTCAAGGCATAGTCCTGTACGGCCAGTGTCTTGCCCTGCTCCCCTTCCTTGCCCTTATCAGCTTCCTTTTGCTCTTTTTTACCTTTTGCCTCGCCCTGCTTCTGCTCCAGATGCCTGGCCAGGTCCGATTCCTTGACCCGATGCTGACCGTTATTCTCGCTCGGGGTCACCTTAAATTCTTCAATGTTGATATCCGGCGCTATCCCCTGGGCCTGAATGGATCGGCCGGAGGGGGTGTAATACCTTGCCGTCGTCAATTTCAGCGCCCCGTGCTCTCCGACTGGTATGACGGTTTGAACCGATCCCTTGCCGAAGGTCTGCCCCCCCATAATGACAGCACGCTTTCTATCTTGCAGGGCTCCAGCGACGATTTCCGATGCGGAGGCTGAACCGTCGTTGACGAGCACTACCATGGGCGCCCCCAACAGGACATCGTCCGGGCCTGCCGAGAAATTCAGTTGCGAGTCAGGCAATCTCCCCTTGGTATATACGATTAGGCCGTCTTCAAGAAAGGCATCGCTAACCGCAACGGCGCTGTTAAGCACACCGCCCGGATTGTTTCGCAGATCCAGCACCATTCCCTTCAGCTTATTGTTCGATTCTTTCAGTAGCTGCTGGATGGCTTTCACCATCTCTTCAGCAGTCGCCGCCTGAAAGGTTGTCAGGCGGATATAGGCGTAACCGGGCTCAAGCATACGGGATTTGACGCTTTTGACCTTGATGACCGCCCGTTCAATGCTGAAGTCGAGGGGCTTATCTTTCCCTTTACGCAGCACGGTCAAATTGATCGCGGTGCCTGGCTTACCCCGCATCTGTTTGACTGCGTCGTCCAGGCTCATTCCCTTCACCGGCTTATCGTCCAGCCGGATAATCAGGTCGCCCGTTTCCAGCCCTGCCCGTTGAGCCGGGGTATCATCGATGGGGGAAATGACCTTGACGAAACCATCCTCCATGCCTACCTCGATACCAAGCCCGCCGAATTCTCCGCTGGTTCCCACCTGAAGCTCGTTATACTCCTCCTTGTTGAGATAGCTGGAATGAGGATCAAGCCCCTCTACCATGCCACGAATAGCGTGTTCGATCAGTTTCCGGTCGCTCACCTCTTCAACATAGTCGTTTTTTATCCGGTCTTCGATTTCGGAGAAGGCCCTCAGCTCTTCAACCGGCAGTGTCTCATCCTTGGGATTCGCTACGGCGGGAGCTGCCGGACTTATCGGGGTAAACACCATCAATGACAGGGTGAAAATCAGAAAGAGAATTGGAATCGGGTTCATTTGTCGGTCCATTTTTGAATGGCTGTTCCCGTTAGTGCGGGGTGACCTTGTTGCTTGGGTCAACTCTACACCCAAGCCTGCATTAGCGGCACTAGTCTATCGCGCTGCCGCCAAGTTCCCAGCGATATTGAGCCGAGCCTGTTTCCTTTCAATGGCTTGCACCAGGAGGCCGGGTCGAGTGGCTTTCCTTTTAAACGCACACCAAAATACACGCCGCTCTTGCTCAGGCCACCGCTATTGCCGGCCAGCGCCACTACATCCCCGGCCACGACCCAATCACCTACTTCTTTCAGCAACCCCTGGTTATGTCCATAAAGACTCATATAGCCATTGCCGTGATCAATGATGAGCAGCAGACCGAAACCTTTTAACCATTCCGCATAGACCACCCTGCCATTGTGTATGGCCCGTATTTCATGCCCCTCTGCCGCCGCAATGAAGACCCCATCCCAATCCATTCCGGCCTCCCTTGATGATCCGAAGCTTGCCGCAAGCTCTCCCGTGGTAGGCCAGGGCATTTTCCCTTTCAAGGCATCGAAAGGCTTGTTCTGCTCCGATTGGGCCGGAATATCCGCCAGAGCATCTTGCAGGCTGGCGATGAGCTTCGTCAGCTCCTTCGCATCGAGCTGGAGTTGGGATAGTTCTTTGTCCCGATCAGAGATTTGCTTGCGTAATTCGGACAGCACCCCTTTTCTCTCCACCTCGTCTTTCTCCAGCTCCGTTTTTTGCGCCAATGCCTGTTCTTTCAATTCCTTCGATCGCCCCTCTTCCATGGCGATCACCTCCTTAGTTTCTTGCACGCGTTGCAGAACTTCGCGAATCTGTCCTATTCGCTTGACCCGCTCCTTTCCCAAGTAGGCGTGGTATTGCAGCATTCTGCCGAGCAAGGCCGGATCTTCCTGATTCAGCATCACCTTGATCCTTTCCTGCCGCCCCATGGCGTAGGTAGCCAGCATCTGTTTGGAAAGCAGTTTGCGGTGTAGCTCCAACTCCGCATTTTGCCGTAGCTCTTTTTCATGCAGATCGGCGAGCAATTCCTGTTGCCGTTGCGAATTTGCGTCAATGCGGCGCAAACGAGATATCGTCTCTCCAATCCGGCTTTCTACATCCCGCAATTCGTCGTCTACTCGATCCACCTTCCCCCTGTCATTTTCAAGCGTTTTTGAAACCTTTTTGATGCGGGTTTGCAATTCCTTCAACTGGGCCTCGCGCTGGTTGGCCTCACTTGCCTCACCCCCCGCGCAATCATGCAGCCCTGAGTACAGAATGACCGTGCAGGAAAGAATGACCCTGAGCGACTGTCGCCAGCAGTCCATCATCCACTTCGGTGGCATCCGTTCGGGCGAGACCGTCTTGCTTTGCCTGACGCGCATTTTTTCGCTTGATTCGTGATGGGTTGCATTGAGTGCCGCTGACATCGAGATTGAAATGGTAATCCTTCTGTCTTGCCTCGGGCACCGTATCATTGGCTAAATTCCTGCTCTCTCAGTCATCTATCTCGCTAATCTGTTAGCATCTCTCTGGTTCTGCCAATTTTAAGAAAAACACCGTATCATTTTATTACCATTCAGTTATGGAGGATGTTGGATGATTTCCGGCATTGATAATATGAGCCGCTCCATCCTTGGATGCGATGACCCCGAGGAAATGGCCGGCTTGCTTGAGGGAGACGAAGATATCGAGCGCGCCTCTCGCTCACTAAAGGCCATGTCGCACCCGTTGCGCCTCAAAATTCTTTGTGTCCTTGGCGATAGAGAGGTCAGTGTTCAGGATATCGTCGACAATGTCGGTACCTCACAGAGTAATATTTCGCAGCATCTGGCCATTCTCCGGGACAAGGGCATCCTCTCCTCCAGAAAGGATGCCAACCGGGTCTATTACCGGGTCGGGGATGCCAGAACACTTCAACTCATCGGCATGATGAAACAGGTTTTTTGTTCACACAGCGGATAAATTCATGCATCAACTTATTGAATTTGCGGGAAATCATTTTTTATTAGTGGGGGGCTTCATCGTTGTCGCCGTCCTTCTGATCCAGGAATTGGCTCAGGGCGGCCTAGGTAAGGGCTCAGTGGACCCCAAAGGCGCCACGGAACTCATTAATCAACAAAATGCCGTTGTTGTAGATGTTCGTCCCAACGCCGACTTCAGTAAAGGTCACATCATCAACGCCATCAACATCCCCATGAATGTCTTCAATGGACAAATCGACAAGCTCCGTAAACACCAGGATCAGCCGATCCTGGTTAGCTGCCGCTCAGGCGCCCAGTCAGGCATGGCATGCCGATTACTCCGCAAAGCGGGTTTCGGACAGGTCTATAACCTGCAAGGCGGTTTGATGGCCTGGCAAAATGCCAATTTCCCCGTAAGTCGCAAACGCAAATGACGCTATACTTCGCGCAGCTATTCCCTTACCCATCAGGCTCAATCTACCTGCCCTTTCACGGAATCCATCATGAGTGACGAAATCCTGTCTGACAGCAAGAAACATTTTGAACTTAAACGGATTTATCTGAAGGATGTCTCATTCGAAACTCCCAACTCCCCCAATATTTTCCTTGAAGAATGGGCGCCTAAAATTGATTTCCAGATCGGTACGGAGACTCGATCACTGGAAAACAATCACTTCGAGGTCGTATTGAAGGTGACTGTTACTTGCACTATGGACGAGCGCACCGCTTTTCTGGTTGAGATACAACAAGGTGGCGTTTTCGTGTTGCATGGGTTCAGTGATCAAGAAATGACCTACATGATCGGCAGCCACTGTCCACAGACGCTTTTTCCCTATGCTCGCGAGGTAGTCTCTGATCTGGTCAGTAAGGGAAGTTTTCCACAGTTTCTGCTGACGCCTGTCAATTTCGACCATCTGCTGGCTCAGCACATGCGAAATATGCAGACCCAGCGGACAAACGTTAACTAAGCCTTAGTATGTGCAACAAAAGCCGCATCGCAGTCCTGGGGGCCGGCTCTTGGGGTTCGGCTTTAGCCATTTTGCTTGGCCGCAACGGCCACTCGGTGGCTTTGTGGGATCATTACCCAGGACATATCGGGAATTTAATTGCCGATGGTGAGAATCGAGCTTTTCTCCCCGGCATTCCCTTTCCCTCCTCCATTGAACCGACGACGGATCTTCCTCAGACCCTGCGTGGGTCCGATATCGTATTGATCGTGGTACCAAGCCATGCATTTCGTGCCGTGTTGGAAAACTCAGCCGCCGATCTGCCAGAAACGGCAGTCCTCAGTTGGGCCGCCAAAGGCCTGGAACCCGGTTGCGGGCACCTTTTGAGCCAGTTGGCCATGGAGGTGCTTGGGCCGAGGGATGTCACTATAGTTTCTGGGCCGACTTTCGCAGGAGAGGTCGCCCGCGGATTACCCACCGCCATCACAGTTGCTTCCACCAATCCCCAGCATGCGCTGAAGGTTGCAGAATCCTTGCATGGCGAATCCTTCCGCGCATATACCAGCTCAGACATCATTGGCGTTCAGGTTGGTGGTGCCGTTAAGAATGTGATGGCCATTGCTGCCGGTATCGCCGATGGCCTTGGCTTCGGCGCCAACACCCGCGCTGCTTTGATTACCCGCGGATTAGCCGAAATTCAGCGGCTGGGAGCAGCTTTGGGTGGTCAACCGGAAACCTTCATGGGCTTAGCGGGGTTGGGCGATCTTGTTCTTACCTGCACCGACGACCAATCCCGCAATCGCCGCATGGGGCTTGCCTTGGCTGCCGGCAAAAACATCACCCAGGCGAGGGAGGAAATTGGCCAGGAAGTGGAGGGGGTCGGCACGGCTCGCGAGGTCTTCAGGCTTGCAGATGCCCTGAATGTAGAGATGCCGATTTCAACCCAGGTATATCGTGTTCTTTACGAGGGACTTCCGCCTGTTCTCGCTGTACAGAACCTACTGGGGCGTAAACAAAAGTCTGAAAATGAGCAGGCCTCCCCCCTCGATTAGTACGCTCCCGCAAAACCTTGCTGCCTCCAGGCTTCGTACAGGATTACCGCAACTGCGTTGGAAAGATTGAGGCTGCGGTTGTAGGGTAACATGGGTATCCGCAGCCATCGCTCCCGAGGAAATCTGTTGAGTACAATCTCGGGCAACCCTCTGCTCTCAGGGCCGAAAAGCAAGCAACTTCCCTTTTCAAAGGCAACCTTGCTGTAATCTCCATTACCTTTAGTGGTGCATGGATAGAGGTTAGCGCCCGGATTTTGGTCCAAAAAGGACTGCAAGCTCCCATAAACCGACACCTCAGTGAACTCCCTGTAGTCCAATCCTGCCCGGCGCATACGTTTGTCGTCCAGCTCGAACCCCAGAGGCTCGATCAGATGTAATCGAGCTCCGGTATTGGCACAGAGGCGTATAATGTTTCCCGTATTGGGCGGTATTTCCGGCTCATAGAGCACCACATGGCAAACAGGTTTTGATATGACTGATTCATCACCCTTGGCTGTCGAATTTTGCGGCATGAGGTTCAATACTCCTCTGGTGCTTTTGTCCGGTTGCGTTGGCTTCGGCGAAGAGTACACGCGGATAAAGGGCTTTTCCAACCGGGATGTTGGTGCCGTCTGCCTCAAAGGAACTACCCTCGAACCCCGTCTTGGCAATACCCCGCACCGGGTCTGTGAGACTTCCGGTGGTATGCTTAACGCCATTGGCCTACAAAACCCCGGCGTTGACCGGGTGATCAGTGAGATTCTTCCAAAGCTCGATTTCAGCGAAACCCGTTTCATCGCTAATGTATCCGGCTCCTCTCTTGACGAATACTCTGAGGTGGCACGTCGTTTTGATGATTCGCCCGTGGATGCCATCGAGATCAACATCTCCTGCCCTAACGTAAAGGAGGGAGGCGTTGCCTTCGGAAATGTTCCGGAGATGTCCGCCAGAGTTGTTGCAGCCTGCCGCAAAGCTACCCGTAAGCCTTTGATCACAAAGCTATCGCCCAACCAGACCGATATTGCTCAGAACGCCAGGCGCTGTATCGAGGCAGGTACGGACGCTTTTTCTGTTATCAATACCTTGATGGGAATGGCTATAGATATAGAACGCCGTGTCCCGGTTCTGGGAAACAATCAAGGCGGTCTTTCTGGTCCGGCGATCAAACCCGTCGCATTGTTGAAGGTTCATCAGGTTCATCAAGTGGCCAAGGGACATAACATCCCCATCATTGGCCAAGGTGGTATTAGTACGGCCGTTGATGCCATTGAGTTCTTGATTGCCGGCGCAAGCGCTGTCGGTGTCGGCACTGCGCTCTTTTACGACCCTCTTGTCTGCCACCGGATAAATCAGGGCATTCTGGAATATCTGGAACGTCACAGCATTCCCTCTGTATCTGGCCTTTCCGGAAGCCTGAAGCTCAATCAACCCGGCCCTATACAGTGCGGCTGTTGACCACTTCTACCCCTTTCGAGATATGAAAAAGGGGTGTCACGGCCAGGAGCCTGCTGATATATTAGCGAACCATCATTTAGTGGGGTCACGAGTTTCGGGCTTTCCCGGATGAATGTGGATTCCGCGTAACCGTAGTGCCATTGGGGTATATTTTCATGAGCGACAAAGCAGCACTCATCCAGGAAAAGCAGGGTTTGATCAATCAGATGCTGGACATGCAGAGGCAGTTCATCGAGTATGAGCATCAGCACGGCATCACCGGAAAGGACTACTGGGCATCCAGCGAAGGGCTTCTGGCCGACTACCGGCAGAAATACCTGGATATGGCCGACCGGGTGGTGGATCTGGCGCATCAGATTGTAGGATCGCGCCGCGTTGACTGAGCAAATACGCTCGCTTGAGCCCAAAGCCCCGGCCAAGGTGTCGGGGTTTTTTATTGTGGCGACTGCAAACTGCCATTGAGCAGAACCTATTGGTTATCCATCATGACAATCGTTCCTATGCGAACCATGGCATGGACCAGAATTGGAACTTGACCTATTCACAAGCCGTAGAGATGCAGAACCAGCTAAGGAAAAGGCTGGTTCTTGAAGACTGTTTTGGGGAAATCCGCTGTGTTGCCGGCGTCGATGTGGGATTTGAAGAGGAGGGCTCGATTACACGGGCTGCCGTTAGTCTACTGGACTTCCCGTCCCTGAGGCCTGTTGAAAACGCGCTATTCCGTTGTGCGACCCGTTTTCCCTATATTCCGGGGTTGCTGTCGTTCCGGGAATTGCCCGCAGTTTTGGAAGCATTGGATACGCTGCAAAACATGCCCGACCTTTTTCTATGCGATGGCCAGGGTTATGCCCACCCTCGCAGACTTGGAATTGCCAGCCATTTAGGAATATTGACGGGAATCCCATCCATCGGCGTAGCCAAAAGTCGGCTCATTGGTCGTTATGTGGAGCCTCCCAACGAGAAAGGGTCATGGTCGCCTCTGCGTGATGCTGATGAAATCATAGGCGCCGTGCTACGAACCCGGAAAGGAGTAAGCCCGCTCTTTATCTCTCCCGGTCATCTCATCTCTCTTGAGACATCGATCCAGTTCGTGATGGCCTGTGTTACACGCTTCCGTTTGCCGGAAACGACTCGGGCAGCGCATCGGCTGGCATCCAACCCTTGTTAAAACACCCTTTGCGGCTTACTGGCCTGATGTGTTCGACATACTTGGCTGTTTCTTCCATAACTAACCGAACGCTTTCCGCTTGGACTCTGAGGCGCGCACTCTGCGCCTCCGCCTTAAGTTCACAGTGGGCTCGCCCTTGCGAATCGAGTGGAATAGGGATCATGTCCCGGTAGGTATAGACGTTCTCCCCAACATCTCCGCCCGCGCATATGGCCGGTAGCGACGGCAATTCACCTATGATTTCCGCGTTTTCAAAAATCAACGAACCGTTTTGGTGCCACCTTGTTCTCTCCACCGAACCGGTCATGGTTTTTATGATGCAGGCTGGTGCAAAAGACACCCTAATTATTCCGTTGTTGATCTCCACTCCCGCTAACCTGCTCCCCTGCAAGTCGATGCTGCTGCTGTCCATTTGAATCTCCAATCGCTGTATTGGGCAATCATATAGTACCGCTTGCTATTTTATTCAGCTCTTTCGTCACAACCATCTGGCTACCACCAAGCTCATATCCCATCGTTGATGCCCAATTCCTTGAGCTTGCGGGTTAAGGTATTGCGTCCCCAGCCCAGCAGCAGGGCAGCTTCTTGCTTTCTGCCTCCCGTGTAAGCCAAGGCCACGTCAAGCATGGTGCGCTCAAACTGTGGTATCGCCTCTTTCAGGATATCGTTACGGCCTTCCCGAAGGGCATTTCTAGCCCATTGTTTGAGCCCTGCCTGCCAATCCGTATCATGCGGCTCAAATTCACTGCCCCCCTTCTTATGAAGTTCGGTAGGAAGATCTTCCACATGGATTTCTTGCCCCGAAGCCATGACTGTCAGCCAGCGAGCGGTGTTTTCCAACTGCCTTACATTTCCAGGCCATGGTAGCTTTTTCATCGTCTCAACGGTTTCCGGCAGCATCCGTTTCGCCCCCACGCCCAGCTCATTTGCTGCCAACTTTAGAAAATGATTCATCAATAATGAGATATCTTCCCTGCGCTCCCGTAAGGAAGGCAGATGAATCCTGATCACATTCAAGCGGTGAAAAAGATCCTCGCGAAACCTCCCTGTTGAGACCAGTTTTTCCAGGTCTTGGTGCGTAGCTGCGATAATTCGCACGTCCACCCTGACGGGCTCATGCCCACCTACGCAGTAAAATTCGCCGGTCGCCAAGACCCGCAATAGCCTGGTTTGCAGTTCAGGGGGCATATCTCCAATTTCATCTAGAAAAAGAGTGCCGCCATTCGCCTGCTCAAATCGCCCTTTCCTTTTCCCTTGAGCACCAGTGAATGCGCCTTTTTCGTGACCGAATAATTCCGACTCAAGCAGTTCACGAGGAATGGCCGCCATGTTCAGCGCGATAAAGGGGCCATTCGACCTTGGGCTGTGTCTATGTAGGGCATGAGCGACAAGCTCTTTTCCCGTCCCCGATTCCCCGTTGATGAGCACCGTGATATTCGATTTCGCCAGTCTGCCGATAGCCCTGAAAACCTCCTGCATTGCAGGCGCCTCACCGATAATTTCGGCGCCTCCCCCATCAGCTTCGCCGTTCATGGCATCGCTTCGCCTATTTGCCCTACAGGCTTTACGCACTTGCTCCACTGCATCATCGAGGTCAAAAGGTTTGGGCAAATATTCGAAAGCGCCGCCATCATAGGCTGAAACCGCACTGTCCAGATCCGAATGCGCCGTCATGATAATGACGGGCAGCTCTGGGTGGCGTTGCCTGATTTTACTCAGCAGGGTCAAGCCATCCATCCCTGGCATCCGGATATCCGACAGAACGACATCCGGCTGTTCCCGTTCAAGCGCTGTCAGAAAATCCGCTGCATTAGTGAAGCTGGCGGTTGCCATATCTCCTTTCTGTAGGGCCTTTTCAAGGACCCACCGGATAGATCTGTCGTCATCGATAATCCACACCTTATTCATGACTAGGACCCTAAGGGCATAAAGACTGAGAATACGGTTTTCCCTGGCCTGCTTTCACTCTCGATAAGACCACCATGCTGGTTGATCAAAGATTGTGCTATCGCCAGCCCTAATCCAGCGCCATCTTCCCGGCCACTGACCATGGGAAAAAAAATCCTGTCCTCGATTTCCGGTGGAATACCGGGGCCATCATCCTCTATATCGATTTGCAGGACGAGTTTGTGGCGCTTGTTGCCAATGGTGTACTGTCGCTGGATACGGGTCCTGAATACGATGGTCCCTTGCTCCCCAACCGCCTTTGCCGCATTACTCCCGATATTGAGAAGGGCCTGAATCAATTGATTCGAATCGGCCCATAGCTCGGGCAAACTCGGGTCATAATCTCTAATAACTGAGATCGACTTCCCCCTCTCGGCTAACAGCAAGTGGCGCACCCGCTCCAGAACCTGATGCACATTGATGCGATCCATTGATGGCATCTTGTTTGGACCCAGCATTCGGTTGACCAGTGTCTGTAGCCGATCAGCCTCTTCAATGATGACCTGGGTGTACTCCTTCTGCCCCGCATCGGTTAGTTCACCCTGTAATAGTTGCGCCGCTCCGCGGAGTCCGCCGAGTGGATTCTTGATTTCATGGGCTAGATTTCTGACCACCGTGGCCGTTGCTTTCTGTTGCGCAATGAGCTGTTCCTCGCGGCTGATCCTGATTTGGCGGTCTGTTCGTTGCAGCTCCAGTAATAACCCAGCTTCGCCATCCTTATCATGCAAAGGAATTGCGGTGCAGTCCACGGTGACATCGCGCCCATCTGAAAGGAGCAGGTTCACGCCCCGCTCAGTAAATGCCTGGCCTGATTCCATGGCCTTACGAATACGATCGCTTCCCCCTCCTAGGGGACATCGCAGCAGATGGTGCGCACTTTGACCCAAAAGGCTGCGTGCGCTTGATTCCATGAGCATTTCACCTGCTGGGTTTATATACCTCAGGCGCACTTCTCCATCGAATAGCAGCACTGCTGTGTTCAGGTTGTCTAATATTCTTCGCTCGGGATATTGCATGGCGTCCGATCAGGTTGCTCGTTCGCTATCGACTTGCAATAAATGAACCACTCATTGCGTCAGCAGAAAACGCTTTGAAAACATCATGTTTCGCCGAGTGACACTTAGTCGTAGGCAGCACAGAACATCTGACGCAAGTTACGTGCACTATGGCGGTGCATCATTTTGTCAATTGGGCTTGAATCCGCTGCTGCTGTATGAAGGTTTGTAGGTGGTAGAGGAAGCCTTGCTGCTAGGGCTATTACTTGGCTTTGATGGCTTATAGGTGCCGCTGGTCGCTGTATTTTTCGAGCTGTAATCCGCTTTAGTGGGACTATAGGTCGAGCCGGAGGCCTTGCTGTCCGATGAATAATCGGGTTTAAAGCTCCCATTTGATCCGGATGTGGGCTTCCCTCCCTCCTCTAGCTCAGGTTGACGGACATAAAAGCTTACTTCGGGGCTGCTTGCCAGGATCGCCCCATCTCCGTTCAACATCTCGGCTCTGATGCTGTGAGACCCCCTTCCCATCCCCGTTAACTCCAGGTTCGTTTGGCCGCCCGCATCTCCTCCTACAAGCTTGCCGTCCAAATAGAATCGATATGTGATCTTGATGCCAGCTTCCGGAATTGGATTAACCGTAAGGCTGACCGAAATCTTTCCATCGACAGATCGAACGGTTTCGTGAGGACGCGGCGTAGCAATGGAAATCGTAAATTGCCCGGTAGTTGCGCCTGCCTTTTGATTTGATGTGTCAGGGCTATTTCCCGGTTGTGGCGCATTGGCTGGCGATTCCTTTAACTTCATCTTCTCCGCGCCAGCCTCGGATTTATCTCCGTAATGAACCTTTCCTTGGTCGTCCGTCCACTTGTAGACGTTCGCTGCCAAGGCAGCCGGGCCGAATAGCGCAATAAATGCGTAGATAAGGGATTTCTTCATACTGAGAAGCATAGTTCTCACTGCGAGAGAGGACAAGGAAGCAAAAAAAACGCCCCCGAAGGGGCGTGGCAGAAGTCTAGAGTGTCACAACCTTAGAGGCTGTAGTACATGTCGAATTCCACAGGATGGGTGGTCATGCGCAGGCGAGTCACCTCTTCCATTTTCAGGCGGATGTAGCCATCGATCAGATCGTCGGTGAAGACGCCGCCTGCCTTGAGGAAGTCACGGTCCTTATCCAGGTAATCCAGCGCCATGTCTAGGGCATGGCATACGGTGGGAATAGATTTGGCTTCTTCGGCCGGCAGGTCGTAGAGGTCCTTGTCCATGGCATCGCCAGGATGGATCTTGTTCATGATGCCGTCCAGCCCGGCCATCATCATGGCGGCGAAGGCCAGATAAGGATTTGCCATGGGGTCGGGGAAGCGGACCTCGATGCGGCGCCCCTTGGGGCTGGAAACCCAGGGAATACGGATGGAGGCTGAACGGTTGCGGGCGGAATAGGCCAGCATTACCGGGGCTTCGAAACCAGGTACCAAACGCTTATAGGAGTTGGTCGAGGGGTTGGTGATGGCGTTCAGGGCACGAGCGTGCTTAATGATACCGCCGATATAAAAAAGGGCGGTTTCGGAAAGCCCGCCGTAAAGATTACCGGCAAAAATATTCTCACCGCCCTTCGACAGGGATTGATGGACATGCATACCAGAGCCATTGTCACCAACGATGGGCTTGGGCATAAAGGTAACGGTTTTGCCGTAGGCATGCGCTACGTTCCAGGTCACATATTTCTGAATCTGAACCCAGTCAGCGCGCTCCACCAGGGTACTGAATCGGGTGCCAATTTCGCACTGTCCGGCGGTGGCGACTTCATGGTGATGAACCTCAACCGGCACACCCATCTCTTCCATCGCCAGACACATGGCGGCACGAATGTCGTTCAGGGAATCGACCGGGGGAACGGGGAAATAGCCTCCCTTGACGCCAGGACGGTGGCCCATGTTGCCGTCGTTGTAGACGCGCTCAGAATTCCACCCAGCTTCTTCAGAATCGATCTTGACGAAGCAGCCGCTCATATCTGCGCCCCAACGGATATCGTCGAGAACGAAGAATTCAGGCTCGGGACCGAAGTAGGCTACATCAGCGATACCGGTGGACTTCAGATATTCCTCGGCGCGTTTGGCGACGGAGCGTGGGTCACGCTCATAGCCTTGCATGGTGCTAGGCTCAAGGATGTCGCAACGTATGTTCAGCGTGGTTTCATCGGTGAAGGGATCAAGAACCGCTGTGTTTTGGTCGGGCATCAGAATCATGTCGGATTCGTTGATACCCTTCCAACCCGCGATGGAAGAACCATCGAACATTTTACCGTCGGTAAAGACGTCTTCATCGACAGTATGGGCGGGAACGGTTACATGCTGTTCCTTGCCGCGAGTGTCGGTGAAACGGAAGTCAACAAAGCGGACTTCGTGTTCTTTGATAATGTCAAGGACCTTGGACATTTAGCGTTGTCTCCAGCGAGGTTGTGGGTAATTTTTGCTAGTAAAGCAGCAAGAAAAACATTAAAGCTCGTCAGCATTAATCATGCCATCAGGTTCTCAGGCGCTGACTGAGATTTGTAATTCTCTCATAAAGCTGTTAGTTCAGTGGCTTAAATTTATTTGCAGGGTGTGGCGCGCCTGCTCGGAATATTGGTAAGGCATTGTTTAACGCGCCTTATTGGTGCGACACGGACCCGCTGCGCACCAGCATGGTGAATATGTTTTATTCCCTGTGATGATCTCCTATCCGGACGACAATGAGGTATTCATTCTCGACTTTTCTTTTCTCCAGAATCTGGTGGCCATGGACGCGACACCAGGCCGGGATATCTTGCATGGCCCCCGGATCGGTACATATCGCCTCGATTTCGTCACCAGGATCCATCTCTACTGCCCTATCCTGCACCCTTATTACCGGCAAAGGGCAAAGCAGTCGCCTTGCATCGACTTTGACGCGGGTCATAGCATCCATTCCTTTTCAAGCTCGCGGGGGGACAGGGGCTTTACGGACAGTATTCGAGCTTCTCCATTCGGTGAAGTTATCTCGACTTCTACCCTTTGTTCCATTTTGCCTTTGCTGAAACGAGCAATGATAGCGGCAGCCTGCCCTATCTGTTCTTCCGATGGATCACCATCGATAAGCGCCAAGGGTCCTGTATGACTGAGTGTCTTCAGGCTGGGGTATTCCTTGCGGTAACCCTGGAGAAAATTCACCTCGCCCTCTTCTCTGGCTATGATCAATTTGTAGTTCGCTGCTGGCCTGATGTGCCTACCCACTTTCAGGAGCATTATGTCGTCGAACTCGTACCTTTTTTCGCCTAGATGCCTCCAGAGATCCGCAAGTTTGGCAGAATATTGTTCATCGGTCAGAAAGCAGCAACCACCAGCCGGCTGGGCGTATTCCTCGATTCCGAACGAATGCGCCAAGGCCATTTGGGGCTTGCGAGTCCGCCCGGAAAAGTCGTAAAGCCGTTCTCTATCCACCCATCCTTCTCGTTCGGGCTTTGTCATTGGAAGGTTTTTGGCACAAAGGGGCCTTAGAAGTAGGTCTTCGGCGCCTGACTCGTGCGCGACCACCGGCATGGTGTCCTTGCGTTGGGACATAGGCCGCTGCCCGATCACTTCTCCAGTAATGATGAAGTCGAATTCATGATTTCGAATCCACTCAACCGCTTTCTTCACCATGAAGATCTTGCAATCCAGGCAGGGGTTGAGATTGGCTCCGTATCCGTGCCTTGGATTAAGGAGGACCTCTTTGTACTCTTCGATGATGTCGACAATGTGCAGCTTTATCCCCAGCTGCTCGGCTGTCCATAGAGAATTATTCCTTTTCGGTCTTCCACGATCCCTTTTTCTAATCGCGTGCGTATGCCCTTCAACGCAGAATCCAGTGAAAAAATTGATTCCTTCCACATGGATGCCCTGCTCCAGGATAACGCGGGCAGCCAGCATTGAGTCAAGCCCTCCTGAAATGAGGGCGGCAGCCTTTCTCTGACAATTCATCTTGCAAAATTTCTCTGAACAAAGCTGGCATTATAATGGATGGTGCCTGCTTGCCCTTACCCTGTTTAGAAAATTGATCCTCATGGGGATATACTTCACAATTTTCCGAGTTTAATGCACGTAATTCAATGACTATTCAAGACCCTTCCAGCGAATTCCTTACCTTCCAGGACTTGATCTTTAAGCTCCAACGTTACTGGGCCGATCAAGGCTGTGTCATTCTTCAGCCCTACGACATGGAAATGGGGGCAGGTACCTTTCATACGGCCACCTTCCTCCGCTCAATCGGCCCAGAGCCTTGGAATGCTGCCTACGTGCAGCCTTCGCGACGGCCAACGGATGGCCGCTATGGTGAGAATCCCAACCGCCTTCAGCATTACTACCAGTTCCAGGTTGCCTTGAAACCCTCTCCTAAAAACATTCAGGAGCTTTATCTTGGCTCTTTGAAAATGCTTGGGCTTGACCTGAAGGTGCATGACGTGCGTTTTGTTGAGGACAACTGGGAATCGCCAACCCTTGGCGCCTGGGGTTTGGGTTGGGAAATATGGCTTAACGGTATGGAGGTAACCCAATTTACCTACTTCCAGCAAGTCGGCGGGCTAGACTGCCGCCCCGTCACTGGCGAGATTACCTATGGCCTGGAACGCATAGCCATGTATTTACAGGGTGTAGAGACCGTATTTGACCTGGTTTGGACGCAGGGCCCCCAGGGTGCAGTTACCTATGGAGATGTTTTTCATCAAAATGAGGTGGAACAATCCTGCTTCAATTTCGAACATGCCGATGTCGATTATCTCTTTGGCCATTTCGATCATTGCGAGAAGGAATCGATTAAATTGATCAAACTCGGGTTACCTTTGCCTGCATATGAGCAGATTCTTAAAGCCTCTCATACATTCAATCTGCTTGACGCCCGCCACGCCATCTCTGTAACGGAACGCCAACGTTTCATCCTTCGTGTGAGGACCTTAGCCCGAGAGGTCGCGCAGGCTTACTTCGACTCTCGTCAAAAGATGGGTTTTCCCATGCTTTCCTGTCACAAGGAGGCAGCACATGGCTAATTCCGCCGACCTTATTTTTGAAATTGGTACAGAGGAACTTCCACCCAAGGCTCTCAAAACCCTGGCTGAAGCCCTTAAACTCGAATTTCTTGCTGGTTTGGGTAAGGCGGAACTCACCCATGGTGCGGTTGAACTCTTTGCCACGCCGCGTCGCCTCGCTCTTTTGATCAGGGCGTGTTCTCTACGACAGCCTGACCGGCAAACGGAACGAAGGGGGCCAACTGTTCAATCCGCCTTCGACAGGGATGGTAGCCCTTCTAAGGCCGCAGAGGGATTTGCACGCTCCTGTGGCGTCAACTTGTCTGCGTTGATGAGGGTGCAAACAGATAAGGGTGAGTGTCTAGCGTTTGTTTTACAGGAACGGGGTAAAATTGCTTCAGAACTCCTTCCGGGCATCGCAGAGACTGCTTTAAACAGACTACCCATTCCTAAGCGCATGCGCTGGGGTTCATCCGAGACAGAGTTCGTAAGGCCTGTCCAATGGCTTCTTTTCCTGCACGGTTCAGAGATTGTTTCCTGTACCTTGTTGGGTGCGATCGCGGGCAATATCACCCACGGTCATCGTTTTCATCATCCAGAACCAATTGTCATCCAATCTCCGTGTGACTATGCCGGCTTACTTCTTCAACCTGGTCATGTAATTCCCAGCTTCGACTCGCGCAAAGAAACAATCAGGAAGCTGGTCGAGCGCTCCGCTGAAACCCTTGGAGGGTTCGCCGATTTGGACGAAGATCTGCTGGATGAGGTTACCGCCCTGAATGAATGGCCGGTACCCATTCTTGGCAGCTTCGAATCAAGGTTCCTCGACGTGCCCAATGAAGCACTCGTGCTAACCATGAAGCAGAACCAAAAATATTTCCCCCTTTTCGATGGGGATCGCAATTTGATGAACCATTTCATCACTATTGCCAATATTGACAGCCCTCGGCCGGAACTGATCAAGGAAGGTAATGAGCGTGTTGTTCGCCCCCGCCTTACAGATGCCATGTTTTTTTGGCACCAGGACGGTAAGCGCCGTTTGGAAGACCGCCTGGGATCGCTCAAGCACTTGGTCTTTCAGAAGCAGCTCGGCTCCATGTATGACAAGTCTGTGCGCGTTTCATCACTCGCGTCTCTCATTGCTGCTCATATTGATGCCGATCCCCAATTGGCTGGGCGCGCTGGCCTTCTGAGTCGTTGTGATTTAATGACGGAGATGGTCTACGAGTTTCCCGAGATGCAGGGAATTATGGGGAGGTATCAGGCTGGCCGTGATGGAGAATCACATTTGTTGGCTCAAGCCATGGATGAGTTCTACATGCCCAGGTTTTCTGGGGACCAACTACCCACCTCAGGGATAGGGATAGCCATCTCTATAGCCGATAAGGTTGACACTCTAATTGGCATTTTCGGAATTGGCCTGAAGCCTTCAGGCGATAAGGACCCTTTTGCCCTTAGACGCGCGGCCCTAGGTGTTCTACGCATTATTCTCGAACACAAACTCGACATTGATCTTTTAGTTCTATTGCAGCAGGCAGAAGCGGGGTTCAATGGTGCTTTCAACTCTGATAGTTTGATTTCTCACGTTTATGACTTCATGGTTGATCGCCTTAGGGGAATCTATCTTGAAAAGGGGTTTAGTCCTGACTTGTTCGAATCAGTCTCAGCGCTTCGTCTCTCTAGCTTCTCTGATTTTGATGCCCGCCTCAGAGCGGTTGCTTCCTTTCAGAATTTGGATGAAGCAGGTTCCCTTGCAGCGGCCAACAAACGGATACGTAACATTCTGAGGAAAGTGGGCATTTCAGATAGCCTTCCAGTTGATACTTCACTATTTCAAGAAACGGCGGAATCAGTTTTGCATCAGCAACTGACATCCTTGAAGACCCTCATTGAGCCCTTGTTGATGAAACGTGAATATCAGTCTGTTCTTATGGAGCTATCTGCCCTTCGCTCATCTATCGATTTGTTTTTTGACAAGGTAATGGTTATGGCCGATCAAATTGACATCAGAATGAACCGTCTAGCCCTGTTACAGGATGTTTCGACCCAGTTCCTCAAAGTTGCCGATATTTCCTGTTTACAGGCTCAAAACTGATGGAACTCAGTGATTCATGGGCACACATGATGGCCTCTGTACTGGCCTTTCACAAAAGGCATGATTTTAAGAATACTGGCGGTGAGGATTTAAAATACCGAGTTGCCTTGATGGCAGAAGAATTAGGTGAAATTTCCTCCTGTGTCACGAAAGGCAAAAGTAAACACTTACTGTCTGAGGAGGTAGCAGATTTACTGATCTTGATTATGGGTACTGCGATAGCTGCTGAATTCGATTTAAATCAGTCATTCTGGGCAAAAATGGAAAAACTAATGAAGCGTGAGTCGCGTATGGTGAATGGCCATATTCGTGTTTCTGATTTTAGGGATATGGATTAGTGAAATTAGTCATTCTTGATCGAGACGGGGTAATCAATGAGGATTCCGATGCCTATATCAAGACCCCGGATGAATGGATACCAGTACCTGGTAGTCTTAATGCCATATCACGGTTGACATCAGCCGGGTTCACGATCGCAGTTGCAACAAACCAATCTGGTGTTGCGCGAGGCTATTACTCTCTGTCAACCTTGTATTCCATCCATGAGAAAATGCTATCTCTGGTTACTGCTCATGGAGGCAAGATCGATCAGATTTTCTTTTGTCCCCATAGCCCCGACGAGAATTGTGACTGCCGTAAGCCGAAGTCCGGCCTTTTTCAGCAGATTCAGCGCCATTATCAACAATCCCTTAATGGAATACCCGCAATTGGAGATAGCTTAAGGGATTTAGAAGCGGCAAAAACACTTGGCTGTAGCCCCATACTTGTGCTCACAGGGAAGGGGATTAGGACCTTAACTGAGCTTAACCCCCTAGATCACATTCCTATTTTCGATAATTTATCAGCAGCCGTTGATAGCATTCTTTCAGGCTCATCATGGTCACAATACGCTCCTTAATCTATTTTCTATTTCTTGGGCTTACTGTATTTGTATATGCAGGAGCAATTATTCTCTTAGCACCGTTTTCCAATCATTTGACTGCATCACGTATCGCTACTGCTTGGGGTAGAGTAAACATTTCTCTGCTTCGGTACATTTGTGGTCTAGGTTATGAAATCGAAGGCTGGGAACGTCTTCCCCCCGCTGGCGGATATATTATTATGGCTAAGCATCAATCCGCGTGGGAAACCATCGCGTTGCGTGGCCTTCTGCCATTCAATCAAGCATGGATTCTTAAGAAAGAATTACTGTCGGTGCCTTTTTTTGGGTTGGCATTAAAACTGTCGAAGCAGATAGCAATAGATCGCAAGGCAGGAAAAAGGGCATTAAAAGAGCTATTAATTCAAGGTAGAGATTACCTGGAACAGGGGCGCATAGTAGTAGTTTTCCCCGAGGGAACAAGGGTTAAGGTCGGTCACTCGGGGAAATATAATATTGGTGGCTCAATGCTAGCTGAAAAAACAGGGTGCCTTGTTGTCCCAGTTGCGCATAACGCTGGCGTCTACTGGCCCAAAAATGGTTTTAGAAAGTATCCCGGTATTGTCCAGGTTGTTATTGGTGAACCAATATCTCCGGTTGGGCTTAGTGCCAGCGAGATAAACACACTCGTCTCAACATGGATTGAGTCTAGCGTTCATCAATTACCATCTAAGCGCATTCAATAAATCTACTTATATATCAAGATTTTCCACAGTCATTGCGTTACGTTCGATAAATTCCCTTCGTGGTTCAACCTGATCTCCCATCAGTGTAGTAAATATGGCATCTGAACCCACGGCATCTTCAATTCTGACCTGAAGTAATCTTCTGCTCTCTGGGTTCATTGTCGTATCCCATAACTGCTCTGGGTTCATTTCACCTAATCCCTTATATCTTTGGATATTTAGACCCTTTTTCCCCTCTTCCATAAACCAGCTCAGCGCTTCACCAAATGACTTTATATGTTTGATTTTATCCCCCCTTTTTACATATGCACCTTTACCAAGAAGATCGCGTAATTTCTCACCAAGGGAACAGATTCGCGCATATTCCGCACTTTTAAAGAATTCAAATGGAACATGGTTTTCAATTTGAATTCCGTGTGTGTATTGCGTGATCAAATAGCCATGAACGCATCCCCCTGATTCTCTAAGCTGAACGCTTACCCTGGACGAGGCCGGAATGTTTCTTTCGATAAGCTTCTCGATATTTCTGCCCCATGCAATTGCAATTTCCATATTATCTAATTCCATAGTCTTCAATGGTTGAGAATTTAGAAGATTTGCTACGAATGGTTCAGGATATTTCTTTGATATCCTATTCATCAACGCGCTGATCGATATGTATTCGCGTGATATTGACTCAAGCGCAGAATCTGAAAAAGGTGGAGAATCTTCAGAAACCATTAATTGTGTATTTTCCAGAGCAAGCTGCAATAAATACTGATTTAAGGCCTGATCATCTTTTAGATATTGCTCTTGTTTTCCTTTTTTAATTTTATACAGAGGTGGCTGTGCAATATAGATATGCCCTCTCTCAATTAGTATTGGCATTTGCCGATAAAAAAAGGTTAGCAGCAGCGTTCGAATATGGGCTCCATCTACATCAGCATCGGTCATAATGATAACCCGATGATAACGCAATTTATTAGGATCAAATTCCTCTCGCCCAATGCCACAGCCTAGCGCTGTTATGAGTGTTCCAACCTCGGCTGAGGAAAGCATTTTATCGAATCGTGCTTTTTCTACGTTAAGAATTTTTCCCTTTAAGGGCAATATTGCCTGTGATCTTCTATCTCTTCCCTGCTTGGCAGAACCCCCAGCAGAATCACCTTCAACAAGATATATCTCCGATCTTGATGGGTCCTTTTCCTGACAATCAGCCAATTTCCCAGGAAGACCAGCAATATCCATTATTCCTTTACGTCTTGTTATCTCTCTGGCCTTTCTAGCAGCTTCGCGGGCTCTAGCGGCCTCCAACATCTTATTTACAATAATCTTAGCATCAGTCGGATTTTCTAATAGATAATAATTAAGTGTTTCGCTAAGCAAGCTCTCCACAACTGCTTTAACTTCTGATGACACTAATTTATCTTTCGTCTGAGATGAGAATTTTGGATCTGGCACCTTCACAGACATTACAGCTATCAATCCTTCACGCGCATCGTCACCAGATGTTTCAATTTTATGCTTTTTAGCTAAGCCTTCTTGTTCGATATATTGATTCAATGTTCGGGTAAGAGCAGATTTAAACCCAGCTAAATGGGTTCCTCCGTCTTTTTGAGGAATATTGTTTGTAAAGCAAAAAATATTTTCTTGGTAGGATTCATTCCATTGCATCGCAATTTCTACGCCTATACCCTGCTTTTCTTGTTGGAAGTAGAAGACTTGGCTATGTAAGGGTGTTTTATTTTTATTTAGGTGTTCAACAAATGCCTTAATTCCACCCTTATATTCAAAAATGTCTCCCTTATCTTTTCCTTCGTCTTTCAATATGATTTTTACTCCTGAATTAAGGAAGGAAAGTTCCCTTAATCTTTTAGCTAGAATCTCGTAGTGGAATTCAATATTAGTAAAGATTTGAGTACTTGGGAAAAAGGTAATTTCAGTTCCATTGTGACTTGTATCGCCAATAATCCTAAGGGGGTCTTTGGGGACGCCCATATAATATTCCTGAAAATGTTTTTTTCCATCCCTGCATATTGTTAGATGTAATTTATCTGAAAGAGCATTCACTACCGACACGCCTACGCCGTGAAGGCCGCCAGATACTTTATAGGAATTATCATCAAATTTTCCACCTGCATGTAAGATGGTCATAATAACCTCAGCAGCGGATCTTCCTTCCTCTTGATGAAGGTCTACGGGGATTCCGCGTCCATTATCAATAACAGTAACTGATTGGTCACTGTGAACAATTACTGATATTTCAGTGCAATGGCCTGCAAGCGCTTCATCAATTGAGTTATCCACGACTTCAAATACTAAATGATGGAGACCAGTTCCATCATCAGTATCACCAATATACATCCCAGGACGTTTTCGTACTGCATCAAGTCCTTTTAGAACCTTAATATTTGAAGCTTTGTATGTCATAGACTTCCTCTGCCTTAAATCAGGCAATTATACAGTTAATATCCTGCATCAATTTACGGACGTAATTTTACCATGTTCCACGTGGAACGTTCTACCACAGTCATGATTTGGTGGTATTAAGCAAATATCAGGTGAAGTAATAATAACCTGGCAGCGAATAAATTTTAAAAAGTCCTGTGCTTTTACTCTAAATAATGGGGATAGCTCGGCGTAAAAATCATCTATAAGATAAACAGTAGATATTGTCTGAATTTTATTCAATAAACAAATTTGGGCTACTTTAAGCAAATGCACCAGAAGTTTAAGTTCACCTCCTGATAGCACCTGTTCAACAGGTTGCCTACAAATTAAAAAACGAACATCGAAATATTGGGGGCCAATAGAAGTATATCCACGTGATAAATCAGATGGTAATTTGTTTTTCAATGCTTGCTCAAATGGTATTCTTTCACTCCAGCCTTTTTCATATACCAATGATAAGCCAGGAAAGATTGAAAATTCTTTGCAGAGGGAAGCGACTACAGAAGATATAGCCTCGAAATAATTTTTTCGAAATTCATCAATATCCAAAGCAGCTTCAGCCAAGCCATACTGAAAGGCGGATATTGTCTGCTTGTCATGATTTCTTAGTGCTACATTTCTTTGCTGAATCAATCGTTTGTATCTTTCCAAAATATGAATGAATTGTTGTTCCACGTGGAACACACCCCAATCAAAGTACTTACGTCTAGCTGAAGGACCACTCGTAAAAAAAGAAACTGATTGTGAGCTAAGAAACTGAAGAGGAATTAGAGAACTGACGGTAGATATTCTACGAACATCCTGTCCGTTTAACCTGACCCTTGATGATTTTAGATTTCTCTCAACTCCTATAATGTGCAAAGTTCCATCATATGCAGCCCAATTCGCAAATACTACTGTATTGTCTACAGATCCATCCTTAATCATTGGTTTTAAATAACGGGTACGAAAAGATCGGCCCCTAACTAAGGAATAAATAGCTTCCAAAAATGAAGTTTTTCCTGAGCCATTTGCCCCAACAAAATAATTAAGATCTTCTGAAAGGCAAACCTCAGCAGAAGAAATGTTTCTAAAATTATTAATACGAAGAAGTGAAAAGGGCAACGAATTTACAGCCGCATTGGCATTACAACATAGCGTGAGCTTACATCATCCAAGGAGTGAATAAGCACACTAGAATTCTCATCACTAAGATTCAAAATCACAAATTCAGAATCTATAATATTTAAAACATCAATCATATAGCTAACATTAAACCCAATAGATATTGGATCAAAAGGATAATCGATATCTAAATCTTCTTCAGCTACTTCATGCTCCGGATTATGCGCCTGAAGTTGAAGTTGGTTATGGGAGAATAATAAGCGAATGCCCCTAAATTTTTCATTAGATAGAATAGATGCTCGTTGTAATGCCTGTTTAAAAATAATTCTGTTTACTTTGACCTGCTTCGTTGAGTTTTTTGGAATAACGCGATCATAATCTGGGAATCGTCCATCAATAATTTTAGAACTCAATGTAAAATCACTGTGGTAAAACCGGATATAACTTGAAGTAATTTCAATGCCAATTGATTCAGTTTTATAAGAGAGAAGCCTATTTAACTCAATAATAGTCTTTCGCGGTAATATGACCTGATGCATATCGTGGTCTATGATAAGGCTCGTATAATCCGACAAAGCCAGTCGGTGGCCATCAGTTGCAACAGTTCGTAGTAAATTTGGCCGTATCTCCAACAACATTCCATTCAAATAATACCTAACATCCTGTAAAGCCATTGCAAATAACGTTTTATCTAGCAACCCTTTAAATATCCCCTCTTCTACTTTAAATGAAAGAGTCGATGCGATTGGATTAATTACAGGAAATTCAGAAGCCGGGAGAGAACCCAAACAAAAACGACTCCTTCCAGATTTAATATACACATTATTTGTTTCTACCTGTAAAGAAATTTGGGACCCTTCCTCAATCAAACGGGTGATATCAAAAAGTTTTCTAGCAGGTAAAGTAAATAAGCCATCTGTGTCTGCATTAACATTTATCCCTGACAGAATCTCAATTTCCATATCTGTTCCTGTTATGGTCATATATCCATTGTCAACAGCTAACAGAATATTGGTTAGAATTGGAAGAGTATGTCGCTTTTCAACAACACCATTTACAATCTGGAGAGCACCTAAAAGATCATGCTTATTAGTAATAATATTCATATTTAATTAATTTATTACAGTTATTATTAAGTATGTTAGTAACAGTAAGAACGGAATTTTAATAAATTTTACATAGACTTATGTTTAAATTGAAAGCCTTGAACCTGTGAGTATACTGTCAATTAATATACAAAACTTTGCGAATTTCATCCAAAATAAAAAACTAAATAAATTATCCACAGGATTTAAGCTATCCCATCAAAGTTCTCAACAGGTTTAGATAGTCTTCATCAATCGAACTATCCGAGCTGCGAAGTTCGGAAATCTTACGTACCGCATATAGAACAGTAGTATGATCTCGACCTCCAAAGGCGCGGCCAATTTCAGGCAAACTATGATTTGTCAATTCCTTAGATAGACACATCGCAACTTGCCTTGGTCTAGCCAAATTTCTGCTTCTGGAACTTCCATTAAGATCTGATATGCGAATTTTGAAATATTCAGCAACAGTCTTCTGAATATTTTCAATGGTAACAAGCTTATCCTGAACAGCAAGCATATCGCGAAGCGCTTCTCTACATGTCTCAATGTTAATCGGCTGCCCAGTGAATCGCGTACTTGCAATAATCCGCCTTAAAGCACCTTCAAGTTCACGAATATTGGATAAAAACCTTTTACCAATAAAAAATGCGACCTCATTAGGAAGATCAATTCCAAAAAGCTGTAAAGATTTTTGCTTAAGAATGGCGACCCTTGTTTCAAGCTCTGGCGGTTCAATACGTACAACAAGACCCCAGCCGAAACGCGATTTAAGCCGCTCTTCAATATTCATTTCCTTTGGATAACGATCGCTTGTCAACACTATTTGCTGTTGAGTTTCAAATAACGCATTAAAAGTATGGAAGAATTCCTCCTGCGATCTTTCCTTTCCAGCAAAAAATTGGACATCATCAATTAACAAAGCATTTACGCTTCGGTAGCGTCGTTTAAATTCATCCATTCGATTATGCTGTAGGGCGTGAACCATCTCAGCAATAAAAGTATTTGCATAAAGATATCTAACTTTTGCCTGGGGGTTATTGATGAGAATTTTGTTACCGATCGCGTGTAATAGATGAGTTTTACCGAGACCTACACCACCGTAGATGAACATGGGGTTGTAGACAGATCCAGGATTAATCCCGATTTGAAATGAAGCAGCCCTAGCCAACTGATTCGATTTTCCCTCTACAAAAGTGTCAAAGGTGAATTCAGAGTTTACGTTTGAATCGGTGTAAATTGATAAATCAATAGTGTCTATTTTTTGGTTGATTTGGGGATTATTACTTAGTACAGAATCAAATCCATGAATTGGAACTGCCGAAAGCTTAGGCTTAGTGCCGATTTCAAGAAATATTTGAGGAGCACTACTTCCTGAGTAGTCATGTAGATATGAAGTAATAAGATTGAAATAATGCTTTTTAACCCAATCCAAAACGAACCTATTAGGTGCTAAAAGGTTTATAGATTGCGTGGCATATGTAACCTGTAGTGGCAGTATCCATGTATTGAATTGTTGAGGACTTAGCGACGTTTTAAGCCTTTCAATACAATAATTCCAATTAGCGATGAAGGGACTATGCATCTAAGTATTTGTTTTGTATATAATTAATGTGGATAAAATATTTTTGAATTTTTTCATTCGTAGAAGTTTACAGGTCAAACTTAGACTTATCCACATCTTGCTTTTTGAAAACTGGTTGACAACCGGTGCCCATGGAGATATTTTTATGCGCCTTTCGTCTCGGTAAAACTGCAAAATAGCTAACCAATTGATGAAAAAGAAATTAAGCGCGCACCACCTCTTCATGGTTCCGCTTATAAGCTTATAAAAATAGTGATAATTATTTATTTCGAAAATTTTAGGTTTTAGCCATGAAAAGAACATTTCAACCAAGTCGTCTTAAAAGATCCAGAACACATGGTTTTCGTGCACGCATGGCGACGCGGAACGGCAGAAAAGTCCTGAATGCGAGGCGCGCAAAAGGGCGAATGAATTTGATCCCATAAATTCAGGAATTGGCTGACGAACGATTCCCCCGTCAAAATCGCTTGACAAAAAAAAGCGATTACACTTTTGTTTTTGAAAATGCAGGGAGCACCAGGGATAGGTATTTCACAATTTTATGGAGGCCGAGCGCAGCAGGAATTACGCGTCTCGGCTTGGCCATATCCAAAAAATATTTGAAAAAAGCCACGGACCGCAATCGTATTAAACGGTTAATACGAGAAAGCTTCAGGAAAAATGGAGCAATCCTTCCTAAGATTGACATCATAGTCCTTGCTGGCCAATCAATAGGAACGGCAAGCTCAAATGAGGTTAACACCTCACTACTCCAGCAATGGAGTAGCATCATAAACAAATTCAAACTATAGGCTCATCGTCTGATGGATAATTTCCGTTTGATCCTTGCAATTATGCTGTCCCTCTTAGGGACAATGATTTGGGAAGCCTGGCAGACAGATTATGTGCGTCCTAAGCAAGCATTGACCATAGCTGAGCCAAGTATCAAATCTGGCGAGTCAACTGAAATGCCCACGATTCCTACAGAAGCGGTAGGTAAAGGCGATGATATACCTGTATTAATGGATGAACCCGCAGGGCTAAAAAGTATTATTGTAGAAACGGACGTCTATAAAATGGAAATTGATACAAAAGGAGGCACGATTACAAAGTTATGGCTGACCGACTACGCACAATCAACTGATATGCCAGAAGATAAATACCTCCTTTTGGAAAACAATAGCAAAGAAAACTATTTTATTCTTCAATCGGGAATTATTGGAGAAATAAAGGATGCAGCACCGAATCACAAGGCTCCGTTTAAATCAGAGAATGAAAGTTATAAATTAGCGGATGGCTCCGAAGAACTAACCGTACCACTTATCTGGCAGGGTACGAGCGGGGTTACGGTTGAAAAAAAGTTTATATTTAGGCGCGGATCATACCTCATTAAAATGGAGCAGAAGGTTGTCAATAATGGCGGCCAGCAGTGGGCAGGTAGAGACTATAGACAGATAGTACGTAGAAAACCGGTCGCAGAGACGGGGGCCGGATTTGTTTATACCTACACAGGTGGGGCTTTTTTTAGCCCAGAGACCAAATTTGATAAGGTTGAGTTTGATGAAATGGATAGCACCGCACTTGCGCAGGATGTTATGGGTGGTTGGATAGCAATGATACAACACTATTTTATTGGTGCATTGATTCCAGAGCCCGGTGAGAAAGCGCATTTTTACAGCAATAAGTTATCGAACAATGAATACATCATTGGTTCATACGGGCCGGCACAAAGAATTGAACCAGGGGAGAATACGGTTTTCAAGGGGAATCTTTGGCTAGGACCAAAATTGCAGCAACAATTAGAAAATACTGCGGCAGGGCTGGAGCTGACTACCGATTATGGTTGGTTAACCATTTTTGCAAAACCCATTTTTTGGTTTTTGAATTACATACATCAATGGGTAGGGAATTGGGGGTGGTCAATTGTCATTCTGACGATACTGATAAAACTTGCTTTCTATCGCCTGTCAGCGGCAAGTTATCGTTCGATGGCGGCTATGAGAAAACTTTCTCCCAAGCTGCAAGCAATTAAGGAACGTTATGGGGAGGACAAGGAGCGTTTCAATAAGGCAATGATGGAGCTTTATCAGAAGGAAAAGGTTAATCCTGTAGGTGGGTGTCTTCCTATTCTTGTTCAAATGCCAGTATTTATTGCTCTTTACTGGGTACTGCTAGAAAGCGTCGAATTAAGAGACGCGCCTTTCATTCTATGGATTAATAGCCTGTCTGCTAAGGACCCCTATTTTGTTTTGCCAGTCATAATGGGCATATCCATGTTGATTCAGCAAAAATTAAATCCAACACCTCCCGATCCCATGCAAGCAAAGATAATGATGGCATTGCCCTTCATATTTACGGCAATGTTTGCATTCTTTCCATCAGGCCTGGTTCTTTACTGGGTGGTTAACAATGTCCTTTCTATTGCTCAGCAGTGGCGGATAACCCAGGTAATTGACAAGGCGGGGAGTAGGGACTGATCAAGGATACTATTGCGGGTATTGCCACTCCACCAGGAATGGGCGGGGTTGGCATACTGCGTATTTCGGGCATACACGCCCTTTCGATAGCAAAACATATCTGTTATCGAAATGTTTCAACCATTAACCCGAGAACTGCTTATTACTCCAAGTTTGTAGATGGTAATGGCTCGGTTCTGGACGAAGGGCTAATTCTCTATTTTCAATCACCTTCCAGTTTCACTGGAGAGGAGGTAATAGAGTTGCAGGGACACGGTGGCATGGTTGTTATGGATATGCTTCTTGCCAGGGCTTTAGAACTCGGTGCTAGGCAGGCACGCCCAGGTGAATTTAGCGAGAGAGCTTTTCTTAATGGAAAGTTAGATCTAGCTCAAGCTGAGGCAGTTGTTGATTTAATCAATAGTACAACCTCAACCAGTGCCAAGTTGTCTGCACGGACATTGCTGGGAGCCTTCTCTGAAAGAGTCAATCAATTGGTAATGGCACTGATTGAGATCAGGTCCTTTATTGAAGCAGCTATTGATTTTTCTGATGATGATATTGACCACCTCGCGGGGGGGGAGATAAGGGATAGGCTGACCATTCTTATTGAAAGAATTGACCATCTGACTGCCGAGACTAGAGTCGGCATAGTCATGCGTGATGGGCTTACCATAGTAATAGCCGGCCTCCCAAACGCCGGAAAATCCAGCCTATTAAACACACTTACTGGAATTAATAGAGCCATTGTTACTGAAATTCCAGGGACTACCAGGGATGTGCTTAAGGAACGAATGGAACTGGACGGCATACCACTTCACATGATTGACACAGCTGGACTTAGGGATAGTGAAGATTTGGTCGAAAGAGAAGGCGTGAGGAGGGCTAGGGAAGCTATGGTGACGGCGGATCACATACTTTGGATAGTTGATGATGAGAACGAAGCAATTCCTGACATAGAACCCCCTGGCTTGCCAGAAGCTGTCCCATTTACATTAATAAGAAATAAAATAGATATCACGGGCAGAACAGCAGACGTCATCAGGCATAATAATGGTACAACTGAAATAGCCATATCAGCGAAGACGGGCGCTGGCATACAATTATTGAAAAATCACTTAAAGAGCACCGCGGGTATTTCTGAAAATCAGGAAGGCGAATTTATTGCCAGAAGGAGACATCTTGAAGCAATTCGTAGGGCGAGGGGTCATACCTCATCCGCCTTGGAAAACCTTTCCATTTCAACGGCAATTGAACTGGTCGCTGAAGAGTTGCGTTTAGCGCAAATGAGCTTATCAGAGATTACTGGTGCCTATACGACGGAAGATCTTCTTGATGAGATATTTTCGAGCTTCTGCATAGGTAAATAGCTCCGCTGTTAACAGTTCTGCTTTTAGGTCCTTGCAGCTTTCGGTCGGAATTTGTGGACCATTCTAATCAGGTAATTCCGCTGACTAATCGCTTCTTTTTGAAACCTAAGAGCGATGTACCGGTTAATAATCCGTTCAACATCATCGCTGAGATCTGGTCTTTCTGAGATTACTCGATTTTTAAAGTCGAGCGGTCCCTCATGGCCCTGCCTTGTTATTCCAATCTGTGCAAGTCGCCTGCAAAAAAGAGCATATGCCTTACTGACAGGATCAGATGGCGGGCTTCCTGAATTTGAGATGAAGAAATACAGGATAACAAAGGAGATGGCGGAAAGTCCGAGGGAAAAGAATCCAAGGAGGCGCATGTCCATCCACTCCAGCCCAAATCCTGCCAAAAGGCCACGCTGCCGATTACGATCATAGCCAATGATCCATCTTTGCCACGAGAGATTGAACGAGTCTAGTCCCCACCGGACATTGCGAGCTAAGATTCCAGCAATGCCAGAATCATTAAAAGCAAAAATGGCGGCATCTCCTTCTGCTGAATTGGCGTCTAAATCCAATGAACGTTCAATCCGCTCTGGTGCAACGGCTGCTGTGGGATCTACGCGAGTCCAACCCTGTCCAGCGAGCCAAACTTCACTCCATGCGTGGGCGTCGGATTGGCGGACAATCAAGTAATTGCCACGAGGATTAAGCTCTCCGCCTTGATAGCCAGTTACCAGCCGACTTGGAATTCCCGCCAGACGCATTAGTATTGTGAAACTCGTGGCGAAATGTTCGCAGAATCCTTGCCTTGATTCGAATAAGAACTCATCGATAGGATCGTTTCCCAATAGAGGCGGCCGCAGGGTATAGACGAATGGGCCTTGATTAAAAAATTGCAAGGCTTTAAGTACAACGTCTCCTGGTGAAGATGAGTTGCTGCGCCAATTCTCTGCAAGTGTTTTGACGCGCGGCGAAATATTATCGGGAAGCTGAAGACCCAGCTTGGATTGAACTGGATGCAGTGATAAGGGGGCAAACCTAGGGAAGGATTCTGCTTCGTATCGCTTTGCTGAGCTTACAGGATATTGGGTCAATACTTGATAATCCTGGGTCAGTACGGCGTCCTTAGGCACGACCCCAGGAAGATCCAGCAAAATCAGCCAGGGGTTGTTGCTGGGCTCCAAATAGACGGTGTAGCTTGAGCTGGATATAGGATCAACCCTATCAGTTATTTCACGCATCATCTGCTGACTGCGATTCCACTGAAGACCATCGGTCATCCATAGGACTGGGCCACGCCAGTAACGCTGCTGCGGTGGGGGGAGTGAACCTTTAAATTCGACGCGAAAGGCAATCTCCTTGGATAAAATCAATTGACTCACGCTGCCAGGGCTTAATGTGTCGGACAAGCCGGTACGGGCGATTTTCTCCCCCATATTAATAGACCAAAGGGGTCCACTGAATCTCGGGAAGAAAAAGAAAAGAACTAGGGTGAGGGGTAAGGCCTGAACTGATAGGGCGAAAGCGCGGCGCAAGCCAAAACTCCAGTGCCAACAAAGGGAAATACGGCTTGAATCAATCAACACTGAAGTTAAACCCACTGCGGCCAAAAACATGGCTATGGCCACAGGCATAGAGCTGTCGAAAAGGAAGACCGTGATCAGGATGAAATATCCCAGCAGAACAGAAAACTGAAGATCCCTGTGCCACCGCAGTTCAATAACCTTGAGGCCGGACATCAACACCAGCAGGGAAACACCAGCCTCTGCACCGATTATAGTATGGGTCCTGAAAAAAAAGAGGGCAAAACCACCGATCGTCATCAGCAATAACAAAGATCTCCTAGGAAGCAGCCGGGGTTTGAAAACGGAGATTACCCGATAGAGAAGCAACAGGAAAAAAGCGGCTGTAAAGCTTCCGTCTATATATGTAAGATGAGGAGCAACGACGATTCCAAGGAAAAGAAATAACCGTAGGAGTAGAGAATTCTCCGGCGCGCGCTGTAGCGGATCCGGGAGATTATGCCGCTGCTTTTGCTGAGACCAGGCCACTAATCTCTCCAGCCGAAAAGAGACAGTGCAGTAAGGCACGTAGTCAAATGGTGGTCGCCAGCATCAGGTGAGATTCTGGTGCCCGGTATCCGTAATCCAAATTGAAGCCCATTACGCGAAGCCTCGAGCACGGCGAAGCAGAGCTGACCGAGCCGGTTTTCTGCATCTGGCCCAGGCGTATCGTCCCAATCCAGCCAGAAATCAGTAGATACCGGAGATTCATACTCACGGCTCATCAGATCCAGGCCGCGCGCCAGGGCTTTCCAATGGACGTGCTTAAGTGGATCTCCGACGCGATATTCACGCAGACCATGGAACTCCCCCCCTGAAATATCTTTTCGAAACAGGCCGTTCGCTGGATCTGTCGAAAGACCCTGGTAATCGATGGAGCGCCATGGCACAGGATTTGGGTAGACAAGGCAAGTCAATCCAGGCTCAAGATATGCCCATGCGAGGTAAAGCTTTAGAGGAAATCGGGTGCGAAGGAAGCATCGGCCCAAGTTGAAGCGCCCACGCTTGGTCATAGGAACCAGAAGCTGGAGGCGGTTATCCTGATCAGGTCCGGCATCACAGGCGCCCATGGCATGGCGGCCTAAATAGAGTTCAATATCAGGCCGGAGCCGCTGGTCGGTTGAGTCCAAGGAAAAGGAAAAGCGGGCAGACTGACCCGAGAAAACGGGGTCTACCCTCCCGCAGCGAAGCCTTAGACCAGCCAAATTCCGCCAGGTGTGGACCATAGCAAGCAGGCCAATGCTGGTGAGAAAGAAGGTCAAGAGAAAACCGAGATTATTGGCGTAGTTGATGGAGCCAATCAGCAACAGGAGCAACAGGCCGAAATAGAGCATGCCGAACCCCGTCGGCACTATATAGATAGCGCGTGGCTCAATGGTGATAGTGCCATCTGCTTGGGGGCGAGCCACACGGAAAAAATTGCCAAGGTTTTTGATCATGGAACCGCGACAGATTCAAAAAGGTACTTGGCCAACCCCATCCCATCGCTGCTATTTCCCTCACCACTCTGAAGACGATGACCGGCGACAGAAGGCAGTACTGTCTGAACATCTTCCGGGAGGACAAAGTCGCGCCCGTTGAGAAGGGCCCAGGCGCGAGCGGCATTCAGCAAACCCAATCCGGCTCTGGGTGAGAGACCGTGGTAGAAACGCGAGGAAGATCGAGTGAAGGTAAGGAGGGCTTGGCAATAGTCATAGATAGCTTCCGAGGCGTGGATCTGATCCACCTCCTTCTGGAGGTCCAACAACTGCTTCGGGGAAAACACAGGGCCAAAGCGGGCTAACAGTTGCCGCCTATCTTCTCCCTTCAACAGTGAGCGTTCGGCCTCGGCGTTGGGAAACCCGATACTGATCCGCATCAGAAAGCGATCCAATTGAGACTCAGGTAAAGGGTAGGTGCCGATCTGATAACCGGGATTCTGGGTTGCAATCACAAAGAAAGGTGTTGGCAAAGGGTGGGTTTCACCTTCGACGGACACCTGGCGCTCTTCCATGGCCTCCAAAAGGGCGCTCTGCGCCTTGGGTGTGGCGCGATTGATCTCATCTGCCAGTAGTACCTGAGAAAATATTGGACCCGGATGAAACCGGAATTCGCCACTGTTGCGCTCGAAGATAGATACCCCGGTAACGTCGGAAGGCAGCAGGTCGCTGGTGAACTGGATGCGGCGATAGCTCAGTCCGAGGAGATGCGCCAGGGCGTGGGCCAAGGTAGTCTTGCCGACCCCAGGCACATCCTCAATGAGCAAATGGCCTCTGGCTAAAAGACAGGCAATGGAGAGTCTGACAACGTCTCGTTTTCCTAACAGGATGCTGGAGGCTTGCAGAATCAGTGTGTCGAGGAGGGTTTTCATAGAAGCGCCGGCAGGGAGAGTAGAGCGTCAGATTGCCATGAATGGGGGACAGGAGCATCCTGATAAAATGAACTGACATTCCATTTAGAGTTTAGCCGAGATGTTTTACGAAAAAGGGTACCAAGTCATTGTGATCGGAGGAGGGCACGCTGGTACTGAAGCTGCCTTGGCTGCGGCCCGGATGGGGGTGGGCACGTTATTGTTGACCCACAATATCGAAACATTGGGCCAAATGAGCTGCAACCCTGCCATTGGAGGGATCGGCAAGGGCCATCTGGTAAAAGAGATCGATGCCCTTGGCGGAGTGATGGCCAGGGCGGCGGATAGGGCAGGGATCCATTTTCGTGTGCTGAATTCGCGTAAAGGGCCCGCCGTCAGGGCAACGCGTGCCCAAGCGGACCGTAGTCTGTACAAAATTGCAGTGCGCCATGCGCTTGAGAATCAGCCCAATCTCGATCTCTTTCAACAGGCCGTTGATAATTTGCTTATGGAAAATGGTCGAGTTGTGGGGGTTATCACCCAGATGGGTCTGAAATTCAGGGCTGAAGCCGTGGTGCTGGCGGCGGGGACGTTTCTGGGTGGTCGAATCCATATCGGGCTTTCGAACTGCGAAGGTGGCCGGGCAGGCGACCCGCCGTCCAATGCCTTGTCCAGCCGTCTGCGGGAACTGCCCCTCCAGGTGCGTCGCTTGAAAACGGGCACACCACCCAGAATTGACAGCCGTAGCATCGACTATTCGTTGTTGGATATCCAACCCAGCGACGACCCTCGGCCAGTATTTTCCTTCATGGGATCGCCCCAAGATCATCCGACGCAAGTGGTTTGCCATATCACCCGGACCAATGAAGAAACCCATGAGATCATTCGTTCAGGTTTGTCGCGATCCCCCATGTACACAGGCGTTATCGAAGGCGTAGGGCCCCGATATTGTCCATCTATTGAGGACAAGGTGGTCCGTTTTTCGGACAAGGATTCGCATCAGATCTTCATTGAGCCCGAAGGGTTGGGCGTGAACGAGGTCTATCCCAACGGCATATCGACCAGTCTGCCTTTCGACATTCAACATCGGCTTGTACGTTCCATGAAGGGATTTGAACGGGCGCATATCACCCGGCCGGGCTACGCCATCGAGTATGACTTCTTTGACCCACGGGATCTTCGCCCTTCACTGGAAAACCGCCACATCGCGGGCCTATTCTTCGCGGGCCAGATCAATGGAACGACCGGATACGAGGAGGCCGCAGCCCAAGGGTTGCTGGCAGGCATCAATGCGGCGAGACTTGCTCAAGGGCAAGAGGCCTGGTGCCCCAGGCGTGACGAGGCTTATATCGGGGTCATGGTGGACGATTTGATTACCCAGGGTATTACCGACCCCTATCGAATGTTTACCAGCCGGGCAGAGTATCGATTGATGCTGAGGGAGGACAATGCAGACCTGCGTTTGACCGAAATGGGGCGTGAAATAGGGGTAGTTGACGAAGGGCGATGGCAAACATTCGCCCAAAAACGCGAGGCTATCGAACGGGAGACACAGAGACTTTCCGAGATAATGGTGCGGCCTGGATCGCTGGATACAGCGCTGGAGATAGCCGTTCTGGGTTCAGCTCTCAGTAAGGACGCAAGGGCGCTAGATCTCTTGACCCGCCCTTCCGCGACCTATCAAGGCTTGATGGCAGTGCCTGGGATCGGGCCGGGGGTCGAGGACGCCCGAGTTGCGGAACAAGTGGAGATACAGATCAAATACGCTGGTTACATCAAACGGCAAGAGGAAGAGATCGCCCGCCACATACAGACGGAAAACCTGCGCTTGCCAAGAGATCTTGACTACGCAGAGGTCAGGGGACTTTCAACCGAAGTGAGAGAAAAGCTACAGCGGCAAAGGCCGGAAACCCTTGGTCAGGCGAGCCGGATACCAGGAATGACGCCAGCGGCGATTTCCATACTGCTGGTGAATCTTAAGAAGAGATCGGCAGTATGAAACTGCCGAAAGACCTTCAAGCAAAATGCATCTTGCGATTAAAACAAGGGATGGAGCAGATGGGACAGGCTATGACAGAGAGCGAGCAAGATCGCCTTGCCAGTTATCTGAGGCTGCTGTTGAAGTGGAATTCAGCCTACAATCTGACCGCCGTCCGCGACCCTCAGGAAATGGTGGTCCGGCATCTTCTCGATAGTTTGAGTATCTTGCCCTACATATCCGGGCAAGCCCTTCTTGACGCCGGAACTGGACCAGGCCTGCCAGGAATCCCGCTGGCCATAATGCAGCCTGGAAGGCGATTTACGCTGTTGGACTCCAATGGCAAGAAGATCCGTTTCGTCCGGCAAGCGGCATTGGAATTGGAATTAGAAAATGTAATTGCGGTGCAACAAAGGATTGAAGACCAAAATCCAACGGCCACCCTGGATTTGGTGATGGCAAGGGCCTTTACGGCGCTGCCGCAGCTCTATTGCATGTGCAACCCCTTGCTGCGCCCGGGTGGCAGGCTGTTGGCGATGAAAGGCACTGCCCGCTCCATTGCGGACGAGATGTCTGATTTGGAGGGAGTCACTACTGAAGTCCATCGGCTCAATGTGCCCTTTCTCGAAGAAGAAAGGCATCTGGTCATTATTCAAGAGGCCGGCATCAGCCGGTAACGCCAATTTATCCCTGATAGAATGCGCCAATTTACTCGCAACCCGGAGAAGCTAGGACCATGGGTCAAGTGATCACTATTGCCAATCAGAAGGGCGGGGTCGGAAAGACCACGACTTCCATCAACCTGGCTGCGTCGCTCGGCTTTCTGGGCGAAAAGGTATTGTTGCTGGATATGGACCCCCAAGGTAACGCCACCATGGGGTCCGGAGTCAACAAGCACAATCTGAGCAAGACCTCCTGCGAGGTGCTGCTGGGAGAAGCGACTTTCGATGACGCCATCATACATCTTGAACAGGTGAAGTATGACATCGTACCAGCCAACGCTGACCTGACGGCTGCGGAGGTGGGGTTGATGGACGCCGCGTTGCGCGAACGTCGCCTGCGTCTGGCTATGGAAGATATACGCAGAATATACGACTACATCCTCATCGATTGCCCCCCATCCCTGAACATGTTGACCTTGAATGCGCTGGTGGCGGCCGATGGTGTATTGATCCCGATTCAGACCGAATACTATGCACTGGAAGGTCTGTCGGCCCTGGTTAGTACCATCAAACAAATTCGGGCAAACCGTAACCCTGAACTGGAAATCGTGGGAATCTTGCGCACCATGCATGACCCTCGAAACAACCTGGCAAACGATGTCTCCGCCCAATTGATCCGCCACTTCAAGGAGCGCGTTTACCACGCCATCATCCCGCGTAATGTGCGCGTGGCAGAGGCACCGAGCCATGGCCTTCCTGTTTTGATGTATGATAAAGATTCACGAGGCGCCGAGGCCTATCTCGAACTCGCAAAAGAGATGTTAAGAAACAAGTCCTAGGCGAAGGTGCTTCACCACCCATAACGATTTCAGTAACAAACCATCATGTCATCGAAAAAACGTGGTCTGGGCCGGGGGCTGGATGCCCTGCTGGGTGGCTCCTCCGGAGAAGAGCAGGGAGAGAGCGAAACCGTCAACGCAGAGGTTGCGCACCTTCCCGTCGATTTGATTCAGCGAGGGCGCTTTCAGCCTCGAAGGGACTTTGATCAGACCAGTCTGCAAGAACTGGCCGACTCGATAAAGGCTCAGGGGGTGGTCCAGCCCATCGTTGTCCGGCCAATCGAGGAGGGGCGATATGAACTTATCGCCGGAGAGCGGCGATGGCGAGCATCGCAGTTGGCGGGAAAGCAAGACATCCCAGTCGTGATTCGTGCGGTCAACGACCAGTCAGCCATGGCGATGGGGCTGATCGAAAACATACAGCGCGAAGACCTGAATGCGGTGGAAGAAGCCAGTGCCTTACATCGACTGCTCAATGAATTTGGTCTTACCCACCAACAAGTTGCCGAAGCGATTGGAAAGTCGCGCACGACGGTCACAAACCTGCTCCGACTTCTGGAACTCAATGACGATGTCAAGGAGATGATTGAGAAGCATGTCCTTGAAATGGGACATGCCCGTGCGCTGTTGGGCCTGAAGGGAACCGATCAAAGCAAGGCGGCAAGGCGCGTTGTAGATGACGGCCTGTCCGTGAGAGAGACGGAAGAACTGGTTCGCACCCTGCAGAGCAGCAAAGCCGAAGAAACGAAGGAGCCGGACAATCAGCAGGGAAAGCGGATTGACCCCGATGTGCAACGCCTCATCGAGGGGCTGAGCGAGAAGCTTGGCGCCTCGATACAACTCCAACAAGGAAGGGGCGGGAAAGGGAAGCTCGTAATCAGCTACAACAGCTTGGAAGAGCTGGATGGCATACTCGACCACATCCATTGAATTGATAATTGTCATGGCATGACTTTCGCGATCGGGAAGAATCCGGCTAAAGCTTCAGAAATTCAATAGGGTATGAGTTTTGCCGCAGGCCCCATGCGGCGGTCAGACCCTTTGGTATTCAGGCATCGGTGGCTAAATTTTCCCTGGGTGAGGTTTAATGTGAGACACAAAGTCTTTCTTATCGGCACGTAGCTTGACCTTATAGAAGCAAGCCCTTATAGTTGCGCCCGTTGTCACACTGAGGTCCGGCAATGGTCGCTTACCCCCACTCGGGTCGCGAAAAGGTCGAGAAATTGCTGGTGCTACAGATGATGGCGGCCCTAACGGTTCCGCTTCTATTCATGCTGGATGGTATGTACTCCGCGTTCTCGTCAGCGCTCGGTGCCGGCATAGCGCTGCTTGCCTGTTCCGTGCAGGCGCTGAAGATGTTTGGACCTTACCGGGCGCAGAACCCCGATGACCTTCTGGGGATGATATTGTTTTCGGAAGCGACGAAAATGATCACGGTGGCCGGGCTGTTCGCCTCAACGTTTCACTTTCTTGAGTGGGTGAGGCCGGTTTCCATATTTAGCGGATTTATCATCGTATATTTGACTCCTTTGCCAACCATTGTCTCGGGACTGTGGGAAGGCAACAACAGAGCAGAGCCATGGCCTCGGAAACCCTGACTACATCGGAATATATAAGACACCACCTGACCAATCTGACTTTCGGGCGTTTGCCCGATGGCGGTTGGGCATTTGCGCATAATGCCGATGAGGCGGCCTCGATGGGCTTCTGGGCTTTCCATGTTGATACCCTCGGCTGGTCTGCGGCGCTCGGCGTGTTTTTTGTTCTTTTATTTCGTCAAGCAGCGAAGGGCGCAACCGCAGGGGTCCCGTCCGGAATCCAGAACTTTGCCGAGTCGGTGATCGAGTTCGTCGATTCAAGCGTCCGCAGCTCGTTTTCCAGCCGGAATCCACTAGTCGCTCCGTTGGCCCTGACGATTTTCCTCTGGGTTTTTCTGATGAACCTCATGGACCTGGTACCCGTTGATTGGATCCCATGGGTGCTGGGCGACCATGGACTCGGCATCTTTCATTTCATGAAGGTGGTGCCCACGACCGATCCCAACGCTACCTTCGGCATGGCCTTCGGTGTTTTCTTCCTGATCCTTTTCTACAGCATTAAGATCAAAGGCGTGGGCGGCTTCGCCGCTGAACTGACCTTGCAGCCGCTGGGCAAATGGTTTCTGCCGTTCAATTTCGTGCTGGAGGGCGTGGGCCTGATCGCCAAGCCCGTTTCGCTATCGTTGCGACTCTTCGGCAACATGTACGCCGGGGAGATGATTTTTATCCTCATTGCCCTGATGTACGGCGCCTCCATCGCAGTGGGCACTTTCGGCGTCTTGCTGCAACTCGGCTGGGCAATTTTCCATATCCTGATCATTACGTTGCAGGCATTCATCTTCATGACGCTGACCATTGTCTATCTGGATATGGCGCATCAGGAACACCACTAATCCATCCTTATCGTTCTTAAATCTTTTTTCACGGGAGACAACCATGGAACAAGCACTTCTTTATGTTGCAGCAGCCCTTATGCTGGGTTTTGGGGCGATGGGCGCCGCTATAGGTATCGGCACCCTGGGCGGAAAGTTTCTCGAAGGCGCGGCACGTCAGCCGGAACTTATTCCAGTTCTTCGTACCCAGTTCTTCGTTGTCATGGGCTTGGTCGATGCCGTACCCATGATTGCCGTCGGTCTCGCCATGTACGTCATGTTCGCCGTTGCCGGCTGATTGCAAGAATAGGATTGGCAGTGATATCCGATCCTTACTTAATCAAGAGGTAGCGTAATGAACATTAACGCGACACTGATCGGGCAGACTATCTCGTTCATTATCTTCGTATGGGTCACCATGCGATTTGTATGGCCGCCCATCATGAAGGCATTGGAAGAGCGCAAAACAAGGATTGCCGAAGGTTTGGCGGCTGCCGAGCGCGGCCTGCACGAGCAGGAGCTGGCCAAAGAGCGCGCAAAGGATGTTTTGCAAGAGGCCAAGATGATTGCGTCCGACATAGTTTCACAGGCCCAAAAGCGGGCCTCTGAAATCGTCGAGGAGGCAAAGGGCAATGCCCGCACCGAAGGAGATCGCTTGATGGCCGCGGCTACGGCGGAGATCGAACAGGAAGCCAACCGGGCGCGTGAGCATCTGCGTGAGCAGTTGGGCTCCCTTGTCATTCGTGGCGTCGAGAAGATCCTTGAGAAGGAAGTCGATGTCACGGCTCACAAGGGCATCGTGGATAAACTGGCAGCGGAAATCTAAGGCAGGGTCATGGCCGGAGAGAAAACGACTATCGCTCGTCCCTATGCGGAGGCTGCGTTTACTGTAGCCAAAAAGGCAGGAGCCATCGGCCAGTGGTCGGGCTTGCTGAATTTGCTGGCGGCTGTAGTGACCGATGACCGGGTGGCCGCGATGATTGCCAATCCCCGCCTGGGAAAGCAACAAAGCCTAGAGCTATTGCTTGATCTCGGTGGGGAGGGCCTCAGCGCGGAGGCACGTAATCTCGTCAAGTTGCTGACGGAGAACGGCCGCTTGCAAGTGCTTCCCGAAATCGCGACGCTTTTCGATAAGCTGAAAAGCGAGCACGAGGGCAGTATTGAGGTTCAGATCCTCTCTGCCTACGCAATCGAAGCCGATCAGCAGGCTAAGCTGGCGGCCGCGTTGAAATCTAAATTGGGCAAGGACGTTCATATCACCAGCGAGCAAGATCCCTCGCTGCTTGGCGGTGTAAAGATCCGCGCGGGCGATCTGGTTATCGACGGCACGATCAAAGGCAGGATCGCGCGTTTGGCTACAGAATTCGGAATTTAAGCGAGAAGCCATCATGCAACTCAATCCCTCAGAAATCAGCGAGCTGATTAAAAGCCGGATCGAAAAGTTCGATCTGAAAACGGAAGCCAAGAGCGAAGGAACCATCGTCAGCCTGACAGACGGCATTTGCCGTATCCATGGTCTGGATGACGCCATGTCTTATGAGATGCTGGAGTTCCCCGGCAACACCTTTGGGTTGGCGCTCAACCTCGAACGGGATTCCGTCGGGGCTGTCGTGCTCGGCGAATACAAACATCTCTCCGAAGGTGATGCGGTGAAGTGTACCGGCCGCTTGCTGGAAGTTCCGGTAGGCGAAGCCCTTTTAGGTCGCGTGGTCGACGCGCTGGGTAATCCCATCGACGGCAAGGGTCCGATCAACACAGCCGAATCTTCGCCCATAGAGAAGGTCGCTCCCGGCGTCATCGCACGTCGGTCGGTGGACCAGCCGGTACAGACCGGTATCAAGGCAATCGACGCCATGGTGCCCATTGGACGCGGCCAGCGCGAATTGATCATCGGCGATCGCCAGACCGGCAAGTCCGCCGTGGCCATCGACACCATAATCAATCAGAAGGGCACCGGAGTTAGGTGCATTTATGTGGCTGTCGGACAGAAAAACTCCACCATTGCGCAGGTCTTGCGCAAGCTGGAGGAGCATGGCGCCATGGAACATACCATTATCGTCGCGGCACCAGCGGCGGATTCAGCCGCAAAGCAGTTCTTGGCGCCTTACGCCGGATGCGCCATGGGTGAGTATTTCCGCGACCGTGGCCAGGACGCGCTCATCGTCTATGATGACCTGACCAAGCAGGCCTGGGCGTATCGCCAGGTGTCCCTGCTGCTGCGTCGTCCGCCTGGCCGTGAAGCCTATCCCGGCGATGTTTTCTATCTCCATTCCCGGCTGCTTGAAAGGGCCGCGCGCGTCAACGAGAGCTATGTGGAGCAGTTCACGAACGGTGCCGTCAAGGGCAAGACCGGGTCACTGACCGCGCTCCCGATCATTGAAACCCAGGCCGGCGACGTTTCGGCCTTCGTTCCCACGAACGTAATCTCTATCACCGACGGCCAGATCTTCCTGGAGACCAGCCTGTTTAATTCGGGTATTCGGCCGGCGATCAATGCCGGTTTGTCGGTGTCCCGCGTTGGAGGATCAGCCCAGACCCCGATCATCAAGAAGCTGGGAGGAGGCATACGACTTGCGCTTGCGCAGTATCGCGAATTGGCTGCCTTCTCTCAATTCGCATCCGACCTGGACGAGGCTACCCGGAAACAACTGGAACGAGGCCAGCGAGTCACCGAGCTGATGAAGCAGCCGCAATACTCCCCCATGAGCGTGGGGCAAATGGCAGTTTCCCTGTTCGCAGTGAACGAGGGATATCTGGACGACGTCGATGTCAAGAAAGTTGTCGATTTCGAGTCCGCCATGCAGTCCTATATGAAGAGCAGCCATGCAGAACTGCTAGGCAGGATCACTGGAACCGGCGCGTTCGATGTCGATACGGCGAATGCGCTGCATGGAGCCATCAAGGACTTTAAGGCCAACAATACCTGGTAAGGTCCTGGAAAAGCGACAGAGTAAACAGTTATGGCAGGCGCCAAAGAAATTCGTACACAGATCGCGTCGATCAAGAATACACAAAAGATCACACGCGCCATGCAGATGGTGGCCGCCTCGAAGATGCGCAAGGCAGAGGAACGGAAGTCTGCCTCCCGCCCTTACGATCAGAAGATCAGGGCGGTAATCTCGCATCTGGCCCATGCGCATCCCGAATACACCCACAGCTTCATGAAGACCCGTCCAGTCAAACGGGTGGGCTATATTGTGGTCTCATCCGATCGCGGGCTTTGTGGTGGCCTCAACAGCAATCTATTCCGGAGCTTGATCAGGGAGATCCGGGTAAGAATGGAGCAGGGGCTAGAGGTCGATTTTTGTGTGATCGGCACCAAGGCTTTGGGCTTTTTTCAGCGTTTCGGCGGCAAGGTCCTGGCGCAAGCGACCCATTTGGGCGATTCACCCCACCTGGACAGCCTCATCGGCCCCAGTAAGGTCATGATGGATGCCTTTGAGAGGGGCGAACTGGATGCGATCTATCTGGCGCATAACGAGTTCGTAAACACCATGACTCAGAGCCCTGTTGTCAAGCAACTGGTTCCGATCACGGCGGAAAAAGATGACCGTTTGAAACACCACTGGGACTATATCTATGAGCCCGAGTCCAAGGATGTGCTGGATGAGCTCTTGAAGCGCTACATAGAGTCCCAGGTTTATCAGGGCGTAGTGGAAAACGCAGCCTGTGAGCAGGCGGCGCGCATGGTGGCGATGAAGTCCGCGACCGATAATGCCGGCAACCTGATCAAGGAACTCCAGTTGATCTACAACAAAGCCCGCCAAGCGGCTATCACGCAAGAAATCGCCGAAATCGTCGGCGGTGCGGCTGCGGTCTAAGAGTAATGAATCATATTTTGACGAGGAATCAGTAATGAGCTCCGGTAAAGTGGTGGAAGTCATCGGCGCGGTGGTGGACGTGGAGTTCCCCCGTAGCGAAATGCCGAAAGTTTATGATGCCCTGACGATCCCTGCCATGGGACTGACCCTTGAAGTACAGCAGCAACTGGGTGATGGCGTAGTTCGGACCATCGCCATGGGTTCGACCGATGGCCTGAAGCGCGGGTTGGGGGTATCCAATACCGGCGCCCCTATTTCCGTGCCGGTGGGGCAGAAGACCCTGGGCCGTATCATGGATGTGCTGGGCAATCCTGTGGACGAAGCGGGCGCCATTGAGGCGGACCAGCTCATGCCGATTCACCGCGCGCCCCCAAGCTTCGAGGAACAGGCATCCACCACGGAGATCCTGGAGACTGGCATCAAGGTCATCGACCTCATCATGCCCATCTCAAAAGGCGGTAAGGTAGGTTTGTTCGGGGGCGCCGGGGTGGGCAAGACTGTTACCCTGATGGAACTGATCCGCAATATCGCAGTGGAACATTCCGGTTACTCGGTTTTCGCCGGCGTCGGTGAGCGTACCCGCGAAGGCAACGATTTTTACCACGAAATGTCGGATGGTGGCGTCCTCGACAAGGTGGCTCTGGTCTACGGCCAGATGAATGAGCCGCCTGGCAACCGCTTGCGCGTCGCCCTGACCGGCCTGACCATGGCGGAGTATTTCCGCGATGAAGGGCGCGACGTGCTGATGTTCGTCGACAATATCTATCGTTACACGCTGGCCGGTACGGAGGTATCCGCCCTGCTTGGACGCATGCCGTCCGCTGTGGGTTACCAGCCAACCCTGGCCGAGGAAATGGGTGTGCTGCAAGAGCGCATAACCTCCACCAAGATTGGTTCCATAACCTCCTTCCAGGCGGTTTACGTTCCCGCCGACGACTTGACCGATCCCTCGCCGGCAACCACTTTTGCCCACCTGGACGCTACCCTGGTGTTGTCCCGACAGGTTGCCGAGCTGGGCATCTACCCAGCCGTAGACCCCCTAGACTCCACCTCGCGCATGCTCGACCCCCATGTGGTCGGAGTTGAACACTATGAGGTCGCTCGTGGCGTACAGGGCGTGTTGCAGCGCTATAAGGAGCTGAAGGACATCATCGCGATTTTGGGCATGGACGAGCTTTCTGAAGAGGATAAGCTGGTGGTGTCACGTGCCCGCAAGATTCAGCGCTTCCTTTCCCAGCCCTTCTTTGTGGCAGAAGTCTTCACTGGCGCGCCGGGCAAGTACGTCTCGCTGAAAGATACCATCGCTGACTTCAAGGCCATACTCAACGGCGAATATGACCATCTGCCGGAGCAGGCCTTCTACATGGTTGGTGGTATCGAAGAAGCGGTCCGCAAAGCGCAGTAGTAATACGAAAGTGGAGAAGGCGTAATGGCAATGACCATCCATGTCGATATCGTCAGTGCGGAAGGGGCGATTCACTCCGGGCTGGCCGAAATGGTTTTTGCTCCGTCCGAGTTTGGCGAAGTGGGCATCGCCCCGCGGCATGCCCCCTTGATTAGCCGGCTGAAGCCGGGTGAGGTCAGGGTCCAGAACGGTGAACAGATGGAATATTTCTATGTCTCCGGCGGCATACTTGAAGTGCAGCCACATGTAGTTACCGTTCTGGCGGATACGGCTATGCGTGCCCGAGACCTTGATGAAGCTGCCGCGCAAGAGGCAAAGAAAAGGGCGGAAGAGGCCCTGGTCAACAGGACCGGAGAATTCGAATACGCCAAGGCACAGGCGGAACTGGCAGAGGCAGTTGCTCAATTGCGCGCCATCGAGAAAATCCGCAAGCAGACCAAGAGCGGTTAAGCTGATAACATGGAACGGCCCTCCCTGACCGGGAGGGCCGTTTTTTATGTGCTGAAACAACAGGAACTGCCATGAGTGACGCCATCAAATCCGGGAAATTCGTTTCGCTGACCTACTCCATCTGCGATACCCAAGGTAATGTTCTGGAACAGAATGACATACCCGTGAATTATATCCATGGTGGCGACATGGAACTCATTGGCGGCATGGATAAAGCCGTCGAAGGCAAAAGGGCTGGAGACAGGGTTGAATTCAACGTCCCATCGGAGAAAGCCTTTGGAGACCACGACCCCGATCTGACCTTTACCGATGATATTGAGAATGTGCCACCTCAATTCCGCTATATAGGGGCAGAGGTGCAGATGCAAAGCGAGCAGGGCGAGATTAAGAGCTTCTATGTCACCCGCATCGACGGCGGCAAGTTGACGATCGACGGCAACCACCCCATGGCGGGCAAGACGCTGATAGTCACCGTCAATGTCCAGGAGGTACGGGACGCCACCAAGGAAGATGCCATGACCCTTGCAGGCGCCGGCAAGTGCAGCATCAATTAGCGAGGCTCATAACGGGTCTACTTCAGACAAGCTGCACTACCAGGAAATAAGCTTACCGGCAGCTGAACCTCTGTTTACTCCAGCTTTCTTTGCCGCGAGTTGTATATGCCTCCCCCCGCCAAAAGGTACTCGGAAAGCACGGCGGCGGCCTTTTCCCTCTGGATATCATGAACAACGTCGATGCCGCGTTGTTGCAGCTCGATCCAGCGTTCCGCCATTTTGGGGCCTTCATCGAATCCAATAGCACGTGCGTCTTCGTCGCGAGCGCCAATGACTAGACGGCGGACGCCAGACCAACAGATGGCGCCGAAACACATGGCACAGGGCTCGGTGCTGGTGACTAATTCGTGGACAAGCAGACAGTCTGCGCCCAGGTCATAGGTATTGAGCTTCCTCTGCGCCAGGGAAAAAGCGACCATTTCGGCATGCAGGATGGATAGCCTTTCCGTCATGACCAGGTTGACACCCAGTGAGACTAGCTTGCCGCTGTCGCGCTCGAAGATGGCTGCCGCGAAGGGGCCGCCGGTCTGCTCCGATACATTGCGGCGTGAGGCCTCAATGACGAAAGACATCCGGTCATTAACAGCTTGCATGGGGGAGATGCCTTGGGTATAGGCTCCGATCCAGCCTGGCAGCTCGAACTGAATGGCGGGGGGTTGGTTGAACATGTAGTAGCCGATCTCGATGGGGTTCTGGAATTATTGCACCTATGAAGTGGAAAAGGTGTGATGAGAATTGAACGCGGAATATCTTGATTCCTATGACCAAACTGGAGAGGCCGCACTGAATATCCAGATTGAAGACATGTCCAGGCGCGGCGAGGGTGAAGTCGAGAGGCTTGCGATGCGAATCGCCGCGATGGACCCTTGGCTCCGGCTGGGTTATTCGAAGGAAAGTATTTCGGTCTATTTGCGCAATCCCGAACCGGATGCGGGCCGCTTGGCGATTGTCGTCAACGATGCCGTTGCCGGCATCCTTTGCCTCAGATATCCCTGGCTGCGGGGCGTCTATATCGAAATGTTTGCCCTGATACCAGAGGTGCAGGGGATGGGGGTGGGTTCCCGCATGCTCGAATATATCGAGGGGGAATTTCAGAGCAAGACGCGAAATATCTGGCTGCTGGTTTCAGCCTTTAATGGAAAGGCGCAGGGTTTTTATCGGGCTAAGGGCTTCCTACAGATCGGCAAGATCAAGGATTTTCTGGTCGAAGGCGAGGATGAAATTCTCATGCGGAAAACCATTCAGCCGATCAAGCCCTGATTATTCGAAACCCTGAGTCAGCACCACCAGTTGATCCAGCTTATTGCGGGCCGCGCCGCTGGCGATGGCGGCATGGGCCTTTTTGACCCCATCCGCCAGCGTGCTGGAGATCCCGGCGGCGTATATGGCGGCCCCGGCATTCAGGACTACGATGTCTCTGGCGGAGCCGGGGTGATCTTCCAATACCGAACGGATGATGCGCAAGCTGTCCCCGGCATCGGCCGCCTTGATGGCCTCAATGGGGCCGCGCTGGATGCCGAAGTCCTCCGGCTGGATGCTGAAGCACCGGATCTGGCCCTCCTTCAGTTCCGCCACGTCGGTGGGACCGGCGATGCTGATCTCGTCTAGTCCGTCACGGGCATGCACCACCAGCACATGGCGGGAGCCGAGCTTTTGCAGCACAAGGGCAAGAGGTTCCAGCAGCTCGGCGCTAAAGACCCCCAGGACCTGGTTGGGTGCCCCCGCCGGATTGGTGAGGGGGCCGAGGACATTGAAGATGGTGCGGACGCCCATCTCCCGGCGCGGCCCGATGGCGTGCTTCATGGCGCCATGGTGAGCCGGGGCGAACATGAAGCCGACCCCCGCCTTTTCGACGCATTCGGCCACCTGGAGGGGGCTGATGTCGAGCCGCACCCCGGCGGCCTCTAGTACGTCGGCGCTGCCGGACTTGGACGTTATGGAACGGTTGCCGTGCTTGGCCACTCTTGCCCCGGCGGCGGCTGCGACGAAGGCGGCGGCGGTTGAGACGTTGAACAGGCCGCTGGCGTCGCCACCGGTGCCACAGGTATCGACCAGATGGGTCTTACTGATGGCTACGGGGGCCGCCAGCTCGCGCATGACGACCGCCGCTGCAGCGATCTCGGTCACCGTCTCTCCCTTCATGCGCAGGCCGACGAGGAAGCCGCCGATCTGGGCCGGGGTGGCGCCGCCAGTCATGATGGTCTTCATCACGGCGGTCATCTGCTCCTGGCTCAGATCCTGACGGCCGATGACCTGATTGATCGCCTCTTTGAGATCCATTTACTTGCCCTCGATGAAATTGCGCAGCAGGTCATGGCCGTGCTGTGTGAGGATGGATTCGGGGTGGAACTGCACCCCCTGCACGTCTAGCGTCCTGTGGCGCACACCCATGATCTCGTCCATCGCACCATCCCGCTCGGTCCAGGCGGTGATCTCCAGGCAGTCCGGCAGGCTGGCCCGCTCGATCACCAGGGAGTGGTAGCGGGTAGCCTCAAAGGGATTGGCTAGCCCGCTGAAGACGCCGGTATCGGCATGGAAGATCGGCGAGGTCTTGCCGTGCATCACCTCGCGGGCATGGACGATCCGGCCGCCGAAGGCTTGGCCGATGGACTGGTGCCCCAGGCAGACCCCCAGAATCGGGATGCGGCCGCCAAAAGCATTGATCGCCGCCAGGGAGATGCCCGCCTGATCAGGGTCGCAAGGGCCGGGAGAGATCACCAAGCGGTCCGGTGCCATAGCCTCGATCTCCGCGACAGTAATGGCATCGTTGCGGAAGACTCGCACCTCCTCGCCTAGCTCGCCCAGGTATTGCACCAGGTTGTAGGTGAAGGAGTCGTAGTTGTCGATCATCAGCAGCATATTTTACCTATCCTATTGTTCTATCGGCTGTAGCCGACTATGTCGACGCTCGCTATTTTCCTGCTGGAGTTAGCGCGGTGGTGACGGCACCGGTGAGATGTGCATTATCGCCTGGGAGGGAAGCCTCCTCCAGTTCGAGCATCAGGCACGGGTTATGTGACGCGGGTGCTTTCATGGCAGCGAAACCGGTCACTTGCACTTTGCTGCCAGATATGGCGATAGACAAGCTCGGCGACCTCCTTCTTGTCCTCTGCCGTGTAGGGAGGCTCAGGTAGGGCCTGATAGACGTGATCGAGGATAAATACCTCGACCTCGGCCTGCGTTTGTTCTTTCTCGGTCCATTGTTCCAGCGGTGCGATCAAGCACTGTAAATCGGCCAGCAATTCTCGGCTGGCCTGCTTGATCAGTTCGCGTTCCGACCCATTGAGCGACTCTTTCCGGAGCAGGTCGAACAGCGCCAACTGTTCCTCGGTGAGGCCCAATTCGACCGCCCGCCGCTGTTCCTCGTCCAGACTGCCGGACAAATCCCATAGCCTGGCGAAAGTCTCCTCCACGGTGGCTCTGTCCTTGTCGGCGTTGTAGGCCGCAATGACTTCCTGGTACTTTTTTTCATAGTTCATGCGCAGCGGATTGTTGGCCAGCATCTGCGCCAGTTTCTTCTCCACGATCTCGCGAATATCCTCGATCACGGTCGCCTTGTGTTTAACTTTCTTGCTGAATTCCTCGCGCAGTTTTTCCATGTTGATGAGTGAGAGATCAACCGTCAGCCCTTTTGCTTGATCCTCACCGGGAGATTGCGTGGCAATCGCCTGATTGACGATGCGATGCAGTACCTTGAGCAGCGCGCTCACGTCCGCCGTATCGCGGCGTTCGGTGAGTTTCTTGTAAATCGCCTCAATGTTGTCGTGGCGCTCGGCATATGTCAGCGCCGAAGGCTCCACCAGCAGCGCCTTGAAACGGCTGAACACCACCCTGGACAGAATCTCGAAACGGCGCTTGGATTCGTCGTTGGTATAGGCCGCATCAACGGCGTCCGCCAGCCCCTGAATTCGTGCAAATCCCTTGGCGCCCACTAATTCTGCGGGCTCGAACCCCAGCCCGCGCAGATGCGCCTCCGTCGCCTCAATGGCGTCGTGCAGCGCTGCCACGCGTTCCTCCAGCGGCGCCACGATTTCCTCATCGCCACCGTCGTCGCCGAGCGCGTATTGCGCAAGCGCCTCGCGCAGGCTCTTGAGCATGCCGTTGTAGTCAACGATCAGCCCGAAGTCCTTGCCCGGATAACGCCGGTTGGCGCGGGCGATGGCCTGCATCAGGATATGCGCTCGCATCGGTTTGTCGATGTAGAGCGTCGCCAGACATTCGACGTCAAAACCGGTCAGCCACATGGCGCACACAATCGCCACGCGGAACGGGTGCTGCGGATTCTTGAAGGCCGACTCCACATCCACGCGCTTGCCATCCGGCGTCTCGAAGCCCTGCTTCATACGGGCACGATGGGGAATGATGTCGAAGCCCCACTTCTTGAAATCCTCGACCTCCTTTTGCGCCTCGCTGATAATGATCTCGATGATGACCTCATCAAGCCAGGCCGCCTTAGCCAGCAAGCGATCGCGCTGCGCATGCAGGGTCTGCCTGTTTTCATCATCCGGCGTTGCGGCAATTTCGGCCAGTTTGGCCTCAGCTTCAGCTCGAACCGCAGCAGCTTTCGCCTTCCACTTCGGCTCGATCAGCTTCAACATGCGGGCGCAGGTGATCTTGTCTATGCACACCAGCATGGACTTGCCGGATTCCCAGCGGGTACTGCAATGTTCGACGAAATCCGCAGCAATTTTTTCCAGCCGCTCGTCGGCGGTGATAACCTCGTAATCCTTGCCGAGCAATTTCTCCAGCAAGGCCGTCTGGTCAGGATCAAGGTCGGTCGCATCGACCGCACTGGCAATTTTCTCGTTCAAGTCCAGCCGCGCCAGCCCCAGTTTTTCGCCCCGGTTCTCGTAAACCAACTTCACCGTCGCGCCGTCTTCCTCGCTGCGTTTGAAGTCGTAACGCGAGATGTAACCCCCAAAAATGCGCTTGGTCAGTTCATCATGCTTGAACAGCGGCGTGCCGGTGAAGCCGATGAAAGCCGCATTGGGCAGCGCCAGCCGCATGTTGCGCGCCAACTTGCCCGCCTGAGTACGGTGCGCTTCATCCGAAATCACGATGATGTCATCGCGATCACTGTATGGCTCGCCCGGCTTTACGTCCTGGTTGAATTTATGTATCAGGCTGAACAAGTAGCGCGGATTTTCCTTGAGCAATAGCTTCAACTCCTTGCCGGAACCCGCGCGCGGCGTCTGGTCGTCCGCCACGCCGCAGCCGACAAAGGTCTTGTAAATCTGGCTGTCCAGATCATCGCGGTCGGTCATCAGCACAAAGGTAAAATTGCCCTCCACCATGCGCCGCACCTTCTCGGCGAAGAAGGCCATGGAATAGGACTTGCCGCTGCCCTGGGTGTGCCACACCACGCCAAGCCGCCCAAGATCTGGGTGCGCCCGCTCTATGATCTGCAAGGTGCGGGATTCCGGTTGCGCATGGTAGGCCGGTGCAACAGGCTCCGCCGCCTTCAACGTAGGGGCGAATTCATTCGCCCAATCCCGCGTGTTCTGGGCGAATGAATTCGCCCCTACTCCCGGCAATTCAATAACGCGATGTTTCAGCCGCTCGCCCGGCGGGAACTGCCGCTTGATCTCCTCTTGCCGCACCACCGCCGCCACCGCCTGATTCACCCCCAGCAGTTGATGGTTGCGCGCCACCACCTTGCGCATCGCCCCGGCCTTGCTGGCGTCGAACAGAATGAAATTCTCGATGATGTCGAGCAGTCGCTCTTTGGTCAGCATGCCGTTGAGCAACACCTCCGCCGCCACGCTACCCTTGTCCCGCTCGTCCAAGCGCTTCCATTCGCCGAAGTGCTCCCACGCGCTGGTGATGGAACCATAGCGGGCGTTGTCACCATTGCTCACGATCAGGAAAGCGTTGTGGTGGAAAGCATGGGCGATGACATTCTCGTCGAGATAATCGCGCAGATTGCCGTCGAAACCGGCACGGATATTTTTGTACACCGCTTTCAGTTCGATGAACACCAGCGGCAGACCATTGACGAAGCAGACCAGGTCGGCGCGGCGATTGTAGTTGGGCGTGCGCAGCCCGGTGATCTTGAATTCGCGCACTACCAGAAAACGGTTGTTGCCCGGATTGCGGAAATCAATCACCCTGGCCTGCGCGTGCCGCAAAGCCCCTTGCGTGTCGCGGTAACTCACCGGCACACCGTCGCGGATCAGCTTGTAGAACGCCTGATTGTGCTGAAGCAGCGAGCGCGAATAATCATGGTGGGTGAGCTTGTCCACCGCCTCATTGATCGCCGACTCCGGCAACCCCGGGTTGAGCTTCACCAGTGCCGCCCGCAAGTCACGCACCAACACCACCTCGCGTTCACTGGCGCGGCCCAACGTACCGGTCGGACCGAAGGTTTCCTGGTTCCAGGCGTAGACGCTCTCCCAACCCAGCACCTTTTCCAGGTGATCGGCAAAGGTCGCCTGAACCAGTCGGTCTTCGCTGTTGATGTCGGTGTAGGCCATTTGTTTTATTGGCTCATCTATGGGCTCGCATTTGGCTCATTGTTCATATACGAGCAGAAACAAACATTCATAAAAAATAATAGCTTGGCAATCACCGCCTGATTATTTGGATCAACCCACCCAGTTAATTGGTTCGATTGGAGGGGATTTGAGCCAAACGAATCAATGCGCCAGCAACTCGAAATCCCCCTGCGTCATCGGCGCGTACTCCGGCCAGCGCCCGCTCAGTTCCACCAGCAACCGCTGTTTCGAGGGAGCGGGAGCGGGGTTGATTCGGACCACCTTGGCGCCATACTCCCTCGGGGATAGCGCGATGGCGTGGACCAGGTCGCCGACCAAGTAACGCGGCGCCCAGCCGATCATGTAGTAATCCTCGGTCTGGATTTGCACGGCCAAGCGCGTTTCCGGGTTGGTCAGCTCAATCGTCACATACAGATTCTCGCCTGCTTGCAGGCTTTCGATACGACGTTGCGCATCCGGGTTCACATGCCGCCAGCCATGCAGGAAAAACCGGCTGCGAAACGTCCCATCCGCCGCACGCTCAATTCTGGGAAAGACCTCGAAGCTGTCTGTGGCGCGATAACCGCCGTCCACCTCCAGAATCTCGGCGGGTTCCGATCCCTCCGGCAAATCCAGCATGCGCAGGTATTCCGGAAAATCCTTGCGACCCGCCGGGATGATCCGGTTCATGAACAACGGAAACAGCACCGACGATTCATAAGTCCGTTCCAAGTCCGGGAAATCCATCAAACCATCAAAGCCGGCTCGCTCGCGCGCACGTTCCGCGCCCTTGATATAGCGAAAGCGGTATGCCCCTTTGTCGGCCAACACGTCCAGCCGCCCCACGGGAAACCACTCGCGCGTCATGCGCTTGTCTTGCCAGGCTAGAAACAAAGTTTTGTCGGTCATGGCATGATCTTTCTTAATTGCTCCAGGGTGTAACACATCAACTCAACGGCGAAATCCCGCGCGAGTTCACTCATCCAGTCTGTTGGCACCCGCCGCACGATCTCTTGCAGCGTCGCCCGATCCAGGTTTGTCAGCCGCTTCAGAGCAGAGCCGAACAATGCAGGATGCAAGTCCGTCACACGGCGTATCAGATCAAGCGGGCTGACTCCGTGCTTGTCGCTCGTCTGCCAGAAAATCGCGCCGGATGCCTTCTCCGCATATTGCGCCAAACGCCCATCAGCCAACAAGCGGCGGCGGCACTTGCCCGCGCTGTCGTCAACCAGCTCGCGGCCCAGCGAGGAGGCATGGTCGAAGGTGGGCGCCAGCATGCCCTGCCAGCCACTTTCCGTCCTTTTGCGCAGGACGCCCCAGTTCTCGTGATGGCGGTCGGTGTTGCCGACCAAGGCATCCAGGACCAGATAGTCGGCCAACTGTTCCTTGGCGCGCTTCCTCGCGTCCGCCGACAAAAAAATCCGTTCCAGAGACAGAAGGATGTTCTCCAGCGTGTGGTCTGACTGGCGAAACTGCTTGCCGGGATCATAGTCCAGCACACTGCCGGCCATGATCTGGTTACCGTGAACCAGCTCACGCCCATCGCGGGCGAAGGATTCCGTGGCCGAACCCCGCACCTCCAGGAACAGCGCCAACTCCACCCGAGCATGCAGAATGTCCAGTTGGTCGGCCACTTCGGCGGCGATCTTCTCCGACCAGTGCTGCCCGGTATTGGCCTGCGGAAACTTGAACAGCCACTCCGGCCCGTCGTCGCCCCGAAACCAGAACTTGTCCTTGCTGCCCATGGCCTCGGGCTCCAACACCCAATCGGGTTGGATTTCGATGATCGTATAGTCGGCTTGCGGATTCATACGGCGATCTCGCCGCTCATCAGGCGCGGCAGCAGCAGGTCGCGGGCGGCGCGGAGTTTTTGCGTTTGGGTCCGAAGGTTATTGATCTGCTCGAAATTCGTAGCTGCGAATCTCGTAAATTCTCGAACAAGTGATTCGGCAGGAATCAACAGACTTTCTTCCTTCAAAAACTTGAAGTGACGAGCATAGAAGTAGTTCGACAGATCAATCGCCTTCAAGGAGAAATAGAGATATTCTGGACTTATCCTCGGGGTATTTGGATAAATCAGTTGAGTTCCATCCGCGCCACTGGCGAACGGGAAACTCACGAACTTCAACACCCTTGTATGGTCGCCAAAAACAATCAGTGGTAACGGATCAGTAAATAGCGCCTCTTCGTTATCTGTGTAACCCCCGATGAAGTCCACGCCTTGATCAACGCACGGAATTGGGCCGGATTCAAGATAGTCGTCACGCTTGATCTTCCTGCCCTTCCCAATTTTGCTGAGCAGCGAACCAACCTTAACTTTTTCCCATCCCTCCGGCACGCCATTGGTGATGCGCGTGTGCTCATAGCCGGGGAAGCGCAGGCGGACGAACCATTCGCGGTAGAGCAGCCGCGCCGACTCCTCCAGCAGCGCCATGCGCCGCCGGTTGTTTTCGATCAGGTCGTCGTAGGCTGAGATGGTGGCGGCAATCTGCTCTTGCACTTCGATCGGTGGCAGCGGTACGGGCAACCCACGCAGAATTCCCAAGTTGATGAGCGGGATGGTGCTGCCACTGTTCTTGTTGATGATGTGCTGCCTCATCTCCCGCGTTGTGAACCAAAGGAAGAGGAATAGCGGGCTGACTTTGCCTTTGTCACATCTGACACGAAGCTGCTTGTTCGAGATGATGTAACGCTCGAAACAAGTATCCGGCGGAATAATGCCAACCTGTCCTATCGTTCCGGCGGCGGTGAAAACCAAGTCTCCCTCGACGGCTTCACAGTTTCGAAACTCCTGAGCCTTTTCTTCGGTGAGATATACGAAACCATCGTCGATGAAACGCCGCTGCCCGAAGGTCAGATTGTTACCGCGAATGACCGGAACTCCTTCATCAACGAAGAAGCGGCTACCTATATTCGACCCAAATGGACCGGAGACAATTGAACCCTTTACAGGGAGGGCAACTTCCTCGAACTTCGCAAGCGGCCAACTCATACGCCCAATTCCTCGAAGTTCTCCTGAATCTTCGCCGCCAGTTCTACCGCCTCGCGATTCAAATCAGCCAGTTCCACATGAATGTCGCGCAGTGTCTGCTCGAAGTCGAAGTTCTCGTCCACCTCCGCCGGGGCGACGCCGACGTAGCGGCCGGGGGTGAGGCTCCAGTCGGCGGTTTCGATGTCGGCGCGGCTGACGACCTTGCACAGGCCGGGCACGTCCTGCATTTCGGCCTTGGGGAAGCGCTCTTGCAGCCAGGCGATCTGGCGGTGGAGGTGGGTCGCGGCCTTGAGCTGTTCTACGGCAGCCTTGCGTTCTTCGTCGAGTTGCTTGATGAGTTTGCTGGTGGCGCGGCGGTCGAAGAATTCGGCGGCGGTTTCATCCGCAGACAGTTCTTGCGCCAGTTGCGCGGCGCGGGCGGCGAGTTTGTAGAGCAGGTCTATCTGTTTGATGAGGCCGCGCGCGGCATCCGCCAAGGGGTCGAAGGTTTGTCTCGCGGTGTGTTGAGCTGCGTTGCTCATCTTTGAATCCGCGTGGGCGCAGATGCGTGCCCACCCTACAAGAGCTTCTGTCAGGGTAGCGCGGTCGACAACGTAGGCGTTGGCGGCTTCCGACCATTCGGCCATGGCATCGGTGAAGGGTTGCTTCTGCTCGGGCGGCATGGCATCGAGATCGGCCACGCTTGCGGCAAACGCTGCCAACGGTGCACGACTGGCCGTAAGTTGGGTTTCAAAGGCGGTGAGCGCCGGAGTGATGGCGGCGCTTTCGGTTGCGAGTCGGGTGCAGTAGTCCTGCACCAGTCCGAGGAAGCGCTCCCGCTGCCCGCGATACAACCAGACGATGGCGTTGAGGTTGGCTTGTTGCTCGGGGCTGAAGTCGTAAATCTTGCGTGTGACTTTGCGATAGACGTTGCGGGCGTCGAGCATGAGGACGTTGCCCTTGTGGTTTAACGCCGCTCCCTCTCCCCCAGCCCCTCCCCCGCTTGCGGGGGAGGGGGGTTTATTCCGGTCGAAATGCCACAGTTCGCAGGGCACGGTGCGGGTGTAGAAGAAGTTGGAGCGGATGGCGATCATCACATCCACGTCGCCGGTTTCCACCAGCTTGCGCCGCACTTCCTTTTCGCCATGTCCGGCGCTGCTGGCCTGCGAGGACATGACGAAACCGGCACGGCCCTTCTCCGACAGGTAGCTGTGGAAATAGGAAATCCACAAATAGTTGCCGTTGGAGACGCGCTTGTCCTTGTTCACGCCGGGCAGGCCGAAGGGCAGGCGGCGGTCGTCCTTGACGCGCTCGGCATCGACCATGTCCACGTTGAACGGCGGATTGGCCATGACAAAATCGCAATTTCCCCACAGCGCACGGCCATCCTGCATCCGGTGTACATCGTCGTAGAAAGAATTGGCTTCGCGGATGTCTCCCTCCAACCCATGCACGGCGAGGTTCATCTTGGCGAGGCGGATGGTGGTGGCGGTTTTTTCCTGACCGTAGAAGGTGACGCGCTGCATGGTGTCCAGCCCTTCATGCTCGATAAAGTGGCTGGATTGCACGAACATGCCAGCGGAACCGCAGGCGGGATCGAACACCACGCCGTGGTCTGGCTCGATGACATTGACAATGGTTTGCACCAGCGAAGGCGGGGTGAAGAATTCGCCGTTGTCCTGCGCGCCCTGCATGGCGAATTTCATCAGGAAGTATTCGTAGATACGGCCAAACACATCGCCGGAGGCATTGCGCAAGGCTGCCGAGTCAAAATTGCGCAGTAGGTCTTCCAGCAGCTTGTTCTCGAAGCGGTCGTAGTCCTTGGGCAACTGCCCGGCCAGCGGCTCGAAATCGGCCTCGATGGCATTCATGGCCTCGACCAATGCCGCGCCGAGATTGGTGCCGGAAGGCAGCTTGAGCAGATGATCGTAGCGCGCGATCTCGGGCAGCATCAGCGCCCGGCGCTTGATGAAATCGCCCTTGACCAGTGTGCGTTTGGGCATCTTTCCGGCGGCCTGATCGGCCTCGATAGCCTGCAACGCGGCTTGGTAGCGATTGGTGGCGTGGCGCAGGAAAATCACGCCCAGCACCGGCATACAGTATTCGCTGCTGGTCAGCTTGGAATTGGCGCGCAGTTGATCGGCGGCTTCCCAGAGGCTGTCTTCGATCAGGGTGATGTTGTGGAAGGCGGTGGCGGTCATCAAGTTATTCCATCAAGTGGTTCCGCCCGCCGGGATCAGGCCGGAGACGGGGTGGCCGGTTCCGCATCCTCGCCACAGCCATGGGCATCGATCCCCGCCTCGGCCATGGCGACGGCACGGAACAGGGCGCGGCCCTTGTTCATGGTCTCCTTCCACTCCAGGGCGGGGATAGAGTCGGCGACGATGCCCGCCCCGGCTTGGATATGCAGGGTTTTGTTCTTGATGACGGCGGTGCGGATGGCGATGGCGGTATCCATGTTGCCGTTCCAGCTCAGGTAGCCCACGGCGCCGGAGTAGATGCCGCGCTTGACTGGCTCCAGCTCGTCGATGATCTCCATGGCGCGGATCTTGGGGGCGCCGGAGACGGTGCCAGCGGGGAAGGTGGCCCGCAGCACGTCGATTGCGCTCATGCCGTCCCGCAGCTCGCCGATGACGTTGGAGACGATGTGCATGACGTGGGAATAGCGCTCCACCACCATCCTGTCGGTCAGCTTGACCGTGCCGGTCTTCGCCACCCGCCCTGCATCGTTGCGGCCCAGGTCGATCAGCATCAGGTGCTCGGCCAGCTCTTTGGGATCGGCCATCAGCTCGGCCTCCAGGGCCTTGTCTTCCGCCTCGGTATAACCGCGCCTGCGGGTCCCGGCAATCGGCCGCACGGTGACCAGGCCGTCTTCGAGGCGGGTGAGGATCTCGGGCGAGGAGCCGACCACATGGATGTCGGCCAGGTCGAGGAAATACATGTAGGGTGAGGGGTTGAGGCCACGCAAGGCGCGGTAGAGGTCGAGCGGCGGCGCCTGGAAGGGGATGGAGAGGCGCTGGGACAGCACCACCTGCATGCAGTCGCCGTCCAGGATGTATTGCTTGGTGCGCTCCACCGCCAGCTTGAATCCCGCCTCGGTGAAGCCGGAGACAAAGTCGCCCTCGTCTACCCGCCGGAAGCTGGTGGAGGAGCGATGGGGCGTTCCCTGCCGCATGTGTCCGATCAGCGAATTGATGCGCTGCCGGGCCGAAGCGAGGCTGTCACCCTGGCTAGGATCGGCGTGGACGATGAGATAGATGCGCCCCGAGAGGTTGTCGAAGACCACCAGTTCGTCCGAGACCATCAAGAGGATGTCGGGGGCGCCGATGGGATCGGGGTTGGGGCATTGGCCCAGGCGCGGCTCGATGTAGCGGATGCTGTCGTATCCGAAATAGCCCACAAGCCCGCCGTTGAAACGGGGCAGTCCCTCCAGGGGCGCGGCGCGGTAGCGGGCCTGGAAGGATTCGATGAAGGCCAGGGGATCGGCGACTTCGTGGCTCTCGGTTACTTGGTCGCCCTCCTCGATGGTTACACGTTGTCCATGGACCTTGAGCCGGGTACGGCAGGGCAGACCGATGATGGAGTAGCGGCCCCATTTCTCGCCGCCCTCTACGGATTCGAAGAGGTAGGAATAGGGGCCTTCCGCCAGCTTGAGATAGGTGCTCAGGGGCGTATCGAGGTCGGCGAGGATCTCGCAGGCAACGGGGATGCGGTTATAGCCCTGGGCCGCCAGGGCAACGAATCGTTCGGGGGTCATGCTGGTCTCCACGCAATAAGGTATCAACAGGAACGTCGTCAGGCGCTCAGCCGCGCCATCGCGTCCCGGTCCATGGCCTCATATTCTCTGTACGTGGGTGCATGATTCAGCGGTTGGTTCGGATAACGGTATTCTGCCGGGCGCTGGCCGGGTTCTGTTGTTTTGCCAAGCCAACCATATGCAAAACCAGCGGCAACATCAACAGGGGGCCGATAATTATCGAAATCCAGTTATAGAACGGAAAGGCCAAGGCCGGGGGCAAAAAGATGCCGGGATTGACCGTTTCGGCGATACCGACCGCAAGAAACAGTCCCCCGATGATGTCGAGCAGGATCAGGGCCGGGGGGATGCGGAATTTTGGCTTGTCATTCACGGGATCGGTCCTCGGTTCGACGTCATTGAAACAATCCCTTGAACCACTTGGTCCAACTGGCCCCTTCCCCTTCGGCCGTATTTCCCAGCCTCGCAGCCAAATCGCGCAACCTCTTATTGCTAGGTGAGGCATTCAGACCCCGGTTGGTATAGGAGAGGGCCTTGTCCGGCGCATTCCGGGCTAGGGCCTGATCGGCCAAGCCGGCGTAGCGTTCACCGATGGTATCTATCCCAGCCAGTGCCTCGCGATTGGCCGAGTCCAATTGCAGGGTCATACGATAATAATGCCAGGCGTTGTCGTTGTCCGGTGTGGTCAGCTTGTTGTCCCGCATCCGTGCGCGCGCAAGCTCCAAATACTGCCCCGCCCTTTGCGGGCTCTCCTTTCCTGGTTGGCCGGACTCGCTGGAGCGGGTCTGCCGCCAGTCGAACATCAGCGGTGGGGATTGGTTTGTCGCCGGTGCCATACCCAGCACCGCGAGCCACCAGCTTGGTCCCGTCAACCAAAGCAACAGCAACAATGGCAGAACAATCCAGGGCCAACGCGGGACCCGGCTGGACTCGTCCCGTTCGCGGGGGGAGGCTGAGACCACGGGCGCTGCATTTTTCGGTTCGGGTGGAGGCTTGGCCACAGGTATGGCCGCCATGGTCAGTGTTTGGATCAGCTCAGGCGATTTTGTCGCGACCGCAGAGAGTTTGCCGGATATCACAGGGGCAACGGAGACCGTTCTCCCGGATTTGACCGGACCCGGTAAAGGATTCAGCTCATCCAACGCCAGCAGCAACGCGGCGCAATCCCGGTAACGCCCCTTGGGGTCCTTTGCCGTCATGCGGTCCAACAGAGGCTGAAAATGGTGGAGGGATTTCCTGAGCCGGGGCAATGGCTCCTGGAGGTGCATCAAGATGGTGTCGATGGGCGCCTTGCCCTCGAAGGGCAGCTTGCCTGTGAGCATTTCGTACAACACGATGCCGAGGCTGTAGATATCGGCGCGGCCGTCCACCCTTTTGCCCTGGCTCTGTTCGGGGCTGAGGTAATAGGGGCTGCCCAGGGCCGTGCCGTCTAGGGTCAGCTTATTCTTGGCGTTCAGTTGCTTGGCGATGCCGAAATCCGTCAGCAGCGGTTCACCATCGGCCCGGAACAGGATATTGCCGGGCTTGATATCGCGATGCACAACCCCCTTGGCGTGGACGAATTGGAGGCATTCTGCCAACTTGCGGATGATGGCGATGGCTTCTTCAGGTTTGAGGCCGGCCTCTATACGGTCATCCAGATCGCCGCCCTCGACCAGCTCCATGGAGATAAAGTTGGCGTTGGCGGCGACACCGATGTCGAAGATGGTGATGATGTTGGGATGGCGCAGGGCTGCGATGATCCGTCCCTCTTCCAGGAAGCGGCGCGAGAAGCTGGGGTCGTCCGCCTCTTTAAGCACCTTGAGCGCCACGGGACGCATGAGGGATTCCTGGATCGCACGGTAGACGGTCGCCATCCCGCCCTCCGCGATCTTCTCCTCAATGCGATAACCGGGTATTTCCATGGGGTGGTGCGTCAGCCTTTTTGCGGGGCATTCGCCCGGTAGAGGATAAACAGTTTGCGAACCTCGATTCGGTCTCCGTTTTCCAGGAGAGCCGGCATTTCGAGCGGCAGGTTGTTGAGTCTGACCTCAGACTTGCGGGCGGGGGTCAGTAAATAACCGGTCCCTTGGCGGCTGAGCCATGCAGAAACAGGCGGTCCCATCCAGCCCCTGGCCCTGATCCGGCAGTCGCCTCCCTTTCCGATGCAATATTCTTCCTCACCAAGCTCGAACCGTTGACTGCTTCCGTCCTCGCTGGACACCGTCAACCAGGCGCAGCCCTCGTCCGGGGCTTGCGGTAAGTCGATCTTGAGAGTTTGGTTTTGGCTGATAAGGCCTCGGTCTGCCGTCGGGCTCTCAGTCTCCACCCCGGTCCAGATTCCGGCCGTGGGCACGAAACACAACTGATGTTTGAAAATGGTGATCAGGTCGCCGTATTCCAGCCTATGCCGCTGGATCTTCCGGCCCTTGAAATAGGAGCCGTTCTTGCTCCCCAGGTCCTCCAAAACATAGCCCTCCTCCACTTTGCAGATGACCGCGTGGGCCGAAGAAACGCCAGGATTGTCGATGAGGATGTCATTGTTGGACGAGCGGCCGATGGTAAGCTCCTCGTCGCCCAGATCGTAAGTGGCGAGGAGTTTGCTCTGAAAGAGAAGCTGAATGAAGGGCATGGCCTTGGCCTCCGCGAGGCTTTTCAGTCGGCGGCGCTGCTTGTGTCGGCCGCATTCGACCTGAAAATACCACATCAGGGGGTGCAACTCTCCGGCACGACGGCAAAAACGTGACCGCGTTCAACACTGCCGCAATAGATTATTCAATTCCACGAGGGAGTCGATGACGGCATCGGGGTGGAAGATGCGGATATCCTCTCCGTGGTTATAGCCGTAGCTCACGCAAACGATTTGAAAACCAGCGGCGCGGGCGGCCTTCACGTCATTTTGAGAATCGCCGACCATCAGGGCCTGCCCAGGTTGGACACCCATGTGTTCCGCCGCATGAAGCAGCGGCAGAGGATCGGGTTTCTTCCGGGGTAGATCGTCGCCACAGACGACGATCCCGAAATCGTCGAGGATGCCCAGATTATTTAGCAAGGGAAGCGTGAATTGCCGGGCTTTGTTGGTGACGCAGCCCAACGGGTATCCCTGGGACTTGAGATAATCGATGCCTTCGCGGACACCCGCGTAAAGCACCGAACGCCTGGAGGTGTTTTCGGCATAGAGCGCCAGAAAGAGGGGATAGGCCCTGGCGAAATCTGCTTCGGACGGCTCCCCATCGAGCTGGCCGACCAGCCCCCGCCGGACCAGGCGTTCGACCCCGTTGCCCACCCAGTCGCGCACCATGGCCTCGCCGTGCGGGTCAAATCCCAGGCGCAGCATCATCTCATCGATACACCAGGCCAGATCGGGCACCGAATCCACCAGGGTACCGTCGAGGTCGAAAAGAACCAGGGTTAGCTGGGGTTTTGCCAAGGCCATGCTGCAATCCAGTCTAGAGCCCAGGTTCACCCGCAGAACCTGGGCATCCCGCTCATTATTTGATCTTGGCCAGTTCGGCCTTCAGCTTGCCGACGATGCTGTCATAGCGGTTGGGATCGTCGGCATTGGGATAACCAAAGATGCCGGAACCGGCGACGAAGGTATCTGCGCCGGCGGCCTTGATTGCGGCGATGTTTTCCACCTTCACGCCCCCATCAATCTCCAGGCGGATATCGAAGCCCGAATCGTCAATGAGTTTGCGACAGGCGCGCAGCTTGTCCATGGTGGCGGGGATGAAGCTCTGGCCGCCGAAGCCGGGGTTGACCGACATCAGCAGGATCATGTCCACCTTGTCCAGCACATAGTCGAGATAGGAGAGCGGCGTGGCGGGATTGAACACCAGGCCGGACTTGCAACCCTCGCTTCGGATCAACTGCAAGGAGCGGTCGATGTGCTCGGAGGCCTCCGGGTGGAAGGTGATGTAAGTGGCTCCGGCCTTGGCGAAGTCGGGGATGATGCGGTCCACCGGTTTGACCATCATATGTACGTCGATCTCGGCGGTAACGCCGTGCTTGCGCAATGCCTCGCATACCAGCGGGCCGATGGTCAGATTGGGCACATAGTGGTTGTCCATCACATCGAAATGGACGATCTCCGCGCCGGAAGCGATGACTTTGTCCACCTCTTCGCCCAGCTTGGCGAAGTCGGCGGAGAGGATGGAAGGGGCGATCTTGTCAGTCTGTCTGGCCATGATTCTCTCCATTAAGAATGGGGCGGATGATCCGACAGCCGCGCCAGGCGCGGCCATCCCTGAAAGTTGGAGGGGCCACTCTACCGGAATCGACAGCAATTTCCAGCTCAGTGGAAATCAGGGATTAGTCACTTTTTCAGCCAGCGAAGCGATGTCGATCAATTGCGGGTCAGCACGGATACCACGAGAACCGCTGCTTCCACGACTTCCACCATGGCACCTGCGGTATCCCCCGTTGTGCCGCCCAACCGGTGAAGCATCAGTCGTCTCGCTCCCCAGCCTGCGGCCAGCGCAGCGAGGAGGGACCAAGGTCCGGCAAGCAGCGCGATACTGGCTACGCCAACCAGGGCCAGGATAAGGGGCTGCCTCGGCAATTCCTCCACCATTTGCGAGGCCATTCCACCCTGTCTGACGTAGCTCGTGGTCATGAAAAGCAATGGCAACAGGGCACGCGCCAGCAGGGGGGCAAGAATCAAGGGAAGCAGTTCAGCCTGGCCAAGCAGCGCCTGCAAGGCGGCGACCTTCAGCAGCAAGACCAAGAGGATGGCGACAACTCCGGCCGGTCCACAGGCCGGGTCCTTCATGATGCGTAACGCCCGTTCCCGGTCGCCTTGGCCACCCAGCCAAGCGTCGGCGCTATCGGCAAGTCCGTCCAGATGCAGCGCACCGGTGCTCCATGCCCAGAGACTGACCAGCAGGGCGGAGGCCAGCAGCGGGTCCATTCCCCGGAGCAGCAGGCCGGCGGCCGTCAAGAGAAGCCCGATGAGGAGGCCGGCCAGGGGATACCAGAGCAGGGAGCGGCCCTGCTCTCCCGGCCGGATCTCGCTCAGGCTGGGAACTGGAAACTGCGTCAGAAGGCCCAGCGCCAGCCAGAGGGGCCTCAGCATAAGGCGCCGCCATCGTGAAAGACCAGGGAAGGTCTCCCTGACGCGGGGATGCGAATGCGGCTCGTAGCCCCCTCGGCGACCTCTATTTGCAGTAGGGCGGAGAGCGGCATGCGCAAGGTCCAGGCCAGCAGCGAGCGGATGACGCCGCCGTGTGTGATCAGCAACAGATGGCCTTCCTGCCGGGCTCCGGTGATTTCGGTTATGGCCTCGACCACGCGACGGTAAAGGCTACTGACAGGTTCGGCGTCTTCAGGGGCATGGGCACTGGGATCGGTCCAGTAGCCTTCCAGCACACCGGGCTCCGACACCATGATTTCCTCGGCGCTCCGGCCTTCCCAGGCGCCGAAGCCGATCTCGGCCAAGCGACTGTCAAGGGTGAGGGGAAGGCCGGATCGCTCCGAAAGGCGCCGGGCGAAGCCAGCACAACGTTGTAGCGGGGAGCTGTAGATGGTGTCCCAGGCACCGCCTCGGGTCGCCGCCTCCATTTGCCAAACGCCCCTATCGCTGAGGGCGACATCGGTCGAGCCGTAAAAGCGGCCTGGGCGCTCGACCTCGCCGTGGCGCAGGATATCGACCAGCACGCCTATCGCTCCTTCCCCGATACGGCGGCCTCGGCGAAGGTGGCCATCCGGTTGTGCAGCTCGCAGGCCAGCCGAAGCAGGGGCAGGGCCAGGGCCGCACCGCTTCCCTCTCCCAGGCGCATACCCAGATCCAGCAGTGGACGGGCATCCAGTGCCTCGGCCATTCGCCTATGTCCCGGTTCTGCTGATGCATGGGCAAACAGAAGCCAGGGGCGGCAGCCGGGATTGATGCGTACCGCAGCCAAAGCGGCAGCGGTGGTGATGAAGCCGTCCACCAGGACCGGCAGGCCAGCCTGGGCGGCCCGTATATAAGCGCCGCTCAGGGCGGCGATCTCGAAGCCGCCCAGGCGGCGCAATACCTCCAGGGGATCGGTCAGGAATGCCCGATGCCGTTCTATCCCTTCGGCGATCACAGCCGCCTTGCGGATCACCCCCGCCTCGTCCAGACCGGTGCCTGGCCCTGCTAAATCCACCGGTTCCAGCCGCAAAAGGGCGCAACCCAGGGCCGCTGCCGAGGTGGTATTGCCTATGCCCATGTCGCCGCCGATGAAGAGTTGCGCCCCGGTCGCTGTGGCCCGTTCTGTGGAGGCTGCGCCCGCAAGCATTGCTTCATCCAATTGAGCCGGGGTCATGGCGGCCTGCTGGGTGAAATCGGCGGTCGTGGGAGCAATGGGGATGTGGACGACGCCAGGCAGTAGGCCAGGGTCATTGACGGTTCCCAAGTTGATCACCTCCAGCCCGGCTCCCAGGGTCCGGGCCAGGACGCTGATGGCCGCTCCGCCAGCAGCGAAGTTTCGGACCATCTCCCCTGTGACGGCCTGGGGAAAGGCGGATACGCCCCTGGCCGCCACCCCGTGATCGGCTGCGAAAATGGCGATGTGGACCTGATCGACGGCGGGTCGCGGAGTCTTTTGCAGGGCGGCAAGAGTGACGGCCAGCTCTTCGAGCCGCCCCAGGGAGCCGGGGGGTTTGGTCAACTGCCATTGCCGAGACAAGGCATCCTCCCGCGTAGCGGGATCGGGCAAGGGGCAAGGGCTGTGAATCCAAGGCTCGTTCATGGGATGCTTCCTTTGAGGAGATGGGGCAGGCCCGCCACCGTCAGGATCACCCGGCCGCACCGGGCGGCCATGTTTTGATGGAGGGGGCCAGCCAGGTCAAGAAAACGGCGGGAGAGGCGATTGTCGGGCACTACACCCAGGCCGGTCTCGTTGCTCACGAATATCAGCTCGCCGGGGAGGCAGGGCAGCAGCAGCGGCAACTCGTCGAGGGCTGTGGTCAATTGTGCCTCGTCACCCGCGCAGAGCAGGTTTGTCAGCCAGAGGGTCAGGCAATCGACCAGCAGGCAGCGCCCCTCTTTGGCTTCCCGTTGCAGGACACCGGCCAGGTCGAGCGGCTCCTCGACCAGGCGCCAATGGCTGGGGCGTCTGAATCGATGGGCCGCGATGCGTGCTCCCATGTCCGCATCGCCCGCGGTGGCTGTGGCGATGTAGACCACCTCATGTCCGCTCTCCGCCGCCAGCCGTTCGGCAAAGCGGCTTTTGCCCGACTTTACGCCGCCCAGGATCAGGGTCTTCATCAAACCCGCCCCTTGCTCATGGCCGACGCCCCCTGGCTTGCTCCAGCAAGGCGCAGAGACGTTCGGCGCCCTCGATGATCCTGGGGCCGTTGCGCTGTAGAAGATCGGGGTTTATGTGAAAGAGATTGTTTCGTTGCACGGCACTCAGGCTTGGCCACCGCCTCCAATCATCCAGCCATTCGGGCCGTTCATCGTTCATGCCGCCAGCAAGGATAACCTCAGGATCGGCGGCAAGGACCCCCTCCGGGCTGATGGTGGGGGTCAAAGAGGGGAGTTGACTGAAGACATTTCTGCCGCCGCACAGCTCGATTACCCGGCTGATCAGGTGGTCGCCGTTCAGGGTCATCAAGGGGGAATTCCAGATCTGATAGAAGACCGGGACAGGAGGGCGTTGTCTGTAGGTCCGGTCCAGGGTGTCACGGCGCCGGAGCAGGGAATCCGCACTGGCCTTCGCCACGCTTTCGCTTCCTGCAAGCACCCCCAGGGCGGCGATGTCGCGGGCGATCATCTCCAGGCTGGCGGGTTCGGTCACGAACAGCTTGAGGCCCAGGCGGCGCAGCTCCTCTATCCGTCGCACCCCGTTGCCGCTGGACCAGGCCACCACCAGATCGGGCCGCATTGCCACCACTCGTTCCAGGTCGAAGTCGTGATACCCCCCGATTTGGGGGACCTTGCGCGCCTCCGGGGGAAAGTCGCTGTAATCGACGGCCCCCACCAGCCGCCCCCCGCCGCCCGCCGCAAACAGCATCTCCGTGGCATGGGGCGACAAACTGACGATGCGGCGGGCGGGTCTGTCGAGTTCGACCCGGTTGCCGGAATCGTCAATCGCCTCCACTGCCTGGAGCTGGCCCAAGGGGATAAGCAGCAGGCAGTAGAGGAGGAGGAAGGAGCACCGGCAAGGCATCCAAGTCTCCAAAGCCGTCCGCGCTTCCCACCCTAACCTAAAGGCCGACCTTGACACCCAGCCCCCAATTGCGGGTGAAGTTGACCGGATAGATAGCGTCATCTTGGACCCAGATCCCATTTGACTCTTCGAATAGGTTCTTGACTGTGGCGACCAACTCGACTTGATCCCGCAGGCGATGGCTGTAACTCAGATCCGTCGAGTGGTAGGCCTCCTGACGCTGGGTGAACGAATTGGCGAAATCCGTGGTGGCATAGGCCTCGCTACGGAAAGTATGGCTCAAGTTCACCCGTGATCGGGGATTCAGCTCCCAATTGAGGGAGAGTGATAGGCCATGCCGGGAGACGCCCGGCAGCACCTTGCCGTCATAGGTTCCGCCCCCCTGATCTTCCTGGTCGATGATCGCCTGGGTATAGGTGTAGTTGAGATGTCCCGACAGGGTCTCACCAAATCGGTGCTCGTCCTGCACCTCCAGTCCATATTTGTGTGAGCGGTCGATGTTGGTATTGGTGAAGCTGAGGGAATCGTAATAGATCTCGTTTTTCAGTCCGGTATGAAACAGGGTCAGCTTGAGCCTATCGTGCGGCCCCACGAAATTGACACCCAGGTTCACCGTCTCGGATCTGGCAGGCAGGATGAAGCCGTTGAAGGCCCCGGTCCAGTCAAAAAACCGGTCGATGTCCGGGGCCTGGAAGGCCTTGCTGTAGTTAGAGAAGACCGTCATCCGGTCACTGAGACGCCGGTTTAGGCCGGCCTCCCAGGCACTCAGCTCGTGCTCCCCGTTGAGGCGGGCGCCGCCATTGGGGGCGTAGAGGTATTCCACGAGCTCCGTGCGGGCTCCCAGGGCCAGCAGGGTATCGCCCCAGCGATATTCTCCTTGCAAGAAGAGGGCGCTATTGTCCTTATGGGTCCTGTTGGTGGCGCCGATACGCTCACCGGCGAAAAGGGAGCCCCCTGCGACTAGAGAGAGCGCATCGTGGCTGTAATTCAGGGTCAGCCGATCACTGCGGTGGAGGTAGTCGCTGGTCCAGCCGGTCGTAACGTAGGCCGATCTTTTCTCTTCATCACCATGATCCCAGCGGAGCTTCAGCCCCTCCAGCAGATCAAGGGCGCCGCCAAAGTTCCAACTATCGGTCGCGAATTCCTGATGGGTATAGGTATTGCCGCTATTTTGGGCGGGTTTCACGCGGTATTCCGCTAGGCTCAGGGGACCGGGATAGCGAGTATCGATCCGGGAGGAATCCACGCCGAGGTCAAACGCCAGGCGTTCGCTGGGGCGCAGGGCCATTTTCGCCGAGAGGGTGCTCTTATCGGCCTCGTCCCTTTTACCGCTTACGTCCGGGTCGCTAAAACCGCCCTGCTGGTACTGGTCGGCATAGAGGGAGAGGTCGAGCGGGCCCGAGTTGAATCCGCCTCGGCCCGAGACCTGGTTGACACCGTAATTCCCCAAGGATGCCGTGGCGCCGACGCCTGAGGCGGGACGGGTATAAATGTTGATGACGCCAGCCATGGCTCCGTCGCCATGGACCACGGAGCCGCTGCCCTTGGCGATCTCGATGCGATCGATGCTTTCCAGGGCGATCGCGCTCAGCAATTGCGGGCTCATATCGATGTTGTTCAGTCTGCGGCCGTCCAGATTCACCACGATATTCTGGTAGCCGTCGCCGATTCCATAGCCACGCATGTCGATAAGCTGGGAAAAGGGGTTGCCGTAGCTCGGCATCACGACCAGGGAGGTCTGCTTGTCCAGATAGTCATAAAGGCTGCTTACCCCTGACGCCTTGATCTGGTCGGCCGCGTGGATTTCTGACGGATAGGCGGCCTCCGTATCCTCGTGGGAAATGTAATTGGCCGTTACGGTAATGGTATCAAAGGCGGCATTGTCGGCCGCATGGGCCAGGGGAAAGGCAAAGGCTACTACGGCCGCGATAGCGGCCAAGGAAAAGATCTTCATCGGATATTCTCCAGCGCACCACCCGCGCGCCTTTACAGGGTGATATGCCAGGCCGGTATCCGGGCTCGCGAGTTGGGCCTTGGCCCTGGAAAACCGTCTTCCCAGCGGCGCCGCTTGCACGGACAGCCGCCAGTGACATCAAGGTTTCCTTTTGCTCGCTTACCGTTGCGGGGGCAGCGCCGGACTACCGCATAGGCGGTCACCGGCTTCCCGTTTAACCCTCTCGATGAGGGCACCTGACACAAAAAAGGGAGTGGAATTTAGAATATTGGCGGGACGGGGTCAAACGGATTGTTACCTTATGCCTCGGTCCTCCTTGATCCTTTCATAGGCTTGCCTGATCTCCTTGGTCTTCTGCTCGGCCACTTTCATCATTTCTTCCGGCAGGCCCTTGGCAACCAGTTTGTCCGGATGGTGCTGGTTCATCAGGCGCCGGTAGGCCTTTTTGACTTCCTCGTCATGGGCCTCCGGAGTAACACCCAGTACGTCGTAGGCATCGGCCGGGGTTGGCCCGGTCTTGGGGGTGGTCCCGGCGCCACCGAAATGGCGCTCCGCCTGGATCATGCGTTCCATCTGGCGGAAGGCCAATTCGGAAAATCCCAGGCAGCGGCAGATATGCAGGAGCAGCCGTTCCTCGGCAGCATCCATTGCCCCGTCGGCGTAGGCCGCTTGCAGTTGCAGCTCGATGAACATCTGCATCAGGCTTTGACGGCGTCGGCACTCGTCCCGGAACTGATCGATCACCTCATCCAGGGGAAAGCTGGCGGACTTACCCTCGTTGAACAGGCGGACGGCGGTTTTGCGCATCTCGGCCGAGAGATCCATCTCCGCCATGACGACCTCGGCCAGGGCGATTTCGTGCGGCGACACCCGCCCATCTGCCTTAGCGACGGCGCCCATCACCGAGAAGGTGGCAGTGAAGAAGGCCATCTGCACCCGCTCCCTTTCGTCCGGCTCGATACCCTGACCCTCGGGCAGGGCGGCCAATCCCTTGTCGAAATTGTGGCCCAGGGCCGCGCCCAATACCGCTCCCAAGGGTCCCCCGAGCAGGAATCCAAAGGCCCCGCCGATGATTTTTCCCCACCAGGCCATGCCAACTCCTTCTTCGCGATCGTTATGCTTGTGAATGGATGAATCGAGGCTATTCTAACCTTCGCCACAGGCGGACAGCATATTGCCTGCTCAACGAGCTTTTCCGGGTAAAATCAGCCGATGCAAGCCATTATCAAGCCTCCCAAATCCCTCTTGCGCAAGGTCGGCCGGGCCATTGCCGATTACAACATGATCCGGGATGGGGACCGTGTCCTGCTGGGGGTCTCGGGGGGCAAGGATTCCCTGTCGCTGTTGCAGATCCTGGGGCACCTGCATTCCTACGCCCCGGTTCAGTTCGATCTGGCGGTGTTGACGGTGGACCCGGAGGTGGAGGGTTTCGATCCGGGGCCGCTGAGGGATTATTACGACCGGCTGGGCATCCCCTGGTATTACGAGCAACAGCCGATCCTGGAACAGGCCAAGGAACATATGGATGGCGACTCCTTCTGCGCCTACTGCTCCCGCATGAAGCGGGGCATTATGTACCGGCTATGCCGGAAACATGGCTACAACGTCCTGGCCCTGGGGCAACATTTGGACGATCTGGCGGAAAGCCTCCTCATGTCTCTTTTTCACGGCGGCCAGCTCAGGACCATGAAGGCGCACTACCTCAACAAGGAGGGAGATATCCGCATCATCCGGCCCCTGGCCTACGTGCGCGAAACCCAGACAGCCGCCTTTGCCCGGCAGGCGGGGTTACCGGTGGTCCCGGACTCCTGCCCGGCCTGTTTCACCATGCCAACCCAGCGGGAACACATGAAGCAGCTCCTTGCACGGGAGGAGCAACAGAACGGCCAGCTCTTCGCCAGCCTGCTGCATGCCATGAGGCCGTTGCTGACGGTGCCGGGCCAGGGGGCGCAGCTTGATGTCCCGGCTGATAAATTGTCTTGAAACTCCCATGCGAGGAGTTAATATTCGCCGTCTCTAATATACCTGCCTTTGCCGGCTTGCTACGGGGAACAAGATGAACAGAGATTTCACCATCGGCATGATACTTTGCCTGCTGGCGCCCCTTTCGTTACAGGCGGAATCTGGAGCGGCGATCCCATCAGCGGCGGCTGAATATCTCAGCATTCCGCGTGAGATCCTGCTGGATGGGACCCTGGAGGCGGTCAACCAAGCTACTCTGTCGGCCCAGACGGGCGGCCAGGTCAAGGAGATCCTGTTTGATGTGGATGACTATGTCGAGCAAGGCAAGGTCATCGTTCTGCTGCGGGACACCGAGCAGAAGGCGCTGGCTGATCAGGCCCAGGGCGCCTTGCGCGAAGCCGAGGCACGTTTGAAGGAGGCCCGTGATGATCACGCCCGCATCCAGGATGTATTCGCCAAGCGGCTCGTCTCCCAGGCCGACATGGACCGGGCCACGGCGGCGCTGAAGGCGGCGGAGGCCCGTTTCGCCACGGCCAGGGCCAGCCTGGAACAGGCCCTGGAGCAGTTGGAATACACCAAGGTGCGCGCCCCTTACAGCGGCATCGTGACTAAGCGCCATGTGGAGGTGGGGGAGGTGGCCCAGCCCGGCAAGCCCCTGATGACGGGCATCTCCCTGGACCAATTGCGAGTCCTGGTCAATGTCCCCCAGAGTCTGGTGAGCGCGGTTCGCACCCAGGGCAGGGTCCGGGTGATCCTGCCTGATGGTTCTTCGGTCGATGCCTTGAAGCTGACCATCTTTCCCTTCGCCGATCAGGCCAGCAATACTTTCAAGGTTCGTATCGATCTGCCGCGCGGGGCAGCGGGCCTCTTTCCTGGCATGTACGTGAAGACTGCCTTTGCCATTGGCGACCGGCGGGTGCTGGCCGTTCCGGAGAAGGCGGTGGCCTATCGCGGCGAGGTCACCGGGGTCTATGTGATTTCCAAGGAGGGCCGCGTCGGCTTCCGCCATATCCGTCCCGGACAGCGGCTGGCCGGCGAGCGTATTGCCATCCTGGCCGGGATCGAGGAAGGAGAAAAGGTTGCCAGCGACCCGATCGAGGCCGGCGCCTTGCTGAAACAGCAACCGGTGGAGACTGAAAATGGCGGCTGACGAATCGCTTGGCGTTTCCGGCGCCGTTGCCAAACGCTTCCTCAATACGGAAATAACCCCGCTGCTGGCCCTGGTTGGGCTGCTTCTTGGCCTGTTCGCGGTGCTGGTCACCCCGCGCGAGGAAGAGCCGCAGATCAATGTTACCTTCGCCAATATTTTCATCCCCTTCCCCGGCGCTACCGCCTCGGAGATAGAGCAATTGCTGGCGACCCCGGCCGAGCAGGTGCTGTCGGAGATCGAGGGTGTCAAGCACGTCTACTCAGCCTCCATGCCCGGCATGGCCGTGCTGACCGTGCGTTTCCAGGTGGGCGAGGACCGCACCGCCGCCATTGTGCGCCTCTACAACAAGGTCTTTTCCAATCAGGATTGGCTCCCCCGCAACCTGGGCGTCGGCCAGCCGATCATCAAACCCAAGGGAATCGATGATGTCCCCATCCTGACGGCGACCCTCTGGTCCGAACAGGAGCAATATGGCGCCTATGAGCTGGGACAGGTGGCGCACGCCATCGAGTCCGAGCTAAAGCGGGTGCCGGGGACCCGCGACATCTACACTATCGGCAATCCCGACCGGGCAGTGCGTGTCCTGTTGGACCCCCAGGCCCTGGCTGGTTACAACATCGACCTGGGCGATCTCGCCCGTGCCTTGCAGACGGGCAACCAGACTCAGGACAGTCTGGCGGTCACCAAGGACAACAAGGAGATCCTGGTTCAGGCGGGCACCCTGCTGACCACCCCGGAGGAGGTCGGCGATCTGGTAGTGGGCGTTTTCGATCAGAAGCCCGTCTTTCTCCGCGACGTGGCGACCATCCGGGAGTCCGCCGATACCCCCACCTCTTATGTCTGGATGGGTGCGGGCCCGGCGGGGCTGGAAAAGGGCCGGGTGAGCGAGGGTTTTCACCCTGCCGTCACCATTGCCGTGGCCAAGAAACCGGGCACCAACGCGGTCGAAATCGCGGAGAAGGTGATCGAGCGGCTGGAGCATCTCAACGGCATCTTCATCCCGGATGGGGTCAAGTTCACGATCACCCGGGACTACGGCAAAACGGCGGACTATAAGGCGAAAAAGCTCATCACGAAGCTCGTTTTCGCCACGCTCTCGGTGGTGTTGCTGGTGCTGTTCGCCCTGGGCTGGCGCGAGTCCCTGATCGTCGGCGGGGCCGTCGTCATCACCCTGGCCATCACCCTCTTTGCTTCCTGGGCCTGGGGCTTCACCCTGAACCGGGTCTCCCTCTTCGCCCTGATCTTCTCCATCGGCATCCTGGTGGATGATGCCATTGTGGTTGTGGAAAACATCCATCGCCATATTGCCCTGGGGGCCAAGGACCTGCTTGAGGCGATCCCCAAGGCCGTGGACGAGGTCGGCGGCCCCACCATCCTGGCGACCTTCACGGTCATCGCCGCCCTGCTGCCCATGGCCTTCGTCACCGGGCTTATGGGACCCTACATGAGCCCGATTCCGATCAATGCCTCCATGGGGATGTTGATCTCTCTCGTAGTGGCCTTCGTGGTGACGCCCTGGATGACCTACAAGGGGCTTCGCGGTGTACATGCGCACGCCGGGCACATAGCCGATGCCGGGGAATCCAGCCTGGAACGCTTTTTCGGCCGTGTCATCAATCCCTTCCTGATCGGCAGGGGAGGGCATCGCAACCGCTGGAAACTGCTGGGCGGGATCATGCTGCTGATCCTTCTCTCCATCGCCCTGGCCCTGGGGAAGTTGGTGGTCCTCAAGATGCTGCCCTTCGACAACAAGTCGGAATTCCAGGTGGTAGTCGATATGGATGAGGGAACCAGCCTGGAACAGACCGCGCGGGTGGTTGGGGATTTGGGTGCCTATCTCCGCACCCTCCCGGAAATGACCGATTTCCAGGCCTATGTGGGCGCTGCTTCGCCCATCGGCTTCAATGGCTTGGTGCGGCAATACTATTTGCGTGAAGGCGCCCATGTGGCCGATATCCAGATCAACCTGGTAGACAAGTCGGCACGGAATCGCAAGAGTCACGAGATCGCGCTCGCGGTGCGGGCGCCTTTGCAGGAAATCGCAGCCAGACACGGGGCCAATGTGAAGATCGTCGAGGTCCCGCCGGGGCCGCCGGTGCAGTCACCCCTGGTGGCCGAGGTCTACGGGCTTGATTACGAGGGCCAGATCGCCGCCGCCAAGCGCGTCCGCGAGGCCTTCTCCGCTACCGCCGATATCGTGGATGTGGATGACAGCGTCGAGCATCCCGCCGGCAAGTACCTGGTGCGGGTCGATAGGGAAAAGGCGGCATTGCTGGGAGTATCACAAGCAACCGTGACGGGGGCGCTGGCCACGGTCCTCAAGGGTGAGGATGTCAGCTTTCTGCACGGGAAGAACATCAAATACGCTGTGCCCGTCCGGCTGGAATACAGCGAAGCGGACAAGGCCGATTTCGACCAGATATTGTCGTTGCGCGTCCGTAGCGCCCAGGGCCAATTGGTCCCCTTGTCCGAGGTCGTCAAGGTGGAGCCTTCCCATCGCGAGCACAGCATCTACCACAAGGACCTGCTGCCGGTCGTCTATGTCACCGGCGACATGGCGGGTAAGACGGACAGCCCCCTGTACGGCATGTTCGCCATCTCCAGCGCCCTGGAGCAGAAGGTTCCGGGTATGGAGCAGAATCTGATCCAGGTGCCGGAAAACCCCTATAGCTACAGTTTGAAGTGGGACGGGGAATGGCAGATAACCTATGAGACCTTCCGTGACATGGGCATCGCTTATTCGGTCGGCCTCATCCTGATCTATCTGCTGGTTGTGGCCCAGTTCCGCTCCTATCTGGTGCCCCTGGTGATCATGGCGCCCATTCCCTTGACCATCATCGGCATCATGCCCGGCCATGCCCTGGCCCATGCGCAATTCACTGCCACCTCCATGATAGGCATGATCGCCCTGGCGGGGATCATCGTGCGCAATTCGATCCTATTGGTGGATTTCATCAACGGGGAGGTCGGCCGGGGCGTGCCCTTCGAGACAGCCGTGGTGCGTTCGGCAGCGGTCCGATCCAAGCCGATTGTGCTGACCGGGGTGGCCGCTATGGCGGGGGCCTTCTTCATCCTCGACGATCCCATCTTCAGCGGTCTTGCAGTTGCTCTGATCAGCGGGATACTGGTCTCCACCATCCTGACCTTGGTGGTAATTCCGGTCGTTTACTACGCCGCCATGGTCAACAGGCTGGGAGAGGCCGCCGCCCGATCAGAACAGCAGGGCGCTGAGTAATTGAAATGGGCCCTTCGCCTTGGCCGGTGAAGAAGAAATCAGTGTGTCGGCCCGGTTCATTTTCCCCTGGCGCTTGGACTTATGGGCGGTACGATTGGTCTTGCCGCCATTCGCCTGTCTGACGGCTTTGGGGGGTGTGCCAGTAATCGAAATCCGCGCACCTTCCGCCTGCACCATGCGGTAGAGCGCAGCGGCATTCCCGGGCGCGAGCCGGATGCAACCGTGCGAGGCCGGTCGGCCGAGCCGGCCTGTCTCGTAAGTGCCATGAATGGCGTAGCCGCCCCGGAAAAAAATCGAATGGGGCATCGGTGACATATGGTACTTCCGCGAATAATGCATCCGTTTCAGAAGCGACGGCGCATAGCTGCCTCGTGGAGTGGAGTAACCGCTACGGGCTGTGGATACTGGCCAGGAATAAGTGCCGCTGGAAGAATTTACATGCATCTGCTGCGTGCTGAGATCGATATGGACGCTGACCGAAGCCTGCACCGCGCCAACCGATCCCAGGAGGAGAAGCAAGCTCAGGAACAGGGTATTTGAGAAACGCATGCTAGCCCCCAGGTCGTCAAATCCGCTTACGATTTCCGTGAACGGTATCACAAAGCCCTGAAGCGCAACAAAGCGATTACCAAGAAGCGGAGTGGCGGATAGCGATACCCCGAGGCAAGATCAGCCTCCATTAGGTGGAATCAGCGTTCAACGGAGGCAGCAGGGACAGCAAGCCCCACGGGCTCACCCGTCTCTGGCTGTAGGGTGGAGGAGTGAATGGCGATGACGCGCAGTCCCTGCTCGGTTTCCATCAACAGGGGTGAACCCGAGTCACCGTTTACGGCGTCACAGTCATGAGCAATCAGGTTTCGTCCTTCGAGCATCCCTTTGATCTGGCAACGGTGATCAACGGTGAGCATATAGGGACGGTCCTGGCTGAAACCGGCTTGGGTAACGAAGGAGGCTCGGCCTCGTTTGGCCAGCTCTTGCGTGGAAAAGGGCGCCAGGGGAATGGGGGGAAGCGTGGTGATGGGGGCATCGAGTTCTAGAATTGCCCAGTCTTGCTCCACGTCGGGCAGGCTGATATCGGGCCGCAGCTTGAAGCTGGCCCCGTGGCGAATGGCTTTTATACGGCGGTTGGCCAGATAGGTTTCCTTGTGGTAACCGGCGGCGAAGTTGAGATATTGGCCGGGAATGGGCTGCCCCGTGTTTTTGTTCCAGATGCAGTGGGCGGCTGTCAGGACCTGATTGGGGGAGATCAAGACGCCCGTGCAGAAACCCTCGCCCGCCTTGTTGATGCGGCCGATAGCCCGCCACGGCGGCATTGAGCCGTTTACCCAAATCCGATTGTCGGCTCCCTTGATGCCCGCCAACCTGTTTTCGGCGGCGATAGGCCCAGGTGAAAGCAACTGCGTAATGAAAATGGCTTTGATCGCATGGGTCCATTGCAGCCTCATCCCCGATCACATCCCGTTTTTGAATTCATTACTCAATTGTCCGGCTTCGCTGCGCATTTTACCGAGGGCTGACGCGTAACGAACCAGCAGGCTCAAGGCGTATTCCGTCCGCCTGCGATAGTAGACGTCGGCCTCGGGGTCGTTGATACCCACCGGGTTGAGTACCCTTTCCACGTTGCGGATGATCAGTTGCTCAGGGATATAACAGATGCGGTTGTTTTTATAGCTGCTCATGCGTAGCTCGGCCACGGGGTAGGCCCCGCCCGCCCCCGCCGAAACCGCTGTGATTAAGGCCGGTTTGTGCGCCAACTCCTGATTACTCCACATGAGAAAGAAGTTCTTCAGACCGGAGGGAACCATGCCGTGCCATTCGGGGCTGATGATGACAAAGCCGTCGCTGGAGGCCAGTTCGCCGGAGATGGGTTGCAGGCGGGCCTGCCAGGCAGGGTCTCCCTGCCAGATCCCCTCATCCCAAAGGGGCAGGGGATTGTCGGAGAGGTCGAAACGGTAGACAAGGTCCGCAAGGCCCTTGGTCATAAGCAAATCTGCCATAAACCCGGCGACCTTGGCGCTCTGGGAGTTTGGCCGGTGGCTGCCGTTGATGATGGCGATTTTCATTAGGAGCCTATCCTTTGGAGAGGGTATCTATGGCCCAGAGGCGCGCCGCCAATGCCCTGATTTGCCCCCGGCTTTTTCCAGCAGGCGGACCTGATCGATGGTCATGGCGCGGTCGACGGCCTTGCACATGTCATAGATGGTCAGGAGGGAGACCTGTACCGTGTTGATGGCTTCCATTTCGACGCCGGTCTGTCCCTGGGTCTCGACCCTGGCTGTGCAGCGCACGCCGGGGAGGGAGGGCTCGACGGAAAAATCTATCGCAATCCGCGTCAGCGCCAGCGGATGGCAGAGGGGGACCAAATCGCTGGTTTTCTTTGCCGCCATTATGCCCGCGATGCGGGCGATTCCCAGGACATCCCCCTTCTTGTGCCCTCCCTGTTCAATCATCTCCAAGGTCCGGGGCTCCATGCGTATGCGGCCCTCGGCGACGGCGATGCGGTGGGTAATGGACTTGGCCCCCACATCCACCATGTGGGCTTGCCCTTCGGCGTCGAAATGGGTGAGTTCTGTATTCATCCTGCCAACTCACTGTAGCCCTGTTCCAACAATTTGGAGACCTCCCGGATCTCGAAGGTCATGGCCTCCAGGTCGCCGAGGATGTAAGTGGCCGGTGTCCGCCCGACGCCACCGATGGTGCCGGGATTGACCAGCATGGTGGCCTCTCCGTTGACATTGGTGATCTGTTCGATGCTGGTCTTGTGGGTATGGCCGAAACAGACCAGGTCCCAATCCCCAGTGGCTGCCATGGCCCGTGCGTAATGGGGGTAATGCACCAGAAATATGCGTTTGTTGTTCAGCGTAATGCCCGCATCCATGCCGTGGTACTGGATGACGCTCTCGGGCCGGTTCGCCATGGTGGCCAGGGTAAAGAGATCGCCGCTGTTGTTGCCGTGAATGATATGCACCGGCAGCCCGTATTTCTCTATACAGCGCAAAGTACTGGGCGCCACTAGGTCACCGCAATGCAGCACAGCCTCGGCCCCCGCCTCTTTAGCGGCGGCAACCGCCGCGTCCAGCAGAGGGATATGATCATGACTGTCGGAAAGGATGCAGACTTTCATAATCAGAAATTAGGCCGCTCGGGGGCATCCTTATACAACTGTACGCTTTCAAGAATCTCTCTCTTGGCGGCGCCGGCGTCTTCCCAGCCTCCGACGCGGACCCATTTGCCCTCGTCCAGATCCTTATAATGCTCGAAGAAGTGAGCGATCTGATTCAGGAGCTGCTTCGGTAAATTCTCTGGTCCCTGAACGTGGTCCCACTGGGAGCAGATTTTACTGACAGGAACCGCCAGCACCTTGGCATCGTCACCGGACTCATCCGTCATGCGCAGGAGGGCGACCGGCCGGCAGCGGATGACCGAGCCGCTGATCAACGGCACAGGGGTGACCACCAGGACATCGACCGGGTCACCGTCTTTCGAGAGGGTGTGAGGCACATAGCCGTAGTTGCAGGGGTAATGCATGGCAGTGCCCATAAAGCGATCGACGAACATGGCGCCAGTCTGCTTGTCCACCTCGTACTTGACCGGATCGGAGTGGGCAGGGATCTCGATGATGACGTTGAGTTCGTTGGGAACGTCGCGACCGGAATTGACTCTGTCCAGGTTCATTCAGCTTGACTCCGAAGAGGGTGCGGTTGATGGGGGAAAAAGAAAAAGGCCGGTGTAACCGACCTTCAAGAAAGATACCTCCATGCCGTAGCGGTTACAAGACGGATTTAGCGCTGCCGGTCGAGGAATACCTCAATCGAGGCGCGAGCAAGCTCAGGCGGCATGAACCGCGGTCCATACTGAGCAGGTTCAATGACGATCTCCTCAAGCCCGGTCCTGAGCCCGGCGAAAGCCGAGAATACTGGTGGCTGCCCTCTCACCTGCGGGCCAGTTTCAACGAGGTTGCCTGTTGAAATGTCGAATACGGTTTTCATGGTAGTCCCCTCATGTTGGCAATTCGTGATGCGCTTGGAACATTGTCTTCTCTTACTCAAGAAATAGGTCTGGCTGGGCCAAGTTCAAGGGGGACGGGATCAAGTTGTGAACGGCGTCACACTAATCCGCCCTCCATCGGCTGACCGGGGAATCCGTTGGACGATTCTCTGCAGCCTATCAAACAGCCCGTCCCTCTCCTCCGCAACCTGAGTCCAGGGCGCTTCAAAGATACCGGCCATTTGCCCGCAACCCCTGCGGACCCCCTCCCGCAGGCCACGCTTGATAACGACGCCGGGAGAGGGCTTTAAGCGGCGATGGAGAAGCCAGGGTGCCATCCAAGCCAAGGCGATCAGCAAAATACTGTGGACGGCAAAATCCAATCCCAGAAAAGAGGCTCTCCCATCAAGGGCGAGCCAATAGACAGCGGCGAGATGCCGGCCAGCCCAGGCAGTGATCGTGAGAGGGAGCAGCCATTCCAATAGGCCGGCCGAATAGTAAAGGCCCCGTTGCAGCCAGTGGCCAGGATGAGCCAGGGAATCGTTCAGGGAGCCTTCCAAGGTCTGCCGGAAGGAGTTCCCAGCCGTCGGCCCGTTCGCCCGAGTGAGGCGCTGAAGGGGCTTTGCCGGCAGGGATCGAGACCGGAGTCCATCCAGGAGGAGGTCGTTCCATTGCTCCACCATGGCCGACTCTCTTTCGGTCCAGAAGGCCTCGGCCAGTCCCGGCAGGAGGCCGGAAAGCGATTCGTCTCCTATCTTACGATCGCGAAAGGACGCCGCTAGCCGGATGGCCCTTTCATCAAGCTGCTTTCGGAACAGTGCCAGCCTTGGAGAGAAGGCGTCATTCCAATGATCTTGCGCAGCTTTCCAGGCCAAGGGATCGCCCAGCCGCGCCGCGAGAAGCCCCGCCAGCTTTTCAAGCTCGACTAGGCGGGACTGGAGACCCAATTGCTGCAACAGGGCAAGACCATGGTCCTGGATGGCTTGGTTGAGGACCCCCTCCAGCCGGTCGAAATCATCGCGTACCCCGGTGTCCGAACAGGAGGTTCGCAGAACGTGGGGGGCGGCGAAGCCCTCGGCCGTCAGCCTGCGGCGGAAATCCTCCAGTTGTTCGGGCTTTCCCCGGTCCCACTGATTCATGACGAAGAGCCAGGCATGCCGCCGGGCGCGTTGTTGGAGAAAACGCCAGCCGATATCGTCGTGATAGCGTTCAGGGCTGACCACATAAACGATCCAGTCCAAGTAGGGCAGCCATTCCTCCACCAGATCCCGGTTGCGGGTCTCGGTACTGTCCATGTCGGGCATATCGAGCCAGGCCAGCAAACGGCGTTCGGGTTTGTTGTGATAGGCGAGCCTGGTCTGTTCCATGGGAAGCTCGGGGGGTAGCAGGCCCAGCCTGAAATCCTTGTGCAGATAGAAGGTTACCTCGTGGGAGGTAGGACGTTCGATGCCGGCGCGGGCGATGGGTTCCCCGGCCAGCCGGTTCAGCAAACTGCTTTTGCCGACACCGGTTCCGCCGAACAGTCCGACGATGAGGGGTCGATGCCTCTGGTCTTCAAACAAGGCGGCTGCCTGCTGCTGCTCGATCTCCTCCAACCCCTTCAAGTCATTGCATTCAAGCCAGCCGCTCCGTTGTGCGTCATGAGCCCAATCCTGGATCGCCCGATAAAGGTCAATAAAATCCATCAGGTCGGTAACTCCTTCAGGGCGGTCTCGGCCAGCTCCAGTTCCTCCGGTGTGATACCGAAGAGGCCCGTGCCCGGCATCCGCTGGGGCAGGCCATCCAAGAGAAGGGCAAAAGGTTGCAAGAGATGGGTTTGAACCGAAGTGGCCTGGGCCAGCTTCAGCTCTTTCTCAATCCCACGCATGAATTGACCGGCTGCGCCTTCGGTCAGCACGGAGGAAAAGGTGAGCATGGCGGGGGTGAGGAAAATGTCATGGAGGCCAATCCCCCCACTCTTGAGGGCCAGTATCACGGCCGCCACGTCCGCAGTCACCCGCACGGCGCGAAGGCTGTTAAGCAGGGCGGGGTGTTGTTGAAGGTGTTGAAAAAGGCGCCGGGAGGCAGCCCCAATCTCGGGCTGGAAGGCGGCCTGATGTTCCCTGATGTACCCCCGGCCAGTCTCTTGCAGCAACTTTTGCTGCTCATGCAGATGTCCCCACAGGGATTGCCACCAAAGGCCCTCTTCCGGCGCGGCGGAGATGGAGCGCTCGCCGGCAAGGCGCTGGAGCTTGAGAAAGAGATGGTCTATGCCCTCCTCCAGCACACGGGTCTCAGTGGATGCATCGGTGGCACTGCTGTCTGAGACCGTCCGAAGCCAGAGAACGATCTGGCGCGCCGGCCAAGTCAGGATGTGTCTGGCCCGCTGCATGGGCGCGGCCAGGCCGGGTATCTCCAAGAGTTCGAGGAGTTGGACCAGGGCCAGTTCAAGGGTCTCGCGGTAGTCGGGATTGCGCAGATAACCGCGCTCAAAGTGATCTCCGGCCTCGATCAGCGTCTCTCGCACCGCAGATTCCCATTGACGCGCAGCCTCGTGTTCCCGGCGCAGGGGGGATGTCCATCGGGGCCAATGGAACTCCAATAGGGGTTTTATGAGGAGATTGTCACGAATCACCGCTTCCCCTGCCCGTCGCCGAAGCTGCCTCCCTCCTTCGCAAGCGGATAAGTTTCCCCATTCGCCGTCGGCAATGTAGGGCAGTGGGAAAATCGGCGGACAGGGCATCCCCTCAAGTTCGAATTTGGTTCGCAGGGCGGAGACCAGTTGCGGAAAGGATTCGCTGCTGATTTTGTTAAACGCGACCAGCAGGGGGGGATTGACCGGAGCGATCAGGCGCAGCATTTCCCACAGGCTTCTATCGGCGTATTTTTCCCTACTGACGACCAGAACCAGGAGATCGGCCAGGGCACAGAGGGAAGGGACGGTTAAGCGGTATTCCCGCGAGCTTACCGAGTCGAAATCGGGGGAGTCCCACAGGATCGACGATGGCTGTGTGGCGGAAGCCTGGGTACTCACTTCAATGAGTGAGTAGGCGTCGAGCCGGTCCTGGGAAAGCCCGCCGGGCGCGATTCGTTCCAGGCGGGGGAGCAAAGCGGCGGCTGTCCTTATGATCGTCTCCGTCAGGGGCGCCGGGCAAAAGCCTTGGGCATGGCGGGTGAAACCGGCGAGGGCACTTACCCCCGCATAGTTTCCTTCGAGCAAGAGATTGACGAGGGTGCTTTTGCCCACCTGGGTGGGGCCGATAATGGCAACCTGGATCGGTTGCTCCCTGGATCTCTGGCGCGAGCGCTGCTTAAGCAGGAGCCCCTCTGCCAGGAGTAAGGACGGCCGTTCATTGCCCTGCGTATCCAACTTCCCATGAATCGAAAGCAGACGGGAAACAAAAGTCAGCAGGGTTTCCATCGCGGCGGCGTTCATCGGTACACTTTAACCCGGCGAGAATCACGGCGGAAACTGAATTGGGAGACAACTTTGAGCGACACAGCCATCACGACCTGCTGGATCTACCGTAGCCCAAAGCAGGCGGAAATGTATCTCTATCTGGGAGAAAAAGATGCCTTCGACCGGCTGCCCGAGGCCTTTTTTGCCCGGTTCGGCGGTCCGGAACTGGTCATGGAGCTTGAGCTGCATCCGGCCCGGAAGCTGGCCAGGGCCGATGCAGGGCGGGTTCTGGAGAGCCTTGCCGAAAAGGGCTTCTACCTGCAAATGCCGCCGGAGATCCAGGCTGAACTCTACGACGCCGAGGCGTGATCCCCTGGGCTCCCGTATAATCCCTGCTCCCTCATTTCACCGCCAAGGGCGCAGGGTCCGCGCATGAAGAAATTTTTGACGATTATGTCCGGGATCGGCCTGCTGCTGGTAGCCGCCTGGTTTCTGGCGCCCAAACCGGAACAACCGGCCCGGTTGACCGATATGCCCTGGCAGATCGAAACATTCGAGGACGGTACTTCGAAGGCGTTGGGGGTCCACATCGGCAAGTCGACCCTGGCGGACGTGATCGAACGTTACGGTAGGCCGGAGGGCATCGCCCTTTTTGTGAACAAGGAAGGCGCCATGTCGCTGGAGGCCTATTTCGATAGCGTCAAGACGGGTCCCTTTTCAGCCAAGGTCATTCTCACGCTGACGGCTGACCCGGCCGAGTTGTCCGCTCTGGCAGGGCGCGCCATGGGCCGTGACAGCGGGCCAAGCGGCGATCAGCGGCTGCTGCTGGCGGAGGAGGATAAGTCCATACAGAGCCAGCGCCGGATCAGTGGCCTGACATATATTCCAGCCTACGGCCAACTGGATGCCGACTTCTTCCGCGCCCGGTTTGGGGAACCCCGTGCCTGGCGGCGTAACAGCGAGTCGAGTGTTAGCTGGTTCTATCCCGACCGTGGCTTAAGCATCCTGCTCGATGCCGAGGGGAAGGAGATGCTGCAATACGAGGCGCCTAAGGATTACCGGGGGCCAAAGGAAGGCGAAGGTAGCCCGGCCGGGGAAAAAGCTCAGTAATGGGGTGGCGGCGGTTCCCGGCCCAGGGAATCGACCGGAGAGGGGTTTAGTTCGCGGATCAAGGCCCCCAGGCGGCTGATATCCCCGGCCATCTTGGCCATGTCCTTCTGTTGGTTCGCTAAGGCCCGGTTAAGCCCGTCGATAGCCTCTTCCATGAAGGCTATACGGGTTTCGAGGTCTATGAATCGCTCGTTCACGGTTTGGGTTCTCCTACAAAATCACCGCTCTGCCGCTAATTTAGCTGTTTGACCAATTCCAGCACCTGCGCGGCGTGCCCCTTGGGTTTCACGTCGTAGAGGCTGTGGCGGATGACCCCTTCCCTATCGACGATGAAGGTGGAGCGAAGTATCCCCATTCGCTTTTCACCGTTGCGCTCGCGTTCTTGCCATACCCCGTAGGATTCGCAAAGGGTGCCGTCGATGTCGGACAAGAGGGTCACGGCCAGTCCCTGTTCGTCACGAAAGGCCGCATGGCTGACGAAATTATCCATGCTGACGCCGAACACCGTTGTTTCCCTCGATGTGAACTGATCGATCAGATCGCTGAATTCCAAGGCCTCTATGGTGCAGCCGGGCGTGCTGTCTTTCGGGTAGAAAAACAGGACCAAGTTCTTGCTTCCTAAAAACTGCTTGGATGACGCCATGTTCATGTCGGAGTCGGGAAGTTCGAAGGTGGGGGCGGCTTGGCCGGCTTCTAGCATGAATCGTTTCTCCAGGTATGCCGTTGAATGGGGCTTTCCGGCGAATCCTATCTGGGAAACGGATGCTGTCAATGGGGAAGATTCCGGCACTGAGCGGAAACGAGGGTATATCACCCCAAGAGGCGGTGCATCTCGCGCCTGGGGGGAGGCCAGAATCAACACTGACTGTCGCTGTATGCCGTGACTTGGTCGCGTCCGTTTTCCTTGGACTGATATAGGGCGCTGTCGGCCTGATCGATGAAGGCTTCCCGTGATAAGCCACGCTGGAAGGTTGCGACACCAAGGCTGATGGTCATATGCGCTCCCTTGGGAAAGGCGTATTCCTTGATGGTGGCGCGGAGCTTTTCGGCGACAGTGCAGGCCTTTTCGCGGTCTTGATTGGGCATGGCGACCACGAATTCCTCGCCGCCCCAGCGGCCGAACAGGTCGGTCGAACGGATTTGCCCGCTGATCAAGCGTGCAAGGTTTTTGAGCACCTCGTCGCCGAAGCTGTGGCCGTACTTGTCATTGACGGCCTTGAAGAAATCCAGGTCGATCATCAGGATCGACAACGGATTTCCATAGCGGTCGGCGTGGTTGATCATCTGGTCGAGGCTATCGACAAAGCTGCGCCGGTTGCAGATGTTGGTCAGGTAATCGACGGAGGAGAGGCGTTGCAGCTCCGTGTTTGCCTTGACCAGGGCCTGCTGATTCCGGTCGATCCGATGGATGAAGAAAAAGATCATCGAATAGATGGCCGCAAGGGCAAGAAAGGTCGCGGCCGATATCCAGAGTAAGACCGCATTGGCCGAGGCGAGCAGCGATCCTAGCGGTACTCGCATGGAGATCAGGGCGCGAGAGACCCCCACTTTTTCGTGGAATCCCGCCTTGTCGCCATATTGTTCAATCAACTCCCTGGGCGCTGCGCTTGGTTCACCATGACAGGCCAGACAGCCGCTCTCCGATGGATTGATGGGGATGGCGGCGAAGAGATATTTCATCCCATCCTTCTCGACCACTTCCCGGAATTCCTTCAGCTCGCCAGCGTTCATCCGTTTCAGAAGCCGAGATTCCCAGGCGTCGGCCTGGTTGACGGGATTACGGGGATTGTCAGTCGCCAGCTTGAAATAAATCTTGGGATACCCTTCCTTAATCCGTTCCTCGTTCAATAACTCCTTGACGGTTCGGGCAACGAAGGTAAAAGACATGGTCTTTGGCGAGAAATAGTCTTGATAGAGCTTGCCTTCTTTCTTTAGGCGGTACATCTCCGGTCGTTGGACCTTGTTGATGTAGGAGTGGATGGCGCGATGGTTCAACAGCATGTCGATCACCTGCTTTTCCGCCTCTTGCAAGGCGTAACCCATGGTCCGTTCCTGAAACAGGAATACCAATCCCGCACAGGCGATGGCGAATGCGGCGAGGAGATAGGTCAGAATGCGCCTGCTTTTGCTGGTCATGGGGGTTGGTTCCATCAGTGAGAAGGCAAGATAGGCAATGCGGAAGCGACGATTATTCGCCCCTCCAGGATAGTTATAGCAGACCGGTTTGAAGTTATAGGTCAGTTTCCAGGGTTTCTTCCTTCGTCCGTAGCAAAGCCCCGGCGGCTTGCCGCAGGGCATCTTCCGCCTGCTTGCGTCCCGGCAGTCCCAATTCAGCCGCCACGCCGCTCCAGGCACGGCCTTGCAGCACCTTTATGACGAGAGGCCCGAGAAGCGCGGAGGGCGAGCCCTGGGCCGACCGGATAGCAGCAAGACGCCACAAGGCCAGGCGCGCACCGGCATAGTCGCGGCGGCCATGGGCAAAGGCCTCCAGGTCCAGCCGGTCCTGTTCGTTCAGGCTCCAGGCGATTGGGTTGCCCTCCAAAAGAGGAACCGCGACCTCCAGCTCCAACTCTTGAAGCGGATCGCCCAAGAGAAAAGGCAGGGTTTCCAGGAAGCGGGCGCGCATCCGGTCGAACAACCCAGCGGCCCGCGGCGACAAGGGGCGCAACATGATTGCCGAATGAGAGCCGCTGGCTGCTTCGCGGCTCATGCCGATGCGTACCGGCATGAGTCCGAGCTTACGCCAAAAGGCGAGCAGGCCCGGCGTTGCGCCGAAGCTGGCCCCGAGGAAATCGAGCCCCCGCTTCTCGGCATCGGAAAGCGCGGCGGATACCAGCCGGATGCCAAAGCCTCGCCGCTGTAAGGCGGGATGAACAGCAATGCGCATGATGCGGCTGTATCGCATGCCCGCCGCCGCGACGAAGCCGGCGTGGGCCGTGAGTGTCTGCGCCAAGAGGTGCCCATGGGGGCGGCGCTCGCCCCGTGCTATGGCTTCAGCCAGCGAAGGATCGAATCCGCCCTCGTCCACATTCAGCATGGCGGCGGCGACATGGCCCCGGAATCTCATGACCCAGATGGAAATGCCGGGTCCATCGAGCAGGTGGCGCAAGTCGGATGGGCGAGTCTGGTAATGGGCCAGGACCAAGAGGCCGAACAATTCCGACAATAGGGGCTCGTCAGTGACGAGACGGTCCCTGTCGAGCCGTTCCAATTCGCATGAGTCCGGGGTCGCGGCTGACAGCACGGCCCCATCGGCCGCCTCCGCATCCAGCAGCAGGGCGCGGAAGCAGAACCCCTCGACCGGGTCCTGTTCCGCCCAGCGGACCGGGGTCTGAAGCCGTAGTCTTCGCCAATGAGGGGCCAGCCGGTTCAGGACACCGGGAAAGCAGAGGCTGAAGCCTCGCCCCGCACCTTCATAACCGTATTCGGTGGTGGCGAATGCAATGCGGTTATATCGGGTCAGCAATCGTTCCAAAAGCGGCAGGGGTATGGCTGCCGCCTCATCAACCAGCAAGAGATCGGCCTCCTGGGGGTGGCGCAACAATTCATCCGGCGGGATGAAGGCGATTTCTCCATTCCCCTCCTGTAAGCGCAGCCCACGGCGGACAGAGGCAGGCAGGAGCCGCTGGGCTTGTTCGAACAGGGATTGCACGGAATCCGGCCGAGGGGCGGTTACCAGGACCCGGCTCCCCGGTCTCAATGATTGAAGTCGTGCGGCGGCCACGCCAAGGACGGAGCTTTTGCCGCGCCCCCGGTCCGACATCAGCACCAGGGGTCTTCGGCCATGGCCCGTCGCCACCCGCAGGAGCGCCTCCAGGGCAGTCTCCTGATCGGGCGTCAATTTGATCTCCCCATCAACCGGTCCCAGCTGCGCCGAAGGTTGAATGGGGGCGGGAAGAGGGTCATGGCCCTGTTCAATCAGGGGCAGTGAGGGGGTTGTCTGGATCAGGTGCGCCAAGCGGGATAAAAAACGTCCCCCCACAGCTTCCATACCGTGGGGATATTGGGCAATCCGTTCCTTGCCGGGATCGGGAAAGGCGGGCCACTGCGCCAAAGGGGGCGTCAGCAGCAGTACCAGGCCGCCGCCGGCGACTGCGCCTAAGACGGCGCCGAAGGCGTCGGGATCAAAGCCGCAATGGGCGTCGAAAACCAGTGCGTCTAGTTCACGGCCAAGCCATTGCCGGGCCTTGCCGGAGGGCACAGGATCGAATTCGCATGGGGCCATTTCCCCGATCCAAAGTCGGCGGCGGTAATGGGTAAGCCACTGTGCAGCAGCAGCGCGCCCCCAATTTGCCTCACCGGCGAAAACGAATAAGGAACGGTGAAGCGCTGATCGAAGCGGGTGGACGCTCATGGATGTTTCAGTTTATGGATCGATCGGTTCAAATTGTTTAGCAAAAGGGGATACAAAGTGTTTATTTTTTGCACAAAATCGTTATCCTCGACATCCTTTCAAATTTATCGAACAAATCAAGCGCAAATGCCGCCGTTCGACGGCAGGACAGGTGGTGATGAGCGATACCCCCGACATCTTGAAGAAAATAGTTGCCCGCAAGCGGGAAGAGATTCGAGAGCGTTCGGCGCGGGTCCCTTTGCAGGATTTAAAGGGCGCCAGGTCCGGGGCAATCCGTGGCTTTGCCGATGCCATCGCGGCCAAAATCGCGGCTGGCCGGTCCGGCGTCATTGCGGAGATCAAAAAGGCCTCGCCCTCCAAAGGAGTGCTGCGGGAAGATTTCCGGCCCGCTGAGATCGCCGTAAGTTACGAGCGCGGCGGGGCAGCTTGTCTCTCTGTGCTGACTGATGTCGATTTCTTCCTGGGTTGCGACGAGTATCTGCGAGAGGCCAGGGCCGCCTGCGCGCTGCCGGTGATCCGAAAGGATTTCATCATCGACCCCTATCAGGTCTATGAGGCGCACGCCATGGGCGCTGACTGCATCTTGTTGATCGCGGCATGTCTGGGCGATGCGCTGCTCGTCGAGTTGAACGGCTTGGCCCATGGGCTGGGGATGGATGTTTTGATCGAGGTCCATGACGGCGAAGAGCTGGAGCGTGCCCTGCGGGTGAGAAACCGTCTGATCGGGATCAACAACAGAAACTTGCGCACCTTCGAAGTCAGTCTCGACACCACCTTGGATTTGCTTGACCGGATCCCGCCGGATCGTTTGGTAGTGACTGAGAGCGGCATCCTGTCGCGGGAGGATGTGGCGTTGATGCGTTCACACCAAGTCAACGCCTTCCTTGTGGGGGAGGCATTCATGCGGGCGGCGGACCCTGGAGAAAGGTTAGCGGGGCTTTTTGCCTGAGAATGTCCGGCGGATTCAGCGGGTGCCGAAGACCACGATGGTCTTCCCTTTGACGTGGATGAGCCCCTGCTCTTCCAGATTTTTCAGCACCCGGCCGACCATCTCGCGTGAACAGCCGACGATGCGGCCGATCTCCTGGCGAGTGATACGGATCTGCATGCCGTCGGGGTGGGTCATGGCGTCGGGTTGCTTGCAGAGGTCGAGCAGGGTGCGGGCAATGCGTCCGGTGACATCATAGAAGGCCAGATGGCCGACCTTTCGCGTGGTTTGCACCAAGCGGGTGGAGAGCTGCCTACCGATGGAGAAGAGGATTTCCTTGGCGCAATCCTTAAGATCGGTATCGAGGAGATGGTTCAGTTTAGCGTAAGAGATCTCGGCGATAAGGCATTCCGCACGGGTTCGTATCAGGGCCGTTCGCCTGGGCAAGGGCAGGAAGATGCCCAATTCACCGATGAAATCCCCCTTGTTGATATAGGCGAGGATGATTTCGCGCCCCTCCTCATCCTCGATGGAGGCGGTGGCAGAGCCTTCAAGGAGGTAGAGCAGGGTATCGGCGATGTCGCCAGGATGAATGATTTCGGTTTTTGGGGTGTGTTTGCGTTTGTGGCAATAGGAAAGCAACCGCGCAAGGTGCTCGGGTATTGGTGCCGGCGGTATTATGGTCAGTGTCATTATGAGTTTGCTTTGTTATCTTTGACCCTTCAGACCGATGGGTTTCACACCCGGCCGGGCAGTCAGGGACTGATTGCCCAACAGGGGGGATGATAGGCCCGAAGCCGGCTTTTTGAGAAGCCCGTCACAAAAAAACTATTGCCCATCAAGGCAGGGCGTTTTGAAGCGAGGAGTCACGATTGACAATGAAAACGAGAGTAAAATGGGTCGAAAATGCGCTGATGGTGGGCGAGTCCGGCAGCGGACATGCCCTGGTGATGGATGGACCTCCTGATCACGGTGGAAATAATCTCGGTCCACGCCCTATGGAAATGCTGCTGCTGGGCATGGGCGGCTGTTCCCAGTTCGATGTCGTTCACATCCTCCAAAAGGGGCGCAACCCGGTAAGTCTGTGCGAGGTTGAACTGGAAGCGGAACGCGCGGAGACGGACCCCAAGGTCTTCACCAAGATCCATATGCATTTTCGGGTCGGTGGGCCGGGACTTACGGAGAAGGCAGTGGAGCGGGCCATCAAGCTCAGTGCGGAGAAATTTTGTTCCGCTTCCATTATGCTTGGCGCCGTCGCGCAGGTGACCCACGGCTTCGAGATCGTCGAAGGCTGAGTGGGGTTTCGGTCGGCATGAATACCATTGCCGGTCTATTTTCATGATTGAGAGTGTCGGGAGCCGTCGCATTGATGAATAAAAAACTGAAACTTCAGGGGTTCAACAACCTGACCAAGACCCTGAGCTTCAATATTTACGATGTCTGCTACGCGACGACGCCGGAGCAGGTGCGCGACTACATCGAGTACATCGACGAGGCTTACAATGCCGAGCGCCTGACCCAGATACTGACTGATGTCGCCGACATCATCGGCGCCACCATCCTCAATATCGCCCGGCAGGACTATGATCCCCAGGGCGCCAGCGTGACCATCCTGGTCTCGGAGGAGCCGGTCGCCGCAGAGCACATCTCCAACACGGAGGCCCCCGGCCCCTTGCTGCCGGATGCGGTGGTAGCCCACCTGGACAAGAGTCATCTGACGGTTCACACCTACCCGGAGAGTCATCCCGACAACGGCATCTCGACTTTTCGAGCCGATATCGATGTCTCCACCTGTGGCCGCATTTCCCCGCTCAAGGCGTTGAATTACCTGATCCACTCCTTTGAGTCGGACATCGTCATCATGGATTACCGGGTGCGTGGCTTCACCCGCGACGTAAGCGGCAAGAAGCACTTTATCGACCACAAGATCAACTCGATCCAGAACTACATCGCCCGCGATACCAAGGATCGTTACCAGATGATCGACGTGAACGTCTATCAGGAGCACATCTTCCACACCAAGATGATGCTGAAGGAATTCGACCTGGATAACTACCTCTTCGGCATCGAGGCCGATGCCATCCCTCCCAAGGAACAGCGGCAGATCGTGGACCGGCTGAAGCGCGAAATGACTGAGATCTTTTACGGCCGCAACATGCAGAGGGGCCAGAAGGTCGTCTGAGCCGGGCGTCCACGGACGGGATCAGGGGTCGAAATAATGAGGGGTCCCGGCGGGCCTGTCGTAACGCAGATTGTCGCCGGGCCGCATCTCGTAGCAACTGGATGCGCGGAAAGGTTCGCCGGCATCGAGCAATTCGCTGATGGTGACGAACTCATAACCCTGGGCGCGCAGCTTGGGGATGAACAGATCCAAGGACTCTGCCGTTTTCCAGCCCCGTCCATTGGCATGGGCGACGATGATCGAGCCAGGCCTTATCCCCTGTAATACAGCGTTCGCGATGCCTTGTGCCGTCTGGCTCTTCCAAGGGTCACCGCTGACGATGTTCCATTGCACAGAGGCGAGTCCGAACTGGGCCGCAGCTTCCAGTGATTCGCTGCTGCATACCCCGAAGGGAAAGCGGAAAGTCGCCGGCAGCCGCTGAATCCGTTCGCGTTCTTGCGCCGAAGCCCGGCGGAAACAGTCCCGTTGCACCAGTTTCTCCCGGACTAGGCTGTATTGCGCCTGGGTCCAGAGAATCTGCTCCCGCATGGCCTGCCCAGACAGCCGCCGGAGGTTACGGTGAGTCCAGCCATGGTTCCCGATCTCGAAGAGAGGGTCGGCCATCAATTGCATGGCCTTTTCCTCGTGGGTCCGCAGCCACTTGCCTCCAGCGTAGAAGGTCGCCCTGATCTTGTGGCGGCGCAGATAGTTGACGACAGCACTGTCGTACCCCGTGACTTCGTCCCCCTGCTCGCAGAGGTCCAGGGTCAGCGCCACCAGTTTCCTCTCGCCACGTACTTGGACGCTACGAATCGAACCCAGTCGCGATTCCGGCAAGGGCGGCAAAAGGGAAGCGACCCTATCGATGGCCTCGGCGGGTGGCGGTTCCCGGTCGGATCGATGCAACTTGAGAATTTGGCGATCATCGCCGGTGCCTGCGAGTTCCGCCTCGCTCCAGCAGGATTCGAGGATCTTGGCGGATTTCGGCAGATCGGGCAGACGCCAGGGAAAGGTCCGCGCCTCGCCAGCCGGTAAGCCCGTGGCAGCACATAGCAACAAGAGACCGGACAGTAAGGGGAGGCGAGTCGGCATCGGAAATCGGCAAAGTTCGTTTATGGGAAACCTCTCCCTATTATCCCGGTCTATCCTTACCGAGTCCTGGCAAAAAACCTGTGAGAGGAGAAACTCCGATGAAAGGCTCAATTTCCTTAGCCGGTAGGTTGCTAATCACTTTCTGCCTGGCAGGTTTCGCCTCTTTTGGGGTTCGAGCGGAGCAGGTTCGGCTCACGCTTGAGCCGGGGCAACAACTCTTGCCGGCGGCCAAGCCGCAAAAAAGTTACATCAAAATTGGGCTGGAGGGACTCCTAATCCCCTCGAAGCAGCGGCCCCCCATCAATGTCGCCCTGGTTTTGGACCGGTCCGGGTCCATGAGCGGTCAGAAACTGGCTCAGGCCAAAGAGTCGGCGATCATGGCGCTGGACTATCTGCGCCAAGACGACAGCCTCTCCGTCGTGATCTACGATCATCGGGTGGATGTCCTGGTACCCGCAGCCCCATTCAGGGACCGGATGGCCGTCGAGAACGCCATCAAAGGCATAAAGGCGGACGGCAGGACGGCGCTCTATGACGGGGTCCGGCAGGGGTCCGTCGAACTGCGCAAATATCTGGCCGAAAGCAAGGTCAACCGGGCCATCCTGTTATCGGATGGCCTGGCCAATGTGGGACCGAGCAGCCCGGAGGAACTGGGCCAATTGGGCCGGCAGTTGGGCGGTGAAGGGATATCGGTGACCACCATCGGCCTGGGGCTGGGTTATAACGAAGACCTCATGGTGCGCCTGTCGGATGCCAGCGACGGCAATCATGTGTTTGCCGAGACGCCCTCGGAGCTGGCCGAGGTGTTCCGTAACGAATTCGGCGAACTGACCAGTGTTGTGGCCACCGACGTCATCATCATCATCCAATGCCGCAACGGGGTTCGCCCCCTGCGCGCACTGGGGCGGGAGGCGCAAATCGAAGGCGATAGAGTCAAGGCGCACCTCAATCAGCTTTATTCCAAACAGGAAAAATACCTGCTGCTGGAAGTGGAGACACCAGCGGGGCAGGATGGGTCAGAGCTGGATCTGGCCGATGTGGAGGTGACCTACCGCAATCTCGTGAGCCAGGCAAATGACCGCCTCACCGGTGCGCTACGGGTGGGCTATTCCGGGTCGGCGGAGAAGGTCGAGCAGTCGCATAACAAGAAGGTCATGATCTCCGCCTCGGAGCAGATCGGGGCGGATATGGATGAAAAGGCGTTGGTGCTGAAGGATAAGGGCGACGCCAAGGGGGCCGGAGATTTGATGCGTGAAAAGGCCGAGTATTTGGAGCAACAGGCGAAGAAGTACGAATCGGAACGACTGCTGGAGCAGAGCCAGCGCAGCCGCGAGGTGGAGCAGGCAGTGGCAGCGCCTGCCTCCTCCGAGGCATGGAGCAAGGTGCGTAAGGAGATCCGGGCGGATCAGTACGGCATCAAGAAACAGCAGTCGTATAAGTAGAGCGAGCGGCTGCCTTGTCCGCCTTTCACTTCCAGCGTTTCTCTGTGCGCCAGGAATGCTCGGCCATGAAAGTCTGCACCGATGCCACCCTGTTTGGCGCAATGGCCCCGGTAAAAGGTGGCGAGCGGGTGTTGGATATCGGCGCGGGGACAGGCCTCTTGGCCTTGATCGCCGCCCAATTGGGGGCAGCCGAGGTCACGGCGGTCGAGCTGGACGAGGCGGCTTGCCGCGAGGCCGCCGAGAATTTTAAAGACAGCCCCTGGGGGGACCGCCTCCGAGCTGTCCCTCAAGCCGTTCAGGACTATGCCCGGACAACGGTTGATCGCTTCGACCTGATTATCAGCAATCCCCCCTTTTTCGAAAATCACAGCAAGGCCTTCTCATTCCACCGGAACCGGGCGCGGCATACGGACGAACTCTCCTTCGGTGATCTGATCGAGGCCGTCGATGGGCTTCTGGCGGACGGGGGGATTTTATACCTGTTGCTGCCCCTTCATGCAGTGGCAGGTTTCACGGATCAGTCGCGGGAGGTGGGGCTTTGCCTGATGCGGCAGCGGGACATCCGGGGCTACGCCCACAACCCGCCCAAGGTCGCGGCCCTGACCTTCGCCCGGACGGCTGGACCGCCGGAGATGGACCTGCTGACCATCTATCGGGCCAAAGGGATCTATTCGCCGGAAAGCGAGGCCTACTTGTCGGAATTCCTGCTGAGGTTCGGCGGAAGATCATAGGGCCCGCGGCAGACGGTAACGCTTGCCGGGAAGACACTCCAGCCTCTCTTCCGCCTCCATCTTTCTCAGGGAGCGCGACAGGGTCTCCGGCTTGACGCCCAGATGGTCTGCCCACATGTAATTGGGATAGGGCAGTCTCATCTCTCCACAGCCACCGGGGCTCTCATGCCGCAGATAGTGGACAATCCTTTGCTCGGTGGTCGGGAGCAAGAGGCGCATCCGTCCCTCCCGCAGCCGTGCCAGTTGCTGCATCATCTCCTGGCGCCAATACCGGGCGAAGGCGGGGATGGAGGCCAGGGCATGGAGAAAATCGCTCCGCGGCAGACCGAGGAGCAGGGAGGGAAGCTCGCAGACCGCCCAGTTTCCCGGTTCGGATTCCCAGACCCCAGGGTCCAGCAGCCAATCCCCGGCCGTGGCGCATTGGATCTCCGTCCCGTCCCCCAGAAAATCGCAGTTGACCGAGACGCCCCCCTTGATGACCCGGTAGAAGGCATCGGGCCGGTCCGTCCCGCTGTAGAGGAGGCTGCCCTCGTCGCATCGGAGAAACCGCGCCCGCTGGCGCAGCCGCTCGGGGAGGAAGCTGGCCAGATTGTCCACGGTGGCTGCATCCAGCCATTGGCGCCGGTGGCGGTTGGGATTCTCCGTCATCCCCCCGGTCTTCTGCACAAGGGCCTTCAGGCTCATTCCTGGCCCTCCCGGATGGAACCAGGGCGGAAAGGGGGCGGGGAGGCCGGGCGGTGGTTGTGCATGAACTCAAGCGTGACGAGGGCCTCCCCCCGTTCCAGGGCCTTCCGCTCCAGGCCGGCCTTTACCCGTTGGCGGACGAAGGCGGGGATGCGGTTCAACAGCCGGGTGGCATCTTCCTCCCAGCGGACCTCCGGCGCCCATGCCGGCGCGGGGGTCTCCGGCAGGGTCCCCGGCGGGGGCCGGTAGGCGCATTTGCGGTCCTCCGCCATCAGGTCGCCGGAGGCGGCCAGGGCGCGGGCGCGGCAGCCGCCGCAACTGATGCGGTAGTCGCATTGGCCACACTTGCCGCCGGGGGTTTCCGTGCGCAGGCGGACGAAGGCATCGGCCTTTTCCCAGATCTCCCGCAGGGATTGCTCGCGCAGGTTGCCCGATGATCCGGGGATGTAGGGACAGGGGGTGACATCGCCCTGGGGGCCGATGCGCAGGTAGGAGCGCCCCGCCAGACAGGCGCTGGACCAATCGGCGTAGCCATCGCCCCCCTCGCCGGCGTGCAGCCCCAGCAGGCGGCGGGCATAGGGGGCGCAACGGGCGCGGACCGTCAGGTCGGGCCGACCCTCTTGCAGCGCCAGTATCTCCCGCAGGGTTTCCTCGTAGACCGCCGGGGACAGGTCGGTCTGGGTGACCCCGCGCCCCGTGCAGACGAGGAAGAAGAAGTTGAGGGCCATGGCCCCCCGCTCCGCCGCGAGATCGGCCAGGGCCTTCAGTTCGCGCCGGTTTTCCTCGAACAAGCTGGTCTGCATCTGCACCCCCAGCCCGGCGGCGCGGGCGGCGGCCATGCCGGCCAGGGCGCCGCTCCAGGCCCCGGCCTGGCCCCGCAGGCGGTCGTGGAAGGCCGGGGTGGTGGAGTCGAGGCTGATGCCGACGCCGGCCGCGCCACGTTCCTTCAATCCTTTCGCCCGGTCACCGGTGAGCAGGCAGCCGTTGCTACCGATGACGGGCATCAGCCCCGCCTGGGCGGCGGCCTCGACGATCGGCTCCAGGTCCTTGCGCAGCAGGGGTTCGCCCCCCGTCAGCACCAGCATGGCGCCGGGGGCCGGCCCGGCGATCTCCGTCACCACCCGCAGGGCCTCGGCGGTATCCAACTCGCCGCCTGCCTCGTTCCGGCGCTGCACGGCGTCCAGATAGCAATGGCCGCAGGCCAGGTTGCAGCGGCGGGTCAGGTTCCAGGAGATGAGGTGAGGGGTATTCATCTGCTTCTCAAAATTAACCGCGAAGAGCGCAAAGTACGCAAAGAAATACAATGAGTTACCTGCATTTCCGCCCAGCCCTTGAGGTGAATGTACGGGAGAACAAAACCCTATGTTTTCCTTCGCGTTCTTTGCGGTTGAACGGCCTCACCCATGTCCAAAGGGGCACTTGCCGCCCGCGCCGCCCAGCGACGCGGGGTCGATGCCGTTCTTCGCGGCGTAGCGGTCCACTGCCCCCTGGGGGATGCTGGACAGGCAGGCATCGATGACATCGGAGGTCACTACCGTATGTCCCTCCTTCAGGGCGTGCTTGAGGATGGCCTTGCGCGCCATGCCGCGCGCGAACTCGGGTACGCGAAGCATTCGCGCCTCGGCCTCTTCGGTCCAGCTCATGTTGGTCTCGGCGATCTGCTCCAGGGGCGGCTCGTGGCAGCGGGCCGACAGCAGCAGGTTGCAGCGCCCCTGGCGCAGCAGGTTCTCGCTGGCGCTGCCCAGGTCCATGCCCGGCTCGGAGTGGACGCCGATGCGCCCCATGACCAGCAGCCAGGGCCGGGTGATGCGGGCGTGGCGCAGGAGCTGCTCGAAGGCCTTGCCGGAGAGGAGCCTGGTGGCCAGCTCCATCCCCTGCTCCTTGGCGATCCCGGCCGCCACCTCCAGATGGCCCTGGTAGATCCGGGCCAGGCCGGAGTCGATGATCTCCTCGTGCAGTTTTTCCTGCTCCTCGAAGCGGAAGACCTGGGCCGCCTCGGCGGAGAGGACCTTGGCGATGCTGTTGAAGGCGACATAGTGGAAATGGGGGTCGAACACGGCCACGGCCTCCACCTTGCGCCGGAACAGCCGCCCCAGCTCCAGGGCGGTCATGAGCCCGCCGAACGACTGGGGGCTGCCGTCCAGGGTCACCAGGATGGCCCCGTCATCCCTCGGCTGGACCTCGCGCACCACCAGCAGGTCCCGGTCGATGCGCCGTGCCACCCGCTCGCAGACGCTGCCGAGCTGGGAGGACTCCACGGACCCCAGGCCCAGGGCGCCCATCACCACCAGATCGGCGTCGCCGGACAGGATGTCCTCCACCAGCCGCTGCCAGTTCTTGCCCTCCAGGGTGACGCGGCGGCCCGCGATCCCCGCCGACTCGCAGCGCCGGCCGAACACATCCAGGTAGGAGTCGGAGATCACTTGCAGACCACGGGTGATGAGGTCGTCGTGGACCTCGCGCTGTTCGACCAACTTCTCCTCCTTTCTGTAGGGCTCCGGCAGACCGCCCTCCATCTGGCGGAAGCGGCGGTCATGCAGCTTGGCGGCATAGACGTGGGAACCCGTCAGGCATGCCCCTTCAGCGCGCCGGGTTATATCGATGGCGATATCGAGGCCCCGTAGGGAAAAGGGGGAATTGTCGAGGGGCAGATAGATGGAGCGGTACATGGCTATTTCTCCTGCTTGCCGGCGGACGCAGCTCCTTCTTCCCCGATCAGGCCGCGCAAGGCCTTCGCGATCTCCTCCGTGGGGGTGAAGAGGCCGTGGAACTCGGTGCGCAACTGACCTTGGGGGTCGATGAGGATATAGACGGCGTTGTGGATGAACTCGCCTCGGATGTCGGGCCGAACGACGATGCCGTAGTCCTTGGCCGCCTTCGTCGCTTCCTCCAGGGTGCCAGTGAGCAAGGTCCAGCGCTCGGGGGAGAGGCTGTGGGTCTGCATGAAGGTTTTGAGCTTCGCCGGGGTGTCGCGGCGCGGGTCGAGGCTGATACCGGCAAACCGCGTTTTTTCCCGCTCCCCGGCGGTCAGCTCCTTGTCCACGCGGCCGATGATCTGCGGCAGCACCGGGCAGATGTCCTTGCACTCCGTGTAGATGAAGGAGAGCAGAACCACCTTGCCGCGAAAATCATCCAGGGCGACCCGTTGGCCCTCCTGATTGGTGAGGGTGAATGCCGGCGCGGGCTCGACGGTATCGAGCCGATGCCATTCATCGCCTTGGGCCTGCACCGGCTGGGCGAGGAGCAACACCAGGCCGGCGACAATGGCCGCGTAGGCAGCCAGCCGCCAGCGGAGGGGGGATGGCTCGCTGGCGGCGCTTCGCCTTCCCCACGTCTGCCCCAGGGCCATGCCCGCCACCAGCATCATGCCGCTGGGCCAATCGAGCCCGAAGGCATGACGCAGGGCGAACAGCAATAAGACTGAGGCGGCCAGCAGCCCGAACCGGCGGGGGGAGCGCCTCCCGGCTCCGGCACGCAGGCGCCCCAGGGGGTAATTGAACAGGGTGGTCAGTGCCGCCAAGGGCCAGACCGTGCCGATGGCAGTGGTCATGCGGCCCTCCGCGCGCTGGTCCGCATCCGCCGTGCCAGCCAGAGCTCGCCGCCCAGGGCGAGGAAGCCGATGCCGAGGGGCCAGAACCAGGCGGAGAGGGGCATGGGCGGCTGGGGCAGGAGGTAGTACCAGGTGGAGAGGGCCATCTTCAGCCCCTCCTCGCCGTTGTCGCCGTCCTGGAGCTGGAAGGCGATGGGCACGAAGCCGCCAGGCTCGAAGGCCACCTCGCCCTCGCCGCCCTTGAGGGGCCGGCGCAGGATGACGCGGTACTGGCCATCCCGGTAGCCGCCCTGGGCGGACAGGTTTCCGGCGCCGCGCGGCGTCTGTCTCGCGGCCCCCGAGGCGGTGGCGCGGGTCAGGCCCGTCTGGGCGTTCCAGCGCCAGATATCCACCGGGCGCCGCTCGTCGCCGAGGATGAAGTAGGGCTTCTCATTGCCAGCCGGCTGGACAGGCAGTTGCAGGGCCACCTGATCCGCTCCCTGGGTGCCGTCGTCCCACTCCAGCAGCAGGGCGATCTCCTTGTCGTTGTAAAGGGCGCGGGCCGTGATGACATCATGGGCCGGCTTGAACCAGCGCGGCTCCTTGATGATCTGCCCCGCCAGCGGGAAGTCGGCAAACCCAGCCTGTTCCCATTCCATCGCGTAAGGGTCGGCGGGGATCTCCCCGGTGATGTGGCCGGCCTTCAGGACTTGGGCGTTTTTCTGCGGCCTTGAAAGGCTTTTCACGAAGGCCGCCAGTGCCCAGCGGTCCTCCGCTGCCGGGATCGCGTCCACGAACGAGGGCATGGGCGTGCCGTTGAAGCCGGTGGTGAAGGTGCGGTAGATGTCCTCGATGCGGTCGCCGCCCCGGAACCGCCAGCCCTTGGTGAAGTTCACCGGCCGGATGGGGAAGCCCCATTCGTCCTTCATGCCCTGGGCCGAGGGGCCGTCGCCGCGTCCGTACTGGCCGTGGCACTGCCAGCACTTCTTCTGCTGGTAGAGTTCCTTGCCCTTGGCGATCAGCGCCGGTGTGACCTCGGGCGCGGCGCCGATGACCACCCGCTCCTTGGCGGGCTCCTCATTGAACAGGCCCAGGCTGTCGAAGGCCTTGACCTGATGCACGAGCTGCCAGCGCTCGTTTTCCGTGAGGAATTTCTTCCACGCAGGCATCGACGTTCCGGGCAGGCCCTCGCTGATGATGTGGAACAGGTCCTGATCGGTGGGCAACTGGCCGGAGAGGGTGGTGCGCACCTTGAAGATGGCCAGGGTGAAATCACGGGGACGCGGGTAGACGAACTCGGCGGCCGGGCCGTCGCCCTTGCCTTCCGCGCCGTGGCACTGGGTGCAGTAGCGGTCGTAGAGACGCCTGCCGGCCTCGGGATCGGCGGCCACGGGTGTGGGCTTGACCGGCTCGGTCGGGACCTGGGGCGCGTCGGCGGACAGGGGCGCGGCGAACAGGGCGGCCAGCGCCAGGGCCAGGAGATCAGTGCTTCTCATGGCCGGCCTCCTCGTCCCAGGTGCGCGGGGTGGAGCCGGAACCGGCATAGATATAGAGAATCGCCTTCCATATTTCCTCTTCGGTCAACAGGTTCTGCCAGACGGGCATGGCCGAGAGCCAGGGCGTGGCGCCCTTGGGCAGGCCGGGGCCGCCGGTGGCCACGCGCCAGAAGACGAAGGACTCCTGGAGCATGGAGATGGTGCCCACATCGCGGAAGTTGGCCGGGATCGGCGAGAAGGCGTTGGCGAAATGGCCGTCGCCCGCCAGGGCATCGCCGTGGCAGAAGAAGCAGTTCTGGTAGTAGATCGTCTTGCCCTCCTGGGTGTATTTCTCCAGTTGGACCGGATCAGGCAGGCGCAGCGGGTTCTTGAGATTCGCCGTCTCGATGCGCCTGCCGTGGAGGCTGAAGCTCGACGGCGGCTCGGGATGGACCACGCGGGGTTCGAAGGGCGCGTCCCAGGTGGGCGCCGTGCGCAACCAAGCGCCCCAGCCGAGCAACAGGGGGATTCCGGCCAGCACCAGGACCTGCGCCGCCAGCGGCGCGCGCCCTTCGAACACGGACTTGAGCGGCGCCAGGAATGCCTGGAAGCGGGCCTCGTCGGCGGCGACGAACAGCAGGATGCCCAAGGTGGAAAGGGTCATGTAGATCATCAGCACGCTGGCGGGCATGGGCGGATGAATCAGGTATTTCAGCCCCGCCAGGATCGCGAGCCAGAGCGCAACGGCCAGATAGAGGGTATAGCGAGCCATCATCCTAGAAACCTCTTTTCAACCGCAAAGGACGCAAAGAACGCCAAGAAAACCAATTCGATGCATTTTTCTGTACTCCCACCTTCTTGGTCAGGGGCTGAACCTGGACAAACCAATGAATTCCTTCGTGTTCCTTCGCGTCCTTTGCGGTTAGATGAGGAAATTAGGATCATGTTGTCTCCTTCTTCTCGCGCGCCCTGGCCCAGGCCAGCGCCGCGAGCATGGCGAGATTGAAGACGAGGATCACGAGCCCCAGGCGCATGCCTTCATGGGACCAGGGCGACGCGGCCCCGGTGGGCGAATAGGCCTTGCCGGACAGGCCCATCAGGTAGGCGAGGATCTCGTGGCGGTCCCCCTCGGGGATGCTCTTTCCCAGATCGGCTGGCATCACCCCCGGCGGAAAGCCCGGCGTCGTCCAGGCAGAGGGATCGAGGATCTTCCGCATCAGTTCCTCCGGCGACCGGTTCTGGCCAATCGGGGTCAGATCGGGACCCACGACGCCACCCTCGCCCTCGACCTTGTGGCAGCCGATACAGCCGAACTGGCCCATCAATTCCTTGCCGCGATGCACGGGGCCGGCCGCCTTGGCCACCTGGATGTCGCCGGCCTCGATCTTCACCGAGACCTCGGCCCCGCCCAGGGTTTGCAGGTAGGCGATCACGGCCTTGACCTCGGCCAGGTTCATGTTGGCCGGCGGCTTGAGGGCGGAGGGCATCATCTTCGAGTAGCCATCGACGATGAATGCGTCGGGGGTGGTGATCGACTCCAGCAGGTAAGCCTCGGCGTCCATGCCGGGCTTGCGCGTTGCCGCCTGTCCGGCCGCCTTGCGCAGGTCAGGCCCGCGCTCGTTGCCGGTCTCGGTGACCTTGTGGCAGATCAGGCAGCCGCCCTTCACACGCACCAGCTCCTCGCCGATGACGGCAAGTTCCGCCGGGGGCGTCGACACCGTAATGACCTTCTTCGCCGGCGGATGCTCCTCGAACTGCGGCACGAGCTGGCCGACGTAGGAGTAGGTCGACACCGTCACCAGCAGGAAGGCGAAAATCTTGAAGAATGTCGCCTTCATTTCGCTTCTCCTTCGCCATCTTCGTTACGTGAAGCCATCCAGAACACCACCGACACCAGCAGGAAGAAGATCACGGTGATGCAGGAGACGATGATCGTCGCGTGGCCGTGCATCATCGTGTAGGCGTTGGCGCTCTCGTCCATCACGCGGCCATAGATATGCCAATACTGGCGGATGCCGGAGCGGATGTAGCCCATCAGACCCATCAGCCAGGTGAAGCTGATGGCGAGGAAGAACAGCGCGTACTGGGCGCGGGCCGGTATCTGCCCCCAGCGGATCGCGCCGATCTCCTGCGCGCCACGGAGCAAGGGAATGTCGATGGCGACGAACACCGCCATGGCCGCGAGCACCGCGCCGACCTGGTAGACCGAGAAGCCGATGCGGATGTTGGAGGGCACGGAGTAGCTGTAGATGCCGTAGCCGAGCACCACGCCGGCGGCGGCGGCGATGGCGAGCGCCTGGACGATCTTGCCCGTCGCCGCCCAGGGCACCGCCGGCACGCGGTTGCCGCGCCGGTAGAGCATGAAGGAGAAGAAGGTGGTGAGGATCATCAGGTTCACCGCCGTGTTCTTCGCCGCCATGACGCCGAACAGGCCGAGGAAGGGATGGTGCGAACCGCCCATCGCCGACATCTCCGCGCCGCTGGCGATGATGGAGCGCGGCGTGGCCCAGACGATGAAGCCGATGGTGAGCAGGATCATCATGGGAATCTGAAACTTCACATACCGCTCTGCGCCGGGAATGCGCCCCATGCCGAGCCACAGGTAGAAATTGGAGGCGAGGAACAGGCCACCGATCAGCATGGCCTGGAGAATCCACAGCCAGGCGAAGCTGCCGCCCATCATCGAGACGCCCATCTGCTCCGAGAACTGATAGATCTCGCGGCCCAGCCAGTAGCCGGCGAAAGGCAGCGGGATGAAGGCGGCGATGGCAATGAAGGAGCCGACATAGCCCATCCAGTCGAAGCGCGCCCGCTCCTCGTCGGTTTTCGCGTTGAGGAAGCGCACGGCGGCGTAGGCGGCGGCGATGGCCCCGCCGAACGCCACATTGGCCAGCAGCCGGTGGATGTTGATCGGCATCCAGGTGTGGTTATTGATGGCGGCCCACAGGCTCGTCAGATTGCCCGCGTCGTCGATGCCGGCCGGCGACATCATGAAGGTGACCCAGATATCGGCGACGAACAGCAGCGCCGTGCCCCAGAGATTCACCAGCACGCCCAGCAGCAGATGCCACTTCTTCCTCGCCCCTTGCAGCAGGTCCCACGAATACCAGTAGAAATAGGCGATGACGACCTCGCCGAAGATCAGCACGATGTAGAGCAGCCAGGTCGGCTTGAAGAGCTTCGTCATGTACCCCATGAACTTCGGGTACAGCGCGACGAACAGCACCAGCAGGACGCAGCCGAGCACGGCGGTCAGCGTGTAGGCCATGGCCAGGAGTTTCGTGAACTCCTTCGCCAGGTCGTCGTAGCGTTTCTCGCCGGTCGCCTTGCCCACGAATTCGGTGATGACGGCAAAGATCGGCACGCCCAGCACGAAGGCCGCGAACATCAGGTGCAGCTCGGCGACGATCCATACGGCGATACGGTTGGAAAAACCGAAGAACTGACGGTAGTCGGCGGCTGGCAGGTAATGGCTCAGCCCCTGCGCGACCAGATAGGTCGCCGCGAGCATGAGGGATATCTTCACGACGCCCTTGTAGGTCCCCTTGAGGGCCTGGGGTGTGGAAGCCAGGGTAATTGTGTCGGTCAAGTGCGCCTCCATGGGTCAGGGTTCGGCAACCTAATTGCAGCAACCATGCCAGGAGGGATGGGGCAGGCCGGAGGAGTGGTGCATGGACGCACCGTTTACGGACCTAAGGATGGAAATGCCCTATGGCTTTGACCTGTCAGCCGGGGGCGAGGCAACACCCCAAAAGGCGGAGGGCCGGCAGCCGGTCAGAAATTGACCGGGGTGGCCGTAAAACGACCGATGGGGTCCCTTGATCGTTCAAAGGCTACCGTTCCCCGCTGCTTCCGCCTTATCCAGAAAATCGCTCCAGCCATACTCGGCGATCTTGTTGCGCAGGGTGAGCCGGGTGATGCCCAGGGTCCGGGCGGCTTGGGTCTTGTTGCCGTGGCAGGCGGTGAGGACGCGGCGGATGTGGCGTTTTTCCATCTCCGCCAGGGACAGGGATTCGTCATCGGTGGATAGTGGCGCGCCTTTATCCGCCGCGCCGACTTCCTTCGGCAGGTGGACGGGGCGGATGGTCTCGCCGCCGGAGAGGATCAGCGCCCGTTCCATGACGTTGCGCAGCTCGCGGATGTTGCCGGGCCAGGCGTAGCGTTCCAGAAGGCCGCAGGCGATGGGGTCCAGCTCCGCGTTGGGCATGCCCATGACCCTGGCCCCTTCGCCGATGAAATTTCGGGCCAGGGGCAGGACATCGCTGCTGCGCGAGCGCAGGGGCGGCATCTCGATGCTGCCGACGTTGAGGCGGTAGTAGAGGTCCTCGCGGAAGGTCCCGGCCTTGACCATTTCCATGAGGTCTCGGTTGGTGGCGGAGACGAAGCGCACGTCCACCTGTAACTCCTTTTGGCCGCCGACACGCCGGAAGATCTGGGTCTCGATGGCGCGCAGCAGCTTGGGTTGCAGGGCCAGGGAGAGGTCGCCAATCTCGTCCAGGAACAGGGTGCCGCCGTCGGCCAGTTCCAGCAGGCCGCGCTTGGCCGCCTTGGCGTCGGTGAAGGCGCCCTTCTCGTGGCCGAACATCTCCGATTCCAGCAGCCCTTCGGCCAGGGCGGAGCAATTGAGGGTGACCCAGGGGCCGGCGGCGCGGGGGGAGAGGTTGTGGATGGCCTGGGCGATGCGCTCCTTGCCGGTGCCCGATTCGCCCCGGATCAGGACCGGGACGCGGGAGGCGGCGGCGATGCGGCGGGTCACCTCGATCAGGGCCATGAAGGCCGGGCTGGTGCCGATCATGCCCTCCAGCGTGGCCGGTGATGCCGCCTGGATGCGCAGGCGCTCCACCTCCAGGCGCAGGCTGCGGGTCTCCAGGGCGCGGCGGACGATCTCCTTGAGGTCGTCCAGCTCGAAGGGCTTGTTGAGGTAGTCGTAGGCCCCGGCCTTGACGCAGTCCACCGCCGTGCGCACCTCGGGGTAGGCGGTCATCACCACCACCAGGGCCTCGGGGTCCGATTCCCGCAGCAGCTTCAGCACGTCCAGCCCGTGCATGTCGGGCAGGTGGATGTCCAGCAGGATCAGACCGTAGGACCGCTTGCGGAACAGCTCCAGCCCGCCCGCGCCGTCCTCGGCCAGATCCACCCTATGACCCTGGCGTTGCAGCACGTCCCGCAGGGTGACGCGGATGGTGGTGTCGTCCTCGACGATGAGGATGCGTTCAGCCATGGATTCTCCTCCGGCAGCGGGTTGCCCGGCCGGCGGCTCCGGGCGGGTTCGGGGCAGATGGCGCCCAGCCGGGGGCGACCGGCCAACTCAATTCAAAGCAAGTTCCCTGCCCAGGTTTGCTTTCGAGGCTGATCTCGGCGCCGTGCTGCTGGACGATCTTCTTGACCACCGCCAGCCCCAGGCCGGAGCCGTCGGGGCGGGTGGTGAAGAAGGGGTCGAAGATCTTGGCCCGCACCGCCGGCGGGATGCCGACACCGGTATCGCAGACGCAGAAATGCATGCGCCGGGGTTCCCGGCCGTCTTCCGCCGTCCGCCGTCCGGCGCACATGCCGATGTGGATGTTTCCGCCGTCGGGCATGGCGTGGATGGCGTTGATCACCAGATTGAGCAGTACCTGCTTGAGTTGCGCCGGATCGGCCCAGAGATCGGGGACCTGGCCGGCGCAGGGGGCGTATTCGATCTGGACCTTGCGGGAGCGGGCCTCCTTGCGGGTCCAGAGGATGATGTCCTCCAGCACCTGCTCCAGACGGCAGGGGACCGGGTTTGTCTCCTGGGGGGCGGCGAAGCCATGGAAGCTGCGCAGGAAATCGGCCAGGCGATCGGTCTCGTTCTGGATGCGCATCAGATAGTCCCGCTGGGTCGGGTCCAGACCCTCCTCGGACAGCAGCAGTTGCGCCACGGCCTTCATCCCGGCCAGGGGGTTGCCGATCTCGTGGGCCAGGCCCATGGCGATCTCCCCCAGGGTGGCCATCTTCTCCATCTGGAACATTTGCCGGTCCAGCTCGCGGCGGTCGTCCTGCAAGCGGCGCTCGTCGGTCACGTCGCGCACCACCAGGATGAAGCCGTCGGCCCGGCCGCCGCCGATCAAGGGGGCGATGCCGAGGGAGAGCATGCGGTCGTGGAGGGAGAGGTCGAAATTGGCCGCCGTCAGTCCTTCCGGGGGCTGGCCGGCGTAATCCTCCCATCCCGGCCAGAACTCCCGGAGCGAGCGGCCCGCCAGGGCGCCGATCCCGCCGATGAGGTAATGCCGGGCCGCGTTGTTGGCCAGGACGATCTGGCCCTCGCCGTCCACGGAGAGGATACCGTCCGCCGTGTTGGAGACCACCGCCGCCAACTGGCCGCGCTCCCGCTCCAGATCCATGGTGCGGGCCTGCACCTCCCGCTCCAGCTCCCCCTTGCGGTCCTCCAGCGTCTTGTAGGACCGTTCCAGCTCGGCGGCCATGGAGTTGAAGCGCCGCCCCAGATCGGCGATCTCGTCATTGCCCCGGATCTCCACCCGGTGGGCGAACTGGCCCCTGGCGATGGACTCGGTCTCGGAGCTGAGCAGCATCAGGGGCCGCAACAGCCGCCGCGACAGCAGAAAGCCCGCCCCGGCGGCCATCAGCAGGCAGAGGGTCAGCACCCCGTAGAGCAGGTAGAGATTGAACACCGCCTGGAACAGCCGGCCACGGGGGAAGGCCAGGGCGATGGACCAGGACATGGAGCTGTCGTTGCTCATGGCCAGGGTCTTGCCGGGGAGGATGGGGGCGAAGGCGAAGATCCAGTCGCCCAGGACCTCGGTGCCCTCCTTTCCATGGATGGCGCGGCTGAGCAGGGTCCGGGGCATGAAATGGGTCAGGGACTCGACCGACTGCATGCGGAATGTCTCGGAACCCGAGGCGTCCGCCGAACGGGAGAGGTAGAAGCCGGAGCGGTCGAACAGAAAGGCCACCCCGCCGCGACCGCCCGCCATCTCTTGGATTTGGCCCAGGATATAGGCGGCATGGAGGTTGACGATGAGCAACCCTCGTTTTACCCCGCGCTTGTCAGTGACCGGGGTGGCGAAGCGAATGACTGGGCGCTCGGGTTTTTCGACCTGCCCGTGCTCGATGTTCAAGTCGAGGGGGGAGACATAGACCTGCCCGGCCTCGTGGGAGAGCCCGTCATGGACGTAATAGCGGTCCGACTTATTCTGGAGCCCCGATTCGGGAACGATCTCCAGGCCGCCGTTTCGCCGGTCTACCCGGACCACTTCGCGTCCTTCGGCATCGATATATCGAACCTGATAGATGTAAGGGTAGGCGCGGGCGAAGGCCGCGTAGTCCCGTTCCAGCCCCTCGCGCACGGGGGCAGGCAACCTTCCACCCGCCGTCCAGGAACTGTTGGCCAGGTCATGGAGCAGGGAGGAACTCGCCAGATACAGCAACTCGCTCGCCAATTGATCGAAGAAATGCCCCATGCCCGCCGCGCGGCTGTGGACCTCCTGATCCAGGTGATGCAGGGTCTCCTGCCGCAGGGTCTCCAGGGAGGAATAGATCCCCACCAGCCCGGCCACGGCCACCGGCACCCCGGCGGCGACCAGAAAGGCAAAGTAGATCTTCGATGAAAGACCTTTGAAGCGGGCAAGGATGTTCAAGAAAGGCCGGTTCCTGTTTGACTGGGATAACCCTATTTGTACCGCAAACGATGCGGTTCGTGCCTCACCGCATCCTACGTATTGCGGATTTCAGGGTAACGCATTCGCCACGAATGGTCTAAAGCCCCTCCCCTTGTCAGGGGATGGCATCGATCGTAAAGGAAAAAGGCCGGCTTGCGCCGGCCTCAAGGGGGCCTGGTCCGGGACGGATCAGGCGATGGGACGCGGCTTCAGGCTCATGGCCGTGAAGTTGTTCTTGAAGGGCGATTCACCCACCTTGGTCAGGGTTCCTCTGCCCAGCTTGTAGCGGTAGTTGTTGGTGACCGGGTCGGGCACAGCGTGGACCACCGCATTGGCGGGGGCGCCGGGGAAGTTGAAGCTGGCCATGGCCACGCCGGGGCGCATCTCGTCGGAGACGATGGCGACCGAGGTGAAGAAGCCCTCCGTGGTCTGGATGTGGCCGTCCTTCATCAGGTTGTCGAAGAAGAGGTCCGGGTCCTTAACTCCCTGCGGCTGGCCGGTCTGCACATAGACGGTGTCGTTGTGAACCTTCACCAGGTCGCCAGACTCGATGCCACGCGACTTTGCGTCGTCCGGATGGATGAAGATCGGCGGCCAGGGCCAGCGCTGGTTCAGGTGGGCCTTGCGCATGTCGTCGAAGGCGGACTGCCAGGTTTCGCCCACGCGGCCGTTGGTCACCCAGAGTTCGTTCTTCTCGGCCCTCGGCTGAATGGCCTGATAGAACTGGCTCCAGCCCTTGAAGCCCCAGGGGCTCTTGAGCAGGATGGCCTTGCCCGAGTGAGTGTTGAAGGCATACATGAAGGCGTTCTGCACCTCTGCCTGTTCCATCTCGCCCCAGTTGTTGTCGGGATCGTGCAGGCGCAGGGTGCCGACCAGCTTGCCGTCGCGCACGCGGATCGGCGTCTGGATGCCGGTGGTGCCCATGGCGCGCAGCATTTCCTGTGCCTTGACGCCTTTCTTCTTGGCCTCCATGACCAGCGGGTGATAGTTGAGCACGCCGCCGCGACCGAAGCGCGCCGCTTCCTCGAAGATGTCGTTGGAATCCTTCCAGTCGTAGCCCTCGAAGCCCATCTTCTTGGCGAACTGCTGCACGGCCCACCAGTCGGGTTTGGCCTCGCCCGGCGCGTCGTAGAACTTGGAGTAGAGCCGCAGCCGGCGCTCCGAGTTGCAGCGGGTGAAGTTGTCCTCACCCCAGGTGGCGGCGGGCAGCACGATGTCGGCGATGTCGGTGTTGATGGGCTCGACGGGATAGATGTCGGAGTCGACCAGCACCATGCCGCCCTCGTCCACGCGCTTCTTCAGTGTCTCGAAGATGGCCTTGCGGTCCAGGCTGTCGATCTGATGCTTGCTGCCTCTGGTCATCTCCAGCATCTTGGTCGCCAGGGTCTGGGAACCCATCATGGCGGCGATCCAGGTGGTGCCGAAGACCCAGGCGAACTTGACTTGGCCGTCCATCACCCAGCGGTCGAGGTTGAAGTCCTTCTTGCGCCGGCCCGGATACTTCTCCGGGTTGAGCCAGCCGGAGCCGCCGCCCGCGCCCATCATGCCGCGCTGATGGCCGCCGCCGCGCGAGATCACGCGGCCCGCGCGGTTGCCCGCGCCGCAGATCAGGCCCAGCGACACAAACGACGTGGTGTTCATGTAGTTGTTGGTCCAGTAGTTGCCCTTTTCCAGCATGAACGAGGTCTTGGGCGCCTTGCCATTGACTGGTTTGGCGATCCACTCGGCGGCCTTTTGGATATCCTCCGCCTTGAGGCCGGTGATCTTGGCAGCGTTCTCCAGCTTGGCCTCCTCTTGTTCCATGATCCATTTGGAATAGTCCTTCCAATCGGACTGCCAGTTGCCCCAGGTAGTGCGCCACTGCCAGCCGGTGTTGCGGGTGCCGCGTCCGTAGCCCTGATCCACCTCCCACTGGTTGGCGATCCATTTGTCGATGAACTCCTGATCCTGCCAGTTGTTCTCGATGATGATGCGCGCCATGGCGTTGTGCAGCACCGTGTCGGTGCCGGGGATGATGGGCAGCCAGAGGCCGCGCCCTTGCGCCAAGGCCCAGGCGACACCCATGGTCCGGTGGGGGGTGACGAAGATCATCTTCTTCTCGCCCGGCATCATCCAGGAGGTGAACAGCGTGGTCTTGGTTTCGTAGGGGTCCACGCCCGACATGAAGGCCACCTCGCAGTCGCCCCAGTCCTGGTAGCTCGCGCCGAAGGAATCGATGCCGGCGTCGTCCAGGCCGGTGGCGTCGTTGGTGTTGGCGCACTTGTCGTGGGGTGCGATGGAGGGGGTGCCGATGCTGGTCATCCCTAGCCGGGTGATGGCATAGGTGTTTTCGAAGTACTGGTAGGAGTACATCTTGATCGCCCAGGCATGCTCGCCGTGCTTGGCGATGACGTGCTGGGAGATGTCGGCCATCACGTCGGTGACCAGATCCCAGGAGACCTTTTGCAGCTTGCCGTTGACCCGGATCATGGGATTCTGCAAGCGTTCGCGGGTGCGGGTCTCGGGGTTGAAGCACTTCTGCGCCAGGGTGCCGCCGCGGATGGAGTGGTTGCCGCCCGGATTGACCACCGTGGCATCCTTATCAGGGACCACGATCACATGGTGGGGCTTGCCCTCGTGGGAGACGACCGTGTGCTGGGCCGGGCTGGCCCAGACGCCCATCATGGTCTGATGGGGGAAGTCGGTCTTCATGGCATTCTCGCCGGCCTTGGGGCCGCCTTCCTTGCCCACCGGCCAGCGGTAGACCTTGTAGCCGCAGGCGATGGTGCAGTAGTCGCAGGCGGTGGTGAAGACGTCCGCGTCGGCGGGCGGCAGGGGGACGCGGCCCTCGGCCTTGACCGGCTCGGGCAGCTTGGGGGTTGCTTTGGGTGTCCAGAGTTTGCTCATTGTCGTCTCCTCAGGCGTGGCCGCCAGTGTTGTCGGCGTAGCCGAAGACCAGGCCCATCACGCCGGTGGCGTGGATGTCGTCGCCCTTCACCTCCAGCACGATCTGGGGCAGGCTCTCGGTCGCGTGGCCGGAGACCACCATGCCGTGGCGAGTCAGGTCGAAGGTGGTCAGGTGCAGCGGGCAGGGTCCCATGACCTGATGATTCCCCTTGTAGGTGCCCACCAGGGGGCCGCCCATATGGGTACACATCTGGTTGAAAGCCACGATGTCCTTGGCCGGGCCGACGCCGCCGCCGGCGGGCGCGCCCAGCTTGACCAGGACGTTGTGCACGTCGGGATAGGGATAGGCGAACTCCAGCGGCTCACCGGCCTTGAGGGCAGAGAGGCTGCCGACTTTCTGGCTGGGATAGCTTGCCACCATGGCCTGGGCTAACCGGGTAAGGCCGGGGACGGAATCCAGGGCCACCAGGGTGGCGCCGGCCACGCCGAACAGCAGGAACCGGCGGCGGGAGAGGCAGGCGCGGTCCCCTTCGCCCTCTTCATGCCGATGCTCGTGATTGATCTCTTGGTTCATTGTCGGGTTCCTCATTTCATGACCGCGTAGGGCGGCAGTTTGGGCGGGTCCATCAGCAAGGGCTTGTCCATGGAGAGGGACTCCAGGAAGGCCACCAGATCCTTCCTCTCGGCGTCACTGAGGCCCAGGGGCTTGATCAGCGGCGACTTGTTGGGACCCTCGCCGCCCCCGTTGTTGTAGAAGTCCACCACCTCGTCCAGGGTGTAGAAGATGCCGTCATGCATGAAGGGGGCGGTGTACTTCAGCTCGCGCAGGGAGGGGGTGCGGAACTTGTTGATGTCTTTGGGGTTCTTGGTGATGTAGTAGAGACCCAGGTCGAGATTGGCGCTGCGGTAGTCCTTCTCGAACACGCCCTTCTGGTAGTGTTCCCAGCGGTGGGTGATCTGGTAGAGGGGCTCGGTCTTGAACACCTCGTTCTCCGGCACGCCCAGGGCGTAGAACTTCTGGTCCGAGGCCAGGGGGCCGTTGTGGCACTGGACGCAGCCTGCCTTGCCGTTGTAGAGCGCCATGCCGCGTTGGGCGTTTTCGGACAGAGCCATCTTGTCGCCATTGGAGAAGCGGTCGAAGGGGACCTGCTTGGCGTCGGAGACGATGGTGCGCTCGAAGGCGGCGATGGCTTGGTAGGCGTGGGTCATGCGCGGCCAGTCGACGCCGAACACCTTCTTGAAGCGCGCCACGTATTCCGGGATGAAGCGCATGCGCATCTCCATCAACGAGGGGTCGCCGTTGCCGGCCACGTTGCCCTCGGCGGCGGAGGGCGCCTGGCCTTCCAGGCTGGTGACGCTGCCTTCCCAGAAGATCTTGTTGTAATAGGCCGAGTTCAAGATCGTCTGCGAATTACGCCAATGCTGGGTACCGGGATAGCCGCGCGAGATCTCGCCGCCGTCGCCCCAGCCCTTGCCGGGCTCATGGCAGACTTGACAGGGAGAAGAGGCGTCGCCGCCCAGGCGGCTGTCCCAGAAGAGCATCTTGCCCAGCTCGGTCTTTTCCGGAGACATGGGGTTGTCGGCGGGGATCGGCGCCGGCGGCAGCGGACCCAGGGGTGGGAAGTCGGCCTGGACCGGCGCCGCCGTGGCCAGGGCGCCGGTCAGGGCGGTAGCCAATAGTTTCAGTTTCATTGCGTTGTCTCCTGCTCAGTTCTTGCCGAATTCCCGGACCCTGTAGTCCGGAATCTTGGGCGGATCTATCACCACCGGGTCGCCCGAGAGGGACTCCAGGAAGGCCACCAGGGACTTCTTCTCGGCTGCGGAGAGACCCAGGGGCTTCAACTCGGAACCCTTGCCGCCACCCTTGCTGTAGAACTCCACCACCTCGTCCAGGGTCTTCAGCATGCCGTTGTGCATGTAAGGCGCGGTGTACTTCAGGTCGCGGATGGAGGGGGTGTTGAATTTGCCCATATCCTTCTGGGCCTTGGTGATGGCGTAAAAGCCCACGTCGGTACGCGCATTCATATAGTTGGGCATGCCCGAGGTGGAGTAATGCCGCAGCATGGTGATGGCGCGCAGGGGGCCGTGCTCCGGGTCGCTCAGGACCTGGGGATTCTCCGGCACGCCGGTCTTGTGCAGCTTGCCGTCGGAGCCCACCGGCCCGTTGTGGCAGACCACACAGCCGGCCTTGCCCTTGAACAGCTCGTAGCCCGTCTTGGCATCGTCGGAGATGGCCGCCGCGTCTCCGGCCTTGAACTTGTCGTAGGGGACGTTCTTGGAGGTAACGGTCTTGATGAACTCGCCGACGATATTAAAGATGCGCATACCGTTGGGGTCGTCCTTGCGGAAGGTCTTCCACAGCTCGACATACTCGGGCACCTGCTTCACCCGCTCCTGCACCAGGCGGCCATCCGCGTTCATGAACACCGCCTCGGTGATCTGGTCGCGGACCAGGGTGCCGGGGTCGGAGCCGTCCAAACGGCCGTCCCAGTGGTAGCGGGACTTGAGGGTGGCGTTGAGGATGGTGGGGGTATTGCGGAAGTTTTCGGACGCCGGATAGCCCTTGCCCAGGGCCGCGTCCTCGCCCCAGCCCTTTTTCGGGTCGTGGCAGGTGGCGCAGGAGAGGGCAGCATCGCCGGAGAGGCGCTTGTCGAAGAAGAGGAATTTGCCAAGCTCGGCTTGCTTGGCGTCGATCTTCTGCTCGGGCAACGGCAGGATGTCCGGCGCTGCCGGGGCTTGGGCAGCCGGAGCCGCCGGGGCGGGCGCCGCTGGCGGCGTGGCGGGCGCCTGGGCCAGCGCCACGCCGGCGGCCAATGCGCAGGCTAGAGGTACGATGACATGGGGTTTCATGGGTTTCCTCCCGGTGGATGGATTACTTCGAGAACTCGAAGGCGGTTGTAGCGGCGGCGCCGACGGCGACCGTCACCTTGGTGCTTTGCTCGCCCAGCATCGGATGCCAGGCCTTTACCTCGTACTCCCCGTCGGGGAGGCCATTGAGGGTGAAGGAGCCGTCTTCCTTGGTAACGGCGGTGTAAGGGTTGTCGGCGGCGAAGCCCCAGGCGTGCATGAAGTCGTGGGCGTCGCACTCAATCTTGATCACGTTGGCGCGCTTGGTCTTAATCGATTGCTTGATATCGCCCACATCGGGCTGGCCGACGTTGAACATGGTGCGCCGGACGGCGCCGATGATTTCGTAGGTGTGGATGTTGTGCAGTACCGGGTCGGAGTTGCGGACAGTGACCTCGGCGCCCTTCTGTACTACCAGCACATCCGGGGCGAAGCGGCAGCCCTTCTGGTCCAGCACGGGCGCGGCCAGTTCGCCCCAATCCTTGCCCTTCTCGATCTTGGCCACGTAGACCACGGCACCGATCAGGTTGCCGTCCTTGACGTTGACCTCGACGATCTCACGCTCGCCGTTGCCGCACACGGTGTTGTCCTTGGTGATGGGCAGTTTCTTGGGCGCCGGCACGGCCCCCTTGAAGCTCACCTTGCCCATAATCTTGCCGCCGCCCGCAGCGGCCCCCTCATATGCCATCGCCTGGACGGTCCACAGCGCGCCGAGCGCGATGGCACAACCAGTCTGGATTTTCTTCATAAGCAGTGACTCCTCAAGAATTGGTCCGATGAGGGCACGAAACTTCCGCGCCGCCCCAGGGCCGAATGCATCTTGTGTGCCACGGACAATTCCCCCGTTGCCATAGGGGATTGAGTGGACAGGGGTTGAAAACGGGGGTGAAGGAGTGGTCAGTTATTGACCGGGGTGTCAAGAAATTGACCGGGGGGAGCTTGAGACTGGAGGCTTGAGGTTGAGACTGGAGGAGTGAGGTATTCAGCTCCCCTTCCCGCCGGGAGGGGGTTGGGGGGAGGGTAGGGCGTAGAACGAGCGATCGACCTCTTGCAACCCTCAAGCCTCAAGCCCCCCAAGGCACGGCTATTGCTAAACCCCCTGTATGAACACTCGTCCTCACCAGCCCCTGACCGCCATCCTCGGGGGCGGCATCTCCGGCCTCGCCTGCGCCTTCGAGCTGCAACGGCATGGTCACGAGGTCCTGGTCCTCGACCGGCGCGCGGCCCCCGGCGGCCGCATCCGCACGCAACGCCAAGACGGCTTTCTGGTGGAACAGGGACCTAACAGCATGATCGCCCCCGCGTCGGGGGCCGAAGGGCTGATCGAGCGGCTGGGGCTGGGGGATCAGCGCATCGATAAAGGCGAGGGGGTGCGCCACCGCTACCTGGTGCGCGGCGGTCGGGTCCATGCCCTGCCCATTGATCCCCTAGGATTTTTCACCTCCGGATTCTTCAGCCTGAAGGGGCGGCTGCGGCTGCTGGCCGAGCCCTTCATCGGCCGGGGACCGGAGGACGAGACGGTGGCCGCCTTCGTCCGTCGCCGCTTCGGCCCGGAGCTGCTCGACTACGTCTTCGACCCGCTGGTGGGGGGGCTCTACAGCGGCGACCCGGAACGCCTCAGCATCAGGGCACTGCTGCCGCGCCTCAAGCAGTTGGAACTGCGTCATGGCTCGGTCATCCGGGGCGTCCTGGCGAAGAAGTGGGCCGGGATGGACCCCCGCTTCGACCCCCGGCGGCGGATGCCCTTCTCCTTCCGCCAGGGCATGGCGGTGCTGCCGCAACGGTTGGCGGAGGCGCTCGGCCCCCGCCTCCGTCCCGGCGTCCGGGTCGAGGGGGTGCATCCCAGGGCGGGGGGCGGCTTCAGGCTGAGCCTGCGGGAAAGGAGCGGCACCACCAGCCTGAGGGCGGATGCCGTCGTGGTGGCCCTGCCGGCCTACGCCGCCGGCCGGGTGCTGGCGCCCATCGACCCTGCCCTGGGCCAGTCGCTGGCCTCCATCGAGCATCCCCCCATCGCCGTGGTCACCCAGGGCTACCGGCGTGATCGCGTCTCCCATCCCCTCGACGGCTTCGGCGTGCTGACCCCCAAGGTGGAAGGGCGCAACGTCCTCGGCTTCCTCTTCTCATCGACCCTCTTCGCCCGCCGCGCCCCGGAGGGGCATGTGCTGCTGACCGCCTACCTGGGCGGCGCGCGCCAGCCGGGACTGGCCCTGTTGCCCAGGGAGGAACTCCTCGCCCTGGCCAGGGCGGAGGCGGCCGATCTCCTGGGCGCGCGCGGCGCGCCGGTCCATGCTGGCGTTCGCTACTGGCGTCAGGGCCTGCCCCAGCCCGGCCTCGATCAGGGAATCCGGATCGAGGGCCTGCGGAATCTGGAAGGGGCCTGGCCGGGGCTCTTCGTCACCGGCAACTACCTGGGCGGAGTTTCCACCACCGCCTGCATCGATTCCGCCCATGCGGCGGCAGCGCGGGCCGATGCGTTCCTGAATACGAGGGAGGGGTCCTGCCGGAAACCTCGGACACCCACGGCAGCGGCAGGGTGATTCCGGTGAGTTTCCGGTCTATAAGATTCCCTATGCGATTCCTGCTCCTGGTGATGGCCATGACGATTTCGATCCCCGCCCCGGCGGCCAACCGCCTGGCCCAGGCCGACAGCCCCTATCTGCGCAGCCACGGCGACAACCCGGTGGACTGGTATCCCTGGGGCGATGAGGCCTTCGCCAGGGCGAAGGCGGAAGACAAGCCGGTCTTTCTATCCATCGGCTACAGCTCCTGTTACTGGTGCCAGGTGGCCGAGGAGACCCTCTACCGCAACCCGGCCATCGCCGCCCGGATGAACGCAGCTTTTGTCAACGTCAAGGTGGACCGGGAGCAGCGTCCGGACCTGGACCGGCTCTACATGACCGCCGCCCAGCTCCTGGGGGGCGGCAACGGCTGGCCCAACAACCTCGTCCTCACCCCGGACCGCCAGCCGTTCTTCGCCGGGGGGTATTTTCCCCCCGAGGACAACGATCTGGGTCAGACCGGTTTTCCCACTGTCCTGGAGCGCATCACCGAGGCCTGGAAGGGACGGCGCGGCGAGCTGCTGACCCTGGCGGGACAGGTGACGGAGGCCATCAAACGGGGGAGCTTCCTGAAGGCTGCCGGCCGGCCCCAACCGGACCAATGGCGGCAGGAGACTCTGAAGACCCTGCGCGGGCGCCTGGGCGAGAAACAGGGCGGGCTGCGAAGCGCCGGGCCCGCCAAGTTCCCCCAGGTCCCGGCCCTGGCCCTCCTGGCCACCGATCCCGAGGGGCTGCGCGGGGTGCGCCGGACCCTGGATACCATGGCCCTATCCTCCCTGCGGGACCACCTGGGCGGCGGTTTCCACCGCTATACCGTCGATCCGGGCTGGTCCCAGCCCCACTTCGAGAAGATGCTCTACGACAACGCCCAGTTGCTCTGGCTCTACGCCGTCCGGGGCGAATCCGGCCTGCACCGGGAGGTGGCGTGGGAGACCGGGGACTTCCTGCTCCAGGCCTTCCAGGCCCCGGAGGGCGGTTTTTACGCCTCCTTCGACGCCGTCTCGCAGGGCCACGAGGGGGCCCATTATCTCTGGAGCGAGACCGAGATCCGCGGGCTCCTGGGTGCCGGGGCCGATGAATTCCTCGCCCTCTACCGGATCGCCCCCCTCTCCGGAAGCCCCAGCGACCCGGCGGAGGAACTGGAACGGGAGCAGGGCGGCGCCCTGCGGCCACGGGAGGAACTGACCGCCGAGGCACTGGCCAAACTGGCCGGCCAGGCCCCGGCCCGCGCCCGCCTGCTGGAACGGCGGCGGCAGCGCCCGGCCCCGGCCCGCGACGAAAAGATCATCCTCGCCTGGAACG
>MGZB01000001.1:0-313279 GCA_001801995.1 Gammaproteobacteria bacterium RIFOXYD12_FULL_61_37 | reverse complement strand
CCGCCGCGCCGCCGAACGGCTCTGGCGCGATGCCTGGGAGCCCGGCGAGGGTATCGGGAAGGGCCGCCTCCGCCAGGCCCTGTTCGAGGGCAAGCCCCAGGGCGAGGGCTTTCTCGAAGACTACGCCCTTTTCGGCATCGGCCTGTTGGCCCTGTTCCAGGCGACGGGGGATGACCTCTGGCGCCGCCGCGCCGCCGAGGTCGCCTCGGCGATGCTGAGCCGCTTCGGCCGCCCCGATGGCGGGCTCGCCGACACCCTGCTGGAGGCGGAGCTCTTCGCCCCGCCCCTGGAGACCGGTGACGGTCCCTATCCCTCCGGACCCAGCGCCGCCCATCGCCTCCTGCGGCGGCTCGCGGCGGCGGGGGAGGGCGGGTTCGGCGACGCCGCCGACTCTTATCTGCGGACACTGTTCCCCCGCCTCTCCCGAGCCCCCATCGCTTGGCCAGTCCTGCTGGCGGACCTGCCGGAACGGATAGCGGCCCCCTCCGTGCCCGGTGACAGCGCCGGGGTGGTGAAGGTCGGCGCCCATTGGCAGGGGAAGCTCCTGCGGGTCGATCTGGCGATCGCCCCCGACTGGCATCTGAACGCCAACCCCGCGAGCCAGAGGCACCTGATCCCCACGAGTCTCGGTTTCGAAGGGGCCGAACCCAAGGCCCTGCGCTACCCAGCCTCCGTCCCCTTCCGGGCGGAATTCGTCCCCGAGGTCATCCAGGTCTATGAGGGCCAAGTGGTCCTGGAGGCGGAGTTCGCCGCCGAGCGCCCCAGCGCCGCCTGGCTGGAGATCCAGGCCTGCTCGGATAAGGTCTGCCTACCCCCGGCCAAGGTGCCGGTGCCGTTGCGATGATATGGGAAAGTAACGATCATGGGACGAGCCACCCCGGAGGATGGGTCTCGTTCCTCGACCCATCCTTCGTCCCATCCCCCAGAAAATCGCAGTTGACCGAGATATCCCCCTTGACAACCCGCTGGTGGCATCTTCCTCCCAGCGCTGTAAGGAATAGGCGTCAATCCCGATTAACCTCAAAGTACCATTCCAAGGGTGGCGTCGGTGCCGCCCGTTTAGAGGAGACACGCATGAACCGAAGGCGCTTTCTGTACGCGGGTTTCAGTCTGGCGCTGAGTATCCCCCTGGCCGTTCTCGCCACGTGCCCGAGGAGGGTTTCGATTACCGCCTCGTCGATTCTCCCCTGGTAGTTGCGGATGCCTCGAAGGTGGAGGCGATGGTTATCCTCGAACGGATGCATGGCCCGCTGTTCGATGCCATCCATGCCGAAAGGAAGCCCTTGTTCGATCTCCCCGCGCTGGAGGTATTGCTTGTCTCCCTCGGGGCCGATGGCGAGGCGTTCCGCGAGGCTTACGCCTCTTTCGGGGTGGACATCAAGGTGCGCCAGGCGGCCGAAACGGTACGCCGCCTGAAACGGGACCGCGTGCCGGCGCTGCTGGTCGGAGGACGGCATCTCACGGGTCCCGCCATGACCGGCATCCGCGAGCGGACCACCCAGGCCCTCGATCTGCTGGTCGGGCAGTTGCCGAATTTATAGGCGAATATTCCCAAGGGGAGCCCCATGAAAACCATCGCCGACCAGTTGGAGGAGATCCGCCCCGGCATGCTGCGTTTCGCCCTGCTCCAGTTGCGGGACCGGGCGACTGCCGAGGATGCGGTACAGGAGGCCCTGGTGGCGGCCCTGGCGGCGGCCGGTCGTTTCGAACCCCGCGCTCGGCTCAGGACCTGGGTCTTTGCAATCCTCAAGCGCAAGATCGTCGATATCCTCCGCCAGCATTACCGGGAACCCCTGGCGGCCGAGCCGTCCGCCGATCCCTTTGAACCCCTCTTCGACGAGGGCGGGCACTGGCGGCCCGAGGACCGCCCCGCTGCTTGGGGCGACCCCCTCCAGGCCCTGGAGAACGCCCAGTTCTGGCGGATTTTCGACGCCTGCCTCGATCACCTGCCGGAAAACAGGGCGCGGGTGTTCATGATGCGCGAGTTCCTCGGCCTTGAGACCGAGGAGATCTGCCAATCGCTGGGCATGAGCCAGAGTAACTGCTGGGTGCTGCTGCACCGCGCCCGCATGGGCCTGCGCCTCTGCCTGGAATCCCATTGGTATCAGAACGAAGGAGATCGTCCATGTTGAGCTGCAAACAGGCCGCCGAACTCCTCTCCGCCGCGCTGGACCGGGAACTGCGGTTGGGCGAACGGCTGGCCTTGGGCCTCCACCTGGCCCTCTGCCGGGACTGCCGCAACTACCGCCGCCAGATCGGATTCCTGCGGACGGCCTGCCGCCGTCATCCTGCCGGGGAGGCGGGTTGTAAGGAATGAGGCCCCTGGCCGATCAAGGATCATGGGGATATCGAGTGCGGACTCTATTCCACTCCCCTTCGCGCCTCGCTGTTGCAGAGGTACCGCTGGAACGCGCCTGACCCAACAAATCAAGACCCGCCACCACAGAGGAAAACACCCATGTTCAAGTTCATCCGTTCCCTGCTGTTGCTTCCCTTCCTCGCCGCCGGGGCGGCCCTGGCCGGGGGCGCGCCCTACGACGCGGCGAAGTTCGACGCCCTGAACGCCGAGGGCAAGCCCATCCTCATCGCCATCCATGCCGACTGGTGTCCCACCTGCCAGGCCCAGGACCCCATCATCTCGGGGCTGCTGACCAAGCCGGAATTCCAGGGCATCACCGCCTTCCGCGTCGATTTCGACGGCCAGCAGGAGGCCGTCAAGCGCTTCAAGGCCAGCATGCAGAGCACCCTGATCCTGTTCAAGGGCGGCAAGGAGTTGGGGCGTTCCCTCGGCGAGACCCGGCAGGACGCCATCGCCGCCCTGCTGAAACAGGCCCTTTGAGGAAAAGGCGATGGACTTCGGACCCGGCACCTACGGACTCGCCTTTGCCGCCGGCGGCCTCTCCACCCTGTCGCCCTGCGTACTGCCGCTGGTGCCAATCCTGGCCGGCGCGGCGGCGGCCAGCCACCGGCTTGGTCCCCTCGCCCTGGCCGCTGGGCTGAGCCTCTCCTTCACGGTGGTCGGGCTGTTCGTCGCCAGCCTGGGGGCGGCCCTGGGGATCGGCCAGGGGCCGTTCCGGGACATCGCCGCCCTGATCCTGATCGCCTTCGGGATCCTCCTGCTCTCCAGCCGGCTTCAGGCGTCCTTCGCAGCCCTTCTGTCGGGGCTCTCGTCCGCCGGCAACGGCCTCCTGTCCCGCCTCCGCCTGGAAGGGCTTGGCGGGCAGTTCCTCCTCGGGCTGCTGCTGGGTATCGCCTGGAGCCCCTGCGTCGGCCCGACCCTGGGGGCCGCCATCACCCTGGCGAGCCGGGGTGAAAGCCTTCCCCAGGCGGCCCTCGCCATGGCCCTGTTCGGGCTGGGGGCCGGTCTCCCCCTGCTGCTCCTGGGCCTGGCCTCGCGGGAGGCGATGCTGCGCCTGCGCGGCGGGCTGGCGGCCGCCGGTCTGCTGGGCAAGCGGCTGCTCGGCGGCCTGCTGTTGATCCTGGGGGCGGCGATACTCAGCGGCGCCGACAAGCTGTTCGAGGCCTGGGTCCTGCGCTCGGCGCCCCCCTGGCTGGTGAGCCTGACCACCTCGCTCTAGCCGTTTTTCCACCATTCATCGGGAGATATGCCATGAACACGAAACCCTTGATCCTTCTGGCCCTCGCCCTCGGTAGTCTCGCTGCCGTTGCCGGGCCTAACCCCTGCGCCAGAAACCCCTGTGCCAAACCGGCGAATCCCTGCGCCGCCAAGGCCGGGATCGATCCGAAACTGGTCAGCCGCCCGGCGGGTTATCAGCCCCAGGCGGGAGATCCGAAGCTCGGCGAGCGACTCTGGATGGACACCAAGCTTTCCAGCAACGGCATGTCCTGCAACAGTTGCCACGCCAACCACGCGGCTTTCCAGGCGGGGTTCGCCGAACCCTATCCCCACTTCGTGGCGATGGCGAAGGACCAGGCCGGGCTCAAGGCCGTGCATCTGGATGAGATGATTCAGGCCTGTATGGTCATGCCCATGGCCGCCAAGCCCCTGCCCTGGGGTTCCAAGGAACTGGCGGCACTGACCGCCTATACGGGGGACGTGGTGCAGAAGACCTTCAAACCCGCCAACCCCTGTTCGGCCCGGCCCGCGAATCCCTGCGCGCCAAAACCGGCCGGTCAGTGATCCCATGGGGCGGCTTCCGGTTCTCTTCCTGCTCGTCCTCTGGGGCGGGACCCTGGAGGCGGAGCCGGAGGCCTTCCTCGCCCGCCACTGGCAAAGACCCCTGGCGGCCAACGGCCCGGCGCCAGGCCATTTCAGCCCGGCCGAGTCGTCCCTCGACCCGGCCGCCTGCGGTTCCTGCCATCTCCGCCAGTTCGAGGACTGGCGAACCTCGCTGCACAGCCGCGCCATGGGGCCGGGCCTGATGGGCCAGTTACAGGCCATGGGCGCCGGGGCGCGGGAGGAGCATCAGGCCTGTCTCCACTGCCATGCCCCCCTGGCGGAGCAGGCCGATCACCTGGTCCGGACCCTCACCGCCAAGGCCACCTTGCCGCCGGGGACTGAGGCTGTCTCCGCCGCCCAGGGGCTCACCTGTGCCGGTTGCCATGTGCGTGGCCAGGTTCGTCTCGGTCCCCCGCGTGCCGACGGCAGCGTCCCGGAGCCGGGCAGGGTCCTGCCCCACGCGGGCTGGCAAGTGGAAAAGGCCTTCGCCGATGCCCGTTTCTGCGCCGCCTGTCACCAGTTCGAGCCCGATTGGCCCAGCCTGAACGGCAAGCCGCTGGAAAACACGAATGCCGAGTGGCAGGCCAGCCGCCACGCCGCCGAGGGGCGCACCTGCCAGTCGTGCCACATGCCGGGGCGCCGGCATCTGTGGCGCGGTATCCACGACCCGGAGATGACCCGCTCCGCCCTGACCATCGACACCCCTCCCTCCTCCACCGCCGGGGGCCGGGTCCGGGCGGAACTGAGCCTCGCCAATACCGGGGCAGGCCATGCCTTTCCCACCTACGTCACGCCCAGGGTCCAGGTGGAGATCGGTCAGGAGGATCGGGAAGGAAGGCCGATCGGCTCCAGCGTCGAGCGTCATCTCATCGCCCGCGATGTAACCCTGGACCTGACGGCGGAACGCGCCGACACCCGTCTGATGCCCGGCGAACGGCGCCGCTACGGTTACGACCGGCCCCTTGACCCCCGTGCCCAGGGACTTGTGTTCCGCGTCATCGTCCAACCCGATGCCTTCTACGCCGATTTTTACCGCGCCACCCTGGCCCGTTCCCCATCGCCCTTGCTCCAGGAGGCCCTGCGTCAGGCCGAATCCTCTCCCTACGAGCTGTTCAGCGCCCGCCAGCCTCTGCGGCGGCCGGGTCCATGGGATGGGCCTTGACTAGGTATTTGGCGCGGAAACTGCCGGGTTTTGCGGGGTGTGGTCACCCGTCCGCGCCTCGGACGAACCACTTGGGCATAATCGCAACCGAGGGGGAACCCCGTGAAATTCTACAGTCGTATCCGCTATAAACTGTTGTTTGCCTTCATGCTGGTGGCGCTGATCCCGGTAGTCGCCACCGGCCTCTATTCCATGGAGGTATCCGGCCGGTCGCTCCTGAACCAGGAGTTGAACGCACAACGGCAATTGGTCTCGGGCCTGCAGCGGAGCATCGATTCCTTCCTCTCATCCGCCAAGGGAGATATCGCCTTTCTCAGCGAGTCGGCGCCCCTGACCCATTTTCTGGCCGTTCGCCGGCAAAATTCCTCCTCGCCCAAGGCGGTGCAGGCGAGGGAGGCGCTGGAACGGGAGTTTCTGGCATTTGCCAAGAGCCGCGGGATCTATTACCAGGTGCGTTATCTGGACGAGACCGGCCGCGAGGTTGTGCAAGTCTACAACGTCAAGGAGGGCATGTCCGACAGCGCCGCCAGTCCCGGTTGGATCAAGCGTGGGCTGCCGCTGGAATCTTGTCCCCAGTGTTGAGAGGCTGCCGACAGGCTACTGGCTGTGGGGGTTTATCCCCCCGTCACCGGCGGAAAAAAGGCTAGTTCGTCTCCATCCTTGACGGGGTCCTCCGGCCGTGACATCTCCTGATTGACGGCTGCGAGGACGCGGGTCTTGCCGCCGAAGGCCTCGGCCCAGGCGCCGCCGCGTCCTTTCAGGATTTCCACGATGGCGCCGACGCGGGCCTCATCGGTTATCTCCAACTCTTCCGAAGCGGCGCCGACCCGGTCGCGCAGACTGGCGAAATAGAGGATGTGGATCATGACAGCAGTTCTCCAAAGCTGAGGAACTGTACCGGATCGCCCCGCTTGAGGGTCTGGTTCTCGGGGATTACCGCCAGGCCATTGGCCCAGGCGACCGAGCTCAATACCCCGGAGGAGCGGCTGGGGAAGATATTGACGCGGGCCTTGCCGTCGGCGCCGATCTCCAGGCGGCCTCGCGCGTACTCTCGCCGCTTGTCGGGTTTGGGCCAGTCGAAGTCGGCTTCCAGGGTCAGCGGCGTGGGCAGCGGGTTGGTGGCGCCCTGCATTTTGAGAATGAATGGCCGGGCAAACAGCAGGAAGGTGACGAACAGGGAAACGGGGTTGCCGGGGGTGCCGATAAAGGGTGTCTGGCCGATGTGGCCGAAGGCGACCGGCTTGCCGGGCCGGATGGCGATCTTCCAGAGGTCCAGCGAACCCAGCTTCTCCACCGCCGGCTTGACGTGATCCTCCTCGCCGACGGAGACGCCGCCCGAGGCGATGACCAGATCGGCCTCCGCCGCGCCCCAGGTCAGGGCATCACAGGTGGCCTCCAGGGTATCTTCGACGATCCCCAGCGGGATGACTTCGCAGCCCAGGGCCTGCAACAGGCCTGTGGCGGTGAACTGGTTGGAGTTGTAGATCTGGCCGGGGCCGAGGGGATCGCCGGGCATGACCAGCTCGTCGCCGCTGGCGAGCAGAGCAACCCGGAGCCGCCGGTAGACTTCGACCTCGGCGATACCGACCGAGGCAGCCAAGCCCAGGTGCTGGGGGGCCAGCTTCACTCCCGGTTGCAGAATGGTCCGACCTGACTTGATGTCCTCGCCCGCCTTGCGCACATTGGCCCCCGGCTTGGGCGGCTCCTTGACGATGACGAAGCCGCCGTCCGCCTCGCAGACCTCTTGAATGACGACGGTATCGGCTCCTGCCGGGATGGGGGCGCCGGTGAAGATGCGGGCGGCGGTGCCGGGTTGCAGAGGCTCTCCCGCCCGGCCGGCGGGGATGCGCTGGCTGATGGGCAGGCGATCACCGGGGCCGGTGATGTCCTGAGCCCGGAAGGCGTAACCATCCATGGCGCTGTTGTCCCAGGCGGGGACGTTGATGGCGCTCTCGACCGGTGCGGCTAGGATGCGGCCCAGGGCCTGTTCGATGGACAGAATCTCGGTCCGGAACGGGGGCTTGGCGGCCGCCAGGAGCTGGGCTACGGCCTCGTCATAGCAGCGCATCTTGCCCGAGGCTTGACTGCATCCGCATTCGCTCATGACGCCCTCCCTTCCAGGAAGCGGGGGAACATGGCGGCGAAGTTGCAGGGATGGGTGCTGATGTCGAGCTGGGGCCGCAGGATTTTGTCCCAGGCCGTGCGGCAGGCGCCGGTGGAGCCGGGCAGGCAGAAGATCAGCTTGCCGTTGGCCATGCCGGCGATGGTGCGGCTTTGCAGGGTGGAGGGGCCGATCTCGGCGAAGGAGATGGCACGGAACAGCTCGCCGAAGCCTTCGATCTGTTTGTCCAGCAAGGGGGCGATGGCTTCGGGGGTGCTGTCGCGGCCGGTCACGCCGGTGCCGCCGGTGGTAAAAATCACTTGGACGCCGGGGTCGGCAATCCACTTGGAGACCACCGCGCGCATCTTGTAGATGTCATCCGGGACCAAGTCCCGGTCCACTAATTCATGCCCCGCCTCTTGCAGGCGTTGCACCAGGGTGTCGCCGGATTTGTCTTGTGACAGGTCGCGGCTGTCGGAAAGAGTCAGCACCGCGATTTTCAGGGGTTGTTCGGTTTTTGTGCTCATGCCTTTCTTCGGAGTTGGAAGCCGTGAGGCTGATTTAAGCATGCCGGATAGAAATTGGCATTACCCCAGGTCTCCGGTCTCCAGCTGGAATCCTATCCGCCCAAGGCGGACATGGGCCGAAGGACGTGGGTCTCCGGCTGGTCGAAGCTGTGGCGCTCCGGTTTCAGTCGAACGCCGGCGATGATGGCCTCGGCGATGGCGTCGCCGGAGGCACCCTCTCTCAGCATATCCCGCAGGGAGATCCGGTTCTCCTTGCCGAGACAGAGGTGCAGGTCCCCTTCCACGGAGAGGCGCACCCTGTTGCAGGTGTCGCAGAAGTGCTGGGATTGCGGTGTGATGAACCCAATAACCAAACCGGTCCCGCCTACCTGGAAGTAACGGGCCGGGCCAGAACCGCGCATGGCGGCTGGCTGCAAGGAATAGCGCTGGCGCAGGCGCGTCTCTATTTCCCTGAGCGGGATGAAGTGGCGGTTGGCCTCGATTCCGTTCCGTCCGACGGGCATGGTTTCGATGAAACGCAACGTCAGCCCCTGATCCATGCAGAAGTCGACCATCTTCTCGACTTCATGATCATTGATCCCCCTCATGACCACCATATTGAGCTTGAGCGGGTGGAATCCCACATCAACGGCAGCCTGAATGCCGTTGAGGACCTTGCTCAGATTGCCGCCCGTGATCTTCTCGAAGGTCGAGGGGTCCAATGAATCGAGGCTGATATTGAGTCGCGACACTCCCATCTTGCGCAGCTCGCTGGCCTGTTGCCGCAACCGAGAGGCATTGGTGCTGAGCGAGATCTCCTCGATGCCGGCTACTTCTCCTATGCGCTGGGTTATCTCAAGCAACTCCTTCCGGACCAGGGGCTCGCCACCCGTGAGTCGCACATGGCGAATACCCAAGCCGGCAAAGACACTGATCAAGCACTTTATCTCTGAGGGGCTCAGCCAGTGCTCTGGCGTAGCGAAACCACGGTAATCGCGCGGCAGACAATAGAAGCAGCGGAAGTCGCAACGATCCGTCACCGACAACCGCAGGTAGCTGATCTCTCGGCCGAATGAGTCTCTCATGGGATTCACTGCCTATTTGTTATGACCTGGGTCAACCTACGCCCTACTCCAGAAACCGACTTGATAATCGTCAAGTTATTGACCCCGTAACAGGTGTGTATTGGCGACCAGTTAGGCATTACACCCCAGGAACCATGCAGTCAGCAGCAGTCGATCATAGCCGGAGGAACCTTTTGAGGGGACGTATCGGGGCTCACGCGGAAGAGCCGATCCGTCCCCCCTGGGCTTTGCCTGCAAAGTTTAGCGCTCTCTGTACCCGCTGCAATGCCTGCATCGAGGGTTGCGGCGAGGGGATACTCGTACGCGGTGATGGAGGCTTCCCCGCCGTCGATTTCAAGCGGGGGGGATGCAGTTTTTGCGGCCTGTGCGCCGATGTCTGCAAGCCTGGGGCATTGATGCGATCCCAGGAGCCTGCATGGCCGGTCAAGGCAAGGGTCGATGGGAGCTGTCTTGCCGGGCGAGGGATCACATGCCGTGCTTGCGGCGATGCGTGCGGCGCCCGTGCTATTAGGTTCCGGCTGCAAACCGGCGGTCGTGCCGAGGTCAACATCCTCATGGAGGCCTGCACCGGGTGTGGCGCCTGCCTTTCGATCTGCCCGGTGGGCGCTGTGAAGATCAGGGCACCCAGCGGCGGTGAGCCTGTCCACGCCACCCGAGGGATGGGTTGGTCAACCAATAATGAGAGGGCTGAATGAATATTTGTGGAATTCTGGTCCATGCGCACCCTGAGGGTTTTGGCGCCGTTCGCGAACGGCTCCTGGCCATTTCCGGAGTGGAAGTCCATGGCGTCAGTGAAGAGGGGCGTGCGGTGGTCACCTTGGAGGAGGACGACGAGGATCGAATGGCGGAGTCCATGATGGCGATACAGACGCTGGAGGGCGTGCTGTCGGCATCGCTGATTTATCACCATCGCGAAGATGACAACGAGGCAATATAAGAGAGGAAACCTGGTCATGAAACAAACACGACGGGACTTTATCAAAACCAACGCCATAGCGGCGACCGCCGCCATCGCCGGGGTTACCATCCCGGGGGTTAAGGAGGCGCTGGCGGCAGAGGAGAAGGATGAGTACATGGATGTCCGTTGGGACAAGGCAGCCTGCCGCTATTGCGGTACGGGATGCAGTGTTCTCATGGGCGTCAAGGACGGCAAGGTGGTGGCTTCCCAAGGCGACCCGGATGCCCCGGTCAACCGTGGCCTGAACTGCATCAAGGGCTACTTCCTGCCTAAGATCCTTTACGGCAAGGACCGTCTGACCAAACCGCTGCTGCGCAAGACCGACGGTAAATTCGACAAGAACGGCAAGTTCGAGGAAGTCTCCTGGGACGAGGCCTTCAATGTGATGGCGGAAAAGTGGAAGGCAGCCATTGCCAAGAGCATGGAGGAAAACAAGGGCAAGCCTGTCGACAAACTCACCTCACGGGTCGGCATGTTCGGCTCCGGCCAATGGACCATTTGGGAGGGCTATGCCGCCTCCAAGTTCATGAAGGCCGGTCTGCGTTCCAACAACCTCGACCCCAACGCCCGCCACTGTATGGCGTCGGCAGTGGTCGCCTTCATGCGCGGCTTCGGCATCGACGAGCCCATGGGCTGCTATGACGACCTGGAGCACGCCGATGTCTTTGTCCTCTGGGGCGCCAACATGGCGGAAATGCACCCCATCCTCTGGTCTCGCCTGACTGATACTCGTCTGACCAAGGCGGGTAGCGAGGTGCATGTGCTCTCCACCTACGAGCACCGCTGCTTCGAACTATCCGACAACAGCATGGTATTCAAGCCGCAGTCCGATTTGGCGATCGCCAATTTCATCGCCAACTACATCATCCAGAACAAGGCCTATAACCAGGACTTCGTTGCCAACAAGGTCAACTTCAAGCGTGCGGTGACCAATATCGGTTACGGCCTGCGTCCTAAGCACCCCCTGGAGGTGGCGGCGGCCAACAACGGTTATTCCGCCAACGACCCAGCCGATCCCGAGAAGAACAAGGGCGATCCCAACAAGATGGACCCCATGACCTTCGAGGAGTATGCGGCGGCTGTCGCCGAGTACACGGTGGAAAAGGCCAGCGAAATGTCCGGTGTGCCCCAGGATCAGTTGCTGAGACTGGCCAAGGTCTACGCGGACCCCAGCAAGAAGGTCTCCTCCTTCTGGACCATGGGCATGAACCAGCATACCCGCGGGGTCTGGCAGAACGGCAACGTCTACAACATCCACCTGCTGATGGGCAAGATCTCCGAGCCCGGCAACAGCCCCTTTTCCCTGACCGGTCAACCCTCCGCCTGCGGCACGGCCCGCGAGGTGGGTACCTTCGCCCACCGTCTGCCGGCGGACCATGTGGTCATGAACAAGGATCATCGTGCCTACGCAGAGAAGATCTGGAAGCTGCCCGAGGGAACCATCAACGGCAAGGTTGGGTTCCACGCCGTGCTCATGCATCGCATGATGAAGGACGGCAAGTTGAACTGTTACTGGCAGCAGTGCAACAACAACATGCAGGCCGCCGCCAACACGAACCAGGAGTCCTTCCCCGGCTGGCGTAACCCGGATGTCTTTGTCACCGTCTCCGATCCCTATCCGACGGTCTCCACCATTGCCGCCGATCTGGTACTGCCCACCGCCATGTGGATCGAGAAGGAAGGCGCCTACGGCAACGCCGAGCGCCGCACCCAGTTCTGGCGCCAGCAAGTGAAGGCGCCGGGCGAATCCCGATCCGACATGTGGCAGGTGATGGAGTTCGCCAAGCGTTTCAAGACCGAAGAGGTCTGGCCCGAGGAGCAACTGGCGAAGATGCCGGAGTATAAGGGCAAGACCCTATACGAAGTGCTGTACGAAAACGGCCAGGTCAACAAGTTCCCGAAACAGCAGGTGACCGACGACCGCGGCAACAATTACGGCAACGATGAGATGGACCACTTCGGCTATTACGTCCAGAAGGGGCTGTTCGAAGAGTACCGGATGTTCAATACCGCCGAGGGTATGCCGAAGAAGGGCCACGAGATGGCCGAGTTCGATACCTATCACAAGGTGCGTGGCCTGCGGTGGCCGGTAATCGACGGCAAGGAGACCCTGTGGCGTTTCCGCGAAGGCTATGACCCCCATGTCAAAGTATCGGATACGGTGGCCAAGGGCGCGGTGAACTTCTACGGCCAGAAGGATGGCAAGGCCAATATCATCTTTGGCCCCTACGAGCCGCCGGCCGAGGCCCCGGATGCTGAGTTCGACCTCTGGCTTTGCACCGGGCGCGTACTTGAGCACTGGCATTCCGGCTCCATGACCCGGCGTGTGCCGGAACTCCATCGGGCCATGCCGGACGCCGTTGTCTACATGAACCCGAAGGATGCCAAGAAACGCAATCTGCGTGACGGCTCGGAAGTGAAGGTGATCTCTCGTCGTGGCGAGATCATTACCCGTGTCGATACCCGCGGACGCAACCGGCCTCCGGAAGGTTTGGTGTTTGTGCCATGGTTTGACGAAAGCCGCCTGATCAACAAGGTGACCTTGGATCAGACAGACCCGCTCTCGAAGGAAACCGACTACAAGAAGTGCGCGGTCAAGGTAGTGAAGGCGTAACGGTCGGGGGATGGCGGTGGCCTTTTCCCTTTGGGGTGGGGGCCGCCGCTACATTCCGGCCTTAGTGCGGCATTGGTATTGGCAGTATCAGTCATGGGAACAAAGGTGAGCGACGACAATCCAGCCGGAGGAACCAGTCAGGCGACGCGCCGGCAGTTTCTGGCCGAAATGGCCAGGACCGCTTGTGGGATTGGTCTGCTGGGTCTGGGTATCGGTGTCTACGCGCAGCGCGCGGGGGCTTTGCCCGCGCAAGCGTTGAGACCGCCGGGCGCCTTGCCGGAGGAGGAGTTTCTCGCTGCCTGTACTCGCTGTGGGCTCTGTATTCGGGGGTGCCCTTACGACATGCTTCATCTGGGCAGGCTGGGCGACGGCGTTCCCTTGGGTACGCCTTACTTTTTCGCCCGCCAGGCCGGTTGTGAGATGTGCGAGGACATTCCCTGCGTACCGGTTTGTCCTACGGGTGCCCTGAGCCACGAGCTGACCGACATCAACAAGGCCAGGATGGGGCTGGCGGTGGTCTCCGATCAGGAGACCTGCATTGCCTTTCTGGGTCTGCGTTGCGAGGTCTGCTTCAACATTTGCCCGATTCGCGGTAAGGCGATCACGCTGGAAAAGGAGCACAACGTCCGTTCCGGCAAGCATGCCCGTTTCCTGCCGGTGGTTCACTCCGAGCACTGCACCGGCTGCGGTAAGTGCGAGGAGGGCTGCATTCTGGAGGAGGCGGCCATACGGGTTCTGCCCAAGCATCTGGTTCAGGGCAAGCTGGCCAGCCACTACCGGAAGGGTTGGGAGGAGAAGGCCAAGGCCGGAGAGTCACTGGTAACGCCGGACCTGGAACATCGCTATAACCTGCCCGAAGGGGTTCGCTATGAGCACGGAGGCAAGGGCCTGATCTTGGAGAAGGCGGAAACGCCCGCTCCCTCCGGTCCGGCCGATGTCCTTAACCGTGGTCTGGAGGGCCGGTGATGGCGAGTTACAGCGAAGTAGGCAAGGAGGCTGTCCAAGCCAAGGGATGGTTCGGCGCCTACAAGTGGCTGATCCTGCGGCGGCTGAGCCAGGTTTCAGTGTTCCTGCTGTTCCTGCTCGGACCGTTGGCCGGGGTCTGGATCATCAAAGGCAATCTGTCGTCGAGCCTGTTGCTGGACAGGGTGCCGATGACGGAACCCATCCTGTTCCTGCAAATGCTGGCGGCGGGCATGGCCCCTGCGGTGGATGCCCTCATCGGGGTTCTGATCGTTTCTCTTTTCTATCTGCTGGTTGGTGGACGTGTCTTTTGTTCCTGGGTCTGTCCCCTGAACTGGGTCACCGATGCCGCCTATTGGACGAGGGAGCGGTTGGGAATCCGGGGTGGTGCCCGTTTTTCCAGGGGGCTGCGCTACTGGATGCTGGGAATGGTGGTGGTACTGTCAGCCGTTACAGGGACCCTGGCCTTCGAGATGTTCAACCCCGTTTCCATCGTGCAGCGGGGCATCATCTTCGGCATGGGGCTGGCTTGGGCGGTGATCCTTGCGGTCTTCCTGTTCGATCTCCTGGTGGCGAAGCGGGGGTGGTGCAGCCATCTCTGCCCTATGGGTGGGCTTTACGGGCTGATAGGCCAGTTGAGTCCCCTGCGTATTCGGGCCGATCAGAGGGCAAGTTGCAACGATTGCATGGATTGCTTTGCTGTCTGCCCGGAACCGCAAGTCATCAAGCCGGCGCTGAAAGGTGCCGGCAAGGGGGTTGGTCCGGTGATCCTGGCCGGGGAATGTACAAACTGTGGTCGCTGTATCGATGTCTGCTCAAAGGACGTCTTCAATTTTGGTTTGCGTTTCAACAACGAAGAGAAGGTGGAAAGCCTGAGGGGTACGACGCAACAGCCATGAGGGTTGCGTACGATTGCGGAAGCTTCACAAGTTCATTAGCCTGGTGGAGGGCACCATGAAAAAAACGATTCGAGCACTGGTTTTGGGATGGATGGCTTCAATGTTGGCATTTGCGGTATACGCCGATGTTCAAACCTTGAGGGGGGATAACCCCATCGACAAGGAGGAGAAGTCTTTCGAGCAAAAGAAGCCGCTGAAGGCCGAGGGTGGCTTCGAACGCTTCCATAAAAAGCAGCCTCCCTTGATCCCCCATGGGATCGAAAAGGAGACGATTACACTGAAAAACAATAGCTGCATGAAGTGCCATAGCGAAAAGAACCACGAAAAGGAAAAGGCGCCAAAGGTGGGGGACAGCCACTTCCTTGACCGGGACGGCAAGAAGTTGCAGGACATCTCCATGCGCCGCTGGTTCTGCGATACATGCCATGCGCCGCAAGTCGACGCCCAGCCCCTGGTCGACAATTCCCTGTGAATCGGGGCGCGCCCAGGGCGCGCCGGTCCCTGAGGGGCTCTCTCTCAGGGACCCACCCGATTGGAACGGTTGATTTTTACAATTACTAGAGTGTGATCAAGATGTTTTCCAAGATTTTCACCGGAACCCTGATTGTTGGTGTCGTTCTCGGCGTAATGCTCTGGGGCGGTTTCAACTGGACCCTGGAACTGACCAACACAGAGACGTTCTGTATTTCCTGCCACGAAATGGAGAAGAACGTCTACAAGGAACTGCAAGAGACAGTCCATTTCACGAACCGCACCGGGGTGCGGGCAACCTGCCCTGATTGCCATGTGCCGAAGGATTGGATTCACAAGATCGGCCGCAAGATCCAGGCCAGCAATGAGCTCTGGCACAAGATGCTGGGTACCGTCGATACCCCGGAGAAGTTCGAGGCAAAACGCTTGGAACTGGCAACGAATGAGTGGGAGCGGATGAAAAAATCCAACTCTCGCGAGTGCCGTAACTGCCACAACTTCGATTCCATGGACTTCACCAAGCAGGAGTCGCGTAGCGCCACTCGCCACGAAGAGGCGATCGAGGCAGGCCAGACCTGTATCGATTGTCACAAGGGAATCGCCCATTCCCTTCCCGCAGGATGGGAAGAGGCGGTGGAAAACAACCCCCTGCTGAAATCCTCCAACCCAGAGGCGAAGTGAGCCTTGTCCGAATGGCATCGGGGGCGCATATTTCGCCTTCGATGCCAGTCCAGCCTGGGCATGGCGTCCTAGCCGAAGGGGAACATGACGTCATGTTGAAGCACGCTGAAAAACCGGTGTTGGGTTTTGCCGCATACAGTGGCGTAGGTAAGACCACCCTATTGAAGCAATTGCTGCCTTTGTTGGCGGATCAGGGGGTGCGGGTAGGCTTGATCAAACTCTCCCACCACCGTTTCGAAATCGACATTCCCGGCAAGGATAGCTATGAACTGCGCAAGGCGGGGGCGGGCCAGGTTTTGATCGCCTCTGCCCATCGTTGGGCCATGGTGACCGAAGTGGCGGAGCCCGCCGAGCCCGTATTGGATGAAATGCTGTCCCACTTGGATCAGGCCGTGCTGGATCTGGTTCTGATCGAGGGATTCCGGCACGAGGCCTTCCCGAAGATAGAACTTCATCGTCCCGATACGGGACAGCCGCTTCTGTTTCCGTCCGACCCCCATATCATCGCTGTGGCTACGGATGGGAGCCTGCCGGTGGAGCCGGAGATACCCCTCTTGGACCTGAACGATCACCTCGGGATCAGGGACTTTATCCTTAACTGGATAGATAAAAGGAGTCAGTGAAACTCTCCATGTCCTGGGAACAGCTTCTGGCAAGCGCCCGCAGCCCGTTGGGGTTAAGGACCTTGACCCTGGGTCCGTTCAGCTCGATCAGTCCGTCGGAGCAGAGTTGCTTGATGAGGCGCGAGAAGGTCTCAGGTTTGACCGACAGGCGGGACGCCAGTACCTGTTTTTGGACGTTGAGATCAAACTCCAGGGTCTGTTCCGGGGCTTGTGCCGAGAGGTAACTGGCAACCCGGCATAGGGCGCTGTGCAGGCTCAGGTTGTCGATCTCGCTAACCAGTCCGTGCAGGCGCTTGCTTAGATCGGCCAGCATGGCAAGACAGGTATCCACCGATTCACGCAAGAGCAGCTTGAAGGCGCGGGACTCAATGCTTACCAGCCGCGAGTCAAGCAGCATCTGGCAGGCTACGGGGTAGTACGGGGCATCGCGGAACATCAGGGATTCAGCGAAGGTTCCGCCCGGCTTGATCACCTCGATCACCTTTTCATCACCGGATGCCGAATATATAGACAGCTTAACTTGGCCTTCCACTAGATAAAAAAAGTGGGTTGCCGCATCACCCTGTTCGAACAGATGGCTTCCCTTGGCATAGCTGACGATACGCGAGTGCCGACCAACCTGGGCCATCTGTTCATCGCTGAGGTTGCAGAAAAGCAGATGCTGTTTCAGAAGATCTGTCGTATTGGCCATGGGGATGCGGCTCACTTTGAATCAGAAATTGAAACCATAGGCCTCTTTGAAGCGGCCCTTGAACTCATCCAGGGTAAAGCGGTGGTTCTGGGTTCCGGCCTGCTCGATCTTGACGGCGCCCATGAGGCCGGCGATGCGGCCAGTAGTTTCCCAGTCCATGCCGTTCATCAAGCCATAGATCAGCCCGGCGCGGTAGGCATCACCGCAACCCGTGGGGTCCTCGATGGACCGGACGGGGGCGGGAGGGATCTCATGGACCTTGCCGGCGGCATAGATGAGGGAGCCCTCACCGCCACGGGTGACGATGACCGCCTCTGTTTCACGCGCTAATTGTTCGGGGGATTTGCCGGTACGCTCCTGCATCAGTTTGGCCTCGTAATCGTTGAAGGCCAGATAGGATGCCTGTTTGACGAAGCGGTTGAGGTCATCGCCATTAAACATGGGCATGCCCTGACCCGGATCAAAGATGAAGGAGATGCCCGCCTCGGCAAACTGCTCCGCGTGTTCGACCATCCCCTGGCGTCCGTCAGGGGAAACCAGTCCCAGTGTGGTGCCTGCCGCATCGCTGACGCGGTTTTCATGGGCGTGATTCATGGCGCCGGGGTGAAAGGCGGTGATCTGGTTATCGTCCTGGTCGGTGGTGATATAGGCCTGGGCGGTGTAGGTGCCATCCATCACTTTCAGATGATCCCGGCTGATGCCTTGCCGGTCCATCCATTCGGCGTAGGGGCCGAAATCGAAGCCGACGGTGCCCATGGGTTTGCCTTCGCCGCCCAGCAGTTTCAGGTTGTAGGCAATATTGCCGGCACAGCCGCCGAACTCACGGCGCAGGTCGGGAACCAGGAAGGAGACATTGAGGATATGCACCTGTTCCGGAAGGATGTGGTGTTTGAAATGGTCGTGAAAGACCATGATGGTGTCGTAGGCGAAAGAACCGCAAATCAAGGCGGACATGGGCTGGGCTCCAGAATGAAATATGCGTGGATGCTACCCTATTTCCCTGCAACGCCATAACCCCGGCTGCGCCAGGCAATGCCGGCTTGGCCTACTCCCAGTAGCAGGCGGGGGGGGGGTATTTTCACAGCCTCTCACCCAAGTCCGGGCTGCCGAACAGCGCCAGGACCCGATCCGTCAGGAGGTCGATGGTCGGAGAGCGGGCGAGATTCGTCAACAGCCAGAGCATTCCCAGCGGAATGAACAGCACCTGGATGATGAACAGGGCGACGTAGAGGGTCGTCAGGCTCAAAAGTGAAGTAATTACCCCTTCGGCGTTTTCCAGTACGCGGGAGAAGGCCTGCTTGGTCTTTTCGATCCGGGTCCCCACTGCCCCCGTCAGGGAGGAGAAAAAGCCCCTTTCCCCCTCCGGCTCCATGGTGCTCATCTCCTTGTAATCCGAGGAGATCACCGAAAGGCTCTTCACCGAATCCTCGATCTTGGCCTTGAACAGATTCTCGTAGAGATAGTCGTTGACCAGGGAGGAGGCCGGCAGCAGGAAGCGCAGGACCAAAAGGAAATAGCAAAACCTCACCGCCAGGCGGAGCATCGGGTTGGGCGCCCGCAGGTTCAGCCAAAGCGCGGGGATAAAGAGAAGGATCAGGGCAGCGACCAGCTTGAAGCTGAAGGCCGCACCCAATTCAAAGCCGATCTTCTGAATGCCAAGCGAGACGATGGCCATGACGATGACGGAGGAGAGCCGCTCGGTCATATCGTCGATGGGGTCGAGTATCTGCCCCGCCGCGATGGTCAGCCCAACGCCCGCAGGCGAAACCTGCACCTCGGACTCCTTGAGTACCGAGACGACCGCGTTCACCCCACGGGTAGTCGCATAGGCCAGGGTCGCCGACTTAAGGGTACCGGCGAAATAGGCGTCCGATTGCCTGTCCACAACCGGGATCTCCACGAAGGAGGCTAGGTAGAGGCCCATGCTGAGCAGGAGAATCAGCAGGCTGAGCATCATTTTTTTCATGGGCAGTTACCTCCTGGGCCGTGGTGAAGGCCGCCGCCTCCCCGCCAGGCCGATTTGCGATCAGTCGATAGAATACCACGCAAGCCAAGACAGCCGGGCGGGGGATAACCTCAAGCCCCGTCCGTCAAAATCACACACGGATATTCATGCCGTCGGCAAGCGAGTAGAAGTAGGCGCGTAGACCAGGGACCAGTCCCGCCAGCAGACCGGCCAGGAGTACTGCCCCCATCAGCATCACCTCTGTGGAACTGGGCGGATTTATGGGAAGGAAGAGCCCCAGCCGGTTCTGAATCAGTGGCTGGGCCTGCCATAGCAGGGCGTAGAGCAGCAAGAGCCCGGCGAGGATACCCGAGAGGGTAAGAAAGAGCGATTCGCCCACCACCAGCAGCAATATCTGCCAGGGATTCGCCCCCAGGGCACGGAGAATCGCCATCTCCCTCCGCCGCTCGTTGAGGGCGCTGAGCATTAGGCTCAGCATGCCGGTAAGGCCCACCAGCACCACCATGAAGGACATGGCCATGAGTGCCTTCTCGGCCAGGGCCATCATGCCCCACAACTCTTCCAGGGCGACGCCTGGCAAGGCCGCCGTCAAGGGTTCCTGGAGGTATTGGTTGATATGGCGTTGCAGGTTGAAGGTGGCAAGTTTCGACTTCAGGCCGACAAAAAAGGCAGTGATGTCGCTCGGCTCCTTTGCCAGCTTGGCGGCAGCCGAGGCGGGGATTTTTAAACCGGGGACGGGAGCGCCGCCTTGCCAGCCCACATGGATGGCGGTGATGCCTTGCAGCGACACGAAGAGGGAACGGTCCACCGGGGTCCCGGTCGGCGCCAGGATACCGGCTAGGCGGAAAGGCTTGTCGCCATGTTCCGCGAAGCTGACATTGCCGGCTCCGTGGGCGATAACGATCTCCTGGTCCAGGGCGTAACCGAGGGATGCCGCCGCCTCGCTGCCGGCCACCGCCTCATAGACCCCTTCGAAGGGCTTGCCGTAAGCGAAGTCCAATGGTTGTTTGGCGCCGTATTTGTAGTAGGTGAAGAAATCGGGGGAGGTGCCCACTACCCGGTAGCCGCGATGGGAATCCCCTAGGGAGATCGGGATGGTCCAGTCCACCTTGGGGTGGGCTGCGATCTCCCGGTAACTCTGCCAGGAGATGTTGTTGGTCGGGTTGCCGATATGGAAGACCGCGTAGAGCAGCAGGTTAACCGCGCCGCTGCGGGCGCCCACCACCAGGTCGGTCCCGGAGACGCTCTGGGTAAAGGCCTGACGGGTCTCGTGGCGGATACGTTCCACCCCCAGCAGCAGGGCGCAGCTCAGGGCGATGGAGAGCAGGGTCAGGAGCGCCGTGAAGCGGCGGTTGAGCAGGCTTTTCCAGGCCAGGGTGAGGACCGCCATCAGCCTGCCCCGTTGATTTCGTCCAGGTGGACGGAACGGTCGAACAAGGGTTCCAGTGTAGAGTCGTGACTGACGAACATCAGCGCGGACCCCGCCTCCCGGCACTCGCGAAACAGCAATTCCACGAAGGCGCGCCGACGGTCGGCGTCCAGGGAAGAGGTGGGCTCGTCGGCGATCACCAGTTCCGGCCCGCCGATCAGCGCCCGTGCCGCAGCCACCCGCTGCTGCTGGCCCACGCTCAATTCGGAAACCCGTTGGTGGAGAATCCCCTGGCCGATATCGAGGTGTTCCAGCAAGCGTTCCGCCTCCAGCTTGGCATCACCCTGCGCCGAGGCCTTTGCCAGACGGCGCCGGGAGAAACGGCAGGGCAGGAGCACGTTCTCCACCACGGAGAGATAGGGAAGCAGGTTGAACTGCTGGAAGATCACGCCCATGTGGTCGGCGCGGAAGCGGTCGCGCGCGCTGCCGCCCATCCCGCCCAACGACTGCCCCAATACCCGGACGGAACCGGAATCGGGCACATTGACGCCGGCCACCAGACCGAGCAGGGTACTCTTGCCACTCCCACTCGGCCCCTTGACGAACATGCGCTCGGCTGGCGCAAGGCTGAGCCGGGCAATGCTCAGAATGGGCTTGGCCGCCCCCCGCCAGGTAAATGCGAGGCCGGTCAGATCGACGACGGGCGGCTCCATTGCCATCCTTATTAAAACTCGATCCGGTTGCTGCCCGCCGATAGCACCGCCGATTTCTGGCCCTTGGGTCCGGCCAGTTGGACATGGAGCCTGTGTAAGGAAGGGAAGGTGTCGAACAGACGGACCTCGATCCAGCCGGGGACCCCGCCTGCGCAACGGAAGGCGTATTGGGCATCGAAATCCCGATGGCCCTCCTCCCCTCCCTTTTCATGTTCATGCGTTCCGCCGCCCGCTTTGACCTCGGCGGCAGTCAGCTTGCATTGGGCATTCTCGGGCAGTGTGAAGAGGGCATCGGCCGAGCGCAGTTGCTCTTCGGCTTCATGTGCCTTCTTGTGTTCGGCCTCGCTGGCCGGTTCATGCTCGAAACCCAGGATATCCATGGCCGGGGACTCAAGTTCCAGGACCATATCCTGCCCCTCGATACCGATGTCCAGCCGGGCCTCCCCATGGACATGGGATGTCAACTGGCGGTGCTCATCGGCCATCAGCACCGGATAGGGAGAGAGGCAAAGGACAAGAAAAAGGAATAAGGGACGCTGGCTTCGCATGTTTACTTATACATTTCGCGGGGCGGGGGGCAATGGATACAATATAACAGGAGCGTGCCTGCTCCGGATAAGGATATAGCTCAGGCGCTCTTCGCCTCAGTTGCGCAGTCCCCGCGCCAGAGGCAACCTGCTTCATTGCAATGCCGTATCCGATCCGTGCCGAAACAGTCGTCGTTGCCCTCATGGCGCTGAACGGCGCGAACCAGATCGAGTTTCTTCATGCGGCCCGGTTTGATCCCCATTCCCAGGGCGATGCCCTTGATTTCCTGAACTTTCATTTCATGACTCCGATAAATACAAGATTCAAGTAGGTTCAACAGGTGCTGCCATAGGCCTCAAGGACCGATAGTGATGGAACCTTCCTCCTCTGTATAAGGTTCGGTGGCGGTCGCATTGAGGACGTAACCCGCGTCGCCCAGCTCGTTACTGGTGCGCTTGATGCTGAGGGTGCCGGTGACCCAGACCGCCTCGAACATCTCGCCCGTTACCTCGATATTTTGGCCTTTCTCCATGACAACATAGACCATTTGGTTGGCGGGCGGGGGCGGGACATGGATGCAGGCCCCAAAATAGGGGACCAGGAAGAACTCGCTGACCTTACCGCCCTCAGTCTCCAGGGGCACGACGAAGCCGGGCAGCTTCACGTATTTGCCTTCCATGGATTCCACCACTGGCGCGGCCTTCCAGACCTGTTTCATCTCCCGCATAAACTCGTCGGCGCGGGGATCGCTGTCTTTCATCTTGTCGAGTTCATATTTTTCAAACAGCTTGTCGGGATTGAAGCCTTCCGGCACCAGGGCGTCCCACTTCAGCACCTCGGGTTGCTTCTCCTCCGCCAGGGAAGGGTGGCAGACCAGGGTTAGCAGAAGAGGCAGGAGTAACAAGGCTCGATGTTTCATAGCGTCAGGTAATCCAGTAAGAGTCCCAGAAAGAGAGACAATCCAAAGTAGTTATTGTTCAAAAAGGCTTGGAAACAGGCCTGACGTTCACGGCCACGGATCAGGTACTGCTGATGGGCGGCGGACACGGCAGCCACACCCAGGCCCAGGTAGTAAAAAACCCCCAGGCCCGCCGACAGCCCCACCGCCAGCAGCAGCGCGAGCATCGCCGCCTGCAACAGGCCGATGACGAGGCGGTCGTGCCTGCCGAAGAGGATGGCGGTGGATTTGACCCCGATGCGGATGTCGTCCTCCCGGTCCACCATGGCGTATTCCGTATCGTAGATCAGCGCCCAGATGACCGTGGCCAGGTAGAGCAGCCAGCCCTCGAACGCCACCGTTCCGGTCAGCGCGGTAAAGGCCATAGGCACTGCCCAGCCGAACGCCATGCCCAGCACCAGTTGGGGCAGATGGGTGTAACGCTTCATGAAGGGGTAAAGGGCCGCGAGCAGGACGGCGACGAAGGACATGGCGACGGTCGGCCAATTGAGGAACAGCACCAGACCGAAGGCGGTCAGGCTGAGGACCGCGAAGACCAGCAGGGCCTCACGGGGACTGACGGCGCCGGTCGCCAGGGGGCGGACGCGGGTGCGCTCCACTTGGCCGTCGATGTGGCGATCGGCGTAGTCGTTAATGGCGCAACCGGCGGAGCGCATGAGGACCGATCCCAGCACGAAGATCAGCACCACCCGCCAGTCCGGCGCCCCTTGGCCCGCGATCCAAAGCGCCCATAGGGCGGGCCACAGAAGGAGAAAGATGCCGATGGGGCGGCGGATGCGGATCAAATCGGCGTAGGCGTAAAGGCGCTCAAGGGGCTGCATGGCCAATCTCTTCGGCTTTGGCATCCTGCGTCGCCCTACCTCCTGCATCCATGCAGTCGTCATCCGGCGGTATCCCCGGCAGGAATATCTCGTTTACCAGGAGGGGCTTGCCGGCGAGGTTGAAGAGGGTCCGCCGGCCCCACAATCCGCCGGGTCGAACCGGGAGCCCCGCCACGGCCGATTCGAAGAGGGGCTGCCCCGGCGTCAAATAAACGAACTGGGTCTCTCCCCGCGTCACGCCCGGATCGGCGAACAGCACCGCCCCCAGCGGCCTGTTGCCCAGCATCTTCAGCCGCCGCGCAGGACCCCGAAGGCTGGATACGGGAATGAGGGTCCGGGCGAAGACCCAAGCCACCCCGTCACAGCGCAACTCCACCTCGCGCACCAGGGCGATTCGATTGGGCTTGATGCCGAGCAGACCCGCCTCGCCGGGATAGCCCCTGGACCAGGCTTGGCGCCGGACATGGACGCTGAACAAACCGCCACAGGCCGTTCGCAGGCGCTGGGTGAGGGACCCGGCATCACTCAGCCATCCCCGAACCCCCGCCGGAGGAACCAAGCCCCGCCCGCTCCCCGGCAGAAACCAGCCTGGGTCGTGTTTCAGCGGCCGACGGTCGAGGGTTGGGGTCATAAAGAAGCCTGAAAACCAAAGGGGGCCATTATCCTAGAATCCTCAGTTGCCCGCTTCACAGTGTTAGGCAAGGTCTCGTTTTATCAGGAAGAACACAGAAATATGAAACTCACCCAGGTGAGTGACCCCGCTACGAGCTGGATTGCAGGGTATTCGGGGCGCGTGGCAGCGTTGCAACCCTTGGAAAGGAATAGCCATTCCGCGTCCATGCGCCTTGCCCTGCACCCCGAATACCGCACACTTCAACTCGTCAACCGAGGTTTCTAGGATTATCTCACCCTTTACACACGCCCGTAATCTAGGCGATTGCCCACCCAGCGCTCCACCAGGGGCGCCGCCTGTTCGGGGTACCGCTCCAGCAGTCGGTCGGCTGCCGCCTGGGCTTGGGGTATCCACGCCTGATCGCGCAGCAGGTCGGCAATACGCATGCGCGCCAAGCCGGTCTGGCGCGTCCCCAATACCTCGCCAGGACCGCGCAGCTCCAGATCCTTGCGCGCCACGACGAAGCCGTCATTGGTCTCGCGCATCACGTCCAGCCGGGTACGGGCGTTTTCACTCAGGGGCGCGTGGTAGAGCAGCAGGCAGTGGCTCTCCACCGCCCCGCGCCCGACCCGCCCGCGCAGTTGATGCAACTGGGCAAGCCCCAGACGCTCCGGGTTTTCGATGATCATCAAGCTGGCGTTGGGGACATCCACCCCTACCTCTATCACCGTGGTGGCCACCAGCAGATGGATCTCGCCCGCCTTGAACCGGGCCATCACTGCCTCTTTTTCGGCCGGTTTCAGGCGGCCATGGACCAGTCCGATGTTCAGCCCCGGCAGGCCAGCCGCCAGTCCGGTCGCCGTCTCCTCGGCGGCTTGGCATTGCAGAGCCTCCGACTCCTCGATAAGGGTGCAGACCCAGTAGGCTTGGCGCCCCCCACGGCAGGCCCCAGCCACCCGCGCCACCACCTCGTCGCGGCGGCTGTCGGGCAAGGCCACGGTCTTGACTGGTGTACGGCCAGGGGGCAGTTCGTCGATGATGGAGAGGTCCAGGTCGGCATAGGCGGTCATGGCCAGGGTGCGGGGGATAGGGGTCGCCGTCATCACCAACTGGTGGGGGACACATCCGTCACTGCTCCCCTTCTCGTGCAGGGCCAGGCGCTGGTGGACCCCGAAGCGGTGCTGCTCGTCGATGATCGCCAGGCCGAGGGACTGGAAGACGACATCCTCCTGGAACAGGGCGTGGGTCCCCACCAGCAGCCGGCACTCACCGCTCGCCAAGCGTGCCAGTTGTTCCCGGCGCGCCTTCCCCTTGGCCCGGCCGCTGAGGTAGCCCAGATCGACCCCGAGGGGAACCAGCCAGGCGGAAAGATTGCGGAAATGCTGCTCCGCCAGCAGTTCGGTGGGGGCCATGAGGGCGGCCTGAAACCCCGCCTCGATCGCCTGCAAGGCCGCTATCAGGGCAACCAGGGTTTTGCCGCATCCCACGTCGCCCTGAACCAGGCGCAACATGGGATGCTCCCCGGTCAGGTCTGCGCCGATCTCCGCCGCCACCCGCTGTTGCGCCGGGGTCAGGGCGAAAGGGAGCCCGGCCAGGAGCTGCTGCCGCAATCGCCCATCGCCCCGCAGGGGAGGCGCCAGCTTGCCGCGCTGCTCGCGGCGCAGCAGGCGCAGGGAGAGCTGGTGCGCGAGCAGCTCCTCGAAAACCAGGCGGTTCCGGGCCGGGACATTTCCCTCATCCAGCAAGGCCATGGGCACATCGGGCGGGGGCCTGTGCATGAAGAGCAGAGCCTCCTTAAGGGACGGAAACCCCTGGGCCGCCAGCAACGGCTGGGGGATGAGTTCCGGCAATGAGAGACCGTCCTGCTGCAACAGCCTCAGCGCTTGCCCCGTGATCTCGCGCCAGGCGAGCTGGTGCAGCCCCTCGGTAGTGGGATAGACCGGGGTCAGATTCTCCTCCACCGCCTGGGGTTCCTGCCCGTCGAGCCGCCGGTATTCCGGGTGGACCAATTCCAGCGAAGCCGGGCCGTTGCGCACCTCGCCGAAACAACGCAGCTGCACACCCGGTTGAAGTGCATTCTTCTGGGCGCTAGTGAAGTGGAAGAAACGCAGCAGGACGAAACCGGTCCCATCGGAAAAATGGACCAGCAGGGAGCTGCGTCGGCCCAATTTGACCTGGGCCAGCTCCACGGCCCCCTCGATCACCGCCTGATCCCCCGGACGCAGGCAGCCGATGGGCATCACGCGGGTGCGGTCCTGATAGCGTAGCGGCAGATGGAACAGAACATCCTCGACGGAACAGAGCCCCAGTTTCTCCAGGCGTTCGGCGTTTTTCGGGCCTACACCGCGCAGGCTGGTCAATGGCGTTTTTTTGTCCAGGGTAATCGGCATGGCCATCCTGAAATTCGGTGAGGTCTCTCCCTCAATCCGCCCCAAGGGTATGTCTCGGTAGAAGAGTACGCCAAGGTGAACACCTTATGGGCATCTCTAAAAATCCGATTTTCTTGAATTTTTTGAGGTGCCCTTATCCCAACAAAAAGGGCGCCGAAGCGCCCTTCTCAGTTCCCGCCAAGGCGGATCAGTTGACCCTGGGGTCCAACTCACCCTTGTCGTAGCGCTTCTGCATCTCTTCCAGGTTGAAGATCTTGCCGATCTTGCTGGCTTGACCGGCGGTGCCGAAGGCCTCGTAGCGGGCTTTGCAGATGCCGGTCATGCCCTTGGTGGCTTCCTTCAGGAACTTGCGGGGATCGAAGTTCTTGCGGTCCTCAGACATGTGGCGGCGGATGGCGCCGGTAGATGCCATGCGCAGATCGGTGTCGATGTTGACCTTGCGCACACCGTGCTTGATGCCTTCCACGATCTCTTCGACCGGCACGCCATAGGTCTGGCCCATGTCGCCGCCGTACTGGTTGATGATGGCCAGCCAGTCTTCCGGGACGGAGGAGGAGCCGTGCATGACCAGGTGGACGGTGGGGATGCGGGCGTTGATCTCCTTGACGCGGTCGATGCGCAGCACCTTGCCGGTCGGTTTCTTGGTGAACTTGTAGGCGCCGTGAGAAGTACCGATGGCGATGGCCAGGGCGTCCACATGGGTCTTGGCGACGAAGTCGGCGGCCTCGTTGGGGTCGGTCAGCAGGGCGGAGTGATCCAGCACGCCCTCGGCGCCATGGCCGTCTTCCTCGCCCATCTTGCCGGTCTCCAGGGAGCCTAGGCAGCCCAGCTCGCCTTCGACGGAGACGCCGCAGGCATGAGCCAGCTCGACCACATGACGGGTGGTGTCGACGTTGTATTCATAGGTGGAGGGGGTCTTGCCGTCGGACATCAGGGAGCCGTCCATCATGACCGAGCTGAAACCGGACTGAATGGAGCGGAAGCAGATGCTGGGGCTGGCGCCGTGGTCCTGATGCATGCACACCGGGATATGGGGATAGGCCTCCAGGGCGGCCAGGATCAGGTGGCGCAGGAAGGGTTCGCCGGCATAGGAGCGGGCGCCGGCGGAGCCTTGCAGGATGACCGGGCTGTCGGTGGCGGCGGCGGCCTGCATGATGGCCTGTACCTGTTCCATGTTGTTGACGTTGAAGGCGGGCAGACCGTAGCCATGTTCGGCGGCGTGGTCCAGAAGCTGACGCAGAGAAATCAGAGCCATTTTGGGTCTCCTTTGTTGACGATTTGTCTTAATCGGCCGGCGGGAGCGCATGCTCGCCGACACGCATGATTTTCATGATGTTGGTCTGGCCTTCGACGCCCGAGCGGTCGCCCTTGGTGATGATGACCAAGTCGTTCTCGCGAACCGTGCCGCGCTTCAGCAATTCGTCTATCACCTCTTTGTTGACCAGGTTCGGGTCGGTATGGACCACGTCGAAGCCTACCGGATAAACGCCGCGAAAGAGAGTTACCTTTCTACGGGTCGCCACATGCCGGGTCAAGGCGTAAATAGGTATACCCGAGCTGATGCGCGACATCCACTTGGCGGAAGAACCGGACTCGGTCAAGGCGGCAATCGCCTTGACCCCCAGATGATTGGCCGTGTACATGCTGGCCATGGCGATGGCCTCGTCCACCCGGCCGAAGACGGAATTGAGGCGGTGATCGGAGCAGCGAACCTGAGACTGCTTCTCTGCCTCGCGGCAGACGCGGTCCATCGCTTCGACGGCCTTCACCGGATACTTCCCGGCGGCGGTCTCGGCGGAGAGCATGACGGCGTCGGTTCCGTCCATGACGGCATTGGCGACATCGAAGACCTCGGCGCGGGTGGGAATCGGGCTGGCAATCATCGATTGCATCATCTGGGTTGCGGTGATCACCACGCAATTCAGCGATCGCGCCAGGCTGATCAGGTGCTTCTGGACCGCCGGCAGTTCCGCATCGCCGATCTCCACGCCCAGATCGCCACGGGCGATCATGATGGCGTCCGAGGCGTTGATGATCTCCTCGATATGGTCGAGGGCCTCGGCCCGTTCGATCTTGGCGACGATGCCCCCCTGGCCGCCAGCCTCGCGCAGCAAGCGCCGGGCGGTGATGACATCCCCGGCTGTCTTCACGAAGGAGACGGCGACATAATCGGCCTCGATCGCGGCGGCAAACTTGATGTCTTCCTTGTCCTTATCGGTCAGGGCCGGCGCGGAAAGTCCGCCACCCTGCTTGTTGATGCCCTTGTTGTTGGACAGATCGCCGCCCACCAGGACCTTGCAACAGACGCAGTTGTCCTTGATCTCGACCACCCCGAGGATGATGGCCCCGTCGTCGAGCAGCAGGGTGTCGCCAGCGGCCACATCTTGGACCAGGTCTGGGAAGGTGAGGCCGACGCGGGTCTGATCACCGGCATCCAGGGGGCAATCCGCATCCAGAGAAAAGCGTGCGCCCTCTTCCAACTGGACCTTGCCCTCGATAAACCGGCCGACGCGGATCTTCGGCCCTTGCAGATCGGCCAAGAGACCGACATGGCGGCCACCGGCGCGGGCATGGCCGCGCAGGGTCTCGACCCGCTTGCGGTGTTCCTCATGGCTGCCGTGGGAGAGGTTGGCGCGGACCACGTCCACGCCGGCATGGATCAACTCATCCAGCACACCGGGATCATCCGTCGCCGGACCCAGGGTTGCCAGAATCTTGGTGCGTCTCAGCATCGAATCTCCTCTGGATGCGGGACCTGGGGTCCCGCCCCCTATGTTTTATTTCTTTGTCTTCGCCGCTTCTTCCAGCATGGCGACGGCAGGCAGGACCTTGCCCTCAAGGTACTCCAGGAAGGCGCCGCCGGCGGTGGAAATGTAGGAGATCTGGTCGTAAATCCCGTACTTCTGGATGGCGGCGATGGTGTCGCCGCCGCCAGCCAGGGAAAAGCCGGGGGCATCGGCGATGGCCATGGAAAGGGTCTTGGTGCCTGCGCCGAATTGGTCGAACTCGAACACGCCCACGGGGCCGTTCCAGACGATGGTCCCGGCCTTGGCGATGATGTCGGCCAGTTGCTGGGCGGACCGGGGACCGATGTCGAAGATCATGTCGTCGTCGGTTACTTCATCGGCATTTTTCAGCACGGCGGGTTCATTGGCGTCGAACTGCTTGCCGCAGACCACATCCAGGGCAATCGGGATCGAGGCGCCACGGGCGGCCATCTTCTCGATCAGCGCCTTGGCTATGGGGATCAGGTCGTGCTCGCACAGGGACTTGCCCACGTTCTTGCCGGTGGCGGCCAGGAAGGTGTTGGCGATCCCGCCGCCGACCACGAGCTGGTCCACCTTCTCGGAGAGGGCCTCCAGCACGGTCAGCTTGGTGGAGACCTTGGAGCCGCCGACGATGGCGACCATGGGCCGGGCAGGGTTGGCCAGGGCCTTGGCCAGGGCGTCCAGCTCCTCGGCCAACAACAGACCGGCGCAGGCCACCGGGGCGAACCGCCCGGCGCCGGTGGTGGAGGCCTCGGCGCGGTGGGCGGTGCCGAAGGCGTCCATCACGAAGACATCGCAGAGGGCGGCATATTTGCGGGCGGTCTCTTCGTTGTTCTTCTTCTCGCCCTTGTTGACGCGGCAGTTCTCCAGTACCACCAGCTCGCCCTCGGCCACTTCGAAGCCGCCGTCCACCCAGTCCTTGATGAGGCGCACTTCCTTGCCCAGGCGCCCGGCGATGTTCTGGGTCACGGGCTTGAGGGAGACCTCCTCGGACCACTCGCCCTCGGTGGGACGGCCTAGATGAGAGGTGACCATCACCTTGGCGCCCGCCTTCATGCAGTGCTCGATGGTGGGCATGGAGGCGGTGATGCGGGCGTCGGACGTGACTTTGCCTTCCTTGACGGGCACGTTCAGATCGGCACGGATCAGGACGCGCTTGCCGGAGAGATCGAGATCGGTGAGCTTGATGAACGACATGGCTTACCTCTATGAATGGGGTAGATGAATTGATTAAAAGGGATCGGGTGAACCCAGGGGCTCAACGGATGCCTTTCTTGAAAAGGGGCGGGCCTCGCGGCCCGCCCCATCGGCCTTATGAAGATCGTTACTTGGCCACGTGCTCGACGAAGCGGAGCATGTTGCAGGTGTAACCGTACTCGTTGTCGTACCAGGAGACAACCTTCACGAAGGTCTCGTCCAGGGCGATACCGGCATCGACATCGAAGGTAGAAGGCGCTGAGTTGCCGCGGAAATCGGTGGCGACCACCTTCTCCTCGGTATAGCCCAACACACCCTTAAGCACGCCCTCGGAGGCTGCCTTCATGGCGGCGCAGATCTCGGCATACTTGGCGGGCCTTTCCAGTTCCACGGTCAGGTCCACCACGGAGACATCGGAGGTGGGCACGCGGAAGGCCATGCCGGTCAGCTTGCCGTTCAGTTCGGGCAGCACCACGCCGACGGCCTTAGCGGCCCCGGTGGAGGAGGGGATGATGTTCTCCAGGATGCCACGGCCGCCGCGCCAGTCCTTGGAGGACGGGCCATCGACGGTCTTCTGGGTGGCGGTGGCGGCATGCACCGTGGTCATCAGACCACGCTTGATGCCCCAGTTATCGTTCAGGACCTTGGCCACCGGGGCCAGGCAGTTGGTAGTGCAGGAGGCGGCGGAGACGATGGCCTGACCGGCGTAGGTCTCGTGGTTGACGCCGTAGACGAACATGGGGGTCTTGTCCTTGGAGGGGGCGGATTGGACCACTTTCTTGGCGCCGGCCTCAATGTGCTTCTGACAGGATTCCTCGGTCAGGAAGAAGCCGGTGGACTCGATGACGATATCGGCGCCCACTTCGTTCCACTTCAAGTTGGCCGGATCGCGCTCAGCGGTCAGACGGATCTTCTTGCCGTTGACGATCATGCTATTGCCTTCCACTGCGATCTTGCCGGGGAAGTTGCCATGCACGGAGTCGTACTTGAGCATGTAGGCCAGATATTCGGGGTCCAGCAGGTCGTTGATGCCGACCACTTCGATGCCGGGGAAATCCTTGGCGATTGCGCGGAATGCCATACGGCCGATGCGGCCAAACCCGTTGATACCTACTTTAATGGTCATGGTTTTCTCCTGAATTTCAGCTAGAGATGCGGGGAAAGGCGGACATCGCGGCCCGCCTGTGTCCCGTTTAAAGAACTTCTTCGATGGCCTTCGCCACGTTTTCGACAGTAAACCCGAACTCCTTGAACAACTGGCCGGCAGGCGCGGATTCACCGAAGCGGTCGATACCGATCACCTTGCCGTTCAGACCCACATACTTGTACCAGCCGCCAGTCACAGCGGCCTCGACGGCCACACGGGCGGTGACATCGCGCGGGAGCACGGATTCCTTGTAGGCGGCATCCTGGGCATCGAAGATGTCGGTCGCGGGCATGGAGACCACGCGCACTTTTCGGCCGCTCTGTTCCGCTGCCTTGATCGCCAGATCGACCTCGGAACCGGTGGCGATGACGATGACATCCGGCTTGCCGTCGCAGTCGCGGAGGACATAGCCGCCCTTGGCGATGTTGGTGACCTGCTCCGGACTGCGCGCTTGGTGGGCCAGGTTCTGGCGCGAGAAGATCAGGCTGGTGGGGCCGGTCTTCTTTTCGATGGCAGCCTTCCAGGCCACGGCGGTCTCGACGGTGTCGCAGGGACGCCAGACGCTCATGTTGGGGATCATGCGCAGGGTCGGGATCTGCTCCACGGGCTGGTGGGTGGGGCCGTCCTCTCCCAGGCCGATGGAGTCATGGGTGTAGACGAAGATACTGCGGATCTTCATCAAAGCCGCCATGCGCAGGGCGTTGCGGGCGTACTCGGAGAACATCAGGAAGGTGCCGCCGTAGGGGATGAATCCCCCGTGCAGAGAAACACCGTTCATGATGGCGGACATGCCGAACTCGCGCACGCCGTAGGAGAGGTAGTTGCCGTCGGCGACCGTGTCGTTGATGGTCACCGAGCCCTTATAGGAGGTCAGGTTGGATGGGGTCAGGTCGGCGGAACCGCCCAGGAACTCCGGCAGCAGGGCGCCGTAGGCGTTCAGGCTGTTCTGAGAGGCCTTGCGGGTGGCCGGAGACTCGGCCTTCTCGTTGCAGGCATTGACGTAAGCGCTGGAGGCATCCGCCCAGTTGGCGGGCAGCTCGCCGGCTATGCGGCGCACGAACTCGGCGGCCAGCTCGGGGTATGCAGCCTTATAGGCGGCCAACTTATCGGCCCAATGGGCCTCGGCGGCCTTGCCCTTGGCCTTGGCGTCCCAACCGGCATAGACCTCGGCCGGGATCACGAAGGGTTCGTGGTTCCAGCCCAGGTTCTCACGGGTGGCCTTGATCTCGTCCGGACCCAGGGGGGCGCCATGACAGTCGTGGGAACCGCAGAGATTGGGCGCGCCGAAGCCGATCACGGTCTTGCAGCAGATCAGGCTGGGCTTGTTGTTGACGCTCTTGGCGTCATGGATGGCGCGGTCGATGGCGGCGGCATCGTGGCCGTCCACGTCGCGTACCACATGCCAGCCGTAGGCGTCGAAGCGCTTGGCGACATCCTCCTGGAACCAGCCCTCGGTGTGGCCGTCGATGGAGATACCATTGTCGTCCCAGAAGGCGATCAGCTTGCCCAGGCCCAGTGTGCCGGCCAGGGAACAGGCTTCATGGGAGACACCTTCCATCATGCAGCCGTCCCCCAGGAAGACGTAGGTGTAGTGATCGACGATGTGGTGGCCGTCCCGGTTGAACTGGGCCGCCAGGGTGCGCTCGGCCAGGGCCATGCCCACGCCGTTGGAGATGCCCTGCCCCAGGGGGCCGGTGGTGGTCTCCACGCCAGGGGCGTAGCCGTATTCCGGGTGGCCGGGGGTCTTGGAATGGAGCTGACGGAAGCCCTTCAGATCGTCCATGGAGAGGTCGTACCCTGCCAGGTGCAACAGGGAGTAGACCAGCATGGAGCCATGGCCGTTGGAGAGGATGAAGCGGTCGCGATCGACCCATCCCGGATTGACCGGGTTGTGCTTCAGGTGGCTGTTCCAAAGCACCTCGGCAATATCGGCCATGCCCATGGGCGCGCCGGGGTGGCCGGAATTGGCTTTTTGTACGGCATCCATGCTGAGGGCGCGGATGGCATTAGCAAGTTCTTTGCGTGAGGACATAATGACTTCCCCTTGGGATTCTTAAAAAGATAAGGCTGAAAAGAAATCTTTGCACAGCGACAGGTTCAGACCCGGCTGCATACCCGCCGTGATCGGCACGCCGGGCGTAAATCTGCGTATTGGGCGGCATTGGGGCCGCACATTCTCCTCTATCGACCCGCCGAGGGCAACCAGCCGGGCTTGACAATTAGTCTATATACCCATAAAGCAAACTGGGGAAATCACTCCCGCCACTTTATGGAGCATCCCATGCTGGGGATCTGCTGTTCCGGGCCGTGCCCTCGTAAAACCACTTCCTTCATAGCCTCGAACAGATCGCGCCTGACGCCTTCCGGCGCTGTCTCCTTGCGGCTCTCATCCAGCCGCCCCCGGTATTGCAACTGTAAATCGGCGTTATAACCGAAGAAATCGGGCGTGCAGACTGCCCCATAGGCTTTGGCAACCGACTGGGTTTCGTCAAGCAGGTAAGGAAAGGGGAAATCCCACTCCTCGGCCGTCCGCTTCATGTTGTCGAAGGAATCTTCGGGATAGAGCGAGGGATCATTGGACATGATGGCCACGCCATGGACGCCGTAATCCCGCAGTTCCCGCAGATCACGCACAAGCCGGTCACGGATGGCCTTTACATAGGGGCAATGGTTGCAGATGAACATCACCAGCAATCCCTTCTCACCCCGGCAATCGGCCAGGGTCCATATCCTGCCATCCACGCCGGGCAGCGCGAAATCAATGGCCGGTTTACCGAATTCACAAATCGGGGTCTGCAAAGAAACCATCTCTATCTCCAAATCATGACGAAAGTTTTTGATACGAAATTTAGCAGGCCGGATGCGGGCGGCAGGTTTCTTCGGCACGGAGTGTGAGAATCGACCCTCAACGGAGATTGCGGCGGCTGGAGACCTTTTTTGATTTTCCCAGCATCTTCACCTCCTTTTCCGCCTTTTTGAGCCGCTTCTCTGCCTGGGCGATCATCCGTTGCTGGCAGCCGGTCTCTTCCTCTGTGCTGCGAGGAGTCCTTTGCACGTAGGTACCGTCCGGCTGCATCGCCCAGGCACTGCGATAGTCGTTGAGCTGGGCGTCCAGTTGCTCCCGCAGAAACACCCGCAGCTTGGGATTCTCGACGGGGGTCACCACCTCCACCCGCGATTCTAGGTTGCGGATCATGCAGTCGGCGGAGCCGATGAAATACTCCTCCTCGCCGCCGTTCTGGAAGTAGTAGATGCGGGCGTGTTCCAGAAACCGCCCGACCACGCTAAGGACTCGGGCATGTTCAGAAATCCCCGGCAGGCCCGGCCGGAAGCGGCAGGTGTCGCGCACGATCAAATCCACCTGCACCCCGTCTCGCGCTGCCTCGTAGAGGGCGCGGGTGATGTCCACGTCTTCCAGGGCGTTCATCTTGAACTGGATCAGCCCCGGCTTATCGGGGGCATGGAGCTTCCTTTCCCGTTCTATCTTCTTCAGCAGGGCCTTCTTAAGGATTTTCGGCGAGGGCAGCAACTTTTTGTAGCTTCGCTGGGGGGTGTAGCCTGTGGTCAGGTAGTTGAACAGCTCGGTGGCGTCCTGGCCAAGCGCCATATCGTTGGTCAGCAGCCCCAGGTCGCAATAGAGGCGCGCCGTACCGGCGTGGTAATTGCCGGTGCCGATGTGCAGGTAGCGCTGAAGGCCGTTGTAGTCCTGGCGCAGCACCAGGATGATCTTCGAGTGGGTCTTGAGCCCGACGACGCCATAGGTGACGTGGATGCCCGCCTCTTCCATGCGCGATGCCCAGCGGATATTGGCGGCCTCGTCGAAACGGGCCTTCAGCTCCACCACCACGGCCACCTGCTTGCCGTTACGCGCGGCGCGGACCAGATAATCGACCACCCTGGATTCACCCGAGGTACGGTAGAGGGTCATCTTGATGGCCCGCACTTTGGGGTCTTCCGCCGCCTCCCGCAGGAAGCGCTCCACCGTGTTGGCGAAGGACTCGTAGGGGTGCTGCAACAGAAAGGGTCCGTTGTCGCGGATGTTATGGAAGATGTTTTGTGCCCGCCGCAGTTCGGCGTGATCCAGGGGCTCATGGGGCGGATCGTGCAGATCCGGTTGTGAGAGCGCGGCGATTTCGAAAAGATCGCGCATGGCCAGCATGCAGTCCACCTCGGAGACATCGCGCTCCTCGACCAGCCCCAGTTCGGCCGCCAGCATGCCCCGGCGCACCGGGTCCATCCCCTTTAGGATCTCCATGCGCACGATGGGGGCGAAGCGCCGCTCGCGCAGCTCCGATTCGATCATCGACAGCAGATCCTCCGCGTGCTCCTCGTTGCGCTCCGTGTTGGCGTTGCGGGTGACGCGGAACATCTCGACCGAAACCACCTCAACCTCCGGCAGGAGCATGTCCAGGTTGTGGGCCACCACCTCCTCCAGTGTCACGAAGTGGTTGGCGTCCCCCACCCGCACGAACCGGGGAACCCCGCCGCCGACAGGGATCTTGATCCGGGTCAGGGAGGTCTTATCCGACTTGTCGGAGATCCGCACCGTCACCAAGAGGTTGAAAGAGAGGTTGGAGAGGAAAGGGAAAGGGTGGGCCGGGTCGATGGACTGCGGCGTCATCAGCGGATAGATGTTGATGAAGAAGTGGTCCCGGATTCGTGACGCCTGTTCTTCGCTCATGTCCTCGTAGTGCAGCAAACGGATTTCATGCGCCTTCAGCTCATCCAGTACCCCGAACAGCAGCCCCTCCTTGCGCTGCTCTATCTCGCGCACTTTGGCGAGGGATTCGGCGAGCTGCTGCTGCGCCGTGCGGCCATCCACCGACAGCTTCGCCATGCAGGCCCCCACCTGTTGCATCAGGCCGCCGATGCGCTTCATGAAAAACTCATCCAGATTGCTGCTGACGATGGCGAGGAACTTCACCCGCTCCAGCAATGGCGTGCGGCGGTCCTCTGCTTGATACAGAACCCGCTTATTGAACTCCAGCCAGGTCAGCTCACGGTTCAGATACAGCCGGGGATCGTTGAGATCCCACTGCGTCACCGCTACCTCGGATGCATCGGCGGCAGGAATAGCCTGCCCAGGAGAAGGGGTTTCTGTCATGGCTTGATAGATCTTCCAGTTGCTTCGAATTGATGAAAAACGTCCCTGTTTTCCACCCTACGGGCGCCGTACCGGCGTCCAAATCTGCTCCCGGCAGATTTGTGAAGAATAGACAGGGTTTACCGGTTTTTCCTGCCAATACGGCCAGCGCAGCAGCAAGCATGGAACCATACCATGCCCCATGCTCCTTTCCTTCGAACGGTAAAACTAGCCGAACAGGGCCGTCTGGAGGGTGGCCACGCCGTTGATGAAGGCGTGCATGGCGATGGAGAGGGGCAGGGATCTGGTCATGATCCTTGCCGAGCCCAAGAGGAGACCAAAGACAAACACCGTGGCGATGCCGTACCCGTCGTACTGGAGGTGAAGAGAGGACCAGAGGAGGGTCGTCACCAGCACTGCGCCCAAGGGGCCGAGAAAGCTTCCCTGCAATCCCCGCATCAGAAAGCCCCGGAACAGGATCTCCTCGAATAAGGGCGCGGCCGCGATCAGCGCCAGCCATAACAGCCAGAGGGGCTCCGCCGTCGCGTAGCTCCGGGTCATGAATTCAGGAATGATGGGGCGCCCCAGTCCGGCCATGAGGGCATCGGACAGGATCATGAGCAAGGTCAGCAGGAGAAACCAGCGCAACACAACCCGTGGGGAAACGCCGCGCCAGGCGAGGTAGTCCCGGAGCCGGCTTCCCTTTTTGAGCCGAATAATCCCCATGACCAGCAGTGAACAGCCGGCGGATGTGATCAGGGTGGCCAGGGCCAGCAGGGTTCCGTCATTTTCCAGGTTGCCGAAAATCTCCCCATTGTCCGGTCCCTCCATGGGCTGCATGACCAGATACAGCGTGGCGATTTGCAGAAGGGCGAAAAGGAGGCTGACAGGGATACTCCACAGCAAGGTTGCCGGCAGACCCCAGTGCGGCGTTTCATCAAAGCTTGGAGACGGTGGGTGCGAGCCTTCGTGGGATTTTTTCATAGCATCTCAGTACCCCGGCAAGAAAATGGGTCCCGAAGGTCCCTCGATCCGGGTGACGGGACAGCGGTAGAGCCATTCCAGCCGCGCCTGGGTCAGCAGCTCGTCCCCCCTTCCGGCGAGCCAGTCCCCTTCGCCGTTCAGCATCAGGATATGGCTGCAATGGCGCCGGGCCAGGTTGATGTCGTGGAGGGTCATGAGGGCGCTGCGTCCCTCGGTGGTAAAGTGCCCCGCCAGCAATTCCAGGATCTCTTTGCGCCGGGCGGGGTCCAGGTGGTTGTCCGGTTCGTCGAGCAGGGCGATGCGAGGCCCTTGCAGCATCAAGGTGGCGACCGCCAGCCGCCGCCGTTCGCCGCCGGATAGGGTGCTGGCCAGCCGCTCGCCGAAGTCGCTCAGACCCAGCCGCTCCAACCAATGACGCGCCAACTCAAGATCGCATGCCCTTGTCGCGCCCCAGACGCCCAAGTGGGGAAAACGGCCGGCCAGGGCGGTCTCCAGGACGCTGACCGGGAACTCGTCACTCTGCTGTTGCAGCAGGACGCCGATCTGGCGTGCCAGATGGCGGCGCGGCGTTTCCCGGACGGGCTTGCCCTCCAGCAACACCTGACCGCCGGTGGGGATGCGCAATCCCGCCAGGCTGTGCAGCAGCGTGGTCTTGCCCGAGCCGTTGAGGCCGAGTATTCCCCAGCACTCGCCGGGATTGACGCGGAGATTCAGCCCCCGGTAGAGACTGCGGCCGCCAAAGGACTGGCTGAGATTGACGGCTTCCAGAGACATGCTCAGCGCCGGTTGAGAAGATAAAGAAAGAGCGGCACACCGATCAGGGCAGTCAGAGCGCCGACGGGGAGCTGTTGCGGGGCGATGATCGTCCGCGCCAGGGTATCCGCCGACAGCAACAGAATGCCACCCACCAGCAGGGCGCCGGGGAGCAGCACCCGGTGGTCGCTGCCGCCCGTCAGACGAAAAAGATGCGGGGCAACCAATCCGATGAAGCCGATATTGCCTGCCAAGATAACCGCCGTGGCGGTGAGCGACGAGGAGAGCAGAAACAGCAGGACGCGGATGTGTGAAACTTCCACGCCGAGCGAGGCGGCCTGGATCTCACCCAGCATCAGCAGGTTGAGTCGAGACGCCAGCCAGAGCGAGACGAGCAGCCCCAAAACCAGCACCAGGGCAGCGCCCAGAGGCAGCCCGGCATGGGAGAGATCGCCCATGAGCCAGAAAACCATGCCGGGCAGGCGCTCCGCCGGAGCGAGGGCAAGGGTCAGGCTGACCACGGCGCCCCAGCCGGCGGCGATCACTACCCCGGTCAACAATAGGCGGTGGGTGGTCCAGCGTTGCAGCGCGGTCAGGCCAAAGACCAGCAGCATGGAAAGCAGGGCACCGAGGAGTGCCGCCAGGTGGGTTATCTGTCCGCCCCATTGCAGCAGCATCCCCACCATGGCCCCTGCCGAGGCTCCGCCGGAGATGCCCAGCACATAAGGGTCGCCAAGGGGATTGCGTAGCAGGATCTGGATCAAGGCCCCGGCCAGGGCCAGCAGGCCGCCGGCAACGAAGCCGGCCACCGCGCGCGGCAGACGCAACTGCTGGACCAGGGTCAGATTCAGTTCCGTGCCCTGGCCCCAGAGGGCCTGCCAGAGGGTTTTGCCATCCAGCGGGACACTGCCGCTGCCGAGGGAGAGGAAGAAAACGGCCAGCGCGGCCAAAACCAGTGGGATCAGCCAGGAAGAACCCTGCTGCATATTATTTTCGTAAGGAGATGATCGGCCAGCCCCGCTCTTGGGCGTGGGCCGTCAGGGCCTCGTCGGGATCGACGGCGTGGGGATGCTCGACCTGTTCCAGCAAGGGGATGTCGTTGCGGGAATCGCTGTAGAAGAAACTGCCCTTGAGGTCGGCGCCATGGGCGGCAAGCCACTGTTGAAGGCGCTCCACCTTGCCGTTCTGGAAACAAGGGGTGCCCGCCACTCGGCCGGTATAGTGGCCCCCGTTCATCTCCGGATCGGTAGCCAGCAGATGGGGGATGCCCAACCTCTCGGCGATGGGGGCCGTGACGAAGGCATTGGTGGCGGTGATGATCATCAGGGTGTCGCCCGCCGAGCGGTGCTTTTCGATCAGGTTGCGGCCAGCGGGGAGAATAATGGGGGCGATCTTCTCGTGCAGGAACTCCTCGCGCCAGCGTCCCAGGTCCTCCGGTGAATTATCGGCCAGGGGTTTCAGCGCGAAGGCGAGAAACTCGAAGATATCCAGCTTGCCCGCCTCGTACTCCCGGTAAAAGCGGTCGTTTTCCCTATCGTAGCGCTCGCCGTCAACAATGCCTCGCTCTACCAGATAGCGGCCCCAGAGGTAATCGGAGTCTCCATTCAGCAGGGTGTTGTCCAGATCGAAGATGGCAAGTGGCATGGATTTTTGCGCGGCGGAGGGTGGAAAGGGGCTGACTATACCGAATTTCTTTTGCGAGCAGTAGCTTATCGGGCTTGCCGCTGAGGACGGGCATGTGATTGAATGGGGTCAATTTCATATAAAACTAAGATTTAACAGTGATCGATTCAGACGGTTTCCGGCTAAATGTCGGCATAATCCTCTGCAATGGTCAGCGCAAACTCTTTTGGGGGCGTCGTGTAGGTCAAGATGCCTGGCAGTTTCCCCAAGGCGGCATAGACGATAACGAGTCCCCGGAGGATGCGCTGTTCCGCGAGCTAAAGGAGGAGGTGGGACTGGGGCCTCATCAGGTTGAGATCCTGGGTTGCACCAAGGGATGGCTCCGCTATCGTCTCCCCAAACGATATGTCCGCCGCAATTGCCAGCCACTCTGCATCGGCCAGAAACAGCGCTGGTATCTCTTGCGCCTGCTTTGCGACGAAAACGATTTCTGTTTCGACCAATGCGATAAGCCCGAATTCGACCACTGGCGCTGGATTCACTACTGGCGCCCGATCAGGGATGTGGTCTATTTCAAACGAAATGTCTATTCACGCGCGCTGCGGGAGCTGGCCCCTTTGCTGTTTCCCGAGGATGTTTCCCAATCCACCTCCAAGGAACCGGAGAGAGGAATGCATCGGGGGTTTTCGGAGCGCCGGGGCAGTTGAGCGGTTATCACTACCCTCTTCGCCGGTCTATATTGCTGACCGTATTTACAGGAAAAATCCTGTTAATAGGGTCCGTTTTTTATAGTCTGGGGCGCCCAATCCGACGCAAAGCAGCGGCAAAGTGAAACTGCCCTCAAGGATGAAATAGTTAGGCAAAAGCGGTTGCAGTGCCGGTAATATCGTTGCGGTCACATTATATTTATGAACAATTAGGGTTTGGTGGGAATTTGGCTGGTTCCATGTTGGAAATCCTGCGGAGCATAGTACAAGAGGTCAACGATGCCCCCGACTTGAGGGCGGCTTTGGAGATCATTGTGCATCGGGTCAAGCAAGCCGTCGGCGCCGATGTCTGCTCTATCTATCTCACCGATTTTGACAAGGAAGAACATGTCCTGCGTGCCACCGACGGCTTGCGCCTTCAAGCTGTCGATCGGGTTCGACTGCCCTTTCACAAGGGCCTGATCGGGCTGGTTTGCGCACGCGCCGAGCCGGTCAATCTGGCCGATGCGCCGACCCATCCCAGCTACCACTTCATCACCGAGACGGGAGAGCAGCTTTTTCACGGATTTCTCGGCGTACCTATCATTCAAAACCGCCGTGTGCTGGGGGTCTTGGTTGTAAGGCAGCAGAAGCCGCGCAAATTCGCTGAACTGGAAGAGACCTTCCTGATGACGCTGGCGTCACAGTTAGCCGGCGCCATTACCCATGCCATGGCCAGCGGCGAGCTGGCGGCCATGGAAGGCGGAAAGGACCGTCAACGGAGTTTCATGGTGGGCCGCTCCGGCGCGCCGGGTGTCGGCATGGGGGTGGCTGTCGTCGCCTTCAGGTCCGCCGACCTGCGTTCTGTCCCCGACCGCAAGGCGGACGATCCGCAGCGGGAGGAGGAATCCTTCATGACCGCCGTGGAATCCTCCCGTCACGAGATTCTGCGCTTGAAGGAACGCCTGGGCGACAGCTTGCCCGACGAAGAAGTGGTGCTGTTCGATGCCTGGTCCATGATGTTGCGTAGCGACTCACTGGTAAACCGGGTGTTTGAGCTGATCCGGGAAGGCTGCTGGGCGCCGGGCGCCCTACGCAGGACCATCGATGAACACTGCCGCGTCTTCGAAAAGATGGAAGACCCCTATATGCGGGAGCGGATGTCCGATATCCGCGAACTGGGCAGGCGCATCCTCTCGCACTTGCTGAAAGAGGAGCGCCGGGGCGCGGATTACCCCTCCCAAACGGTGCTGGTCGGAGAGGATGTAAGCGCCGTCCAAATCGCAGAAGTGCCGCTAGGCCGGTTGGTGGGCATTGTAAGCGCCACGGGTTCCAGCTCTTCCCACGTTGCCATTCTGGCGCGCGCCTTCGGTGTCCCTGCCATCATGGGGGTGGCGGATCTCCATGTCAGCCGCTTGGAAGGCAGGGAAGTAATCGTCGATGGCTATCGCGGCCGCGTCTTCCTGGAACCGCCGCCCTCGGTGTTCGCGGAATACCGGAAACTGGCGGACGAGGTGCGGGCGCAAAGCGCCGAGATCGAGCGGGTCAAGGGACTCCCTTCGCAGACCACCGACGGGTGCAGGGTGCCCCTCTATCTGAACACCGGTCTGGTCTTCGAAACGGGCGGGCTCGGCGTGGATGAGGCCGAGGGCGTGGGCCTCTATCGAACAGAACTGCCTTTCATGGTGCGCGACCGCTTCCCCAGCGAAGATGTCCAGATGAGCAACTACCAGCGGGTGCTGAGACTCTTCCACCCCCGTCCGGTGATTCTGCGCACCCTGGATATCGGCGGCGACAAGCCCCTGCCCTATTTTCCCATCCAGGAGTCCAACCCCTTCCTGGGCTGGCGCGGCATCCGCATATCGCTCGACCACCCGGAGATTTTCCTCACCCAGTTGCGCGCCATGCTGCGCGCCGCCGTTGGCTACGACAACCTGCGCATCATGCTGCCCATGATCAGCCGCGTCAGCGAAGTGGTGGATGCCAAGGCGCTCATCAAACAGGCCCTTGATGAACTGATCCAGGAGGGTTATCCGGTTCGCATGCCGAAGATCGGGGTCATGATCGAAGTACCCGCAGCCGTCTTCCAAGCCGGAACCCTGGCCAAGCTGGTGGATTTCATCTCCCTGGGCACCAACGACCTGACCCAGTACCTGCTGGCGGTGGACCGCAACAACCCGAGCGTGGCCGACATCTTCGACGACATGCACCCTTCCGTACTCAAGGCCCTGATGCAGGTCATGCGGGATGCCAAGCCCCATGTGGAAGAAATCAGCGTCTGCGGTGAAATGGCCGGCAACCCCCTCTCGGCCCTCCTGCTGGTGGGCATGGGTTACCGAAGGCTGAGCATGAGCGCCGGCAGCCTGCTACGGGTAAAACATGTGTTGCGCCAAGTCAGCCTGGGCTTTACCGAGCACCTGGTTATGTCCGCCCTGCGCTGCACCGACGCCAAGGCCGTTCACGATCTTGTGGAAGGCGCTGTGCAGGAAATCGGCCTGTTGCACCTCATCCGGCCCGCCACGAGAGAGTTGAAAAAGGGCTGACGGCTCAGTTCACTTGAACAAGGACTCGGCCAGTCTGCGCAAGTCATCCGAGGCGGGACCGCCCTGGGCTTCCCGCGTGACAGGTTCGAAGTAGCCACAGAAATTGGCGCGGGTCTTGTCCAGTATTCGTTCCACCATGGGCTCGAAACAGTCGTTGGGCCGGCCCGGCGCAAACCAGCGGCAGTTGCGGCAGACGTGGGCCGGTTTCCCGCAAGCGAGACAAAGTGATTCCCGTCCGTAGTCCGAGCGGACCAGTTTATGGCCGCAGCTCCAGCAATTACCTACAACTTCTGACATGGCTCGGTCCCCGTGGGTTTTGTTTCATGATCATAGCTCCAACAACAACCGCGCCGGGTCTTCCAGGTATTTCTTGACGGCCACCAGGAAGGAAACCGCGTCGCGGCCGTCGATGAGGCGGTGGTCGTAGGAGAGGGCGAGGTACATCATAGGGCGGATGACGATCTCGCCGTTTTCCGCCACCGGCCTCTCTTGGATGCTGTGCATGCCGAGGATGGCGCTCTGGGGCGGATTGAGGATCGGGGTGGAAAGCAGGGAGCCGTAGACCCCGCCGTTGGTGATGCTGAAAGTGCCGCCGGTCAGTTCCTCGTAGCTCAGGGTTCCCTCTTCCGCCTTTTTGGCTAGTGCCTTGATCCCCTTCTCGATCCCAGAAAAGGAGAGCCGCTCGGCATCGCGCAGGATGGGGACCACCAGTCCGCGCGGGGAGCCGATGGCGATGCCGATATCGTAATAGTCGTGATAGAGGATGTCATTGCCGTCGATGGCGGCATTGATCAGGGGAAATCGCCTTAGGGCCTCGATCGAGGCCTTGACGAAGAAGGACATGAACCCGAGGCGGACGCCATGTTCCTGTTCAAACGTCTCCCTGTACTTGTCCCGCAGTTCCATGACCCGTTGCAGGTTGACCTCGTTGAAGGTGGTGAGAATGGCGGCCGTCTGTTGCGCCTCAATCAGCCGCTCGGCAATACGGGCGCGCAGCCGGCTCATGGAGACGCGCCGTTCGGGCCGGGAGACTGTATTCTCCGGGAGCTTACCCCCCCCTCCTTCCAGGGACTTCACCACATCTGTTTTGAGGATGCGCCCCTCCTTGCCGGTGCCTTGGATCAGGCCGGGATCAAGATCGAATTCCTTGACCAGACGCCGCACCGATGGTGTCAAAACCGGACCACCGGGACTTGCCTTTTCGCTGGAGGTAGGGGTGTTATCCGCGACAGGTTCGATCAGGGCCAAGAGCTGATCGGCGGTGACCCTGTCGCCTGCCTCGAAAAGCTGCCGGACCAATACTCCATCGACCGGAGCGGGGACTTCCAGGATCACCTTGTCCGTCTCCAGGTCCAGCAGATTTTCGTCGCGGCTGATCGGATCGCCAGGCAACCTGTGCCAAACCAGAATGGTGGCGTCGGTGATGGATTCGGGCAGGGCGGGAACGCGAACTTCCGTAGTCATCCAGATAACCTTTGATTGGTGTTGGGTTCGATTGCGCCGCTGATGGCCGCCTCGATTAGGCCTTGCTGTTCCTGCATGTGGGCCTTGTGGCTGCCGGCTGCCGGCGCAGCAGCTGCGGGACGGCCAATGTAATGGAGTTGTTGCCTGTCACCCAGATCGGCTTTCAGGTGGCGGCGGATATAGTCCCAGGCCCCCTGGTTTTGCGGCTCTTCCTGGCACCAGACGAGGCTGGGCGTTGACCGGTAGGATTCGATGAGGTCGAGAAATTCGGTGCGCGGGAAGGGATAGAGCTGTTCGATGCGAAGGATCGCCACATCCTGGATATCGCGCGAACGGCGGGCCTCCAGCAGTTCGTAGTAGAGCTTGCCTGCGCAGAGGATGACCCGCTTGGCCGAATGGGCGGGGATGGCATCGATTTCACCCAGAACCGGATGAAATCGCCCATCGCTTAGTTCATCCATCGAAGAGGTGGCCAATTTATGGCGCAGCAGGCTCTTCGGGGCCATGACGACGAGGGGATGCCGGTAGGGCCGTATCATCTGACGCCGCAGCAAGTGAAAGATCTGTGCCGGCGTGCTGGGCACGCAGACCTGGATGTTTTCCTCGGCGCAGAGTTGCAGGTAGCGTTCGAGGCGGGCGGAGGAGTGCTCCGGCCCCTGGCCCTCGTAACCGTGCGGCAACAGCAGGACCAGCCCGCAATACATCCCCCATTTGGCCCCGGCCGAGGTGATGAACTGGTCGATGACCACCTGGGCGCCATTGGCAAAATCGCCGAACTGGGCCTCCCATAGGGTCAGGGCGTTGGGTTCGGCGGAGGCGTAGCCGTATTCAAAGCCTAGTACGGCCTCCTCCGACAGGGTGGAGTCGATCACCAGAAAGTCGGGCTGCCCCTCACTGAGGTGCTGCAAGGGACTGTAGGATTCCCCGTCGGCCTGATTGTGCAATACCGCATGGCGATGAAAAAAAGTACCCCTCCCGCCGTCCTGGCCCGACAGGCGAATGGGGTAGCCCTCGTCGAGCAGCGTTGCGTAAGCGAGATTTTCAGCGAAGCCCCAATCGGCCGGCACATCGCCCTGCGCCATCTTGCGCCGGTCCCGCAGGATGTGTTCAACCCTGGGGTGGAGTTCGAAGCCGGGGGGGATTTCCAGTTGCTTCAGCGCCAGCCCGGTCAGACGCTTCCGGTCAAAACCGGTGCGGGCCGGCTGGTCCCAAGGGATACCGCAATATCGCTTCCAGTTGACGGAAAAAAGGGACTTGAGCCCACAGAGGACGGGGCGGGCGATAACCCTGCCCTGTTCGATGGAAAGGCGGTACTCCTCCACCATCCGTTGTGCCGTCTCCGGGTCCAATATCCCCTGGGAGATCAAACGATCGGCGTAGAGGGCTCGGACAGGGGTGTGGCCGCGGATCTTCCGGTACATCCGTGGCTGGGTCACAGCCGGTTCGTCGGCCTCATTGTGGCCATGGCGCCGGTAACAGATCAGGTCGAGGATGACATCCTTGCGAAACCTGAGACGAAAGTCGAGCACCAGCCGGGTGGCAAAGATGAGGGTCTCCGGGTCGTCTCCGTTCACATGGAAGATGGGGGCCTGGACCATCTTGGCGACATCGGTGCAATTGACGGTGGAGCGGGCGTCCAGCGGGTCGCTGGTGGTAAAACCGATGCGGTTGTTGACAATGATGTGCAGGGTGCCGCCAGTCGAAAACCCCCTTGCCTGGGAAAGGTTGAGGGTTTCCATTACTACCCCCTGCCCGGCGAAGGCGGCATCGCCATGGATCAGAACCGGCAGGACCTTGCCCCCCGTATGGTCGCCACGGCGGTGTTGGCGGGCGCGCACCGATCCCTCCACCACCGGATCGATGATCTCCAGGTGCGAGGGATTGAAGCCCAGGGCCACATGGACGATGCCGCCGGGGGTTTCGATGTCGGTGGAAAAACCCATGTGGTATTTGACGTCGCCTGAAGACATCTGGCTGTTGCTGGGCCGGCGGCCCTCAAACTCATTGAAGATCTCCTCGGGTGGCTTGCCCAGGATATTGGTCAGGACATTGAGGCGCCCACGATGGGCCATGCCGATCACCATCTCTTCGATCCCTTGGGCGCCGCCGTGCTGGATCAGCTCGTCCAGCAAAGGGATCAGCGCCTCAGCCCCTTCCAGGGAGAAACGTTTCTGACCAACGTATCGGGTGTGCAGGTACTTCTCTATGCCCTCAGCCGCCGTCAGCAGAGTCAGAAGCCAGCGCTTCCCCTCGGGGTCGATTTTGAATGTAGCCCTGCGGCCTTCGACCCTTTCCTGAATCCAGCGTTTTTCCTTGGTATCGGTGATATGCATGTATTCCGTGCCGAGCGGACCCAGATAAATATCACTGACAAAGGCGACGATCTCGCGCAGGGTCATGCGGCTGATGGCGTGCAGGGAACCGGTGTTGAACACCGAGTCCATGTCTGCCTCGCCCAGGTTGTGATAGGCCAGATCGAGATCCGGGACGGGCACGAACCCGCGCAGATCGATGGGGTCGAGACGGGCGTTCTGATGACCACGCACCCGGTGGGCGTTGATGTATCGCAGCACAGTCGCCTGTTTTTCGGCACCGGAGTGGGATAGGGGATTTTTCTCAGGGCCGACGGGTTGAGAATTACACCGGACCGGAGCGCAAGCGAGCCCGTCTCCCTCGTTCCGCCATGCATCGAAATACCGCCGCCAGTCAGCGGGAATGGAACCGGGGTCCTGCGAATAGCGCCCGTAGAGATCGTCCAGGAAGGCGGCATTGCCACTGAACAGCGGGGAGGCTTCCCTTAGCGGATCGTTCGATGCGACCATATGTGATGAGCCTGATTTCCTCGTTTAACGTGAAAATTTGTGCTGCAAGCACAGCATTGTCCCCTATACGCACTCCGAAGATTAGCACAGGGTCCAGAAATGCCCGGCCATGTGCTCCGTGGGGATGGTTGCTTCCTTGTTGGGTTGCTAAACTGGGCAAAGGACATCTGACTTTAATGGGAATTTATGAGCGACCCCGGCAATAAAACGTCCGACAGCGACAGAAGGAAGACCAAGGTCGAGATCAGTGATATCGAGGCCGACATGGCCTATTTCGATGCGCGTATCACCATGATCGGCTCCGATCCGGAAACCCCTTACCAGAAGGCCCAACTCAAGACCTACCGGATTCTGGAGAAACTACTTCAGGAGTCACTGGAGAAAAAAAGGAAGGAGATATCCGGTAAGTAGATCCTCTGGACATAGGATGAGCAAAAAGGCCCGGTTGATTGCCAACCGGGCCTTTTTGTTGCGCGTGGGACCCTGCCAGGCCAGGTTATTTGACCTGGTCTTCAGCGCTGTCTTTGTTGCCCTTGTTGTCCACCCAGGTGACCTTCAGGGTGTCACCGGGATTGGCCTTGACCCGGCAGGCCAGGTAAGGGTTCTTGGAGATGGCGCCGCTGAAGGAGCCGGAGACCACGGCCTTGCCGTTGATCTCGATAGTGACATCCTGGATGAAATGGGGCTCGATGTCCTGGCCGGTGGTCTTGTCTTTGCGGTTGCCCTGCTCCATGGGATGCGTGATCAGGCACTTGATGTCGGCGACGCCGCCGGTGGATTTCGCACGAACCTTAATGGAATTCGACATTGTTTATGTCCTCTCGAAAAATCGTTGCCGGATCAGCCGCCGCAGCCGCCGATGGTGACCTTGACGCTCTTGCGGGCACTGTAGAGCTTGCCGCCTGCCTTGACCACGGCGATCACGTCGCTGGTCTTGCTCATCTTAATGCGGGTGGAGATGAAGCCCTCGGCCCCTTCGCCCAGAACAAAAGTCGAGGTCAGCGGCATGGGGTTGTCGGCAGCCAGGATGGAGATGCTTTCGGCGGCCAGGGTGGTGGTCACGGTGATCGGCACCACGGCGCCGTTCTCGGCAATATCGGGGGCCTTGATTTCGACCGCGTCGCTGGCCTCGGTGACGGCATTGCCCAGCAGGGCGCCGATGGCGTCCTCTGCCTTCTTGGCGGTAAAGGCATCCTTGTTCCAGGCGGCCAGGACCGATTGCGGGGTCAGCAGACCCGCGCCCAGGGCGATGCCCAGGGCGCTCGAGGCCAGTGACCCCTTGAGGAAGATACGGCGTTTCATGTCAGTGCTCATGTTTGGTGTCTCCTAAATCTTGGGTGCTCGAAATCAAAGGGTGTAGAGGAAATCCGCCACCAGGTCGATTTCCTTGTCCGACAGGATCTTGTAGGCGCCGAAGGGGGAGATGCGGGTGCCGCCGGCCTGCGCCGCTTAACAGGGCAAGGGATGGCGCCGTGGTTGCGACATCATCGAATGTCCGCATCTTGATCCTCCTTCCAAACAGGTTTTTATGGTTATTAGCGCAAGGAATCGGGTTTTGTTGTGGTAATGGCCCTCGCCCCTTGCCGGCCTGCTATCGGTGCGGGGTAGCATACCTGATCACAATTCCAAGGCAAACAGCGATTCGGTAGTTGAATTAGTAATTTATGATTATCTAATGGATCGACCGATCAGTGTTTCTTGCGCATATTTTCCTGCTCGACAAATTCCTGCTTGAGGATTCTTAGACGAGCGGCAAACCGGGCGGACTGGTAATCGCTAAGGGCCGGTTCCCGCAGGGCGATCTCCAACTGGTTTATGGCCGCTTTCAATTCGCCATTCAGATAATAGTGCTCGGCCAAATGGCCATGGGCATCGGGCCTGTTGCCGCTCTTCCCCTCGGCCATGGAAAGCAGCAGGAGAAGCCGGGAGTTTTCGGGGTTATTTTTGACGAGCTTGCCCAGGACCGACGCAGCTTCCCGGTAACTACCTTCCTTTTCGAGCAGTTCGGCATGCCCGAGGGCAAGCGGCTTGTTGTCGGAAAGGGTTTTTCTCCCCTCTGCGATGATGTTTTTGGCCAGGGCAGGGCGGCCGCCGGCCGCCTCAAGATCAGCCAGGGCCAGCCGGTATTCGACGGTCTGGGGACGCCCTTGCAGCAACTGGGAAAGGATGGGGCGCGCCTGGTCGAACTGGCGTTGTTGCATCAAGGCGAGGGCCTGGCCGTATTCCTCCGCCTCCTTGTTGTTGTAGCGGCCTTCGCGAAGATTGTTGGCGAAATAGGCCACGGCCTTGCTGGGTTGCTGGAAGCTCCGCATTTTCAGCCATGAGCGCAGCAAGTGGTAACGGATATTTTCGTCATGCTGCTTGTAGGGATATTTCTCGGACCGCCCCAGTGCGTCGCCGATACGGTTGGTGGTGACCGGGTGGGTGCGCAAGAACTCCGGCAGCTTGGAGGAATAGGCCTGGCTGGCCTTGCCCATGCGGCCGAAGAAGGCCGGCATGGAGCGCGGATCGAAATTCGTGCGCGCCAGGGTATCCATGCCGACGCGATCCGCCTCTTCCTCATTGTGGCGGGTGTAGTTGATCTGGTCCTGAAGCATACCGCCTTGAATGCCGGCGACAGCGGCCCGCGTGAAGTCCCCTCCGCCTCCACCGACACCGATCAGCACCGCTGCCAGCAGGGCCACGGCGGCGGGCACGCTCATCTGCTGGGCACGATAGAAGGTCCGTAGCAGGTGCTTTTGGGTGACGTGGGCGATTTCATGGGAGAGCACGGCGGCCAGTTCGCTCTCCGATTGAGTAGTCAGCACCAGCCCGCTATAGACGGCGATATGGCCGCCGGGGCCGGCGAAGGCGTTCACCACCGGGCTTTCGATCAGGTAGAAACTGTAGGGGTGGCCGGGGTCGTCGCTGTTGGCTGCGATCCGGTTGCCGAGCGACTCGATATAGTCCTCGTAAACCGGCTTATCCACGAACTTTTGCCGCTCGCGCACACTGTTGATGAATGCCCGGCCCAGCCGCTCCTCCGAGGTAGGGGTAAGCACGGTGTCGGCAGGGTCACCCATGTCGGGCAGTTGGATGTCCGTATCCAGGGTGAATGCCGGTGAGGGGAGGATAAGCAGCAGACTGAGCAGCAGCCGAGGTCCTAGCGTCCTCAGAAAGGGGCTTCGGGAAAACAAAAATGAGGAGCGGGTTTCAGTGTGTAACTTCGGCTTCATATGTCGGGTTGTCAGTTGAACAGTATGCGCTGGCCCAGGCGGTCTCTCCTGCCATCAGCAGCCGGACGACCGGATAAGGAGGCAGTTTGTACGGAAATCTCCGCTGCTGCCCGGTTCGACAGATTCCTGGACGGGAAATTCATTGATCCTGGGAACCCCTGCTCAAACACAAAGAACACAAGAATTATCAATGGACTGTCATCGCTTGGACTTGCACCTTGCGCCGGTTGATTTCATTGTCCCCGATGGGATCGCGGGTGTCGATGGCCGCCACCCCTAGCCAAGCCTCGGCCTCTGGCGTCTATTAGCAAAACGAAGTATTCTTTCGCCTTTGTTTTGGATGGGGTCCCGGCCCCGCTCCTCCAAGGCATCTTAAAAGAAACGAGACGCCGCGCGCTACGTAGCCATAGGGGGCTACCCAAGAATCCACGCGAGGCCGTTTGTTTGGTTGAATCATTTAGAGACTATTCGGAGACTGATATGGACCAGACCTATTACGACGCCGTGACCAAAATGGAACAGATGGGTGTCGATGATGAATACATCCAAGGCTGGCAAGCAGGATACCTGCACAACCCCCAGCGCGAGGAACAGCGCGTAACCGAGGCCTACGAGGCCGGATACGCCGATGGCGAGGAAAGGAACCTGGACAATCTGGACGAGTGGGCCAAGGGCTGACCTGCCTCTGGTCCCATGAAATAAGGGCGGTTCCACCGCCCTTTTTTTATGCCCGATCGCCGGTGAAATCCCATTTCCCGCAGGCCGCCCTTTCAGGGAATAAAGCGGGCCCTGGCCCTCCCGAATACCGTCTAGAATGAAAACTGTCCGCCCGATTCACGCAGCTTGAGGAGGCCAGACCGATGGAAAATCTTTCCGGGACGATCAAGGCCAACATTGTCGATTTGGAGGCCATAGAAGTCTGCTTCGGCGGGCTGCATTGGCGCGACGGGGTAATTACCCGCATAGAGCCCAAGGGGGATGAAGAGCCGCGTGCATCCTATCTCATCCCTGGTTTCGTCGATGCCCACGTCCATATCGAAAGCTCCATGCTCACTCCGAGTGAGTTCGGCCGCATGGCGCTCCGGCACGGCACTCTCGGCGCGGTTTCCGATCCCCACGAGATCGCCAATGTGCTCGGCATGGAGGGGGTGCGGTTCATGTTGAGCGATGCCGCACAATCTCCTTTCCCCATCGCCTTCGGCGCGCCCTCCTGCGTCCCGGCCACCCCCTTCGAAACGGCCGGTAGCCTGTTCGGCCTGGAAGAGATCGAGCTGCTGCTTGCCGAGCCCCAGATCGGCTATCTCTCCGAAATGATGAACTTCCCCGGTGTGCTGGCGCGTGATGCTGGGGTCATGGCCAAGATCGCTGCCGCTCTCCGGCTGGGGATGCCGGTAGACGGTCACGCCCCCGGCCTGCGGGGCGAGGAGGCCCGGCGCTACGCGGAGGCAGGCATCGGTACCGATCACGAATGCTTCAGCCTGGAAGAGGCCCGCGACAAGATCGCGGCGGGCATGAGCATCCTGATCCGCGAGGGTTCCGCCGCCCGTAACTTCGATGCCCTCCATCCCCTGATCAGCGAGTATCCCGGCCGGGTGATGTTTTGCAGCGACGACAAGCACCCCGACGACCTGCTCCTGGGCCATATGGACCGGCTGGCCGCCAGGGCCGTCGCCCTTGGCCATGATCCATTCGATGTGTTGCGTTGCGCCTGTTTGAATCCGGTCAGGCACTACCGCCTGCCCTTGGGGCAGTTGCGGCCGGGCGATTCCATGGATGCCCTGCTGGTGCAGGACCTGCGGGAATTCCGGCCATTGACGGCTTGGCTGAGGGGACGGCGGGTGATGGAGGCGGGGAATGTGCTTCTGCCTCACCACCAGGCCCATGCCGTGAATCGCTTCAATGCCAATCCCCTGGACCCCGCCGGTCTCAGGGTCAGGGCGGAAGTGGGGCGATTGCGGGTCATCGATGCCCTGGACGGGGAACTCATCACCCATGAATCCTGGGCCGAGCCCAAGGTGGAAGCGGGCTTTATCCTGCCAGACCCTGTGAGGGACCTGCTCCAGCTCTGCGTCATCAACCGCTACCAGCCCGCTCCCCCGGCCCTGGGATTCATCCGGGGTTTCGGACTGAAGCGCGGCGCCCTGGCCTCCAGCGTGGCGCATGACTCCCACAATCTGATTGCCGTCGGCACGGACCCGGAATCCCTAGCGGCGGCCCTCAATGCACTAATCTCCGCCCAGGGCGGCATCGCCGTGGCCGACGGAACGCAGGTGGAACTCATGCCGCTGCCCATCGCCGGCCTGATGAGCAACCGGGAAGGCCCCTGGGTAGCCGAGCGTTACGCCGGACTGGACCGGCGGGCCAAGGCGCTCGGCTCCCCGTTGCGGGCGCCCTTCATGACCCTCTCCTTCATGGCCCTGCTGGTGATCCCCGAACTCAAACTCAGCGACAAGGGCCTGTTCGACGGGCGGAGTTTCAGCTTTACCGCGCTACAGGGCTGAGAGACCCCTATTCCATCAGATCGATAATGGTCCGCTGGATCTGCTTGGCGAGTTCTGGACCGTCCTTGTCCATGACCTGATCGATCACCCAGCGGTTCTCGCCCTCCCTACCCATGATGCGCTGGATCTCGTAGCCCAGATGGCGGTAGAAAGGGTAGCTGGGGCCGTCATCGGTGAAGTTGAAACCGGCGTACTCCCCTGCCCGCTCGTTGAGCCGGCCGATAAAGGCCGAACCGTAGCTGCCGGGACCAAAGAGATCGATGCTGTTGTCCTGCATGTGCCCGGCCAGATTCTTGACGAAGCCGACGATGAGGCTGCGGCGCGTCTCTTCGTCCAGTTGGAGCACATCATGGGCCAAGCGGTCCGCGACCTGGACCTGGAAGATGAGGTATTCGGCGATGACCGCCATGCGCTGCTCGTCGGTCTCGTACACAAAGTCCACACCATGCAGGTTGATGGCCTTGTCCTTGGCGAGGCGCCAAGCGTTGAAGGCGAGGGCGCTGCCGATCTCTTCAAGGGAACGGCCGGAATTTTCGTTGTGCCAATGGCTTTTGATGCGTATGGCCACGCTGATCTCCTGATGCGGTCAAAGTTCGGGGTTTTCAAATAGACCCAAATCCAGCTTCCCCTCCTTCATGGGTGGGCACCAGAAGTAGCTGCCCGTGACCGGCTGGGTGAAGTCGAACAGGGCATCGACGATGCCGTCCTCCCCGCCGGTCATGCGCGTCAGTTGGGCCTCGAAGGCATCCAGCGACCGGCCAAAGGCGACAAACACCAGGCCGGCCTGGTCTCCCTCCGCCCAGGGCATTGAGCGGCGCACCACAATGGCCTCCGGATCGAAGCTCTCTTGCGCGGTCCGCTTCACATGGGCCGATTCCGGGGCATCCTCGATCTCCGTATTGCCGGTTTTTCTGCGGCCGATGCTGTGGTCTTGCCGCTCGCCGGACAGGGACTCAAAGCGATCCAGGTCATGTACCCACTGCTGAACGGCGACAAAGCTGGAGCCATCCAGGCCCCTGGCGCCTCCCCGCACGATGGCAGCCTCGATAGCCTCCGCGCCTTTGGGGTTTTCAGTACCGTCTTCGTAACCGGTCAGATCGAGACCGGTGCCGTAACGGAAGGCATCGATGGTCTTCTCCAGCCGGAAGGCCGGAGCAAGTGCCTGCTGTAGCGTCCGCGACCGGTGCAGCAGCTCGCCCCGGTCGTCTCCCCGAAACCAGCACCAGAGCGCGGCGGGTGTGGAGGGGACGGAGTAGCCGGGGCCATGGTAGGAGGGAAAGAGGCGCAAGCCTTCGACCTCGCCTCCCATCGACCGCAGCAGGGATTCACCAAAGCCAACCACCAGTAAGTCTCCGTCCGCCTGCCGCAGAAGCCCGTCCAGCGCCTCAGGGCAATGGTCTACCTGGTTGATGGAATAGAACTGGTAGCGGGCCAGGCGGGGGACGGGTTCAAGAATTCCGGCTTGATTATTCATCGGGCAGTCATGGGGGATGGGTCGGAAGATCTGAGCTTAAGGTGCGAGATGGCTGTGGGGAGCGGTCTGAGGGGCCTTGGATTCGGGGTCGGACTCTGCTGCATCCGCCCCGGCCGGCTGCTCGGGACCAGGTTTGATGTAGGGGCCAAGCATAAAGGACCAGTCGTTAGTCAGTTTCTTGTAGTCATTGATGCAAACCTGCGCCCCCTGTTTGGTGATGCCTGTACCCTCCAGCAGTTCGGGGTACTCCTTGGGATTGCTGCCGTAAACGTAACAGAGGGTCCTGTAATACCTCGGCTCGCCGAGAAAATCGTGCAGGTCCCAGAAGTCTTCCTTGGCGGCCCCCTTCTCGGCCTTGCTGCGCAAATCCACCAGATCAGCCGCGCTGATGACGACCTCCGTGCCGTCGTCGAAAAACTCCAGCAGCAGAACGGTTGTAAGCTCGTCCGCCGCGTTCTCTTCCCGGCCGGACAGGGTGGGATAATCAAACATGCCGATCATGGCATGGGCAATCTCGTGCAGCAGGACGTACAGCGTCACATCCATGGCTGCGTCCTGGATGCCGACACCCGTCTCCTGGTAGTTGTGCTGTTTGAAAAAATCCTTCACCTCGCCGACGAAGCGGTAGGGCAGGAGGATTTCATTGGATTCCAGGTCATGGGAAGGACCTTCGTCACCCCCGAGAATGATGGTCAGCGGCCGGGGGATGACGAACACATCGTTCAGCATCCGCACGACATTATCCACCGGCAGCAAGACCTCCATCTCTTGCTTGATAGCGGCATCTCTCCGGCTCTCGGGTTCCTTGTAAACAAATCTGACGGCATTCTCCGCATCGGCCGCGGAGGCCAGCACCAATGCCAGGAAAAAACCAATGACCCTTTTCATACCGCAAGATCCGGGGAGACGTCGCTGCAACTGTAACAAAGATTAACCCGGATATTTCATGAATTGCCGTGATGATCGCGCCGGGATGAAAAGAAGGCTCCCCTCACGGCGCTTACCGGGCTAGAGTTGAGGAGGCTTGAGACTAAATTTGAGCGGCAGTCTCGTAATCCACCGGCTGGAGGCAACGCCCTGAGTTTCATCGATTGCCATCCGGGGCGTTATTCCATAATCTTCTCCCTAGCAGGGGGCTTGAATATGAAAAAAATCAGAGATCAGTTGCTGGCGATTCTGGATTCCGGGCGTGACGCAGAATCCTTGCCCGACCGGGTCCAACAGCTCGTGGAACGGCACGGGGCCCAGGTCTATCCCGTGTTGCTGGAAGTCCTGACCGCGCTGGTGCTGGAAGAGCACGATGCCTCGACGCATTGGCGGGGAATCGTCGACAACTGGCTGGAGTTGCAAGCAAAGCTGGGGCGCGACATCAGCCTGCAAACCTCTGTGTGCGACTACTTCAGCTCCATCCATGGCCCATTGAAGGCGCCCAGGGTCATCGATACCCAGAGCTACGAGGCGACGGTGCAGTACGCCTATTTCGATAAGCTCACCGGCCTATACAACCGCCGCTACATCGACGAGGTACTCGAACGGGAGCTGGCCTTGTCGAAACGGCACGGCAGCGAACTCTCCCTGCTGTACTTCGACATCGACAACTTCAAGGAGATCAACGACACCCACGGTCACCAGATGGGCGATCTCTACCTGCAATTGGTGGCCGACATCATCTGCAACGCCAAACGGATGGAGGACATCGCCGGTCGCTTCGGCGGCGAGGAGATGATGCTCATCCTGCCCCGCACCAACGGCCAGGAAGCCCTTTCCCTGGGACGCCGCATATTGAAGCGGGTGGAAAACGCGGCCCTCAAGCATCTTGGCCGGCGCATCACGACGACCATCAGCGCCGGGTTGGCTACCTATCCCCGTTTTGGCGAAACCGCAGAGGAACTCCTGCAAAGTTGCGATGCCGCCCTCTACCGGGCCAAGGGGGCAGGCAAGAACACCATCTCCTTCGCGACCATCGACAAGCGGCGCAGCCTGCGCGTGGGGCTTTCCCTTCCCATCAAGATAAGAAGCTTCGGCTTCAACGGCAGTCGCCCCATTGCCGCCTTCGGCCAAGACATCAGTCTGGGAGGTTTCCGTTTCCAGACCGAGGAGCGGCTGGAAATGGGGAGCTGCATCGAAGTTCTGTTCCAGTTGCCGGAACAGGATTCACTCATGCTGATCGGCGAAGTCGTCCGGGTGGAGGATTCCCCCCGTGGCTCAAACGTGGGCGCGGAACTCTGCTTCAAGCGGATGGATAAGCTGTGTCAACGCGCCATTTCCACCTATATCACGGAGCATGGCCGCAACGGCTAACCCGGCGGCCCTTGCCGTAGATCGCTCCTCAGAGCGGCCTGCCGTCAGCGCTCACCGGCCTCATTCATCCTTGATCCACCTATTGAGCGCTTCGACGATAGCCTTCGCCTGCTCCTTGCTGGAGATATTGAACTTCGATTTTGGAAGGTATTCGCCACCGCGCTTCTGATAGCGGCGGATGCTGTACTTGTCCGGCCCGAAGTCGTTCTTGGCGCGATCCCAGTCCTGGTAGCGGAAGAGGATGGTGGTCCAGGCGCCGCGCGTCAGGATAGCTTTGTCCAGTTCCTTGATCAGCTCCTCGCCGTCCTCGCTGTAGCTGAGGGTGAGTTCTTCCGGGGTAGATGCCATGGCTGTTTTGCGCTCCTGATCTGTGGCGGCGGTTTGCGCCGGGGGAGGCAGATGATACCCGGATTTCCAACCGCGGCGCGATCCCCTGACTATTTGACCCCCGAGACACAGCAGTTCCGGTCGACGGGGGCCGGCACTCCACCCTTCAGCCAGCACAGGGGAATGGGGCCCTGGATGCTGTCCGGATGGACATAGGTCCAGGACCTGCACCGGGGATCACCGTCGCAGGCCTGCCGGCAGAGGGCGGGATCGGCGGACGGAAGTTCCAGGGAGTCGTAGTCCTGTCCCATGCGGTCCGTATCCCACTCCATGCCGCGTCTCGCCATGATGACCCCCGAGACGCAGCAATTGCTGGTGCGGGGAGCCGGGATGGCGCCCTTGAGCCAGCAGCGCGGGGCGGGGCCTTGAATGGTGTTGGGATGGACATAGGTCCAGGCCCGGCAGCGGGCATCGCTTTCACAAGCCTGTTGGCAGAGGACAGGATCGGCGTCGCGCATTTCGAAGCCGTTGAAATCCGACCCCATGCGATCCGTCGAGGGTTCGAAGCTTGCCACTCCCAGCCCACGCCCCTCGCCTACATCCTTGTAGGCGAAGGTGCTTTCGGCCAGCAAGATGGCCGGGAATAACAGCAAGCCGAGGAGCAGGGATCTGTTCATTGGGATGGCCTCATGAGGGAAGGGATCGCAAACAGCTCAGTAAACTATAGCAGCGAGGCGAGGTATCGCCAGGCCATTCCCAAGGGCGGCGGTCCTACCTATACTCAGTGGCCTTGCCGGTCTTTGCGCCGGTCGATCCGGCGCTTCCGCGAAACAAGATGCATTGGAGAAAGTGTAATGATCCTGTCGAGGGTCATCGTCAAGCTGGCCTATCAGTTGGAAGGATCCGGAGCCTACCAGGCTTCCAAGAAACGGGTTTGGAAGCTGCTGGAAGACCCCTATACCCGCGAGCGGCCCTATTTCGACAACTTCATGATCCTGCTGGTGCTGGCCAGCGTTACCCTTCTGGTCTACGAGGTCCGCCACGACCTGGGCAAGTTTGTCGATGGGTTCGAAATGCTGGTGGTGACGATCTTCATCGCCGAGTATCTGCTGCGCCTCTGGGTCTACAACGACAGCCGGCTCATCATCATCGAGCACTACGAGCGCGCCGAATTCCTCGGGCGGCCCTTCTGTCTCCTTCCCGCGCTGAAGGAGGCGCTGGGGCGTAAGTGGGAATATCTGACCTCGCCGCCAGCCATCATCGACCTGCTGGCCATCCTGCCGAGTTTCCGTTCCTTGCCCGTGCTGCGGTTGTTCGTGTTGTTCCGGCTGTTCAAGCTGTTCCGCTACACCCGCAGCATCAATGAATTCGTCAAGATCCTCTCGGACAAGCGCTTCGAGCTGGGCACCCTAGTGCTCTTTCTCTCTGCTGTGGTCTTTGCCGGCGCGGCAGTGATCTACTTCTTCGAGGCGGGCAAGAACCCCCAGATCAACGGCTTCTTCGACGGCATCTACTGGGCGCTGATCACCCTCACCACCGTCGGCTACGGCGACATAACCCCCCAGACTACCGAGGGACGCTTCGTCAGCATGGCACTGGTCCTGTGCGGGATCGGCTTCGTCGCCTTCACCACCTCCATCATCGTCGCCGCCCTGACCGAGAAGATGCCGGAGGTGCGCGAGCGGCGGGTCCTGGCCGAGGTGGGACGGCGCGGCGGCTACATCATCATCTGCGGTTTCGGCCGGGTGGGGGAGATGGTCGCGGCCAAACTGACCCAGGACAAGGAGCGCTTCGTGGTAGTAGACAGCCACGAGGGCCGCATCGGCATCGCCAAGCGTAACGGCTACCTGGCCCTGCAAGGAGATGCCGCCGAGACGCGGATTCTGGAGAGCCTGGGTGTCTCCCGCACAGCACGCAAGGTTCTTTGTTTGACCGGCGACGATGTGGTCAATGTCTACATCACCCTGACGGCCCGTTTCCTCAATCCCCAAATCGAGATCATCTCCCGCGCCAACCACCTCAACACCGTCGGCAAGCTGATCAAGGCGGGGGCCAACCACACCCTGAACCCCTTTGGCCTGGCCGGGATGATCGCGGCGGAATACATCGGCCACCCGGTGGCCTTCGAGGCCATCTTCGGCATGCTGAGCGGCGAGAGGGAGATCGAGATGGAGGCGATGCGGGTTGTGGAATCCGGTCCCCTGGACGGCCTCAGCATCGGCGACATCGATTTCCGCACCCACCGGCTGATCCTGTTCGGCGTCGTCTGCCGGGAAGGCGATCCGCGCCTGAGGGAAGGAGGGTTGATCTACGGCATGCCGACCATGCATTTCCACTTCAATCCCCGGCCCGAATTTGTCCTCAAGCGCGAGGATATTCTGATCCTCTTCGGCCATCAATACAGCCTCTTCCATTTCAAGCAGGGGATGGAGTGATGGCTGCGGCGCCCCTGGCAATCTTCGGCTGCGGCCCGCTTGGACTGGAAGTGGCGGAGCAACTCCGGCAGCGGGGCTGGGAGCTGATCCTGGTAGACCAGGACCCGGAACTGCTGAAGCAGGCCGCCCGCCGTGAAATGAGTCTGACCGAGATGGATTACACCGATGACAAGGCATTGGAAGAGCTGATCCTCGGCACCGACCTCCAAGTCATCTTCGCCCTATTCCAGGACGACCCGAAAAACGTCTTCCTGACCATCTCGGCCCGCGCCATCCGGCCCTCCCTGCGCATCATCACCGTGGCGAGCACCCAGGACTCGGCCCGCAAACTCATGGCCGCCGGGGCCGACAAGGTAATCGACCCCTACCAGATCATCGGCCATAAGGTGCATACACTGATCCGCCAGCCCCTGGTGGCGGAGACCATGGAACACACAGTCTTCGGCCGGCATGATCTGAATCTCTTTCAGGTCGAGATCCCGCCGGGCTCCCGCCTAGCCGGCGCCATGCTCGACGACCTGGACCTGCGAGGCAGCTACAACCTGGTGCTGCTGGGTGTGGTTGACAAGGAACGGGGGGACGACCTGATTTTCGCCACCAAAGGCGTCAACCATCACCTGGATGCGGGAGATGTGATGGTGGTAATCGGGCCGATGGGAGAGATCGAACGCTTCAGCCGGGATATTTCAAAAAAGGGGAGCAGCGAAGACAGCCGCGAATAGAGAGGCGATTTCGCAGCTTCGAATATTGTAATATCACGCGGTTATGAACAAGGTAGCCACAAGATGAGTATCAAATCGGATCACTGGATCAGGCGGATGGCCGCAGAGCACGGCATAATCGAGCCCTTCGAGCCCCGTCAGGTGCGCGAGGGAGAGACGGGGCGGGTCATCTCCTACGGCACTTCCAGTTATGGATATGACATCCGTTGCGCCAATGAATTCAAGATCTTCACCAACATCAACTCGGCGATCGTCGATCCCAAGAACTTCGACGCCAACAGCTTCGTCGATGTGAAATCCGATGTCTGCATCATCCCTCCCAACTCCTTCGCCCTGGCTCGCACGGTGGAATATCTGCGCATACCGCGCAACATCCTGACCATTTGTCTCGGGAAATCGACCTACGCCCGTTGCGGCATCATAGTGAACGTAACGCCCTTGGAGCCGGAGTGGGAGGGGCATGTCACGCTGGAGTTCTCCAATACCACGCCCCTGCCGGCCAAGATCTACGCCAACGAGGGCGTGGCCCAGATCCTCTTCTTCGAATCGGACGAGGTCTGTGATTGTTCCTACCGGGATCGCGGCGGCAAGTACCAAGGGCAACAGGGCGTGACCTTGCCGAAGCCCTGAAGCGGGATATTTTCTCAGCCTCAGCGCCAAACCCCATCAGCCATAATCGAAGACCACAGGACGGGCCAGGGGTTGGCCGTCCAGCAGGATCTTCCCTTCATCTAGCTTCAGGCGTCCCTCGGCGAACCACTGGACCGACAGCGGATAGAGGATGTGCTCCCTTTGCAGCACCCGCGCGGCCAAAGTCTCAGGCGTTTCCTCTTCCCGCACCGCCACCTCTCCCTGCATGATGACAGGTCCCCCGTCCAGTTCACTGGTGACGAAGTGGACGCTCGCCCCGTGGACCCGTACCCCCGCCTCCAGGGCGTGCCGATGGGTGTCGAGACCCTTGAATCTGGGCAGCAGCGAGGGGTGGATGTTCAGCAACCGGCCCTGATAGTGATGCACAAACGCCTCGCCGAGGATGCGCATGAAACCGGCCAGGACCACCAGGCCGGGCGCATGGGTATCGATGGCCGTCATCAGCGCCCGGTCATAAGACTCCCGGTCGGCGAAGGCGCGGTGATCGAGGATCTCCGTTGCAATACCGGCCTGTTGCGCCCTTTCCAGGCCAAAGGCATCCGCCCGGTTGCTGATGACGGCGGCAATGCGGAAGGGGGCGCCGGCGATCGTAGCGTCGATCAGGGCCTGGAGATTGCTGCCGCTGCCTGAGATCAGCGCTACCAGGGCGAGTGGCGGCATCAGACCGCCCCGCCCCGGACGGTGCGGACCATGGGTTCGCCACCGCCGTTGTCGGCAATGTGGCCGATGCGGAAGCAGGTCTCGCCGGCGGCAATGAGTGCCTGCTCGGCCTGATCCGCTTGCCCGGCGGAGACCGCGATGACCATACCGATGCCGCAGTTGAAGGTGCGCAGCATCTCCTCTTCCAGCACGTTGCCCTGCCCTTGCAGAAACTGGAAGAGATCGGGGCGCGGCCAGGAATCCAGATCGATCACCGCGTCGCAACCCTTGGGCAGCACCCTCGGCACGTTCTCGGTCAAGCCGCCGCCCGTGATATGGGCGAGGGCGTGAATATCGATCTCGGCCATCAGGGCCAGCAGGGGCTTCACATAGATCCGCGTCGGCGCCAGCAGCGCCTCGCCCAGGGTGGTTTCACCGAATGGGGTACGCAGGTCGAGCTGGCGGACCTGAACAATCTTGCGGATCAGGGAGTAGCCGTTGGAGTGGGGGCCGGAAGAGGCCAGGCCCAGCAAGACATCGTCAGCGGCGACCCGTTCCGGGGTCAGCAACCTGGACTTCTCCACAATACCGACGGCGAAGCCCGCCAGATCGTAATCCCCCTCGGTGTACATGCCGGGCATTTCGGCCGTTTCGCCGCCGGTCAGGGCACAACCGGCCAGCTCGCAGCCGCGGGCAATGCCGGTGACTACGGCGGTGGCCATGTCCACGTCCAGCTTGCCGGTGGCGTAGTAGTCGAGGAAAAAGAGCGGCTCGGCCCCGGCGACGACGATGTCGTTCACGCACATGGCGACGAGATCGATACCGATGCTGTCGTGGCGTCCAACCTCCATGGCCAGCTTGAGCTTGGTGCCGACGCCGTCGGTGCCGGAGACCAGCACGGGTTCCCGGTAGCGGCCGATGGGTAGTTCGAAGAGCGCCCCGAAGCCGCCGAGCCCAGTGAGGACGCCGGGCCGGAAGGTCTTCTTGACGATGGGTTTGATGCGTTCGACAAAGGAGTTGCCGGCGTCGATGTCGACCCCGGCGTCGCGGTAGCTGATGGAGGGGGGGGTAGGGTCCACGATTATTCCACTTCGGTTTAGGGGGTTTGGCTGCCTATTTTAGACAGGTTGAGGGGTGCGGGGTAGAATCCGGGCATGCCGCGAATCCATTATTTTTCATCATTGTCCGCTATTTGCCTGTTTTGGTTGGCAAGCACGCCTTTGCAGGCCGCGCCAGTCACGGGTCTGCATGAAGGGGAGGCCGTCGTGGCGGACGAAAGCGCGGAGCAGCGGGACAAGGCCCTGGGCGAGGCATTCCGTCAGGTGATGGTCAAGTTGACCGGCGATCCCAAATTGCTCGAACACCCCGAGGTCAAGCAGGCCACAGCTTCGGCGGGGCAATACGTGCGCCAGTTCCGTTACCTGACCGAGGGAACCGGCGCGGCGGCGGCCCGGCGTATCCGTTTTCAGTTCGACGGGGCGGCCCTGAGCGGATGGTTGCGCCAGGCCGGCCTGCCCGAATGGGGGCACGACCGCACCCAGCCCCTGGTATGGCTGGTGCAGGAAGAGGCCAAGCAACGCTGGGTCATAGCGCCGGAAGACCCGAACAGTCCCTACCATGCCCTGAAGGACGAGGCAACAGCGCGGGGGCTGCCCGTCCTGATGCCTTTGATGGATCTTCAGGAGCGTTCAAATGGCTTGACCGAAAAACTCTGGTCCGGCTCCATTGTGGAGGTGGTGACGCTGTCGCAGCGCTATCAGCCGGATGTGGTGCTGGTGGGGCGCATCACCTTCCTGGCCGAGGATCGTTGGGAGGTCTTCTGGATCCTCTATCAAAATGGGAAGCGGAAAGATTGGGCCGATTTCACCAAAACCCCCGCCGAGGCGGCCAGAAACGGGGTGGACAAAGTCGTCGGTATGCTGGCCGGCGACCAGGCAAAGGTGACGCAGCATGTTCCCCCCGTGCAGTTGGTGATTCGGGTCCAGGGCGTTACCGGACCTGCCGGGCAAGCCCGTGTCTCGGAACACCTGCGTCAACTGGCCCCCGTAGGGGAGAGCAAGATCCTGGAAATCGGTATCGATTTCCTGACCCTGCGCCTCAGCGTTCGCGGCGGGAAGGCCGCACTCGAACAGGCGATCGCTGCTGGCGCCCTGCTTCGCCCGGCAGAGCCGCCTGCTTCGCCCCCCGTGAAGGAGCTTCCGCCAGCGGACAAGCCGCAGGAAACGCCGGTCCCGGTGGAAACAGGCGTTGCCCCCAATCCCCTTGATTTGTTCGATCTGCCCCGTGCGGCCAAGCCGTCCCCCAAGGTGTCCAGCCCGACCGGCGGGGCGAGTCTGACACCGCTGGCGGCGGAAGCGCCGCCCCCGGCGGATCTGTTCTATGCCGTCGTCAAATCTGAATAGGTGCCTAGCATGGGACTGATAGGCCGTGAAAATATCTCCCGCCACCCGCAGACGGCACTGGGCGCGGCGGGCAGCGTTGTCCCTTTCCCTGTTTTCTTGACCGGGAGGCGGTGAAGCGGAATGCTGCGAGCCAGCGATATACCCAATCTCATCACCATTGCCCGTATCCTGCTGACCCTGCCGGTGGTGATCGCCATGCTCTTCCGGGAGTTTGAACTGGCCCTGGCCCTGTTCGTGGTAGCAGGCGTCTCCGATGGAGTGGACGGTTTTCTCGCCAAGCAGTTTCACTGGCAAAGCCGGTTGGGTTCGCTGCTCGACCCCATCGCCGACAAGCTGCTCCTGGTCTCCAGTTACCTCTGCCTTGGCTGGCTAGGGCTGCTGCCGGCCTGGCTGGTCGCCGCCGTGATGTTGCGCGATCTGATCATCGTCGGCGGCGCGGGTATCTGGACCCTGCGAATCGGACAACTGGAAGCCGAGCCGACCATCGTCAGCAAGATCAACACCTTCGTGCAAATACTGCTGGTGGTATCCGTAGTGGCCGATCAGGCGCTGGGGTTGTTGCCCGTAGGTGCCATCGGGGCCTTGGTTTGGATCACCCTGGCCACTACTTTGTCGAGCGGCATGGATTATGTCTGGGTTTGGGGGAAAAGAGCACGTGAAGCGACAGAACGAGCGAGAAAGGGCGACTGACCCGCGCCATTGGTATTACCTGGCGCTGGCGATCCTGGCGGGGTGGCTGATCTCCCTGCTGTCACCCATTCTGACCCCATTCCTGGCCGGCGCCCTCCTGGCCTATCTGGGCGATCCCCTGGTAGACCGGCTCGAACGCCTCAAAATCAGCCGTGGCCTCGCGGTGGCCATGGTGTTCACGGCCTTTCTGCTGCTGGCGCTGGCTGTTGCCCTGGTGATCCTGCCCCGGCTGGAAGGTCAGATCTCCCTGCTGTTCCAGCAATTCCCCGCCTATATCGACTGGATCAAGACAAAGACCCTCCCCTGGCTGCAACAGCATCTGGGTCTGGAAGGCCGTCTAAACGACCTGAGCTGGTTCCAGGATGTCCTGGCGAAGCACTGGCAGGACGCCGGTGGCTTTGTGAAAGGGGCCTTGATCTCCGTCTCCCAGTCCGGCGCCTCCCTGCTCGGTACGCTGGCCAGCCTGCTGCTGATCCCCGTCATCACCTTCTACCTCCTGCGCGACTGGGATGATCTGGTGGCGGCCATTCACGCCCTGCTGCCGAGGCGCTACGAACCCACCATCGCGCGCCTGGCGCGGGAATCGGACGCCATGCTGGGGGCCTTCATGCGCGGCCAGTTGATGGTCATGCTGGGGCTTGGCTTGATCTACACCATCGGCCTCTGGCTGGTGGGGCTGGACTTCGCCCTGCTGATCGGCATGCTGGCCGGAATGGTCAGCTTCGTCCCCTATCTGGGGCTGATCCTGGGACTCATCCTGGCCGGGATTGCCACCGTGCTCCAGTTTCAGGGCCTGGGGCCGCTGCCCTGGGTGGCGCTGGTCTTCATCACCGGCCAGATCGTGGAGGGGACCATCCTGACCCCCAGGTTCGTCGGCGGCAACATCGGCATGCACCCCGTGGCGGTCATCTTCGCCGTCATGGCCGGGGGGCATCTCTACGGCTTCTTCGGCATCCTCATGGCCCTGCCCGTGGCCGCCGTCGCCATGGTCTGGGTGCGCCACGCCGTGGAAAGGTACATGGGCAGCCGACTTTACGAGAATTGACTCCCTTTGCCCCCCGCTTTCCTCAGCATGCGCCCATAGGCCACCCCCAGCCCCGCTACCGACCAGTAGATCACGGGGATGACGCTGATGCTGCTGACGGTGAAGATGATGAGGAGGATGCCGGTCAGGGTGGCGAAAAGGGAGCGGCCCAGGCGGCGCAGTCCGTCCCTGTCCTCAGCTTTGGCATCCTGCGTTGCCCTACCGCCTCCATCCCTGGAGGCACCGGGCAGATGGCGGAAGCCGCGGCGGATGCCCGCGAGCACGGTCAGAAAGAAGCCCAGGAAGAGCGACAGCCCGACGAGTCCCGAATCCAAGGCGACGCCGATGTAGCTGTTGACCAGGTCGATGATGCCGCCTCCCTGGCGCAGGGCCTCCATCTCGGGCTCCTTCAGGGCGTCGGGGGAGCCGAGAAGGAGATGGCGGCCGATGACGACGAGGGAGTTTTGCAGGAGCTTCTCCCGGTAATCCACGTTCTCCTTCTCCACCGTGCCCACGAAGGGGAGCAGGGCGATGACCTTCTCGCCGCCGGGGATGAACTCCAGGGTGGGCAGCAACAATAACCCCGCCAGACCCAGAACGACCAGCCGCCGGAAGGCGCCGCGCCCCGTGGCGATGAAGGCGATGATCAAGGCCACCGCGCCCAACCAGGGGCCGCGCGAGAGGGGGGCGAAGAGCCCGCCCGCCAGCAGCAGGCCGCCGGAGAGGCGGCAAATCCCGCAGTGGACCTCAGCAGAGACCAACTCCCCAGCCACCAGATTGCTGCTTTTGATGCGGATGAAGTCCATCAGGAAGAGAAAGAAGCCGATGGCGACGGCCATGGTGTAACCGAGGGCGATGGCCTGGCCCGTGGTGGCGTTCGCCCGGATGAGGCCCGCCCGACCCAGGTAGCCCGAGAGGTCCCATTCCAGGCCCATGCTGGTGATTAGGGCGCCGTACAACAACCAGTGCTTGGCAAACTCGAATAGGCCGATGATGGCGAGCACCATGGCGGCCAGGACGAAACTCAGCATGGCCTGTTTGAACTCATGGAGATTCCGGAGGGCGCGGCTGGCGACGTAATAGGGCAGGAAGATGTCGATGAAGAGGTAGAAGCCCCCCCGCATGACGTTGGTGAAGCTCGAATCGGGCTCCCGGAACAAGAGGACAAAAGTGAGCAGCAGGTAAATGAGTAGCAGGCGGTCCGCCCAGACGCGCCCGAAGGGCAGGGTATCCGCCTGGCGGCGGAGGGCGAGATAGGCCGGCAGCAGGATGATCAGTTCCAGCAGGCGGATGTGGGTGAGGGTAAAGACGTAGTTGATCACCCCGAAGCCGGGGATTTCGGCGGGGGCGGAGGGTATCAGGAACAGCAGGAAGAAAAAGAGCGCCATTCGATTGGGCTCCTGCCGTCCGGTGAAGTGGATGAGCAGACCGCCGACAACGGCATAGACCCAGAAGCTGTGGGAGAGGAAGGCGATCAGGGTCAGGATGAACCAGAGGTTACGCTGGCGCTCGAATTCGGCGCGGTCGATGATGGAACAGGCGGAGCGGGCGGCCATGAGGAAGACCATGGCCGCCAACACCAGGATAAAGACCAGTGCCCTTAGATGTTCCGGCACAGGGCCACCAGGTGGTCGATCCGGCGTTGAAAGGTCGCCTCGAAGCCGTGACTCCGGGCAAAGTGGGCGCCCGTCCGGGCCGCTTCCGCCAGGGCCTCGCGGTGGCGGTCGAGCCAGAGAACCCTGTCCCCGATCCCCGCCAGGTCCTCCAGTGCCGCACCCCAACCGATAGCCGCTTCCCCCAGCAGACCCGCGAAGGCCCGGTTCTCGTAACCCAGGATGGGCACGCCGCAGGAGAGGGTCTCCAGATAGGTGCAGGAGGGGTCGCTCTGCCGGTGCAGGCAGATGAAGAGATCGACCTGGGATTTGAGATCGGGCAGGAGCCGTTCATGAAAGTCCAACGCGCCGGTCAGCGCCACCCGGTCCTCAAGGCCCTCTCGTGCGATGAAGGCCCGCATCTCGGCCTCCAGCTCGCCCGCGCCGTAGATCGTCATGTGGAATGCCAGGCCGGACCGGTCCAGGCGTCGGGCCAATTGGACCAGATGATCCGCCCCCTTCATTCGGATCAGGCGGCCGGAAAAGGCAAGGCGCAGGGGGCCGCCCTGGTTGAGGCAGGCCAGCCGCCGATCCAGCTCGGCCTCGCCAATCATCTCCCCTTGATGCACGCGGGTGTCGAAAAAGAGGAGGTTGTTCCGGAATCCCCCATATTCCCGATAGGCCGGCATGCCGTTGGACTGGAGCCCGTCCGCCTGGGCGAAGGCACGCAGCCGCTTTTGCTCGCCGCGCCAGAGGTAGAGGTGCCGCCGCAACCGGCGCAGGGGATTGGGTGTGCTTAAGGCCACGATCTGGTGGCGCGTCTCGGGGATGTACTCGATGACATAGACGCACTTGATCCCGATGCTGGCGCAAAGGCGGCTGAGATGGAGCTGATCGAAGTCGTCCCCCGAGGCCAGCACCAGTGCGGCCCCCGCCAGATGGCCTGCCCCGATGCGCTCCCCTGGCTCCAGCACCCGGCATTCGAAGGGGAGATCGGCCAGTTCGATAGCAACCGTGCCGAAATCGGGGAGGGGCGCATCCGACCTCGACAGGACGCATTTCAGTGGGCCGGGCCACTTCTCCCCGTAGAGACACATCCCTTCGTAAAACTTGCGGTCGAAGAACAGTTTCCCTTCCTTGCGCCAGACAGGGACCGAAGGGGTGATGACTAGCTGCGCCTCCAGGGATGGAGGTGAGGGGCGTGAGCTGGGAACGGCAAGCTTCATGAGGTTGTTCAGAGGAAGCTGTCTTCGCAAGCGAGGAGCCGCTGGTATTCGGCCTTCTCTGTGTCGCTCGCCAGGCGGTCGAACAGGGCCCGGAACCGGGCCAGTTCCAGCATGCGGTCGATCTTGACGATCTGGGCGATCTCCCGCTCCAGATCCGTCTTTCGCGGCAGGTCACGATGGATGGCTGTCCTGAGTTCGAGGAACCGGCTCCCGGTGAGCTGCCTGTCGAGCTGGGCCTGGATGGCCTTGAACTCCGTCTCCCTGGCATCGGTTCCCTTGGCATGGCCGGGCAGCCAGGGCCATTGGTTCTTCAGGGATTGCGCCAGTTCGGACCTCTGTTTCCGGTACTCGGCCTGGCTCGCCGTCAATGCCTGTTCCATCTGATGGAACTCGGCCCGCTTGCGCGCCAGCAGGGCGTGGCGTTCCGCGGGAGATTCCAGCAAGCCGCCGCTGATGCCCCCGGCGATCTTCGCGGCTGCCCGGTAATAGTCGTTCTCCTTGTCCACCCTGGCGGGGAGCCAGCGGCTGTACCACTTGGCCCAGCGGTGCAGATAGTCCTCGCTGGTCGCCGTGGAGTAATCGACGCTGTGGGCGTTTCTCAGGGTATAGAGATGGGCCTCCCGCAGGCTGACCCGTCCGTCACGATTGAAGTCCGGGGCCTCGGGCAAGGGCTCGCCGGTGCGGCGGACGCCGTTCATGGCCTCGAAGAAATAGGTGGAGTAGTCGCGGTAGCCCGCCTCGTTCACCGAAGGGGTGCAGCCCTCGGAGGGGAGGAATTCGAGCTGAGAGACGAAGCCGCAGCGGGTGTCGACCGTCAGTCCCTGTTTCGGGTCCATCTCCCGGTAGATGAGCCGGGCGAAGGAGCCGGAGAAGCACTGGGTGAAAAGGAACCGGAAACGGCTGCCCCGGTTGTTGTCGGCAAGTATCCGCGACAACTCTAGCGCCGGCAGCCGGGTCTCTCCCCAGAGGCGCAGGTAATTGTTGTTGGTGCCCTGGGGTGAGAAGTCCCCATGGCCCTGATAGATGAGGGTCAGGCCCCGGTCCGGGCCCTGCCCGGAGAGCAACTGGGCAAGCCTCCCCTTGGCACTCGCGGCCGTCGAGGGCTCCACCCCATTGCCCAGGCAGCTGTTTGTGTACCTGTGCAGCTCATCCCTGTCAGCGAAGAGGAGATTCAAGCGGTCGAGGGTCGATTGGGGCTCTATGACCTGGAAGACATCGGAGGCCGGGTCGTTGCCATCCGTGTAGAGGATCTGGACGGGGTAGCCCTTCAGGTACGACAGGATCCAGGCGCTGTTCTTCTCGATGGAGATCTGCGACTGGGTCAACTGATCCCCCCCGCCGATGAGCAGGACGGATTCCTGGGCCTGTGCCGAAATAAAAAAGAGTGCGAGGAGCAGGAGCCACCCGGCGCTGCCTGTTGGGTTACGGCGGGAATACCGCCTAACCCAACCTACAAGATTAGGGTGAATATACGAAGACAACGAGAAGACCATCTACGATTCCTCGCCCATTTTCCAGGGCCGCCCGGCCAGGAAAAAGAGATTGCCCAGCAGCAACGGCGCCGCGTAGAGATCCCAATGGAGGGAGAAGATCAGGCCGCAGAGGGCGATGATCGTCAGATTGAGCGCCAGCCAGGCGAGCCAGGGGCGGAGAAGCAACCGGGGGATCAAGACCACCAGGGTGGCGAGCGCCGCCCCGGCGGGCAGGGACTGGAGCCAGTCGTCGAGCAGGAAGGGCAGCAAAAAACGCTTGCTGGGATGGGCGTCCAGGGAGGGCAGCAGCACATCGCCCCCCGTCCCGAAGAGGGCCAGGTTGATCAGGGCGAAGGCGGGATAGAACCCCAGCGCCAGGAGAAACCAGAACAGGACCGCTTTGTAACAGGGCGCTCGAAGGGTCATGGAGCAAAACATCCTTTCAGGAATATGGCAGTGACTACTTTTGCCCTCATTCTCACTTGCCGATTACGTAATTACCCAGCACCAGCACGTCGAGCCCGGTGGAGAAGAAGCAGCGGATGGCGTCGTAGGGCGATTCGACGATGGGCTCGCCCATGATGTTAAAGCTGGTGTTCAAGACGACGGGGACGCCCGACAGCTTGCCGAACTCCATCATCAATTTATGGTAACGGGGGTTGATCTCGGCCCGCACCGACTGGACGCGGGCGCTGCCGTCCACATGGGTGATGGCCTGCAGGACGGGCTTTTTCTCCTCCCGCACCTGGCAGACCTTGAGCATGAAGGGGACCTCGACTTTGATGTCGAAATAGGCTTGCAGGTGCTCGACCGGGACCGAGGGGGCGAAGGGGCGGTAGGCCTCGCGGTGCTTCACCTCGGCGTTGATCTTGTCCTTCATGTGCGGTTTGGTGGGATCGGCCAGGATGCTGCGGTTGCCCAGGGCGCGGGGACCGATCTCCATGCAGCCCTGGAACCAGCCGATGATATTGCCCTCGGCCAGGAGTCGGGCGGTCTCCTCCTCGATCTCTTCGTGATATACGGCGTTGAGCTTGCACTCCTTGATGATCTCGGCGAGGCGGGGGTTGTCGTAGCAGGTGCCCACGTAGGGGTTGTCATGCACGTAGGAACGCTTGTTGCCCAGGGTGATGTTGTGGACATAGTAGGCGGCGCCGATGGCGGTGCCGTTGTCGCCGGCGGCGGGCATCACGTAGAGGTCCTCGAAGTCGGTCTCGCGCAGGATGCGGCCGTTCATGACGCTATTCAGGGCCACGCCCCCTGCGATCACCAGGTGCCTTGCCTGGGTCTTACGGCGCAGGGCCGCGCACATCTTTAGGGCGGCGTCCTCCAGTACCCGCTGGAAGGCGGCGGCCGTGTCCAGGTGGTTTTGCTGGAAACCCTCCCCTGCCTTGCGCGGCGGGCCAAACGTCTCCAGGAACTTGGGGCTGCAATAGTTGTGTTCCCAGAACTGGTAGCCGAACCAGGAGAGGTCGATGCGGATCTGGCCCTCGCCGGTGACATGGACGATGCGCGAGGCCTCTTGATAAAAGCGGTCGGGGTCGCCCAGGGGCGCCAGTCCCATGGTCTTGCCCTCGTCGTACATGGGCTTGAAGCCGCAGAAGGCGGTGACGGCCTCGTAGACCGAGCCCAGGGAGTGGGGGAAGAAGGACTGGGTGTATTCGGTGATCCGGGTCCCCTGGCCGTAACCCAGGAAGGCCGTGGCCCATTCGCCGGAGCCGTCGATGGAGAGCAGGGCCGCCTCCTCGTAGGGCGAGACCAGGAAGGTGCCGGCCACATGGGAGAGGTGGTGGTTGACCCATTCGATGCGCGGCCGACTTTCTTTGTTGCCCCAAAGGGAACGGTACCACTTGCCGATGGTTCTTTGACGGGCCCAGCCCCAGACGAACTCGTGGTTCAGGAAAGGCAGGGCCTTGTTGAGGTGCCGGGCTGCGTAGAGGGCCTTGGTCGCCAGGTGCAATGTGGGTTGGATGGAAAAGGCGATGATGTCGATATCGTCCGGCGTCATCCCGGCCGTTTGCAGACAGCGCTGGATGGCCCGATGGGGGAACTCCTGGGTGTGTTTCTGCCGCGACAGCCGTTCCTCCTCGATGGCAACCAGCAACTGGCCGTCCTTGAGGACGCAGGCCGAGGAGTCGTGGAAGGCGTAATTGATCCCGAGAATGTTCATGATTCAGGCTGACTCCGTGATGGCAGATAGGGCTTGAGCCGTTCATAAAGCCGCATGGTCAGGCTCAACAACAGCCCCTTGAAGGTCCGGTTGAAATGATAGGCGTTGAAAACCGGTTCTTCCCAGGGTTTCCAGACATCCATCCATTGGGTGCCGGTGACGAAGCTGATGCGCTCGATCCCCTTGCGCTCGCAGGCCTCCCGGATCAATTGATCGACCAGCAGGAAACCGGGGCTTTCGGCGCTGTAACGCTCGTCGTAACCGATCTTGAGCAGGGAGAGGGTCGTTCCCAGATGAAGCGCGAATTGACCGCCGATACAGTGGCCGTCCAGCCAGAGGAGGTGGATGACAACCTCCCCCGATCCGCCGGTCGCTCCCGGCTTTGCATCGAACCCCGCCATGAGCCGCCGGTAATAGTCCAGGACGCGGGGCTGACGCAGGATCGAGGTGCCGTCGCGCCCCTTCCAGCCCGCGTCCTCCACCCGCAGAAAATTGGTGAAGGCCCGCTCCAGTTCCTCCCGTGCTGTCACATATTCGAAGCGGACGGTCCCCATGCCATGCAGGTTGTTGAGCTTGCGGCGCAGGTTCTTGTGAAATTTCCGGGGATAACGGGCCATGAAGCCGTCGTAATCGCCCTCGATCGCCAGGTATTTGGAGACGTGGCTGGGTTTGGTGAAGAAGCAGCGGGAGCGGGCCATGAGGGCCAGAAAGGCTGATCCTTGCGGCAGGTGCGGGACCTCCAGCAGGTCCCACCGGCGATAGCAATTCAGTTTCCCTGTGAGGGCGTCTATTAGTAGGGAAGCCCCCGCAAACCGATTGTCCAGGGTGATGTCGCAAAGCCCCATCTCGTTGGGGTAGTAGATCTCCCAAAAACTGTAGTTCAAGGCGAGGCCGAACCGCATTAAGGTCTTGAATCCCTGCTTCAGGGGCACGACGGCGATCAGGTTGCCCTCATAGTGGAAACTGAGAAAGATGACGGACTCGGGGTCATCTTCGCAGGCCAGCAGCTTGGCCCCGTACCAGGCGGGGTGATGAAGGAAGTGGGTTGCCGATTCGCCCGCAAGCCGCCGCCACTCCGGCTCCAGTTCCCGATAGCCGGCGATGCCAAGGTGGCGGGAGATATGGATAGGCGTCGGCAATTTCTTGATTCCTTTCGAATCGTGCGGATGAGGTATGATCGCATTTCACAAGCTGAACGGTAAATCATGCGCGCATTGTCGATCGAATCGGGTTCCGCCGTGACAAGGACAGTGAGAGGTCATAGTCCCCCGTGACGAACACCATTCCCGCCCCCGGCTCCCTCCGCAGCCGTATCCTCAAGGCAAGTTTCTGGGCCATTGGCGGCGACGGTTTGAGCCAAGCCATCCGGCTGGGCAGCAACCTGATCATGACTCGCCTGCTGGCGCCGGAGATGTTCGGCGTGATGGCGCTGGTGACTACCCTGATGGTCGGCCTAACCCTCTTCTCCGATCTGGGCCTGCGCGAAAACATCATCCAGAACAAGCGCGGGGACGACCCCCGCTTCCTCAACACGGTATGGACCATCCAGATCCTGCGTGGATTTATCATCTGGCTTTCCACCCTGGCGATCGCCGGGGGCCTGTACCTGCTGAATCGAGAAGGCCTGCTGCCGGGAGACTCGGTCTATGCCGACCCCCTGCTCCCCTTCGCCATCGCCGCTGCCTCCTTCTCGGCCCTGATCTTCGGCTTCCAATCGACCCGCGTCTCGACGGCGGCCCGGCACCTGACCCAGAAACAACTGGTGCTGATGGAGATCTACAGTCAGTTGACGGGGCTCCTCGTCATGATCCTCTGGGCTCTTGCCGACAAGAGCATCTGGGCTTTGGTGGCAGGCGGTACCACCGGTTACGTGGCGAGGACCGCACTGAGCCATCTTATGCTGCCGGGCCCGCCCAACTGCTGGGAATGGGACCCGGCCGTCTTCCGCGAGGTGTTCCAGTTCGGCAAATGGATCTTCCTCTCCTCCGTGCTCGGCTTCCTGGCCATGAACAGCGACCGCCTCCTGCTGGCGGGCCTGATCGGGTCGGAGCTCATGGGGATCTACGCCATTGCCTTCCTCTTTATCAATGCCTTGCAGATGGCCTTCATGAAGCTCAACGGCGCGGTCGCCTTTCCGGCCCTGAGCGAGGTCCAGCGGGAACACAGCCAGGAGCTGAAGCAGACCTATTACAAATTCCGGCTGCGGCTGGACAGCGCCATCCTTGCGGTCTCGGGCTGCCTGGTGCTGGGGGGGGGATGGCTCATCGAACTGCTCTACGATCAGCGGTACGCCGCTGCGGGCAGTATGTTACAGGTGCTGGCCCTGGTATTGATCGCCCAGATCTACAGCCTCGCCGACCAGTGTTTCCTGGCCCTGGGCAAGCCGAAGCTGCTCTCCCTGCTGAACGTCATCCGGGCCGGCGCCATCTTTGGCCTGGTACCCCTCGGCTTCAATCTCCAGGGCATGGAGGGTGCCCTCTGGGCCATCGTCCTGAGCTATTTCGCCGCCGTCCCTGTCTCCCTCTATCTGAAGGCGAGGCAAGGGCTCTTCAATGGTAAGCGGGAGACGGTCGTCGTGCTGGCGGCCATTATCCTGGTGACCATGGAAGACCTCATCAGACTGACCCTGGGATGACCCCATGATGCGCCCCGACCTCTCCATCCTGCTGGTCAACTACAACACCGCCCATCTGCTGGACGAGCTGTTCCACGCCCTTGACCAGGCGAGTGAGGGGCTCGTCCTGGAGACACTGCTGCTGGACAATGCCTCGGCGGATGGTTCGGTGGAGTTCATCAGATCCCGCTACCCGGATATCGAGCTGATCGAGAACCGGGTCAATGTCGGCTTCGGCCGGGCCAACAACCAGTGCCTGGCCCGGAGCCGGGGCCGCTATCTCCTGCTGCTCAACACCGACGCCTTCCTGGCCCCGGACAGCCTGCGCAAGACCCTCGCCTACATGGAGTCCCACCCGCGTTGCGGGGTGCTGGGCGTCCGGCTGGAGGGCCGCGACGGGACCTTGCAACCCTCCTGCCGCTATTTTCCCACCCCCTGGAACCTCTTCCTGGCCCGGACCGGCCTCGACCGGCTTTTCACCGGCACCCGGCTGGTGGACGACATGGCCTGGGACCACGCCTCGGCGCGCCCCTGCGACTGGGTGCCCGGCTGCTTCTACCTGGTGCGGCGCGAGGTGGTGGAACAGGTGGGGCCCTTCGATCCGCGCTACTTCCTCTATTACGAGGAGGTCGATCACTGCAAGGCGGTCAAGGGCGCGGGCTGGGAGGTGATCTATTACCCCGATACACGCGTGGTCCACATCGGCGGCGAAAGCGCCCGGAGCGAGGGCGAACTCAGCGCCCTGGGCCGCCAGATCGAGACCTTGCAGATCGAGAGCGAACTGCTCTATTTCCGGAAAAACCACGGACGCCTGTCGGCTTTGCTCGATGTGGTTTTGATCACCTTGGCGGACCTGATCATCCCCCTGACACGGCTGATCAAGGGGAAGCGGCCAGTGGGCCTGCAGGAATACCTCGGGCACATCGGCCTGGTCTGGCGCACCTTCGCCCGCACCCGCTGGGGGCGAAGGCCCACTCGGTGAGGACCCATGTTTGACAACATCCGGCAAGACCTGAAGGCCCACGGCGGCGACTGGGGCGCCCAAGGCTTCTGGGCACTGCTGGTCTATCGCTTCGGCCGCTGGCGCTACGGGGTAAAACCCGTCCTGCTGCGAAAGCTCTGCTCCCTCATCTACAAGATCCTTTTCAAACTGGTCCAAATCCTCACCGGCATCGAACTCCCCTGCCAGGTGGAGATCGGCCGCAACTTCGTCATCGACCACTTCGGCGGCATCGTCGTCAGCGGCTACGCGAAATTCGGCGACGACTGCCGCATCCGCAACGGCGTGGTGGTGGGCCTTAAACGGGTGGACGACCCCTGCGCCCCGGTGATCGGCAACAATGTGGACATCGGCGCCGGCGCCAAGGTCCTGGGCCGCATCCATATCGGCGACAACGTCATCATCGGCGCCAATGCCGTGGTCATCAGCGATGTGCCCGCCAATAGCATCGCCGTCGGTGTGCCGGCGGTGATCAAGCCCTTGGGGCGGGGATAATTCTGGTGCTGGGTTATGGGGAATAACGATGAGTTGCGCCCCCAGTGCGAGCTGCTGGTTTGTCAGGGGCAAGGGCTGGATGACCCGATTCAGGTACGGCTGGAAGGCGAAACAGTTTGGCTGAGCCAGAGATTGATGGCGGAGATCTATGGCGTGGCCATTCCGACCATAAACGAACACATTTCAAATATTTATGAAGACGAAGAGCTGCTGCCCGAGGCAACTATTAGGAAATTCCGAATAGTTCAAACCGAGCGGCCAATGTCAGCCGCGATGCCGCGCTGGAGTTTGCCAACGAGCAAATACGACCGCTTTGCTGAAAAACGCCGTATAGCTGCACAGCAGCAGGCTGAACAGCATTATATCGACGACTTGAAAAAGACGGCGGAGACGCTTAAACGCCAGAGAAAAAAGGGAAAACGCAAATGACCGTCGCCGAACTGATCGCCCGATTGCAGGCATGCCCGGCCGACCTGGAGGTGGTCGTCGCCAGCTATGAACAGGGCTACGACCCGGTCACCGACCTGCGCGAGATCGCCATCGAGAAGGTCGCAGACAAGGAGTGGTATGTCGGCGTCTATGATGACGCAACGGATTTGGGCCGCACGGCGCTGCTGATCCATTCGCGCTTTCTACGTTCGGAGGAGAAGGCATGAAATGGCGGGGACGATTCGACCGCCGGAATGGGACCATGGGTGAAATCCGCATTCCGGGCGCTGAAAAACTGGTGGAGGCTGCCGTATGAGCAAAATCAAAAAACTCAGCAATTCGTTTTCCACCGGCAATGGCGGCGGTCATTTTGAAGCGCATGTCCAGGCGTCATTTGTCGCGCTGATGCTCACCGGCGGTCACGCCCCCTGTCTTCCCTGCTGGCCCATTGCGGAAATCAAACTTCAGGGCAAGATCGACGGCTTTGATACAGACGACCTCGTTGTTGTCGTAGAAAACGTAAACAGCAAGGAACGGCGGAAACTTCTCGGGCAAGTCAAGCATTCCATTAACATCACGCACCGCAGCGCTCTGTTTGGCGAGGTTATGCAAGCCGCCTGGAATGATTTCAATAATCCGAAGGTGTTCACAAGAGATAAGGACATTATTGCCCTGATCACAGGCCCCCTCAGCGCGACCGATGCACACAATGTGCAATGGTTGCTGAACCAGGCGAGGTACACCAAAAACGTTGATGAGTTTTTCAGAAACGTCCAGCAGGCGAATTTCAGCCCCCCCAAGAGTACCGAGAAACTGGAGGTCATTCAGCACCACCTGAAGGCAGCAAACGGCGGCAACGATGTTTCAAGGGACGAACTCTATGGCTTCCTGAACCACTTCCATCTACTCGGCTACGATCTTGGTAACGAGTTAGGTGTTGTCCTGTCTCTGCTGCATTCCCACATTTCCCAATTCCAGCAGCGGTATCCGAAGTGGGTCTGGTCGCGGGTTGTCGATATCGTACAAACATGGAATCAGTATGCCGGCACCATCACGCCCGACAAGATCCCGGACGATCTTCTGGATGCCTTTAAACAAAAGGCCGTGGCGGAGATGCCCGAGGAGTTCAAGGCGGCGCAGGAGAAACCTAAAACCGATTGGACCCATCACTCGGACGCCACCTACCTGGCTTCGGCGGTTTTGACCGGCTCTTGGCAAGACAAAAGTCAATGCGACCGTGAGGCGGTAACCCAACTGCTCGGCATCAGTTATGACGAATGGCTTAAGAAGGCACGGGAAATATTGCACTGCCCTGACAGCCCGTTGTCTCTCAAAAACGGCATCTGGAAAGTTGTTAATCGAGCCGAGCTTTGGAAACTGCTGGGATCGCGCATCCTCGATCAGAACCTTGATACGTTTAAGTCGCTGGCTGTTTCGTTACTGAAAGAGCCAGACCCCGCTTTTGAGCTGCCTGCCGAAGAGCGATACGCAGCAAGCATTCATGGCAAAGTGCTGAATTGTTCGCGTGTTTTACGAAAGGGAATCGCCGAGGGGTTGGCCATTGTGGGCACACAGCCCGAAGCGTGTGGTAACTGCTCGCAAGGTAAAGCTAAAGCAACCTGCGTGCTGGTGATACGTGAACTTCTGACTGATGCTGACTGGATTCTTTGGGGCAGCCTGAACGGTTTACTGCCCACCCTGGCCGAAGCCGCCCCCGGTGAATTTCTTGAAGCGGTCGAGAAGGCGATGCGCCTTACGCCCTGTCCATTTGATGAGCTTTTTTTCCAGGAAGGCGACGGCATTACCGGCGGCAATTACTTGGCCGGCCTGCTCTGGGCGCTGGAAGGGCTGGCCTGGGATGAACAATATCTAGTTCGTGTATGTGTTGCGCTTGGTGAACTTGCTAGCCATGACCCTGGGGGCCAGTGGGCCAATCGCCCATCCAATTCACTTGCAACCATTTTATTGCCTTGGCTACCGCAAACGCTGGCATCTATTGAAAAGCGCAAGGTGGCTGTGCGGACAATCCTTAATGAATGGCCGGATATTGCCTGGAAGTTGATCATTCAGCTTCTTCCCGGGCAGCACCAAATATCTACTGGATCGCACAAGCCAAGCTGGCGTAAGACAATTCCCGATGATTGGGAAAAAGGCGTTACGCATCAGGAATATTGGCAGCAGACATCTTTCTATGCAGAACTCGCCGTCGCTGCAGCAGGTCAAGATACCGCCCGGCTTTCCGCGTTGATTGACCAGTTTGACAAGCTGCCCGAACCATCTTTTGATCAGCTTCTCCAGACTCTTGCCTCCCAGCCCATTGCGGAACTTCCTGAAGAGCAGCGACTTTCGATTTGGGACCACCTAACGAAATTCACAAATAAACACAGAGGGTTCTCAGATGCTAAATGGGCGCTGTCCGATGAACTGATTACCCGCATTGAACAAGTTTCCGAACAGCTTGCACCCACAAATTCGTTCAATTTGTATCAGCACCTTTTTACAGATCGTGACTTTGATCTCTACGAAGAGAACGGCGATTGGGAGGAGCAGCGCAAGAAACTCGAAACGCGACGTGAAACGGCCATTTCGGAAATCTTTCAGCAAGATGGTGCCAAGGGTGTCATCCGATTTGCCGAATCCGTTTCTTCACCCGGTCAGGTAGGGCGCGCGCTTGGCGTTATTGCCGATTCAGTCATTGAGCGAACCCTTTTGCCTCACTTCTTGGATTCAGCGGACAACAGGCGCAAGGCATTGGTGAGCGGTTTTATCTGGCGGCGTTACCACCTCAAAGGCTGGGGGTGGTGCGACGACATCAATAAATCTGATTGGACGCCAGAGCAAGTAGGGGAATTCCTAGCTTGTTTGCCATTTTCCAAGGAAACGTGGGATCGTGCTTCTGAATGGCTTCAGTCACACGAGCCCGAATATTGGACCCGCACCGACGCCAATGCTTATCAGGCCGATGACGATCTTACCATTGCTATTGAGAAGCTTATTGAACATGGTAGAGCTCACGCGGCAATCAACTGCCTGGACAGGATGCGCCATGACAAGCAGCCAATCGATAGTAATCAATGTGTTCGAGCGTTGCTCGCAGCGCTTTCCTCCAACGAGCCCAGTTACACCATGGACGGGTACCGCATTGTCGAACTGATCAAGTTTCTTCAGGCAGAGCCTTCGGTTAACCAGGACGACCTCTTTAGAGTGGAGTGGGCCTATGTTCCCTTACTCAACCGCCATAGAGGTGCTGCACCCCAACTCCTTGAAAGCAGACTGGCCAGTGACGCCGAGTTTTTTTGCGAGGTAATTCGACTGATCTACCGATCCGAAAAAGAAGATCAGCCGTTGAAGAATCCCACCGAGGAATCAAAGGCAATCGCGGAAAATGCCTGGCGGTTATTGCACGAGTGGAAGACACCGCCGGGAACACAAAAAGATGGGGCTTTCATCGAAGAGCGCTTCACCGAATGGCTCCAAAGGGTCAAGGAAGTCTGCACAGAATCCGGCCACCTGGATGTAGCACTCATCAATATTGGCGAAGTATTGATTCATACCCCACCCGATTCAGACGGATTGTGGATACGCCGCGCTGTCGCTGCCGCATTGAACGACCGTGATGCTGATGATATGCGCAACGGTTTCAGGACGGGGACATACAACTCACGCGGTGTTCATTGGGTTGACCCAGCCGGAAAGCCGGAGAGGGAACTGGCTGATCAGTTCCGAAGAAAAGCTGAGGAAGTAGAGAACGCTGGCTTTCAACGATTTGCCGTTACCTTGAGAGGTTTGGCGGACGGCTACGACCGCGAGGCCGAACGTATCATCGCCGAGCATCGACAGGAGGACGAGCCATGACCACCCAATCCATCCTCTCCCAAATCGCCCTCGGCGAGGACTCCACCCGCCAGTTCAAGGCGGATGTGAAAAACGCCGAATCGCTGGCCTCGGATAAACGGCGAGTGAGCTCCAAGGAGGAGCTGCGCCGTCTGTTCCAGTTCACCAACCAGTTCCATGCCGACGAGCTGCCCACCAAGGCGGGCATCGACCGCAACCCAATTCTGTTTTCCTATGTGGCCAAAGGTCTGTTGCCCTATCACGGACTGGGTACTGGCATCAAACGGTCGCTGGCTGTATGGTCTGCTATCGATTTTGTTGATGACCATGATGGCTGTTTGTTTACTGCGATGGTTTATCGGAAGTCCTTCGAAGAGCTGGCGCTGGCGGGTGTTGCTGATAATGTGCCGGTAGAAACGCGGGTGAAAACGCCCGATCTAGTCTTGCAGGCCATAAGGGGGAATCCTCGCCTGACGCTGGCCGAGGTGGCCGATACCATCGGGAAGTCGCTCAGTGCGGTGGAGCGATCTAGCACAAAATTGGCCAAAGGCGGGAAGCTGCGGTATGTCGGCCCCCAAAAGGGTGGTCATTGGGAGGTCCAGGAATGAACGCCATCGGCTTGGTCGCCATCGGCCGCAACGAGGGGGAACGGTTGCGCCTCTGCTTGGCATCGGCGGCCGGGCGGGTGGACTGGCTGGTCTATGTGGATTCGGGCTCGACAGACGGTTCGGTGGCCCTGGCCAGGTCCCTGGGGGCGGAGGTGGTCGAGCTGGATCTGTCGATCCCCTTCACCGCTGCCCGTGCCCGCAACGCAGGTTTCCGGCGGCTGCATGAGTTGGCACAGGGGCTGGCCTATGTGCAGTTCGTGGACGGGGACTGCGAGCTGATCGAGGGCTGGCTGGCGCGGGCCGCCGCCTTTCTGGAGGATCATGGGGATGTCGCCGTGGCCTGCGGCCGGCGGCGCGAGCGTTTCCCGGAACGTTCCATCTACAATCTTCTCTGCGACAGGGAGTGGGATACCCCGGTGGGCGAGGCCAGTGCCTGCGGCGGCGATGCCCTGATGCGGACGGATGCCTTCGAGGCGGCGGGCGGCTATCGGGAGAGCCTCATCGCCGGCGAGGAGCCGGAGCTTTGCCTGAGACTGCGCGCCCAGGGCTGGCGGATCTGGCGTCTGGAGGCGGAGATGACCCTGCACGATGCCGCCATGGCCCGCTTCGGCCAGTGGTGGCGAAGGAGCCTGCGGGCCGGCCATGCCTTTGCCGAGGGGGCTTGGCTGCATGGCCGTTCGCCGGAGCGTCATTGGGTGCGGGAGTCCTTGAGCGCTTGGCTCTGGGGGGCGATCATTCCCCTCGTCACCCTCGGCGCGGTTTCCTTGTTTGGCTCCAAGGGGCTACTGCTGGCCGGGATCTATCCCTGGCAGATACTGCGCCTGGCGTTACGGGGAGGGTATTCATGGCGAGTCAACGTCTGGCGCGCCCTGTTCCTGGTCCTGGGCAAGTTTTCCGAGGTGGCGGGCCAGTTGTGGTTTCTCCAGAATCGCATCCGGGGCCGAAAGGCGAGACTGATCGAATACAAGTGACCCCATGGAAAGACCCTCGTTCAAAGAGACCCTGACCGCCCTGAAACGGGATGCCCAGCGTTATGGCGCGGGCTGGCCAATCCATGCCGGCTTCTGGGTGGTGCTCTCTTATCGCATCCGCCGCTTGCGTAAATTCGGGCCTTTCCCTTGCCGGTTGTTGCTCCCCCTGGACCTGCTTCTGGGCATTGCCCGGCGCATGCGCTCCGACAGCCTGATCGCAGCCGCCGTCCCCGCCGGGCCTGGGCTCTACCTCCCCCATCCCAGCGGCCTCTTCGTCAATCCCATGGCGGTGTTGGGGGCCGATGTCGCCCTGTTTCAACAGGTCAGCCTGGCGGAGTGGCAGGGCAGGGCGCCGGTCATCGGCGACGGCAGCTCGATCTTCGCCGGGGCCAAGGTCATCGGCGGGGTGCGGATAGGCAGGGGCTGCAAGGTCGGCGCGAACGTGGTACTGACCCAGGATGTGCCCGACCACAGCTCGGTCTCGGTGGCCGCCCCGGTGGTCCGTGCCCGTGGAGGGCGGTCATGAGCCTGCGCGTCGCCTATTTCATCAACCAATACCCCAAGGTCAGCCACAGCTTCATCCGCCGGGAGATCCTGGCCCTGGAGCGGCAGGGCGTTCAGGTATCACGCATCGCCCTGCGCGGCTGGGATGCGGAGCTGGCGGATGCCGAGGACGAACGCGAACGGGAAAAGACCCGTTATGTCCTGCGGGAGGGGGTGGTGCCGCTCCTGGTGGCCTTGCTCCGTACCCTCGTCCAGACCCCCGGCCCCTTCCTGGCTGGTCTCCGGCTGGCCCTGCGCATGGGTTGGCGTGGCGACCGCCCGCTGCCCTATCACCTGATCTATCTGGCGGAGGCCTGCCGGATGCTGCCCTGGCTGCGGGAGGCGGGGGTGAGCCATCTGCATGCCCACTTCGGCACCAACTCCGCCGAGGTGGCGATGCTGGTCCGGGGCCTGGGTGGTCCGCCCTACAGCTTCACGGTCCACGGCCCGGAGGAGTTCGACCGTCCCCAGGCCCTCAAGCTGGGCGAGAAGGTCCGCCGCGCCGCCTTCTTGGTGGCGATCAGCTCCTATGGCCGCAGTCAGCTCTACCGCTGGGTGGGGCACGGGCACTGGTCGAAGGTGAAAGTCGTCCATTGCGGGCTGGAACCGGCCTTTCAGGGGGTTCCGGAAATCCCTGTCCCCGAGGTGCCCCGGCTGGTCTGCGTGGGCCGCCTCTGCGAGCAGAAGGGCCAGCTCCTGCTGATCGAAGCTGCCCGGCGGCTGGCGGACCAGGGCGTCCGGTTTGAGCTGGTCCTGGCGGGTGACGGCGAGATGCGCGGCGAGATCGAGCGACTGATAACCGCGCTGGGGCTGGACCCCCAGGTCCGCGTCACCGGCTGGATCAGCGGGGAGCGGGTGCGCGAGGAGATCCTGGCCTCCCGTGCCCTGGTCCTGCCCAGCTTCGCCGAGGGCCTGCCGGTGGTGATCATGGAATCCCTGGCTCTGCGGCGGCCGGTGATTACCACCGCCATCGCCGGTATCCCTGAACTGGTGCGCCAGGGTGAGAACGGCTGGCTCATCCCCGCCGGTTCGACCGATGAGCTGGTCCTGGCCATGGAGACCTGCCTCTCCACCCCCTCGGCCCGCCTTCAAGAAATGGGCGAGGCCGGCCGCCACCGGGTCATGGAGCGCCATTCGGTGGACAGCGAGGCGGCCAGACTGGCCGTTCTTTTCACCCAATCGGTATGGGATGATGGGGCATGACCCTACTCCTCTCCCTTCCCTTAGCCGCCCTGGCGCTGATCCTCCTGATTCCCTCATCGGTGCTGGCGGTCGAGTGCCTGATGGCGTTGGCGCGCCCGAGGGCCGCCTGTCGCCGGGAGGGGCTTGAAGGCCGCTATGTGACGAAGGCAGTCGTCATTCCCGCCCACGACGAGGCGCTTTCCATCGGCCGGACCCTCTCGGCCCTGCTGCCGGAGCTGGAGGGGCAGGACCGGGTCCTGGTGGTGGCGGATAACTGTACCGATGCCACTGCCACCGTGGCGGCCGGGCTGGGCGTGGAGGTGCTGGAGCGCAAGGATCCGGATCGGCGGGGCAAAGGCTTTGCCCTGGATTTTGCCTTGAAGCATTTAAGGCCTGATCCGCCCGAGGTGGTGGTCTTCCTGGATGCCGATTGCGAGCTGACGCCGGGGAGCCTGGAGGAACTGGCCCAGGTCGCCCAATCCAGGGGCCGGCCGGCCCAGGCCCATTACCGCATGCGCCAGGACGGTGACCTGGACCGCCCCGGCGTCGCCGGCTTCGCCTGGCGGCTGCGCGGTCTGGTACGGCCCATGGGACTTGCGGCCCTGGGGATGCCCTGCCAGCTGTACGGCACGGGCATGGCCCTACCCTGGGCGGTGCTGGAGCGCCTGTCGCTGGCGAGCGGCCACATCGTCGAGGACATGAAGCTGACCCTGGACCTGATCGATGAGGGCGCCCTGCCGCTCTTTTGCGCCGATGCCTGCGTCATCAGCGCCTTTCCGGCGACAGAGGAGGCGGCGGCCGGTCAAAGACGGCGCTGGGAGCACGGCCACATCGCCACTATCCTGGGGCACGGACTGCCTGCCCTCTGGCGCAGCCTGCGCAAGGGAGACCCCCAGCGCCTGGCCCTGGCCCTGGATGTCTGCGTACCGCCGCTTTCGCTCTTTCTGGTGCTGCTGGCCCTGGCGACACTGCTGATCCTGCCGGCGGTCCTCTTCTTTGACCTGGGACAGGGGGCGCTAGCGCTCCTGGGGCTCTCTTGGGGGTTGACTCTCGCCGGTCTCTTTCTGGCCTGGTTCCGGTTCGGGCGGGACCTGATCCCGGTCCGGCGCCTGCTCCTGATGCCGATCTACGTGGCATCCAAGCTCTTGCTCTACCTTGAATTCTTCACACGGCGGCAGAAGGAGTGGAATCGTGCGGATCGTGAATAGGGGAGGCCGTCTCCGGGTCCTGGCCGTCTCCAGCGGGGGCGGCCATTGGATCGAACTGATGCGGATCATGCCCGCCTTCGTGGGCTGCGACATCGCCTATCTCACGGTGCGGGCCGACTACCGGAGCGAGGTCGCGGACGCGCCCTTTTACACCGTCAACGACGCCACCCGCTGGAACCCGCTCGGGGCGCTGCTGCAAGCGGTCCGGGTGTATTGGCTCCTGTTGCGTCTGCGGCCCGGTCTCGTCGTCACCACGGGGGCAGCCCCCGGCTATTTCGCCGTCCGCTTCGGCAAGCGGCTCGGTGCCCGCACCCTCTGGTTGGACAGCCTGGCCAACGTGGACCGGCTCTCCCGCGCAGGCGCCATGGCGGGCAGATACGCCGATCTCTGGCTGACCCAGTGGCCAGGGCTCGCATCGGCGGAGGGGCCGGAGTACGCCGGGCAGGTGGTATGATCCTAATAACCGGATTTAACCGCAAAGATCGCAATGGAACGCAAAGTAATACAACAGATCAGATGCACTCAGACTCTCGGCCGGCAGGTGAAAGCGCCAGTAGATGTAACCCCTTGCGCCCTTTGCGGTTGAACTGAGATTTCAAGGATGATCTTCGTCACCGTTGGCCATCAAACCCCCTTCGACCGCCTGGTGCGGCTGGTGGACCTTTGGGCCGGGGAGCGAGGAAGGAAAGATCTCTTTGCCCAGATCGGGGAGGGGAGCTATCGCCCGGCCCATTTCCCCAGCCAGGCGTTCCTCTCCCCGGCCGAGTTCGATGCCCGGATGCAGGGGTGTAGCGCCGTGGTGGCCCACGCGGGGACGGGGACGATCATCAAGGCCCTGTTGCTCGGCAAGCCTTTGCTGGTACTGCCGCGCCTGGCCGCCCAGGGCGAGACGCGGAGTGACCACCAGTGGGGCACCGCCCGCCACTTCGCTGCATCGGGCCGGATTCTGATGGCGGAATATGAAGATGAATTGCCGGGATTGATGGACGGCCTTGAAACCTTCCGTCCTAGCGGCTCTCTGGGAACACAAGCCTCGCCGGAGTTGATCCGGCGCATACGCGCCTTTGTCGAGGAAGGGAAATAGGCTTGCACCCAAGAAACGCGAAGCTGTAGGTCGGCCTTCAGGCCGATATGTCGGGCTAAAGCCCGACCTACGTATCCTGCGGAGATATCCCTCGGACCTAAAACCTCAAGCCTAAAAATGCCAGGATATGTATGAATCCTTCTACGGCCTGAAAGAGAAGCCCTTCTCCATCCAGCCCGATCCCGATTTCCTCTTCTTCAGCCAGCGCCACCGGCTGGCCTTTGCCATGCTGGAGTACGGCATTCACAACCGCGCCGGGTTTTCGGTGATCACGGGGGAGATCGGCTGCGGCAAGACGACCCTGATCCGCCACCTGTTGAACAACCTGGGGCCGGAGATCCGGGTTGGCCTCATCTCCAATACCCAGCGCCATATTCTCGATCCCCTGGAATGGGTCATGATGGCCTTCGGCCAGCCCTACGAGAACAGGTCGCCGGCGGCCCTGTTCGACGCCTTTCAGCACTTCCTGATCGCGGAATACGGCGCTGGGCGGCGGGTGGTGCTGATCATCGACGAGGCCCAGAATCTGAATCCGGAGGCACTGGAGTCCCTGCGGATGCTCTCCAACATCAACGCTGACAAGGACCAGTTGTTGCAGATCGTCCTGCTGGGCCAGCCCCAGTTGAAGACACTGTTGCGGCGGCCGGAGCTGCAACAGTTCGCCCAGCGCATCTCGGTGGATTTCCACCTGCAACGGCTCTGCGACGCCGAGGTCGGCCTCTACGTGATCCATCGCCTCAAGGTGGCGGGGCGCGAGACCCCGCTCTTCAGCCACGAGGCCCTGATGCGGATCGCCGAGGTGAGCGGCGGTATCCCACGCAGCATCAATATCCTCTGCGATACGGCCCTGGTCTACGGCTTCTCCCTGGGGATCGAACGCATCGCGCGGCGGGTGATCGACGAGGTGATCAGCGACAAACAGAAGTACGGTATATTCAATGCCCCCGTCCCGCCGGACGGGGAAGGCCTCCCGCCGGCCCAGGCCCGCAAGCCGGCCCTGGTGATCTATGACCGGGAGCTAGCCAAGGAATTGATCGAAAAGATGCAACGTGAAAAGGGGGACTCATGAGGGTTTGGCTGGTCACCGGTGGATCAGGCTTCATCGGCAGCAATTTCGTCCGCCAGGCCCTGGCCGGGAGCGGGGTCAGGGTCATCAACCTCGACCTGCTGACATACGCGGGGAACCCCGAGAACCTGCGGGATCTGGAGATCCACCCCGATTATGTCTTCATTCAGGGGGATATCGGCGACAGTGGCCTGGTCTCCCGGCTGCTGCGGGAACATCGCCCCGACACCCTGATCAATTTCGCGGCCGAGAGCCATGTGGACCGTTCCATCGACGGCCCGGCCGCCTTCATCGCCACCAATATCAACGGCACCCACCGCCTGCTGGAGGCCGCCCTCGCCCATTGGCGGGAGCTGTCCGCCCCGGCGAGGGGCGAATTCCGATTCCTGCACGTCTCCACTGACGAGGTCTACGGCTCCCTGGGCAAGACCGGTCTCTTCACCGAGACGACCCCCTACGCCCCCAACTCCCCCTATTCCGCCTCCAAGGCGGCCTCGGACCACCTGGTGCGGGCCTGGCACCACACCTATGGCCTGCCGGTCCTGACCACCAACTGCTCCAACAACTACGGCCCCTACCAGTACCCGGAGAAGCTGATCCCGCTCGTGATCATGAACGCCATCGCGGGTAAGCCCCTCCCCATCTACGGCGACGGCCTCAATATCCGCGACTGGCTCTACGTGGAGGACCACTGCAGAGCCATCCAGACCGTGCTGGCGAGGGGCCGGCCGGGCGAGGTCTACAACATCGGCGGCCATAACGAACTGACCAACCTGGAGATCGTCGATACCCTCTGCGACCTGTTGGACGAACTGCTGCCCAACTCGCCCTACAAACCCCATCGCGGCCTGAAGAGCTTCGTCAAGGACCGCCCCGGCCACGATCGGCGCTACGCCATCGATGCAGGCAAGGTCCAGCGCGAGCTGGGCTGGGTCCCCCAGGAGACCTTTCAGACCGGCATCCGTAAAACGGTCGCCTGGTATCTGGAGCATCGGGAGTGGTACGGGCGCGTCATGGACGGCAGCTACCGGGGCGAGCGGCTTGGGGTGATTTGATCCTGGATGGACCGCGATTCAAGGCCCTGCTTTCGGCGGAGATGCGGTCATGTAGGGTAGCATCGTGCGCCTTGTGGGTTGCTCTACCAACAAAAGCGCAAATTCAAGGCGACAACGAGTTCGAATCATGCCGTACCGGTAGCAGCGAACTTGCTGTAGCTAACACATGAGACGAGGCGAGCCACCCCGGAAGATGAAAAACCGCCATCCCATTGGGCTACTGGAGAGGGCATTATGTATTTTCAGGGTAAGGATCGCGCTTTTGAAATGCGGGGGCGTCATCTTCAAACCCTGTTCGACTTCATGATGAAAAAGGATCATCCCTGCCACAGCATCCCCGCCGGGCAGATCGTCCGTAGATAGCAGTTGCCGGACTGGGGCCTACTTCCTTGGCGTGGCGCACGATGAGCGAAACGCGATTGCATTGGGGCGCAAAACCCGCCGGGATTCCGGAGTTGGGTGAAATCAACCGAGCTCCACCGCCCCCGGCACTGCTGTTGATGTGCCAGCCATCTTGCTGCGTTTGAGCCGGTAGATTCCGGTGAATACGCCGATGGCGGCCAGGATCAGGCCGATGGCGAGGAAGGGGCGGTAGAAGATCCAGGCGATGGCGATGGTCAGCAGGGTAAGCGGTAGGGCGAGGAGTAAGGCGAGAGTCCCGGTGCCGAAGGATACGATGGAGCCGATGAAGGGGACGACATCGGCCAGGACCGACAGGGGGCCGAGGATGAGGCGCAGGCCGATGAACATGAGCAGGAAGCCGCCGGCGCGGATGAGCCAGGCGATGATCTTGTTGGTCTCCTCGGCTGCCTTGAACATCTCTTCCGCGCTGGCCAATCCGGGTTGAATCATGAGGATCGAACTGCCCGCCCTGGGCCGGTAGGGGGCAAAGCCGCCCCGCTGCTGCATGGCGACGATGGAGGCGGGGGTGGAGGGGCTCTGGCTGAAGCTGATCTTCGTGTCGCCGATACGCGGTTCGTTGGGATTGGCGCCGATGTAGAGGGTATTGCCGATGAGGTGGTATGGCCGGGGCAGGTTACCGAAGGTGGCTTTGCCGATGTTCATGGGTTGCGGGTTGGAGAGTTGATCAACCTGGTCGGGGGTCAGGCGGAATTGGCCCAGGGAGGCGTTGTTCGAGGTAAAGGTGCGCGACTCGAAGGGCATGGAGGAAGGGTTCTCATGGCCTTCGGTGTGGTGAAAACTGCCGGATTGGATAAGGTTGGTGCTCCAGCCCCGCTCATAGCGGTAAGTGGTGGTCGTGGTCTCGCTCCCGCCCAGGTTTTTCTCGCTCTTGGATTCGCGGCGTTCCTGCCATTGGAACATGGACGCCTGCCGGATCAATTGCAGGGCCTCAATGGATACGCCGAATTCCGGGTCGTTCAAGGTTTCCTTGGGAATTGCGGTCCCGGTGGTGTGGATCAAGCGGCCCTCGTTGGCGGCGTCGATGGCCTCGGAGTCTACGGAGATCACAAGCCCAGCCCCCTCCTGCAACGCCAGATGGCGTTCCACGGTACGTCCCTCGTTCCACCACAGGAGCGGGAAGCTGAGGACGAACATGATCAGTCCAACGATGATGCCCTTGAAAGAACCGCCAACGCGGCTGCCCCAGGAACGGGTGCTTGTTTCGGTATAGCTGTCGGCCATTTCCGTGCTCCTTGGTGGTTTGTCATGGCAAGGATAGACCGAAAAGCGGGACCGGGGCCAACCGGATGCGCCCGAAAATTTGCGTGGACAAGCTTGGAGGCTTTATCGTCGATGACGCATCCCTGATAATATCAGGCGTCTCTAATATTTAATCCAAGGAGCCAACTAATGCCAACTTACGACTACCGCTGCGAAGCCAACGGCCGTGTCCTTGAAGTCAACCACCGCATGAGCGAAGAGGTGCGAACCTGGGGCGAACTCTGTGACAAGGCCGGTGCCGATCCGGGCGATACCCCTGCCGATGCGCCCGTGACCCGCATGGCCACCGGCGGCAATCTTATCACCGGCTCGTCCAAGGGTGGCATGCCGCCCATGCCTCCCTGTGGTGGTGGCGGCTGCCCCGGCGGCATGTGCGGATTGGGGTGAATTTGGGCTTGAGGTCCAATTCTGCTTTGTCACAGACGGCCACCCATCATGTTCAAAACCGGTCTTGTCATGATTGGCCTGCCAGCCCCCGCTTCAGCTGCCACTGCATGACCAATGCATAGATGGCCGGGATGACGATCAGGGTCAGGATCGTCGAGGAGATCATGCCACCCACCATGGGCGCGGCGATGCGGCTCATGACCTCGGAACCGGTGCCGCAGCTCCACATGATGGGCAGCAGGCCGGCCATGATGGCGGTCACAGTCATCATCTTGGGCCGCACGCGCTCCACCGCCCCTTCCATGATGGCGTGATAGAGGTCGACGGCGGTGGGGACGCGGCCCTCGTCACGGCACTTGGCCTTGACCGCCTCCCAGGCATGGTCGAGATAGATCAGCATCACCACCCCGGTCTCGGCAGCGACCCCGGCCAGGGCGATGAAGCCCACCGCCACCGCCACGCTCATGTTGTAGTCCAGCAGGTACATCAGCCAGACCCCGCCGACCAGGGCGAAGGGCACCGAGAGCATGACGATCAGCGTCTCGGTCAGACGGCGGAAGTTGAGGTAGAGCAACAGGAAGATGATACCGAGGGTCACTGGCGCGACGATGGCCAGCTTGGCCCTGGCCCGTTCCATGTATTCGAACTGGCCAGACCAGGTGGCGTAGTAGCCGGGCGGAAAGGTCACCTGATCCGCTACCGCCTGTTGTGCCTCCTTGACGAAGGAGCCGATGTCGCGGTCGCGGATATCCACATAGACGTAGGCCGCGAGCAGGGCGTTCTCGGTCTTGATGGCAGGCGGGCCACTGCTGATGGTGATATCGGCGAGCTGGCCGAGGGGGATCATGGCGCTGCCTGCCGGGACATAGACCTCGGTGGCGATACGGTGCGGATCGTCGCGCAGGTCGCGGGGGTAGCGGACCGAGACGCCGTAGCGCTCAAGGCCCTCCACTGTGGTGGTGATCATCTCACCGCCCAGGGCTGTGGCAATGACCCGCTGGAAATCGCCCACCGTTACCCCGTAGCGGGCCAACTGGTCGCGCTTGGGCCTGATGTCCAGATAGTAACCCCCGGTGACGCGCTCGGCGTAGGCGCTGGTGGTGCCGGGCACCCGCCGGACCACCTGCTCGATCTCACGCGCCACCCGTTCGATGACGGCCAGATCCTTGCCGAAGACCTTGACGCCGACCGGGGTGCGGATGCCGGTGGAGAGCATATCGATGCGCGCCTTGATGGGCATGGTCCAGGAGTTGGCGATACCGGGAAATTTCAGGGCCGCATCCATTTCGGCGATCAGCTTGTCCGTTGTCATGCCCGGCCGCCATTCCGGCTCCGGCTTGAGATTGATCACCGTCTCGAACATCTCCAGCGGCGCCGGGTCGGTGGCGGTCTCGGCCCTACCCGCCTTGCCGTACACGGATGCCACCTCGGGGAAGGTCTTGATGATGCGGTCGGTGGTTTGCAGCAGCCGGGCCGCCTCGGTCACCGACAGGCCCGGCAGCGAGGCAGGCATGTAGAAGAGCGCCCCCTCGTTGAGGGTGGGCATGAACTCCGAGCCAATGCGCCCGGCCGGGACTAGGGTGACGGCCATGGCCGTCACGGCCACGGCCAGTGTCAGCCCCTTGCGCCGCATCACCCACTGGATGATCGGCCGGTAGCCCCGGATCAGGACCCGGTTCACCGGGTTGCTGGCCTCGGGAATAATCCGTCCGCGCACGAAGAACAGCATCAGCATGGGGGTGAGGGTGACTGACAGCAGCGCCGCGCCGGCCATGGCGAAGGTCTTGGTGAAGGCCAGCGGCGAGAAGAGTCGCCCCTCCTGGCCCTCCAGGGTGAATACCGGCAGGAAGGAGACGGTGATGATGAGCAGCGAGAAGAACAGCGCCGGGCCCACCTCCTGACAGGCCCGGATGATCACTCTCGCTCGTTCGGCGTGGGGTGCGTCCCCCGGCAGGTGCTCCAGGCGTTTGTGGGCGTTCTCGATCATGACGATAGCTGCGTCCACCATGGCGCCGATAGCGATGGCGATGCCGCCCAGGCTCATGATGTTCGATCCCAGCCCCAGGGCGCGCATGGCGATGAAGGCCAGGAGGATGCCGATGGGCAGGGTGATGATGGCCACCAGGGCGCTACGCACATGCAGCAGGAACAGGACGCAGACCAGGGCGACGATCAGGCTCTCTTCCAGCAGGGTCGCCTTGAGGTTGTCAATGGCGCGCAGGATCAGTTCCGAACGGTCATAGACCGGGACGATCTCGGTCCCCGACGGCAGGCCGGCCGCGATCTCTTTGATCTTGGCCTTGACGTTGGCGATGACCTCCAGGGCGTTCTGGCCGAAGCGGGCCATGACGATGCCGGAGGCGACCTCGCCCTCGCCGTCGAGTTCGGCGATGCCGCGCCGCTCTGCGGGCACGATCTCCACCTTCGCCACATCGCGCACCAGCACCGGCGTGCCGCCCTCGTTTTTCAGCACCAGAGTTTCGATATCTTCGATGCCGCGCAGATAGCCGAGGCCACGCACCATGTACTCCTTTTCCGCCAGCTCGACCACTCGCCCACCCACATCACTGTTCGAATCGCGGATCACCTGGCTCAACTGTTCCAGGGGGATGCCGTAGCTGGCCAGCCGGTGGGGGTCGATCCGCACCTGGTACTCCTTGACGAAGCCGCCCACGCTGGCCACCTCGGCCACACCACCGGCCTTGGTGAGCTGGTAACGCACATACCAATCCTGGACGCTACGCAGGTCAGCCAGGTTCCGGTCCTTGCCCCTGAGGGCGTATTGAAACACCCAGCCCACCCCGGTGGCGTCCGGCCCGATCTGCGGGGCAACCCCCTGGGGCAAACGGCCCTGCACGGAGTTGAGGTATTCCAGCACACGCGAGCGCGCCCAGTAGATGTCCGTGCCGTCCTCGAAGATCACATAGACATAGGAGGCGCCGAACATGGAAAAACCGCGCACTACCTTGGCCTTGGGCGCCGCCAACAGGGCGGTGGTGAGCGGATAGGTTACCTGGTCCTCCACCACCTGCGGCGCTTGGCCGGGATAGGGGGTAAAGACGATGACCTGCACGTCGGAGAGGTCGGGCAAGGCGTCCAAGGGCGTCTTCATGACCGCGTAAATCCCGCCGACGGAGATCCCCAGGGTGATCAGCAGCACCAGGAAGGGGTTGCGGGCGGACCAGTCGATGAGCCGGGCAAGCATCTCAGTGGCCCCCGTGCCCATTGGCGGCGGGCTTGTCCTGAGCCCCGCCGAAGGGCTCGATCTGCGTGATGGCGAACTGGCCGTTGCCCCGGTCCTCGAAGCGGAAACGGATCGCCTGGCCGGGGGCGATGCCCTTGGCCAGCTCCGGCGCTGCGAGGGTGAAGTCCATGGTCATGGCGGGCCATTTCAGGGCCGGGATGGGGTTGTGGCTGAGAGTCAGGGTCCCGGCGGCGGCGTCCAGGGCGACGAAGCTGCCTTCGGCCTCGTAGGACGGCCAAGCCTTCTCTTTGCCCGCGTCGCTGAAGCCGGAGAGGGCGGCCTTGAGATTGCTCTCGGCGTCGATGAGGAAATTGGCCGAGACGACGATCGGATCGCCCTCGGCCAGCCCTTCGAGGACCTCGACCTCCTCGCTCCCGCGCATGCCCAGCTTGACGGGCTGGGGCTTGTATTTGCCCTCCGCCAGGGCGATGAGCACCACCTGGCGGGCGCCGCTGTCGATCACCGCTGATTTGGGCACTGTCAGGCGGGGCACGGCACCCGCCGACGCCAGTTCCACATGGGCGAACATTCCTGGCCGCAGCAGCCCGTCCGGGTTCTGGATCTCCAGCCGGACCGGGGTAGTTCGTGTGGAGGTATTGAGGGTCGGGTAGAGGTAGGTGACCTTGGCGTCGAAGGTCTTCCCAGGAAAGGCGTCGATGACCACGCGGGCCTCCTGGGCCTGCTTCACCCGGACCAGGTCCTGTTCGTAGATGTCGGCGATCACCCAGATGCTCGACAGATCGGCGATGCGGAAGATGGTCTCGCCGGGCATGAAGCGCATGCCAGCGACCGCCTTCTTCTCCAGTACGATGCCGTCCACGGGGGAGGTGAAGCTCAGCCGGGAACGGTCCCCCTCCTCGGCGAGGATGCTGACATCCCAGTTCTTGATGCGCTCCCGCGCCGCCTGGATCAGCCGCTCGGCCCCCGCCCGCGCGGCGGCGTCGGCGTTCGCCCCTTCCCGCCCCAGTTGTTCGGCGATGCGCAGTTCCTGGAGCACCGACACCAGCTCGGGGCTGTAGACCGAGAAGAGCGGCTGCCCCTTGCGGACCGGGTCGCCGGTGGCGTTGACGTGCAACTGCTCGATCCAGCCCTCGAAGCGGGGGGCGATCTCATGGACCCGGCGCTCGTCGGTCTCCACCCGGCCGACCGCCCGCACCGTCGCATCCAACACCCGCTTTTCCACGCGGGCGGTCCGCACCCCCAGGGTCTGCACCCGGCTGGGGCTCACCTTGACCACGCCCGTGTCGTCGGGTTCGTCGCCCTCGTACACCGGGATATAGTCCATGCCCATGGAGTCCTTCTTGGGAGTGGGCGAGGTATCCGGCAGGCCCATGGGGTTACGGTAATAGAGAAGCTTGCGCCCCTGGCCGGGACCCGGTTCGGCCACCGCCGGACCGGCGCCTGCGTCATCCGGGGCATGGCGGCTGCCGAACCAATAGCCGGATGCCAGGGCGGCGGAGAGGGCGGCGATCAACAGGACAGTATTGGCGCGGTTCACAGGGCGGCTCCTACCAGTTGTTCCAGCTCGGCGACGCGCAGACGCATCTCCACGTCCGCCTCCAGCAGGGTGAGACGGGCGCGCAATTTCTGGCGCTCGGCCTCGATCAGGGTATTGAAATTGACGCGCCCGGCCTCGTAACCGGCCTGGGCCGCGCGGTAACCGGCCTCGGCCTGGGGCAGCAGGGTGGCGCGCAGCATCCCTGCCTTCTCGCGGGCCGATTCGAAGGCCGCCCAGGACTCGCCCAGCCGCCCCTCGATCCGGGCCTGGGCCGCCTCCGTCTTCGCCCGCGCGGCATCCAGCATCCTCTCTGCCTGCCGCACCTGGGCGATCCGGGCGCCCTGCTGCAAGGGGATCTCCACCTCGACCATCAGGTCCAGGGTCTCGACGCCGTCGCGCGGCCGGTTGTCGGTGAGGCCGAGGGCGAAGTCGGGGAGACGGTTGCGCCGGGCCAGCAGGCGCTCCTTTTCGGCGGCGGTGATCCCGGCCCGTTCTCGGGCCAGTTCCGGCGACCGTCCCTCAAGACGGTCACGCAGAGTGGCAAGACCAAGTCCCGCCGGCACGGGGGGCAGCGCCTCTGGTTCAGCGAGGGGGGCATCGGCGGGGCGGGAGAGGGCCGCGTTCAATCCGGCAACGGCATTGCGCCGGAGCCGTCCGGCCTCAAGCAGCTCCACTTTGAGACTGGTCATCTCGCTCTGGATCTGGATGGCGTCCTGCTGGGGGACCAGGCCGACGCCGTAACGGGTCAGCACGATCCGCTCCAGGGCCGTCACCAGGGCCAGGGTCTCGCGCAGGATGCGCGCCTGTCCGGTCGCCTGGTAATGGCGGGCGAAGGCGCTCTTGATGACCGCCTCCACCTCAACCAGGGCCGCCTGCTCCGACGCCCGGCCCTGTTCCGCCTGGGCACTGGCCACCTCCCGCCGTAGACCGCGCTTCCCCCAGAAGGGGATGGGCTGGACGAGGCGGTAGCGGCTGGTCCCAACCTCGCCCGGCAACAGCGAAGTGGAACGGCGCGGCGCATCGGCCTCACGCCCGGCGTTGTACTCGGCGTTGGTGAAGTCCATCAACTCCAGTTGAAAGCTGGGGTCGGGCAGCGCCCCGGCCGGCTTGACCGCCTCCTGGGCCGCTTCTCGTTCGAAGCGGCTGGCCGCCAATTGCGGGTTGTGCTCGCGGGCATAGGCCAGCAGGGGTCCCAGGGCGGCGCCGAGCGGCGGCTCCCCGCCTTGGGCGGCAAGGGGGGCGGCCAGCAAAACGGCGGACAGACAGGCAACCAGGGTGCGGGGAAATGACATGATCTGCATTGCCTCCGGAAGGCTTGAGACTTTAGGCTTGAGGGAAGATTGAGCGCAGAGCCTCTTCCTCCGGACTCAAGCCTGAAGCCTCAGGTCTAAAGTTAATTGGCCAGCTCGATCTTGGTGATCCGAATGACCTCGCCCACCTCCTCCGCCTGGAACCGCACCTTGGCGCCGACGCTGAGCCCGGCAAGCATGGACGGGTCCTGTACCGGGAAGCTCATGGTCATGCCTGGCATGAACAGGTTCTCTATGGGGCCGTGGGCCAGGGTTACGGTGCCCGCCGCCGGGTCCAGTCTCTTGACCGTTCCCTCGGACATGGCGTCGGCCGCCGCCGGGGAGTGGTGGGCTGGGTGCGTGGCCATGTCGTGGCCCATGTTCTCTGCGGCGTAAGCAGGAACGGCAACCGTCAGAGCGGCGGCAAGGGTAAGGGAAAGAAAGGTTTTCATGGCTACTCCTGGGATGGATTGATCGATATGGGACAATATTAGTATCGGCGTAGCCTGGTGACAGAAAACTGACGCGAAGATGACAAAAGGGTAATCCTGACCCTTGCGTAATTGCCCTCCCGGCAATTACGCAAGAGTAGCACCTACCCGTGCCTCCCTTACTGCATCCTGTTGCGCGAGCCGCGCTGGCTACCCCGCATGGGCATGTTTCCCTGCTGATTGCCCTGCATGGACATGTTGCCCTGCTGGCTGCCTTGCATAGACATATTGCCTTGCTGATTGCCTTGCATGGACATATTGCCCTGCTGACTGCCTTGCATAGGCATATTGCCCTGCGTGGACATGCTCCCCTGCTGGCCGCCTCCCATTCCACCCATTCCGCCACCGCCCATTCCCCTGGCCCCTGCGGTTGTTGCCGTCAGGGAAATCAGGGCAGTCAGGGTCGTGGCTGCGATTGCACGTGAGATTTTCATCGGTCTTCTCCTCTCAGTTGTGTGGCGCCCGGCTCAGATCGCCGGACTGTGGTATGCCCGTCCCGGTGGGCCGGGCATAGATTCGTCATAGGGTTCGCAGGTAATGGACGAGCCGCCAGCGTTCCTCTTCTTTGAGGGTTCCCTTGAAGGGGGGCATGGCGCTGCCGGGCATCCTGCCGCCCTCGCTGATCACCCACATCAGATGCCCGTCCTTGGCATGGGCCGACTTCACCACCTCGGACAGGTTGGCGGGGCGGGGGCTCAGCCGCAGGCCGGCAGGTCCGTCGCCCTGCCCCTTGGGGCCGTGGCAGGTGGCACACTGGGCCTGGAAGATCTGTGCCCCCTGGGCGACGGCCGCCGCCGAGTGGGGGACGGGATTGAGCATCTTGTCGTAGGGCGCGGGCGCTGTCTGAGAGTGGTTCATTCCCTTCCCCATGCCCCCCATCATCCCCATTCCGCCGCCCATGGTGTGCCCGGCCAGCAAGCCGGGGATCATCATGAGACAGGACGACTGGGTCAGCGCCGCAACCAGCACCAGCATCAGGGTCCGCAGCCGCATTGGCATCGATCGCGGAGCGGGTGGCATCCGCGAGGACCCTGATTCGTTTGGCCCTACCATTGGCCTGAGATCCAGAGGTAGCCATAGGTCAAGTCGTAATCGTCGCCAATGGTGGCATTTCGGTTTTGCTCACGTCCCAGCATGGCAATGGCTGACCCGGTCTTGCCGAACTTCCATTCGCCGCCCAGGCTGAGGCTGCCGCGCTGGATGTCCGAAAGATTGCTGACCGCGCCTGCGTCTTGATCCACCGCATAGATACGCTCGCCGGCCAGCAGGCTCAGGCGCAGGTTATTCAGGCCGAGCGGCTTGGTTGGACCAAACCAGTGGGTCAGCTTGCCCTCGACCGCCGAAGTCGAATCCTTCCCTTGGGCGCGAGCCGGGTTGGAGGGCTCGATAAACCAGCCCCGCACCTGGAGCCAGTCGTTCTGGCCCAACAGGAATCCGGCCGTGGGCGTCCACTGATCGACGCTCAGGTTGTTGCGGTAGTCCGAATAGGCGTAGCCGATATCGACATAGCGGCGCTTGTCCGCAGACAGGTATGAAATCTGGGGCGCGTAGGCCATCACCTCGTCGGTGTCCTTGGTGGCATCGTTGTTGTCGATGGCATGGACATCCAGCCGGGTGGTGAGGACTCCCGTCCCGCCGCCGGGGTGGGAATAGAGCCTGCCGCTGGTGAACAGGGAATTCTGGTCGATATCGGCATTGCCTGCCTTCATCTGCACATCCGTGTGGTTCAGCATGACAGTCAGCCCTCCTTTGTCCCGGTATTCCGAGGTCAGAGCTGCGCCGTAACCGCTGACGCTGTCGCGCTGGACAGAGCCGCTGTAATCCCCGTAAACCCCCTGGACGCCGGCGGTGTTGGTCCAATTGCCGTCCGCCCAGGCAGGCGCGGTGAAGAGGGTGGTGAGGGTAGCGAGTGTGTATGCGAGTTTCACGATATTTCTCCTCGGTTGTCAGTGAGACGAGCAATGTCGTCGATGTTGTGAACGGTAACCTTCCAGGCGGGGATGCCCTCGTCGGCGTTTTGGCCGACAGAGGCGAGCCGCATCTCGCGCTGCCAGCCCCTGCCCTGAGCGGGGTCGAAGGGACAGTCCGCCCCGCCTCGGGCGGCGAGATGGACGAGGCCCCCATGGGGTGAGATCAGGGCGAGGGTCTCCAGCCTCACCCGCCAGCCGGGGGCCGGGGTGAGGAGATGAACGGCGGACTGACGCCAAACCCCCTGCGGCTCCTGCCATGCGCGCTGGTAGCAGGAGTCGAGGAAGGCGCCGAGCGGCCGGGTCAGCCATAGCCAGGCCCGCATCGCGGGCTTGACGGGAAAGAGCCGCGCCGGCGGGCTGTCGCGCCATTGCCGGGCATCCGCCAGGGGCGTCAGTCCAACAGCGAGCAGCAGCAGATCGAGCCAGGGATCGGCCGGGCCGTCGCGGTCGAAAAAGGCCAGGACCGACCCGGTGTGGACAAAGGCCGCACTCGCCCCGCCGACGGCGGCGAGCCGGGTCTGCCCCGTCAGGGTGATGACCGTCTCCGCCTCCCAGTAGCGCCAAGGACCACCGTTCTCGCGCGTCTCGAAACAGAGCCGCCGTCCGGCGGGCAAGACCAGCGCCCGAGCCAGGCCGGAATCGGTATGGGCCGGGCCGAGACGCTCCCCCTGGGCCGGACGGCGGGCGGGCCACCAGAGGGAGCCTTCCGGCTCCCTCTGCATCAGGTTGACTAGATGAAAGGGCCGGGTGGGACTGCCCAGCGCCCGCCCTTCCTGGACATGCAGATGGATGTGGGGCTGGGGCGAGCGCCCGGAATTGCCGCAGCCGCCCAGGACATCGCCCGCCTTGACCCAGGCGCCCTGAGTGGCGGCGATGCTGCCATGGCGGAAATGGGCGAGCAGGACATGGACCCCGCCAGCCGCGCGGATCAGGACATAGTTGCCCCAGTTTTCCCGTGCATTGACCTCGCCGGGCGGGTTATCGGCGACTCCGTCCCGGACCGCCACCACCTCGCCCGCCGCCGGGGCCAGCACCGGCAGGCCGAAGGCGTGATAATCGGTGAGTAACCTGCCCTCGCCGCCAAAGCTCCGGCCCTCTTCGACAATGAAAAAATCCAGCCCATGCCGCCAGGGGCCACGGTGGGTGTGTTCCCCGTCAAAACCCTGATAGACCTGCCACTCGCCCAGAAATGGGACGGCCAGCGGCACGCTGCCGTGCGGGCCGAGACGCACGGCCTCTAGGCGCAGGGCCTCGGCGTGCCGTTCGGGCAGCGCCGGATAGGCAAGGCTCAGATAGATGCCGCGTCCCGCCAGACGCCCCCCGCTGAGCAGAAGCAGGGTGGCCGCGACGAAGGGGGCGGAAAAGGGGTAGAGCCCCAGCGGGCTGAGCCAGAACGAGAGCAGCAGCCCGATCGGGACCGCCAGGGCCGCCGCGAACAGGGCGAGCAGAAAGCCGCCCAGGCCGGGTGCGGCATAGATCCCGCCGACCGTCATGGCGGCGAGGATGAAGTTGAACCCCAGTGGCGGAACCTCGGCGAGGGGCGCCCAGAGGGCGAGCACCGCATAGCCCGCCGCGAAGCCGCTGACCGCCAGCCAGGCGAGCCAGCGCGATGCCAGCGCCAGCGCCGCGAGCACCAGCGCCCCGGCCAAGGGGTGGGGTGAGAGGAAGATCCAGCCCAGGCTCTTGAGGAAATCTGCCAGGGGCTGCGGAAGGACCATCAGCGGCAGCAGGCCGGCGGCCGGCACGGCGGCGGGCTGAATGGGCAACCAGAGCCAGAGGGCAAGGCTGAAGGGCAGGCTCAGCACCGGCAGCTCGCCCAGCCGCCACAGCAACGGGGTCAGCGCCGCCGTGATCCAGGTGGCCGTCAGGGTGGCAAGGAGCAGGGCAAACAGACCCAGCCAGGATGAGAGCTGGAACAGGCCCAGGGTCAGACCGGTGAGCAGGGCGTTGACGAACACCGCCCGCCGGACCCCTTCGGGCAGGGCGAAGGCGTGGGAAAGCAGGGCCGAGACCGCGACGGCGGCCATCCCGCCCAGCGCGGCGCGGGGAAAGGCCCAGGTGGCGGCGAAGCAGAGCGCGCCCACGGCGGGGCGCTCAGTGAACAGGACGGAGCTGTAGCCCGAGAGAAAGGTCCGGGCGCGGGCAGTCAGCACACGAAGGGATTCAGACCGCGTCATCGCACCCCTCGCTGAAGGGCCGGGACAGCCTTTCCGGCAGCCGCTCCTGGGCCGTCACCACGGCCAAGTCCTCGCGCACCCGCACGACCTCGACCCCGCCGCCTTCCATCAGCATCACCACGTTGGGACGGTATTCGATGAATTGCAGCCACTGACTGTTGTTGTAGGCCCCCGCCGGGTTAAAAACCAGCAGGTCACCCACGACCAGGGGCGGCATCTGCACGCTCTGGCGCATGACATCGATGTTCATGCACAGCGGGCCATAGAGCACCGTCTCCTCCGGGATGCCCTCGGGGCGGCGCGCCGGGCGCACATCATGGTTGTACCAGAAGGCGGTAAACAGCAGGTTCACCCCTGCGTCCAACACCACCCCGCGCCGTCCATCGGGCAGGCGTTTGTTGGAGGCCACGCTGGTGATGAGCGATCCGGCATCGTCCACCACTGCCCGGCCCGTCTCCAGAACCAGCACCGGACGTGGAAAGCCACGGGCCTCGCGGTCGCGGGTGCCGGCCATGAGGGCGTCGCAGACCGCCTCGGCGTACTGTTCAGGCGAGGGCACGAGCTGCTCGGGGGGTAGATAGACCCCTTGCAGGGCGTTCCGGGAGGCGAAACCACCGCCGATGTCGAGATATTCGATCAAAGTGCCGGTCTGGGTCTCCACCGTATCCATGAAGGCGGTGAGGATGCGCACGGCGGCGGCGTAGGCGCGCGGATCGGTGATGAAGGTGCCGATGTGGCTGTGAAGCCCGGTGAGTTTGAGGTGGGGACTGCTGGCCACGCGGCGGGCGGCGTCCAGGGCCTGCCCCGACTCCAGGTTGAAGCCGAAGCGGCTCCAGGGGTCCGTGAGGCCGGTGTCGAAATTGAGGCGGATACCCACAGGCAGGGCCTTGCCCAGCCTGCGCGCCACCTCCTCCAGGCTGTACAGCTCGTCCAGGGAGTCGAGATGGATGCGCGCCCCCTCCGCCGCTGCCCGTTCAAGGGCTGCGAGGGGCTTGTAGGGGCCGTTGAAAATGATGCGATTGCCCGGCACCCCGAGGGCGCGCGCCTTCTCGTATTCGAAGGCGGAGACCACCTCGGCCCAGTAGCCCTCCTGATGCAGGGTATTGCACACCGCGCCCAGGTAGTTGGTCTTATACGACCAGGCATTGATGACGCGCGGCCAGCGCGTGGCGAAGGCGCGCTTCAGGCGGCGGGCATTTTCGCGCAGGCGTTTTTCGGAGAACACGAACAACGGCGAACCGAAGCGGGCGATGAGTTCCGCCACCGGCGTCCCCTCGATGGCCTCCGTCACCAGATGGTGCCGGGCCGCGCCGAACTTGTTCAGGCCGCTGTTGTGCGAACGAATGGACGGGGCGACCCAAGTCTTGCGTGGGGATGATTGTTTCATGCGCAACGCCTCCCCTTAGTGGCGGACCCTGGCAGACAGCCTCCGCCGGTGACCATAGACTCGAATTCCTCCAGGCTAACGATGGCCTCCCATGCGTGGCGGATGAACATGACCCCGGCAGGGGCGGGCGGCAGTACGGCCCGGGGCTGTCCCAGGGCGAATCTCACCAGGGCCTCCGGCAGGTTCAACCCGGCCCCGGCGGAGAGATAGATCCAGGCGGGAAATCGCGGGTTGATCTCGATGAGGCTGAGCCGCCCGTCGGGGGCTCGCATCATTTCCACCTCCAGCGGACCGCGCCAGCGAGTGGTGGCGACCAGCCGGGTGGCGGCGGAAAGCAGAGCCGGGTCCTCGATGGTTACCCCGGCCCAGGCCTTGCCCTTGTCCGTCAGCGCCCGTTTTTTCATCATCACGGCGGCGATCAGCCCGCCCTCGCCGTCCCCCAGTCCGGCCAGGTTCACTTCCTCGCCGGGCGCCAGCCGCTGAGCCAGCACGGGCAGGCCCCAGTCGCCGGCGATCTGGCGGAAGGCTGCGACCGCCTCATCGGGTGTGCGGACAATCCTTGCGTCGTAAAACAACCCTTTGACCACCAGCGGATAGCTGAACCCCTCGGCGGCACAGGTACGGAACCAGTCTTCCCGGAACAGGGAATGCGTTTCCGGCACAGTGATTCCGGCCTCCCGCGCCAGTTCCTGTAAACGATCCTTAGCTCGCATCTGGAGCTGCCGGGGATCGGGAACCGCCATCCGTACCCCCCACTCGGCCAGTTGGGGCGCGAGCCGGGAGAAGACCGGCAGTTCCGCATCCAGGCAGGGGATCAGCACGTCGAACCCTTCCCGCTCGTGGAGCAGGGCCAGCCGCGCGGCAAAGGCCTCCTCCCCCGCCGAGGGGTAGGGCAACAGGTAGGCTGCATCACACAGCTCCGGCAGGTAGAGACCGGGGTCGAAGGCGTCGTAGGAGAGGCCGACCAGGCGCACATCCAGCCCGCGCGCCTCCCTCAGGCAACGGGCCACCGCAAGGCCGGGACCGGGATTGTCGGGGCGGGCATTCATGCCCGTGATCCCCAGGGTGATCGTCCGGCGGCTCATCGCAGCACCTCCCGCAGGCGGGCGGCGAAGTCCATCAGGTCACGTTCCAGGATGGCGGGTGGCGCGTCGTACTCCTGGGCGAGGCATTCAACCATTCTCTCCAGGCCGGCCTGTCCCTCCTGCAAGGCTCGCAACACGGCGATACCGGTTTCGTTGGCAGTGAAGCTGCCGCCGGAGACCGGATCGAAGACGAAGCCGCTGGCCGAGAGAGCGAGCCGTCCCAGCGTCTCAGCCGCTGGAAAAACCTCAGCCTTTGGACCCTCTTCCGCCTCCCAGGGAAGGCGGACGGCGAGCGCCCGCGCCTCGCTACCCTCGGGGTTTTTCCAGGCGCGGCACAGGGTCTGCCAGAGAGAATCGGTCAGGGTCTCCACCTTGACATTCGGGGGCAATCCAGGCAGCCCCGCCAGACGCTGGGCAAGCTCGGCGCGCACATCCAGCCGCAGGGCTTCGAGCCGCTCCCGCTGCGGCCCGCAGTCCAGGGGCGGGCAACAGAGCAGGCCCAGGTTGCCACCCCCTTCCACCTGATCGGCGATGAAGCGCAGCAGCCCGGTCCGCCCAGCCGCCATGCCAGAGAGGGCCACCGCGAGCCGCCCGGCACGCGAGTCGATCCAGGCGTCGAAGATCGCCCCCTTGCTGGGAAAGTGCCGGAACATGACGCCCTCGGAAACCCGCGCGTATTCGGAGATCAGTGCCGTGGTGACGGTCGCCAGCCGTCCCTCCCGCGCCAGCCGGTCGATGGCGAAGAAGATGGCAATGCTGTGTTTGTTGGGTTTGGTCATGGCAGCCTGACTAGAGTCCGAGGTTATCTACGGCGAAGGTTCCTGTGATACGGCAAGAGCCTCAATGAAAGTAAATACTTGCACAAGCACTTTGTAATACAGTGACTTGGATCGTCCGAGTATCGGCGCAGCCTGCTGACAGGAAACTGACGCGAAGATGACAAAGTGGTAATCCTGTAACCGCCCTCGATTCAGAAACTGGCTCCATCGATAATGAAATGCCATATTGCCAATGCATCCGACGCAGACGAGACTTCATGCCTGCACTCCGTGCCTTTGTGGTCAAACCAGGTTTTCTAAAATGAAACTGCTCATCGTCGAAGACGAACCCAAGACCGGTGATTACTTGCGCCAGGGACTGATGGAAGCAGGGTTTGTGGTGGATCTGGCGCGCAACGGGCTGGACGGGCATCACTTGGCCATGACCGGGGACCATGACCTGATCGTCCTGGATCTGATGTTGCCGGATGTGGATGGGCTGCGGATTCTGGGGGCGCTGCGGGAGTCGGGCTCAACCGTGCCGGTGCTTTTTCTGACCGCCCGCGACAGCGTGGAGGACCGGGTCCGGGGGCTGGAACAGGGGGCGGACGACTATCTGGTCAAGCCCTTTGCCTTCGCCGAGTTGCTGGCGCGGGTGCGTACCTTGCTGCGCCGGGGCAAGACGCCGGCGGTGCCGGACCTGCTGCGCATCGCCGACCTGGAACTGGACCTGGCGCGCCGCCGTGTCACGCGCGCGGGCCGCCGTCTCAATCTGACGGCCAAGGAGTTCTCTCTTCTGGAGCTGCTGGCCCGCCGCCGGGGCGAGGTGCTGCCGCGTTCCCTGATCGCCTCCCAGGTGTGGGACATGAACTTCGACAGCGACACCAACGTCATCGACGTGGCCATCCGCCGCCTGCGCGCCAAGATCGACGAGGGGTTCGAACCCAAGCTCATTCATACCCTGCGCGGCATGGGCTACAAGCTGGAAGACCCGGCCGGGACGCCATGATCTCCCGCTCCCTCGCCCTGCGTTTCGCCCTCACCTCGTTCCTGGGGACGGCGCTGATCATGGCCGGACTCGGGGCTTATCTGCTGCGCGCCGTGGATGCCCATTTCGAGGCCTCCGACCGGGCCGAGCTGGAGGGGGCGCTGCACCACCTGGGCCACATGGCGCGGGCTGAACAGAATGTTTCAGTCCTGGCGGCCCAGATTGGGTCCATGCGCCTGAGTGATGGCCCCCTGCGGGTCCGGCTCGAACGGGCCAACGGGCAGGTGCTGGTTGATAGCCTGGGCTTTGCCATCGGCGCAATCGAATCGCAATTCACTACCCTTGAGGCCGGGGGCAACCATTACCGCCTCATCTCGGCGCCGGTGGAGACAGGGAATGGCGAAGTCCTTCATGCCTACCTGGCGGCAGATCTGGGCCGCCACCGGACCTTCATGCGGGGATTCCGCCTCGCCCTGAAAACGGCCATCGCCGTCGCCCTGCTGCTTTCGGTGGCACTGAGCCTCTTCGCCTCGCGCTGGGGTCTGACCCCCCTGACTCATATGCGGGAGTTGCTGCGCACGGTCTCCGGTGAACGGCTTCACATGCGCCTGCGGCCTGGGGATCTGCCCCAGGAGCTGAGGGGCCTGTCTGCCGAATTCAACCAGATGCTGGAACGCCTCGATGACTCGTTCCGGCGGCTGTCCCAGTTCTCCTCCGACATCGCCCATGAACTGCGCACCCCGGTGACCAACCTCATGACCCAGACCCAGGTGGCCCTCTCCGGCGCGCGCGATGTCGAACAATACCGGGAGATCCTCTATTCGAACCTGGAAGAGTATGAGCGCATGGCCCAGATGATCGGCGACATGCTCTTCCTCGCCCAGACGGACAACGGCCAGTTGCAGCCGGGCACAACCTCGGTGGATCTGGCCACCGAGTCAAGGGGCCTGTTCGACTATTTCGAGGCCTGGGCAGAGGAGCGGGGGGTGTCCCTGGTATTGGAAGGGGAGCTGGCCGTTCCTGGCGACCGGCTGATGCTGCGGCGCGCCCTGAGCAATCTGCTATCGAACGCCATCCGTCACACACCGCCGGGACAAAGGGTGCTGGTGAAACTGGCCGCCGATGGTGGTTCCGCCGCCATCCTCGTCGAAAATCCCGGCCCCGGCATCCCCGCCGTACACCTGCCGAGGCTGTTCGACCGCTTCTATCGCATCGACCCGTCCCGCCAGCGCCGGGGAGACGGCGCGGGATTGGGGCTTGCCATCGTCAAATCCATCGTCGAGGCCCATGGGGGGATTATCTCGGCGGCCTCCTCGGCTGAGGCCACATGTTTTCTTATCAAGCTTCCCCGTCTGGCCGGTTAACCGCTCGCCGCCATTGTCTCAACCGCCCCTGCCGGCCCCGGCCGCGCGAAGAGGTAGCCCTGATAGTTGAGACAACCTGCCTGGGCGAGGAATTGGCGCTGGGGCTCGGTTTCCACTCCTTCGGCGATCACCTCTAGCCCCAGGCTCTGGCCAAGGGCGATGATGGCCTTGACGATGGCGGCGCTTTCAGAGGTATCCGGCAGACTGAGTACGAAACCCTGGTCGATCTTGAGTTGGTCCAGCGGTAGGCGCTTCAGGTAGGCGAGAGAGGAATAGCCGGTGCCGAAGTCGTCCAGGGAGAAACGTACCCCCATGGCCTTCAATCGCTTCATGGTGTCTATGACCTTCTCCACGTCCTTCAGCACCAGGGATTCGGTCAGCTCCAGCTCCAGGCGCGAGGCCGGAGCGCCGGTCTCCCCGAGGACGGTCCAGACCTGCTCGACAAAATCGGGCTGGCGGAATTGGCGGGCGCTGACGTTCACCGCCAGCCTGAGATCGCGGGTGGCCGGATTGCGGGACCAGGCGGCCAACTGGCGGCAGGCCGTGGTCAGGACCCATTGGCCGATGGGGAGTATGAGGCCGCTTTCTTCGGCGACCGGGATGAACCTGGCAGGGGACACCAGCGGCCCAGTTGGCGGCTGCCAGCGCAAAAGTGCCTCTGCGCCCGTCACACGGCCACCCTCGCCGATCTGGGGCTGGTAGACCAGGAACAGTTCTCCACCGGCTATGGCTCGGCGCAGTCCCTCCTCCACCAGGACGTGGGCGTTGACCGCTGCCTGCATCGCTGAGTCAAAGAAGCGAATACAGTCCCGGCCAGCCGACTTGGCCTCGTACAGGGCGAGATCGGCCTGCTTGAGTAGCGCCTCCATCTCGTCTTTGTTGCCCTGGATCAGGGTGATGCCGATGCTGGCGCTGCTGTGATAGATACCTGCCCTGAGCCCGTAGGAGCCGGAAAGGGTGTCACGTAGCTTCTCGGCAATGGACTCGGCCAGGGAAGCGGCGGTCAGTTCATCCTCCGCAAGGCCCTCCAGCAATATCACGAATTCGTCCCCGCCGAAGCGCGCCGCCGTGTCCGATTCGCGCAGGGCGCCCTGAAGCCGTCCGGCCACTTCGCGCAGCAACTGGTCGCCCACGTCATGACCACGGCTGTCGTTGAGGATCTTGAAGTTGTCCAGATCCAGCAACAGCAGGGCGCCGATGCGGCCGGTACGGACCCCGCTCAGGATGGCGTGATTCAAGCGGTCCAGCAGCAGACGTCGGTTGGGAAGATTGGTGAGGGGGTCGTAATAGGCCAGCTCGATGATCTTGCGCTGGGCCTCACGGGGTTCGTTGATATTGGAGAAGACCCCCAGGTAGTGGGTCACGGCGCCGGAGGGGTCGCGGATGGCGGTGATCGACAGCCATTCCGGGATGATGCCGCCGTCCTTGCGCCGGTTCCAGATCTCGCCCTCCCAGCGGCCCTCGTGGTGGAGGGATTCCCACAGGGTGCGGTAAAAGGCGCTGTCGTGGCGGCCCGACCGCAGCAGGGCCGGGGTCTGGCCGATGGCCTCTTCCGCGCTATAGCCGGTAATCCGGGTAAAGGCCTGATTGACCTGGAGGATGACCTTGTTGGCGTCAGTGACCAGCATGCCGTCGTGGGAATCAAAGGCCACGGCAGCGATACGCAATTGCTCCTCGGCCCGCCGCCGCTCGGTGATGTCCTGCACCATGCCCAGGGAACGGACGATATTGCCGGACGCATCGCGTTGATGCTCGCATTTCTCCAGCATCAGGCGGACCTCGCCGTTATCGCGCCGGACAATCCTGTGCTCGATCCCGTAGCATTCCTTGTTCTGCTGTACGGAGGCCGTGTAGGCATTGTTCACGGCAGCGCGGTCGCCGGGGTGGACGCTGTCGAGAAAGGCCTCATAGCTGGCGCCGAATACCTGGGGCTCGATGCCGAAGATGCGGTAGACCTCGTCCGACCAAATCAGGTGGTTGGTGGTCAGGTCCAGCTCCCAGCTCCCCACATGGGCGATGGCCTGGGAGCGGTCGAGCATGACCATGCTCTTGTCCAGCTCAATGGTACGTTCAGACACCAGTACTTCAAGGTGGTCCCGGTGCCGGACCAGTTGCTCTTCCTGGCGCTTGCGGCAGATGAAGCCCGCCAGGATATCGGCCACCGAGGCCAGGAACTGCTCCTTCTCGGACTTGGGCTGAAAGCCGATGGGCAGATAAAGCACCATCACCCCCAGCACGTCCTCCTCTGATATCAGGGGGAAGGCATAGTGGCCATGATCGGTCATGCCCGGATAGCGGATGTCATGCAGATCATCCACGCAGGAGACGTACTGCATCTGGCGCTGCTGGGCGGCGCGACCGCAATGGCACTGCCCCAGGGGCACCTGGGCGCAGGCGGCGGAAATCTCGGGCGAAAAATTGACGGCGACGGCCAGCCGCAGACCAGCGCCCGAGGGCTCCATCAGAAAGATCCCGCCCTTGGGCAGAATACTGAGCCAGGAGACCTCCAGCAGCCGTTTGAGGCAGCGCCGCAGGGTCTCCTCCATGCCGCCGCCCGCGAGGGCCTCTTCCAGCAGCTCCCGCAGCACCAGTTGCTGCTCCCGGTCCCGCCGCAGGGCGTTTTCGATGACGCGGCGCTCGGTCATGTCACGCGCCAGGGCGATGAACCGGCGCGGCCCTGTCCCTTCGAGCAACCGCACACGGATCTCCACCGGAAACTCGGACCCATCCTTGTGGCGGTGGCGCCCCTCCAGCGTCTTGACTTCGCCTTCCTTCATCAATGTCCAGAGCCCCTTGGCGGTAGCGGCATCGACGCCGGTCTCCACGTCCATCACTCCCCTGTCGAGCAGTTCGGTCTTGTCGTAGCCGAGGCTGTCGCAGGCCTGCCGGTTCACCGCCAGAAATCGCCCCTGGCTGTCGTGGATGAAAAAGGCATCACCGATGCCGTCCATCAGGCCGAGATAGCGGGCCTCGGCCTCGTGGCCTACCCGGCGGGCATCTGCCATCCGCAAAGCACACTCGATGACCGGGCCCAGTTGAACCAAATTCTCCTTGCGCACCACATCCCAAACCCCTTCCCGGAGCAGTTGGACCACCGCTGCCTCTCCGATGGCCCCGGTGATCAGAATCACCGGCAGATCGGGGTCCTGCCGCCGGGCCAAGGCAAGCGCCTGCCGCAACAGCGACCCCTGCTGGTCGGACCCGGCAAGCACCGCGTCCCAGTTCCCCTGGGAAAGCAATGCCTCCAGTGACTCCAGGTCGATGGCCCTGGACAGGCAGCCCCCGGCACACTCCTGGCGCAACCGGTGCTCGATCACCAGAAAATCGGCGTCATCCTCAGCGAGGACCAGGAGCTCCAAACCCTGCCGGAGCCGGCAGGAGGGATCAGTTAGTTCGTCGAACATGGACACTGGCGCTCCTTAATCTTTCCTTCCGGGTTCATGACCGGACCATGTCAAATGAGCAATTAATAGACCATGCGGGGAAACCTGTCCGAATATCTTTGATTTGGGCGCTTTCAGCGCCCCGCTCCAATTCTCCCTCGCGATTTGCGATGCATTTTGGGAGCCTGCTCGCGAACTGCACCGATCGATAAGGACCCTTGTCCAGGTTCTGCTGACAGGTGCTCTCAAGAAGCATAATACAACTAAAACAAAGCAAGGTGGGTGGAGGCGTCATCAGGAGTCGGATGGCCGTGTAGTGCCAAAGAAGGCCGGTAATGCCGCTGGAGGGAAGGCGGCCACAAGAGTAACGGCGTTGAGAGGAAACAGGCATCATGCCCAGACATGAGGTACGGCTAGGCCAGTTCGGGTTGGAAGTTGCCCCGGAAATGACGCGAGTCATCGCCTGCGGGGCAGGGGCGTAGCGGGAAGCCAAGACAGCAGGAAAGAAACTCGAAACCATCGACTTCCTGGGCTTCACCCACTACGCCAGCCGTAGCCGCGACGGCAGGCTCTTTCGCCTGAAGAGGAAAACCATCGGCAAACGGTTCACCGCCAAGCTGAAGGCCTACAAGCTACACCCAGATCCCTTCGTTGTTGGAGTATGTCGTGGTGTCACAGGATACCCCCTGCCTGCGCGTTTTCCGCCGTCGCACCCACTGGCAGTTGGAGTCCTACTCTGCGGAAGACACCTTCAAGCTGGAGTCGGTCGGGCTGGAGATGCCTGTGCAGAAGATCTGCCGGCGGGTCCGACGCGAAGTGGGGCTGGATGTGCCCTTCCTATGACTTGAGGCTAGCGAGTCGCTCTGAAGGGCGATCTTTACTTTTACAAGGAGAGTTTGCTCAGCAGCAGGTCATTGACCTGCTGAGGATTGGCCTTACCCTGGCTTTTCTTCATCACTTGGCCGACGAAAAAGCCGAGCATTTTGGGTTGCTTGGTGGCGTCAGCAGTGCGGTAGTTTTCCACTTGTTGCGGATTGGCGGTCAGAACTTCGTCTACGACAGCTTCGATGGCACCGCTGTCGGTAATCTGCTTCAGCCCACGCGACTCGATGATGGTGTCCGCATCCCCTTCGCCGGCCCACATGGCCTCAAAGACCTGCTTGGCGATTTTGCCGGAGATGCTGTCGTCCTTGATGCGGGCTACTAGGTTACCGAGGGACTCGGCCTTGACGGGGCTGTCGAGGATATCCATTCCCACCCGGTTGAGGGCGCCGCCCAATTCCACCATGACCCAGTTGGCGGCGAGCTTGGCATCGCCCGAAGACGCAACTACTGCCTCGTAATAATCCGCCAGGGCGCGACCGGCTGTCAGGGCCTCGGCGTCGGGGGCGGATAGGCCGTAACTCACAATGAAGCGGTGGCGTTTGGTGTCCGGCATCTCCGGCAGGTCGGCGATGATGGCTGCGATGAAGGCCTCGTCCAGCTCAACGGGCAGCAGATCGGGATCCGGGAAGTAACGGTAGTCATTGGCCTCCTCCTTGCTGCGCATGGAGCGAGTCTCGTCCTTATTGGCGTCGTAAAGGCGGGTTTCCTGCACCACCTTTCCGCCCGATTCAATGAGGTCGATCTGCCGTTCCACTTCGTGATTGATGGCGCGTTCGAGGAAACGGAAGGAGTTAAGATTTTTCAGTTCGGCTCGGGTACCGAGCTCCTCCTGTCCCATGGGCCTTACCGAGACGTTGGCATCACAGCGGAAGGAACCTTCCTGCATATTGCCGTCACAAATGCCCAGATAACGCACGATCTGATGGATGCGCCGGGCGTATGCCACAGCTTCCTTGGCTGAACGCATGTCGGGTTCGGAGACGATCTCCAGCAACGGGGTCCCGGCGCGGTTGAGGTCGATCCCGGTTTGGCCGTGGAAATCCTCGTGCAGCGATTTGCCCGCGTCTTCCTCCAGATGGGCGCGAGTTACGCCGATCCTCTTGCTGGAACCGTCCTCCAACAGGATCTCCACCTGGCCCATGCCGACGATCGGAGACTCATATTGGCTGATCTGATAGCCCTTAGGGAGGTCGGGATAAAAATAGTTCTTGCGGGCAAAGACCGAACGCAGCCCGATCTCGGCCTCGATGGCTGCACCGAATTTGACGGCCATGGTCACGGCCTCGCCATTAAGCACCGGCAACACCCCTGGCAAACCCAGATCCACAGCGCAAGCCTGGGTGTTAGGCTCCGCTCCGAAGGCGGTGGAGGCCCCGGAAAAGATCTTCGATTTAGTCGCCAGTTGGGCGTGGATCTCCAGCCCGATTACGGTTTCCCACTGCATCTTTCCACCTAATCAATATCGGCCGGAGCGGCCAGGTGCCAATCGGTCGCCTGCTGGAAGCGGTGCGCCGCGCTGAGGAGGCGGCCCTCGTCAAAATAGTTTCCAATCAGTTGCAGGCCGACGGGGAGGCTGTTTGCCAGCCCAACCGGGATCGACATGCCGGGAAGTCCTGCCAAGTTAACAGCGATGGTGTAGATATCCGACAGGTACATGGTGACCGGGTCGTCGATCTTCTCGCCGATGGCGAAGGCCGTCCCCGGTGTCGCGGGAGAGGCAATGATATCCACCTGCTCGAAGGCTCGGCGGAAATCGGCGGCGATCAACTGCCGGATGCGTTGTGCCTTGAGATAATAGGCGTCGTAGTAGCCGGCAGAGAGGGCGTAGGTGCCGATCAGGATGCGGCGTTTTACCTCTTTGCCGAACCCCTCCGCCCGCGAGCGTTTGTAGAGATCCTCCAGGTTCTGCGGGGCATGGCAGCGATGGCCGAAGCGGACGCCGTCGAAGCGGGCCAGGTTGGAGGAGCACTCGGCTGGGGCCACCACATAATAGGCCGGTACCGACAGATGGTTGTTGGGCAGACTGATCTCCACTACCTCGGCGCCCAGGGCGCGGAATTGCGCCATGGCTGCCTCCAGGGAGGCCGCGACGCCGCTGTCCAGCCCCTCGCCGAAGAATTCTTTGGGCAGGCCGATACGCAGTCCGGCGATATCCTGGCCGAGGCTGGCGGCATAGTCCGGTGGTGATTCTTCTGCGCAGGTGGAATCCCTGGGGTCGGCGCCTGCCATGACTTGTAGCATCAGGGCCACCTCTTCGGCGCTACGGGCCATGGGGCCTGCCTGATCCAGGCTGGAGGCGAAGGCGATCATGCCGTAGCGCGACACCCGGCCATAGGTGGGCTTCAGTCCGGTAATGCCGCAGAGGGCCGCCGGCTGGCGGATAGAGCCGCCGGTGTCGGTGCCCGTGGCGCCAGCGCAGAGGCGCGCCGCCACGGCGGCGGCCGAGCCGCCAGAGGAGCCGCCGGGAACCCTTGCCCGGTCCCATGGGTTATGCACGGGGCCATAAAAGCTGGTTTCATTCGATGACCCCATGGCGAACTCGTCCATGTTGGTCTTGCCCAGCATGACGGCTCCGGCTTCCTTGAACCGGCTCACCACCGTCGCATCGTAGGGGGCGATGAAATTGTCCAGCATGCGCGAACCGCAACTGGTGCGGACGCCTTGGGTGCAAAAGATGTCCTTGTGGGCGATGGGAACCCCGGACAGGGGCGAGCCGTTGCCCTGTCGCAACATCTGGTCTGCAATCCCGGCTTGGGCCAGGGCGCCCTCAGCATCGACCGTGATGTAGCTGTTCAGGCCTGGATCGAGCCGTTCGATCCGGTCGAGGAAATAGCGGGTCAACTCGACGCTGGAGTAGTCGCCATTTCGCAGGCCAGCGATCAGTTGTGTTATCGACTGATTGTGCATCTTGATACTTGGGGTAGTGGTTCGGGCCGTTGCGGCGGGATTATTCAATGACCTTGGGAACCAGGTAGAGTCCAGCCTCGGTCTCCGGTGCAATGGATTGGAACAGTTCCCGCCGACTTTCTTCGGTTACTCGGTCGGGGCGCAGGCGTTGCGCCATGCGCAGGGGATGGGCCATTGGCTCCACGCCTCCGGTGTCCACGGCGCTCATCTGCTCGACGAAATCGAGAATGCCGGAGAGCTCCCTGGCCAGGGTTTCCCTATCCTCTTCAGGGACGGCCAGTCTCGCCAGGTGGGCGATTTTCTCAACCTCTTGACGTTCGAGCGACATGCCTTCCCCCGCATCTTCTGTCTTTAAAGACGCGAAACCTATCACAGACCCAACTTCTCTTGCTATATGAACAATGGATCGACTGAGATAGAATGCTAAATAGACCGCCGCTCCCACCGCCAGCCATCTTGCCCAGCGGTGGGACCGTTGCTAGATTACGCCCATCAATCACATTACATCCCGGAATACTCAAGAGCATGGTTTTCAGAACCCTTCGCGGACTTTTTTCGAACGATCTTTCCATAGATCTGGGGACGGCCAACACCTTGGTGTACACCCGTGAAAACGGCATCGTCTTGAACGAACCCTCCGTTGTGGCCATCCGCCACGAACCCGGTGGTACCAAGAAGGTGATTGCGGTCGGACACGAGGCTAAAAGGATCTTCGACAAGACTCCACAGGGAGTCGAGGCTATCCGTCCCCTCAAGGAAGGCGTGATCGCAGACTTCACCGTCACGGAGAAGATGCTGCAATACTTCATCCACAAGGTGCATGAATCCAAGATCATTCGCCCCAGTCCAAGGGTTCTCATCTGCGTGCCATGCGGTTCCACTCAGGTTGAGCGGCGCGCTATCAAGGAATCCGCCGCCAGTGCCGGCGCCCGCGAAGTCTTCCTGATCGAGGAGCCCATGGCGGCCGCCCTCGGGGCCGGACTGCCAATCGACGAGCCGCGTGGTTCCATGGTCCTGGATATCGGTGGCGGCACCTCCGAGGTGGCCATCCTTTCCCTCAACGGTGTTGTCTACGCCAATTCCGTGCGTATCGGCGGCGACCGCTTCGACGACGCCATCATCAATTACGTGCGCCGCAATTTCGGTACCCTGATCGGCGTCACCACCGCCGAACGTCTGAAAAAAGAGATCGGCACCGCTTTCCCCACCAACGAGGTGATGGAAATCGAGGTGACGGGCCGTAACCTCGCCGAGGGTGTGCCGCGCAGCTTTAGCATCAACAGCAACGAAATCCTAGAAGCGCTGCAAGAGCCCCTGGCCGGCATAGTCAGTGCTGTTAAAACCGCCTTGGAGCAAACCCCTCCCGAGCTTGGCGCGGACGTGGCGGAACGCGGCATCGTCCTTACCGGCGGCGGTGCTCTGCTGAGAAACCTGGATCGTCTGATTGCCGAGGAGACGGGCCTCCCCGTTGTCATTGCCGAGGACCCCCTCACCTGTGTGGCGCGCGGCGGCGGCAAGGCCCTGCTACTCCTCGGTGAGCGTGGTGGCAGTGACCTTTTCTCGACGGAGTGACGCTGGCGGGCCAGCATTCGAAACCTTTTGCAGCCCCAATGATCATGGGCCGGTCCGGTTCCACGGATTAGGAGGGACGCCCCGGCCCTGATCGTTTCCCTGCACAGCCCCTCATCCGGAGGGCGAGGGTGCAAGGGCCGCTGCTCGCATCTTCACGGCAAGGGTAGAAAGTCATTAATCAGCTATTTAGAGCAGGTCCATCAACGACTACCCGCATGGTGATCGTGACGGTGTTGTCCCTGGTTTTGCTGAACATCGAGCGTCGCGAGAACTATCTGGAGATCGTGCGTACCGGCATTTCCACTCTCACCTATCCCCTGCAATTTCTTGCCGACTTGCCATCGAGGATCACGGGGTATCTTTCCGAGAGCTTTGCCTCTCAGGATGTCATGCTCCGTGAGCTCGACAAGATGCGACAGGAAAACAACCTCCTGCAAGTCCGGCTGCAAAAGTACGATTCCCTTGAAATGGAGAACATGCGCCTTCGCAGCTTGCTGGGCTCCTCCTATAAGCTGAGCGATCAAATCCTCGTCACGGAATTGATGCAGGTGGACCTGGACCCTTTTCGCCACCAAATCGTCATCAATAAGGGCAGTCAGGCTGGCGTCTATGTTGGGCAGCCCGCGCTTGATGCCCATGGCATCATGGGCCAAGTGACTCATGTAACGCCATGGAACGCCACGGTCTTGCTGGTTACCGACAGTAGCCACACGATTCCGGTGCAGGTCAATCGCACCGGCTTGCGCACCATCGCCGTCGGAACGGGGGATATCAGTTCACTGAGGCTACCATTCCTGCCCAACAACGCCGATATCCAACAGGGAGACTTGCTGGTCACCTCCGGGCTGGGCGGCCGTTTTCCGGCGGGATATCCCGTGGCCGCCATCGACAAGATCGAGCGCGATCCTGGCGCCCACTTTACGGAGGCCACGGCGGCACCCAAGGCATTTTTGGACAGGACACGCGAGGTGTTGCTGGTTTGGACCGCATCGACAGCGGCTCAGTCTGCGACCGGGAATCCGACGGACACCACTGGGAAACCGGATGCCCCTGCCCCCGCTCCAGAAAAGGGAGGTAACTGATGCTCATGCCCAATAAACAAAAGGGTGGCGGCGTTATTCTGCTGACCCTCCTCATCGCCCTCTATCTCGCCATTCTGCCCATCCCCGCGTGGGCCGCAGAGTTTCGCCCGCCCTGGGCCAGCCTGGCGCTGATCTATTGGTGTCTGGCGATGCCGGAGAGGGTTGGTGTACTGACAGCCTGGTTCCTTGGTCTAACCCTGGATTCCTTGACGGGGGCCATGCTGGGGGAGAACGCCCTGGCCATGTCTGTCATCGCCTACATCTGCCTGCACATCTTCAACCGGGTGCGTGTCTTTCCCTTGTGGCAACAGGCGCTGATCGTCTTTTCGCTGTTGCTGCTGCAATACATGATCTCGTTCTGGACCCGCAGTAGCCTTGGTCACATGCCGGTCACCTTCCTCTTCTGGGTTCCGCCCGTCGTTGGCGCCCTGATCTGGCCCTGGCTGTTCGTCATACTGCGTGACATCCGGCGTCGCTTCAACGTTGCGCGATGAGCCAACCCACGACCTTCAAGGACTATCAGCGGGAGACCCGGCTATTTTCCAGCCGCGTCGTTGCCTCGGCGGTGATCGTGACCTTGCTGATTTTCGCCAATATCGGCCATATGTTTCGCCTCCAGGTTCTGGAGCATGAAAAGTACCGAACCGATTCGCGGGAAAACCGTGTCAAGCTGCGTCCCCTGCCTCCCACGCGCGGGCTGATCTATGATCGCAATGGCGTCTTGCTGGCCGACAATCGCCTGACTTTCAGTCTGGAGATTACCCCTTATCAGGTGAAAAACCTGGAGGAGACGATCGCCAGCATCTCTAAAATCGTGACCATCAGCGACAAGGACCGGCAACGATTCAATCGTCTAAGGCGCCAGTTCCGTCGCTTTGACAGCGTTCCCATCCGCATCAACCTGAGCGATGAGGAACTGGGCCGTTTCGCCGTCAATAGCCATCTCTTTCAAGGCGTCGATATCAATGCCTTTCCGGTGCGCGAATATCCTTTGAAGGAATTGACCTCCCATGTGGTGGGATATGTAGCGCGTATCAGCGAACGGGATTTGCTGAAGCTGAGTGAATCGGAATACAGCGGTTCCAGCCACATCGGCAAGACCGGCCTGGAGCAAAGCTACGAAACCGAGCTGCATGGAAAGGTCGGCATCCAACAGGTCGAGGTCAACGCCGCTGGACGGCCCATCCGCGTACTGGACAAGACCCCTCCCCAGGGGGGACGCAATCTTTACCTGAACCTGGATACCCATATCCAGGAGATTGCTATGTCGGCATTCGGCGAATACAACGGCTCCGCCATCGCCATCGATCTCGCTACTGGCGGCGTCATCACCATGGTCAGCAAGCCCGGATTCGACCCCAATCTCTTCGTGGACGGCATTGCACAGAACATCTACCAGGCCCTGCTGAAGTCCCCGGACAAGCCCCTGTACGATCGTGCCCTCAAGGGCCAATACCCGCCCGGCTCCACAGTGAAACCCTTCGTCGCCTGGTCGGGTCTGGCCAGCGGCGTGACGCAGTTCGCGAACAGGACCTACTGCCGGGGCTACTTCCTGCTGCCCGGACAGTCGCACCAATACCGCTGCTGGAAAAAGGCCGGGCATGGCTCGGTCAACATGGGCGAGGCCATCACCCGGTCCTGCGATGTCTTTTTCTACGACCTGGCGCACAAGCTCGGAATCGAGCGGTTCGGCAAGCTCATGTCCACCTTCGGATTCGGGCAAAAGACGGGGGTCGACCTCAAGGACGAGCGTGACGGGGTTCTGCCGTCTCCAGAGTGGAAACGCAGTGCCATTGGCCAAGTTTGGTACCCTGGCGAGACTGTCATCTCCGGTACCGGCCAAGGCTACTTTCTAGTCACTCCCATGCAGTTGGCTACCGCCGCCGCGACCATGGCAACCGCTGGTACGCGCAAAACGCCACGCCTGGTCGCGCATACCCAACTAGGCGATGACGAGAAAACCCGTAAGGCAGTGCCTTACGAGACCTATAAATCCAACCTGACCCCAGGCAAGGGACACGACCAGATCGTGAATGCCATGGTCATGGTGGTTGAGGGCGCCGGCGGGACGGCCCGCCGCATCGCGAACGATGCCTACAGCATCGCTGGCAAGACGGGTACTGCCCAGGTGTTTACTGTCAAGCAGGGGCAAAGCTACGACGAGGACCGCGTCCCTAAACACATGCGCGACCATGCCCTCTTCATCGCCTTCGCCCCCGCCGACAACCCCCGTATCGCGGTCGGGGTTATTGCGGAAAACGCAGGTCACGGCGGCTCGGTGGCCGCGCCGATTGCCAAGGAGATAATGGACGCCTATTTGCTCTGGGGGAAGAATGATAAGTGGTAACGCCTTCAATGCGGACATGAGCCCGGGGGGCAGGGTTTCGCAAAGGAGGGGATTGGCCGCGATTCTTCGCCTGGACATGCCGCTCTTGACCGGGCTCCTTCTTTTGAGCGGTCTCGGACTGGTCGTCTTATATAGTGCCAGCGGGGCCGACATGGGACAAGTGAAGGCCCAGATTATCCGGCTGACCCTTGCATTCGGTGTCATGCTGATCCTGGCGCAAATCTCTCCTCAGTCATTGCGCCGCTGGAGCCCGATATTATACGGCCTGGGCCTGATATTATTGATAGCGGTGCTTATTACTGGTCACATTGGCAAGGGTGCGCAGCGCTGGCTCAATCTGGGCCTGTTTCGTTTTCAGCCCTCCGAGATTATGAAGATCGCCTTGCCGATGATGCTGGCCTGGTTCTTTTCCTTGCGCGACTTACCACCCAGGCCCCTCAGTCTATTTAGCTCCACGATACTGATGGCGATTCCCGTTTTTCTTATCGCCAAGCAGCCAGATCTAGGCACCGCCATGCTGGTAGCCAGTTCCGGTGTCTTCGTTCTTTTTCTGGCTGGAATCAGTTGGCGCCTGATCATCGGCCTGGCCGTGGGAGTTGCATCGGCAGCCCCTTTTGTTTGGTCTCTGCTGCACGATTACCAGAAGCAGCGGGTGCTCACCTTTATCGACCCATCAAGCGATCCATTGGGCTCTGGCTACCATATTATTCAGTCCAAGATTGCCATCGGCTCGGGTGGGATTTACGGCAAGGGCTGGCTCAACGGCACCCAGTCGCACCTGGAGTTCATTCCGGAGCGCCACACCGACTTCATCTTTTCGGTCTTTTCAGAGGAATTCGGTCTGACGGGTGTTGTTATGCTGATGTGCCTCTATCTTTTCATCATTTTTCGCGGGCTCTATATCGCTAACACCGCGCAAAACAGCTACAACCGCTTGCTTGCAGGGAGTCTTTCCCTGGTCTTTTTCGTCTACCTCTTCATTAACACCGGCATGGTCAGCGGGCTGCTGCCTGTGGTCGGAGTACCTCTTCCCCTGATCAGTTACGGCGGTACCTCGGTAGTGACTATTTTGGCTGGCTTCGGTATTCTCATGTCCATTCAATCGCATAAAAAACTTTTGCCGATATAGTCTTATGGGCAGTGTCTACACCAGGTTATTACTAACTGGCGTCCTCAACCTGCATATCTCTGCCTCGGTGGCTGGGCTGAGCGCCCAGGTCATAGCCTTTGTCGATGAAGCCACCCAGGAGCATGCGCTTTTCAAGGAAGATGTCGTTCGCCTATTGGAACAGGCCCAACATAAACAAGACATTATCGACAAGATTACCGGCCGGGCGGAGAAAAAGGGCTGGTATCAATACCGGCCTATCTTCCTCAACGAACTACGCATCAGCAAGGGCGTGGATTTCTGGAACAAAAACATCGAATCGCTACGAAAGGCCGAAGAGACCTATGGGGTTGCCCCGGAGATTATCGTCGCTATCTTGGGGGTAGAAACCTATTACGGGGAACGCGCAGGTAACACCAGGGTCATCGATGCCCTATTTACTCTGGCGTTCGGCTATCCGGAGCGAGCCACGTTCTTTCGCGAAGAGCTGAAGCAGTTTCTTCTCCTGGCCAACGAGGCTGTTTTCGACCCAGTCACCGTCACCGGTTCCTATGCCGGGGCCATGGGCGCACCCCAGTTCATCTCCAGCAGTTATCGCAAATTTGCTGTCGATGCCGATGGTGACGATCATATCGATCTGTGGAAAAACAACGCCGATATCATTGCCAGTGTGGCCAACTATTTCGCCGTGCATGGCTGGAAAACAGGTGAGCCCGTTGCCGTACAGGCGTCGAACGTGGACAAGGAAAAACACAGCCCGCTTTTCTACAGCGAAGGCGATCGCCCCCTGAAAGAGGTGATTGACCCCGAAGATCTCCCCAATCATTCCCTATCTGAGCTGACTGGAGCGGGAATCCGATTGGAAAAGACCATCGATGGCAGCGCCATGGCTTATCTAATGCCATTTGAAGCGGCGGAGGGGCAATTCGAATACTGGGCTGGTATGCATAATTTCTATGTCATTACCCGTTACAACCGCAGTCCTCTTTACGCCATGGCCGTTTATCAACTGAGCCGGGAGATATCTGTCCGCCGGCAAGCGAAGGAGGGAGGCCCTGTTGCCACGCCATAGACCGCCACTGGGGGTCCGGATGGCCGCCCTCGCCAAGGGGGGGCTGATACTGCTGTTGTCCGTGCTCCTTGGCGGTTGTCTCGGTTCCCTCAACCCCTTCGATTCCGATGATGATAAGCCCCGCAGCCGTGGCAAGGGGTCGCGAGGGAATCCTCCCGTCTATGAAGTGTTCGGCGAGCGTTACTACACCATGACCTCGACCGAGGGTTACGTCGAGCGCGGGATCGCCTCCTGGTATGGCGGCGAATTCAATGGACGCAGTACCAGCAGCGGCGAAACCTACGACATGCACTTGATGACGGCCGCCCACACGCGGCTGCCCATACCCTGCTACGCCCAGGTAACCAATCTGGAAAACGGTCGTACCGCCGTCGTGCGGGTCAACGACCGCGGCCCCTTCAAGAAAAATCGCCTCATCGACCTCTCTTACGCCGCAGCCAAGGAACTGGGCATCCTCGGCAAGGGCACGGGGCTGGTTGAGGTGACCACCGTCATCTCAAAGGGAGCCCCACAGCCCGCGCCCCCCGCCGAACCGGCCAAGGGCGATATCTATATTCAGGTCGGGGCATTCGGAAACCCGGAAAATGCCTCCCAAGTCAAGGATCGACTGGCAAGCAGCTTGCAACAGCCAGTGCGCATCGCTCAGTCCGTGCAGAACGGACAAACCCTCTTCCGAGTGCAGGTGGGGCCACTGCATGATGTGGACAAGACCGACAGCGTCGCGGCCCGTATCACCTCACTCGGCATGGGCACCTATATCGTGATCGATTAGTTTTTGTCAAATTCATCTTCTTGATTCCAATAGACATTGTGGCATAGTCCTATCATCAAAGATTGGCCTACTTCAATGGCGAAGATGTTGAGCGGAAAATTCCCAAAACGGCACCCAATGTAAGGAGATTCACGATGGCGCAAACGCTTTCCGATCAGTCGGTAAGCGTTTGTTTGCATTCACGGAGCGATACGCCGGGCACCTCCGGCTGAAGACGCGCGAAGTCACTCCCCAGGCCAATCAGTATCTGTGCGGGCTGATGCAGTCCGGCAAGCGGAACATGGAGCGAATAGCGGAGGTGGTGCCTGAGAGCGATGAACAGCGCTATCAACACTTCCTGTCGGTCTCGGCTTGGAACGAACGGGCGGTGTTGGATCAAGTGGCGCGGGAAGCGAACCGGCTGTCGGGCGGTACGGCGGAGTCGGCACTGATCCTTGACGAGAGCGGTATTCTCAAGAGCGGCACGAAGTCGGTTGGGGTAGGCCGCCAGTACATCGGGCAACTCGGCAAGGTGGACAACTGCCAGACCGGGGTGTATGCGATGCACAGTCTGGGTGAGCGGACCGCGCTGGTGGACGAATGGCTGTACCTGCCAGGCCTCCTGGACCGCCGATCCGGATCGCTGCGCGGTGGTGGGAGAGCAGGGACCCAAGAGCAAGACGGAACTGGCTCTGGAGATGGTGCTCCACTAGCGCCTACAAGACATCCGGTTTGCCTGGGTGGGCGCGGACGGGCTGCACGGCAAGGATCCCGCCTTCCTGCGAGCGCTGGAGGGCGATGGCGAATGTTTCCTGATCGACATCCACAGCGCGACCAGCGGCTGTACCTGGAAGACCCGGAGCCGGCGGTACCGAAGCGCAAGGCCAGCGCTACAGGATCGAGCGCAGTTCAAGGACGCCAAGGGGCAGGTCGGGATGGGCCACTGCCAGGCGCGCGGCTGGAAGTCCTGGCACCACCACATGGCAATGGTAGCGATGGCGATGCTGTCCTGCTGGAAAAGCGGTTACGACGGCAGACGACGTATCCGTTGTTGAGTTGCGCCGAGATAGTCCGGCTCCTGGCGGAGCTCCCGCCGCGCCGGGATCGCATAGAGGAAGAACGCATCCGCCAGATGGAGGTCCGTCATCGCAAACGACAAGCTTCCATCGATGCGGCTTACCGCAAACAGCAGTGGACCGATGCCATGGCGGCCACGGGCTGAACTTCCCCTAATTCAGAGCCACTGCCAGTAGATGACTTTCCAGGCGGATATGGTGCCCGACACCACTGCGTCAGATTTGATCTCGGCGGCATAAGCACCGCTGATCCGATAGGCAAGGCCTTCGTTGAGCTCACCCGGAATCTTGCCACGGATATCGTATGCTTTAAAGCAGGCACAATTCATAGCGTCCAGACCAGCCTCCCTCCGACGGAGCTGATCCCGAGCATCCCCTTGACGTCAACGATATTGCCACCATGCGTCGCTTTTGCTGCGATCTGATCAGCACCAATCTGCCGGTAAGCATCGTGTGCTACGGCGATCACGATGGCATCGGCCGCTGGCAGATCCTCCCAGGTACTGAGCGCAAGGCCATATTCATGCTGCGCTTCAAGGGCATTGCCTAGTGGATCATGCACCGCCACAGCGATTCCATAGCTTTCGAGTTCACGAATAATATCCGGCACTTTGGAGTTACGCAGGTCTGGGCAGTTTTCCTTAAAGGTAAGGCCCAGCACATTGACCCTGGCCCCCTTGATCGGTTTACCGTTTTGTACCATGAGTTTTACCGTTTTCTCCGCGATAAACTTGCCCATCCCGTCATTGATGCGACGACCGGAAAGGATTACCTGTGGGTGATAACCAAGCATCTCAGCCTTATAAGTCAGGTAGTAGGGATCGACGCCAATGCAGTGGCCACCAACTAAGCCGGGGCGAAAAGGAAGAAAGTTCCACTTGGTTCCAGCTGCCTCAAGCACTTCCAGTGTGTCTATACCCATGCGATCAAATATTACGGCCAGCTCGTTCATCAAGGCGATATTCAGATCACGCTGTGTGTTTTCGATGACCTTTGCCGCCTCAGCCACCTTAATGCTGGTGGCACGGTGAACGCCCGCATCGACGACCGTTTCGTAAAGCTTCGCTACCTTTTCCAGGGTGACTGCATCATCTCCTGCAACTACTTTGACGATGGTCTCCAGTCGATGGACCTTGTCGCCTGGATTAATGCGTTCTGGGGAATAGCCGACATGAAAATCCTGCTTCCATTTCAAGCCGGAATGATCCTCAAGTTCTGGAATGCAGATTTCCTCGGTGGCGCCGGGATAGACCGTTGATTCATAGACAACGACTGCCCCCTTTTTCATGTATCGGCCAACCGCTTGGCATGCGCCTATCAGAGGACGGAAATCAGGGCGACGAGCCTGATCTATCGGTGTCGGCACCGCAATAATCAGAAAATCTGCCTCCGCCAGAGCCTGCGGGTCACTGGTCACGAATAACTTCGATGCGGATTTAAGCTCATGCTCGGAAACCTCGCCTGTGGGGTCGCGATGATTGCGATAAATCGCGATCTTGCCGCCATCTACGTCAAAGCCGATGGTTCTGAACCGCTTACCAAAGGCTACGGCCAGCGGAAGCCCCACATAACCCAGACCAATTACAGCTACCGTTGACATAGCTTTCCTGCTAGCCCATGCCATACCACATGCCGGCAATCTCGGTAGCATTTCTGTGTAATTCGAATAATCAGTCTTAGGACTTCTGCATTCATATGGGTTGGAATCACCATGGTATCTGCGTGGTACGCGCCACAAAAGCGGAACATTTCATCGGCAAATCTTATCTATGCCAGTGAAGTCAGCTTTGACTGTGGGCAAAGCTTTCCAATCCGTGCATAACGTGCTCTGTCCGCTATCTTGAGACCAAACGTTCCTCGCCTTGCGCCAGTTGAAGCCGGAGCAAGGTTTGATCGAAGACGAGGATTCTGTTTTCGCCGACATGGCAATACATATCGAAACTAGGTCATTGCACTGGGACGCACATACTAGACTATGCGGTTTACTTGTTCAACCATTGAGGACGCAAAACACTGCCATCTCCGTTGACGAAAGCGGACATTCACCAGACAATGCTAACCTTTATCTTTGCGCCGCACATCCGGAACCTGACACTTCGCAAGCCCTTTTCGGCAAGAGAAACCGATTTAAGGCTGCGCGCAGCATATACGGCGATGCACAATCTAAGACTGCGATGGCGCCCTTCAAGGCGACTAACCGAGGTGAAGTCCAGCCACCCTTAAAGAATCATCCCAAGTCTTCGAGCGCATAGATATGCGCACCAGTTAGAATTTATAAAAACAGTGCCGCCAACACCAGGCAACAATCGACGCGACTAACAAGGGAAGCTTCATGATGGCCGACATACACTCCAGTAATGGAATCCCAATTAGCCTACCGCCGATTGGAATTTACCTTGTCTCTTCTCTAGTGATTCTGCTTCCCTTCTCCCGCGCAGCGACCAGCATTCTCACTGGTTTAATCGTTATTTACTGGATATGTTATTCCATATCAACACACGCCAATGTCCTATCCGGACAACCAAAGCTTTTCTGGTCAATAGTCGCCTACATTTTGTTTGCCTTGCTTTCATTGTTATGGACGCAGGATCTTGCTAGAGGATTCAATGATCTCGGCATATATGCCTACTGGCTATTGATTCCAGCGCTGGCTGGATTGCTCAAGAGAAATCATGTTGACAAAGTATTCAACGCCTTTCTGGCGGGGATGGCTATCAGTCAACTGCTATTTTGGGGCAGGCATTTTGGGTTTATTACCCTGAAACATGGCACAACCCCATTCATGAATCATATTGAGTACGGTGTCTTCCTTGTGGCAACAAGCATAGTGTTAATAATAAAAATCATGAGCCCACGTTATCACAAGATGACTAGGGTAGTGCTATCGATGCTACTGCTCACAACCGTATTAGCATTATTCACCTCAACCGGCCTCACAGGACAAGTTGCGTTCATTTCCGTCATTCCTGTCGCCATCCTTATTTATAGCAAGATATCATCGAAGCCTCTGGCAATAGTATTCACGTCTTTAATTCTCCTCATGGTTACATTTGGAACCAGCTTGCTCCTAAGCCCAAGTTTCCTCCAAAACGTCAGCGAATATAACTATGCAGAAGAGGCGCTGGCAGGCAAAGCTGCGAATAGCAGCATAGGTATACGCACAGGAATGATTATTGTCGGCAGTGAGATCCTTATGGAACATCCTCTGTTTGGCACTGGCTTTGGAGACAACATGCACGAATACCAGCGCATCCTACATGAACAGCACCCTAATTTTATTTCAACTCTTGATCGGTATAGCAACAGCCACTTACACACCCAATATCTTGAAACGGCGACCAAAACAGGACTGACTGGATTGATCCTGTTTGCATTTGTTTTTTATTATTACTTTAAGCTTCCAATTTCGGACCGCAGTGTAAGCGCGCTACGAACCCTATTTGCCATATCATTTTTAGCTGCATTTATTGGTGAGCCGCTATGGCAAAAACAGTTTAGCGCGGCACTTTTCGCTTTATTTACAGGCCTTTTTGTGGCCGCATCTGACAAAAGTGGATCCGGCAACATATCCATCGCGAACAACTAGTGAACACATACAATATCGCAATGCAGCCAATCAATCCTAGCAATAAATCGCCCTATATCAGGCTTCTTGGTTATGTTCGGCCCTATTCAAAAATGTTTTCAGTGGCCATAGCGTTTCTTGTTATATTTTCCGCCACACAAGCAGGGCTGCCAGCGATGCTTCAGCCGCTGCTTGATGGAACCTTCGTTCAGCGTGATGCCAGGTTCTTGTTCTGGGCACCTATAGGAATCATTATTCTCTCGATCATTCGTGGAATTTCTAATTTTATTAGTCAGTATATTTTTACCTGGATTTCTTCGAAAGTTGTTTATGACTTGCGAGATCAAGTATTTGACCGCTACCTCACACTTCCTTCCGAATTCTACGACTACCATACTTCAGGCAATTTGATTTCAAAGATCACTTTTGATGCGACCCGCATCGCCGGATCTGGCACGACGGTTCTTGTATCCATAATCAAAGACTCATTTACCGCTATCGGCTTAATCGCGTACATCATCTACTTAAACTGGAAGCTTAGCCTTATTCTGTTTGCCATCTTCCCCTTTCTAGCCTTTCTGATATCAATGCTTGGAAAAAGACTGCGCCTCCTTCACAAAAAATTCCAGCAGGATTACAGTGACATGACGCACATATTGGAGGAAAGCATTAGGGGGCACAAGGTAGTCAAAATCTTTTGTGGGCAAGCGATGGAGCATTCTCGCTTCAGCGGCTCGTCAAACTGGGTGCGCCGCATGCAGATGAAAACGCAAGTGGCGGCATCCGTTGGCTCTCCCATTATCGAGTTTCTTGGCGCTTTCATCATGGCAGTGATCGTTTTTATCAGCGCAAAACCTGGCGATGACTCACTGACAGTTGGCGGCTTCATGGCCTTTCTCACTGCTCTTGTGCTACTGATACCCCCGTTAAAAAATCTAACGAACGTCAATGATCATATTCAGAAAGGGCTCGCCGCCGCAGAGAGTCTTTTCTCGATCATTGATGAACAGCCAGAACCTGATACAGGCACAATTTCTCCCGGCAAGCTCACTGGTAAGATTGCCTTCCACAATATTTCCTTCCAGTATCCAAACACACAAAGCAAGGTTCTCGATGACATAAGCCTTGAAATTCCTGCAGGATCTACCCTTGCGCTAGTGGGTGCCTCTGGGAGCGGAAAAAGCACCATCGCCAATCTTATCCCGCGATTCTATAGTCCTGAGTCCGGAATCATCACCGTTGATGGCATAGACATTTCATTATTCAAGCTTGCCGAGTACAGGCGAAACATCTCATATGTCAGCCAAGACATCATTCTGTTCAATGACAGCATTGCAAACAACATTGCCTATGGATCAGCTCATCGCCCAAATGACGCATCCATAATCCAGGCTGCATCAGCCGCCTTCGCCTTAGATTTTATCCAGCAGCTTCCAGATGGTTTCGACACTTTAATCGGAGATAACGGCTTGCGCCTATCCGGGGGCCAACGTCAACGCATCGCTATCGCGCGCGCATTACTAAAGGATGCCCCGATTCTTATCCTTGATGAGGCAACATCTGCACTTGATGCAGAATCCGAACGTTACGTACAGGCCGCACTTGAGAATTTACGAAGAAACCGCACTACAGTTATCATTGCCCATAGGCTTTCTACAGTCGAAAATGCTGATCGCATATTGGTTCTTGATAAGGGAAAAATTATCGAATCTGGCTCACATTGTGAGCTTCTACTTCAAAAAGGCTGCTATGCCTCATTATATAGCACACAGGATATTCATAGCTGAATTTCGATAAAAATTACCCATCATGCCTGAACTGAAATTATTTTTAACTGCCGACTCAAGAGATTGGGCAAGCGCCGCCCGATAGCGTGTCCTACAGTTCATTCAAGAACTAGAAAAAACCGATTCCGTGATGGGAAGAAGTTAAGTGCTAACTTACGTGAAGCAAGCTCAGCTCTCATCCCTTGTGCGCTCCTTTGAACCTACCAACTCAACAAGTAGATGCTCGGTCGTATTCAGCATTGCGTTTAGGCTAAAACGGGCATGAGCCCGTATCTTTCCTTCCGCTCCCATTTGCTTTGCCTTAACGGGGTCTTTAGCAAGACGCACCAGCGCATCCTTAACAGCTTCTGGATCTTCTGCGGGGACCAATAGTCCAGTTTTCTCATGCTCGATCAATTCTGGAACACCCCCGACTGCCGTAGCGACAACGGGTAACCCCAGGCCCAGTGCCTGCGTTACCACCTGTGGCACCCCCTCTGATTTCGACGTTAGTAGAAATGCATCCGAGGAGGCCATTAAATCGGGAACATTTTCCCTGTATCCAGCAAATGTCACTGACTTAGAGATACCAAGATTTTTCGCCAAACTCTCCATCTCTTCGCGAACCGGACCATCTCCTACAATCATTAAGTGTGCATTTGGAAACAGCTCTAGAAACGAGGCGAATGCTTTCAGCGCTATTTCATATCGTTTCACGGAGCGGATTATGCCTACCATCAAGACTAGAAAAGTACTTTCTACAACGCCGAGACCTTGACGCACTCTTTCACGAGTAGCGCTTGGTAGGAATTTCGGGAAATCAATCCCAGTAGGAATATTGCAAATTTGCTCAGATGGAAAACCACAGCCCTCTACCAGGTGAGTCCTCATTACTTCCCCGCAGCTCACCAGCCTATCCGGGAGATAGTGGACAAAATTGAGCCAGTTCCGTCTGAGCGGCAAATTCAGATGCCTGGTACGAACAAGCACAGGAGTTCTTGCGATTTTTGCAGCCAGGGCACCAATCCAGCTATCGATCCCGCTGTGGGTGTTAACTACTTGGATTGATTCTCGGCGCAGATATCTTGCAAGGGCAAATGTAGATGCCAGGTCAAAGGCGCCTCGCATGGGTACAAAAACCACTGGAACACCGATTTGTTCGGCTCTTTTGACTATCTGGCATTGGGGTCGGGTAGCCAAAACCATGTGGTGCCCCCGCTCCGCCATACCAGCCATCTCACTAATGATGCGGCGCTCCTGCCCACCCCAACCATCCGACCATTCAGTGTGAAGTATTCGATATTTCGTTTTGTTCGATCCATTCATATGGCTGTTATGTTTCAACTTCACTTGATCTGATATGTTTGAGATACAACGCCGTCAGTTTTGCGTACTTCATGTGGCTGTTGAAGCAACCTATAACGATATGAACCAAGCCTGGAACACCGTCCCTGAATCCCTTGCGCAGCAAGTACATCTTAAAGAAACGCAGCAACGGGCTCAGGATCAATTTAATTAACTCCGCCCTCTTGCCTCTTTCGAACAAGTGCTGTGCTTGCAGACTAGTGTAACGGTTCTGCTTGTCAAGATACTGCTCCAGTGTCTCTTCTGATTCATGCATGAGGTCGCCTGCCAGGCGACCTATTTCTCCAGAAACATCCACCTTTTCATGCACGGGGTCCAGACTCCATTGGGCATGTTTCCGGCTGAAGAGACGGGGGGACCAGTCTGGATAGCCCTCACCATGTCGCAGCCAGCGTCCCATGAAGCGGTTGCAGCGCGGCATCTGATAGACATTGAAACGGGGATCAGCAAGCGCTTTGAGAATGGAAAGACGCAAGGGTTCGCTCACCCACTCATCCGCATCGATACAGAGTACCCAATCGTTGGCGGCCTGCTCAACAGCGAAGTGCTTTTGCGGTCCATAACCGAGCCAGGGCTGAGAAATCACACGACAGCCTCGCGACTCGGCCAATGCCTGGCTTCCATCCGTGCTGCCTGAGTCAACAACCAGAATTTCGTCAACAAAATTGAGACTATCCAGACAGGCTGGCAGATGCAACGCCTCGTTGAGGGTGATGATGACGGCAGAAAGGGGTCGTCTGTTCATGATCCTGCGTTTAACCCCATTTGGGTGGAGAGGGCTTCCCAAACCTTCTCGGGTGGAACACTGCTGAAACAGAGTGGTTTGATCTCTGGCCCAAAAAGCTTATTAGTGCCACTGCCAGAGAGGGGCGAAAGCTTGCACTTTCGAGAAAGACAGGGTGCGCAGGGCTGATTCACAGCCAAATTACATTGCCTCTGGCCAATCGCTCCGGTCAGGTTGGTGGATGTCGGCCCGTACAGGGTAACTGCGGGACACTCAAGGGCCGCCGCTAGATGCGCCAAACCCGAATCCACCCCCACCACCCCGGCAGCCCCGGCCAGCAACCGCGCCATGCCGTTCAGGTCGAGCCGTGGTGCAAGCTCGCCCCCCGCTATGGCAATCAGTCGCTCTGCACGTAACCGTTCATCCGGGGTATACCAGGGCCAAAGGACAGGATAACCCGCTCCCCCGGCCAATTCCGCCAGCGCTGCCCAATAGGGCTCTGGCCAGTGTTTGTTTGGCCAGGTAGTGGCGTGGAGAAAGACCAAATAGGAACGCAGCCCCCCTTCGCCACGGCACTCCCCCCGAGAGGGCAAGGCCATATTGATGCCGTAACCGAGGTGGTCCGAATTGAACTCGTAGCCCAGCGCCTGGGCAAAAAGACGGCGATTGCGCTCAACGGCATGCAACCCCTTGCTCACGGGGTATTGCCGCTGATAGGTCAAGGCTGCCCAGGGGTCCCTAACCGACCGCCGGTCAAAACCGGCCCTGGGGCCTCGCACAGCAAGACCAGGCAATGCGCTCTTCAAAAAAAGTCCCTGGGCATCGAGGACTAGATCGTAGTGCTCCCGGCGCAGATCTATCAGAAAACTGCTGATCTGACCGGATGTCCAGGCCTTGCGCCAGCCTCGCCGCCAGCGGCGCAGGGCAATGGGAATGACGCGCGACACGGCTGGATGCCAACCTGGAATGGCGCTGAAGGACTCCTCGACCACCCAGTCAAAGCGTATGCCAGGAATCGCCCTGGCTGCATCCGTCACGGCGGGCAGGGCATGAACAACGTCACCCAAGGATGAAGTTTTGAGCAGCAAAACCTTCATGGAGAGATATCGGCAAGCGACTGAATCACCTGATCCACCGTCAATTGGCGCAGACAATCGAGATGCCCTTTGGGGCATTCGCGTGAGAAACAGGGGCTACAGGCAACGCCAAGGGAAACGACCTTCGCCTTCTCGCTCAAGGGTGGGGTAAAACCCGGATCGGAGGAACCATAAACCGCCACCAGCTTGCGGTCGAGGGCCGCCGCCACATGCATCAGGCCGGAATCGTTGCTGACCACCGCATCTGCTAAGGCCATGAGATCCACTGCCTGAGCAAGATTGGTGCGGCCGGAGAGATCATGACAACGTCCTTCGGCTGCCGCGTTGACCTGGGAACAGACTTGCCGGTCCTTGCCGGAACCGAACAGCCAGACATTCCACTGGCTCTCCAGGTAACGCCGCGCCAACTCGCCATAGCATTCGGTCGGCCAGCGTTTGGCCGGGCCGTATTCCGCGCCGGGGCAAAGTGCCAGCACCCGCTGCCGCCCCTTTTCCAGACCCAAGGAGGTCAAGGCGGCCTGGATATTGACGACTTTCACCTCCAACTTAGGTGCCGGGGTTTCCGGCATGCCATGGTGATCTTTCGGATAGGCCAGGGAGGTGAAGCGCTGCACGGTCATGGGCAGCCGATGCTTGTCGAGCTTGCGCCAGTCGTTGAGCAACCCGTATCGCATCTCTCCCAGCCAGCCGGTGCGGACCGGGATGCCGGCCCACCAGGGTGACAGGGCCGATTTCCAGGAGTTAGGCAACAAGATGGCCTGCGCGTAATTCATCCCCCGCAGAAGATGTCCGAGACGCTTTCGCCGGCCAAGGGCAAATTCACCATGGTCTAGGGGCATGTCCACCGCCCTGCTCACCTCGGGCATACGCTCCAGGATGGGCCTGCTCCAGGCTGGGGCCAGGACATCGATCAGGCATTCCGGCTCACGCTGGCGCAAAACCTTGAACAGGCTCTGCGCCATGACCATATCGCCCACCCAGGAAGGGCCTACCACAAGAATTTTATGTTGCGATTCCATCAGGCTGTCTGCTCATTCCTGGTCGATGGGTCAGGGCGGCACGAATAAACCAGCCCCTTAATCCTTTAGTTGATAGCGAGTCCCGCAATAAGGGCAGAGGGCGAATCCATCCTTATTGAAGGAGAGATAAACACGGGGATGCAGATGGGACAGGCTCTCTCCGACGCGCGGACAACTGACTGGCAGTTCGCTCCGGCGTAGGGTGTGAATAGAGGTGATCTGTTGTGCATGTGCTATGGCTGTATTCATGATGTGCTCCCGTGCATCCCCTCTGAGGATGGGTTTCGTCAACGGATTTCAGACATGGGCCAGCCACTCGGGTTGGCGGATAAGGCGGCCATGGACGAGATCGAAATACATCGACTGCAACTTCCCGGTAATCGGCCCGCGTCCGCCACGGCCGATTTGACGGCCATCCACTTCACGGATCGGGGTTACCTCAGCGGCGGTGCCGGTGAAGAAGGCCTCATCGGCGATATAGACCTCGTCACGTGTGATGCGCTTCTCCACCACATCCAAACCCTCGTCTCTCGCCAGGCCCATCACCGTCTTACGGGTGATGCCATCCAGGGCGGAGGTAAGATCGGGGGTATAGAGCACGCCATCGCGAACGATGAAGATATTTTCGCCGGAGCCTTCCATCACATAGCCGCCAGCGTCCAGCAGCAGGGCTTCGTCGCAACCGGTCTCCAGGGCCTCGCGCAGGGCCAGCATGGAATTCATGTAATTGCCGTTTGCCTTGGCCCGGCACATGGTGATGTTGACGTGGTGCCGGGTGAAGGAGGAAACCCGGACGCGGATGCCCTTGTTCATGTTCTCCTCGCCCAGATAGGCCCCCCAATTCCAAGCGGCCACGATGCAATGGACCTGGAGGTTATCGGCGCGCAACCCCATGCCCTCCGCACCGTAAAAACACATGGGCCGGATATAGGCCGATTCCAGATTGTTCTCTCGGACAGCCGCCCTTTGCGCCTCGTTCAGGGTCTCGCGGTCATATGGCATCTTCATGCCCAGGATATGGGCGGAGCGGAACAGGCGTTCAGTGTGGTCCTCCAGACGGAAGATGGCTGTGCCCTTATCCGTCTTGTAGGCGCGCACCCCCTCGAACACCCCCATGCCATAGTGCAGGGTATGGGTGAGGACATGTGTCTTGGCCTCGCGCCAGGGGACCATTTCCCCGTCCATCCAGATCAGGCCATCACGATCCGCGAATGTCTGCATAGCTTCCGGTTTCCGTAACTAGTTGTAGAGTGGTTATTCGTCTTCCATCATCGTCCGCCAGATCTCGGTCACGACGCGGCGTTCGTCCTGCAACTCTCCGCTTGCGATCAGGCCGGGCCGTTCCTGGATGGCGTGGCGATGATTCATGGCTCGCAAGGCCTTATAGGCGCCCGTCAGTTGCTGTGCCGCCTGACCGGCCAGCAATTGGTGCCTGGCCAGGGTCTCCAGCAACCGGACGTTGTCCGTCCAAACGGACAGATCGGGGTAGAGATGCGCCCAGCGAAGAACGGCGAATTGAACCATAAATTCAATATCCGCGATACCGCCCCTCCCCTGCTTGATGTCGAACGTCCCATCGCTCCCTTTATCCAGGGATTCGCGCATCTTTTCCCGCATCTCACGCACATCGGCCCTCAGCTTGCCCGGATCGCGCTCGATCAACAGCACCTCGCGCCGGATACGGCCAAACTCCGCGATCACCAGAGGGTCGCCCGCCACGGCGCGGGCGCGCACCAATGCCTGATGTTCCCAGGTCCAGGCCTCGTTTTTCTGATAACGCTCGAAGGCGTCCAGGGAACTGACGAGCAGCCCGGCATTGCCATTGGGCCGTAACCGCATATCCACGCTGTAGAGCAGCCCGGAAGGGGTGCGGGTGTTGAACATATGCACCATGCGCTGGCCCAGGCGCGCATAGAAGACATCATTGGGGACCGGTCTTTCGCCGTCGGTCATGGCATTCAGGTCCTTGCTGCCGTGCAGAAAGACCAGATCCAGGTCCGACCCGTAACCCAGTTCAATGCCTCCCAGCTTACCGTAGCCTATGACAGCGAAGCCGCTCGACTCGCCCAATATACAGGCCGGGCGGCCATGCTTGCGCGTCAGCTCCAGCCAGGAGTATGCCAGCACCTGTACCGTCACCACCTCGGCGATTTCGGTCAAGTAATCACTCACCACCATCAGTGGAATCACACCAGTGATATCGGCCGCAGCCACACGCAACATATTGCTCTGGGCAAACTGACGCAACCGCTCCATCTGCTGCTCCAGGTCGTCCATCACCACGGGCTGCAAAAGCACGCGCAGTTCCTGCTCCAATCCCGCCCGATGCAAGGGGCTATAGAGCCTGCGGGGGTCGAGCAGCTCATCCAGCAGTAGGGGTTGATTGGAGAGGGAATGGACGATCCAAAGGCTTTCCCCAGCGAGCTTGACCAGATGGGAGAGGGCGACCGGGCTTTCCACCAACAACGCCAGATAGGCCGCCCGGCCGGCGATCACCTCCAGAAGACCCAGGAGCCGGAGCAGAACTCCGTCCGGATCGCCCACCCCCGCAGCCGCCTCCATAACGAGGGGAACCAGCAAGTCCATGCGCGATTGCCCCTTAGCCTCCTGTCTGCGCACGGCGGCGCTGTCCCGTAACCTTTGAACGGCATCCAGGGGCGCCTCCCCGCCCCGGTAACCAAGCTGTTCCAGAAGCGCCGACGCCCTTTCTCTTTCCAGCCCGCCACGCCAGAGCGCCGTCAGCATGGCGTTTGCTTCCTTGCCACCCGTCACCTGGCCCTGGGCGGCGAATATCTGATCAAAATGGCCCTGCACCTTGGCGCGATGCTCACCCAGAACTTCCCCAAACGACGCCCAGGTGCCGAACCCCATGGACCGCGACAGGCGCAGCCTGCCTTCATCATCAGCCGGCAGACGGTGGGTCTGCTCGTCGCGCCAGGCTTGCAGCCGGTTCTCCACCAACCGCAGGAAACAATAGGCGGCGGTCAGCTCCTCAACGGCTAGAGGAGGCAGCAGCCCCTTCTCGCCGAGCCTTTGAAGGACCTGGAGGATCGGACGTATTTGCAGATCCGGCTCCCTGCCGCCGCGAATCAGTTGAAAGGCCTGACCGAGGAATTCAATCTCGCGTATCCCGCCCGGACCCAGTTTGATATTGGCGTCCATCCCCTTCTTGTGCAGCTCGGCGGCGATCATACGTTTCATGTCGCGGAGGGACTCGATGGAACCGAAATCGAGGTAACGCCGATAGGTAAAGGGCCGCAGCACCGCCATCAAACGCTCGCCGGCCAGAGGATCGCCCGCCACCACGCGGGCCTTGATCATGGCGTAACGTTCCCATTCGCGGGCCTGCGAGAAGTAGTACTCCTCCATGAAGCCGAAACTGCACGCGAGGGGACCTGCGTCGCCATAGGGCCGCAGACGGGTATCCGTGCGGAAGACAAAGCCGTCGCCCGTCATGTTGTCGAGCGCCTGCACCAGCTTCTGGATCAGGCGGGTGAAAAACTCCTCATTGGCCACGGATTTACGGCCATTGGTCTTGCCCGGTTCCTCGAAGGCAAAGATCAGATCCACATCGGAAGAGAGATTGAGTTCGCGGGCGCCTAACTTGCCAAGACCCAGCACCACCAACCCCTGGGGTTGCCCGCTCTCGGCGCCGATGGGCTCACCATACTGGGGGATCAACTGGGCATAGAGCCGTTCCAGGGCGAGCCCGATACAGGCATCCGCCAGGGCGGACAGGTCTTCCAGCGTCTCCCCGAGACCGGCCCAGCCGGCCAGGTCACGCCAGATGATCCGGATCATGTGACGCTTGCGGAAACGGCGCAGCTCCCGTTGCAGGCCCGCCTCATCGACAACCCCTTCCAAAGAGGCCCGAAGCAGCCTGTCCATCCCAGCCTCGGGCAAGGGGTCCCGCAAAAAACCGGTTGCATGACCTTGGGAGAGAAGTTCCGGCTGGCGAAGTAAGGCCTGGGCAACATAATCGCTCCCTTCGAATACCCGCCTCAACGCCACCAAAAAATCCTCATCAAGACCGGCATTCAACCCAGCCTCGGCCGCCCTTTCGCGCCAAGACTGGTATTGGATTTCGACCCGTGCCTCAAGACCCTGGGCAGTTTCTACCGCCATCGTTTTCCCCATCGCTGTTATTCGCGGTCCAGCTTAACCCCTGGTATCAGAACGGGCAAACGGCCCCTTTTTTGCGAACCTGATGTCATGCATCAAGACCTCAGCCGCGCCATGAACTATGGTTTATGCAGAAGACCAACAGAGGAGACACCCAGATGTTTTGCCCCAAATGTGGTACCCATGTACCGGAAAGTGCCCACTTCTGCCCCGGTTGCGGCACCCGGACCGGTGGTGATGGCAGCGATTCGCCACCAGTGCAGCAAAGCCTGCGCGCAGGCCCCCCGGTCAAGAAAAAGATGGCGGTTTGGAAGAAGGTCTTGCTGTGGATCGCCGGCTTCATTGCCTTCGTTGTCGGCCTTGCCCTGTTTGCAACCAGCGACCTGCAAAACCTTGCCGATTCGCATTTGGCCGCCCTGCGTTCCGGAAACATCGAAGCCGCCTACGGCCAGACTTCGCCGGAATTCAAGCAAGCCACGCCCTTGGAAGCCTACAAGAAATTCGTCGATGCCTATCCGGTGCTGACCAAGCACACAGCCTTCAGCTTCGATTCACGGAGCTTTGAAAACAACACCGGCCAAGTGACGGGCCATTTGACGGATGGCTCCAGCAAATTGGCGAAGGTCGAGTTTCAAATGATCAAAATCGAGGATAAATGGACGATCCAGGGCTTTAATCTAAAAGCGCCCGAGAAATAGCCCACTCTGTGGGGGGCTCCACAAAAAAAGCCCGGCGATTGCTCGCCGGGCTTTTGTGCCCTGGGATCAGGCGTCGACGCTTACATCATGCCGTCCATGCCGCCCATTCCACCCATGCCGCCGCCTGCGGGGGCCGCATCCCTCTTGGGTTCTTCGGCCACCATGGCTTCGGTGGTGATCATGAGACCCGCTACGGAAGCGGCATTCTGCAAAGCTGAACGGACCACTTTGGTGGGATCGAGGATACCCATGGCCGTCATGTCGCCGTATTGGCTGTTGGCAGCGTTGAAACCGAAGTTGCCTTTGCCCTCGGCCACCTTGTTCAATACCACGGAGGACTCTTCACCGGCGTTGGCGACGATCTGACGCAGGGGTTCTTCCATGGAGCGGCGGGCAATGCTGATGCCGACATCCTGATCGTGGTTGTCGCCCTTGATACCGGCGACGGCCAGTTGAGCGCGCACCAAGGCAACACCACCGCCGGGAACGACACCTTCTTCCACTGCCGCGCGGGTCGCGTGCAGGGCGTCTTCGACGCGGGCCTTCTTCTCTTTCATTTCCACTTCGGTGGCAGCGCCAACCTTGATCACGGCCACACCACCGGCCAGCTTGGCCAGGCGTTCTTGCAGCTTTTCACGGTCGTAGTCGGAGGAGGTCTCTTCGACCTGGGCGCGGATCTGCTCGCAACGGGCCTTGATATCGACCTCGGAACCGGCGCCGTCGATGAGGGTGGTCACATCCTTGCTGACGGTGACCTTCTTGGCGGTACCCATATCGTTCAAGGTGGCCTTGTCCAGGGACAGCCCGACCTCTTCGGAGATCACGGTGGCGCCAGTGAGTACAGCGATGTCTTGCAGCATGGCCTTGCGGCGGTCGCCAAAGCCGGGGGCCTTGACCGCGCACACCTTGACGATGCCACGGATGGTGTTGACCACCAGGGTGGCCAGTGCCTCGCCTTCCACGTCCTCGGCGACGATCAGCAGCGGCCGGCCTGCCTTGGCGATAGCTTCCAGCACCGGCAGTAGTTCACGAATGTTGGAGACCTTCTTGTCGTGCAGCAGGATGTAGGGCGCATCCAGTTCAGCGGCCATGGACTGCTGGTTGTTGACGAAGTAGGGGGAGAGGTAGCCACGATCGAACTGCATGCCCTCGACCACTTCCAGCTCATTCTGAAGGCCGGTACCGTCCTCGACGGTGATGACGCCTTCCTTGCCAACCTTGCCCATCGCATCGGCGATAATGTCGCCGATAGAGTCGTCGGAGTTGGCGGAGATAGTGCCAACCTGGGCGATTTCCTTATTGTCGGAGCAGGGCCTGGAGATCTTCTTCAGCTCTTCGACGGCGGCGATCACAGCTTTGTCGATACCACGCTTCAGGTCCATGGGGTTCATGCCGGCGGCGACGGCCTTGAGGCCTTCGCGCACCATGGCCTGCGCCAGGACGGTAGCGGTGGTGGTGCCATCACCGGCAACATCGGAGGTCTTGGAAGAGACCTCTTTCACCATCTGCGCACCCATATTCTCAAACTTGTCGGACAGTTCGATCTCCTTGGCGACGGAGACGCCATCCTTGGTCACGGTGGGCGCGCCGTAGGACTTTTCCAGCACCACGTTACGGCCCTTGGGGCCCAGGGTCACCTTGACGGCGTTAGCCAGAACATTGACGCCCGCAAGCATACGCTGACGGGCTTCATCACCAAATTTCACTTCTTTTGCAGACATTTGGAAATTCCTTAATACCTTTTGGAAAAATTACGTAAGCCGTTCGATTGAGCGGACAGGCCGGTTATTTCTCGACCACACCCATGATGTCTTCTTCGCGCATCACCAGCAGCTCATCGCCGTCGATCTTGACTTCGGTGCCGGAGTACTTGCCGAACAGCACCTTGTCGCCAACCTTGACTTCAAGGGGGCGGACTTGGCCGTTATCCAGGGATTTGCCGTTGCCGACAGCCAGCACTTCGCCCTGCATGGGCTTTTCGGCGGCGGCACCGGGCAGGACGATGCCGCCGGCGGTGGTGGTTTCTTCTTCCATGCGGCGGATGACCACACGGTCGTGCAGAGGACGGATTTTCATTAACCTGACTCCTTAATGAAGGTTGATCTGAAGACGGAAAGATTGTCTCCAAATAGCGGGCTGTTAGCACTCGCCATTGGTGAGTGCCAATAATATGGGCGAACTATCGAGAGTCAAGGGAAAGACCTCATCTTTTTTCCTGCCAGTGCATCAGGAACCGCCGCGTCCCTCGTCATCACGCCGCCATTCGCCCTCGATGCAGATCGCGGATCGGCCTTGGCCAGGCCCCATGGAACCCGTCGGACGCATCACCCCGGCGCGCTTGAGGAAGCGGAGCAGCACCAACCGGCGCAAGGGAGGAATCAGCACGAGGAGCCCCAGGGCGTCGGTGAAAAAACCGGGCAGAAACAAGGCGAGCCCGGCCAGAAAGACCATCGCACCCTCCAGCATCTCCAAGGCGGGGACCTCGCCCCGCTCCATGGCCGCCCGCGCCCGCAACGCCGTGGACACCCCTTGCCACCGCATCAGCAACCCGCCCAGCACAGCGGTGAAGAGCGACAGCAGAATAGTGGGAAGTGCGCCGATGGCGGAACCCACTTCGATCAACAAATAAAGCTCCAGCAAGGGGAGGCCGATGAGCAGCATCAAGAACAACAACAGGGGATTCACGGCAAACACCTTATAAAATCAGCTAGGTTGGATGGCTTTACGCCGGAGGAGATCTTCAACTATCTTAGGGCGTCTATGACAACAATAAACCTCGTCCTATGCACCTGCCCGGACCGAGAGACCGCCGAGGAGATCGCCGTCAGACTCGTTGATGCCGGGCTTGCCGCCTGTGTCAATGTCCTTCCCGGCATTACCTCGATCTATCGCTGGCAGGGAAAAATCGAGCGGTCCCAAGAGACCCTGCTGCTGATCAAGACCAGCCGCTCCCGGCTCGACGAACTTCAGCAAGCGCTTGTGGCGCTGCATCCTTACGATGTGCCCGAGGTCATCGCCCTTGGGGTGGAACAGGGCCATCAACCATACCTTGAATGGGTCGAACAATGCACAATTTCAAGCTAGGCCGGCTCTTCGCACTTTTACTGCTGCTCCTTGCAGCCCAGACCCCGCGAGCGGAAGAAAATTTCCTTCGCCCCGATGAGGCATACCCTATATCGGGAAGCGTCCTGGACAAGGAAACTGTGCGCGTAGAGTGGCGGATCGCTGAAGGCTACTACCTCTACAAGGACAAGATCAGCGTCCGTTCCGGCACCCCTGGCATCGAGGCTGGCGGGGTACGGCTACCCCCGGCCGAAACCAAGCAAGACCAGTTCTTCGGGAACGTGGAGATCTACCGGGACATGCTGTCCATCGACCTTCCTCTCCTCCGGAAGGACCCCTCCCAGACGGCCTTCAATTTGATCGTTAAGTCCCAGGGCTGCGCCGATGCGGGCCTCTGCTACCCACCCCATACCCAGACCCTTTCTTTGAACTTGCCCCCCATTGCCGGGACAGCCCTTCCTGTTTCGTTGAAACCCATAGGTAGCGGCGGCGTTGAGGGGGACATCCTGCCGGTCGAGGAGGCCTTCAAGCTCAGTGCTTCGGTGGAGCCCCCGGGGGACGGCATCAGGCTCTTTTGGCAGATTGCCGAAGGGACCTACCTCTATCAGGAGCAGATCAAGGTAACGCTCAAGCAGGCCGATGGCGTCGCCTTGGGGACCTACCAAATGCCGAAGCCCAAGATCAAACAGAACGCCATCCGCCCCGATGGCAGCGAGGGTGACTTGGCGGTCTATACGGAAGAGATCGACCTAACCATCCCCCTGCAACGCACCAACAATGCTGCTACCAAGATCAGCCTGAATGTCGCCTATCAGGGCTGCGCCGAGATTGGGGTCTGCTACCCGCCACAACGGAAAGAGCTGAGCCTCGACCTGCCTGCCCTCGCGGCCGCCGCCGGTCCACTGGCAAAGCCCCTTCCACAACAGGAACCAACCGCCGAGCAGGACCAGATCGCCGATCTCCTGAAGGGCGGCAACATTTGGCTGATTCTCGTCAGCTTCTTCGGGGTCGGCCTGCTGCTTGCCCTCACCCCCTGTGTCTTTCCCATGATCCCCATCCTCTCCGGCATCATTGCCGGCCACGGAACCAGACTCACCCCACTCAGGGGCACCCTGCTCTCATTTGTCTATGTGCTGGCCATGGCCGCCACTTATACCCTTGCCGGCGTCTTGGCCGGCCTGTTCGGTGAGAACCTCCAAATCGCTTTTCAGAACCCCTGGATACTAAGCGCCTTTGCTTTGATCTTCGTCCTGTTGGCCCTTTCCATGTTCGGTTTCTACGACATGCAACTGCCCAAAGCCCTGCAAGGACAGATCGGTAGGGTCAGCCATCAACAAAAGGGAGGCACTTACACCGGCGTAGCCGTCATGGGCTTCCTCTCCGCCCTCATCGTCGGCCCCTGCGTCGCCCCTCCACTGGCCGGTGCGCTGATCTATATCGGCCAGACTGGCGATGCCCTGCTGGGTGGACTGGCGCTGTTCGCCATGGGCATGGGCATGGGCGCGCCCTTGATCGTCCTGGGCGCCGGCGCGGGTAAGCTGCTCCCCAAAGCGGGGCACTGGATGGAGGCCGTAAAGGCCGTCTTCGGCGTGCTGATGCTGGCCGTCGCCATTCTCTTGCTGGAACGCATCCTCCCCCCCGTGTTCGCCATGCTGCTCTGGGGGCTGCTGCTGATCTGCTCAGGGGTTTACATGGGCGCCCTCTCCCTGCTGCCGGAGGCTGTCTCCGGCTGGCGCAAGCTGTGGAAGGGCCTGGGCCTGGCCGCCCTGATTTACGGCGCGTTGATGCTGGTAGGCGTCGCCGCCGGTGGCAAGGATAGCCTGCAACCCCTGCGAGGCCTCTCCTCCGGTACCGCAAATGGCGCTACTCAGTCGGCCGAGGCCCGCTTCAAGCGCATCAAGACCATCGACGATCTGAACCGGGAGCTCGCCTTGGCCAGCCGACAGGGCAAGCCGGTCATGCTCGACTTCTATGCCACTTGGTGTACCTACTGTGTTCAGTTCGAGAAGTATGTCTTCACCGACCCCAAGGTCCAGGCCAGCCTCACCGGGCTCGTCCTGCTCCAGGCGGATGTCACCGCCAACGACGAGCAGGACAAGGCGCTGCTCGGCCACTTTCAGATCCCGGCGCCGCCCGCCATCCTCTTCTTTGGCGCCGACGGCCAGGAGCGGAAGAACTTCCGTGTCATGGGCTATCTGAAGGCAGAGGAATTCAACAACCACGCCCAAAAGGCCGTTCAATAACCCCCTAACCGGAGTCCAAGTTCATGAGTCAATTCGACAATGTCAGCGTCATCAAGAAGGCCAACGTCTATTTCGACGGCAAGTGCGTGAGTCACAGTGTCCTCTTCCCCGACGGTAGCAGGAAATCAGTCGGTGTCATCTTCCCCGGCATTCTCACTTTCAACACCGGTGCCCCGGAGATCATGGAGATCAACGGCGGCGAATGCCGGGTCAAGCTGGCGGGCGAAGAAGGCTGGAAGACTTACGGCGCGGGTGAAAGCTTCAGTGTTCCCGGCAACAGCAGGTTTGACATCGAAACCCTCGCGACTCTGGACTATGTCTGCCACTTTGGTTGATAGCCCGCAAAATATTGCTCATTCCCCAGGCAGGTGCTGATCGAGAAACTCCTCGATCCAGTGCCTGGGCTTGGCGCTGGCGAAACGCGCCACCTCCTCGCCCCTGACGAAGAGCACCACGGTGGGGAAACCCCTGACCCGATAACGGCCTGCCAGTTTCATGTTTTCCCCCTCGTCCACCTCCAGCTTGGCCAGACGGACCCGGCCGGCATAACCGGTCATCACCCGCTCCATGATTGGCGCCAGGGCGAGGCAGGGGCTGCACCAATCGGCCCAGAAATCGACTAAGACAGGGATCTGGTGCGAGGCCTGGATGACCTCTTGCTCGAATTGCTCCAGATGGACATCGAAGATGGGGGCATATTCAGGATGCATGTAAAGGCCTCAACAATAAGTCGCTTGAAATAGGGACGGGCGAGGCATTTTAATGGAAACCTCAGCCGCGTGGCCCGTCGCCTTACAGGATTCACCATGACCAACTTTCCGCCCAGCCACTTCCCCATGTCCCGTATGCGCCGCATGCGCCGCGATGACTTCTCCCGCCGCCTCATGCGCGAGACCCTGCTCACCCCCAATGACCTCATCTATCCGGTCTTCGTGCTGGAGGGAAAAGGTTGCCGCGAACCCGTTTCCTCCATGCCGGGGGTCGAGCGCCTGAGCATCGATCTGCTGGTGAAGGAAGCGAAAGAGGTTCATGCCCTGGGTGTCCCCGCCATGGCGCTCTTTCCGGTAACGCCGCAGGGGGTAAAGACTGAGGACGCCAGGGAGGCCTACAACCCGGACGGGCTGGCACAGCGTGCAGTCAAGGCCATTAAGGATGCCCTGCCCGAATTGGGGATCATTACCGACGTGGCGCTCGACCCCTTCACCACCCATGGGCAAGACGGGCTCATCGACGCGAGCGGTTATGTCCTGAACGACGAGACCGTTGATGTGCTGGTGCAACAGGCCATCTCCCACGCCGAGGCCGGGGCCGATATTGTTGCCCCTTCCGACATGATGGACGGGCGTATCGGCGAAATCCGCGCCGCCCTGGAGAATGCGGGTCATATCCACACCCGCATCCTGGCCTATTCCGCCAAGTACGCCTCCAGCTATTACGGCCCCTTCCGTGATGCCGTGGGCTCCGCCGCCAACCTGCGTGGCGGCAACAAATATACCTATCAGCAGGACCCCGCCAACAGCGACGAGGCCCTGTGGGAGGTCGCACTTGACCTGCAAGAGGGGGCCGATATGGTAATGGTTAAGCCCGGCATGCCTTATCTCGATATCGTCCGCCGGGTAAAGGAGACCTTTGGCGCCCCCACTTTCGTCTATCAGGTGAGCGGGGAATATGCCATGCACATGGCCGCTGCCCAAAACGGCTGGCTGGACGAGAGGGCTGTCGTCATGGAGTCCCTCCTCTGTATCAAGCGGGCCGGGGCTGACGGCATCCTGACCTATTTCGCCAAGAAGGCTGCACAGTGGCTGAACACCTGATGACCGGCAAATACGCCGTCATCGGCAACCCTATCGAGCACAGTAAATCGCCCCTGATCCATGCCGCCTTTGCGGAGCAGACGGGGCAAGACATGACATACGACCGGATACTGGGGACCGATTTCGAGCGGGATGTGCGCGCCTTTCTGGCCGCCGGGGGAAGGGGGCTTAATGTCACGGTGCCCTTCAAGGAGGATGCATGGCGTCTGGCGGATGAGCGCTCAGCTCGCGCTGAAACGGCCGGCGCGGTCAATACCCTGATTCGGCTCGACGACGACCGGTTGCGTGGCGACAACACCGATGGCATCGGCTTGGTGCGCGACCTGACCCAGAACCACGGGGTGCGGCTCCATGGCAAGAGAATCTTGCTGCTCGGGGCCGGAGGTGCCTCGCGTGGCGTGGTCCGTCCCTTGCTGGAGCAGCAACCGGCACAATTGGTCATCGCCAACCGAACCGCCCCCAAGGCGCTAGATTTGGCGGAAGAATTGCGCGGACTCGGTCCCATCACCGGTTGCGGGCTCGACCAATTGAACGGACTCGCCTTCGACCTCATCATCAACGGCACCTCTGCCGGGTTGGGCGGAGAGATGCCCGACCTCTCCGCCGATTGCCTCGTCCCCGGCGGGGTTTGCTACGACATGATGTACGGCGACCGGCCGACCGCCTTCGTTTGCTGGGGCCAAGCCCAGGGGGCTTCCCAGTCGCTGGATGGGCTGGGGATGCTTGTCGAGCAGGCCGCCGAGTCCTTTTACCTCTGGCGCGGGGTCCGTCCCGAGACCGCGCTGGTCATCCGGTTGTTACGGCCTTGATTCGAGGAAATTAGGATGAACGAAATCACCGTCATCGAAACACCCCTGGACCCTGAGGCCGAGCAACTCGCCTTCCGGCGTGGGAGGCCCGCCTCTGGCGCGGTGGTCGCCTTCGTCGGACTGATGCGTGACATCAACGAAGGGGCCAGCGTCAGCGCTATGTTCCTGGAACACTACCCCGGCATGACCGAGAAGGCGCTGGAGAAGATCGTCGCCGAGGCCAAGTCCCGGTGGGCCATCGATGCCGTCCGCGTCATCCACAGGGTTGGCGAGCTGAACCCCGAGGACCCCATCGTGCTGGTGGCCGTGGCAAGCTGCCACCGGGGAGACGCCTTCCGCGCCTGCGAATTCGTCATCGACTTCCTCAAGACTCGCGCACCCTTCTGGAAAAGGGAACAGACCGAAGCCGGCGCGCACTGGGTCGACGCCAGGGAGAGCGACGAGGCCGCCCAGGCGCGTTGGCACAGCCCCTCGTGATTTGAGTTATGATCCCGCCACTTTAATCATCAGCCGGGAGACGCCGCTTGGATACCACCACAGAGAAGTGGTACAGGGATGTACCGTTTACGGACCAAAGGACGGAAATTCCCGCCCTGATTCTGAGAAAGGGCGAGGACCACCGCCTCCGCACTGGCCATTGCTGGGTCTACAGCAACGAAATCGACACGGGACTGACGCCTCTGGGTAATTTTCAGCCCGGCGAACAGGTGGCCGTCCTGGACGGTCACAAGAAACTTATCGGCTTCGGCTACGTCAATCCCCATTCGCTGATCTGCGCCCGTGTGGTCAGTCGAAATCCTGAGCATCCCCTGAACGCATCCCTGATCGTCCACCGGCTGAAAATTGCCCTGGGCCTGCGCGAACGACTCTACCCGGCCCCCTACTACCGGGCCGTTTTCGGTGAGAGTGACGGACTTCCCGGCCTGGTGATCGACCGTTACGGCGATCATCTGGTTGTTCAGATCACCACCGCTGGCATGGAGGCCATGCGAGAGGCGCTAATCGACGCCATCCAGAAGGTCATGAAGCCAAAGGGAATTCTTCTCCGTAACGATACCCCGATCAGAGAGCTGGAGGGGCTGGAGAAGGGGATCGAACTGGTTGCCGGAGAGATCCCTCCGGAGGTGGAGCTGACCGAAGGGGAATGCCGTTTCCGTGCCTCCCTCCGTGAGGGACAGAAGACCGGCTGGTTCTTTGATCAGGCTGCAAACCGCTCGCGTCTGCTGCCCTATGTCAAGGACCGGCGCGTACTCGACCTCTTCAGCTATGTGGGCGGATGGGGCATCCGCTGCGCCGCAGCCGGCGCCGCCTCGGTGACCTGCGTCGATACCTCTGAGGCGGCACTGGCCGGCGTCATCGCCAATGCCGGGCTGAATGGTCTATCCGGCCAGGTTGGAACCCTTCGCGGCGACGCCTTCGAGGTCTTGAAGTCCCTGCGTGAGGCAGGCGAACGCTTTGACGTGGTCCTGGTCGATCCCCCAGCCTTCATCAAGCGACGCAAGGACACGAAGGAGGGCACACTGGCCTACCGGCGTATCAACCAGGCGGCCATGCAACTCCTATCCAGGGACGGGCTGCTCGTAAGCTCCTCCTGCTCCCACCATATGTCGGGGGAGGGGCTGCTCGGCCTCATCAATCAGGGCGCCCGTCACATCGACCGCAGCCTGCAACTCCTCGAAACCGGCGGGCAGGGACCGGACCATCCGGTCCATCCGGCAATCCCGGAGACGGCCTACCTCAAAACCTTCTATCTGCGAGTTCTGCCGACGTTCTGAACAGCGGACATCCCATGCTGACCTACCCCAGACTTGACCCCATCGCCCTTGCCATTGGTCCCCTCAAGATTCATTGGTACGGGATCACCTACCTGATCGGCTTTGCCGCCGCCTGGTGGCTGGGCCGCATCCGCTCCCAGCGGGAAGATGCCCCTGTGGTCAGGGAGCAGATGGAGGATCTGATCTTCTTCGGTGCCCTGGGAGTCGTGCTGGGGGGCAGGATCGGCTACAACCTGTTCTACAACCTCCCCGCCTTCCTTGCCAATCCCCTGGTCCTGCTGGAAATTTGGAAGGGCGGAATGTCCTTCCACGGCGGCTTGCTCGGGGTCCTGCTGGCCCTCTGGCTCTTCTCCCGCCGCATCGGCTCCGGCTTTTTCCGTCTGGCCGATTTCGTCGTCCCCCTGGTCCCCATCGGTCTCTTCTGCGGACGCATCGGCAACTTCATCAACGCCGAACTCTGGGGCGGCCCCACCGAATCGGCCTTGGGCATGCGCGTACCCTGCGAATACAGTCCTTCCACCGAGGAACTCTGCGAGCGGGCTGGTACTGCGGACGGCCTCTTTTCCATGCCGGTCCATGCCAGTCAGCTCTACGAGGCGGCGCTGGAGGGGATCGCACTCTTCTTGATCCTCTGGCTCTTTTCCGCCAGGGCGCGACCCGTCAGGGCTGTATCCGCACTTTTCCTGATCTGTTACGGCGCCTTCCGTTTTGCTGTCGAATTCGTGCGCATGCCGGATAGCCAGCTCGGATTTCTTGCCTTCGATTGGCTGACCATGGGCCAGTTGCTGAGCCTCCCCATGATCCTGTCCGGTTTCCTGCTTATATTTCTGGCCTACCGCAAGAGGGAAGCCACATGAAGCAATACCTGGAATTGATGCGCCAGATACGGGAACAGGGGATGAAAAAGGGCGATCGCACCGGCACCGGCACCCTGAGCCTTTTCGGCTACCAGATGCGTTTCGACCTCTCCCAAGGCTTCCCTTTGGTGACCACCAAGAGGGTCCATCTTCGCTCCATCATCCACGAACTGCTTTGGTTTCTGCGGGGCGAAACCAACGTCCGGTCTCTCAGGGAACACCGGGTCAGCATCTGGGACGAGTGGGCCACGGAGGAGGGCGATCTGGGGCCTGTCTACGGCTATCAGTGGCGATCCTGGCCGACGCCGACCGGGGGGCATATCGACCAGATTGCCCAGGTGATCGAACAGATCCGCCACTTTCCCGATTCCCGGCGCCACATCGTCACAGCCTGGAACCCGGCCGATCTGCCGGACGAGTCCATCGGCCCACAGGCCAATGTTAAGAATGGCCGGATGGCGCTGGCGCCCTGCCATGCCTTCTTCCAGTTCTACGTGGCGGATGGGCGGCTGTCCTGCCAGCTCTATCAGCGTAGCGCCGATGTCTTTCTCGGCGTCCCTTTCAATATCGCCTCTTACGCCCTGCTGACCCTCATGGTCGCCCAAGTAACGGGACTGGTGCCTGGTGAGTTCATCCACAGCTTCGGCGATATCCATCTCTACCTCAATCATCTGGAGCAGGCGGATACGCAACTGTGCCGTGAACCCCGCGCCCTGCCCCGCATGAGGCTCAACCCGGCCATCGATTCCATCTTCGGCTTCCGCTTCGAGGATTTCGAGCTGACGGAATATGACCCGCACCCCCCCATTCAGGCGCCGATCGCTATCTGAGGGATTTGGTAGTGAAGCGAACTGCGGATAGCCCTATGATGCCCCCATGGTCAAGAAACCCCTGATATCTCTGATTGCCGCCATGTCGGAAAACCGCGTGATCGGACGCGACAACCGTCTGCCCTGGCATTTGCCCGCCGACCTCCAGCACTTTAAGAAGCTGACCCTCGGCAAACCCATCATCATGGGGCGCAAGACTTGGGAATCCCTGCCAGGACTCTTGCCGGAGCGCAATCACATCGTCCTGAGCCGGAACCGCCGCTACCAGGCCGAGGGGGCTATCTTGGTCCGGGACCTGGAGAAGGCGGTCATGGCAGCCGGAGAGGTGGCGGAGATCTTCATCGTTGGCGGTGCCACAATCTATGAGCAGGCACTGGCGACGGCCAACAGGATCTACCTGACCCTGATCCATGCACAGATCGAGGGGGATGCCTTCTTCCCCCGCCTGGATGAAGGCCGGTGGCGCCTCGTCCTCCGTGAGGATCACCCCGCAAACGGCAAGAACCCCCTCCCCTATAGCTTTTTGAATTACGAGCGGCGGGGCGCCTGATTCGTTCCTGGTCCTTTACAGCCTCCCAGACCCCTTTTCCTCTCCCGGCCTGACAGCGCCCCGGCATTTGATTTGCAGCGGCTCCGGGGTGCCGGTGTCGATGCGCACCGCTGTCAACTTGCCGCCCCAGAGACAGCCCGAGTCGATCGCCCAGGCGTTGTGGGCGTGCTGATAGCCCAGGGTGGACCAGTGTCCGAAGATGATGCGGTCATCCCTGCTTCGCCGGTCTGGTATCAGGAACCAGGGCAGAAAGCCCTTCGACTGGGTTCCCGGCCGCCCCTTCTCTTTCAGTGCCAGGCGGCCCCTGGGATCACAGTAGCGCAGCCGTGTGAAACAGTTGGTGATGAAGCGGTAGCGATCCATTCCCTTGAGTGACTCCTGCCACTGACTGGGCTCGTTGCCGTACATCTGCTTGAAATACTCCCTTGCCCCCTCTCCGGCCAGGAGGGTTTCCACTTCCCTGGCGCAAGACTCTGCCTGCCCAAGGTCCCATTGCGGCGGCAGGCCGGCATGGATCAGGGCGTAGCCGAGGGTCTCGTCCCGGTGCAGAAGGGGACGGCACTGGAGCCAGTGGAGCAGCTCTTCGCTGTCCTCGGCTCGCAGGAACTCTGCCAGTCCGGAGTCCTTGAACCGCTTGGTGTTGCCGTTGGCGTAGGCCAGCAGATGCAGATCGTGGTTCCCCAACACTGTCAGCGCTGCCTCCCCGAGACCTCGCACGAAACGGACGGTCTCCAGCGACTTCGGCCCCCGGTTAACCAGATCACCGGTGAACCAAAGTTGGTCTCTGCCTTCATCGAAAGCGATGAATTCCAGCAGCCGCATCAGTTCGTCGTAGCAACCTTGAATATCGCCTATGGCATAGACGGCCATGGTAAGCGCTTGTCGTCGGGTCAGTGAATGAGATGGGGGACCGCCAGGGTGAAGACGGGAATCCTGGCGTCAAAGCGCGCGCCGTCCTCGGCGACCATGCCGTAACTCCCCTCCATGCTGCCGACCGGGGTCTTGAGCACAGCGCCGCTGGTGTACCGGTATTCGCCACCCGGCTCGATGGAGGGCTGTTCGCCCACCACCCCGCGACCACGCACCTCTTCCACCTTGCCGTCCGCGTCGGTGATGAACCAGTGGCGATTGACGAGTCTCGCCCTCTGCGAGCCCCGGTTGCTGATGGTAATGGTGTAGCTGAAGACGTAGCGCCCATCCTCCGGAGAGGATTGTTCGTTCAGGTATCGGGTTTTGACGTTTACCTGGATAGGGTAGCGGTCTTCTTGCGGGTTTTGGGTCATGGAGGTTTCACTTCTCGGCTTGCTCGGCTGGGGTCAACTTATCCCCTGGCCTCGGAGATGACAAGGTCCTTTACGTGAGCCACTCAGCGGCCTCCCTATCGAGAAACCACCAGACCTGGGGCAGGGCGACAATGGAGGAAGCGGGCAAATCGGCCCTGCCGCCGTGAAGCACATCCGCGATGGTGCGCGCCTTGTCCCGTCCCGTCACCATCACCATGATCCGGCGGGCTTGGCGCATCAATGGCAGGGTCAGGCTCAAACGCCAGCTCCCGGCCGACTCGACGAAGGCTGCCGAAACAGGCCGCACCAATTCCGCCAGATTGGCCGAGCCCGGAAAGAGCGATGCCACATGACCATCCTTGCCCATGCCCAGCATCACCAAGTCAAATACAGGCTGGCCATCGGCCTGTTCCAGTAGGCCGAGCTCTTCCTCATATCGTTTCACCGCTGCATGGGGCTCCAGCTCGGCCTCCATCCGGTGAACAGCCCCGTACTCGATCCGATCCAGCAGGGAACGCCTCGCCATCAGATAGTTGCTGTCGGGGTGTCCGGGGGGGACGCAACGTTCATCCCCGAACCAGAAATGGACCCGGTCCCAACGGCCTTGCATCCTTTCATCCTCTGCCAACCGCCGGTAAAAGCGTTCCGGTGTCCGTCCGCCGGACAGGGCGACATGGAAGCATCCCCTGGCTTCAATGGCCTCCAGAGCGCAATCGATCCAGAACGCCCCGGTTGCGGAGAGATAGCACTCAGGTTCGACTACGATAACCATGACAGCCCCTACCTGTTGACTGGAGTGGAAGATGTTGGACGATAGATTTTGTCATTCGCTGCTTGTTGGCTTTCGGCAAACTGGCGTTCGATGCAGCCGCCCAAATTCTAGCCTGATTAGGTCATGCACAGAGCCCTCCGGGCCTTTTCGGGAGAAGCTTCGCCGCAAAATCCAGAACAAACTATGGTACAGTTTGCGGCGCTTCGATTGCCGCCTGCGGCGTCCTCACGCTTATCATTGATCCATTGGGCATGCCATGAACGATAAACTTCGCGTTGCTGTTGTGGGAGTCGGCTATCTTGGCCGCTTCCATGCGTTGATCTATTCTCGCATGCCCCATGTGGAGCTGGTTGGCGTTGCCGATTCCCATAGAGAGACCGCTGGCAAAGTAGCCGCTGAGGCAGGTTGCGCCGCCTTTTACGATCACCGGGATCTGATCGGCAAGGTTGATGCCGTCAGCATCGTCGTGCCCACCTCGTTGCATCTGGAAGTCTCGCGCCCCTTTCTCGAAAATGGCATCCATACCCTGCTGGAAAAGCCCATCGCATCCACTGTAGCCGAAGGGGCCGAGATCGTGGGGCTGGCCGAGCGATCCGGTGCCCTGTTGCAGATCGGCCATCTGGAGCGCTACAACGCCGGCGTCATGGAGCTGGCGCGTCGCATCAGCAACCCCCCTTTCATTGAGGCGCAGCGCATGAGCAGTTTCGTCGCGCGCGCCACCGACGTGGATGTCATTTCCGACCTGATGATCCACGACATCGACATTGTCCTCTCCTTGATCGACTCCGATATCGTTTCGGTCTCGGCGGTCGGGACCCCCGTGCTGACTAAGCACATCGACATCGCAAACGCCCGCCTGGAGTTCGCCAACGGGTGCGTTGCCAACGTCATCGCCAGTCGTGTATCCGAAAAAAAGTCGCGCCGCATCCGTGCCTTTGCCCCAAATCATTACCTCTCCCTCGACTTTATCGAACAGCGGCTCAATATCGCCTATCCCAAGCCCCGGCCCGACGAGGAGTGGCCCGAGATCGTCGTGGAAACCCTCGATATCGAACCCGTTAAGCCCCTCGACGCGGAGCTGGAGGATTTCGTCCAGTGCGTCGCCGCGCGCCGGAAACCATTGGTCAATGGCCACGTCGGCCTGGAGGCGCTGGACGTGGCCATGCGTGTTAAAGAGACCATTCTTGGTAAATTCTGACTCCGATTAGAGATTCCCTTACATGAGCAACCAGCAACAGCCCCTTCCGGTCCCCTACCTGCGCCTTCAAAATGAGTTCGACGCCCTACGCGCCGAATGGATGGAGATGATCGGCGAGGCCGGCCAAAGCGGCGCCTTCATCCTCGGGCCCAATGTGCGTATGTTCGAGCAGGAGGTTGCCGCCTACCTGGGCTGCGCCCATGCCGTCTCCGTTGCCAACGGAACCGACGCCATCGAGCTTTCCTTGCGCGCCCTGGGGATCGGCCCCGGCGACAAGGTCATCACCACCCCCTTCACCTTCTTTGCCACAGCAGAGGCCATCTCGAAGGTCGGTGCCACGCCTGTCTTCGCCGATATCGACCCGGACAGCTTCACCCTCGATCCCAGCAGCGTACGGAATAAGATTGATACTGATGTGAAGGCCATTCTGCCGGTCCATATCTTCGGGCATCCGGCTGACATGGATGCATTGGGTTCTATCGCCAGCGAGCATGGGCTTTCCATTGTGGAGGATGGTGCCCAGGCCTTCGGGGCCATGCATGGCGGTAAGCAGGTCGGTACGCAGGGGTATTGCGGCTGCTTCAGTTTTTATCCCACCAAGGTGTTGGGTTGCTACGGCGACGGTGGCCTGATCACCACCGGCAGCGATGCGATCCGCGACCACCTGATTAAACTGCGCAATCATGGCGCCCAATCACCCTTCATGCACGACGAGCTGGGCTATAACAGCCGGCTAGACGAGATCCAGGCCGCCCTGCTGCGTATCAAGCTGCGGAAGATCGAGCAAGACATCGCGGCGCGTATCCGGGTCGCGGATCAATACGATCAAGGCCTGGCTGATCTGAGGCTAGTGCGCCCCTCACGGCCTGCCAACGGCCGCCATGCTTTCAATCTCTACACCATTCGCCACCCACGCCGTGATGCCATGCGGGCTGCCCTCAAGGAAGCCAATATCGGTCACAGCCAGTGTTACCCGCTGGGGCTCCACCTCCAGTCGGTGTATTCCCAGCTCGGCTACCGGCCCGGCGATCTACCGGTCACCGACCGGCTTTGCGGCGAAACCCTCTCCCTGCCCATCTTCCCCGACATGCGAAAAGATGAGGTCGAGCGGGTCTGCGAAGTGGTTAGAGAGCTGGGCTGAGAGGCAGTGAACTTTTCGCAATGGCGGCAACCCCTTTGCGCGGCATCCTGGCCACTATCGAGGTGCAGCGGCGAATGGGAGGTCAAAAGGGGCACCCCGGCCACGCACTGAAGAGGGTCGCGCAACCGGACCACGTCTAAACGCACCGGCCGCCGAGTAGATGCTATGCCTGCCATCGTCCGCTGACCGAAGCGGTGGTGGTCGAGACCCACCAAGTATTCGAGATTCCGCCGCTGCGTCATGAAGTCACCGAGCATCAGGTGCTGGAAGCACGTTGCCCGTGCGGCAAGCGGCATCGGGGTGAATTTCCGGCGGAGGTTAAGGCGCCGGTGCAGTACGGGCCGTGCATCAAAGCCGCCGCCGTGCATCTGACCCACCACCACAGGGTGCCGGTCGCAGGTACCGGTGATTGGATGGGCAACCTGTTCGGGAAAGATACCGCAATTGGGAGGGGAACAAGGTCGGGTGTGATTGTTCGCAGGTTCCGGCGCGGGAGCGATCAAGAACGGGCTGCCAGGGGCTATAATCCCCCCACGCCGCATCCCAAGGATCTGAACCCACATGCCAGACAGCCCCGCCGAGCCATGCACCTGGCGAGAGTCCCTTCGCGCCTTTCTCCATCCCCGTGTCGTTACCATGCTCTTCCTCGGCTTTTCGGCCGGGATTCCGCTGCTGCTGATCTTCTCCTCTCTGTCGTTATGGCTGGGGGAGGCGGGGGTGGAACGGAAGTCGGTGACCTTTTTCAGTTGGGCGGCCCTGGCCTACTCCTTCAAGTTCGTCTGGGCGCCATTGATCGACAAGTTGCCCCTGCCGTTTCTGACCCAATGGCTTGGCAGGCGGCGGGCCTGGTTGCTGGTGGCCCAGTGTTCCATCATGGTTGCAATCGTCCTCATGGGCATGATCGACCCGGCCTCGGGGCAGGATAGTCTGGTGCGGATGGCGTTGGCGGCGGTGCTGCTCGGTTTCTCTGCCGCGACTCAGGACATCGTGATCGACGCCTACCGCATCGAGTCGGCGGAGTCGCGCCTCCAGGCCCTGATGTCTTCCACCTACATTGCAGGCTATCGCCTGGGGATGGTGGTGTCGGGGGCGGGCGCCCTGTTTCTGGCCGCTTCCTTCGGCTCGGAGAAGGGACAGTATGTCCATGGCGCCTGGCAATCGACCTATCTGATCATGGCCTGCACCATCCTGGTCGGGGTTGTCACTACCCTGTTGATTCCAGAGCCGGAACGCCGTCAGCTTGACAGGCACCATTACACCACCATGAGCTACATACGCCTGCTGGCGGTCTTTGCCGGGGCCGCATCGGGCTTCGTGGGCGGATTTTTCCTGGGATCAGAACCCTTCGCTTGGCTGAAACTGGCTGCGGGGGGCGGGGTATTCACCGGCTTTCTGCTGGAGGCGCTCCACTTCTTTCTGGCGATCGGGGTGGCGGTGCTGATCGGCTGGGCACTGGTGCTGCTGGGACTGGTCAATCGTGACATGGCGCGCGACACCTGGGTTGAGCCCATCGCCGATTTTTTCCGCCGTTATGGTTTGAAGACGGCCCTGCTGCTGCTGGCGCTGATCGGTTTTTATCGTATCTCCGATATCGTGCTGGGGGTGATTTCCAACGTCTTTTATCAGGACATGGGTTTCTCCAAGGTGGAGATTGCCACGGCCGTCAAGACCTTCGGGGTGGTCGTGAGCATCTTCGGCGGGATCTTCGGCGGCTTGCTGGTCACCCGTTTCGGGGTCGTGCGTATTCTGATGCTGGGGGCGGTGCTGGCGGTGGCGGCCAATGCCGTTTTCATCCTGTTGGCCCACATGGGCCATAACCTGCCGATGATGTACCTGGCGGTGGGCTTCGACAACTTCGAGGCGGGGCTGGCCGGCGCGGCCTTCATCGCCTTTATCTCGTCACTGACCAGCGTCTCCTTCACGGCGGTGCAATACGCCATATTCAGCTCCCTGATGACCCTATTCCCCAAGGTCATCGGCGGCTATTCCGGCACCATCGTCGATGGCATCGGCTATCCCGGCTTCTTCACTTTTACCTCGCTGATCGGTGTGCCGGTGTTGATCCTGGTGTGGATCGTCGGTAAACGCCTGGAGATCGCCAACCCCAATAAGGAACAGAGATGATCGAAACCCTTGCTGGTGCTTTTCTGGTTGGCCTGCTTGGTGGTGTGCATTGCGCCGGGATGTGCGGGGGCATCGTCGGCGCCCTGACCCTCGGCCTGCCCCAGGGCAAGGGCACCGACCAGATGCCGTTCCACCTGGGCTATAACGGCGGCCGCATCCTCAGCTATACCGTCGCAGGCGGCATCATGGGTGGTCTGGGCCTGCTGCTGGCGGAATTCAGCGCCCTGGACCGGGCGCAGCATATCTTGCTGATCATCGCCGGGATCTTCATGATTCTGCTGGGCCTCTATCTGGCCGGCTGGTGGCGCATCCTGGTAAGGCTGGAGGAGATCGGTGGCCCGGTCTGGAAGCGGCTGGAACCCCTTGGGCGCCGTTTCATGCCCGTGCGCACGGTCTTGCAGGCATTCAGCCTGGGGCTGATCTGGGGCTGGCTACCCTGCGGACTGGTCTATAGCGCCCTTATCTGGGCCGTCTCTGCGGGCGGCATTCTGCATGGCGCGTTGCTGATGCTTGCCTTCGGTCTCGGCACATTGCCGAACCTTCTGCTTATGGGGGCCGCTGCCGGGGCGTTGCAGAAATTCATCCGCCGTCCCTGGGTCAAGTCCGTTGCCGGTCTGCTGGTGATGCTCTTTGGCCTGCTCGCCATCGCCAGGGCCACGGGGCTGGCGGATCTGACTCCCTGACAGGGCCTCCCATGCCACCGCCCCAATCTCCCGCCCAGGAAATCGCCCGTCACCCGTTCCGGTTTCTGTGGCGAGTCATCAATGCCTTCGGTGCGAATCAGGGCATCCTGTTGTCCGGGGCCGTGGCCTACAACGGACTGCTGTCGCTGATCCCTCTGCTGGGGCTGCTGTTGGTCGGCCTGTCGCACTTCATGGAACCCGAGCCCCTGCTGGAGACCATCAAGACCAATCTTTCCCTGATCCTGCCCGCCGAGGCGGACACCCTCACCCACGAGGTCGGCGCCTTCCTTGACCACCGCCATCTGGTGGGCTGGATCGGCACCCTGATGCTGCTGTTCTTCTCCACCATCGCCTTTACCGTGCTGGAGAAGGCCATGGCCGCCATCTTCCACCACCGCGAGGAGACACACAGCAGACATCCTCTGGTCTCGGCCGCCATTCCCTTCGCTTTCATCCTGCTGATCGGTGTGGGTATCCTCCTGATCACCTTCATCAACGGCGCGCTGCAAACGCTCGGCAACAAGCCGATGCTGCTTCTGGGGCAGACTTGGGATCTGAGCGGCGCCGCTGGCATGGTCCTTTATCTGCTGGGCGTCGCCGGGTTGATCCTGTTGCTGAGCGCCCTTTACCTCGTCATGCCCACGGGCAACCTCTCCTTCCGCCTGGCATTGATCGGCGGCGTCACCGCTGGCCTGCTGTGGGAGGCGGTGCGTCACCTGCTGGTCTGGTATTTCGCATCCCTCTCCCTGGTCAACATCATTTACGGTTCACTGGCCAGTGCCATTGTCGCCCTCCTCAGCTTCGAGGCGGCTGCCTTCATCCTCTTGTTCGGGGCGCAGGTCATCGCCGAATACGAGCAACTCCAGCGGGAGATGAAGGATAAGGCGCTACTTGACCCAGAAAGGGACATCCCGGCTGGCAAATAGCATTTCTTCCCCTTGCCGCACCTCGACCCTCAACTCGTGTTTGCCGCGCTGGACCGGCCAGCGGTAGTTGCCATCAGGAGTGACGGCCAGGAGCTGGCCGTTGAGATACCAGGAGACCGCGCAAGCGGCGACACAGTTCACATTCAGACCCTCGATGCGGAAGGGAAAGATCTGGTAGCCGGCGGGGACGCGGGGATCGTAGGCCATCTGCAAACCCGGTGTCGGACGGGCAAGCACAATCGGCGGTTCGATGGCGAGCGTCTCCGCATCGTTCTCGCTGCCAGGAATGAAATATTCGGTCCGGGTGCGACAGTTCGTGCCCCCGCCCTCTCCCTCTGTTTCCTGGCAGATCCCCTTCCGTACCAATCTTGGACTGAGGTAGAGCGGCTGGGTCTGCTTGTCCCGCTGGAGTTCCGCAAAGATGGACCGCAGCGCCAGGGCCGGACCTATGGCCCCAGTGACGCCGTCCATGGGGGATCGATCGAGATTGCCCATCCAGACGCCAACCACATAGCGGGAGTCGAATCCCAGGGTCCAGGCATCGCGGTAATCGGTCGAGGTGCCGGTCTTCACCGCCGTTTGAACGGGCAGATTGAGCACACTGCCGTAACCGAATTCAAGCCGCCGCGCCCAGGGGTCGGAGAGGATGTTGCCGATCAGGGAGGCGGCCTCGGGCGAATAGACCCGCTGGGTGTCACGCGGGGCCTGGTCATCCCGGTTCCAGCGCAGGGGCCTGAATTCCCCTTGGTGGGCCAGGGCGGCGAAGGCCTGCACCATCTCATACAGACTGACCTCGCCATTGCCCAAGGCAAGGCCGTCGTTGTAGATCGCTGCGTCCCGGTTCAGGCTGGCAAATCCAAGCCGGTGCAGCAGATTGAGATATTCCTCGACACCGGTGAATCCGATGGTACGCAGGGCCGGGATGTTGAGCGAATTGCCCAGGGCCTCCCGCAGGCTCACCTTACCGTAGTGGGTGCGGCTGTAGTTCTTGAACTCGTGCAGCCCCGAGCCGATGGTCTCGGCCATGGGGGTATCCTCGACGATGGTTGCCGGCGTCCAGCCCTTTTCCAGGGCCAGAGCGTAAAGGAAGGGCTTGAGGGCCGAGCCCGGCTGGCGCGGCACGGTCACGGCGTCGATCTTGTGGGTAGGGTTGGGGATACCAGCCGCCTCCTCGCCTCCCACGACCACCCAGCCCAGGATCTCGGCGGTTCGATGATCGGCGATGAGGGCTGCGGCGTTGTGGACCCGGAGCCGGGCCAGCCGTTTCAGCCGTTGCCCCAGGATCTCCTGGGTCCGCCGTTGCAGGTTGCCGTCCAGGGTCGTGCGAAGGGGGAGCCCGCGTTCGCTCCGCGAATCCAGCTTGCGCACATGGCCGACAAAGTGGGCCGCCTCCACCGGCAATTTGGGTCTCGCCAGCTCCATCCGCCCCTGTTCGATCCGGGAAAGCTCCTTCTCCGTCAGCAACTCCTGTTCTCGCAGCTTGCGGGCCAGCGCCCGAATGGCCGATTCGGCCCGTTCAGGATGACGGTAGAGGTCATAGGCAGAGGGCGCACGGGCCAGCACCACCAGGGCCAGCATCTCCTTCTTCGTCAGAGTGGAAAGATCGCGATCGAAATAGTAGGAGGCGGCCTGGGAGACACCCCGCCGGTTGGCGGCGTAAGGAATCTCGTTGCAGTAAAACTCCAGGATCTCCTGCTTGCCCGTGTGCCGCTCCAGGGAAAGGGACTCCCACAGCTCGACCCACTTCGACCAGAGATTGCGCGGCCGTTCGTGAATGATCCGGACCACCTGGCCGCTGATGGTGCTTCCGCCCCGCACCCGCGACAGGGACCGCAGGTTCTGCCAGAAGGCCCCACCGAGGGCGCGCCAATCCACCCCCCGGTGGCTATGGAAGCGCCGGTCTTCCGAGGCCACAAAGGCCTGCAACAGGAACTCCGGCATGCTATGCAGGGGGAGATAGTCGAAACTGTTCCAGCGGTTCTGATAGGAGACCCCCAGCGGCGCGCCGGTGCGATCGGTGATCTCGGCATATTCTGCCTGACCGGCGATCTGGCGCAGGGAGCCGGTGATGGGGGTAACATCGAGCCAGGTCGCGACGATGAGCCCGCCGCAGCCCAGTAACAGGACCATCGGCCCAATCCTGCGCACCCCAATGCGCTTCAGTCTGGAGAGAAAGTCCATCATATCGTCCCCGGCCTTGCCGCGTTAGCGCCCCCTGGAGTGACTCATTAGACCACCTACTTATCGCTGTGAACGTAATGTTTACTGCGTCCACTGCTCACTCCCCCGCTCCCAAATTAGTCTCCACCTTCAACTGCTCGAAGGTGGTCTTGCCGTAGACATCCGGGTCGTACATCTCGGCGGCCATGGCGGGCATGACGGCGAAGTCGCCGGCGCCGATGGCTTGGGCCATGTAGGAGAGGTGGTAGTTGCCGGGGGGCAGGTAGTCGGCATAGAAGCGGGCGGCGTGGTGCAGCAGTTCCTTGTGGTAGAAGCTCCAGAAGCTGAAGCTATATTCGCTCCAGTCGCCGTACTTAAACCAGAGGGAACCTCCGGCGGCCTGGAAGGCGCCCTTGCCGGCATCGACGCTGGAGGTGGTGGCCAGGTCGGTGTTGAGGGGTTCGAAGCCGCCGGGGATGGGGTCGTCTACCACGACGAAGTTGCGCGCAGCCGGGACCGAGACGTAGAGATCGACCCGCACCAGATCGCCCTGGCGGATGGCGTAGGGCTTGGGCAGCAGTTCCCATTTGCCGTCCTTCTGCATGCTGTATTCCCGGTGGATCTCGATGCCGGCGTTGGTGTCGGTCGAGGCCCCGGCCTTCAGGGCGTAGCTGAGGCGGGTGGCGTAGTAGAGGCGTCCCGTTCCTTCGCGGTCGATCTCCATCAGGGCCGTCCGCCCAACATCGGCGGACTCGATGGGGCGCTCGAAGGTCACCTGGGAGTCGCGGAATGCCTGGAACGCGGTCTCGCCGAACTTGGTCTGATCAAGGCTGGCGGAGACCCGCATCTCTGGCCTTTCCGTTTCATAGACACTGCTGTAATCCACCAGGGCGTTCATGCAGAACATGTTCTCCTGGGTGTTTTCCCAGTGGTCGCGCCCTCCGCGAGTCTGGGTGATGGTGCGCACCAGTTTGAAGGGGAGATCAGCCGCCAGGTTTCTGCCGAACCCGGTCTCTCCGAGCGCGGTGAAGAGGCCGAGGATGGCGCAGTTCTCGCGCAGGGGGCTGTGGAGGATGCGGCTGTAGCTGTCATCGATGGTCTCGTTGAAGACGAACTTGCCGCCGGTCTCGTTGCCCTGGGCGAGGATGGCCTTTGCGGTATCCAGTGTCAGGGTCTCGCCGCCGTCTATGCGCAGTGCCGCCAAGGCGAAGTGGGTCTTGCCGAAGAGACTCATCTCCTTGACATGGGGGGCGTAGCGTTCCAGATCGGCGAAATCGACCTTCTTCGCCTCGGCCAGGGCCGCCAGGGCCACGGCCCGCACGGTGGAGGCCATGCCCTTGGTGTAGAAGCTGGGGGCCTCGTCCCGCCGCAGGAAGTTCAGCAGATAGTCGTGCAGTTTGGTCTCGACCGTCTCGGGCACCGCATGGCCGCCCTGCTTCAGCCAGTGGAAGGCCAGGGCCGTGTAGGCGCTGAGGTAGGGATCGGCGCGGTCGTCGGTGGCGACGAAGTAGGCCATGCCGCCGTTGGGGGCCTGGAATTCCGCCGCCTGGGCGAGGGTCTGCTCCGGCAGTTTTTCATGGCCGGGCCATTTCAGCCGTTCAGAGATGTAGGGGTTGAGCGACTTGAAGTGGGCCGCCATAGTGGCCCGCGTCAGTAACTGCTCCCAGCAGGTATAGGGGTAGCCGCGCATGTAGCGGAAGGCCCCCTCCAGATTGCCGATGACCGAGGGCGAGACGCTGAGGCTCAAGGCCCCCACATCGGGATAGATGTCCTTGGGGAAGGCGATGGTCTCGCTGACCTTGGGCGCCAGGGTGGTGCCGTAGTTGGCGGCCACGTCCAGGGAACGTTGCTTGTGGACCGGCAGGTCGTGGGTCATGCCGTCCCTGTCGCTATCGTCGCCCGCCACCGCCGTGAAGCGGACATTCCCCTTCTCGGCCTCGCGGCTCTCCTTGAGCGCCTTGGCCTTGACCGGCAGGGCCACCAGCGCCCGTTCATAGGGCTTGAGGCTGATGGTCTTTTCGATCTGCCCCGGCAAGGCACTGTCAATATCACCCTCGGCCTTGAGGCTGACGCTGAGGGTACGCGGCTGCTGGGTGCGGTTCATGACGCTGAAGCGGGCCTCGAACCGATCCCCCTCGGTGACCTGATTGGGCATCTCAGGGCGGACCTCGGTGGGCCGGTTGACCTTGAAGTTGGCCTGGCCCAGGCCAAATCGGTCGCTGGGGGTGGTTGCCAAGACCAGGACGCGCCAGCCGGTGAGGTTGTCCGGGACGACGAAATCGATGTCGGCCTTGCCCTCGGCGTTGGTTTTGAGGGAGGGGTTCCAGTAACTGACGAACTTGAAGACCGAGCGCATGTCCAGCGAAGCGCCGCCGTCGCCGCCCGGATTGGCCCCCTTCTTCTCGAACTTCTGCCGCCCGATCAGGCGGGTCAGCAGGCTGTAGTTGCGCAGGTCCAGGTCATCCAGGTGGTAGAAGCCGCCATAGGGATCGTAGTAGGCCTTGCCCTGGGCGATCAGGTCGAACACCGCCTCGTCCAGCACCGCGACGGCCAGTTCGATGGGCTCACCCTTGGGGTGACGCGCCTGGGCCTGCAAGCCCACATGGACCCGGTCGCCGGGGCGGTAGCTCTCCTTGTCCGGGCTGGCCTTGACCTCGATTTCCTTGTAGGCATCCTTGACCGGAACCTGGACATAGCCGATGCGGAAACTGGGCTTGCCCAGATCGACCTGTCCCACGGGGACCAGGGGTTTCTCCACGCGCGGGGAGGTGACGACGACCGAGAGATAGAAGCCCGGCATGTAATCGGGCTTGATCGGCAGCTCGATGACCGCAGCGCTCTCTTTGAGGGGCATGACGAAGCGGTCGATGACGCCGAATCGCTCCACCGTCACCAGGGCCTGGGCACCGGGATAGGGGTTCTTCACCAGGAACTTGGCGGTATCGCCGATGTGGTAGCCCTCCTTGTCCGGGACTAGGTCGAGATAGGCGTCGCTGCCCTCATCCCACATGACATAGTCGCTGCCGGAGACCCAGAGCTGGGTCTCGGTTACCTGGACGCGGCCCTGGGTATCTGTGACCGTCGCCTTCAGGCTGTAGTCGCCCGCCTTTTCCGCCCGGAGCAGGCAGGTCTTGGCCGTGGCATCCGAGACGCCCTGGCATTCGGACTCCTTGACGAGGGTCACCTCGGTATTGGGGACATAGGCATTGCCAGCACTTTTGACGCGGGCAGCCGTGCGCTCCTTGCGTTCCAGGGTCAAGGTGACGGCGGCCCCCGGTACCGGCGTGCCCCGGTCATCCACCACCAGATAATCGGCGGCGATGTCGCTCTTGGCCTGGTAGAACCACTCCGACAGGCGCAGACCGGCAAGGCGGTCCACACCCACATAATCGGCCTGGGCCTGATGGGCGACGGACTTGCCGCGATCGTCCTGCACCGCGCTCTCTACCATGAGGCGGCCGTGGAAGATCCCCTTGGCCTCGATGGGGAAGCGGGTCATGAGTTCGCCCTTCTCATCCAGCGGACTGGTCACTTGGTAGAGCTGCTGCGCCTCGCTCGACTCCAGGGCCACGCCAAAGGTGAAACCAGCGGCGGCGGGGTGCTTGGAGCTGAAGGCCGTGGGGCTGAGCATGGCCGTCACCCGCGCCTGGGCCTGGGTGTAGGGGCCGCCGGAGTGCAGGCTGGCACGGGTCTCGGCCTCCACCATATCGCCCGGATGGAAGAGGTCGCCATTTAACTGGTTATCGACCTTGAAGGGGGCCGGGGTGAAGTCGCTGACCAGGACGCGCATGGGCGTCCAACTGAATTCGGCCTGGGTGGCGCACTCCTGGGACTCGCCGCCCTCGCCCTCGGGGCAGGCCTCTTCTTCCTGGGCCGATTGGGTGAAATTGGCCTTGAGATTGAAGTCGTACCAGCCCACGGCGGCCTTCTTGCCGATGTCGAATTCGCCCTCCACGGCGCCGAATTCCGACAGGCTGATGTCCCGCACCTTCTTCACCACCTTGCCGGTGGGATCGACCACCTCCAGCCAATACCCCTTCAGCGGCGGCGGGACCAGGGCCTGGTTGTCCTGGTTACGCACGTAGAGCTTGTACTGGATGGTATCGCCCGGATGGTAGATCCCCTGGGCGGTGGTGCCCCAGGCCAGCATGTGGCCGAACTTGCGCTCGTTGCTGGGGTAGAAGCTGGTGCCGGAGGAACGGTAGCTATCGATCTCGAAGGATTGCCAGATGGGCAGCAGGGCCATGTCCTGGCCCTTGCGGACTTGCACCATCAGACGGGGGGCGGTGGGTTCCCAGACCTGGCTGATCTCCAGATTGGGGTCGATCTCCTCGGTGCCGGGCAGGATGGCCAGCCCCGAGGCGTCGGTCTTGACCCTTTGTTCGGTTCCTTCAGGGCCGTTCAGCTCCGACAGGCTGTCCTGGTAGATCAGGACCTGGGCGTCGGCGACGGGCAGCCCCGTGACCATGTCCGTGACCCAGGCCAGGGTATTGAAATGACCGAGTTTCAGATGCACCTGGAAGGGCGTCACCTGGGCGAAGATTGTGCGGTTGATATATTCGTCCGTGATCTCGGGGGTGGTCGCGAGCTGTCCCCAGATCGCCCCGGATTTCTGGCCCAACATTTGGCGGACCCCGGCGGGCACGGCGTACTGGATGTCCACCACCTTCGGCAGCGTCACTTCATGGGTCAGTCCCTGGACAGACTTGTCGAGGGTCAGTCGGTTGAAGGTCCAGGCGAATTTTTTCAGATTGTTGACATAGAGAGGGACCTCGCTGTCCACATTCTTTTCCAGCACCGCCGCTTCATATTCCAGCAGGAAATTGGGCAGCCGGTGGTCGGTGGTGAAGGAAATAGCGATGGGCGCCTTCAGCCCCCGGCCGAACCTGTCCTTCAGGGCCGTCTCTTTCGACTCCGATCCGGCGAAAAGGGACTTCGCCTGATCCAAGAGGCTCGGCGGCTTTAGATCGACCCTCAGCTTGTATCCTTGGGCAGCCTTCAGGCCATAGGGCAGCCAGACCCCGTAGCGATTGCCCGATTCGTGGGGAAAATCGACCCGATCCTCCTCTCCGCTCAGATCACCCCAGGGATCGGCCGTCGGCTCCTTGCCGCCGAGGGGGGGATCGAGAGCCAGATGCTCCTTGACCATCTTGCGCGACACGGGGGAGCTGAACTCCAGCGAGACCGCCTTCAGCGGGTTGCAGAAATTCTCAGTTTTTTGCGGCTCATCGACCGTGACCAGCACCTCGTTGCCCGCATTGTTGGTACACCTGACCCCGGCAAAGCCGAATTCGGGAAAGGTATCGAACTCCTGGACCAGACGCGCCTCGACGCTGGGCTGATCGCCCACCACGGGCTTCAACCCCGGCTCTATGTGGAGGCCAATCTTTTGATCCGGGGGCAGTTCCGTAGCGGACTCGACGATCCAGACGCGCCGGAACTCCTCGCCGTTCACCACCTGTAATCCCTCATCGCTCTCCTGCTCATCCTGAGCCGTCGCCACCGCAGCCTTCTCACCGGGCAGACTCAGCCAGGCGGGCAGGATGCGCTTCTCCTTGTCGGTGGAGACCTGGACCGGGATGCGCTTATCCCCGGCATCCTTGAGATAGAGATGCTGGAGCACCGAATCCTTGGAAACGGCCTGATCCCAGTAGACGCGCAACACCGGTAGTACCGGTGTCCTCCAGGCTCGGAAATCCACGCCCTCCACCTTGGGACGGCTGGTAATGAACCGGTGTTCGACAGGCTCCGCGATAGTCACCCCGTCCAGGGTCTTGATGCCCGGCTGGACCCTCATCTGGTACTGGGTCGAAGGCCGCATCCCGTTCTTGTCGTCCAGGTTGCAGGCCAGGGTGCGGGTGCTGATCCAGCGCCACTGGCAGACCAGGGCTGGCGAGAGGGTGACGGGGATCTCTTCCGCCGTGCGGTCCATCCTGCCGATGGCCACCACCGGGCGGTTGAACTCGATGACGATCTGGTTTCCCGGCTGGACATCTTCCCCTTCTGGGGTGATGCGCTCTATCTTGAGCTCGCCGGACGACGGCAACTCCGCGCTGTCGAATGCGGCGAAGGCGGGCATGGAAAGCAGCAAGGCAATCGAAAGGAGCAGGCGACGGCTGAGGTACGACATGACGACATCCTTATGGGGCAGGCTAATCCGGGCAGAAATTCAGTCCTTAATCTGTAGCACAGACAGGGGATTCCTTCTCACCTAAATTTTCTGGGACTGGGTAGGCTGGAGAGAGGCTGATTAAATTTCAGAAATTTCTGACAAATTTTTCAGAAGATTCGGATAGAAAAGATATCGCATTCACATGTATTGTTGAGTCTTCTTTCAACTCCACAAGGAGCTATCTCTTGAAAAAGTGGGTCTCAATTTTTCTGTTTTTACTCTCTTCGCTGTTCCTTCAGATCGCCAATGCTGCGCCGGTCAATGTCAATAGCGCCGATGCCGGAGCCATTTCCCAGGCCCTGAAGGGCGTGGGACCGGCCAAGGCCAAGGCGATTGTGGACTACCGGCAGGCCAACGGCGCCTTCAAATCGGTTGACGACCTGCTCAAGGTCAAGGGTATAGGCCCCGCCATTCTGAAAAAGAATCGGGACGATATCCTTCTGAGTGACGCGAAAACCGAAGCCCCGAAAAAATAGGGATTCCATGCACAGGGATGTGCGCATTCCCCAAATCTGCCCCGCACCCGGCCCCTTCTTCGGGCCCATGGGCTCTCCGTGATACCATTGGCGCTCCCAATCGACTCAACATCATAGAGAGCCCAGGCTTCAGTGGCGCGAATCCAAACCGACATCATCCTCTTCGGCGGAGGCATCGCCGGTCTCTGGGCCTTGAATCGCCTACTTCAGTCCGGCTATTCGGCTGTACTGCTGGAATCGGCTGGGTTGGGCGGCGTACAGACCCTCTCTTCCCAGGGCATCATCCACGGTGGAACAAAATATGCCCTGAGCGGGGCGCTCAGCGATTCGGCCAAGGCGATCGGCGCCATGCCGGGACGCTGGCGGGCCTGCCTGACAGGTCATGGCGAGCTCGATCTGAGCGCCGTAAGGATCAGCGCCGAACATCAGTATCTCTGGTCCACCGAGGGACTTGCATCCAAGCTGGCGGGGTTCTTCGCCGGCAAGCTTATGCAGAGCCGGATGCGCGCACTGGATGCCGCCGAGGCTCCCGCCCTGTTCCAAACCCAGGATTTCAGGGGCAGGCTCTACCGGTTGGATGAACCTGTACTGGACATTCCCTCTCTGATTGAGGTGCTGTCTGTACAGGCCCGCCACCGCTGTTTTCATCTGGCGGAACAGGCATGGGAACCGCTGCCGGGGGGGAAGGGTATCCGCCTGCAAGAGGGGACCGAACTGCACGGCCAATCCATCGTGCTATGTGCGGGAGCGGGCAACGAAGCCTTGTTGCGGCGATTCGGTCGTTCGACCCCCGCCATGCAGCTTCGTCCCCTGCACATGCTGATGGCCCGTGGCCGGCTGCCCCTGCTCTATGGGCATTGTCTGGGCGCCAGCGCCAATCCGCGCCTCACGATCACCAGCCATCGGGACGAAGAGGGGCGAGTCGTCTGGTATCTGGGTGGGCAACCGGCGGAGTCGGGCGTCACCAGGGGATTCGAGGAGCAAATCGAGGCTGGCCGGCGGGAGCTGGCAGTGGTATTGCCTTGGGTGGACTTCACCGCTGTGGAGTGGTCCAGTTTCCGGGTGGATCGTGCGGAACCGGAGCAGCCGGGCGGCAAGCGTCCGGACAGCAGCTTTCTTGATGCGGCGGAAGGTCTGATTACCCTTTGGCCGACCAAGCTGGCCTTTGCCCCCTTGCTCGCGGATCGGCTCCTCACCACCCTGGAGGACCAAGGCATTGCGCCCAGGGGCTCGGATACGGCGCATATTCCCCTTCCGCCAGCTGCTCAGGCCGCACCACCCTGGGAGCGGGCGCAACGATGGATCTGAGGCCCCTTGGCGCGACCGGCATGGCCGTCAGCCCCCTCGGACTGGGGACGGTGAAGTTCGGCCGCAACCAGCAGGTGAAATATCCGCGCCCCTTTACCATTCCCGATGACGCGACCGTGCGCGACCTGTTGGCCCTGGCGCGTGACTTGGGCATCAATATGCTGGACACGGCCCCCGCCTATGGCAGCAGTCAGGAGCGCCTGGGAAAACTGCTACCCGGTTCACGCCATGACTGGGTGATCGTCTCTAAGGTGGGTGAGTTCTTCGAGCACGGCGAGTCGCGTTTCGATTTCGGCTACGAGACCACGGTCCGCTCGGTGGAGGAAAGCCTGCGAAGCCTGAAAAGTGACTATCTGGACCTGGTATTGATCCATTCGGACGGGAACGATCTCCGCATCCTGCAACAAGAGGGGGCAGCGGATGCCCTCGACCGGCTGAAGGAGCGAGGCCTGATCCGTGCCCACGGCATGTCCAGCAAGACGGTCGAAGGCGGGCTGATGACGGTCGAACGGATGGATGTTGTCATGGCCACCTGCAATCTTTCTTACAACGATGAATTGCCGGTCCTGCACGCGGCCGAGCGATTGAGCAAGGGTGTCCTGATCAAGAAGGGGCTGCAAAGCGGCCACATCGCCAGCGAAGAAGGCGTGATCGATTCGATGTGTTTCGTCTTCTCACAACCGGGCGTGACCGGCATGATCGTCGGCACCATCGACCCCACGCATCTTCGGGGCAACGTCTCGGCGGTCGAAGCGGCCCTTACCCAATGATCCGGCGTCTCTATACGCTCCTTTTTTACGCAGCCCTGCCGCTGGTCTTCTTGCGCCTGCTGTGGCGCAGCCGCCGCAACCCCGCCTACCGCATGCGCTGGCGGGAGCGGCTGGGCTATTGCAACGTTGGGCTTCCCACCGGGGCCATCTGGATTCACGCCGTATCCGTCGGCGAATCCCAGGCTGCGGAGCCACTGATCCGGCAATTGCAGACGGATTTCCCCGAACGCACCCTCTTGGTTACCACCACCACCCCGACTGGCGCCGACCATGTCGCAAAATTGTTCGGCGATGCGGTCATTCACTGCTATTTCCCGCTCGACCTGCCGTTCGCCGTCCGCCGTTTTCTCGATCAGGCCAAACCCGCCATGCTGCTGATGATGGAAACGGAAATCTGGCCTAACCTCCTGGGCGAGTGCGCGTCACGGGGGGTTCCCACCCTGCTGGCCAATGCCCGCCTGTCCGCCAAATCGGCCAGAGGCTATTCCCGTCTCGGTTCTTTCGCCAGGGCGGTCTTCGCGGGCATAGATCATGTTGCGGCACAGTCCGAGGAGGATGCCGAACGCTTCCGCGCGCTGGGGGTTCCTCCGGAAAGGGTAGCGATCACGGGAAGCCTTAAGTTCGATGTGCGGCTCCCGGCCAGTCTCTTTGAACAGGCAGAAGTCATCCGGCGAGGGTTCGGACATCGGCCGGTCTGGATCGCCGCCAGCACCAGGGACGGCGAGGAAGAGCCGATCCTGAAGGCGCACCGGCGCATCCTGCGAGCCATTCCCGGCGCGCTCTTGTTGCTGGTGCCGAGGCATCCCGAGCGCTTTAACAACGTGGCCCAGCTCTGCAAGCGGCAAGGTTTTTCCCTGGTGAGACGATCCGACCGGGAGGCTTGCGCCCCGCGCACTGAGATCTACCTGGGCGACAGCATGGGTGAGATGTCCCTGTTGCTGGCGGCCTCGGACGTGGCCTTTTTTGGTGGTAGCCTTATGAAATTCGGGGGCCATAATTTTCTGGAGGCAGCTGCCATGGGAATGCCGGTGACCTTCGGCCCCCACATGTTCAATTTTGCCACCATCAGCCGGATGTTCCTGGAGCAGGGCGCAGCGGTGGAGATCGACAGTGCCGAGTCGCTGGCAAGCATCATGATCCGCTGGCTCAACAACGCCGGGGAGCGGAGCCGGGTAGGTGAAAAAGGAAGAACGCTGGTTGCGAGGAACAAAGGGGCCAGGGAAAAACTGATGGCGCTGGTGACGCGAATGCTCCGTTGAACCTGGTAAGCATTCGGTTTTCTCGTATCCGGTAAGGGCGCTGAAAACCCAGCCCCAAGATCGTTGCTGAGATTTTTCGTCAAGCTAAGGAAATCATGGTGAAAGGCATTATCCTTGCGGGCGGCAGTGGCAGCCGCCTCTATCCTCTGACGCGCTCCGTCAGCAAGCAGTTGCTGCCGGTCTATGACAAGCCGATGATCTATTACCCCCTCGCCGTGCTGATGATGGCGGGAGTGAGGGAGATTCTGATCATCACATTGCCGCGGGACCGGGTGGCATTTCAGGAGTTGCTGGGGGATGGCTCCCAGTGGGGGATCGCCCTCTCCTATGCGGAGCAGCCGAAACCTGATGGGCTGGCCCAGGCCTTTCTCATTGGCCGGGATTTCATCGGCGGTGAACCTTGCTGCCTGATCCTGGGCGACAACCTCTTCTATGGCAACGGCCTGATCGAGAACCTGCGGCGGGCGCGGGTCCATAACCGGGGTGCGACTGTCTTCGGCTATTGGGTGAAGGATCCGGAGCGCTACGGGGTTGCCGATTTCGACGCTGAGGGCAGGGTGATCCACATCGAGGAGAAACCGGCCAATCCCAGCTCCAACTACGCTATCACCGGGCTCTATTTCTACGATGGGCGGGTTGCCGATCTGGCGGCCACCTTGAAGCCCTCTCCCCGCGGCGAGCTGGAGATCACCGACCTCAACAATCTCTATCTGGAGCAGGGGCTTTTGGACCTGGTTCCCCTCGGGCGCGGTTTTGCCTGGCTGGATACGGGGACCCATGAGTCGCTGATGCAGGCTGGCAACTACATCGAGACCATCGAGCAGCGGCAGGGGCTCAAGGTCTGCTGTCCCGAGGAGGTGGCCTGGGGGCAGGGCTGGATCTCCGACGAGGCCCTGCTTGTCCTGGCCGGTGACTACTCCAAGAACTCCTACGGCGGCTATCTGCGGCAGCTTTTGCAACGGAGGGAACTCCCATGAGGATCGAGCCTGGCCAACTGCCCGGTCTGCGGATCATTCGCCCCGCGCGCCATGGTGACTCGCGCGGCTGGTTCATGGAGACATGGCGTCAGCAATCCTATGTCGAACTCGGCCCCGAGGCGGCCTTTGTCCAGGACAACCTGGCAAAGTCGCAGCAGGGCGTCCTGCGGGGGCTGCACATTCAGCACCCTTATGGGCAGGGCAAGCTGGTACAGGTCTTCACGGGGAAGGTCTTCGATGTGGCCGTCGATGCGCGGCGGGGCTCGCCCACCTTCGGACGCCACCAGACGGTGATCCTCGACGCAGAGGACCCCGTCCAATTCTACATCCCCCCCGGTTTCGCCCATGGATACTATGTCATGAGCGAGGAGGCGATCTTCGGTTACAAATGCACCGATTATTACCACCCCGAGACCCAGTTCGCCGTCCGCTGGGATGACCCAGCCCTGGGCATTGCCTGGCCCCTGGCGGGGGCGCCTGCCCTCTCGCCAAAGGACAGGGTGGCGCCGGTCCTGGCGGAGATCCCCCTGGATCGGCTGCCGGAATTCACCGAATGACCATTCTGCTGCTGGGCGCCAACGGTCAGGTGGGCTGGGAACTGTGCCGGACCCTGGCCCCCCTGGACCGGGTCATGGCTGTCACAAGGAATGATCTGGATCTGGCGGACCTGGACGATGTCAGGCGTTTCCTCGATGCCCAGGTGCCGCAAATCATCGTCAATGCCGCCGCCTATACCGCTGTGGACCGGGCTGAGCAGGAACCGGCCGATGCCCGGCGGCTGAACGCGGAATTGCCCGCCACGCTGGCGGACTGGAGCGCCCGGCATGCCGTGCCGGTGGTCCATTTCTCCACCGACTACGTTTTCGACGGGACCAAGCCCGAACCCTATGAGGAAGAGGACAGGCCGAACCCCCTCAATGTCTACGGCCAATCCAAGCTGGCGGGCGATTTGGCCCTCATGGAAACCGCCTGGGCGCCCTTCATCCTGCGGGTAAGCTGGGTCTACGGGGCGCGGGGGCGGAATTTCCTTCTAACCATGCGGCGGCTGATGGCGGAGAGGGACGAACTGCGGGTCGTCGATGACCAATGGGGGGCGCCCACCTGGTCGCGGGACATCGCCCAGGTGGCCGCCTTTGCCGTTTACCGCCTGCTGCGGGAGCCGGGATTCGCCGAGTCCGTCAAGGGGATTTACCACCTCTCGCCCGAGGGTGAGACCAATTGGTTCGGCTTCGCCTCGGCCATCAAGAAAATGGAGGGTCTTGATTGCCGCCTGGAGGCAATCCCCAGTGCGAACTATCCAACCCCCGCCCAGCGCCCCGCCAATTCGCGTATGAATGCGGACAAGCTCTTTCAGGCATTGGGTCTGCGTCTGCCCCATTGGGGCGATTCCCTGGCTGTCTGCATGGAGTCCCTGGCATGACGCCAAAGCCGAAGATCCTGGTGACGGGCGGGGCCGGTTATATCGGCTCCCACATGGTCAAGCGCCTGGCCCTTGAGGGCTATTCGGTGGTGACCCTGGATAACCTCTCCACGGGATATGCCGACGCGGTTCGCTACGGCGAGTTCGTCCGGGGCGATACGGGGGATGCAGCCCTGCTGGATAAGCTGTTCCAGCAGCACGGCTTCGCCGCTGTCATGCACTTCGCGGCCTTCAGTCTGGTGGGCGAATCGGTGGCCGATCCGGCCAAGTACTTCCAAAACAATGTCTGCAATGCCAAAAACCTGCTGGACGCCATGAACCGCCATGGCGTGCGGCGTTTCATCTTTTCCTCGACGGCAGCCATCTTCGGCGAGCCGGACTACAGCCCCATCGACGAGAGTCATCCAGCCCGCCCCATCAACCCTTACGGGCGCTCCAAGCTGATGGTCGAGGGGCTGTTGGACGATTACAGCCGGGCCTACGGGCTGCGCTCGGTCTCCTTGCGGTATTTCAATGCCGCCGGTGCCGATCCGGACGGCGAGCTGGGCGAACGCCACGCGCCGGAGACCCACCTGATTCCCCTGGTCCTGCAAGCCGCTTCCGGCCGGAGGGACCGTATTTCTGTCTACGGCACGGATTACGAAACAGGGGACGGAACCTGTGTTCGCGACTATATTCACGTCTGGGATCTCTGCGAGGCCCATCTCCTGGCCCTGGAGTGGCTGCTGGCGGGTGGCGCGATGCGGGTCTTCAATCTGGGCAACGGGCAAGGGTATTCGGTGCGCGAGGTGATAGAGGTGGTCAAACGGGTGACCGGGGTCGATATCCGGGTGGAAGAGGCAGCGCGGCGCGCGGGCGATCCCGCCGTACTGGTGGCCGACGCGGCCCTGGCCGAGCGGGAGTTGGGCTGGCGGCGGCGTTTCCCTGCCCTGGATCAAATCGTCCAGCACGCCTGGGCCTGGGAGACGAGCCATGTCCGCTAACCAGAGGGATCAAACACCCACTACGGCGCGCCGGTGGGATCGCGGCGAGATCCCCATCTTGCGGAAATACCTGGATGCCTGCATCGTCGGTTTTTCCATCTATATTGCCGTGCAGTTCTACGACCCAGATGCCTGGGACGACCGCTATCTGATCGGTTCGCTACTTGCCGTTTTGTCCTTTTTTCTGATCGCGGAGATGAGCGGGCTCTATCGCCGGTGGAACGGAGCCAGTCTGATCCAAGAACTGATGCGGGCTGGCGGGGTCTGGCTGGGGACCATTCTGGTGCTCTTGCTCACCGCCTATGCCTTCAAGATCACCGGCGAATTGTCGCGGGTGGCCTTGGGGGTCTGGTTCGTCACCACCCCGTCCCTGTTGTGGCTGTGGCGGATTCTCCGGCAACTGCTGCTCCGCGCCATTCGCCGGCACGGTTACAGCACCCGCGCCGCCGCCATTGCCGGCGCCGATGAGACCGGGGTCAGGATCGCCCATGTCCTGGATGATCCAGGCAAATTCGGGTTCCGGCTGGATGGCTTCTACGATGACCGCGATCAGGGCCGGCTTGCCTTCACCGGCCAGAAAAAGGGTGATTTCAGGGCCTTGGTGGAGCGGGCCAAGAAGGGCGACATCGACACGGTCTACATCACCCTGCCCATCATGGCGGAAGACCGCATCCGCTTCCTGATCGAGGAACTGGCGGACACCACAGCCTCGGTCTACATGGTGCCCGACTTCTTCATCTCCAATGTCCTACAAGGGCGCTGGATCAACTTCAACGATATGGAGGTCGTCAGCGTCTACGACACCCCTTTCTCCGGGGTGGAGGGCTTGTTCAAGCGGTTGCAGGACATCGTCATCTCCAGCCTCATGCTCTGCTTCCTCGCCATCCCCATGCTGCTGATCGCCCTCGGCGTCAGGCTCTCCTCGCCGGGCCCCGTACTCTTCAAACAGCGGCGCTACGGGCTGGACGGCAAGGAGATCATGGTCTGGAAGTTCCGCTCCATGCGAGTCTGCGAGGACGGGGGTGTGATCCAGCAGGCGCAACGGAACGACTCCCGCGTCACTCCCTTCGGCGCCTTCCTGCGCCGCACCTCCCTCGACGAGCTGCCCCAGTTCATCAACGTGTTTATGGGCGAGATGTCCATCGTTGGACCCCGGCCTCACGCCGTGGCCCACAACGAGATGTATCGCGAGCTGATCAAGGGTTACATGCTGCGTCACAAGGTCAAGCCGGGCATCACCGGCTGGGCCCAGGTCAACGGCTGGCGCGGTGAGACGGCGGACCTGGAGAAGATGCAAAGGCGCGTGGAACACGACCTCTGGTATTTGCGCAACTGGAGCTTCTGGCTCGACATGAAGATCTTCTTCATGACCGTCTACCAGATCCTGTTTGGCGCGCGGGCTTATTGAGTTAAAACCCCACCGGCACAGGCGGCCCGTATCTGGCTTCCCAATCCGTCCAGCATCTCGTAGCGGCGGCGATAGCTGGCGCGCTTGCGTGAAGGGATCTTGCTCAGGTCGCGGTGGCTAATCTTCGTGGGGAGTTCGAAGAAGCCGTTCTCCAACAACCGGCCTCCCTGCTCGGACCAGATCTCGTCGTAATTCGCTTGGATCTTGCCTTCCGGTAGATTGCCGAAAAAGGCGCTTTCGTGATGGCGTGCCTTGTGGGAAACCGCCAGAAGCCGCTCTATCCCCATGGCGTCGCACAGCATTCTGAGGGCAAGTATGGTCAGATCCCTGGGCCGCAGGCCATGCAGCTCCCGCGTCAGTTGACGGTAGATCTCGGCGGCCTGGTCGAGATTGGAACCCTGGATGGCGCCCACATAGGCCAGCCTTTTCCCATCTTCCAGACCCAGCGCGAATGCCACCGAGTAGAGCCGCGCCTCCTCCTGGAAGAGATTCAGCACCACCTCCCCTTCCCGCATGAACCACTTGGGCTTGTCCAGCACCAGTCGGAGTTCCGGGCCGGAGCCCCGCAGGCTGGCCAGCCGTACCTTGCCCCTTGCCGCAGCCAGAAGAATGGCGGCGGGGCCGTCCAGGAGCAGGTAGTGGCGGTCGATGACCTCGAAACGCCGTTCCGGGGTCCAGTCGTTATGGAGATAGGGCCAGTAGATGGCGCCCCGGATATGGGGATGGCGTTCCAGCACCTCGGTGAGCCGGGGGTTGCCGGCGGTCCGGTGCCAGCGTTCCAGCAGGCCGATACGGCACAGGCCCCGGAGTAAAAGGCTCTGCCTCTTGTAAAGGGCCTTCAGGTTTGGCTCGGGGAAATCCTGCTGCAACAGACTGCGATATTGGCGCAGGATGTCGAGCCTGATGTTCAGCTTTTCTATGGCTTTTCGGAACATCTTGCTTCCTATGACCGCGTGACTACGCAAGTCATCCCGTATTCGTTGCATGCCGGAATCTTGACGGGGAGGGTATCAGCATTGGCGCGCCCGATCCAAGAGGAAACGGGTGAGCCGCCCGCCCAATCACAGATCCAGTGGGTCGAAGACGGCATTGTTCCCCTTTTTTTCCAGGCCGACGTCTGCCGAAGCTTCCTCGTCGGCCTCGGCCGGAGGCGAACCGTCATCGACGATATCTCTCCGCTGCCCCGCGATAATGGCCTTGCTCAGGTCGGGCATGCGGTCCTTCAGCCGGATCACCTTCATGTCCAGTCGGCTTTCGTAGATGGCCGTGTAGCTCATGACCCGTTTCACATAAAGCCTGGTCTCGTCGAAGGGGATGAATTCCACCCAGAGGTCGGCGGGCATCGCGGTATCCGGCAGCCAGGCACGAGTGCGGTGAGGGCCTGCGTTGTAGGAGGGGGTGGCCAGCAGAATCTCGCCGTTGTATTCCTCGTGGAGCTGTTTCAGATAGCGGCTTCCCAGGCGGATATTGTTTTTCGGGGCAAGGATATCCGCCTCCTTCAAGGCCCCCATGTCCAGTTTTTTTGCCATGATCTGGGCCGTGTGGGGCATCAACTGCATCAGGCCGAGGGCGCCAACCGGCGAACGGGCGTCCGCCGCGAAGCTGCTCTCCTGACGCAGAATGGCGAAGATCCAGGCGCTGCTGATGCCCAATACCTTCGCCTCGGCTTCGACCTGCTCCCGGAATTCCACCGGAAAGCGAATCTCCAGGTCGTCCCAATAACCCGTGGGCAACAGGGTCATGATGGCGCGATGGCTCCAGCCCCATTGATAGGCCAGTTTGGCGGCCAGCTTCAGTCCGTTCTGATCCAGGTTGCGCGTGGCCCAATACCACTCGGTCTGGGCCGGGGATTTCCTGCCCAGAAGATAGAGCTCCTGGGCGCGCTGAAAGGCAGGCTGAGAGGCCAAAGCCCTGAGTTCAGTCCCTGGCGCCGCTACCTCCAGATGCTCCAGGCGGTAAGTCTTGCCGATCCGGTCGGCGGCGAGGAAACCGTAATAACTGCGGTCCTGGGCGACCTCCTGGTAGAGCTTCCCGGCCTCGGCCTTGTGGCCGGTCTGCTCCAGCGCCCGCGCCTTCCAGTAGCGCCACTCCTCGTCGAGCTGCATGTTCTTGGGCATCTCGTCGATCCAGCCGGAGACCAGGCGCCAGTCCAGCCGTCTCAGGGCGTGGCGCACCCTCAGTTCGCAGAGTCCGGGCATCTGTGAGCAGGATTTGACCTTGCCCAGGAAGGCGAGTGCCTGGGGATGCCTCCTGTGCGCCAGGACGGAGCCCAGCCCCTTTTCCACGCGCTTCTTCTGGGCGGGAGCGAGCAGATCCTTGAAACGGTCCCATTGAGCGAGCGCCCCCTCGCGGTTCTTCCAGCCCAGGCGGATGATGCTATGCACGACGAGCAGATCCCGCGAGGGATGCTGCTGGTTCATCAAAGGGCTGGAGAGGACCCGCTCCGGTTCGCCCAGGCTCTGCATCCAGAGGTTGTGCCAGGCGTATTCCTTGGCGGGCAGAAATCGTTTCAGGTCGCGCATGAGGGGGAGCCGTTCCTTGCCCCTCGTACCCCGGATGAGATCCAGACGCTCCCATACCAGGGTAGGCGAAATACCGCCGTCCTTGTGCAACTGCTCAAGCAGGGGGACGCAGGTTTCCGGCAGGGCATCGCTGGTCAGCCAGAGGGGCTTGGCCTGATCCATGGCCTCCTTCTTCTTCCCCCCGGCCATCAAGGCCTTCAGATGAAGGCAGCGCAGCTCGTTGCTGCTGGAAGGACGGTAATATTCGAGGAACTCGCTCCAGCGTTCGTTCGCGCCCAGATGTTTGAGCCAAGCGGTACGCAGGCGGGAGCCCAGGGCGGTTTCGTCCTGCCCGGCCAGGAACGCCTTGACCTGGGTGGCATCGGTTCGGCTCAGATCCAGGGTAAGTTCGGCGTAATCCAGGTAAGGCTTCAGTGGATAGTTGCCGAGGGAATTTTTCAGGTGATGGAACTCGGCCATCCGCCCATCGTGCAGGGCCTTTTCCGCCCGCTGGAAGTTCAGCCGTAAATCCATTGCCTGAACGTCACGCAGGGTTGAGGCCAGGATGAGGAGGCAGAGAGCGGGCAGGAGCAAAGGAGAGCGAAAGGCGATCATCGGCGCGCGAGGTCTGATCATGATTTGGGGACAGTTCCGTGTTGAGAGGCGCTAAGTATATAGAAGGCTCGCTTCAAAGCGGCAGCCTTTGGCCGGATGTTGTCTATATTTCCATGAGCGAAAGCGAAAAGTGATACCGGGAACAAAATTTTCATGGACAAAACAACGGAAGCTTCCATCCTGATCGTCGATGACGCGCCGGAAAATCTTTCGGTTCTGAGCGAGCTGCTGATGCCGTATTTCCAGGTGCGGGCGGCCAGCTCAGGTGGAAAGGCCCTGAGCATCGCCGCTGGCGAACTGCGGCCCGACCTGATCCTGCTTGATGTCATGATGCCGGGGATGGACGGCCACGAGGTCTTCGGCCGCCTACGCGCCGATCCCCGCACCCGCGACATCCCGGTCATCTTCGTCACCGCCATGACCGGGCAGGAGGCAGAGGTGAAGGGGTTGGAGTCGGGCGCGGTGGATTACATCACCAAGCCTATCATCCCGTCCGTCGTCCTGGCGCGGGTGCGCACCCAACTGGAGCTGAAGCACGCCCGCGACCGCCTCAAGGGCGAGAATGCCTGGCTGGAGGCCGAAGTCAACCGGCGCATGGCCGAGAACGATCTGATCCAGCTCGTGAGCATCCGGGCGCTGGCCCATCTGGCCGAGACCCGAGACCCGGAGACCGGCAACCATATCCTGCGCACCCAGGGTTATGTGCGAGAGCTTGGGACTCGCCTGAAGGGCCACCCCCGTTTCGCCGGGACCCTGACCAGCCACTACATCGATCTGCTCACCCGCTCCGCCCCCTTGCATGACATCGGCAAAGTGGGCATTCCCGACTGCATCCTGCAAAAGCCCGGCAAGCTGGCCCCGGCGGAATGGGAGATCATGAAGACCCACGCCAGGCTGGGCAGCGACGCCATCGAGCTGGCCGAGAGGGATGTCAAGAAAGAGGTGGAGTTCCTGACGCTGGCCAAGGAGATCACCCGCTGGCATCACGAGCGATGGGACGGCACGGGCTATCCCGACGGGCTGATGGAAGAGGGGATACCCCCTTCCGCCCGCATCATGGCCCTCGCCGATGTCTTTGACGCCCTCGTCTCGCCGCGTGTTTACAAAGCCCCCATGAGTTTTGCCGAGGCGCGGGCGATTATCGCCGACGGGCGCGGCACCCACTTCGACCCGGACATGGCCGACGCCTTTCTGGACGGCTTCGAGGCCTTTTGCGGCATCGCTGTCCGCTATCGGGATGGGATCTAATCAGGTCGCCGTCCTGCAACCCCGAAAAGTCCGGGCGAGGACAATGGCGGAATGGTATAAGGGCACCTCTAAAAATCCATTTTTCGTTGCCATGCCGTGTTGCTCACAAGAAATTACTTCTTAAATATCAGCTGTATGCGCGTCGCAATTTATTATTCGGCGTACCCTTGCGCCTCACCCTACGGGCTTGCGTGAAAATCTGTTCCAGACAGATTTTTGCTCGCGCCTTGCCTGGCTTAGAAAATTGGATTTTTAGAGGTGCCCATAGGCCGTACAACCTGTCGATTATCTTGTAGAGGCAAACCGATGAGTGATGAGATAACCCAGCGGGATATGGAATTGTCGAGCGGCATCGCCGCCTTCGAGGCCAAGCATTTCTCCCGCGCAGCCCAGTTGCTTTCCCCCCTGGCGGCACAGGGTGATCCCGATGCGCAATACCGCATGGCCATCATGATGCAAAATGGCCTGGGCATCGTGGCAAACCCGTTGCAGGCCTTTGCGTACATGAAGTCGGCTGCGGAGCAGGGCGTCGGTTATGCCCAGCACGGGCTCGGCTTCATGTATCTGGAGGGCGAGTGCGCCGAGAAAAATCCGGCCAAGGCGGTGGAGTGGTTTCGCCGCGCCGCCGATCAGGGTCTGGTGGGTTCCCAAACCACCCTGGGGATGCTCTATGCGGAGGGGATCGGGGTGGCGCGGGACCCGGAAGAGGCCAAGCGCTGGTATCGCCTGGCGGGTTTCGAGGATTGAGGTCCGATTGACGATAGGCCGGGAGGACGGCTACTCTCGCCGCTGGTTTGACGGGGCTGTTTCGGATTCCCGGTTCCATTCCAAATACATTTCACACGGAGAATTTTTATGAATTTCAGAGGATTGCGCATTGCCTTCCTGGGGCTGGCCCTGGGCCTGCCCGCCCTCCCTGCCCTGGCCGCCGATTGCGGCTCGGGTCCCGGCGGCTTTCCGGCCTGGATGGCACGGTTCAAAAAGGCCGCAGCCGCCGAGGGAATTTCCCAACAGGCCATAGATTCAGCCCTGAGCGGGGTGGGTTACAGTTCCAGGGTCATCTCCCTCGACCGCAACCAGCACTCCTTCAAACTCTCCTTCGAGGCGTTCTACGCCCGCCGTGTCTCCAACAGCATGATCAACCAGGGCCGGAACTGGATCTCTTCCAATCCCTCCTTGGCCGCCCGCATTGAGAAACAATTCGGCGTACCCGCTGCGGTTGTGGTGTCCATCTGGGGACTTGAGACCAACTACGGCGCCAACTCGGGCAGCATGCCGATCTTCCCCTCCCTCGCCACCCTGGCCTATGACTGCCGGCGCTCGGACTTCTTCCGCGGTCATCTGTTGAGCGCTCTGCGCATCGTCGAACGCGGCGACATGCGCCCCAGCCAGATGCATGGCGCTTGGGCCGGAGAGATCGGCCAGACCCAGTTCATGGCTACCGCCTACGAAAAATACGCAGTCGATTTCGACGGCAACGGTAGACGCGACTTGATCAACAGCGATGCCGACGTGCTCGCCTCAACCGCCAGCTATCTCAAAGGCTACGGCTGGCAGGCCGGCGGGAGCTGGAAGCCGGGCTCCCATAACTGGCAGGTGCTGCACGAATGGAACAAGGCCGAAGTCTATGTGAAGACCATCGCGGTAATGGCCGAGAAGATGGCGAGCGGCAAGGCGATTGGCGGTGGATCGGGACGGAGCGCGGGTTCTGCCCGCTCCTCCTCGCTGGATCTTTAATTCAGGCTGGAGGCTTGGGGCTGGAGGGACTCTGTTCTCCCCGGTCTCAAGCCTGAAACCCTGGTATGGGCATGCTCGATCCCATCCTTGTTCTTCTCGCCCTGATCCCTTCCCTGATCCTGCTGGTGCTTTGGACGCGCTGGCGCCGCCTGGTACGGGCGGAGTTCATCCGGACCTATCCCTATCCGCCGGGTTTGTATGAACGGCTGGCCCATCGGCGGCCCGGACTCTCGATCAAGGATCGCCAACTGGTGGGGCGCGCCCTGCGGCAGTTCTTTCTCGCCTACCTGAACGGCGGCCGCCAATTTGTTTCCATGCCTTCCCAGGTGGTGGATGACCTCTGGCACGAGTTCATCCTCTATACCCGCCACTATCAGGATTTTTGCCGCAAGGCCTTCGGCCGTACGCTGCACCACACGCCAGCGGTGGTGCTGAGCCCGGACCGGCGCGGCAACGAAGGTTTACGCCGTGTCTGGCGGCAGTGCTGCCGCGAAGAGAACATCGACCCCGCCAATCCGAGCCGGTTGCCCCTTCTGTTCGCCCTGGATGCCAAACTGGGCATAGCGGATGGCTTCCACTACACGCCCGATTGCTCCGCCCTGCGGCGGGGCGGCGATGGTGGCGCGCACTGTGGCGGAGACTTTTCCAGTTCCTCCTACGACGGTTGTACCGACGGATTCGGAGAATCCTGTTCCGATAGCGGTGACGGGGGAGACGGCGGGGGCGGTTGCGGAGGGGATTAGCGGGTGGATACGGTTCGCATCCACCCGACACAATCAGGCAGTCTTGCGGCGTTCCCGCACGGCATCGGCCAATTGACGCAGAACGGGGACGCTGTCGCTCCAACCGAGGCAGGCGTCGGTGACGCTCTGGCCGTACAGCAGCTCGACGCCTTCCTTCAGGTCTTGGCGCCCCTCTTCCAAGTAGCTCTCGATCATGACGCCCATGATGCGATGGTCACCCCTGGCGACCTGGCCCGCCACGTCGCGAGCTACATCGATCTGCTTGCGGTGTTTTTTCTGGCTGTTGGCGTGGCTGAAGTCGATCATGATCCGGGCCGGGAGTCCGGCGTCTTCCAAAGACTGGGCGGCGATATCGACGCTTTCCGCGTCGTAGTTGGGACGCTGACCGCCGCGCAGGATCACATGGCAGTCTGGGTTTCCGCTGGTGGTGAATATGGCGGAGTGACCTGCCTTGGTCAGGGACATGAAGTGGTGGGGCTGAGCGGCGGCGCGGATGGCATCGACCGCGATCATCAGGGTGCCGTCGGTACCGTTCTTGAAGCCGACCGGGCAGGAGAGGCCGGAGGCAAGCTCTCGATGCACCTGGCTTTCCGTGGTGCGTGCCCCGATGGCGCCCCAACTGATGAGATCGGCGACATACTGGGGACTGATCAGGTCGAGGTATTCGGTGGCAGCAGGCACGCCTCGTTTGTTGACCTCCAGCAGCAGGTCTCGCGCCAGGCTGAGTCCCTTGTTGATATGGAAGCTACCGTCCAGATCGGGGTCGTTGATGAGCCCTTTCCAGCCGACGGTGGTGCGCGGTTTCTCGAAATAGACGCGCATCACGATCACCAGTTCATCCTTGAGTTCATCGCAGAGCGGCTTCAGCCGGTCGCAATACTCCAGGGCGGCCTGGGTGTCGTGGACGGAGCAGGGGCCGATGATGACCAGTATGCGATCGTCCTGCTCTTGCAGGATGCGGTGAATCGCGTGACGAGTCTCATACACCAAGCGCGCCGCCTCGTCGGTGATGGGAAACTGGGCATGAACCTCGGTGGGAGGAGCGACTTCCTTGATGGCCCTGATGCGGAGATCGTCGGTTTGATATGTGGTCATGCCGGTTTGGGAGAGCAGAAAGTGAACAAGGCGAGGATTATAAACTTTAAGCGCCGAAAATCATTACGGATAGATCAAGTTTAGGCATTAGGCTCAAGAGATGGTGTCGCACCAATTCCTTTCACTAATGTCTCAAGCCCCTCACCCAATCTCCTTGATCATCAAGGCCAGTTGCAGCCTGTCCTTAGCCCCGGTCTTGCCGAAGATGGAGGTCAGGTGGGCCTTGACGGTGCGTTCGGTGATATCCAGATCACGGGCGATTGTCTTGTTGCTGGCGCCACGCGAGACCCGGACGGCAATGTCCCTCTCCCGGTCGGTCAGTTCAATCAGGGGATTGTCGGGCCTGCGGGACTGGGGTTCGGCCAGACCGCGAATGAGGTGCTGCATGATGGAGGCGCCCAGCCAGACCTCTCCCGTCGCGACGATTTCGCTGATGCGCTGCAAAAGCGGCGGGGCGATGAAGCGATTGCAATAGGCGCGGGCACCGGCCTTCAGGAGCTGTATCCCCTCGTCGTCGAGGGGGATGGCGCTGAATACCAGACAATAACTCCGGGGGTGGCGCGGGATGAGAGAAAGGGCTCCGCCCAGGCCCCGGAGGCCGGGCAGCCGGAGGTCGAGAAGATATTGGCTGGGATTGGTGGAGTCGAGCGCTACGACCAGTTCCGGGCGGGTACGGCAAATCCTGATGACCGCATCGCTTTCTAGGGCGGACTGCCATCGATCGATGACGCCTTGGTCATCGCAGGCGAACAGTATCCCTCTCTTATCGCTCACTTAACGCTCGATCTCTTGCCGTGATAACAGGTTTCAATAGGTAGTCTAGTATGGTTTTCTTGCCTGTCAGCACATCGACCTCTGCGACCATGCCGGGAATGATCGGGAGGGGCTTCGCCGTATCACCGAGGTAGTTCTTATCGGTTCTCAGCCGGACCTGGTAGAAGCTGTTGCCCTTCTCGTCGGCGATGGTGTCGGCGCTGATGTGTTCCACCTTGGCCGTCAGGCCGCCGTAGATGGAGAAGTCGTAGGCGGTGAACTTGATGGTGGCCAACTGATCGGCGCGGATAAAGGCGATGTCCTGGGGGCGGATCTTGGTCTCGACCAGGAGGGTGTCCTCCAGCGGCACCACCTGGATCAGTTCAGCACCGGGCTGAATGACGCCGCCGACGGTGTTTATCAGCAACTGCTTGACGACGCCCCGTACCGGGGAACGGACCAGGGTGCGGTTGACCCGGTCCTCCAGGGCGACATTACTCTCGGAAATTTTGCCCAGTTCAGACGCCGCCTCGTTGTATTCGCCGCGAGCCTGGTTGCGGAAGCGCAGGTTTGCCTCTCCCACCTTCTGATTGGCCTCACGCAGGGCCGATTGGGCGCGGGGGATGGAGAGCCGCGTAGTGTCGAGCTGGCCTTGAAGATCGGCCACCTGGCGCTCCAGACGCAGTACCTCGACCTGGGAGATGGCGCCCTGGCTGATGAGGGGGCGTGAGATGCTGAGTTCCTTCTGGCCCAGGGCGTAGCCGCGGGAGAGCTGCACCTCCTTGGCCTTGAGTTCCTGGATCTCCTGCTCCTTTTGTTCCACCTGTTGCTCAAGAATGCCGGTTCCAGCCTTTTGTTCACTTGACCGGGATTCAAACAGCGCCTGCTCCTGCTTGGCCAGTTGCGGGGCCTCCTTGGCCACCTCCTCGGGAACCTGGAACGCCTTCTCGCCATCGGCCTCCGCCTTGAGGCGGGCCGCCTTGGACTTGAGGGCAAGGTATTGCAGCCGGCTCTCGCGAAGGGAAGAGGAGAAACGGGTGTCATCGATGCGCAGCATGACCTGGTTCTTGGCCACGGTCTGACCCTCTTTCACCAGGATCTCGCCGAGGATGCCGCCCTCCAGGTTCTGGATCACCTGCACCTGGCTGGAGGGTATGACCTTGCCTTCGCCCTTGGTGACCTCGTCGATCTCCGCGAAACTCGCCCAGAACAGCATGGTTGCCGCGAATCCGGTCGCACCGACGAGGATGAGGCGCCCCCCCTTGGGGGTGTTGGCCAAAATGGCTGCGTTGGCGTCGGTGATGAAATCGAGGTCTTCCACCGGAATGTCCGGCCCGGTCTTTTCCCCGTCCAGGCCTTTGTTGAAGAAGCCCATTAGATTGCTCAGTGCCTTTGTCATGCTCTCCATTCCCGATCACCCCATACCGATTCGGCCGTCGCGGAGGGCCTCCAGAACTTTCTGCTTCGGCCCGTCGGCGACCAGTCGGCCGTTGTCGATGACGATCAGGCGATCGACCAGCTCCAGCAGGGAGGCGCGGTGGGTCACGATGATGACGGTCTTACCCTCCATCACCTTGCGCAGGTTGCCGCGCACGACTTCCTCGGAGGTGTTGTCCATGGAGTTACTGGCTTCGTCCAGCAGCAGGATATTGGGGTCGAGCAAGAGGGCTCGGGCGACGGCGATGGCTTGGCGCTGGCCTCCGGAGAGCAGCTCACCCCTTTCCCCCACGGGCATGTCGAAGCCGAGGGGATGGAAATCGACGAAATTGGAGACCCCGGCCAGCTTGGCGGCCTGCAAGATGCTCTTGTCGTCCATGTAGGGGGCGCCGAAGGTGATGTTGTCGCGGACGCTGCCGTAGAAAAGCATGATGTCCTGGGGCACGTAGCCGATGTTGCGGCGCACGTCGGCGGGGTCGATCTGGCGGATATCGGTACCGTCGATGCGAACGGCACCCTCCTGGGCGTGGTACATGCCCTGGATCAGCTTGTTGATGGTGGTCTTGCCCGAACCGATGCGGCCGATGATGCCGACCCGGTCGCCTGCCGCGATCCGGAAGCTGATCTTGCGCAGGCAGGCATTTTCCTGGTTGGGATATTTGAAGACCACGTCATCGAATTCGATGTTGCCCTTCAGTTCAGGGCGGCTGAGGAAGGAGGTTCCTTCCGGCCGCTCGACCGGCATCTTCATGATCTGGTTGAGGCTGCCGAGGGCGGTGCGCGCCTGGAAGTAGCGGGTGGACAGGTTGGCCACCTGGCCCATGGGGGCCATGGCGCGCCCGTTGAGCAGGGTCACGGCGATCAGTCCGCCCATGCTCAGCTCGCCGGCGATGATCATGTAGACCCCCCCCACGATCACAGCGACGGAGGCCAGCTGCTGCACCGCCATGGAGAAATTGACGGTGGAGGAAGAAATCAGGCGGGAGTGCGCGCTCCAGCGGGCGATGTGGGCAACGGATTTTTCCCATTTACGCTGCAAGGGGCCTTCGGCGCCCAGGAATTTGACCGTCTCCATGCCGGACAGGCTCTCGATCAGGGTCGCATTCTTCTGGGCCGATGCCCGGTAGGTGTTCTCGGCGGCCTGGCGCAGGGGTTTCTGGACCATGACGCCATAGAGCAGGATCAAGGGGATGGCGACAAGCGGGACCAGGGCCAGTGGTCCTGCGAGCAAGGCGATCACGACCACGAAGATCACAATGAAGGGAAGATCGATCAGTGTGGTGATGGTGGCGGAGGTGATGAAATCCCGGACCGTCTCGAATTCACGCAGGTTGTTGGCGAAGGCGCCGACCGAGGCCGGCCGGGCCTCCATCTTCAGCCCCATGACCCGCTCGAAGATGGCGGACGAGACGCGGATATCGGTCTTCTTGCCGGCCACATCGATGAAGTAGCCGCGCAACAGACGCATGAGGATGTCGAAGCCATAGACGATGGAGACGCCGATGGCCAATACCCAGAGCGTCTCCTCCGCATTGTTGGGGACGACCCGGTCGTAGATGTTGCGCATGAACAACGGGCTGGCCAAGGCGAAAAGGTTGATCAGCAGGGACGCCACCAGCACATCGCGGTAGATCTTCCAGGAGTCGCCAAGCACACTCCAGAACCAATGCCGGCCGGCGGCGGAGATCAGGGGCGGGGCACGGTCATCGTACCGGAACTGCGGTTGCACGAAGATGGCCACGCCGCTGTAGGCCCGCATCAGCTTGTCCAGGCGCAGGGTCTTCTCGCCCATGCCCGAGGCGGGATGGATCACCACCGCCAGATTCTGCTTGTGGTTGACCTTGAGCAGGATGGTCGCCTGGTTCTTCTTCAGCAGCAGCACGGCCGGCAGGACGAAACTCGATATCTCCTCCAGCGGGCGTTTCATGATGCGGGCGGCAAGGCCAGCCCGGTCCGCCGCACGCACGAACAGCGTGGGTGTGAGTTTGTTATCGACCAGGGGCAGTCCGGACTTGAGGGCGTCCGTGGAGAATGGCTTGTGTTGCAGCTTGGTCAGGGCGACCAGGCATTCCATCAGCGGATCGAAGCTTTTTGAAGCCTCGACCTCTTCGATGAACTTGCTGTCCAGCATATCGGATGGGGGAGTGCTCACAGGGATATCGCGCAAGATGTTGTGAAATTCCCGAGGAACTATACGTCAGCTTGATAGCCATTGCATCACCCGCGAAGGACGCGCCGCTTGATCGGGGGCCGTTTCCACGGCCCCTCGGCCATTCACCGCGTCAAGGCCATGAACAGCCTCGGCAGCTTCTCCGACAGACGCTCGACCCGGCCGATGACCGGGATGGTGTCCCCGTTTACCCAGCGGATCGTTGTCTATACCTCCGCGTCGCCCATCTCTGTATCAGTACCCTCGAGGCCCTATCACTTCAGCTTGCGCTTACGGCCTGTCGGCTTGATTTCCCTGTGCTTACCCTTGGGTTAACAGACAGGCATAGTGCGCTGGTAGTTAACCGAGGACAGTCGCGTGGACCCGCCCATGCGTCAATGCGCCGGCACGCAACCGCAACCTGGTGCGGCTGCCGGTGCTTGGCCTCAAGAGGCTCAAGGCTGTGGCGTATCTTTACGCCCTGCCGCATCAGGCGGTTTGAGTGACGTTCGCGCATAGGGGTTGCCGCCATTACGGAAAGTTTACAGCCTCTCAGGCCTATGGAGATTCAGGGGTGGATACTCTCCCTTACCGCTGTAGAATAGAGCTATCCCTGGATCAGAGGTGATCGCTCTCCGTACTGATCTCATGACCTCAAGCGATAGAGAACCCCATTATGATCGCTAAGCCGATAATGAAAATCCTCGTCAGCCTCCTTGTGCTCGCGGTCTCCCAGGTGGCGGCCGCATTCGACATCCCCCCGCCCGAAGTGAAGGCGGTGGCCTATATCCTGGTCGATTTCCGCACCGGCGAGGTCCTGGCCGAGAAGGATGCCGACATGCCCAGGGAGCCGGCTAGCCTGACCAAGATCATGACCGCCTATACCGTCTTCCACGAACTCAAGGCGGGCAATCTCAAGCTCCAGGACATGGCCACCATAAGCGAGAATGCCTGGCGAACCGGGGGGTCCAAGACATTTGTCGCGGTCGGCAAGCAGGTGGGCGTCGAGGATCTGATCAAGGGCATGATCATCCAGTCGGGCAACGATGCATCCATCGCCTTGGCCGAGCACATCGGTGGCAACGTGGGCACCTTCGCCACGCTGATGAACGAGCATGCCAAGCGGATCGGCATGACCAATTCCCACTTTCTCAATCCCGAGGGGCTCCCGGCACCAGGCCACGTCACTACGGCCCGCGACATGGCCAAGCTCGGGGCGGCCCTGATCCGCGATTTTCCCGAGTACTATCCCTGGTTCGCCATCAAAGAGTATGTCTTCCACAACATTACCCAGCACAACCGCAACACCTTGCTGTTGAAGGACCCCAGTGTCGATGGTATCAAGACCGGGCATACCGAGGCCGCCGGCTATTGCCTGGTGGCTTCCGCCAAACGCGAGGAAACGCGGTTGCTATCCGTGGTGCTCGGCTCTACGAGCATGAGTGTCCGGGCTACGGAAAGCCAGGCCCTGCTCAACTATGGCTTTGCCTTTTTCGAGAACGTCAAGGTTCTCGCAACCGGTCAGGCGGTCGGTAAGGCCACTGTCTGGAAGGGTGATAAGGGCACCATCGACGTGGGTACGGCCGAGGACCTGTTCGTCACTCAGCCCCGCCGTGACAAGAAGAAGCTTGAGACGGTCATCAGGCTCTCGGATCACGTCGAGGCGCCCGTCGCCAAGGGTGCCAAAGTCGGCGAGGTCGATGTGACGGAGGATGGCAAGGTAGTCAAGACCGCGCAGCTCGTCGCCCTGGAGGATGTCAAGGAGGGTGGCATCTTCACCCGTTTGTCCGACGGTTTTATGCTCTGGTTTAAGAAATAACGGGATGGGCGGTCCGTTGGTCTATCTCAATGGCGATTTTCTCCCAATCGAGCAGGCGAAAATCTCGGTGCTCGATCGCGGATTTCTGTTCGGCGACGGGGTCTATGAGGTCATTCCCGCTTACGGCGGCCACCCCTTCCGCCTAAAGCAGCACCTGGCGCGGCTCGACGACAGCCTGCGCGGCATCCGCTTGGCTTCGCCCCTCGCTGACGGCGACTGGGCTACCATCCTGGCGCGGCTGCTGGAGGGGAGGCCGGGTGACTATTCCCTCTACCTTCAAATCACGCGGGGCGCTGCCGATAAGCGTGATCACGCCTTCCCGGCGGTGGTCAAACCGACGGTGTTTGCCATGGCCACCCCAATCAGCCCGCCCAGCCCCGAGAAACTGCAAAAGGGGATCGCCGCCGTTACCCTCGACGATGTGCGCTGGCAGCTCTGCAATATCAAGAGCATCACTCTCCTTGCCAACATCCTGCTCCGGCAGCAGGCAACCGAAGAAGGTTGCGACGAGGCCATACTGATCCGTGACGGCCAGGCCACAGAGGGAACGGCCAGTAACCTCTTCATCGTCAAGGATGGTCTGCTCCTGACCCCGGCCAAGGGACCATCCCTGCTGCCGGGTATCACACGCGATCTGGTGCTGGAATTGGCTGCCGGTGCCGGAATCCCCTTGGCTGAGGCTTCCATCGGCCTGGCGGACCTGGAGGGAGCCGACGAGATCTGGATGACAAGTTCGACCCGTGAAGTCATGGCCGTCACCACTTTGAACGGCCGCCCTGTCGGTAATGGCTGGCCGGGACCTCTGTGGCAGCGCATGACTTGCCTCTATCAGATCTGCAAGGAGCGTTTGCGCACGGGGGCCGAGGGTTAAGATGAAATCCCAGGCCGGACAGGTTCCGCAAGAGATACTCAGCTTCCCCTGCGAGATCATGATCAAGGCCATGGGATTGGCCGAGGACGGCTTCGAAATGCTGGTGGTGCAGTTGGTGCGTGTCCATGTGCCCAATCTGGGCGAGAATGACTTTACTAGCCGTCCCAGCAGCGGTGGAAAATATCTCTCAGTTTCGGTGCGGGTCCAGGCCGAAAACCGCACCCAGATGGATGCCATCTATCGGGATCTGAGCGCCCATCACAAGGTGCTGATGGCCCTGTGACCTTTCCTCTCTTGGTTCGCCGCTTGGGCCTGCAACCCTACCTCCCGGTATGGGAGGCCATGCGTCGATTCACCGATCTGCGGGACGGGCAGACCCCCAGCGAACTCTGGCTCCTCCAGCATCCCCCAGTCTTCACCCTGGGCCAGGCAGGCAAAAAGGAGCACCTTCTCAACCCCGGCGACATTCCCGTCCAGCAAATCGATCGCGGCGGCCAAGTCACCTACCATGGCCCCGGTCAATTGCTAGCCTACCTGCTGCTCGATTTGAAAGAGACGGGCACCGGTGTCCGTGGCTTGGTGCAAGGCATGGAGGATGCGGTTATCAGCTTGCTTGCCGGACATGGCATCGAGGCCCACGCCCGGCGCGAGGCCCCCGGCGTCTACGTGGCCGGGGCCAAAATAGCCGCCTTGGGATTGCGGGTGCGCAAGGGTTTTTGTTATCACGGGCTGAGCCTCAACGTTGATCTGGATCTAGAGCCTTTCAGCCGCATCAATCCCTGCGGTTACCAGGGATTGGCTGTCACCAGCCTGCGGCAGCTTGGCAGCGGTCTATCCATCGGTGAAATCCAGGGACAACTCTCCGCCTATCTCTGCGACCGGCTCGGCTACACAGCCCAGGACGCAGCCGGACGGCTCCCCGTATAGGACAATTATGCCCCCCATCCCGCCTGACGATTACAACGCACCTTCCCGCTCTACCCCCGAGTCACACCAGCGCGGGGCGGACAAGCTGGAGCGCATCCCGGTCAAGGTGATTCCATCGGAGACGCTGCAACGCAAACCAAAATGGATTCGCGCCAAGGCGCCCTCGGGCCAGGGCGTGGTCCGGATCAAAAAGATACTCCGTGAGCGCGGTCTCAGCTCAGTCTGCGAGGAGGCTCAATGCCCCAATCTAGGGGAATGCTTCGGCCATGGGACCGCCACTTTCATGATCATGGGGGACATCTGCACCCGGCGCTGCCCCTTCTGTGACGTAGCCCACGGTAACCCGCTACCACTCGATCCCGGTGAGCCCCAGCGGCTGGCCGGGGCGGTCGCCGAGATGGGGCTGAAGTATTTGGTCATTACCTCGGTTGACCGGGACGATCTCCGCGATGGCGGCGCTGGCCACTATGCCGAATGCATTCGTGCCATACGCGGCAGCTATTCGTCCCCTCGGATCGAGATACTGACCCCCGACTTCCGCGGGCGGGTTGACACGGCCATGGCCTGTTTCGATGGCGCTATGCCCGATGTCTTCAACCACAATCTGGAAACCGTGCCCCGGCTCTACCGGAAATGCCGCCCCGGTGCAGATTACGCTGGTTCGCTCGCTCTGTTGAAACGATTCAAGGAGCAGTATCCCCAGGCGGTCAGCAAATCCGGTTTGATGCTGGGGCTGGGTGAGACCAGGGCGGAGATCGAGTCCGTGCTACTGGATCTGCGTAGCCATGGCTGCGACATGTTGACCCTGGGGCAATATCTGCAACCCTCCAAGGACCACTTGTCGGTGGAACGTTTCGTCACCCCGGATGAGTTTGCCGAGCTGGATAAACTGGCCCAGTCCCTGGGGTTCACCGGCGTAGCCAGCGGCCCCATGGTGCGGTCTTCCTATCATGCCGATCTTCAGTCGCGGGATGTGCTGGCAGGCTCCCGCATCGAGGGCGCTCCATGACCAGCTTTCTCTATGTCCTGGCAAAGACCCTGCTGCTGCCTCCGGGGCTCTTTGTCCTGATGCTGCTCCTCGCAGTTCTCTTTCGCCGCCGCTCGCTTGTCATTCTGACGCTGGTCTCCCTCTATCTCCTCAGTACGCCCTATGTTGGCCACCAGCTTATCGGCCTTTTGGAGACCTACCCTGCCTTGACGGAGGCGCAAATTGCCAGCGCCCAAGCCGATGCCATCGTCGTTCTGGGGGGAGGCCGAGCCTCGGCGGCACCGGAGTACGGTGGCGATACCCTCAGCGATCCGAGCCTGGCCCGAGTCCGCTATGCCGCCCTGTTGCACCGCAGGACCGGATTGCGGCTGATTGCTACTGGCGGAACTGTGTTTGAGGGGGAAAAGATAGCGGAGGCCGATCTGATCAAGTCCGTGCTTGAGGGTGAATTCAAAACGTCGCCTGTTTTGACAGAGGGCAAGAGCTGCAACACCAGAGAAAACGCCCAATTTACCGCTCTGTTGCTACAAGCCGAGGGCATCAGGAAGGTCTTCCTGGTAACCCACCCTTGGCATATGCAGCGCGCCGCTAGGGAATTCGAGCGCGCGGGAGTCCAGGTTATCCCGGCCCCGACCCAATTCTCGACCGGCCTTGCGTTACATCCCGAATACCTGAGATGGCTGCCCAGCTTTAGCGCTCTCCTTGCCTCCCGGACCTTCATGCACGAATCCCTCGGACTGGTCTGGTACAGCCTGAAGGCTTATTGGAAGGGGCCTCATCAGTCAGGTCCTGTTCAAGCACAATTCCCCTCCGTTCACTGAGCTTTTACCGGATTACATCAATTTTTCTGCCGACACTTGCCGCTATGATTCGCATACTCACAAGCGTTTTTTGGCTCAACTGGATGTGATTTTTGGCGGATCAGAACATGATGAACAACCCATCCCCCCGGCGGGAGCCGGAATTCAAAATACTGCGCTGCGATACACCTCCCTCCAGGGAGAACGAGTCCGAGGTGGAGTGTAACCTCTGCTCCCTGGACCCTATCTGCGCCCTGCTCGACTATGGCAGCGAGAAGGTCGAACTGGCCAAGGGCGTCCTGTTTCGCCGTCAGCGGGTAGCGCGAGGCGAGACGCTGTTCCGTAGCGGCGATCCCTTTCACTCGCTGTTCGCCGTAAAATCGGGGTCCTTCATCATGCTGCATAAGAAGGAGCAACATCCTGACCAGGTTGCCGGATTTCAGTTCGCAGGCGATCTGATCGGAGCGGATGGCATGGCGGGGGAGCATTACCCCTGTACCGTGCGGGCACTGGAGCCGAGCAGTGTCTGTGAATTGCGCATGGCACGGTTGCAACAACCCGGACGGTCTCTTGAGGCATTCCAGCGAGGCATCATCTCCATCCTGGGGCAGGAGATCGCCTTTTGCCACGGACTTCACGCCTCCCTCGTCCGCCAGAACGGCGAGCAACGACTCGCCGCCTTCTTCCTCAGCCTCTCATCCCGCCATAGGGCGCGCGGGATGCCGGGGTCAGAATTCAGATTGACCATGACGCGCTCGGACATCGCCAGCTATCTCGGTCTATCCCGCGAAACCGTCACGCGAGGACTCTCCCGCTTGCAGAAAGAGGGAACGGTCACTGTGAGCGGCAAGCGCGTCAGGTTGGAACGGTTTGATCTGCTGGAAGGGCTGGCGGGAAACACCTCATGTGCATAAACGCGAGGCTCAGCCCTGGTCTCCGGCCCATTGCCTGATGGCCTGGCGGTCGATTTTACCGTTCGACAGCAGAGGCAACCGCTGCACCTGCCGGAACAAACGGGGGCGCATCGCCCCCTGGATATGTTCACGGCACCAGGCCTCGACCTCTTCCGGTGTGGCGGGGCCTTCGTAATAAACACAGAGCCTTTGCCCCCAGACCGTATCGGTTAATCCGGACACGCAGGCGGCTCCTATGCCGGGGCAATCGAGCAAACGCTCCTCCACCACCCCCGGCGGTATCTTTTCCCCACCGCTGACCAGAATCCCGTCGGCCCGCCCCAGTACGCGCAGGCCCTGCTTGTCGAGCTGACCGAGGTCGCTGGTAAGAAACCAGTCATTCCTGTCCAGGCCATCCCCCGGCATGCCCAGGGGGTTGGCATAGCCAAGCATCAGGCTCCTGCCCCGGAGCTTGATGCGGCCAATCCCATCGGTACTCTGTCCAGATTCATCGACCACCTCGCATTGAATACCACCGATTAGGCCAAGGGGGGGCGACAACCGCTCCCTTGTGGCTGGGCTCGCCGCGACGAGTGCGGCCGTCTCGCTCATACCGTAGCTGACCCATAGCGGCCAACCGGCGGCAAGAGCACACGCGGCAAGGCCTTCATTAAGGGCGTCTCCGCCGATCAGGACTACGCGCAGCCATGAAGGCGGCGGCCCATCGGCGACATCAAGCAACCGCGATAACATGGCAGGAACCAGTGAAAGGTGGGTTACCGGGAAGAGCTTCAGGTCGTGCCAGAGACGCCCGGCATCGAAGCCCTGGTGCAGGACCACCGCTGCCCCGGCAAGGGCTGCGCGGCAGTGGATTGCCATGCCGCCGATATGGAATGGGGGGAGACAGTTCAGCCAGCAATCACCGGCGCTGAATCCCAGGATGGCATTCGCCGCCGAGGCTCCGGCCAGCAGCGCGTCCGGGGCCAGCATCACGGCCTTCGGGCTGCCACTGGAGCCGCTGGTGGCAATGATCAAGGCTATCTCCGCTTCCCGTGCAGGTGAGGCTTTCGATTTTCCTGGAAGCGACAAAATGCGCGGGTAACCGGAGCTGGGGAAAGCGTCCGGCTGGTGGATAAGGAAATCAGCTCCAGCCTGTCGCAGCAGACTCAGGCGGCGCGGCTTGGTCATGAGGGGATCGAGGGGAAAGAGGGCTACGCCCAGCCGCGAACAGGCGTAAAACAATAGTGCCGTCAGTCGTGACGAGTCCGTAACCAGGGCCAGGACTTTTCCTTTCCCAACCCCATTCACTTTCAGGTGTGACCTCAGGTGGTCCAGCTCCCTCTGAAGGTCGGCACTGTCCAGCGCGCCTCCAGTGGTATACAAATGGGGAGGGTAGTGCCCGGATGGCATTTATCCCGCTCCTTTCCCGCTGGTCACGGACCAGATGGTTCGAGGTTAGGACTCCACTTCCCGCATCAACTCCTCGTTCCTCTGCTCGTCGCGGGCGATCTCCGCTTGGCGGCGTAACTCCCATATCTCTTTGCGTTCGGTCACGCGCTTTTCCCAGGCGCCCTCTTGCTCCTCGATGGTCTTCTCGCCGAACAGGACTTGTTTGAGAAAGGCCATGGAGAATTGCAGCGCGAAAACGTCATCGGTCTCGATTTGCTCGAACACCGAGGCATCCAGGTTGTAGGCGGCCCGGAAGGCGCCGCTCAAGGCAAATTTCTTGAAACGGTCGATGTCGTAACAGGCCATGAAAAAGAGTTGCAGGCTGGTATCGGATGGACGGCCAACCGCAGGGCCAGTGGATTTCTTCTTTAGAATAAGTTGATAAAAATCCCTATTGATCTCGTCGTAATCGGCAACGCCTTGGGCGCGGCGATATTCATCGACGGTCTGTTCGACCTCCTCGTCATGTCCCTTGCAGTGGGCCTCTTTGACCAGGCTGTACGCATGCCGCTCGGTTGGCTCGTCACTGGGTTTCATGGCCAGCATGGCGACGGGGTAGTAACGACAGGCCGTTGGCCGGTCTTCGTAGACGGTGCAGCCTTCTCCCTCTTGCATGAGGAGGCAGGCCCCGCTGTCCGTGGTCTTCATTTTGATCCCAGGAAGTCCGTGATTATCCATTTCGAAGGGAACGCTGTGCTCCCTCAGCACCTCGGCCGAACTGGTGCCAAGCCGCTGTTTCAAACGGATCACGTCATAGGGGGTCAGGGTGATATCGGCATTCCGGCAGCAGGCATTGAAGCAGGATATCTCCTTATGACACCGGAATTTGATCCTAGCGCCCTCTTCCAGTATGGCCGGGACGACCTTGCTCTTAAATGGAATGTCAAACTTTCCGCTCATTTGCCTAGCCTATTTGAAGTGATTCAAGTCAGGAAGAAATTATACGAGGTTGATTTCGCATTTGGAGGTGACAAAAAAAAGTCCGGGCGCCAAAGACGCCCGGACTTCTAGTCCAATATCCCGATGGGATTAGTGGGCACCAGCCTTGAACAGCTTGGTCTTGTCCACCAGGTCCTTATGGGCGCGCTTGAACACGTTCCAAGTCTTGGTGTTCTTGTCATAGATGGAGTTGACAAAGCACTTCCAGTTTTCTTCATCCACGAAGTTCTTGTCCATGCGGTAGTAGAAGCCCGGATAACGGGATTCTTCACGGAACTGAATGTGCTTCATGTGAGCTTCGGCGGTCAGGATGCGATGGTAGTTTTCCCATGCGCGCAACAACTCGTGCAGGTCCTTGGCGCGCATCTTGAGAGCATCTTCCTTCAGCATGCCCAGCTTCTCTTCAGCCAGATCCAGCATGATGTTGTTGGTGGTGTAGTAGGTGGCCACACCGGCAACATATTCGTCCATGATCTTCTGGAGACGGAACTGCAACATCTTGGGGGTGATGTAGTTGGGATTCACGTCGATGGCGGTGGAGTAGTCCTTGAACTCCAGATAGTTACGGACAGGACGGTAGATCTCGGCGATCAGGGTGTCCACGTCGGTATCCAGCTCAGGCTTCCAGCCCTGGTTGTCCATGACAAACTTGACCATAGACTTGGCCGCCATACGGCCTTCGGCATGGGAGCCGGAGGAGAACTTGTGGCCGGAGGCGCCAACGCCGTCTGCTGCGGTGAACAGACCCTTGACGGTGGTCATGCCACGGTAGCCCCAGTTCCAGCCTTCGGGCAGGTGAGCGGGGATCTTGCCCTTGTCGGCATGCTCTTCGGAGGTGGGAGCACCAACGTCCTCGGGGCCGGATACCCAGATACCGCAGCAGCCGGAGTGGGAGCCAAGCAGGTAGGGTTCGGTGGGCATCAGTTCGGACTTTTTCTTGTCCGGTTCGATGTTTTCGCCGGCCCAGATACCGCACTGGCCGATACACATGTCGAGGAAGTCTTCCCAAGCTTCTGCTTCCAGGTGCTTCACTTCGCGGGGAGACAGGGTCTCGCGCAGCTTGGCGAGAGCGGTGACGGTATCCATCCAAATGGGACCGCGGCCTTCCTTCATCTCCTTGAGCATCAGGTGATTGCGCAGGCAGGAGGCGGGAACGGCGGCCTGGCCGTAGGGAGGATAGTCGTTCAACATTTCCTTGTTGCGGGCCATGTAGATTTCACCAAAGCCGTTGGTGGCCTGGGATTTGAACAGGAGGAACCAGGCGCCGACCGGGCCGTAACCGTCCTTGAAGCGGGCGGGCACGAAGCGGTTTTCCATCATGGTCAGTTCTGCGCCGGCTTCGGCAGCCATGGCGTAGGTGGAACCGGCGTTCCATACGGGATACCAGGCGCGGCCCTGGCCTTCACCGACGGAGCGGGGACGGAACAGGTTGACGCAGCCACCGGCGACCAGCAGGCAGGCCTTGAACTTGTAAACGAACAGCTGATGATCGCGGACGGAGAAACCGACGGCACCGGCGACGCGGTTCTTGTCGTTCTTGTCGTTGACCAGTTTGACGATGAAGATGCGCTCCTGGATACGATCCATGCCCAGCGCCTTCTTGGCGGCTTCGGCGACGATCCACTTATAGGATTCACCGTTGATCATGATCTGCCACTTGCCGGAACGGACGGGCTTGCCACCTTCTCTCAGGCTGGGCAGACCTTCGCCGATGGCGGCGGCGCCGTCATGACGTTCGCCGTTGGCATCGGTCTTCCAGATGGGCAGGCCCCACTCTTCGAACAAATGAACGGATTCGTCAACGTGACGGCCCAAGTCATAGGCCAGGTCGTCGCGGGTGATACCCATCAGGTCGTTGGAGACCATGCGGGCATAATCAGCGGGGTCCTGCTCGGGACCGATGTAGGTGTTGATAGCGGACAGGCCCTGAGCAACAGCGCCGGATCGGTCGAGGGCGGCCTTGTCGACCAGCTTGACCTTGATGTCGACGCCTTGCTTCTTGGCGGCGTCGAGCCAGGGGCCGAGCTCGTAAGCTGTGCCGCAGGCGCCCATGCCACCACCGATGATGAGGATGTCAACTTCTTCCTGGACTACCTCGGGATTTCCAAATTCTCCAGCCATTATTCTTACCTCTAAAATTTCAGAAATAGGTTTGCAGTGACGGCAAACGGCTTACTTGCAAATCAGCTCGGCGGGATTGCCGGCGCGGTAGCCTTTCTGCTCGTTGTGGTTGAAGAAACCAGACGCGCCAATCTTGGCGATATCTGCAGCGGGCTTGCCTCCGTAGCAATCGATGGAGCCTTCGGGGGTGGTGCGGATCGGGAACTTGAAGCGCTTCATGGTGCCGTTGCGGAACTTGATGGTCCACATGATGGAATCAGTGCCGCGCAGGGGCTGCACAGAGCCGCCCAAGGGGACGATGTCGGCATAGGGACGGGCTTCGATCGCCTGCTGGGGGCAGATCTTGATGCAGGAATAGCATTCCCAGCACTGCTCGGGCTCTTGATTGTAAGACTTCATGGCGTGGCCGGTCTCAGAGCCATCCTTGTCCAGCTTCATCAGGTCGTGCGGGCAGATGTACATGCACGCAGTCTTGTCCTGGCCCTTACAGCCATCGCACTTATCAGTACGCACAAATGTTGGCATAGTCGGTTCTCCTAAAATCACTCGCAGTGAAACGGCGCCTCGGTCGAGGCGTTCAAGTAAAACACGGCCCCCAAGGCCCCGTGAACGGTAGATACGAGGTCCTTGTCTTTGGATGGGCGCAAAAGGCCCATCCATGCATAATATGGGAGTGGGAAAGATAAGGACAAATGGGCGATTGTGCCAAACAGTTTTATAAACTGATCCCATAAGACGGCTTTATTAAGTCCTTGCCATGGCGTTGTCTTTACTTATTGCCCAATCTTCGCCGATGAAACGCTTGTGCGATAATCGGCGGTAGTATTCAACGATAGGCGTCATTCATGCCCAGCAAAACCGAAGCACTCCTGCTCATCGCCAACGGTTGCTCCCATTGTCCCGCCATGGTCGAGTACCTGTCCCAGTTGGTCAAACAAGGCAAGTTGGGACGCCTGGAGATCGTCAATACCAGTCTTCGGCCCGAGATTGCCGCGAGCCATGATGTCCGCAGTGTTCCCTGGTGCCGTATCGGAGAATTCGAACTCGCTGGAGTTCATAGTCTCTCCGATCTGGCGGAATGGGTCGAGCATGCCGCCGGCAACAGTGGTCAGGCGGCATACATCGCCTATTTGATCGAACAGCACCGGCTTCAGGAGGCCATTCAGCGGGTCCGTCCTTCGCCTTCGATTATGACGGAACTGACCCCTATGCTCGGTGATTTGAGCGTTCCCATGGCGGTGCGCATCGGCATCGGTGCCCTGATCGAGGAGCTGGCCGGAGATCCCGCCCTGGAGTATGCGGTTTCACCCCTGGCGCAACTGACCACTTCGCCGGACTCCCAGGTCCGGGCCGATGTCTGTCACTATCTCGGCATCTGTGGCGATCCTTCCTCTATACCTTTGATCGAGGGACTGCTCGACGACGAAGACCCGGAAGTCTGTGAGATTGCCGCCGAGACGCTTGCCCTTTTTCATGAGGAAAACTGATCCGTCTTCGGCGCCCAGATCATCAAGGTTTGCGTTCCTTGATCTCGATCCCGACGGCGCGCATTTTCCGGTAGAGATGGGTCCGCTCCATACCGACCTCCTGGGCCACCCTGCTGACGTTGCCCTTATATTTATCCAATTGATATTCGAGATAGAGCTTTTCGAAGTCCTCCCGCGCCTGCCGCAAGGGCTGATCGAGGTTCAGCGGCAATGGAGAACCTCCGCTCCCTTGGCTCCCCCTGGATGAAACAGCCAAGGCCCCCTGAACATCATCCAAACCAATTTCCTCGGCGGTGCCCAGGATCATCAACCGCTGCACCAGATTCTTCAATTCACGCACATTCCCTGGCCAACCGTAGTTCCGCAGAAAATTCTGCGCCCTCACATCGAAATGGCGATAAGGGAGGCGTTCGTGGATGGAGAAGTGGTCCACGTAATAACTCAGCAGGTCGGAGATGTCCTCGGTATGTTCACGCAGGGGCGGGACATGCAGGGGTACCACGTTGAGGTGGAAAAAGAGCTCTTCGCGGAATTCGCCTTGCTTGACCATCTCGGCGAGATTCACTTGCGTGGCGGCTACGATCCGGGCGTTGATGGGGACCGGCTCGCTACCGCCGACGCGGACGAAGGCATTCTTCTCCAGGGCGCCCAGGAGATGCGACTGGGCCTCTACATCCATGTCGGCGACTTCATCGAGAAAGAGGGTTCCTCCCCTCGCCTGTTCGAAGATGCCGTAACGGATCTGTCCATCCTGTTCGCTGCCGAACAGCTCACGCGCCGCGTTTTCCCGAGGGATTGCGGAAACGGCGACCTTGACGAAGGGGCTGCTTCGCCGGGGGCTCTGGGTGTGCAGAAAGCGGGCGAAGGTCTCCCGTCCGCTGCCGGGTTCGCCGGTGATCAATACCCAGGTATCGTGAACGGCGATACGGCGCACCTGCTCGCGCAGGCGATGCATGGTGGCGCTCTTTCCGATCGGCTCCACGGGTTGCGAGGCCTGGCTGCGCAAGCCAATGTTTTCCTGCTGCAATCGGTCGGCCTCCAAGGCCCGCTCCACGGTCAACAGCAGCTTGGCCAGCGACAGGGGCTTTTCCAGAAAATCGTAGGCGCCCAGACGGGTGGCCTCCACTGCCGTTTCCACCGTACCATGCCCCGACATCATGATGATGGGGCAGGGAAGATCCCCGCTTTCGCCCCACTCCTTGAGCAGGGTGATGCCGTCCACGTCCGGCATCCAGATATCCAGGAACACCAGATCGGGACGCCCCTCCCGCATGATCTGGCGTGCGCGCTCACCGTTTTCGGCAACGGCCACGCGGTAACCCTCGTCCTGGAGGATCTCCTGCACCAGTCCCCGGATATCCGGTTCGTCATCGACTACTAAAATGTAGGCTCCACTCATCTGCTCGCCATCTCCACGGATTGTTCCCCTTCCCCTGTCTCGCCGTAAACGCCCAGTAAGGGCAGATATATCAGGATATGGGCACCGCACCCATTCAAATTTTCCGCACGAACGATACCGCCGTGTTCCTCAACGATCTTTTTTACGATAGCCAGGCCCAAGCCGCTGCCCTTGGTCTTGGTTGTCACATAGGGTTCAAACAGGTGTTCCAGCACGGGGCTGGAAAAACCGGGGCCATTGTCCCGGACCTCCAGCTCCACGAAATTGCTTTCCTCACCCTCGCCGAGACGGGTTGACACCAAAATGAATCCCTCGGGCACGGACTCTAGGGCTTCAAGGGCGTTCTTCACCAAATTCACCACTACCTGTCGCAGGCGGGCCGGGTCGGCCTCAATTTTGGCCGGACCGGCGGCCAGATTGATCTTGATGGTCGTACCCTGACCCGCCACGCGGTAGAGATCGAGTGCGTCGTTGATGAAGGGATCGAATACGATGGGTTCCGCCTGCATCTTTGGGGATCGCGCAAAATCCGAGAAGGCGTTGACCATCTCTTTCATCGCCTCGACCTGCTGCACAATGGTGCGGGTGGCGCGGTCGAGCATTTGCCGGTCCTCATCGGCCAGCTTATCCAAGAGCTTGTGGCGCAACCGTTCTGCCGACAACTGAATCGGCGTTAGAGGGTTCTTTATCTCGTGAGCCAGGCGCTGGGCGACCCCGCCCCAGGCGGCGTTTCTTTGGGCCTGTAGCAGGGCGGTGACATCGTCGAACACCAGCACGTGACCGGCCGCCTCATCCCAGGGCATCGCCAGGGGGGAGACGCTGCACAGCAAGACCTTGCGCCCCTCGCCGGTAAACAGGGTTACTTCATTGCGCCATTCACCATGACTTTCCGCCAGGGGCTCCTCGATGGCATCGACGAAATCCTGCAAGCCGGGGTGCTCTATCCCCAGTTGATACAGTGGCTTACCCTGCATGCTGTCGAGATCCACGCCGAGAATCTGCCGGGCCGACGGATTAGCCGTTTGTAGGCAGAGATTCGAACCAAAGGCCATTACCCCCGATGACAGCCGCCCCAGCACGGTTTGCAAATAGGCACGCTGGGTTTCGACTTCCTGCTGGCTTCGTTCGGTCATGTCCCGGGCCAGTGCGATGCTCCGCGTCATGGAGTTGAAGGATGATACGAGAAAAGTCAGCTCATCCCGGCCGCGCGGCAAAGGCAGTTGCTTGTCGTAATGGCCCTCGGCCACCGCCCTTGTGCCTTCCGCGATCTGGGTCACCGGGGCTACCAGCCGCCGGGCGGAGAAGAAGGCGGCCCAAATGGCGGCCAGAGAGGCATAAAGCAGTACCAGCAACAGGGTCAGGCCGAAACTGAACTTTAACGAATCGCGCAGATAGGCTAGTTCACGGTATCTCCGGAAGGATTCCTGAACCTTTCCGGTCATGGCGCTGATCTGTTCGGGAGTCTCGTAGAGGGCCTGAAGGATGAAAGGTCTGCCCTTGGGGTCCGCCACCACTACCCGCACCCTCAGCATTCCACCCTCGCCGGAAAGAACAAGGTCGACAAAGGGTTCCCCCTCCTTGACTTGGCGCACGGCGTCATTCTGCGGCGGGCTGGGTACCAGATTGGCGGGGTCGGCGCTGCTTGATGCGATGACGCGATTATTCAGATCCGTCAACACCAGCTCCCGCACCTCGAACCGCTCGCGCAGCTCGTCGATGCTGAGGGCCAACGCTGTCTCCGAGCTGTCTTGAACCCCCATCATCAGATAATTGGTTAGACGTAGCTTTTCCCGCTTATGCAGATCCAGCGAAACCTGGCTGAGCCGCAAGGCGTCTTCGACAGCACCATCGATATCGACATCGAACCAATGCTCGATCCCCCGCAACATGGTTTCCAAGGAGTAGTAGTAAACCAGCGTCACCGGCGGCAGCGACAGCAGGAGGAACACAATCACCATGCGCAGGGTGAGGCGGGAACCGACCTTCTTTTGCCGGTATTCCAGCCACAGCCGTATCCCGCTTATCAGAATCAGCAGGGCCAGCAGAATCAGTCCGCCGATGGCGAAAAGTAGCAGCGGGACGAAGAATCGGCTCGATCCCTCCACGTCCTGCACGGCGCGGCTCAAAAAATGAAGGACGAGTAGCAGAACCAGCAGCAGCCCCAGTATCGGCCACCCGCTACGCGAGGGTCTCAGCGGATCAGAAGCCACGGGCGGTGCTCGTAGGAGAGGGACCAATCGGACGAAAGGTAGGCCCTGGGCCTTAGCGGTACTGGAAGGGATTCGATATCGAGTTCAATCCCGAGATGCAGTTCATATTCCTCGTCCGATTCGAGCGAGGCGGATTCGACGAGGGACAGGTCGCTCAACCCGCCGAGTGCGCGCAACGCCGCCTCCAGGGTGGCATACCGCAACACCTTTTTATCCGGCAGGAACACCTCGTAACGGGACACCAGCGCGTGGTAGCGCAGGCTGTAACGCAAACGGTGCCGGGCGACGGCCCTTTCCCACATCCAGGCATCCTTGCGCCGAACATCCAACTTGACTTCGAAGGTCAGGGGGACTCCGTGCTCCAGCGCATCCAGTATGGTCTTGGAGGGTTGGTAGAGGATCTGTGCATCCACTAGGTAAACGCCCTTGTGCAAGCGGGAGGAGAGGCTTTCGATCTCAATGCCCTCCGCCAGCAGGGAACCCGCAAAGCCAGCCAGCACCAGGGCGGACATCCAGCGTGACAGCCTGGCGGCTACCGTTCCCCTGGCGCGAGCTGAGCCCTTTGTCTTGATCATCCTGGGATCTTTTCCAGACAGGCGTAATAGAAGCCATCCATGCCATTCTCCCCCGGCAGGGTCTGTCGGCCGGACGCCCTTGCCAGGCCCCAGTCCGCCTCGATCGGCCGCTCCCTTGCGTCCAGATGCCGCTCAAGGAAACCGGCCACCTGTAACTCGTTCTCCTCCGGCAGAATGGAGCAGGTCGCGTAAAGAAGCATTCCCCCCGGCGCCAGCAGCGGCCAAAGGGCGTCCAGGCAACGCCGCTGGGTATCCGTCAGGGCCGTCAGGTCCCCAGGTTTGCGCAAGACCTTGATATCGGGATGGCGGCGGATCACACCGGTGGCGGAACAGGGGGCATCGAGCAAAATTCGCTGGTAAGTCCCTTGGCCCCAATCCCCGGTGGGCTCTGTGGCATCGCCGGTGCTGCAATGGGCTGTCAGGCCAAGCCGCTCCAGGTTCTCCCTGATCCGCTGCAAGCGGACGGCGTCCAGGTCCACCGCCCAGAGGTCCAACTCGCCCCCGGCACGTTCCAGTAGATGACAGCTTTTGCCTCCCGGCGCGGCGCATGCATCCAGCACCCGGTCCCCCCTGGCCGCATCCAGAAGAACTGCGGCCAATTGAGCGCCGGCATCCTGCACGGAGACCAGACCCTCTGAAAATCCCGGCAACAGTTCCACCGGCAGGGCCCTGTCCAACATGAGCGCCTCGGACAATTGCGGGTGGGGATGCGCCAGGATCTCCTTTTCCGCTAGAAGCTGAAGATACGCCTTAGGGTCGATCTTCATGCGGTTGACGCGCAGGGTCAATCCGGCTTGTCGGCCGCTGGCTTCGACTAGGCCGCGCCAGCCATCGGGCCAGGCCTGGCGGAACCTCTGGGTCAGCCAGGCGGGCATGCGCAGGGTGGCCTCTTCATCCCCATTCAAGCTGGCGTTCAGCGCCTCACTTTCCCGCAGATAGCGGCGCAGCAAGGCATTGAGCAGGTTGCTTGCCCATGGCTTGCCCATCCGCCGCGCGGCCTGCACCGTCTCATTCACGGCCGCATGGGGCGGCACGCGCATGCAGTCGATCTGGTAGAGCGCCGCTTGGGCGAGCGCATCAATGTCGCTGTCGGCTGGTTTGAGCGGCTTATTCAACAGGTGTCCCAGCAGGTGCTTATGGCGGGGGAATTCCCTGAACACCCCGTAACAGATCGCTTGGATGAAGGGTTGATGGGAGCCCTGGACGCAAGGCATGGCTAAGGCGTCGGACAGGGACCGTCCGCTGTAGACGGCGTCTATGACCCTCGCCGCGCAAACGCGCGACTCGACACCCCCCTGCTTGCTACCCTCAGCCAAGAGTTACCCCCGCCAGCGCATGGGCGTTCAGAAAATCGGCGGCATCCATGACGCGCTTGCCCGGCATCTGTAACCGGGTAATGCGCAATAGGCCCTGGCCCGTAACGACGTCGATCCCCGCCGACCCCGCTGCGATGACGGAACCGGCCAGGCTAGGGGCCGTCTCCGCCTGAAGCGGAACTGCATCCCAGATCCTCAGCATGGAATCTCCACAAGGGGTTTGGGCCACAGGCCAGGGATTGAATGCACGCACCAGGCGATCTATTCCGGCCGCCGGTTGCCGCCAATCGATCAGGGATTCCTCCTTTTTGAGCTTGTGGGCGTAGACGGCGCTGGCGCCGTCCTGGGGTTGAGGCTGGGATATCCCCGCTTCGATGGCGGGCAGGGACTCCATCAAGGCCAGTGCGCCCAGTGCCGAGAGCTTGTCGTGCAGGGTCTCCCCTGTCTCCCGCTCATCGATGGGGCAGGGCCGGATCAGATGCATCGGCCCGGTGTCCAGCCCGGCCTCCATTTGCATGATGGTGATGCCGGACTCCCGGTCACCTGCGGCAATGGCTCTTTGAATCGGCGCTGCCCCGCGCCAGCGAGGCAGCAAGGAAGCGTGGATATTGATGCAGCCAAGCCGCGGGGCATTAAGGACGCGCTGGGGGAGGAGCAATCCGTATGCAACCACGATCATGAGATCGGCGCCAAGGGATTCTAGGGCGGCCAGATCCGGTTCGCCCTTGAAGTTGAGTGGTTGGTAAACGGGTAGGCAGGTTGCCAGCGCCAGCTCCTTCACGGGACTGGGAGTCAGCTTGCGCCCCCTGCCGGCGGGCCGGTCAGGCTGGGTGTAGACCGCGATGACCTGATGTTCGCTCCCCAGCAGGGCCTGCAAGGGCGGTACGGAGAAGTCTGGCGTTCCCGCAAAAATGATGCGCATGGTTTGTGTTAAAGCTTGTTGCCGGAATTGATTCGATTCTATCTCGTTCCAGAGACACTTTCCCTTTCTAGGCGACCCTCACTGTCAAATTACCGGCTCGTGATGGGTGAGACGAGAGGGCTCCTCGCTCCGCGCCGGAGAGTCCTTTTCCAGCTTCCGTCTGATGCGCTGCCGTTTCAGGCTGGAGAGGTAATCGACAAAGAGTTTGCCCTCCAGATGATCGATTTCATGCTGGATGCAAACCGCCTTCAGCCCGTCCGTTTCCAGCTCGAAGGGATTGCCCTCCAGGTCGAGCGCCTTCACCCTGACCCACTCCGAGCGCGAGACGCTCTCGTAGAAGCCGGGTACGGAGAGGCAGCCCTCGTCCATGGTCTCAACGCCGCGTTTGTCAGCCACTTCGGGATTGATCAGCACCAAGGGATCGCTGCGATCCTCAGTGACATCGACCACGATCACCCGCCTATGCACGTTGACCTGGGTCGCCGCGAGGCCGATTCCGGGGGCGGCATACATGGTTTCGAGCATGTCTTCCGCCAGGCTGCGGATCGTCCCGTCTACCGCCATCACAGGTTTCGCCTTGGTTCGCAGACGGGGGTCGGGAAAACGGAGAATTTCAAGTTTCGACATATTTGCGCGGGCCTTAGAATATTTCTTCGAAAAAACTGTAGGTTCTTACGCTAACCTTATGATGTAATTGGCAACGAACGCGCCCTGGTATTTTGAGACAGGCGCATGTTGGGCTACACTGACATCAATTCTTCACCAAAGGAATCGCCATGTCCAAGTTCAGCCGCTTAATGGCCGGGGTTTTCGCGGGGCTGCTCTTGTCTTTCAATCTCCAGGCGGGGGACAAAATTGCCGTCACTCCCAATCATCCGGACCGCTATGTGGTGCAGGCGGGTGATACTTTGTGGGACATCGCTGCCCGATTTCTGGAGGCCCCTTGGCGCTGGCCCGATGTCTGGCAGTACAACCCCCAGATCCCCGATCCCCATCTGATCTTCCCCGGCGATAGCATTGCCCTGAGCTTCGATGCCAACGGCAAGCCGATACTGTCCCTGGAGCGGAACGGCCGGAGCGCCATCAAGCTTTCGCCCAAGGTGCGGATCGAGCAGTTGACGCAGCCCATACCCACGATTCCCCTGGATGCCATAAGGCCATTTCTCACGAGACCCTATGTGGTTGACCCCGGCAGCCTAGACACAGCCCCCTATGTGCTCGGCTTCGCCCAGGAACACATCGTGGCAAGCACCGGCCAGAAGATCTACATACGCGACTCCGCGCGCAGTTTAACGGAGCCGAAGTACCATGTCGTCAGGCCCGGCAAGCTATACAAACATGCCGATTCCGGGCGCGTTCTCGGTCAGGAGGCGTTGTATGTCGGTGAGGCGCTTACCCTGCGCCACAACGACCCCGCCACTGCGCAAGTCGTCCAGAGCGACCTGGAGATTTTGGCGGGCGATCGCCTGGTCCCCATGAGCGAAGACCGGCCGCTCACCCAATTTACCCCCAAACCGCCCAGCGGCAATCCGCATTGCAGCATCATCAGCGTTCTCAATGGCGTCACCCAGATCGGCCAGTACAATGTCGTCGCCCTGGACTGCGGCGAAAACAAGGGGCTTGAGCAGGGCGATGTCATGAGCATAGACCAGCGGGGCAAGACGGTTTCCGACCCCTACTATGTGGACGAAGAGGCCCCGGAGCGCCGCTCGCGGCAGATGATCGAGTTTTTCGATGCAGAACGCGAGTATCCCAAGGTAGAGAAATACGTCATTCCCGATCCCGCCGGCAAAGTAACCCTGCCAGACGAACCCGTCGGCACCCTGATGATCTTCCGCGTCTTTCCACGGGTCAGCTTCGCCCTGGTGCTGAAGGCGACCGATGCCATCCATGTGCTGGACCGGGTCCGCACCCCGGATCTTTATTAATCCGGGCAAGCCAGTGGAGCCCCGTAGGTCATGGACGATCCCCGTTCTTGGTTGATCCTGCACCGTGCCCCCGGTATCGGGGTGCGGACGTTGCTGCAATTGCTGGAGAGGGTCGGCCCGCCTGAAACCCTGTTGGCCGCCGATCCCGGTCGGCTGGCCGAATGCGGACTCGGGCAGGACAGCGTTTCCTACTTGCGGTCGCCGGATCAAGCGGTGCTGGATAGGGATATTGCTTGGCTGGAGCAGCCCGGCAACCGTCTCATCACCCTGTATTCCAGCGATTACCCCCCGTTATTGCGGGACTTGCCCGATCCACCGCCCATGCTCTATGTCTGCGGCGATCCCGATCTGCTCCACCTGCCCCAACTGGCCATGGTCGGCAGCCGCAGACCCACGCCGGGCGGGCAAAAGACCGCCAGGGAGTTTTCGAAACACCTGGCCGCGCGTGGCCTCATCATCACCAGTGGCCTGGCCGATGGCATAGATGGGGCCGCCCATCGAGGTGCGTTGGAGGGCGGTAAGACCGTTGCCGTCATGGGGACGGGCGTCGATCGTATTTATCCAGCCAATAACCGCGAACTGGCCCATGCCATCGTCGATGCAGGTGGCGCCCTGGTCAGTGAACTGCCGCTCGGCAGTCCACCGCTCCCCGGCAATTTTCCTCGCAGGAACCGCATCATCAGCGGGCTTAGTTTAGGTGTGCTGGTAGTGGAGGCGGCCCTTCGCAGCGGCTCGTTGATCACTGCTCGCCTTGCCGCCGAGCAGGGACGCGAGGTGTTTGCCATCCCTGGTTCCATCCACAATCCCATGGCGCGGGGTTGCCACGACTTGATCCGCAACGGCGCCAAGCTGGTGGAGTCGGCACAAGATATCGTCGAGGAGCTTGCGCCCCTGCTTGGACTGATGGTGGCTGATGATTCCATGCCTAGCGCAGGGGCGGGGGTTGGGGCTCCGAAGGTTGACGGCGACTATGGTCAACTGCTCGATGACATGGGATTCGATCCCATCTCAGTGGATGAATTGGTGCAGCGGAGTGGCAGAAAGGTGGAAGAGGTGTCATCCATGCTTCTCTTGCTAGAACTCGAAGGTCATGTATCATCCGCGCCAGGTGGTTTCTATTGCCGCATCCGGTGATCGGCTCGAAGCCGGGAATAGAAGCCCCTTTTAATACCCAAATTCTTGCAGAGAGCCGGGCATGACCGACACCATGGTGGACGTGCTGATATACCTTTACGAAAACTATATGGATGGCGAGACCCCGCCCCCCACGGACCAGAATACCCTGATGGAAGAACTCTCCATGGCGGGATTCCCCAACGTGGTAGTCGAAAAGGCCATACAGTGGCTCGACGAATTGGCCCTGATGCAGATGGAGCCGAACGCCAAGCCGTCCAGGCTCAACGCCATGCGCATCTACACCGATGAGGAGAAACAGCGGCTCGATCAGGATTGCCGGGGGCTGCTGTTGTTCCTGGAGCAGAACGAGATGCTTGACCCGATCAGCCGGGAGACGGTCATCGAACGTGCCATGGCCCTTGACACCGGTCTCGTCGGCGAGGATGAGCTTAAATGGATCGTCTTGCTGGTGCTGATGAACCAGCCCGGCCAGGAACTGGCCTTCGCCCGTATGGAAGATCTGGTCTACAGCGATGAGCTTGCCTACCTGCACTGATATCCCCGTCAGGGGAGAGGCCGGAGGACTTGACAGTCCCCGCCTCAACCACGTTCACTAAAAAGCGCTGATTTCAGGAATACCGCTTGCCTATGAATCTGGTTATCGTCGAATCCCCGGCCAAGGCCAAAACCATCAAAAAATACCTCGGCAAGGACTTTGAGGTCATGGCCTCCTACGGCCATGTGCGCGACTTGGTGCCCAAGGAGGGCGCGGTCGATCCCGGCGACAACTTCAAGATGAAGTACCAGGTCATCGAGCGCAATGACAAACATGTGCAGGCCATCGCCAAGGAATTGAAAAAGTCCGATACCCTCTACCTGGCCACTGACCCCGACCGCGAGGGCGAAGCCATCTCCTGGCATCTCTATGAGCTGCTTAAGGCCCGTGGTCTGCTCAAGGACAAACCGGTCCACCGCGTCGTCTTCCACGAAATCACCAAGCGGGCCATCCAGGAGGCTGTTGCCCACCCGCGTGAGCTTTCCATGGATCTGGTCAACGCCCAGCAGACGCGGCGTGCCCTCGACTATCTGGTCGGCTTCAACCTCTCGCCCCTGCTGTGGCGCAAGATTCGACGTGGGCTCTCTGCTGGTCGCGTACAGAGTCCCGCCCTGCGCATGATCGTGGAGCGAGAACTGGAGATTGAGGCCTTTCAGACGCGGGAATACTGGACGGTCATTGCTGATGCGGAGCAGAAGCAACAGGGTTTCGAGGCTAAGCTGACCCACTTCGAGGGAGACAAGCTCGAACAGTTCAGCATTACCGGCAGGGAAAGGGCCGAAGCGGTGGAGCAGCGGCTGACGGCAGCCGCCAATGGGTCACTCCAGGTCGAGAAAGTCGAGAAACGCCAGCGCAAGCGCAATCCGGCGCCTCCCTTCACCACCTCCACCCTCCAGCAAGAGGCCTCCCGCAAGCTCGGCTTCACCACCCAGCGGACCATGCGTACCGCGCAGCAGCTCTACGAGGGCGTCGATATCGGCGGCGGTGCCGTCGGCCTGATCAGCTACATGCGTACCGATTCGGTCCACCTGGCTGACGAGGCCCTGGCCGAAATCCGTGAATTCATCGCCGAACGCTTTGGCCCCCAGGCCCTGCCGGAGCAGGTCCGGCACTACAAGACCAAGGCCAAGAACGCCCAGGAAGCCCACGAGGCGATCCGCCCCACCTCGGCCCGGCGTACCCCGGAGGAGGTCAAGCCCCATCTGAGCAGCGACCAGTCCCGCCTCTACGAGCTGATCTGGAAACGTACCCTCGCTTGCCAGATGCTCCACGCCACCCTCTCCACGGTCACGGTCGATCTGAGCGCGGGCGAGGGTAATCTCTTTCGCGCCACCGGCTCGACTCTGATCGACCCCGGATTCATTGTCCTCTACCAGGAGAGTGTCGATGACGCCAAGGGCGGCGACGAAGAGGAACGCATGCTCCCGCCCCTGAAAGAAGGCGACCGGGTCGCGCTCAAGGCGATCCGGCCCGAGCAGCATTTCACCGAACCGCCGCCGCGCTACACCGAGGCCAGCCTGGTCAAGACGCTGGAGGAGTACGGCATCGGCCGCCCCTCCACCTATGCCGCCATCATCTCGACCCTCCAGGAGCGGGAATACGTCACCCTCGACAAGAAGCGCTTCCAGCCGACCGACATCGGTCGCATCGTCAACCGCTTCCTTACCGATTACTTCACCCGCTACGTGGATTACGACTTCACCGCCCAACTGGAGGACCAGTTGGATGCCGTCTCTCGCGGGGAGGAGGAGTGGGGCCTGTTATTGAACAAATTCTGGCAGCCCTTCAAGGATCAGGTTGATCACACCCAGGAAAACGTCAAGCGCAGCGATGTCACCCAGGAAATGCTTGAGGAGGCCTGCCCCGATTGCGGCAAGCCGCTGGCGATCCGCCTGGGCAAGCATGGCCGCTTCATCGGCTGCACCGACTACCCGGCCTGCTCCTACACCCGGAACCTGAGCGGCGACAAGGCGGAAGCAGAGAAGCCGGAGACCGTCGAGGGGAGGAACTGCCCCGACTGCGGCTCGCCCCTGCTGATCAAGCAGGGACGCTACGGCAAGTTCATCGGTTGCGGTAACTATCCTCAATGCCGCCATATCGAGGCGCTGGAGAAGCCCGCCGACACCGGTGTTGCCTGCCCCCAGTGCGGCAAGGGTAGCCTGCTCAAGCGCAAGTCGCGCCGGGGTAAGATATTCTACTCCTGTTCCACCTATCCGGCGTGCGACTACGCGGTCTGGAACGAGCCCCTGAGCGAGAAGTGCCCCTCCTGCGAATGGCCCATCCTTACCCTCAAGGTCACCAAGCGTAGCGGCGCCCAGAAAGTCTGCCCTCAAAAGGAGTGCGGTTTTGTCGAGGACGCAGGTGGCGACGAGACCTAAGGCGTCAGAGGACGTTTGACGCCTTAGTAATTTTCGCTGATCTCTTGAAGAAGACGAGGGAACGCCATTAAGCTCCGCCGTCTTTACTCGACAATCGTCAGAGGACGTTTGACATGAACAAAGCTTTTGTCGCCGTGCTCATGGGCTCCAAATCCGACTTGCCCGTGATCGAAAAGACCCTTGAAGTCCTGAAGTCCCTCGAAATCCCTTTCGAGGTCAAGATCACTTCCGCCCACCGCACGCCGGACGTCACCCATGCCTATGTAAAGGATGCCGAGCAGCGCGGCTGCCAAATCTTCATTGCCGCCGCCGGCTTGGCGGCCCATCTGGCGGGGACCGTGGCGGGCCTGACCCTCAAGCCGGTGATCGGTATTCCGCTGGACGCCGGGCCGCTCAAGGGGATGGACTCCCTGCTCTCCACCGTGCAGATGCCGGGCGGCATCCCCGTGGCCACCGTGGCCGTGGGTGGTGCTGGCGCCAAAAACGCGGGATATCTGGCCGCCCAGATCCTGGCCTTGGCCGATGCGGAACTTGCTGGGCGCATCCGCGCGGAACGTGTCGCCAATGCCGAAAGCGTCAAGGCGTCCGATGCGGAGCTTCAGGCCTCATTGCGCTAGAGTGGGTCAGTTCCGCCTCCGGCAAGCCGCTCGCTGGATAAAGGCGGGCGGCATAGTTGCCTACCCCACGGAGGGGGTTTACGGGCTCGGCTGCCACCCGCGGTTGGAGGCGGCGGTCCTGCGTCTCCTGGCTATCAAGAAGCGGGATATCAACAAGGGGCTGATCCTGATTGCGGCCGATTTCGATCAGTTGCGGGAGTATGTCGTCCCCCTGGACGAAGAGGCGATGCGGCCGGTTCTGGCTTCCTGGCCGGGGCCTTTCACTTGGCTGTTGCCCGCTCGTCCGTCCGCGCCGGGCTGGGTTTGTGGAAACCATGAGACCATCGCTGTGCGAGTCACCGCGCACCCCACTGCCTCGGCCTTGTGTCGAGCCGCTGGCACTGCGCTGGTCTCCACCAGTGCCAATCTCAGCGGCCGAGCGCCGTCCCGGAGCGCGGTCGATGTTCGTAAGCAGCTCGGCACGGAAGTTGACTTCTTGCTATCCGGCCCTCTTGGTACCCTCCATCGTCCGACTCCCATCCTCGATGGGCGGACCGGCGCCTTTGTCAGGGTTTGATCGAAAAGGCAAAAGATCCTATTTCTCGGTACCGCATACGATTCCATCCGTAGCGATCTCCATGATCTTGCCCGCATCCAGATCGGCGCGCCACGCCTTCACCACCCTTCCCTGGTCCGCTCCCTTGGTTCGCTCGGTGATGGCTGCGATCTCCGGGACAAACTTGCCATTCAGTTCACACATCACATAGGAAAGGATCTGTTCATGGCTCAGATCGGGCAGGGGGACCGAGTCCACCGTTTCCCAAGCGGCCTTGCTATCCGTCCAGCCGATGATCTGCTCCAGTGCCAGATGGCCCTTGTTGCCATCGGCATAGTGGACGAAGGCGTGGTGGTGTTGCTTATCCAAAATCAGCGCCTCTCCGGCCCGCTCCATTGAGGAAAGATCGGGTAGTTCATCGGCTTCCGAAGACAATGCGAAAAAAAGCCATCCTGAAATCAAGAGGGGCTTCATTGCCGGCACGGATTTTTCTCTTCCAATCTCTGCAACAATGAGCACATCACCCTATTGATGCGATCAAATCTATCGGGATTACTTAATATCTCCAGCTCCGGCTGTACATACTCACTGCCATCTAATTCATCGCGGCAGTTCATGATCAATTCGGCAGCGGACGACGAAGTGGTTTCAAGGTGAAACTGCAACCCAATGACGCGATTGCCCAATATAAACCCCTGGTTCCTGCAGGCGGAGCTGGACGCCAAAGGAACTGCCCCGCCGGGTATGCCGAAGGTATCTCCATGCCAATGAAATACTTCAAATCCGGGCGAAAATAGGCCATTCAAAATAGTTCCGGATATCTCCAGCGAGGGTTCTATCGGAAACCAGCCAATTTCCCTGTGAGCATTTTTTTCGACCCTGGCCCCCATTACCTCGGCTATGAGCTGAGCGCCGAGGCAGATCCCCAGCACCACCTTCCCGTCTTCCACGGCCCGTCTGATAAAGTCCTTCTCTTCCTTGAGCCATGGATACTGGTCTTCGTCATATACGCCCATGGGACCGCCCATGACGATGAGCCAGTCAAAACCGTCGAGATCGGGCAAAGGTTGCTTCAGGTCAAGCCGGCTGCATGTAAGTCTGTGACCACCTGCTACTAGGAAGTCCTCCATGCTGCCAAGTCCCTCAAACGAAACGTGTTGTAGATAATGAATGCGCATGCGTTAACCCACTGCTGTTAGTGATAGCCCCCAAGTCCATGAAGACCTTTTTTACCCTTCAAATGGCCGCAGGATTCGGAATCGACCGTGGTTCGGCGGATTTCGAAGCAGGTCCTATCCTATCCCCATTTGTCTCTGTTCGGGCGCCCTGTTTTCGAGTATTCCATCGCGAGTATTTTCACTCAAGGCTATGAGATATTTCTTAATAAAGGTTAAAATCTGGGCATGGAAATGCAAATTCGAGCACCAACCCCACAAAAAAAGCTGCTCATCGTCGACGATGGACCGGACAATATCCTTATTCTCTCGGCTCGACTGAGAGACAGGTATCAACTGCTTACCGCCGAGAGCGGGAAAATGGCGCTTGATCTTGCGAGCCAGGACCCCAGGCCGGACCTCATTCTGCTGGACATTATGATGCCCGGCATGGACGGGTACGAGGTATGCCGCCGCCTCAAGGCCGACACCAGAACCAGGGACATTCCCATCATATTTCTGACCGCCCTGTCAGAGGAGGATGACGAAGCGCAGGGCTTCAGTCTGGGCGCGGCTGACTACGTCACCAAGCCTTTCGCCCCGCAAAGTCTGAACGCGCGTATCGAACGGCAGCTTTCGCTCAGCAACTATATCCATGGCGTTCAGTTGGAACTGTATCGCGCCGAGCAGGCCGTGGAGGCCGAGGCATCGGTACGTTCCCGCTCGGAACAGGTTCGGGTTAAGCTGGAGCAAAGCAAAGAAGCCATGCTCGGCCTCGCCCGCACCGCGTTCCTTCCTTTCGGCTTCAAGGATCAGATGGAAGCCGCCCTGGATCAGATCCTGTCCGCGCCCAGTCTTTCAGAGACATCGCAGGGAGCGATCTTTCTCGCCAACAACAAGGGCGAATTATCACTGATCGCCCATCGCAATCTGTCGCGGGAACAACGTAAAAGCTGCTTCAAGATCCCGCTCGGACGCGGATTGTGCGGTTTGGCCGCCAAGAGGCGGGAGCCCCTTTACGCCCCCAGCTCGGAGCAATGCGATCAGTGTTTTGAGAAAGGGAACTGGGGTGGCGCATACAGCCTGCCGCTGGAGGATGGCTCGCGTTTGCTGGGTACCCTGGTTGTCTATCTGCCTCCCAGCCATGTGCATGGCGACGGCGACCAAGAGGTCATGAAGGAACTGGCCGACATCCTGGCTGGCGTCGTGGGGCGCCGCATGGCTGAGGAAAGAATCAAGCTGAAACAGGTGGAGCTGCACCACTCCCGCACCGACACCATTCACCGTTTAGCCCTGGCTTCGGAATACCGGGATGCCGAAACCGGGATGCACATCCTGCGCATGAGCAAATTCGCGGCGCTGATTGCCAACGCGGCTGGCCTGGATCAGGCGACCTGCGAGCTGATCGAGCAGGCCGCCCCTATGCACGACCTGGGCAAGATCGGCATTGCCGACGATATATTGTTGAAACCGGCGCCCTTGAGCTACGACGAATTCGAACGGATGAAAAAGCACACGGTCATCGGCGCCCGGCTTTTGGAAAACGGGGATTCCTTGATGCGCATGGCGCGGGATATCGCCCTCAGTCACCACGAGAGATGGGATGGCAGGGGCTATCCGCATGGTCTTTCCGGTGAAGAGATACCCATCGCTGCCCGTATTTGCGCCGTTTCCGATGTGTTCGACGCCCTGATTTCGGAGCGCCCCTACAAGCGCGGCTGGCCTGTCGAGCAGGCCATCGATTACATCCACGACCATCGCGGCGCCTTTTTCGATCCTAGCCTGGTGGATGCCTTCGACAATGCGCTCACCGATATCCTGAAAATCCGCGCACGATACCAGGACGACACCATCAATCCCCGCGAGCGTCTGCCGTTCGACGCATCCGGCGCGGACAGCAGTCTCATACCCTGGAACCCCGGCTATTCGGTGGGTATAGACATCATTGATGAACACCACCGCCACCTGCTGCACTGGGTAAGCCGGCTCCACCAGTCGCTTCACAACGAAATGGGAACCATCGAGATCGGCAAGGCCCTGTTCGCCCTGGACCGCTATTGCCGAATCCATTTCACGGCGGAAGAAAGAATGATGGAGGCCTACGGCTACCGTGAGCTGGAGGCCCACGCCCGCATGCACAGGGCCTTCGAACGCAAACTGGATGGATTTAAGCGGGAGCTGATACACAATCCCCTCATATTGGGCGTCGAGGTCGTAGAGTTTCTGCGCGAATGGCTGCTGAATCACATCTATACCGTCGATGCTGGCATTGCCATCCGCATCACACTCGGCAAGCTCCCGGCCAATAAATTGCATTAGGCATCCCCATAAAGAGCGCGTGAAATGACTTGTGCAATGTCAATCACCCGCCTTCCCGGTCCGCTAATATGCGCGGATGCTTGCCGCCCCCGAAAAACACCATTCCCCCAGCAAGGCCTCGTCAGCCGAAGCCATCATCCGTGCCTGGCTGGGTTCCCTGCTGGGTATGGGTTTTATCGCCTGGCTGGCATCGCTGAATTTCAACGGCAATGATTACTTACTCATCGTCGGTTCTTTCGGCGCTTCGTCGGTATTACTGTTCGCCGCGCCGGGTAGCCCCTTTGCTCAACCACGCAACCTTTTCGGCGGTCATGCCCTCTCGGCCTTGATCGGTGTCTCCTGTTATCTGCTATTGCACGAATACTCGATCTTAGCCCCCGCCATGGCTGTCGCGAGCGCCATCGCCGCCATGCAGCTTTCCCGCACACTGCACCCGCCCGGCGGGGCCACGGCGCTGATCGCCGTCATTGGCGAAGGCCCCGTGCATCAGCTTGGATTCGCCTACGTGGCGTCCATTCTGATAGGCGCCGGTGTGCTCTTCATCAGCGCCTTCCTGACTCAAAACCTCTTTTCTAAGGTCCGGCGCTATCCCGAATTCTGGTGGTGACTTGTCACGCTGAGGAGCGGCTTTGACATAAAATGGCCCCCCATGAGGCTCCATTTAATCTCCATCGGCAACAAGATGCCCCACTGGGTGGGCGAGGGTTATTTGGAATACGCCAAGCGTCTTCCAAATGAGTGTGCCTTGAACCTGGTGGAGATCGCCCCCGGCCATCGCGGGAAAAGTGCCGATATCCACCGGGCCGTCAGGGAGGAGGGGGGCCGGATGCTGGCCGCCATCCCCAAGGGCGCGCTGGTGGTGGTTCTGGATGTCATCGGCAAGCCTTGGAGCACGGGGCAGCTATCCGCGCATCTGGGCGATTGGATGCGCTCGGGCCGGGACGTGGCTCTGCTGGTGGGCGGTCCGGAGGGCCTTTGCGATCGCTGTCTTGCCGTGGCGGATCTGCGCTGGTCACTGTCGGCCATGACCTTCCCTCATCCCCTGGTGCGGGTGATTCTGGCCGAGCAGATTTACCGCGCCTGGAGCCTGTTGCGGAACCATCCCTATCACCGTGCCTGATCTCGCAGAGTTGCTTTTTTTGCTGCGGACTGCCTCCGAACGGGGCCTGCTGGTATAGTTCGGGGCCATCCATCGAATCCTTCCCTATCGTGACTGCGCCCCTTATTTATCTTGCCTCACGCTCTCCCCGGCGGCGCGAGCTTCTCAACCAGATTCGAGTTCCTCACGCCCTAGTCGATGTCGAAATCGACGAGACCCCCTTGGTGGGCGAGCCGGCCGAGGCGTTCGTGATGCGCATGGCGTTGGAGAAGGTCAGGGCGGCCATGCGGGGCCTGTCTCGCGCCGATCTGCCGGTGCTGGCGGCCGATACCGACGTAGTGGTGTATGGCCGTATCCTGGGCAAGCCACTCGACGAAGAAGATGCGGTGAGGATGCTGGGCTGCCTTTCGGGACGCAGTCATCAGGTTTTGAGCGCCGTGGCGCTGATCTGGAGAGGAGAGCGGGCGCGGATGAGCGAGAGCTTGGTTTGCTTCCGTCCCTTGGATGAGGCGGAGATTCGCGCATACTGGCGCACGGGCGAGCCTGCCGGCAAGGCGGGCGGGTATGGTATTCAGGGGCTGGCCGCCACCTTTGTCGAGCGCCTTGAGGGCAGCTATTCCGGTGTGATGGGACTTCCCTTGTTCGAAACCGCTGAATTACTGCGGGAGGCAGGCCTGCCGGTGCTTTAGCGCGGGAAAAATATCCCTGGGATGGGGTAGGTCTAAGTTAGTATTCACTTATTTGTCTGTGGATGATTACTGGAAGCCAATGAGCGAAGAGATCCTGGTCAATGTCACCCCGCCCGAGACGCGCGTCGCGCTGATTGAGAACGGCTCCGTGCAGGAAATTCTGGTGGAGCGCAACCGGCGCTGCGGTCTGGTGGGCAATATCTACAAAGGCGTGGTCTCTCGCGTCCTTCCCGGCATGCAGGCCGCTTTCATCGATATTGGGCTGGACAAGGCGGCATTCCTCCATGCCTCCGACATCATTGCAGAGTCGGGAGAGAACCGCTCGGAGAACATCCAGGAGCTGATCAGCGATGGCGACAGCCTGATCGTCCAAGTGGTCAAGGACCCCCTGGGCACCAAGGGCGCACGCCTGACCACCAATCTTTCCATTCCCTCGCGCTTCCTGGTCTTCATGCCCTTTCTGAAGGGGGCGGGGGTCTCGCAAAAGATCGAGGATGACCATGAGCGCCAACGCCTGCGCGACCTATTGAACCTCAGTGCCCCGGAAGGCGGCGGGGGATTTATCGCCCGCACCGCTGCCGAGGGTGCCGGCGAGGATTCGCTGAAGGCCGACATCAAGTTTCTTTTGCGGCTCTGGCAATCGATCAGGGAGCGGATGGGCGAGGCCCGGCCCCGTTCCCTGATCCACGCGGATCTCCCCCTGGCGATTCGGGCCATGCGGGACTTGGTTGGTCCCGACGTCGAAAAGATACGCATCGATTCTCGCGCTACCTGGCAGAAAGCGGTCGATTTTTCCCAGCGCTTCATCCCCGAGATGACGGCGAAGATTGAATATTATCCGGGCGAGCGGCCGATCTTTGACCTCTACGCGGTCGAGGATGAGATTCAAAAAGCCCTGGAGCGCAAGGTGGAGCTTAAGTCCGGGGGCCACTTGGTGATTGATCAGACCGAGGCCGTGACCACCATAGATGTCAACACCGGCGCCTTTGTCGGCCATCGCAATTTGGAAGAGACCATCTTCAAAACCAATCTGGAGGCGGCCCAGACCATTTGCCGCCAACTCCGCCTGCGCAATCTGGGCGGGATCATCATCATCGATTTCATCGACATGACCGACGAGGACCACAAGCGCCAAGTGCTGAGGGCCATGGAGAAGTGCCTCGCCGAGGACCATGCCAAGACCCACGTCTCGGAAGTCTCTTCCCTCGGGCTGGTTCAGATGACGCGCAAGCGGACGCGCGAGTCGCTGGAACATATCCTCTGCGTTCCTTGTGCCTGTTGTGGCGGACGGGGTTCGGTGAAGTCTCCGCAGACCACCTGTTACGAAATCTTCCGGGAGTTGCTGCGCGAGTCGCGTCAATTCGACATCGAACAACTCCTAGTCCTCGCCTCCCAAGAGGTTGTGGATCGCCTGCTGGACGAAGAGTCCGAGCACCTGGCTGAGCTGGAAGAGTTCATCGGCAAACCCATCAAACTCCAGGCGGAGCCGCTCTACACCCAAGAACAATTCGACATCGTTCTGGTCTGAACACCATGCTTCGCTCCCTGGCCTCCATCACCAACCGCGTTGTCGTCATCACCGTTGTCGTGATGGGAATAGGGATTGGTTTGGCTCGCCTGGTACTTCCCCTGGCAGCCGGCTATCGCGCCGAGATTGAAAGCGCACTGGAGCAGGCCATCGGCCGTCAGGTAGGCGTGGGATCGATCAGGGGCCATTGGTACGGTTTCGGCCCGCAATTGATTCTCCGGGACGTTGAGCTTTCCATGGAGCAGGGTAAGTCCACGCCCTTGCGCCTGTCCGAAATTCGCGTTGATTTCAGCCTGTGGGATTCCCTCCGCGAGGGAAGGCCGGTCCCGGCCATGCTTTCCCTGGCTGATGCCCATTTGCGCCTGCGCCGCCAGGAAGACGGCAGTATTCGATTGCTGGGCATCAATGATCTGGAATTTGGCGGAGAGACGGGAGACGGGCTTGATCTGAAGGAATTACCCCTCGGCGTGGGCTTGATCAGTTCTGAAATCACGCTAGAAACGCCCCGTTCGAGCGAACCGCTCCGGCTGTACAACCTCAATCTCAACCTCCGGCAAGAGGGGGGGTATTTCAAGCTTGAGGCAGGATTGCAAGTCGATGGATATACCGCGAAAAATCTGCCTGGAGCAGATTTTCGCGCAAGCCCCGAAGGGGAGAGGCGCAGGGATGCGCCGAACAATCACGTCAAGGCGGCGGTAAGGCTCCGGGGCGATCCGACCCAGACGAGTGACTGGGACAGCGACTTCTATCTTGCCGGAGAGGCGCTGGCGCTGGAGGCCTTGCTGAAGCATTTCATCCCGCCGGATTTCAAACAGGTTTCCGGGCTCGCCGCGTTTCAGGTCTGGGGCAATATCACCCATGGCCGCCTGCAACGATTGGAGGGCGACATCTCGCTACAAGGCGTCACCATCACCCGGAAACAGGGCGAAGTCGAGAACGCCTACGCCCTCAACCAGCTTCAGGGTCAATTCCGCTGGCGCCTCGGTAACGGCGGCTGGCGCATGGAGCTGGTTGACGTGCAGTTCAAGCGGAATGACGCCCTCTGGCCCAAATCGTCCATGACCGTTCAGGTCTGGCAGGACGCCAATCGCCTGACCCGCCTGGAGACCAGCGCCAGCTTCATGCGCTTGCAGGATTTCCTTTCGGTCGCCACGCTCTTCCCGCCTGTAGGGGCGGATGGTGAGCCGGGAATCGCGGAGTCCTTGCGCCAATTGCAACCCGCCGGAGACCTGCATGACCTCCGTTTTACCTTTAACGACGGGGGCGGCGCTCCGCGCAAGGAAGGGGAGGTGTCACTGGAAGCGCCGAAGCAGCCTGCCCACTGGGAGCTGTCGGGCCGCACCGAGCGTCTGCGCGTCAAGGCCGGGAAAGAATTCCCAGGGGTCAGCAATCTTTCCCTCAGATTTCAAGCCAATCCCTCCAGTGGCAAGCTGGTCGTCGATAGCAACGATGTCCTTCTCGACTTTGCCGATGGACTCTTTCGTCAGCCTCTCCGGCTAAAGAGGGCGCAGGGGTCCGTCCAGTGGAACAGGACGGGACGTGATCTTCGAATCCAATCCGATTCGCTTGAAATCAACACCCCGGATTTCATGACCCGGTCGCGATTTTCCTTGTATGCCCCAGAGACAGGTTCACCCCAGCTCAATCTGCAAACCGAGCTGAGCAACGGAGATGTAGCCTATCTCCATCAGTACCTGCCCGCCGGCGTTATGAATCCCAATCTTGTCAAACGGTTGGATCGCGGGCTGGTAGCCGGCAATCTTCGCTCGGGCACGATCCTTTTCCACGGCCCGATCCAGGATTTTCCCTTCGACAAGAATCCCACCGGGCGTTTCGAGGCCCTGGTCGGCGTCGAAGATGCCATCTTCGATTATCAGGATGGCTGGCCGCGATTGGAGGGGATGGACGCGGAACTCCACTTCCTCAATAACAGCTTCGACGGCAAGATCTATGACGCCGATATCTACGCCAGCAAGGTGGAAAAGGCCGAGGTCAGGATCGACAGCCTGGAGCCGGTCTCGCCGCTGCTGCTCGATGGTGTGGTCTCAGGTCCCCTGGCCGATGATCTGAGAGTGCTCTCCGATAGCCCCCTGTCCGCGCGGTTCGGTTCCATCGTCTCCGAGATGGCGGTCGAGGGGGACGCCCGCCTGTCGCTCCATCTCGTCCAGCCGCTGGCCGTCGAGGACAACAGCGATCCCAAGATCGTCGGTGCGCTCCGATTTCTCGACAACCGGTTCAAGATGCCTAAGTGGGAGGTCGATCTCGCCGGCGCCAGCGGTGAACTCCATTTCGACGAAACCAAAGTCTGGGCGGATGGCATCAAGGCCACGGGGCTCGGGTCCGATCTGAGGGTGGATGTGGAGTCGCCGAAGGAAGGCCCAAGGCGCACCCTGATCCATGCCCGTGGCCGGTTTGACGTAAAGACCTTGCTGGACCGCTATGTGGGCCTCTCTTTTCCTCACATTAAAGGCATTACCAATTGGCATTTGACGGTTGATCTTCCCCATTCCAGCCGCGGCCCCAATACCTCGACGGAACTGAGTCTGACCACCAATCTGGATGGCGTTTCCATCGACCTGCCGCCACCAATCGGCAAGAGGGACAATAGCCATCAACCCCTGCGCATCAACCTGACTCCCGCCCCGCCCAACAAGGTCATGCCGGTGGGTATCCGGCTGGAAGGGGTCGCGGACGCTATTTTGATCATGTCCAAATCAGGCCAGGGGAAAAGGGAGATAGATCGCGCCGGGATCAGTTTCGGGGGTGAACCGGCACGCCAGCCCGATCAAGAGGGCCTCTACATCAGTGGGCAGCTTTCCCACTTCAAGCTCGACCCTTGGATCGAAATGCTTCCGCCATCTCAGCAAAAGAACGGAACCCAGGGGGCGACGGGCTTCAAGATGCGCGAGGTGGATGTCAACTTCGGCCGCTTCGAATATAAGGATCTGGCCTTTGACCAGATTCGGCTCAAGGGAGGCCCCGCAGAGGAAGGCTGGCGGGGAGTGGTCGAAAGCCCCCTGTTTAAGGGGCTGGTCGAGTTGCCCTCGGATTTGAAAAACGGGGTTATCCGCCTCGATCTGGATCAGCTTGTTTTCAATTCCGACAAAGGTAAGCCGGATCGGGGGGATCAACCCAACAAGTTCGATCCGCGCAGTCTCCCTTCCTTTTATGTGGACAGCAAACACCTGATCTTCAATGGCCAGGACCTGGGAAGCCTTCTGTTCAGGGCCAACAAACGGGAGGATGGTCTTTACTTCGACCAGCTCAAGGTCGCCTCCGCCTGGTTCAACCTGAACGCAACGGGGAATTGGCTGTACGGAAAGCTGTATCCCGGTTCCTCCGCCCGGTTCCTGATGGAAACCCAGGACCTCGGCAGGCTGCTGGAGGCCTTTGCCTTTACCGCCAACATAAGGAAGGCCCCTGGTCGCATCGAAGGCTCGCTGACTTGGCCCGGAGACCCCAGGGATGTAAAGAATCTGCAATTGGACGGCGAATTGGATCTGCGGTTGAGAAAAGGCAGCTTTGCCGACATGGAACCCGGCGTCGGCCGCGTATTCGGCCTGCTCAACCTGGGCGCCCTGCAACGGCGCCTGACCCTGGATTTCAGCGACTTTTTCGGGAAAGGGCTGAGCTTTGACCGCATCGAAGGGCGGTTCAGTCTGGATAACGGCGATGCCTATACCCACAATCTGCTGATCGAGGGCCCCACCGGGGTCATCAATATTTCCGGCAAGACGGGGCTGATCTCAAAGGATTTCGACCAGCAAGTCACGGTCACGCCCGACCTCACCGGCACCCTGGCCACGGCCGGCGCCATTGCCGGAGGACCGGTCATCGGCGCCGCGCTGTTCGTGACCAACAAAATCATCGGCAAGGAACTCAACAAGGTAAGCACCACCCAGTACCAGGTCTCGGGTCCCTGGGACAACCCCAAAATTGAATCGACCCTGCGGAGAACCAACCGCGCCGGCAATGGTGGCGAGGTTGAGGCGGGTGACATGACAACCAAGCCGAAGGGCTTCAATATCCATAACCAGTAAGCGGACAGCCCCTGTTGAATAGTGTTATAACCTGCCCGCACTACTATTAGGCTAACCACATGAAACATTTGAAAAGCAGAGTAGCGGCCATCCAGATGGCCAGCAGCCCTAACGTCGACGCCAATCTGCTTGAGGCGCAAAAGCTGCTGGCGGAGGCTGCGGAAGCTGGCGCCCGCCTGGCAGTGCTGCCGGAAAATTTCGCCTTCATGGGCAAGACGGACAAGGAACTCTGGACCATCGCCGAACAGGAAGGGGAGGGTCCTCTTCAGGGTTTTCTCAGTCAGATGGCCAAGCGTTATGGGCTCTGGCTGGTGGGAGGCGCCATCCCCATCAAATCGGAAAGAACCGAGAAGGTGAATGCCTCCTGTCTGGTCTATGACGATAAGGGGCAGCGGGTTGCCCGCTACGACAAGATTCACCTGTTCGATGTCTCCCTCCCACAGACCGATGAGAAATACCAGGAGTCATCCGCTATCGAGCCGGGCAGGCAAGTTGTCAGCCTCGATACCCCCTTTGGCCGCCTTGGCCTCGCCATCTGCTACGATCTCCGCTTTCCTGAGCTTTTTCGTAACCTGATCGACAAGAAAATCGACATCTTCTGCCTGCCTGCCGCCTTTACGGCCCTGACGGGCAAGGCCCACTGGGAGGTTCTGTTGAGGGCGCGCGCCATCGAGAATCTCGCCTATGTCGTTGCTGCGGCGCAGGGCGGCTTCCATATCAGCGGACGCGAGACCTACGGCCACAGCATGATTATCGACCCCTGGGGTGCCGTATTGGCGAAGGCCCCCACCGGCGCCGCTGTCATCACCGCCGGGATCGATCTGGATTTCCTGGCGACCACCCGCCGCACCTTTCCAGTCCTGGAACACCGTTTCCTGGAATGCGGCATCAATCGCTAACCATTCAAACAGTAATCACAACCCATGACCGATACCCTGGCTATTGCCCGTGATCTCATCCTCTCGCCCCACGGACTCAGCGAAACCGATATCGAGCAGGCTTTGAGCCTGCTCAGCATGCCGGATGTCGATCTTGCGGACATCTATTTCCAGCACAGCCGCTTGGAGTCATGGGCGCTGGAGGATGGCATCGTCAAGGAGGGCGCCTTCAGCATCGAGAAAGGCGTGGGCCTGCGCGCCGTCAGTGGCGAAAAGACGGGATTCGCCTACTCCGACGACATCGACCGCCGGCATCTCATGGAGGCCGCCAGGGCGGCCAGCAGCATCGTTCGCGCTGGACAGGGAAGGCATATCGCCGTCAAGGCCGCCGCCCGGACGGCCCCGCTCTATACCTTCGATGACCCCCTCCGCTCCCTGGAAAGGGAGACCAAGATCGACATCCTGCGCCGGGTTGATGCCGAGGCCCGCAAACAAGACCCGCGCGTTACCCAGGTCATGGTCAGCCTGGTCGCCGCCCACGAAGTGGTCCTGATCGCTGCCGGCGATGGTTGCCTGAGCGCCGATATCCGGCCGCTGGTGCGGCTCAACGTCAGCGTCATCGCCGAGCACAACGGGCGGCGAGAGCAGGGTGGAAGTGGCGGCGGGGCCAGGGATCTGTTGCCGTTCCTGCTCGACGGGGACCGGTGTCTGGAATTTGCGCGTGAGGCCGTTCACCAGGCCTTGGTCAACCTCGATGCCGTACCTGCCCCGGCGGGGACCATGACCGTCGTGCTGGGGCCGGGCTGGCCGGGCGTCCTGCTGCACGAGGCGGTGGGCCACGGCCTGGAAGGGGATTTCAACCGCAAGGGCTCTTCCGCTTTTGCCGGGAGGATAGGGGAACGGGTGGCGTCTGAACTCTGCACCGTGGTGGACGACGGGGCCATGCCCGGCCGCCGGGGTTCCCTCAGCATCGACGACGAGGGGACGCCCACCCAGCGAACCGTACTGATTGAAAACGGCATATTGAAAGGCTACCTGCAAGATCGGCTCAACGCCCGTCTGATGGGCGTGGCCCCAACCGGTAACGGTCGCCGCGAATCCTATGCCCACCTCCCCATGCCACGCATGACCAATACCTACATGCTGGCGGGGCAGACCGATCCGGCCGAGATCATCGCCTCGGTGGACAAGGGGCTCTACGCGGTCAACTTCGGCGGCGGGCAGGTGGATATCACCTCCGGCAAGTTCGTCTTCTCCGCCAGCGAGGCCTATTTAATCGAGAATGGCAAAATCGGCCGTCCGGTCAAGGGCGCCACCCTGATCGGCAACGGGCCGGAAGTCCTTACCCGCGTCACCCTGGTGGGCAATGATCTTCAGCTCGACAAGGGCGTGGGCGTGTGCGGCAAGGAAGGACAAAGCGTGCCCGTGGGCGTCGGCCAGCCGACCCTGCGGGTCGAACAACTGACCGTGGGCGGCACTGCCTGATGAAAACGGCCCCCGATTCCTACGAGAACAAAGTATTGGACCCCAATATGCTGGAACAGCAAGCCTTCATCCAACAGGTCGTCGAGGACCTTCTCAAGGAGGCCAGACGCCTGGGTGCCGATGCCGCCGAGGCTGCTGCCTCCCAGGACGCCGGGCTCTCCGTCAATGTGCGTCTCGGGGAGTTGGAGACCGTCGAATATACCCGCGACAACAATCTGGGCATCACTGTCTATTTCGGCAAGCGAAAGGGCAGCGCCAACACCTCCGACCTTAGCCCCCAGGCGATCCGTGAAACCGTCGGCGCCGCCTGCGACATTGCCCGCTATACCACTGACGACCCCTACTCAGGGCTTGCCGATGCCGGGCTCATGGCCGTCGATCCCCCGGACCTGGACCTCTATCACCCCTGGCCGATCGACCCAGCAGCGGCTGCCGAAATGGCCATGCGCTGTGAGGAAGCCGGCCGGGGGTACGATGCGCGCATTCACAACTCGGAAGGTGCCTCGTTGAACACGGTTGCCGGCATCCATGTCTATGGCAATAGCCAGGGTTTCATCGGCGGCTATCCCTCGTCCCGGCACTCCTTGAGCTGTGCCTTGATCGGACGGGATGATTCCGGCATGCAACGGGATTATTGGTACGGCACGGCACGGGACCCCTCAAGGCTCACTCCGGCCGAAGAGATCGGCGTCACGGCAGCGCAAAGGACCCTTGCCCGCCTGGGGGCACGCCGCCTCCCCACGCAGTCGGCCCCCGTCATCTTCCGCGCCGATGTCGCCCCCAGCCTGTTACGGACCTTCGTCGGCGCCATTCGCGGGGGCGCCCTTTACCGCCGTGCCAGCTTTCTCCTCGACATGCTTGACCGGCAGATATTTCCATCCTTCGTGCGCATCCATGAGAATCCACTCTTGCGCGGCGGCCTCTCCAGCTCCCCTTTCGACAACGAGGGTGTCGCCACCTCGGCCAAGAATCTGGTCAGCGACGGCATTCTTCGGAGCTATGTCCTCGATAGCTATTCAGCACGCAAATTGGGTATGCAAACCACCGCCAACGCCGGAGGAGTCCACAACCTCGCCATCGAATCGGGCGAGCGTGGGCTCTCTGACTTGGTACGGGAAATGGATAGAGGCCTGGTCGTCACCGAGATGATGGGGCAGGGGGTCAACCGGGTGACGGGTGATTTTTCCCGAGGCGCGGCCGGGTTCTGGGTCGAAGGGGGTGAGATTGCCTATCCGGTGGAGGAAATCACCATCGCAGGCAATCTGCGCGACATCTTCATGGGTCTGAGCGCCGTCGGCAATGATACGGACATCCCCGGCAGTGTCCGCACCGGCTCCTGGCTCATCGACCAGATGACCATCGCCGGCGATTGACCTGCCAGCCAATCAGGCCTCGATGATTCGGGGACCCTGTGCGGAACCCAGGATCAACAGGTCCGCTGGGCGGTTGGCGAAAAGGCCTACGGTTACCACACCAGCGATCTGGTTGATGCGGTTCTCCAACTTGATTGGTTCCATGATCTCCAGGTGATGGACATCCAGGATCGCGTTGCCGTTGTCGCTGACCAGATTCTCGCGCCAGACAGGGGTGCCGCCCAGCTTTACCAGCTCGCGCGCCACATAGCTGCGCGCCATGGGGATGACTTCAACCGGCAGGGGGAATTTCCCCAGCATCCTCACCAGTTTCGACTCGTCGGCGATGCAGACAAAGGTTTTACTGGCGGCGGCCAGGATCTTCTCGCGGGTCAGTGCGCCGCCGCCGCCCTTGATCAATTCGAGCTGGTGATTGGATTCGTCGGCGCCGTCCACATAGAGGGAGAGCGGCCCCGCGCTGTTGAGGTCGATCACGTCGATGCCGTGGGAGCGCAGCCGCTTGGTGGATGCCTCGGAACTGGAGACAGCCCCGTCGATGCGACCCTTGATGCCCGCCAAAAGGTCGATGAAATGGTTTACGGTGGAGCCGGTGCCGACACCGATGATGCCGCCGTCCACATAGGCTAACGCGGCCTCCGCCGCCTGTTTTTTCAGTTCGTCTTGATTCATGTTTCCGCTCCGCGACATATAGATTCATTACCCTGCCCCGGCTCCTGATAAAGGGTTGGAATAGGCCACGGACAGGGGTACGACAAGGCCGGGATATCTTACCGGCGATGTGAATGCCTGTCATTGGAGCAACGGATTATCCTAGAATCGCAGATTGCCGCCTGCGGCCCCGAATAACCTACCCCGGCTCAAGCCATATGCCCAGTCACTACATCGAACGAATCCTGCGCGCCCGCGTTTACGACGTGGCGAAGGAAACCCCCCTCAACCTGGCCAAGCAACTGTCGGAAAGGACAGGGAACACGGTCTATTTGAAAAGGGAAGACTTGCAGCCCGTGTTCTCTTTTAAGCTCCGGGGCGCCTATAACCGCATCACCCAGATTCCGGTGGAAGCGAGGGAGCGCGGGGTGATTACCGCATCGGCAGGCAACCATGCCCAAGGCGTGGCGCTCTCCGCACATCTCCTCGGCATCAAGGCCACCATCGTCATGCCGAAGACCACGCCGCCCATCAAAGTGCGTTCCGTGCGCCGGCTGGGAGGAAAGCCCGTGTTGCACGGCGACTCCTACGACGATGCCTATCAACATGCGTTGACCCTGGCCGGGGAGCATGGCCAAACCTTCATTCACCCCTTCGACGATCCCGAGGTCATCGCCGGCCAGGGGACCATCGCGGCCGAAATCCTGAGACAGCACCCGGCGCCCATCGACGCGATCTTCGTGCCCATCGGCGGCGGTGGATTGATTGGCGGGGTAGCCGCCTATGTGAAGTATGTCCGTCCCGAGACGAAGATCGTCGGTGTTGAGCCCGAGGACGCCGCCTGTATGCATGCCGCGCTCGCGGCGGGAAAGCGCGTCTCGCTGCAACAGGTAGGCCTGTTTGCCGATGGCGTGGCCGTGCGCCAGGTGGGGGTGGAGACCTTCAAACTGGCCAAGCTCTACGTGGATGAGGTCATCCTGGTCAGCACCGATGAAATCTGCGCCGCCATCAAGGACATCTTCGAGGATACCCGCACCATTGCCGAGCCTGCGGGCGCCCTCTCCGTCGCTGGTCTGAAGAAGTACGTGCAGCGCGAGAGCTGTTCGGGGAAAAGCCTGGTCGCCATCGAGAGTGGCGCCAACATCAATTTCGACCGCCTGCGCCATGTAGCGGAGCGGGCGGAGCTGGGCGAGCAGCGGGAGGCCCTGCTGGCGGTTGAGATCCCGGAGCGTCCCGGTAGCTTTCACCAGTTTTGCAAACTGCTCGGCCGCCGCAGCATCACCGAATTCAATTACCGCTACGCCGACAGCCGCAACGCCCAAGTCTTCGCCGGTATCGAAATCGCGGGGGACGAGGAACGCAAGGACCTCATCGCCAGGTTGAACGAACACGGCTACCCGGTGACCGACATGACCGACAACGAGGTGGCGAAGCTCCATATCCGCTACATGGTCGGCGGTCATGCCCCAGGGCTGAAGAATGAGCTGCTTTACCGCTTCGAGTTTCCCGAGCGCCCCGGCTCCCTGTTCGATTTTCTCACCCGCCTCGGCAGGAGCTGGAACATCAGCCTGTTCCACTACCGCAACCATGGCTCGGCCTACGGCAGGGTGTTGATGGGCATACAGGTCTCCGGCCAAGACAAGGAGAAACTCCAGGGGCTGTTGGAAAAGATGGGATACCCCTTTGCCGAGGAGACGGCGAACCCGGCCTACCAGCTCTTCGCCGGGACCGATCAAATCACGGCGGGATAAGCCGGCATTCAGGCAGCGGGCTGGACTCCCTCACCCTTCGGGGGAGGGTTGAATAGAGTTAGAGCTACCCCTGAGCCACCTGGTTGCTTAGCCGCCCGATACCCTCGATCTCCACCACGATCTCGTCCCCTGGGGCGAGGAAGACCGGCGGCGTCCGGGCGAAGCCGACGCCGGCGGGGGTGCCGGTGAGTATGAGTGTGCCGGGCAGAAGGGTCGTGTCCTGGCTCAGGAAGCTGATGAGATCCGCCACACCGAAGATCATGTCCGCTGTGTTGCCGTCCTGCATGGCCTCGCCGTTCAGCCAGGCACGGACGCGCAGGGCCTGGGGATCGGGAATCTCCGCCGGGGTGACCAACACTGGTCCCAGGGGGCAGAAGGTATCGAAACTCTTGCCGCGCACCCACTGGCCGCCGCCCCCGTGCTTCTGCCAGCGCCGGGCAGAGACATCGTTGGCGCAACAGTAGCCCAGCACATGCTCCAGCGCCCGCCCCGGTTCCACATTGCGGGCCGCCTTGCCGATCACCACAGCCAGCTCCGCCTCGTAATCCACCTCGGGTCCACGGGTGCAACAGGCTGGAAGCCGGATCTCGCTATCGGGATCGGCCAGGGCGGAACTGGGCTTCATGAAGACCACAGGACTCTCCGGCAGCTTGGCCCCGGTCTCCGCCGCGTGCGCCCGGTAGTTGAGCCCGATGCAGAAGATATTCGCCGGGACCAGGGGTGCCAACCGCTGCGCCTGGACCGCGATCCGCCCCGTGGGTCTAAGGCCCGCATAGAGATCGCCCTCCAGGACCTCCAGCTCGGGGTTGCCCCGGTCGATGCCGTAATGAACCTGCCCTTTGGTGTCTTGAAATCGCGCAATTCGCATCTGGTTCTCCCCGCTCATATTAATCATCGTTCCAGGCTGGCGCGTTGGAACAATCAAACCTGTTAATCCTGCCAATAATAGTCCGACGAAGGTGAAATATCCGGGCTTGAACCCAAGGTCCTCGCCCCGTATCTTGTGCGCTCATATGGATACCCTGATTCAAGCTGTCAATCTGGTGCGCCGCTATGGCCACCGCTCTGCCGTGGACGGGCTCGACATCGAGCTCGCTCGGGGCGATATCCTCGGTTTTCTCGGCCCCAACGGGGCGGGTAAGTCCACCACCATGCGCATGCTGACCGGCAACCTGGCCCCCCATGGCGGGACGGTGAAGATCAATGGGGTGGATCTGCTGGAGCGGCCATTGGAGGCGAAGCGCAGTCTCGGCTATCTCCCCGAGACCCCGCCGCTCTACCGTGAGATGACGGTGGACGAGTTCCTAATCTTCGCTGCCCGGCTGAATGCCGTTCCCAAGGACCATCAGCGCGATGCGGTGCTGCTCGCCAAGGAGCGTTGCGGCCTGACCGATGTGGGCCACCGCTTGATCGGCAATCTCTCCAAGGGCTACCAGCAGCGGGTGGGCATAGCCCAAGCCATCGTCCACAACCCGACGGTGGTGGTGCTGGACGAGCCGACGGTGGGGCTGGACCCTAACCAGATCCGCGAGATTCGCCAGTTGATCCGCGAGCTGGGCGAGATGCACGCCGTCATCCTCTCCACCCATATCCTTCCCGAGGTGCAGAGCCTCTGTAACCGGGTGCAGATCATCGACAAGGGCAGGACGGTCTATTCCGCCAGGGTGGCGGACGAAGAGTCGGCCGCCGAGATACTTCTTGTCGCCTTCGACCGCGAACCCTCCCTCGACGATCTGGTTTCCCTGGAGGGGATTCGGGAGGCGGACCGGCTGGACAACGGCCGCTTCCAGTTGCGCCCCTATCCCGATACGGCGATCAGCGCCCTGGCCGGGCGTCTGGTGGCCGCCGGCTGGGGGCTGCGGGAGCTGACTCCGCAACGCCGCACCCTGGAGCAGATTTTCGTCGAACTCACCACCAGAGAATCCGTAGCATGATCGGCGTGATCGCTTCCCGCGAATGGAAGAGCCTTTTTCTGTCACCCCTCGCCTGGAGCGTGCTGGGGGTCATTCAGTTGATCCTGGCCTGGATCTTTCTGGCCCAGATCGATACCTTCCTGCAAGTGCAGTCGCGTCTCGCGGGCATGGAGGGCGCGCCGGGGCTGACCGACCTGATCGCCACGCCCCTCTTCGGTGCTGCCGTTACCTTCCTCATGCTGCTGACGCCGCTGCTGACCATGCGTCTGATCAGCGACGAGCTACGCAACGGCACCTTCAGCCTGCTGCTGACGGCGCCGGTCTCCATGACCCAGATCGTGCTAGGCAAATACCTCGGCTTCATGGGTTTCATCGCCGTCTCCCTCGGCCTGACCCTGCTGATGCCGCTGTCACTCCTGATCGGTGGCAGCCTCGATTTCGGCAAGCTGGCCGCTGCCCTTCTGGGTCTTTTCCTGGCGACAGCCTCCTTCGCCGCTGTCGGGCTCTTCATCTCCAGCTTGACCGCCCAGCCCGCCATCGCCGCCATAGGCACCTACGGCGTGCTGCTTTTCTTCTGGATCATCAATCTGGCGGCCGAGACCGGCGAGCAGAGCGGACGGCTGTTCAACTGGCTCTCCCTCCAGTCCCACTACGAGTTCATGATGCGGGGTCTGATCCGGACCAGCGATCTGATCTACTACCTGCTGCTGATTGCGGCCTTTCTGCTGCTGACCATCCGCCGGTTGGATAACCGGCGCAGGGAGGATTGAACCATGCCCCAACCCCATGGCGTCCTCGCTCGCCGGATCAACAATATCGCCTTTTATTTGCTCTTTTTCGCCGCCGTCGGCCTGATCGGCTGGCTCGGCACCCGTTACGAGACCCAGTGGGACTGGACCGCCGGCGGCCGCAATAGCCTTTCCGGGCCTTCCGTCAGTCTGCTGCAACGGCTGGAGGGACCGGTCAGCATCAAGTGCTTCGCCCCGGAAAACGCCCTGCTGCGCGATCCTATCCGGGAACTCATTGGACGTTACCGGCGCTACAGCGACAAGATCGAGCTCTCCTTCATCAATCCCGACCTGGAACCGGAGCTGGCCCGCAAGCTCGGCATCACCGTCGCCGGTGAGTTGATGCTGGAGTACCAGGGCCGTAGCGAGACCCTCACCGACCTCAATGAGGAGTCCATCACCAACGCTATCCAGCGTCTGATCCTGGGGGGCGAGCGCTGGGTCGGCTTTCTCGCCGGCCACGGGGAGCGTGCCGTCGAGGGGCAGGCCAATTTCGACCTGGGCGACTTCGGCAAGGAGCTGGAGCATAAGGGCTACCGTGTGCGTCCCCTGAACCTGGCCGAGACCCCCGATATCCCTGCGAATATCAATCTGCTGATCATCCCCGGCCCCCGTGCCGATCTCATGCCGGGTGAGGTTGGAATCCTCAAAAAATATCTGGAGCAGGGCGGCAACCTGCTTTGGCTGCTCGACCCCGGCCCCCTCTTCGGCCTGGAGCCCCTGGCCGAAGCGCTGGGGCTGAAGGTCCTGCCGGGGACCGTCGTCGATGTAAACGCTTACGCCCTCGGAATAAAAGACCCGGCAGTCGCCCTGATTACCGCCTATCCCGACCATCCTGCCGTGGGCTCCCTGAGTCAGGTCAGCCTCTTTCCCCATGCCGCCAGCCTGGAAGCGAAGGTGCCGGAGGGGTGGAATGGCTCTGCGTTGCTTGAGACCCTGGAGCGTACCTGGAACGAGACAGGCCCCCTCAGCGGTCAGATCCAGCACGACGCTGACGTTGGCGAGAAGGCTGGACCCCTGACCATCGCCTATCTCTTCGACCGCCAAGTCAAGGAGAAGGGGCAGCGGGTCCTAGTGATGGGGGATGGAGATTTTCTCTCCAATGCCTTCCTCGGCAACGGCGGCAACCTGAACCTGGGCGTCAATCTGATCCGCTGGCTGAGCGGCGACGAACGGCTGCTCGACATCCCGGCCAAGACCTCGCCCGACCTCAGCTTTGAGGCCTCTCAGGCTGCTGGGGCGATCCTTGCCCTCAGCTTCCTGATCGTCCTGCCGCTGGCCCTGTTCGGCGCCGGTTTCCTCATCTGGTGGCGCCGCCGCAACCGCTGACCCAGCCTATGAATCGCAAGCTGCTGATCAATCTCCTTTTGCTTCTGGTGGTCGCCGCCCTGGGGCTTTTCGCCTGGCTTGAGCCCGGCAAGGAGCCTGAAAGGCTGGACCGGCTGACTGGCCGTTCGCCCGACGGGGTGCAAAGCCTTCGCATCGAGCACCCCGACGGCAGGGTGCTTGAGTTCGGGCAACGGGGCGGGGGCTGGCATATGCTTCGCCCCTACGATTTGCCGGCCAATCGAATACGCCTCACCGCCCTGGCGCGGGTGGTGGAGGCCCCCATCATCGGCAGCTTTCCCCTGCCGAAGGAGAACCTGGCCCAGTTCGGCCTCGACAAGCCGATCCGGCTCCAGGTGGACAACGACAGCTTCCTGTTCGGCGCGAGCAATCCGGTAAACAATCAGCGCTATGTCGAGCATGGTGGCCGGTTGAACCTGGTCATCGATCGGTTCTACCACCATCTCGGCGCCCTGCCGGAACAACTCCTGAGCCCCAGCCTGCTGCCGGAGGGCACCCGGCTCAAGGAGATCAAGGTTCCCCAATACCGCCTCTATAAGACCGGCATGGGCTGGGCCATGGAACCTGCTGACCCCAGCCTCAGCCCGGACGATCTGAATCAGCGGGTGCAGGATTGGCTCCGCGCCCAATCGCTGCAAATCGTCGCCATCGACAAGGTCGAGGGTGGTGAGGAGGTTGCCCTGACGCTAGAGGGCGACCGGATCGACCGCTTCCTGATTCAGAAGCGGGAAGGGCAGATTTGGCTGATCGAGCCCGATCTCAAGATCGGCTACCTTTTGCCTGGCGGCTCTGATCTCCTGAGTCCGCCGGGAAGCGGCAAGCCCGAGACAGCCATTCCCGGCACAAGCCCCGCGCCCACGCCTGCCGCCGACTGATAGGCTGATGCCCGAACTGCCCGAGGTCGAAACCACCCGGTGCGGTATCGCGCCCCACCTCACCGGCCGAATCATCGAACAGGTGATTATCCGCGACCACCGGCTCCGCTGGCCCATACCGGCCGATCTGCCCCGCCACCTCCAGGGCCGGCGCATCCTGGCGGTAGAGCGCCGCGCCAAATACTTGCTGCTGCGAACCGATGGCGGGACGTTGATCCTCCATCTGGGTATGTCCGGCAGCCTACGCGTCCTTCCCGCCCAGGCCCCGCCGGGTCCCCATGACCACGTTGATATCCGCATCGATGGGCAGGTTCTGCGGTTTCGCGATCCGAGGCGCTTCGGCGCCCTGATTTGGACCGAGGCAGATCCTCTGGTCCACCCCCTGCTGAAGGGCCTGGGTCCTGAGCCCCTGGAGGAGTCCTTCAACGGGGATTACCTGCACCAACGCGCCAAGGGCCGCCGCTCTGCTGTGAAGCAGTTTCTGATGGACAGCCGCATTCTGGCGGGTGTCGGTAACATCTATGCCAACGAGTCTCTCTTCATGGCCGGCATCCACCCGGCCCGCGCGGTGGGGGAGATCGAGCGGGAGCGCTACAGGTTTTTGGCCGAGGCCGTCAAGGGGGTACTGCTCCGATCCATCGAACAGGGAGGTACAAGTCTGCGCGACTTCATCCGCGAAGACGGCCGTCCCGGCTACTTCGCCCAGCAGCTCAAGGTCTATGGCCGCGCCGGTCTGCCTTGTACCCAATGCGGAGAACCCATCCGCGAGAGCCGTCTGGGACAGCGATCCACCTTTCATTGCCCTCACTGCCAGCGCTGAGCCTCGGATAATTCCTGCTGGGCGGTTCCCCGTGCGAAAATGAGCGCCGATTTATCCCGAAAAGCAATGGTGTGCTTTCAGCACGTATTTTCACGTTAACGACGACGCCCCATGAAAGAACTTCCTGATTTCTCAACCGGCCGGGTCCTGGTGCTCGGCGATGTCATGATGGACCGTTACTGGCACGGACCGGCCTCCAGGATCTCGCCTGAGGCCCCTGTGCCCGTGGTGCGGGTCGAGCAGGAGGAGTTTCGGCCGGGCGGCGCGGCCAACGTGGCGCTCAATATCAGGGCGCTGGGTGGGCATTGCCTGCTGATGGGTCTGACCGGGGATGACGAAATGGCCAGGGTTCTGGCCGCTCGCCTGCAAGGGAGTGGCGTGGATTGCCGTTTCGAGCGGATGGCATCCTTTCCAACCATCACCAAGCTCCGCATCATCAGCCGCCACCAGCAATTGATCCGCCTTGATTTCGAGGATGGTTTTCCGGGCTTTGACCCGGCTTCCCTGCTGGAGGGATTCTCCCGATTGTTGCCAACCGTCGATGTTGTGGTCCTTTCCGACTACGGCAAGGGGACCCTGCGTCACCCGCAGGCCTTCATCCGGGCCGCCCGAAACGCTGGCAAGCCGGTGCTGGTCGATCCCAAGGGGATGGATTTCGGCAAATACGCGGGGGCCACCCTGATCACCCCCAACCTGCACGAGTTCGAGGCGGTCGCTGGCGTTTGCGAGGCCGAAGATGAGCTGGCGGTTCGCGGCGAACTCATGATTGCCGAGCAGGGCCTTGACGCCCTGCTGATCACGCGCGGGGAGCAGGGCATGACCCTGCTGGAGAAGGGGCGGCAGGCGCGCCATATGCCGACCCGCGCCCGCGAGGTCTTCGATGTGACGGGCGCCGGTGACACCGTCATCGCTACCCTTGCCTCCGGTCTTGCTACCGGCATCTCCCTGGAGGCAGCGACTCTCATGGCCAACGCCGCCGCTGGGGTGGCGGTAGGCAAGCTGGGAACGGCCACGGTGAGCGGAGACGAGCTATACCTGGCTCTGCATGACGAGCAGGCGGCCGGTCATGGCATCATCGGCGAGGAGAGTCTGGTCTCTGCCCTGGCCGCGGCCAGAGCGCGGGGAGAAACCATCGTTCTCACCAACGGCTGTTTCGATATCCTGCACGCGGGCCATGTGACCTATTTGGAAGAGGCGGGCAAGCTGGGCGACCGGCTAGTGGTGGCGGTCAATGCGGATGAGACCGTGCGTGCCCTCAAGGGTGATGACCGGCCGGTGAATACCCTGGTCCAGCGAATGCGGGTGCTGGCGGCCCTGGGCTGTGTCGATTGGGTGGTCCCCTTCGCGGAAGAGACCCCGGAACGGTTGATCTGTCGGCTCAAGCCGGATTTCCTGGTCAAGGGTGGCGACAATGATCCAGACAGGATTCCTGGGGCTGCCTGTGTCCGCGAGGCAGGTGGACAGGTGCTGGCGTTGACTTATGTCGATGGTGTTTCGACCACCCAGATCGTTCAATCTATTCGCGACCGGGGAGATGGACAGGATTGACAGCTTATATGGGGAAATAATCCTGTAAATCCTGTCCAAAAAATGGCCGAATTATGCCCCGGCAATTCTCAAATCAAGCAGATGGACGCTCTTCAGCCGCTGCCGTCTGGTGCAGTTCGATCTGTTTCAGACGTGTGTAGACCCGCAGGACCTTCTTGGCGTAGATGTAATCGAGGTCGTTGCCCGCCTCGACCTCGGAACCAACCTTGTTCCAGCCCAGGTTATAGGAGGCCAGGGCGTGGTCCCACTTGCCCTTCGACTGCTGGAGCATGAACTTCAGAATAGCCGAGCCTGCGCGGATATTCTTGTCCACATCATTGGCCAAGTCATCTGCGCTCTGGACGAAGCTTAACTCGTGACAGATCTTTTTGGGGTTCTCGCAATTGACCCATGCCGGCATGACCTGCGTGAGTCCCAAGGCCCCCTTGTTGGAGACCTGTGACGGCTTGAAGCTGGATTCGACATAGGCAAGTGCCACCAGCATATCGGGGTCGTTGCCGTAAGGCGTTGCCCATTTGTGAATGGAGTCGGCGATCTCCATGGCGTATTCGGTTTCGACATGGCTGGCCAGCAGGCGGATCTTGTCGGCGATCTGCTCGATTTCCATCCGGCGCTTGTATGCCCTCAGCTTATCCCGGTATTCGTCGATTTTGCCCCGCTCCAGGCCTGAGATGTTGGCGCCTTTTTTGAGGAATTCGCCTTCGAAGATATCGATAAGGCCGGAAAGGCTGGTGATGCGTTCGTTGTAGGACTGATTGAGCCCGGCGATCTGGGCATCGAGACGACTGTTCTCCCGCTGGGTCTCGTACCAGTTGTAGCCGCTGTAAATGCCACCGAAGGAGAGAATAGCGACAACATAAAGGAATATCCGCGTCTTCAGGCGGAGATGGTGGGCATTGGCGATCACGAACTCGGGGTTCTGATACTTCATTCTTTCCCTCACTGGTTACTGCTTAAGGGTGGACGCGATTCCTGCGGGTGGTCCGCTCATTTGCGACTCGGGATGCCGGCTCCTTCAACCCAGGGGTAAGATACTTAACGCAAACACTCGTGTAGTCTAAAAGGCGGTGCATGAATAGCAAGGACAAGGATCGTAAAATTATTGACAGGGGTCAACACATTCTTTCAACTAAAGTCAACTGTTGAGAATTCTGGCTGGAATCTCCCTGCCTCCTAATGGAGCCCTTGGTGCATAATCGCTTGAGATTCGTAATCCTGACCTTCCTCATGACCCTTTGCCTTCAGACAAGCCCCGTGACGGCGGCGAATCTCCCCCGTGGGTTCGTCTATGTCAGAGAAATCATTCCGGCCATCTCCGTCGATTTGCGCTATTCCGGCAGCAACAATTTCGTTGGCGCCCGGATCGACGGCTACGCCGGTCCCGACGCCATTCTTACCGAAGAGGCGGCTCGGGTCCTCGCCAGGGTTCAGGCGGAGCTGGTCATTCGCTCCCTGGGATTAAGGATATTCGACGCCTATCGCCCTAAACGTGGTGTCCGTCACTTTTTCCGCTGGGCCAGCGATCCCCGCGACAAGCGCACCAAAACGCTCTACTACCCCGGACTCGAAAAGCGGGACCTGTTCCGGGAAGGTTACATCGCAAGGCGATCCAGCCACACCCGAGGCAGTACGGTCGATCTGACCCTCATCGACCTGCATACGGGGGCGGAGCTGGACATGGGCTCTCCGTTCGATTTCTTTGGTCCCGTCTCTTGGACCGATTGGGGCAAGATCAGCCCGCAGCAGAAGGCAAACCGGCACCTGTTGCGGCAAATGATGATGAAACACGGCTTCAAGCCCTACCGCATGGAATGGTGGCACTTCACTTTGCGGAACGAACCCTTCCCCCGGACCTATTTCGATTTCGAGGTGAAATAGAAAGTCAGGGCTCACTCCGCCCGCAGTGCCTCCACCGGATCGAGGCGAGCCGCATGCATGGCGGGGGCAACACCGGAGGCCAGTCCCACGAGCAGGGCGATGACCTCCGCCATGGTCGCGTAGAACCAAGAGATGCTGACGGGCAGGGCCGGGAGCAGGGCGCCCGCCAGCAGCGCCAAGCCGATCCCCAGCCCCAGGCCGATCAGGCCGCCCACGCCGGCCAGGGTGACGGCATCCAGCAGGAACAGGATCAACACCTGCCGCCGCCGCGCCCCTAGGGCCCGGAGCAGCCCGACCTCGCCCCGGCGTTCGTTCACCGTGATGGTCATAATGGTCAGAATGCCGACGCCTCCCACCAGCAGCGAGATGCCGCCGAGGCCGCCAATGGCGATGGTCAGCACACCCAGGATGTCTCCCAGCACCTCCAGCATCTGGTCCTGGGTCACCACGGTGAAATCCTCGGCGCCGTGGCGTTCTTTCAGATGGCGCTTGACCTGCTCCGCCACCGGACCGCTACTAAGGCCGGCGCTGTAGAGCAGATCGATCTCCATCAGACTCTCCCGGTCGAACATGGCCATGGCGCGGGAAGTGGGGATATAGACCGTATCGTCCAGATCGAAGCCGAGCATCTGCCCCTTGCGTTCCATGACGCCGACCACCCGGTAGCTCTCGCTGCCGATGCGGATGCGCTCACCCAGGGCTGAGCGATCCGGGAACAGCTCCTCGCCCATCTTGCTGCCCAGCACGGCATAGCCCCGCGCGGCAGTGAAATCGTCACTCGGCAGAAAACGCCCGAGGGCGGGATGCATGCTCCAGACATCGGGGACTCGCGATCCCACACCCAGGATCATGCTTCGCCGTGACATGCGTCCCGCCTCCACGGCCGCGTTGCCCTGCACTACCGGCACCACAGCCTCTATGCCCGGCACCCTCTCCAAAGAACGGGCATCATCCAGGCTGAGGGGGCGCACATTACTGACCATGGCGCCGGAGACGCCGAAGGTCTCTGTCTTCCCAGGCGTGACGGCGATCAGATTGGCGCCGAACTGGGTGAACTCCCGCAGGACGTAACGTTGCACCCCTTCGCCGACGGCCGTCAGCACCACCACGGCCGCGATGCCGACGGCGATACCCAGCATGGTGAGAAAGCTTCTCACCCGGCCCGCTCGCAGGGCCGTGAATGAGTGGTTGATCAGGTCGGCCGCGCGCATATTCAACCGCCTGCCAGGGCCAAAACCGGGTCGAGCCGGGAGGCGCGCCGGGCTGGCAGCCAGCCGAAAAGCAGGCCGCTGGTGATCGCCACCGCCACCGCCGCAATGGGGGCCCAGAGGGGAGCCGCAATGGGGAAGGCGGGATAGGCCCGCGCCACCCCCCAGATCACCCCCTGGGCGACCAGCACGCCGGAAATGGCGCCCAGGATGGACAGCAGGGCCGATTCGGCCAGGAACAGCCCCAGCACCTGGGGCTGCGTGGCCCCGAGTGCCTTGAGCAGGCCGATCTCCTGGGTACGCTGGGAGACCGCCACCAGCATCACGTTCATGATCAGTATCCCAGCCACCGCCAGACTGACGGCGGCGATGGCGCCCACGGTGTAAGTCAGGGCGCGGAGGATGCCGTCGAAGGTGGAGAGCAGGGCATCCTGGGCGATCACCGTTACATCGTCTTCCCCCTCGTGGCGAGCGCGGATGGTATCGAGGATAAACTCCCTGGCCTTGGGGATGGCCTCCCGCCCTTTGGCCTGCACCAGGATGCGGAACAGGGAAGAGGTGTTGAACAGGGCCTGGGCCGAGGCTACGGGAATGATGGCGATATCGGAGAAATCGGTCCCGACGCTCTGGCCTAGCGGTTCCAGCACACCGATCACCCGGAAGCGGCGGTCGCCGAGGCGAATCCAGGCCCCCAAGGGAGATTGATTGCCGAACAGCTCCTTCAATGTCTTCTCACCCAGCACCACGACCGGGCTGGCGCGATCGGCATCCCCCTTCGGCAGAAATCCGCCCTGGCGCAGCCTGAGATGCCGGACCGGCAACAGCTCCCAGGTTGAACCGATCACCGTCAAGTCACGCTGGCGACCGCCGTTGGAGGCGGGTGCACTGCCGATCATCAGCGGGGCGACAAACTCCACATCCCTGCCTCGGGCCAGGGCGAGGGCGTCGTCCAGGGTCAGGTCGCGCGGGGTCTCTCCCATGATCGGCGGGGCCGCCCCGGTAGTCTCGGAACGTCCCGGCAGGACGATCAAAAGGTGCGTGCCAAGATCGGAAAAGCTCTCCACCACATAGCGGCGCGCCCCCTCGCCCAGGGCCGTCAGCATCACCACGGCGGCAACGCCGATGGTCATGGCCAGCAGCATCAGAGCGGTGCGCAACCGCGCCCCGCCCAGGGCTTTGAGACCGAAGCCGAAGAGATCGGCCGTCCTCATGCCCCCTCCTCGGCCAAGCCATCGACCATGCGGATGCGACGGCGTGCCCGCCCGCCGATGGCGGGATCGTGGGTCACGACCAGGAGGCTGATACCCTTCTCGTTCATCCCTTCCAGTGTCTCCACCACCTCCCGGCCCGAGGTCAGGTCCAGGTTCCCGGTGGGCTCGTCGGCCAGGAGCACGGCGGGCCGCATGGCCAGCGCGCGGGCAATGGCCACGCGCTGCCGTTGTCCGCCCGAGAGTTGATCCGGCCGGTGCCTGGCCCGGTCCGAGAGATTCAATTGCCGCAGCAAATCCGCCACCCTGGCCTTGCGCTCATGGGGGTCTATACCGGCCAGCACCAGGGGCAGTTCCACGTTCTCGGCGGCGGTGAGCCGGGGGATGAGGTGAAAGGACTGAAACACAAAGCCAATCTTGTCGCGGCGCAGGTCTGCCCGGCCCTCCTCGCTCAGGCCGGCGGTGTCGATTCCCCCGAGCAGATAGCGCCCCCGGTCGGGCCGGTCGAGCAGCCCGATCATGTTGAGCAGGGTCGATTTGCCGGACCCCGAAGGCCCCATGATGGCGACGTAGTCACCCGCCGGGATCTCCAGGCTCACCTGGCGCAGGGCATGCACCCATTCGCCGCCCACCTGAAAACTGCGGTCGATGGCCTCCAGCCGGATCATCCTGGAAACCTTGGCTTAACCGCAAAGGACGCAAAGAACGCGAAGGAAGACCGGGGGTTACCTCTTTCGGCATTTTCACCTTCTGGGTGAGTGGCGAAGCACAGGTGACTACTTGTATTTCTATGAGTTCCTCTGCGGTCTTTGCGGTTGAATGTGGAATTTAGGATCATTTGCCGCTCTCTTCCGCGATCCGGGCCGGGGCGCTGTCCACCAGCCCCTGCTTGCCCGCCGGCAACACTACCTCTTCGCCCTCCGTCAACCCGGCGGCCACCTGGGTGTATTTCCAGTTGGAGAGCCCGGCCTCGATCTTGCGCTCCTTCAACACTCCCTCCGCCCGGTCGAAGACCAGCACCTTATTGCCCTCCTGGACCGCCTCGGTAGGCATGCGTAAGACCCCCTCCCGCTTTTCCAGCACGATCTCCAGGTCGGCGCTGTAACCGGCCAGCAGCTCCAGGGCATCGTCCCCGTTCACGAAGACCGCCTCCACCTCGACGGTGCGGGCCTGCTTCTCCACATCGAGGACATAGCAGGCGATACGCCGCACCTCCGCATCGAAGCGGCGATCACCAAAGGCGTCCAGGGAGATGCGGGCGGCCATGCCGGCCTTGATCCCCATGGCGTCCACCTCGTCGATGGGGGCGGCTACATAGAAACAGGCGTCGTCCACCAGATCGACCACCGGCAGGGTGGCGATGCCGGGAGGGGAGGGGGTGACATATTCCTCCAGTTCACCGTTGATCTTGGCGATGACGCCAGTAAAGGGGGCATGCAGGCGGGTACGTTCGAGGTTGGCCCTGGTCACGCCGATGCGCGCCTCGCTGACCTTGGCCTGGGCGCGGGCCGCATCGCAATCGGCGCTACTGGTCTGGGCCTGGGTCTGAGCCTGGTCGATGGTCTCCTCGGAGACGGCCCCGGATTTATGCAGGCGGGACTTGCGGTCAGCCTCGCGTTGGGCCTCCTCCGCCCGCAGGCAGGCGGCCTTGGCACTGGCCTCCGAGGCCGACGCTTGGCTCTCCGCCAGACCCATCTCCGCCACCAGATCCAGATTCCAGAGTTCCAGCAACAGATCTCCCTCACTGACCCGCTCGCCTTCCTTCACCTCCAAGCGGGCGATCTGTCCGCCCACGCTGGGGGAAAGCTTGGCGCGGCGGCAGGCCTTGACCGCCCCCGCCCTTGTATTGGCTACGGTGCGTTCCACCAGGCCCCGCTCCACCAGGGCCACCTTGACTGTCAGCGGCGCGGGCTGCAATTCCCAGCGTAACCAGGCAACGGCCGCCACCGCAGCCAGCACCCAGAGCAACCATTTCGCCTGTTTGATCATCATCTATCCCCGCGTCCCACCTTGGGAATTGTAGTCTGATAAAATCCCCCGATGGACGTTTCCCACATTCTCGACAATCTCAACGACGCCCAGCGCGAGGCAGTCTCCACTTCATCAGGCGGCGCGCTGGTGCTGGCCGGCGCGGGCAGCGGCAAGACGCGGGTGCTGGTCCACCGTATCGCCTGGCTGCTGGAGGTGGAGCAGATTTCGCCCTGGTCGATCCTGGCGGTGACCTTCACCAGCAAGTCGGCCCGCGAGATGCAGAGCCGTATCGAGCAACTACTCCAGGCCCCCAACAGCGGCATGTGGGTCGGCACCTTCCACGGTCTGGCCCACCGCCTGCTGCGCGCCCACTGGCAAGAGGCGCGGTTGCCCAGGGAGTTTCAGATCCTCGATTCGGACGACCAGCTCCGGCTGGTGAAGCGGGTCATGCGTTCCCTCGACATCGACGAGGCCAAGTGGCCGCCGAAGCAGGCCCAGTGGTACATCAACGCCCAGAAGGACGAGGGCCTGCGCCCGCAGCATCTCGATCCCGGCCATGATCCCTACCAGCGCCAGATGGTGCGCATCTATACGGAATACCAGACGGCCTGCGAGCGCGGCGGCATGGTCGATTTCGCCGAGCTGCTGCTGCGCGCCCAGGAGCTGTGGCGTGACCGCCCCGACATCCTGGGGCATTACCGCAAGCGTTTCCGGCATGTGCTGGTGGACGAGTTCCAGGACACCAACGCCATTCAGTACGCCTGGCTGCGCCTCCTGGCCGGCGAAGAGAACAAGCTGTTCGTGGTGGGGGACGATGACCAGTCGATCTATGGCTGGCGCGGGGCGCGGGTGGAAAATATCCGCGACTTCCAGAAGCACTTCCCCGATGCAAGTCTGATCCGGCTGGAACAGAATTACCGCTCCACCGGCAACATCCTTTCCGCCGCCAACGCCGTAATTGCCCACAACCCCAGCCGTCTAGGCAAGAATCTCTGGACCGACAGCGGTGAGGGCGAACTCCTCCGCCTCTACAGCGCCTTCAACGAGGTGGACGAGGCCCGCTTCGTGACGGAACGCATCCGCCAGTTCGTCGAGACCGGACGGCGCCGGGCCGATTGCGCCATCCTCTACCGCTCCAACGCCCAATCGCGCCTGTTCGAAGAGGCCCTGATCCAGACCGGAACCCCTTACCGGGTCTATGGCGGTCTGCGCTTCTTCGAACGCGCCGAGATCAAGGATGCCCTGTCCTATCTGCGGCTGCTGACCAACCGCCAGGATGACGGTTCCTTCGAACGGGTGGTCAATACCCCGCCGCGCGGCATTGGTCTCCGCACCCTGGATGCCGTCCGCAACCACGCTCGTGACTTCGGCTGCTCCCTCTGGCAGGCGTCCATCGAGCTGTTGCAGGGGGGGGGCATGACGGCACGGGCCGGTAATGCCCTGAAGCTTTTCCTCGAATTGATCGAGGAATTGCAGGCCGCCACGGCGGACATGGAACTGCACGACCGTGTCGCCCATGCCATCCACAAGGCTGGCCTCCACGCCCATTTCCAGAACAGCAAGGACGGCAAGGGGCAAGACCGCATCGAGAACCTGGCGGAGCTGGTCTCCGCCGCCCGCCAATTCGAATACGACTTCGCGGACGAGGAGGCCGATCCTCTGTCTGTTTTCCTCTCTCACGCCGCCCTGGAGGCGGGCGAGGGCCAGGCAGATCCCTACGAGGACTGCGTCCAGTTGATGACGATCCACTCGGCCAAGGGGCTGGAGTTCCCCCTCGTCTTCATCGGCGGGCTGGAGGAGGGGCTCTTCCCCCACAGCATGTCGGCCCAGGACCCCGGCAAGCTGGAGGAGGAACGCCGTCTCTGTTATGTCGGCATGACCCGTGCCATGAATCAACTCTACCTGACCCATGCCGAGACCCGGCGCCTCTATGGCAATGAAAACTATTCCCTGCCGTCGCGCTTCCTGCGGGAGATCCCGTCGCACCTGATCGAAGAGGTCCGTAGCGCCCCCAAGGTCAGCCGCGCGGTCTATCAGAGCCGTCCCTTTATCGACGATAGCGCCGGATACCGCCTGGGCCAGCGGGTCAGACATGCCAAGTTCGGCGAGGGCCTGGTGCTCAATGCGGAGGGGCAGGGGCCGAGTGCCCGTGTGCAGGTGAACTTCGAGTCGGCCGGTTGCAAGTGGCTAGTGCTTTCCTATGCCAATCTGGAACCGGTCTGACCCTTGAGCTGGCATGTCTACATCGTCGAATGCGGTGACGGCACCCATTACACCGGCGTGGCGAAAGACCTGGCGGCAAGGATCGCGCTCCACAACAGCGGCAAGGGCGCCAAATACACCCGCTCCCGGCGGCCGGTGGCCCTGGTTTATGCCGAACAGGCCGAGGACAGGGGCGCCGCCCAGCAGCGTGAGTACAGCATCAAGCAATTGAAGCTCTGCGATAAAATGGCGCTGATCCGTGGACATGGCCAAGCCGGGTAACATCATGCCACTGCCCCCCCTTGCCCTCTACATCCATTTCCCCTGGTGCCTGCGCAAGTGTCCCTACTGCGACTTCAACTCGCATGAACTCCCTCGGGATCTGGATGTTTCCGCCTATGTGGATGCCCTGATCGCGGACTTTTCCCGCCAGTACCCGAGCGCCGGGGACCGGCCCATCGCATCGATCTTTATCGGCGGCGGCACCCCCAGCCTCTTGCCGGGAGATGCGGTGGCCCGTCTGCTTGCGGCCATCGGAGAACTTGCCCCCCTTGTCGAGGGCGCCGAAATCACGCTGGAGGCCAATCCGGGTGCGGCGGATGCCGGTCATTTCTCCGCTTATCGTGACAGCGGCGTCAACCGCCTCTCCATCGGTGTTCAATCCTTCGATGAGGGCTCACTCAAGGCCCTCGGCCGCATCCACGGACGGGCGGATGCCGTGGCGGCCTTTCAGACTGCCCGCCAGGCGGGCTTCGGCAACATCAACCTGGACCTGATGTTCGGCCTTCCCCATCAAACGCAAGAGGCGGCCATGGCCGATCTGCGCATGGCGATGGGCCTAGGGCCGGAGCATCTCTCCTGGTATCAGCTCACCCTGGAACCGAATACCCCTTTTAGCCAGGCCCCCCCGTCATTGCCCGACGAGGACAGCCTCTATGACATCCAGGAAACCGGCCTCGAATTCCTGGCCAGCAGCGGCATGGAAAGATATGAGGTCTCCGCCTTTTCCCGCCCCGGCCGGGAATGCCGCCACAATCTCAACTACTGGGAGTTCGGGGACTACCTCGGCATCGGCGCCGGCGCCCACGGCAAGCTGACCCTTGGGGGCGGACAGGTCAGGCGCAACTGGAAGGAACGTCATCCCAGGCGCTACCTGACAGCGCCCCAGGCCGAGGCCGGCCGCCGAGGGCTTGGGACCGAGGATCTGATCCTGGAATTCATGATGAATGCCTTGCGGCTTAGGCGAGGGTTCGCTTTGCCCCTCTTCGAGGCGCGCACGGGACTCCCCTTATCCCGCATCGAGGTCTCCCTACGGAAGGCTATGGACAAGGGGCTTCTGGAATCCCTGCCCGGCTTCGTTCTTCCCACCGAATTAGGTTTTCGCTTTCTCAATGATCTGATCGGATTTTTTGAAGCGCCAGCTTAGCGGACCGGCGCCTTTGAAAGGGACTCAAACGGCGCATCAGTGAAAAAATGGGCGGCCGCTATTGAACCCCGGCGGTGGCATCTCTATAATTCGCTGCCTCGCGTTCGCGACCCTAATTATCTGGACAGTAAAAATGAAGGCCGACATTCATCCCGAATACAAAGAGATCAAGGTGAACTGTAGCTGTGGCAACAGCTTCGAGACTCGTTCCACCTTGGGCGAGAAAGATCTCCATATCGAAGTCTGCTCTTCTTGCCATCCTTTCTATACCGGCAAGCAGAAGATCGTCGATACCGCCGGTCGCGTGGACAAGTTCCGCCGCAAGTACGCCCGGTAAGAGTTCTCGACGCGGTTTTGTGGAAAGGCGCCTCTGGCGCCTTTTCGATTTGACCCGGTCAGGATTCGCGCAATTCCTTCTCCAATTCCGCCAGCCGGGCTCGCCTCATCGGCCGGCCGTCCAGGGGATTCAGGGGGATGCGGTTCTTCAGTTCCCCGGAGGGGAAGCAGATCAGTTCCACCTCCATATCCCCGTGCTGGATACGAAACAGCGGACGCCGTTCATGTGCCCCGTCGGGATAGACGACGAGGCGATCCTCGTTGTTCCAGCGAACATGCTGTCCCATCAGCTCCAACAGGACATCCTCGCAGCAATCGGCAAAGAGGTGGATCTCCAGGGGACTGCGCCAATCGGCGCTGCCATCGAGCACCACGCCGGTGAGTCGTGGCGAGAAGGCATGCAGGGTCCGCATTATCCGCGCGGCCCATTCTCTCGACTGTCTCAGCGCCTCGGGTTGCCGGTGGGTCAGAAACAAGGCTTGATATTCCCTTAACGCAGCCTCTATGCACAGGTTATCCGGAAGGCTTTTTCGATCGCCTATGCCAAGGCGTTTCGCGGCCTTTCGCCTAGCCGAGGCGAAATCCAAGCCGCCGCTCTCGGCCAGGATACGCGCCGCCTCGGCGGCGACCGCGCCGGAAACCTTGTCTTTACGCATCAAAAGAGATTTTCGGGGATCTTTTCTGCCGGAGGGGCCTGCGGGCTGGCGGGTGGTTCGGTGCCAGCCTCGCCCTCGCTGGTCTTTTGAGGGGCTGCGCCCAACTGGAACACCTCGTAGATAGCGTTTTTCTGTTCCGGTGAGGCGGGTCCTCCAGTTTCCGGGTCGATACGGAGCCTGTACATGCCCGAGGGCATGACCGGCGGTTGATCGGGAATATCCTTCAAGGCCAGGGACATGTAATCCATCCAGGCCGGCAATGCGGCCTTGCCGCCGGTTTCGTCCTCGCCCAAAGGTTGGAAGTCGTCGTTACCCACCCAGACGACGGCGACCAGGTTCTTTTGGAAGCCATTGAACCAAGCGTCGCGCTGATCGTTGGTGGTGCCCGTCTTGCCCGCCAAGTCGGAGCGCCCTAGCTTCTTCGCGTCCGTGGCGGTTCCCATGCGGATCACGTCCTGCATCATCGAATTCATCAGGAAGCTGTTTTGCGGCGAGATAGCCCTTGGGGCCGGCCGGACGGCCGAGAGGCCGATATCTTCCTGCACGCTGGCGGCCGCTCCGCCCTGACTGCCGCAGGGGTCGCAAGCGCGGGGTGGGTTGGCCTGAAAGACGACGCCCTTGCCGGCCTCTTCTATCCGCTGGGTCACATGGGGCTCGATCAGAAACCCGCCATTTGCGAAAACGGCGTAGGCGCGGGCCATTTCCAGGGGCGTCACCTCTCCGGTGCCGAGGGCCATGGTCAGATTGTGCGGCAATTCGTTTACGTTAAAACCGAACTTCTGGATATGGTCGAGCGCGTGCTTGACCCCCATTGACCGCAGGACACGAATGGAGACGAGGTTGCGAGACTTGGCGAGGGCCATCCGCAGCCGGGTTGGGCCTCCGAATTCACCCGTATAGTTTTCCGGCCGCCACATGGCCGACTGAGAACTTTCGTCGTCGGTGATCACCGGCGCATCGTTGATCAGGGTCGCGGGGGTGAATCCCGCCTCCAGCGCGGCAGAATAGATCATCGCCTTAAAGCCGGAGCCTGGCTGGCGCTTGGCTTGGGCGGCGCGGTTGAACTTGCTGTGGTAGAAGTCGTATCCTCCGATCAGGGCCTTGATGGCGCCATCCTCAGGGGCGATCGACACCATGGCGCTCTGGGTTTTCGGCACCTGGCTCAGGGTCCACTGCGAGGAGCCGTCCGGCTTGACCTCTTCGGCGACCCGGACGAGATCGCCGGGCTTCAGGATTTCACCGGCCTGCTTGGGTTTTTTCCCTCGCTGATCCTCGCTGATGCGCTGGCGCGCCCATTCCAGCCCTTCCCAGCCCAGGGTGACTGGCCCCACATCCTTGATATGGACGGTTGCGCTCTTCTCCTCGACCTTGGTCACGATGGCCGGGCGCAGATCGGCCACCGCTGAGGTGGCGGACAATGCCTGCTGCAAGGCGGTGTCACTGGCGCCGGCCTCCGGCAGCCGTTGCTCTGGCCCAAAATACCCGTGGCGGCGCTCGTATACGCGCAGGTTCTTCCGCACCGCCGACAGGGCGGCACCTTGTAGTCGGGAGTCTATGGTCGTATAGACCGTGTAGCCGTTGATGTAGGCATCCTCGCCATAACGGCTCACCATCTCGTGACGCACCATCTCTGCCACATAATGGGCATCCACCTCGGCCATGGAGACGTGTACCTTTGCGTTCTCCGATATCTTCTTCGCCTGCTCCAGTTCACCGTTGGAGATGAAATCCAGATCGCGCATCCGTCCCAAGACATAGTCTCGCCGCTCCTGGGCCCGCTGTGGGTTGACGATGGGATTGAATTTCGAGGGGGCCTTGGGCAGGCCGGCGATCATGGCGATTTCGGGCAGAGACAGTTCCTTCACCTCCTTGCCGTAGTAGACCTGTGCGGCGGCGCCTATGCCGTAGGCCCGGTTGCCCAGATAGATCTTATTGAGATAGAGCTCCAGGATCTCTTCCTTGGAAAGCTCCCGCTCGATGCGGAACGACAAGAGGATTTCGGTCAGCTTGCGGTCGAAGGTCTTTTCCCGGCCTAGAAAAAAGTTCCTTGCCACCTGCATGGTGATGGTACTGCCGCCCTGGCTCTTTTTGCCCGTCAGGATCATCAGGCCGGCGGCGCGGAGAATGCCCTGGTAATCCACGCCGGGATGCTCGAAGAAACGGTCGTCCTCGGCGGCCAGGAACGCCTTGACCAGTTGATCCGGGATGTCTGCGTATTTGAGGGGAATCCGCTTCTTCTCCCCAAACTCGGCCATCAGCTTGCCGTCGGCACTGAATATCCTCAGCGGCACCTGCATGCGAACATCTTTCAGGATCTCGATCGACGGCAGCTTGGGCTCAAAGTAGAGATAGACGCCTACAGCTCCCGCAACGGCCAGTAGAAAGCCGGTCGAAAGCATCCACAGAAAAAATTTACCTATCCATCTCAACACGTTATTCGGCCCCCAGGGCCTGGTTAGCTCAGTTCCCGCATTCTAAACACTAATCAGCCGCCGGGCACCTGCCCGTCTTCAGGATAGCGCGTATGGAAAATGCGGGCGCTCGTTCCATTATCCCTGTCCAGAAATTTAACTTCACATAATTTTCTTTTACTGCTATACAGTTATGAGATATTATTAAAGCACGTTGTAATGGGACCGATCCCGTAACCAACCCCATGCGAGACGATCATGTTTTCATTTCTCCGCCCGCAGGCCAACCAATTGATTGGCCTGGATATCAGCTCCACCGCTGTCAAACTACTTGAGCTGAGTAGGGCGACAGGCCGTGCCGGGGCTCAGTACCGCGTAGAGAGCTACGCTGTGGAGCCCCTGTCCCCCAACGCCGTGGTGGAAAAAAACATTGCGGATATCGATGCGGTTGGCGACGCCATTCGGAAGGTGATCCGAAAATCCGGGACCAAGGCCAAACGGGCTGCGGTTGCCGTTTCTGGTTCCGCCGTCATCACCAAGGTCATCGCCATGCCAGCCGCGCTCTCCGAGCTGGAGATGGAAAACCAGATCCAAATGGAAGCGGATCAGTACATCCCTTACCCCCTGGAAGAAATTAATCTGGATTTCCAGATCCTGGGACCGAACGAGAAGAATCCCGATATGGTCGATGTGCTCCTGGCGGCCTCCCGCAGCGAGAACATCGAAGCCCGCGTCGCAGCGCTCGAACTGGCGGGATTGACTGCCGCCATCGTCGATGTGGAGGCCTACGCCATGGAACTGGCCTGCTCCCAACTGGCCGAGCAATGGCCGAATCGCGGTGAGAATATGACCATCGCAGTGGCCGATGTGGGTGCGACCAACACCACACTGAATGTCCTTTACGACAACAGAATCATTTACACCCGCGAACAGAACTTCGGGGGGCGCCAACTGACCGAAGAGATCCAGCGACGCTACGGCCTCTCCATGGAAGAGGCCGGTATGGCCAAACGGCAGGGTGGGCTGCCCGATAACTATGTGCCAGAGGTGCTGGACCCCTTCAAGGACGCCATGGCACAACAGGTCAGCCGCGCCCTGCAATTTTTCTACTCGGCCAGCTCCCATAACAGCATCGATCTTATCGTTCTTGCGGGCGGGACCTCCGCCTTGCCCGGCGTCGAGGAACTCATCGAGGAAAAGGTCGGCACCCCGGCCATGATCGCCAATCCCTTCGCCAACATGTCCGTGGCTGCACGGGTCAAGCCTCAAACTCTCAGTAACGACGCCCCGGCGATGATGATCGCCTGCGGCCTGGCGCTAAGGAGCTTCGACTGACATGGCACGCATCAACCTACTCCCCTGGCGCGAGGAACTGCGCAAGAAGCGGCAACTGGAATTCGGCTACATGGCGGCGGCGGGCATCGCCCTGACCCTGCTGCTGGTCATCCTGACGCACGTCATCATCCGGGGACAGATCGGTGATCAAATCGAGCGGAACGAGCTGCTGAAGCGGGAAATCGCCCTGCTCGAAGAGAAAATCAAAGAGATTCGTGAGCTGGAAAAGACCAAAAGCAGCCTGATTTCGCGCATGGAGGTCATTCAGCAACTGCAAACCAGCCGCCCCCAGATCGTCCATCTGTTCGACGAGATCATCAATGTCCTGCCGGATGGGTCCTATCTGACGGAGCTGGCCCAGGAAGGCACCGCTGTGACCCTCAAGGGCAGGGCGCAATCCAATGCGCGCGTATCGTCCCTGATGCGAGGGATCGAAAAGTCCGCCTGGCTCACCAAGCCGTCCCTGACAGAGATAGCCAGCGAGGCGGCCAGCACGACGGGGCTCTTCATTTTCACGCTCAAGATGGAGCAAACCTCACCCAAAGCTGAGGAAAAACCACAATGAACTTGCAGGACCTCAACGAACTCGACTTTAACCAGGTTGGCGCCTGGCCTCTTCCGGTCAAGCTCCTTTCCATCCTGATCCTCAGCCTTTTCCTGGGCATCGGCGGATATTATTTCGACCTTGAGGCCCAATTGAACGAACTCAAGCAGGCTCAAGACGAGGAACATACGCTACGTACCTCGCTTGAGGGCAAGCAGGGGAAGGCGGCCAATCTCGACAAATACCGGAAGCAACTGGAAGACATGAAACAGTCGTTCGGTGCCATGCTCCGGCAACTGCCGAACAAGACCGAGGTGGCGGAGCTTCTGGTCGATGTCTCACAGACCGGCCTTGCGGCAGGCCTTGAGTTCAATCTCTTTCAACCGGGCGCGGAAGTCCCGCTGGAATTCTATGCCGAGCTTCCGATCAAGATCGCGGTGCAAGGGGGCTATCATGAATTCGGCGAATTCATCAGCGGCCTGGCGGCCCTTCCACGCATTGTCACCATGCACAACATCAAAATAACGCCGCCCAGCAAGGAGGCGGGCGGGCAATTAATCCTGGAAGCCACGGCAAAGACATACCGCTACCTGGATGACGACTCCACGGATGGAGGAGGTAGGGCGAAACAGGATGCCAGAGCCGAGGGGGAGAAGAAATGATCAGTCCCTCGCGCGCGCTCCTGTTGATGACCCCGCTTGTCGCTTCGCTCGGGCTTGCCGGTTGTTTCGAAAGCGACCTGGACGAGCTGCAACGCTACATAGACGAGGTGAAGGCGCGCCCACCCAGGGCCATCGAGCCGCTACCCCAGATTCAGCAGGTAGAGACCTTTGTCTACAACGCCCGTGGACGCCGGAACCCCTTCAGTAGCGACTTCGGCACGGAGGAGTTCGCCGAGGGCAAGACCACGGGTGACGGTGTCCGTCCTGACCTGCTGCGCCGCAAGGAAGAGCTGGAGCAATTCCCCCTCGACACCCTGCGCATGGTGGGAACCCTGCAACAACAGGAAAAAACCTGGGCGTTGGTCCTCTCACAGGACGGGGTCATCCACCGGGTGCAGCCCGGCAATTACATGGGTCTGAACAATGGGCAGATCACGCACATTTCCGAAGAAAAGGTTGAATTAACCGAAATCGTTGCCGACGGCGAGGGTAGTTACCAAGAGCGGCAAGCTGTCCTGGCCCTGGGCGGCGACACCAAGGGGAAAGGCAAATGAACATCCCACTTATCATTCCTGGAAGCACCACCATGAACAGGTTCCTTTCGTTATCCGCGATGATTCTGGGCCTGCTGGCGCTGTTGATCGGCGCCCCAGCTCTGGCGGCGGGCGTCGAGATTCAAAAGATCGAGTTCTCATCGCTGCCCGAAGGGAAGGTCCAGATCCTGATCAAGGCCAGCGGCGGCTTGCCCAAGCCAAGCAGCTTCACGACCGACAATCCCGCCCGTCTGGCCATCGATTTCGACAATGTCTCCAGCAAACTACCCAAAATGAGCCAGGGGATAGGCGTCGGCATGGCGCGGAGCATCATGGCGCTGGAGGCTGGCAAGCGCACCCGGCTGATCGTCAATTTGAACGGCGCGGCCCCCTACGACATCCAGGTCAACGGCAACGAGGCCATCGTCACCATTTCCGGCGGCAGCCAAGAGACCGTAGCGGCCGCCACGGCCGCCACGCCGAAACCGGCTCCCGCGCCGCGCGCGGCCCCGGCCAAGCAAAAGGCTGCGGCAACCACCACAGCCATGCACAAAGAGCCGGCTACCACCACGCCCTTTAGCGGCGGCGGTGGCCGAGGCATCCGAAACATCGATTTCCGGCGCGGGCCTTCCGGCGAGGGGCGGCTACTGATCAGCCTGAGCGATCCCAAAATCGTCGCCGACATGCAGCAGAAGGGCGGGGCCATCGTCATCAATTTTGCCGGTGCCCAATTACCGCCCAATCTCATGCGTCGATTGGATGTCACTGACTTTGCGACCCCGGCCCAAACCGTCGAAGCCACGCCCAACAACGGGAATGCCCAGATATCCATCCAGGCCAAGGGTGAATACGAGCACCTGGCCTACCAGACGGACAACGACTACGTGGTCGAACTGCGCCCCCTGACCAAGTCAGAGGCGGAAATGGCCAAGAGCCGCGAAGTCACCTACACTGGCGAGCGCCTCTCGCTCAACTTCCAGGACATCGAGGTCCGCTCCGTGCTGCAACTGCTGGCCGACTTTACCGGCCTCAACCTGGTGGTCAGCGACACCGTCGGCGGCAACATCACCCTGCGCCTGCAAAATGTCCCCTGGGACCAGGCCCTGGACATCATCCTCAAGACCAAGGGGCTTTCCAAACGGCAGAAGGACACCGTCATTCTGATCGCGCCCACGGAAGAAATCGCCGCACGGGAGAAATTGGAGCTGGAATCACAGAAACAGGTTGAAGAGCTGGCTCCCCTGCGCACCGAATGGGTACGGCTGAATTTCGCCAAGGCGGAGGATGTGGCCACACTACTCAATCAGGGTGGCAGCACGAGCACCTCGACTTCATCTACGACAACCACGTCTTCCACCAGCTCGACCAGTTCAAGCAGGCTCCTGTCCGATCGTGGATCCGTGACCTTCGACTCTCGCACCAACACTCTCCTGATCAAGGATACGGACAGCAAACTGGAAGAGGTCCGGCTTCTTATTAAGAATATCGACATCTCGGTGCGTCAGGTACTGATCGAGTCCCGCGTTGTCATCGCCAACGATGACTTTGCCAAGGACATCGGGGTTAAATTAGGTGCGAGCGGCTTTGAGGGAAAGGGTGATAGCCATTACCACGGACTGACTTATGGTGGCGGCCTTGCCGGGGATTACTCCAACCCCTACGGCCCCTTTATTGAGAACCCGGCGGATTCCGGCAACGAAGCACTGTTGGTCAATCTGCCGGCCACTTCACCGACCGGCGCCATCAACTTCTTCCTCGGAAAACTTGGTTCACATTTGCTGCGCTTGGAACTCAGCGCCATGCAGGCAGAGGGCAAGGGCGAGATCATCTCCAGTCCCCGTGTCATCACTTCCGATCAAACCAAGGCCACCATCAAGCAGGGCGTGGAGATACCCTACCAGGAGGCAAGCTCCAGTGGCGCCACCACCGTATCTTTCAAGGAAGCCGTGCTGCAATTGGAGGTTACCCCCCATATAACCCCCGATGACAAGGTCATCATGGATTTGAAGGTCAACAAGGATAATCCAGACTTCACCAGGGCGGTCCTTGGGGTCCCTCCGATTGACACCCGTGAGGTGCAAACCAATGTTCTGGTCAATAACGGCGAAACCGTGGTGCTTGGCGGGGTGTTCGAACAGATCAAGAGTTATCAGAAAAACCAGATACCCGTCCTGGGCGATCTGCCCTATCTGGGCCGCCTCTTCAAGCAAGAGACCAATAACAATGAGAACAATGAGCTGTTGATCTTCGTCACCCCCAAGATCCTCAAGGAGGGTTTGGCCCAGAAATAACGGACACCCATTGCTCCGATCCAGGGAGGCGCAATGCCTCCCTTCCTTTTTCCACCGCAACAAACGCCTTGTTAAGAGGCTGCGTTTCTGGCATATCTCCGCCCATGCAAAAAAACAACATCTTCCTGATAGGCCCCATGGGGGCGGGCAAAACCACCATTGGACGCCTGTTGGCCACGCAGCTTCGGTTCGATTTCGTCGATAGCGATCATGAGATCCAGGGGCGAACCGGGGTGGACATCCCCACCATTTTCGAGTTCGAGGGCGAGGCGGGGTTTCGCGACCGCGAGAGGGACGTGATCGATGCTCTGACCCAGAGGGAGGGTATCGTCTTGGCTACGGGGGGCGGCGCCGTTCTGGAACCGGCTAACCGGCGCAATCTCTCGGCGCGCGGCATGGTTGTTTATCTGCAATGCAGCCCGGAACAGCAATTCGAGCGTACCCGCCACGACCGGAACAGACCCCTGATCCAGACCGAGAACCCGCTGGGGCGCTTGCAGGAACTCTTTGAGGTTCGCGATCCTCTATACAGGGAGACGGCGGACGTAGTCATTTCGACCGAGAAGCGCTCCGCCACGACCGTGGTCCGTGAAATCCTGCGCAAACTCCAGATCGAACAAGGCGATTGAGACCCCGATGAACGAAGCATTCCGGACACTGACCCTCGACCTCGGCGCAAGAAGTTACCCCATTTACATCGGCCCCGGCCTGCTGGGCCAGGCCGGGCTCCTGCGTCGGCACATCCCGTCACGGCAGGTGCTGATTGTTTCCAACAAGACTGTCGCCCCCCTTTATCTGGACAGGGTAAAGGCCTGCCTTGAGGGGCTCCAGGTGGAGGAATGCATCCTCCCCGACGGCGAACAGTACAAGACCCTGGAGGTCCTCAACCGGATCTTCGACCGCCTGCTAGGACGCCGGTTCGACAGGGGATGCTGCCTGATCGCCCTGGGTGGCGGCGTCATCGGCGACATGACCGGATTTGCCGCCGCTTGTTACCAGCGGGGCGTTCCCTTCATCCAGGTCCCGACCACGCTGCTCTCCCAGGTGGACTCGTCGGTGGGAGGCAAGACCGGGGTCAATCACCCCCTCGGCAAGAACATGATCGGGGCCTTCTATCAGCCCCGTTGCGTACTGATCGACACGGACAGCCTCAATACCCTGGACGACCGCCAGCTCTCCGCCGGTCTGGCAGAGGTCATCAAATACGGACTGATCAATGACCCCGGATTCTTCGCTTGGCTTGAGGAGCACATGGATGCCTTGAGGTCGCGTGACGTCAAGGCTCTGACCCACGCCATCGAACGATCCTGTGCCGACAAGGCCGCCATCGTGGCCTCCGACGAAAAAGAGGCCGGCAACCGCGCCCTGTTGAATCTGGGCCATACGTTCGGACACGCCATCGAGACAGGCATGGGCTACGGCGAATGGCTGCACGGCGAGGCCGTGGCCGTCGGCATCTGCATGGCCGCCGATCTTTCCCGCCGGATGGGATGGATACGCCAGGACGAATGTGATCGCATCTATGCCCTCATTCACCAAGCCGGGCTGCCCAGCCAGCCGCCCACGCAAATCTCCCCCCAGCAGTTCTCTGAACTCATGGCCGTCGATAAAAAGGTTATGGACGGAAAGCTGCGCCTAGTCCTGCTGAAAGGTATCGGTCATGCGGTTGTCACCGATCAGTTCGACCTCCCGGCGCTGAACGATACCCTGGGACATTCCGTAGCCTAGCCTAAATTCCTTGTTTAACCGCAAAGAACGCCAAGGAACGCATAGGAACTCATTGGCTTGTCCAGATTCCACCCCATACCAGGAAGGTGGGAGCACAGACAGATGTACCAGACCGTTTTTGCGTACTTTGCGGTTGAAAAGAGGTTTTTAGGATCAAGGCGTCCCTAGTCCCTTCCGCGAGAGTTTCCCTTGTCTTGGTTCTTCTGGTCTGCCGGGCGAAACTCGGATAAGCTACGGGGTTCTTTTTTTAGGCCGGCCTTGGCAGTACCGGCTGTTCTCGAATACCACACAGATTGAACCGGGCAGCTGCCCGGTTTAAAGACGAGGAATACGATGAGTCTAGGGTTGCCGCCCGCACAGGGGCTGTACGATCCGGCCAACGAACATGACGCCTGCGGTGTTGGCTTCGTGGCCCACATAAAAGGTAAAAAAAGTCACCATATCGTCCGGCAGGGCCTCGCCATTCTGGCGCGCCTTACCCATCGCGGTGCCGTCGGCGCGGACCCCAAGGCGGGAGATGGCGCTGGCATCCTGTTGCAACTCCCGGACGCCTTCCTGCGTTCCGTGGTTGGTTTCGACCTGCCCGAGCCCGGCGCCTATGCGGTCGGCATGCTGTTCCTGCCCCGCGATGCCACCGATCGCGCTGAATGCGAGGCCATCATCGGCCGCATTGCCGCCGCGGAGGGTCAACCCATCCTTGGCTGGCGCGATGTGCCGGTCGATAACAGCGGTCTTGGCGAGAGCGTGCTCCCCACTGAACCGGTGATCCGTCAGGTGTTCATCGGGAAAGGGCCTGGTGTATCCGGGCAGGACGCCTTCGAACGCAAACTCTTCGTTATCCGCAAGCAGATCGAAAACGGCGTTCGTGAATCCAGCATCCCGCAGCGCGGCTTTTTCTACTTCACGTCCCTTTCCTCCAGGGTGCTGGTCTACAAGGGGATGCTGCTGGCGAGCCAGGTCGATGAGTATTACCGCGACTTGAGCGACGAACGCATGGTGTCGGCGCTGGCGCTGGTGCATCAGCGTTTCTCTACCAACACTTTTCCTACCTGGAATCTGGCTCACCCCTTCCGGATGATCGCCCACAACGGCGAGATCAATACCCTGCGCGGCAATCTCAACTGGATGGCCGCGCGCCGGGCGACCATGGCCTCCAAGGTCCTTGGCGAGGACATGGACAAGGTTTGGCCCTTGATCACTGAAGGACAGTCCGACTCGGCCTGTTTCGACAACGCCTTGGAATTGCTGGTGGCGGGCGGTTATCCCCTGGCCCACGCCATGATGATGCTGATCCCCGAGGCCTGGGCCGGTAATCCCTTGATGGACGCGGAGCGCCGCGCCTTCTACGAATACCACGCGGCCCTGATGGAGCCCTGGGACGGCCCCGCGGCAGTGGCCTTCACCGACGGCCGTCAGATCGGCGCCACGCTTGATCGCAACGGCCTGCGCCCGGCACGCTATCTCATTACCGAAGATGATCTGGTGGTCATGGCCTCCGAGATGGGCGTGTTGGAGATCCCCGAAGAAAAGATCATCAAGAAATGGCGGCTCCAGCCGGGCAAGATGTTTCTCATCGACCTGGAGCAGGGCCGCATCATCGACGACGCGGAGATCAAGCACCAGTTGGCCTCGGCCAAGCCCTATCAGCAATGGCTCGATCAAACCCAGATACGGCTGCGTCATCTGCCCTCGACGGTTGCACCCATGCCCCCGGATGAGGCCACGCTGCTCGACCGCCAGCAGGCCTTCGGCTATACCCAGGAAGACATCAAGTTCCTGATGATTCCCATGGCTGCCACGGGCCAGGAGGCAATCGGCTCCATGGGTGCCGACAATCCACCGGCCGTGCTCTCCAATCAGGCCAAGCCCCTGTTCAATTACTTCAAGCAGAACTTCGCCCAGGTCACCAATCCTCCCATCGACCCGATCCGCGAGGAACTGGTCATGTCGCTGGTATCCCTGATCGGACCGCGCCCCAACCTGCTGGGAGTGGACGAGGCAGGCAATCACAAGCGTCTGGAAGTCTCCCAGCCGGTCATTACCAACACCTCGCTGGCCCGTGTCCGTTGCATCGGCAGCCTGACCAACGGCGCCTTCAGCACCTACACGGCGAACATCTGTTACCCGGCACGGGATGGCGCCGAGGGCATGGAAGCCGCCCTTGAGAAACTCTGTCAGGAGGCGGAGAAGGCAGTCAGGGACGGCCATAACATCCTGATTCTCTCCGATCGCAATGTCGATGCGGACAACATCGCTATCCCGGCATTGCTGGCTACTTCGGCGGTGCATCACCATTTGGTCCGCGCCGGGCTGCGTACCTCTTCCGGGCTGGTGGTCGAGACCGGCGCCGCCCGCGAGGTGCATCACTTCGCGGTGCTGGCGGGTTACGGGGCCGAGGCGATCAACCCCTACCTGGCCTTCGAAACCCTCTCCCACATGCGGCGCCAGCACTGGCCCGATGTCGAGGAGGAGGATCTGCATTGGCGCTACATCAAGGCCGTCGATAAGGGTCTGCTCAAGGTGATGTCCAAGATGGGCATCTCTACCTACCAATCATACTGCGGCGCCCAGATCTTCGATGCCGTGGGCCTTTCCAGCGAATTCACCGCCAAGTTCTTCACAGGCACGGCCACGACAATCGAAGGCGTGGGGCTGCGTGAAGTCGCCGAGGAGGCCCTGCGCTGGCACCAGGACGCCTATGGCGATGCCCCCATCTATCGCAACGCCTTGGCGGCGGGGGGCGATTACGCCTATCGCATCCGGGGCGAGAACCATGTATGGACGTCCCATACCATCGCCAAATTACAGCACGCCACCCGCGCAAACGACTGGAATTCATTCGAGGAATTCTCTCGTGAGATCGATGAACAGACTGAGCGGCTGCTCACCCTGCGCGGGTTGTTCGAGTTCAAGTTCGCCAGCCAGGAAATCCCCCTCGACGAGGTGGAATCCGCAAAGGAAATCGTCAAGCGTTTCGTTACAGGCGCCATGTCCTTCGGCAGCATCTCCTACGAGGCCCATTCCACCCTGGCCAGGGCGATGAACACCATCGGCGGCAAATCCAATACCGGCGAAGGCGGCGAGGAGCCCGAGCGTTTCAATCCCTTGCCCGATGGATCGAAGAACCCGGAACGCTCCGCCATCAAGCAAGTGGCCTCGGGGCGTTTCGGCGTCACAACCGAATACCTGGTCAACGCCGACGACCTCCAGATCAAGATGGCACAGGGCGCAAAGCCCGGTGAGGGCGGCCAGCTTCCCGGCCACAAGGTCAATGCCCAGATCGCCAGGGTGCGTCACTCCACCCCCGGCGTTGGCCTGATTTCACCGCCGCCGCACCACGACATCTACTCCATCGAGGATCTGGCCCAGCTCATCCACGACCTGAAGAATGTCAACCCCAGGGCGCGCATCTCGGTCAAGCTGGTATCCGAGGTAGGCGTCGGCACGGTTGCCGCAGGTGTTTCCAAGGCCCACGCCGATCATGTCACCATCTCCGGTTACGAAGGCGGCACCGGCGCCTCGCCCCTGACTTCGATCAAGCACGCCGGCAGCCCCTGGGAGATCGGCCTGGCCGAGACCCATCAAACGCTGGTGCTGAACAGGCTGCGCACCCGCATCTGCGTACAGGCGGACGGTGGCATCCGCACCGGCCGCGACGTGGTCATCGCCGCCCTGCTGGGGGCCGACGAGATCGGATTCGCCACCGCGCCACTGATCACCGTCGGCTGCATCATGATGCGCAAGTGTCACCTGAATACCTGTCCGGTCGGCGTTGCCACCCAGGACCCCGAACTGCGCAAGCGCTTCACGGGTAAGCCCGAGCACGTCATCAACTATTTCTTCTTCGTCGCCGAGGAGACGCGCCGGTTGATGGCAAAGCTGGGATTCCGCACCTTCGCCGAGATGACCGGCCAGAGCGACCGGCTCGACATGCGCCGTGCCATCGATCACTGGAAGGCCAAGGGTCTCGACTTCAGTCGCGTCTTGCACAAGCCCCTGTCGGCGGAGGGCGTTGCCGTCCATAACTGCGAGGCCCAGGACCACGGACTGGACAAGGCGCTGGATCATGAGCTGATCAGGCAGGCCCAGCCCGCGCTGGAGCGGGGCGAGCCGGTGCGGATCGAGATCGGCATCCACAATTACAACAGGACCTTCGGCGCCCTGCTGTCGGGCCGCGTTGCCGAGCGTTACGGCCACGCCGGATTACCCGAGGACAGCATCTACATCAAGGCCAAGGGCACCGCCGGACAATCATTCGGCGCCTGGGTGGCGAAGGGCGTGACCATCGAACTTGCCGGGGAGGGTAACGACTACGTCGGCAAGGGCCTCTCCGGCGGCCGTCTCGTCATCTATCCGCCGGAGGGATCGGCCACCGGCAAGGCCGAGGAGAACATCATCGTCGGCAATACCGTCCTCTACGGCGCCATCGCTGGGGAATGTTATTTCCGGGGCGTGGCGGGCGAACGCTTCTGCGTCCGCAACTCCGGCGCCACGGCGGTAGTGGAGGGCGTCGGCGATCACGGATGCGAATACATGACCGGCGGCATCGTGGTCTGCATGGGGGCCACGGGGCGCAACTTTGCTGCCGGCATGTCCGGCGGTATTGCCTACGTACTCGACGAGGCGGGCGACTTCGAACAGCGCTGCAACCTGTCCATGGTCGAACTGGAACCCATCGAGGCAGAGGACAGGGCACTGGAGGAGCTGGAGCATGAGGGCGGCGACCTGGAGGCCCATGGCCGGATCGATGTGATCCATGATATGACCCGCTTCGACGCCACCCGTCTGCGCCGGTTGATCGAGAACCACGCCCGTTATACCAACAGCCCCGTGGCCCAGCGCATTCTGGAAAACTGGGCGGTGTATTTGCCGAAGTTTGTCAAAGTGATGCCCGTGGATTACCGGCGCGCGCTGCATGAGATGCTGGCGCGGCAGACGGCCAAGGGCGCTGAAGCCGCGAAGGGGGGAATCTGATCATGGGCAAGCCAACCGGTTTCATGGAATTTTCGCGTCAGGACCGTAGCTATGCCCCGGCCTCCGACCGGGTGACCCATTACAAGGAGTTTGTCATTCCCCTGGACCAGGAGACCCTTGGCCGCCAGGGAGCCCGTTGCATGGATTGCGGCATCCCTTTCTGCCACAGCGGCTGTCCGGTCAACAACATCATTCCGGACTGGAACGACCTGATCTATCGGGGAGACTGGCGCTCGGCGATCGAGGTGCTGCACTCCACCAACAACTTCCCCGAGTTTACTGGCCGCATCTGCCCCGCCCCCTGCGAAGCGGCATGCACCCTCAACATCGATGATGCCCCCGTAACCATCAAGACCATCGAGTACAGCATCATCGAGCGGGCCTGGGAGGAGGGCTGGATTCGCCCCCAGATCGCCAGGCACAAAACCGGCAAGCGGGTCGCCATCGTCGGCTCCGGACCTTCTGGTATGGCTTGCGCCCAGCAATTGGCCCGCGCCGGTCATACGGTGGTGGTGTTCGAAAAGCAGAATCGCATCGGCGGCTTGTTGCGTTACGGCATTCCCGATTTCAAGCTGGACAAGCAGATCATCGACCGCCGCATGACCCAGATGCGCGCCGAGGGGGTCGAGTTCCGCGTCAGCACCCACATCGGCGTCGATATTCCTGCTGATCGGTTGTTGCGGGACCATGATGCCCTGGTCCTTACCGGTGGCTCGGAGGCCGCCCGTGATCTGGAAGTTCCAGGGCGAGACCTTAAGGGCGTCCATTACGCCATGGATTTTCTGCGGACCAGTAGCCGCCGGGTCCAGGGCGACGACATCCCGGAAGACGCCTTCATCAGCGCGGCCGGCAAGCGGGTGCTGGTGATCGGCGGCGGCGACACCGGTTCCGACTGCATCGGCACTTCGAATCGCCACGGGGCCAAGTCCGTTACTCAGATCGAAATCCTGCCCCGTCCTCCCGAGAAGGAAGACAAGGAGATAACCTGGCCCGACTGGCCCAATAAGATGCGTACCTCCTCTTCCCAGGAGGAGGGCTGCGAGCGCATGTGGGAGATTGCCACCAAGGCATTCCTCGGCGATGGTCAGGGCAACGTCCGTGCCGCTCAATGCATCAAGGTTGAGTGGAGCAAGGATGACAAAGGCCGCTGGTCCATGTCGGAGGTTGCGGGTTCCGAGTTCGAGATCCCCTGCGATCTGGTGACCCTGGCCATGGGCTTCCTGCACCCGGTGCATGAAGGGCTGTTGAAACAACTGGGCGTGGAGCTGGACGGGCGCGGCAATGTCAGGGGAGGCACCGAGGGAGACAATGCCTACCGGACATCCATCGATGGCGTCTTCGCCGCCGGGGATATGCGCCGTGGTCAGTCCCTGGTGGTCTGGGCCATCCGCGAGGGCAGGCAGTGCGCCCATGCGGTTGATCTCTATTTGATGGGAGAAACCAACCTGCCGAGGTGAGGTACCGGGAAGGCGGACCCGGATTAGCTTCGACCGCCAGTAGCGGCAGGTTTGAAACCCGCCCCTACGAGGCGGATATCCGCAACCGACAAGATAACATCGCACCCTTGAGAGACGGCTGGAGACCTTGATGCCATGAGTCTGACAAAAAAAACTACGCTTTTCTTCGCCGCCCTCGCCAGCTTTGTCATCATCGCCCTCCTGGCCATCAGTATCTTTTCCTTTCGCCATATCTACCTCAAGGCGGCGGAGAGCCAGGCGCGGGCCGCCGCAGAGATCGTGCGCGTGCATCTCACCGAGTCGATGGTCAACGGCACCATCGATAAGCGGAATGCCTTTTTCGAACGCCTGAACAACAGCGTGACCGGTCTGCTCGATGCCCGCGTCTCCCGAGGGCCGGATGTCATCGCCCAACACGGACCGGGGCTGGACAATGAGCAATATCAGGATGAGATCGAGAAAAAGGTGATCCGCGACGGTAAGCCCAGCTTTACCTTGATCGATGGGGACGAGGGACTGGTCTTCCGCGCCTCCATACCCTATAAGGCACTGACCGAGGGGATACCCAATTGCCTGGCCTGTCACAAGGCGAAGCCCGGCGATGTCCTCGGCGTCATCACCCTGAACATCTCTGTCGCGGAACAACGCCGTCAGGCCGCCTGGACCATCGGTTCCGTCATTCTGGTCATCAGCCTGTTCACCCTCGGCGCCGCGGTCTATTCGCTACGCACAGCCAGGCCCCTGATCGGCCTTGCCACCCAGGTCCAGGAGACCGTGGAGCGGGCGAGGAAGGGCGACTATGGCGGTCAGATTCTGACCAGCCGCAATGATGAACTGGGGCAGATTGCGGACGGCATGAACCGGATGATGACGCACCTCTCCGAGGGGCTTACCACCATCAGCGACAGGGTCGCCCACCTGATCCGCTACAACATGCCGCCCACCACCAACCTCCTGGACACCACCATCAGCATGGTCGATTGCCTGATGGATGTTTCCTCCTTCAAGCAGGCCATCGAGGAGGACGAGACCAAGGATGAGGTCTATGCGAGGCTTTCGAAGATCCTTCAGGAGGAGTTTCTGATCGATCACTTCACCATCTACGAGGTCACCTCCAGCAATAACCGGATGAACCCCGTCATTGTCGATGGCGTTCCCGATAACCGCTGCCGCTGGTGCGACCCCGAGATCCTGACGCGGGCGGACGGCTGCCGCGCCAAGCGGACCGGCCACCCGGTCGATTCGGTCCTGACCGATGGCATCTGCACGGCATTCTCCACCTGCGAGGGACTGGCGGGCTGCCGGCACGTCTGTATCCCCGTGATCCAGTCGGGGACCGTCGGCAGTGTGGTGCAACTCATCACCGATGGCGTTCAGGCGCCCCTGTTGCAGAAGATGATGCCTTTTGTCCAGGTCTATCTGCGCGAATCGGCGCCGGTGCTGGAGAGCAAGCGGCTGATGGATACCCTGCGCGAGAGCAGTCTCCGTGACGCCATGACCGGCCTGCACAACCGCCGCTTCCTGCAAGAGTATGCCGATACCCTGACTTCCTATTCAGACCGGAGGAAGTCCTGCTTCGCCGTACTCATGGCCGACATGGATTACTTCAAGCAGGTCAACGACACCTACGGCCACGAGGCGGGGGATACGGTTCTCAAGCAGCTTGCCGTGATTCTGCGGGAGAATACCCGCGCCTCCGACCTCATCATCCGTTACGGCGGCGAGGAGTTCCTGATCGTGTTGCGGGATACCGAGGCGGACCCCGCCGTTGCTACTGCTGAAAAGATCCGAGAAGCGGTCGAGAAGCACAAGATCCAGCTTGCTGGTGTCGTTATCCAGAAGACCATCTCGGTCGGCGTGGCTGTCTATCCGAATGACAGCAGCACCTTCTGGCAGGTGGTCAAGTACGCGGATGTGGCCCTGTACAAGGCCAAGGAGGCCGGCCGCAACCGGGTGCTCCATTTCATCCCCGAGATGTGGGATGAGAAGGGCGGGTACTGATGCGAACCTGTAAAATCCGAAGTTTGCCGATCCAATTCCTTGAGGTGACCCAGTGTCCGAGCTGAAAAACGACCGCCTGCTGCGAGCCCTGTTGCGCCAACCCGTCGATGTCACGCCGGTCTGGATGATGCGCCAGGCGGGCCGCTATCTGCCGGAGTATCGCGCCACGCGGGAGAAGGCGGGAAGCTTCATGGATCTGTGCCAGAACCCCGAACTGGCCTGCGAGGTGACCCTTCAGCCCCTCGACCGCTTTCCGCTCGACGCTGCTATCCTCTTCTCGGACATCCTCACCGTGCCGGACGCCATGGGTCTGGGCCTCTACTTCGAGGAAGGGGAAGGCCCGAGATTCAAACATCCCGTTCAGGACGAGGCCGCCGTCAAGGCCCTCGGTATCCCCGACCCCGAAGACGACCTCGGCTATGTCATGGACGCAGTCCGTACCATCCGCCGCGAGTTGAACGGTCGCGTACCGCTGATCGGCTTTGCCGGCAGCCCCTGGACCCTGGCCACCTACATGGTCGAGGGGGGATCGACCAAGCACTTCGCCAAGGTCAAGGGCATGATGTTCGACCGCCCCGATCTCATGCATGAACTGCTGACCAAGACCGCAACCGCCGTTACCGCCTATCTCAATGCCCAGATCGCCGCCGGTGCCCAGGCCGTCATGATCTTCGACACCTGGGGCGGCGTCCTGACGCCTCGCGACTACCGCGAATTCTCCCTCGCCTACATGGAACTCATACTCCGGGGCCTGACCCGCGAGAGCGAGGGCCGCAAGGTGCCCGTCATCCTCTTCACCAAGGGTGGCGGCGAGTGGCTGGAGATCATGGCCGATACCGGCTGCGATGCCCTCGGCCTGGACTGGACCAGCGACATCGCCCTGGCGCGAGCCCGCGTCGGCGGCTTGGTCGCCCTCCAGGGCAACATGGACCCCTGCCTGCTCTACGCCTCGCCGCAACGCATCCGGCAGGAGGTGGCCACCATCCTGGAGGGGTTCGGCCAGGGCGCGGGCCATGTCTTCAATCTGGGCCACGGCATTCACCCCAATATCGACCCCGAGCGCGCCGGGGCCTTCATTGAGGCCGTGCATGAGTTGAGTGCGCCCTATCACCCTTGACCACCACCGGAGGAAGAAGACATGAGCGCCATCGACGGAAGAACCATCGCCATCATTGCCTACCTGACCCTGATCGGCTGGGTCATCGCCCTGGTCCTGCACCTCGGCAACAAGACCTCCCTGGGCGCCTTTCACCTGCGCCAGATGCTGGGGCCGATGCTGACCGCATTGGTCTTTTCCATCATCCCCGTTATTGGGTGGATGCTGAGTCTTGTTCTGTTTGCCTTCTGGGTGCTGGGTCTTGTTACTGCGATTCGGGGAGAGCAGAAGCCCCTTCCCCTGATTGGCGACCTTTATCAACAGGCCTTCCGGGTAATCCTTTGATCTCATGAGGCTTGCCCTGCTCGGAACCGGGCTGCTGGGAGCCGCCATCGCTCGCCGCCTGAAGGAAACTGGGCATGACATCTGCGTCTGGAACCGGGACCCGAGCCGTTCCGCCCCCCTGGCAGGGGAGGGGATTCCCGTGGACGGGAGCGCTGCTGGTGCCATGGCTGGGGCCGATTTCATCCTTCTGGCCCTGAGCGACCTGGCCGCTATCGAGGCCGTTCTTTTCTCAGCCGAGGCTCAATGGGCATTGCCCGGAAAGACCCTGATACAGATGGGAACCATTGCTCCCCGAGAGAGCCGCGCCCTCGCTGCCCGCCTGGAGGCAGCCGGGGCAAGGTACCTGGAGGCGCCGGTATTGGGCAGCGTCCCGGAGGCGTTGCGTGGGAGCCTGATCATCATGGCCGGCGGGTCCAGTGAGGTCTTCCGCGACTGTCTGCCTGTCCTGCTATCACTTGGCACTGATCCTCGGCATATCGGCACCCTGGGTCAGGGTGCCGCCCTCAAGCTCGCCATGAATCAGCTCATCGCATCCCTGACCACGGGCTTCGCCCTTAGCTTGAGTCTGGTGCGTACCGAGGGCGTGGCCGTAGAACAGTTTATGGAACTGTTGCGGAAGAGCGCTCTTTACGCCCCCACCTTCGATAAGAAGCTTGACAAGTATCTGGCCCACAGCTACGGCAATCCCAATTTCCCCCTCAAGCACCTGATCAAGGATACAGCCCTCTTTGCCCAGGTTGCGGAGACCAGCGGCATCGACCGCCGCCTGCTCGACAGCATGCTCGCCATCTTTGAGGACGGTCGTGCAGCCGGGTTTGCGGATCAGGATTACTCGGCCCTCTATGAGGCGGTAAACCTTGGTTGATCATCCCTCTAAGTGATCTTCGCCAGGGAGATTGAGATGGAATAAAAAAGGCCCTCATGCGAAGGCCTTTTTTTAAGAGACTGCGAAGAGTTTGTTATTTCTTGGCGATCTCTTCCAACTGCTTGGCGGCGACTACCTGTCCGTCCAGGGCAGCATCCTTGGCCGAGCGTCCAAAGGCCACAGCCATCAGGCTGGAGTAATAGACCACGGGCATCTTGAATTTGGTGCCGTAGGTGTTATTGATCTGATCCTGATAGATTTCCACATTGGCCTGACAGAGTGGGCAGGGGGTGGCGATCATGTCCGCGCCGTGGTCATAGGCCGCCTCGATGATGCCCTTGATCATTTCCTGAGATTTCGCCGGCTCGGAGAAGGCGAGTGCCCCGCCGCAGCATTGCACCTTCTTTTCATAGGTGGGGATGGACTGGGCACCCAGGGTGTCGATCAGGCGGTCAAGGTAGAGGGGATTCTCATAGGACTCCCCGGCGATACCGAAGGGACGGTTGGTCTGGCAACCGACATAGCCCGCAATCTTTAGACCTTCCAGGGGCTTCTTGACCTTGGCACCGATCTCGGCATAGCCGATGTCCTGCACGAGGACTTCAGCCATGTGCTTGATGGGCGTAGTGTTGTTGAGCTTGAGCCCCGTTTCGGCCAAAGCCTGGCTGGCCTCAGCCATCAGCCCGCCGTCGTGCTTGAATCGCTCGGCGGCTTCGCGGGTGGCTAGCCAGCAGGCGGCGCAGGTGGCTACGATGTCCTGACCGGCGTTATGCTGCTCGGAAAGGGCAATGTTGCGGGCGGAAAGAGTCAGGCGGGGCAATACCCCACCGCCGCCGTATCCGATGGAGGCTGCACAGCAGTTCCAGTCCGGAATCTCGTTGAGCTTGATATCGAGCTCTTCGCACAGGGTCTGGACGGAGACCAGATAGTTGGATGAGGATGCACCCTTCTGGGAGGAACAGCCCGGATAGAAGGAATATTCACGCTTTGCCATCAGTGCCTTCTCCTCAATTGCCGTATTTCGCGATGCGCGCGTCTTCGAGTTCCTGCGCCTTCTTGATCATCTTTTGAAGGCCGGAGACATCCTTGACGCCATGGCCGCCGAAAAACTCAGCAGCGTTCATGCGCTTGGCCTTCATCATGTTCTGTCCAAGCTTGGCATTGGCCAGCGAGTTCTTGACGCCTTGCACGAAGCCGTCTTTGAAGTAGAGGGAAAGGCCCAGCTTCAGTTCGTTGACTCGCCCAGCCTTCAGCATGTTGTCCCAAAAAATCTGGGAGAAGGCCATGGTGGGCTGTCCCTTGGGCGCCAAGCCCAGGCGTTTGGCGTAATGCGCCAAGCCGTGCATGATGTGGGTGATGGGTACTTCACGCGGGCAGCGGACGATGCAGTTATAGCAGGAGGTACACATCCACATGGCGTCGGAGGCGAGCACCGCCTCGCGCTTGCCTGCGCGGATCATCATGAAGATTTCCTGCGGCGGGTGCGCCCAGTGCTTGCCCAACGGGCAGGAGCCCGAGCAGACGCCGCACTGCATGCACATCTTGACCCATTCGCCTTCTTCCACATTCGCCTCAACTTCCTTGAGGAAGCTGTTGCGATACTTTTCGATCATGTTTTGATTGAGGTCGCTCATCTGCGGGCTCCCTTAGAACTTGAACGGACTTTGGCCGATACGGGCGACGGTGTCGGCCATATCGTTGATCAGCTTGGGTGCGCGTTCCACGTCGGTAATCGCAACCTCGTGGAGTACGACGCGCTCAGGTTCGAGGTTGAGCGAGGAAAGGGTGTCCCCAACCTTGCTCATGCGCTCGGCCGCCATCGCGGAACCCTTGACGAAGTGGCACTGATAGTCGTCGTCGCGGCGGCAGCCCATCAAGACCACGCCGTCATAGCCGCTGTTCAGGGAGTCGGTGATCCAGGAGAGGCTGATGGAGCCCAGGCAACGCACGGGTATCACGCGAGCCCAGGGGGTTATCTCCTTGCCGGACATGGCGGCCTGGTCGAGGGCCGGATAGGCGTCGTTTTCGCAGGCGAATACCAAGATGCGCGGTTTTTCCTGGAACTCGTCGGGAACGTTGCAGTTCTTGATCTGCTGGTTGACGGACTCCACCGAGTAGTTCTCAAAGGAGATGACGCGGACCGGGCAGGCCCCCATACAGGTGCCGCAACGGCGGCAACGGGATTCGTTGTAGAGGGGGTAGCCCTTCTCGTCCTCGTTGATGGCGCCGAAGGGGCACTCCACGGTGCAGCGTTTGCACTGGGTGCAGCCTTCCTTGCGGAAGCTGGGGAAGCTAAGGTCGCCGGAGCGGGGATGGGCTGCGCGGCCAAGGCCGGCATTTTCCACGGCCTGGATCGCCTTCATGGCGGCACCGGCGGCATCGTCCATGGCCTGCTGCATGTCCATGGGACGGCGCAGAGGACCGGCGGCGTAGATGCCGGTGCGGCGGGTCTCATAGGGGAAGCAGATGAAGTGCGAGTCGGTGAAGCCATGCTTCAGGTGCGGCAGGTCGGTGCCCTGACGATACTGAAGGTTGAGAATGGAGGCAACCGGGACCTGTGCTGCATCGGCGGGGGCATAGGGATCGGGGCCGGAGTTGGCGACCATGCCGGTGGCCAGGACCACGAGGTCGCACTCCATCTCGGTCGCCTCGTTCAGGATCAGGTCCTGGAACCGCACCTTCAGGCTGCTGCCGGGGACGACCTCGGTGGCCTTGCCCTTGGAGAAGGTCACCATCTTCTGCTGACCGGCGCGATAGAAGTCCTCACCGGCGGCGCCGGGGGTGCGCAGATCGTCGAAAAGGATCGTGGTGTCGCAACCGGGATTCTGATCCTTGAAATAGATCGCCTGTTTGATGGAGGTGGTGCAGCAGAAGCCGGAACAGTAGGGCAGATGGCCCTGCGTGTCCGAACGCTGTCCCGCGCATTGGATGAAGGCAACGCTCTTGACTTCTTTTCCGTCGGAAGGACGCTTGATGGGGCCGTCACCGGCTGCTTTCGCCAGTCCCTCCAGCTCAAGGTTCGTAACCACATCCGGACTTGCGCCATAGGCAAATTCGCTCAACTGGCCAGCATCGTAAGGCTTGAAGCCGGATGCCTGGATGATGGCGCCGAATTCCCCGGTGCTGGTGGAACCGGACTCGGCGGCGATATCCACGCTGAATCGGCCGGGCGCGCCCGAAGTTTTGGCGACGCTGCTGTTGAGATGCACACTGATGTTGCCGGTGGTACCGACGCGGCTGACCAGTTCGGGTACATTGTTTTCGGCTGGTTGCGGCAGCGCGGCGTTGCGGCTGTTGCTGGTTCCGGCGGAAGCGGCGCGGGAGGGTACGCGCTTGTGAAGCAGTGCGGCATGTCCGCCCAGGGCGCCGCTCTTCTCGACGAGGGTGACTGCATACCCGGCAGCGGCGGCTTCCAGGGCCGCAGTCATGCCGGTTACGCCGCCCCCGACTACCAGGATGTTCTTGATCAGGCTTTGCTCGCCGGAGGATGAGGGCTTGTTGATGGTCCTCAGTTCGGCGCAGGCCATGCGGATATAATCATCCGCCATCTCCTGAGTGGTTTCGCTGTTCTCGCCGGAAGCGGGGCGCACCCAGATGACGCCCTCGCGCAGGTTGGCGCGGGTCATGGCGGCATCAGGGAAGTGAAAGGCCTCGACCTTCGCCCGGCGGGAGCAGGCGGCGATCATGATGTGGGTGGCGCCAGCGGCGATATCGTCCGCGATCAGCTTTACACCCTCGGCGTTGCACAGCATGTCGTGCTGCTTGCACTCCTGGAGTTTGCCCTCACGTTTTGCGGTGGATAATAGTTGCTTCGCATCCAGGCGGTCGCCAATGCCGCAGCCGGTGCAGACATAACCTACAAGTTTCTTTTCGGCAGACACTGTTTAGCCCTCCGTTCCGGCGACTCTGTTAACGACTTGGATGGCGCGCAACGCGGCCCCGGTGGCATGCTGAACGGAACGGTTGACGTCCAGCGCGTCGGATGCGGTGCCGGCAGCGAAGACGCCGCCGTTTTCCGGCGCAGGCTCAATGAAGCCTTCGCGGTTGATCAGGATGTCCACTGGGAAGCTTCCGGCCTCGACGCTGGGTTCCATGCCGACCGCCAGGACAACGAGGTCATGGGTATTGGCGTAGCGCTGGTAGCCCTCGGTATTGACGCCGTGCAGGACCGGGTTGCCATCCTTATCCTGGGTGACGGAGGCGACCTTGGACTTGATGAAGCCAACGTTGCTCTTGGCCTTGACGGCGGCGTAGAAGTCTTCGAACCGGTCGATGGCGCGGATGTCGATGTAATAGACGCTGACATTAGCGTCGCTGTAGGCGTCGGTCACATAGTGGCATTGCTTCAGCGTGGCCATGCAGCAGATGCGCGAGCAATGGTACAGATGATTACGGTCGCGGGAGCCGGCGCACTGGATGAAGGCGACGTTTTTCGCCTCCTTGCCGTCGGAAGGACGGACGATTTTGCCGCCGGTGGGACCGTTCGGGTCCGCCATGCGCTCGAACTCTACGTTGGTGACGACGTTGGGGAAGCGGTCGTAGCCGTAGGGCTGAATCCTGGCGGCATCGTAGGGCTTCCAGCCGGTTGCCCAGACCACGGCACCACAGGGGATGCTGATCTCCTCTTCCTTCATGTCGAGGTCGATGGCGTTGTATTTGCAGGCGTCCTTGGCCTTTTGCGCCTCATCGGACCCCAGGATGGCGGGATCGACGACATAACGCATGGGATGGGCCATGGTGTTCGGCAGGTAGGCGCCCTTGCGCTTGCTCAGGCCGTAGTCGAATTCGTTGGGGAATTCCGAAGACACAGCCTTCCCGCAGTCACCGCAAGCGGTGCAGTTTTCGTTCACGTACCGGGGGCTGATTTTGACGGTAGCGCTATAGTTGCCCGCATCCCCGCTGAGCCCGGTGACCTCGGCCATGGTCAGGATGGTCAGGTTCGGGTTCATTTTGGTGCGGCGCTGGTTGATCTCCAGCCCACAGGTAGGGTGGCACAGCTTGGGGAAGTATTTATGGAGCTGGCTAACGCGGCCACCCAGGTAGGGGCGTTTTTCAACCAGAACGACCTGCTTCCCGGTCTCGGCGGCCTCTATCGCGGCGGTCATGCCGCTGATGCCACCGCCTACAACCAGAATGGTCTGATTGGTTGCGACTACTTCCGTCATGGATAACCCTCCGTCACGGATTTGGTTTTGGACTTGCCGCAACGGCATCGGGATTATAGAACCTCGACATCGTCACTTGGTTATTCTCAGAAAAGGGTGCTGATACCCCCCTGATTTTTGAACTGCCAACCATACTCCCCTTCGTTGCGCCCCGCCATAAGGAAGCCGCCGAAGTTCAATCGAAATTTCGAATAAGCTGATAGATCTTGCCTATAGATCTGGCTAATCAGGATCACATGGCGTCCGGGTCTAGGCCCGACACATGCGGTGCAGCGTCACCTCCGGCGGGCAATTCAGGCGTACGCTGACGATACAGGTCCCGGCGCCTGCCGAGGTGTATCCGGTCATCTCCTGATAGCGCCAGGGACCGGTTCCCATGTAACGGGGGCACTTGGCGTCCAGGGTAATGGGGATGCCGCCCGGCAGACAGATCTGGCCGCCGTGGGTGTGACCGCAGAGCATCAGGCCGAAGCCGGCGTGGGCGGCCTGCCGGTAGATCTCCGGGGTGTGGGAGAGGAGGACAGACACCGCTTCGGTGGGCACGTCCTGTGCCGCCTTCTGGATATTGTCGACCCGGTAGTAGTGGGCATCGTCGATGCCGACCAAATAGATTCCGTCTTCCCCCCGCTGCAACCGGATGGCCTCGTTCAGCAGGACCCGCACCCCCATCGCCTCCAGGCCCGGCAGCATACGTATGCTGTCGTGGTTGCCCAGTACGGCGTATACGGGTTCGCGAAGACGGGCGCAGAGGATTTCCATCCCAAGCAACGCGGCATCGATAGGACCCTGGGTTTGGGCGCGATAGTCTCCGGTCAGGACACAGGCGTCGTATTCCAGCTCGCCTACCAGATCAGCAAGGGCCTGAACGGCGGGGGGATTCATGTCGGCGTGAATGTCGCTGATATGGAGCAGGGTGAATCCTTCGAAGCGATGCGGAAGCCCTTTGAGAGACACCTCGTTCCGCTTGACCCGAATATCCAAGGTGTTGCGCCAGCCCCTGCGGTAAAGGCCTGTGGCCCGCAGTCCGTTGCGGATCAAAGAGTGGACCGAATACCAATTCTCGGGGTGAAAGAAATTGATGCCCCCGCCAAAGACACGAGGCTCGCCCTCGGATTCGATGCCCAGCCTTTGGCGGGCATGCAGCCGTCCCAGGCGCTTTTCGAGTTGTTGGAGAAGATCCTGTTCCATCTTTTTCACCGGTGATTCTTGGCGAGGCTCTCAGCCTCAAGCCTACAGTCTAAAGCCTAAACTCAGAATTTGACCCATCCGTAATGGTTCCTGGTTTCCAAGGGACCTCCAGGTTCACAATGGCTGGTATTCTCCTGATAGACTTCACTGATATCTTGTACCCTGAAAGGTCTGGCGGGCATTGTGACTGATGAACTCAGCGGATAACGTGCATGGGTGACGCGACGAAAATCGATCCCAAGTTGCTGAAGCGGCTGATTCCGCTGAATACCCTTTCCGATCATGGATTTCAGTCCATTTTGAATCACGCTGAGGTCTTTTCCCTCAAGAAAGGCTCCTGCCTTTTTAAGCAGGGCGATACCGAGCAGTTCCACTATTATCTTTTGGCCGGCGTGATGCGCCTGGAAGCGGACGGCGTGGAGCAAGAGCGCCTGACTGCCCATGACGAGGCCGCCAAGTTTCCGGTCGCCCATCAACTGCCGCGCAAGTTCAGCGCACGCGCATTGGAAAAGATCCGCTTTCTACGCCTGGACAGCCAGTTCCTAAGCACCATTCTGGCCAACAGCAGCGGGAGCGATTACGAAGTCAGCGAACTCAATTACGAAGGCGGCGACGAGGACGAGGACTGGATGTCCCAGGTGCTGCGTTCGCGCATCTTCCAGCTTATTCCCCCCAGCAACATCCAGCGCGTCCTGCGGCACATGGAGGAGTACCCCGTTGCCTCCGGCGATGTCGTCTACCGGCAGGGCGAGGAGGGGGATTACTTTTATATGATCAACCGGGGCCGCTGCCGCGTCGAAAGGGACATGAACGACGGCAATCCCCCGCTGGATCTTGGGGAGTTAGGGCCGGGCGCTGGATTTGGCGAGGAGTCGCTGATTACCGGAGAGCGCCGTAACTGTACCGTAACTGTCGTGGAGAAGGGGCGGTTGCTGCGCCTGAGCAAGGCCCATTTCAACGAGCAGGTAAAGTCAGCCCTGGCCAAGCCCTTCGGCTATGCAGAGGCAAAGAGGGCCGTGCAGGACGGGGCAGTTTGGCTCGACGTGCGGGAGCCGGAGGCGTTCGATAAGGGGCATCTGGCCGATGCCATCAATATTCCCTTTGGATTGCTGCGTTATCAGGCGGATATCCTGGACCCGGAGCGGAAATATATCATCTGCTGCGGCAATGGCAGGACGAGTCCCGCCGCAGCCTTTCAGCTTACCAATCGGGGGCTGAATGTCATCGTGCTCGATCATGGCCTTGCCGCTGTGGCCGAGGGAGACCTCCAGCGGTCCGAGATGGATGCGGAGGGGGTGGAAAGCGCCGCGCAAATCGATTTGCAGGAGATAGAGCGGGCGTCGGACCCGGATCATGTGTCCGATGACTCAAGCGCCGAAAGGTTGCAGCGGCTGGAGCTGGTCGCCAAGGCCGCCTCTGAGCTGAAGCGTTACGCCTTGCGTCTGGAAAGGGACAAGCGGCGTTTGGAGGAAAAACGCATCAAGGAGGTGCGAGTTCTGCGCGAGGCCCTGGAAAAGGCGCATAAGCAGCGGGTCAAGATGGAGCGTCACTATGTCGCCCAGAAAAAGGAGGACGAGGTCCTGCGGACGGAACTCGATCAGGCCCGTTCCGAGCTGGGCCGGTCAAAGTCGAGCGAGGAGGGAGCGGAAGCTCTACGCGCCCAGCTCAGCGAGGCCCGTGCGGAGTTGGATAAGCTCAAGGCCAAGGGCGGGGAGGCGGAGGGGCTGCGCGCGAAACTGGCCGAGATGCAAGCTGAAATGAAGCGCCTCAGTGCCAAGGCCATGGATGGGGAAAGGGGGCGCAAGGAACTGGAGGCACTGCGCCATGAACTGACGGAGGCGCGAGCGGCACTGAATAATGAGGTGACCGCGATGGAGTCTGCGGAACAGCAGCTTTTCGAAATGGAGAAGCGTGAGGAGGTCCTTCGATGTCAATTGAACACTATCGAGAATGAGCGTGCCTTGGAGGAACAGAAGGGATTTGCTTTGGAAAAGAGCAGCCGGTCACTGCAAGAACAACTGAACAAGGCTAAGCTGGACCTCGGAGAAGGGGAGCAAAAATACCGGAGTTTGCAAATTGAGCTGGAGAACATGCGCTCGCGAAAGGAGCAACTGGGCGCAAGGCTGGAAAATGAAACCGCAGCCAGGGTCGCGGCCGAAGAACAACTGGCTATCCTGGAAAAGCGGGCCGATGGCCAGCGCGGTCAACTCGACCGGGTGGAGCAACAGCGTGACATCGCGGAGCAGAAGGTCCACTCCTTGGCCACGGAGTTGGAAAATCTCCGCTCCGCCATGGAGCAATTCGTCTCCCAATTGGAAGGGGAGCGAGGCGATACGGACCAGATCGCGGCATTGACGACCGAACTGGAAATGGTGCGATCCCACGCCGAGGCGGAGTCCACGGATTATCGGGACAGGATCGAGCGGCTGGAGCAGGAGATCCGGCAACTGCGTAAGTAAACGGACTTCCCGTCGAGATGGGCCGATTCTGAAAATCGACGAAAGGCCCCTGAAATCAGAGCGAATGGTGGTATCAAGTGGCAAGAAGATCTAATGATGCGGAATTGGAGTTCGACCAGGTCGCGGCGTTGACCAGCGAGTTGGAGATGCTGCGACTCCAGTCCGCGGAAATCGAGAGCACCTCTCAAAAGAAGGTCAGACAGCTCGAACGGGAGCTGGAAAGCACTTTGCAGAAGCTTCGTGCGATCAGCGGCGCGAACGTCGTGGACCCGGTCGAGCATCAGGCGATGCGGCAGGAGTTGGAGGCGCTGAGGCGAACCGTCAAGGATTTGCAGCAGGAGCTTGAGGAGGCCAACCACCAGAGCCAGCAAGGGGAGGATGCCTTGGAGGATAAGAACGACCAGATCGAGCGCCTGAGTCAGGAGGTCGATATGCTTCGCGGCGACATGGAGGAGGCCGAATACAAGCGCCGCGAGGCCGATGAGGCCAAAAAACAGCTCGAAAAAGGTCTCTATCAGTTGCAGGAGGAGATGGACAGAATCGCGGCGTCCAAGGAATCCATGCAAATGGCGCAGACCGAGAACGGCGGCGGTGCCTGGCAACTGCTGGTCGGTATTTTGCTGGGCGTGCTGTTTCTGCTCGGCGGGCTGGAGACATACTCCTTTACCCTGGGCAAGGGGGAACTGATTGCCCTGCTTCAGGCCGGCCCTTCAGTGGCGAAGCAGGATGCGGTAGCTGAAAAGATCGTTCCGGCGCAGCCGGCCGAAAAGACCCCGGAAAAGGCCGTCGAGCCGGAGGCGGTAGTGTCTGTTCCTCCCGCGCAAGAGACGGCGGAACAACAATCGCCCGCTGTAACCCAGGACAAATCGGCCGATGCAGGCAATGTTGCCGCCGTTGAACCGGTGAAGCAAGAGCCGCCCCCCGTTGTTTCCCAGGAACAGGCCAGGGTTGAGGAAGAACCCAAGGCGGAAAAAACACCCCCGGAAACGGCACCTGTCGTCGAGGATGCGGCAAAACAGGTAGAGCATCAGGTCGTACTGGATGAAAAGACCGGACACGCAATGATCGGGTTCCAGGGTGGCCGATTCACCATGGGCAACCGTAGCGGAGTTTCTGCCGACGAGGCGCCTGCCCACGAAGTGATACTGAAACCCTTTTTGATTGGACGGGACGAGGTGAGCTTTAGGGAATATGACAACTTTGCCCGCGCCACCGGCCGGTCTCTGCCGAAGGACGAAGGTTGGGGGCGTGACAGCAGGCCTGTGATTAATGTCAGTTGGGAGGACGCCCAGGCCTACGTCGATTGGCTATCCGTGCGGTCTGGTCTACGTTACCGGCTGCCGTCGGAGGCGGAGTGGGAGTATGCCGCCGGTGGCGGCAGTGAGGCGTTCTACTGGTGGGGATACCAGAAAGGGGTGAATAACGCCAACTGCTTCAATTGCGGAAGCGAGTGGGATGGCAGATCCACTGCGCCGGCCGGCAGCTTCAAGCCCAATCCTTACGGTCTCCATGATACGGCGGGCAACGTGCAGGAATGGGTGCGGGACTGCTACAAGGGTAGCTACCTCAATGCCCCAACGGATGGCAGCGCGGTCGATTTTAGCGGTTGCGGCGAAAGGGTGGCGCGCGGCGGGGCCTACAACAAGCCGGCAGCCAGTATGCGCAGTACCAAGCGTTCCCGGTTCGTGAAAAATACGCTGATTCCGTCCCTGGGTTTTCGGATTGCCAGGGAGCCTTGATTTTAGCCTCAAGCCCCATCTCTTCTCTGCCCGGCAGCCCGTTCGCACATGTGTCTTGCCTCATCGCGGCTGAGCCGCTTCCAGGGCAGGGGGATCAGGCCCGGCACGCGCTTGCGGTATTCCCGGTAGACCTCGCCGTGATAGCGGATCAGCTTCCGCTCCTCCAGGCGCGATCCGGCCCAGATGTAGGCCGTGGCGCATAGGGAGGCCGTTAGCAGGGCGGCGTCCATGTCGCGGGTCCATATGAGAATCAGCCCCAGGCCATACCAGGGGTGGCGGACGAAGCGGTGTAGCGGTGAGATCCGCAACCGCTCCTGGTCCTCCACCTCAACGCGGTGCTCACGGTACTGGCGGAGACCGAGAAACTCCGCCGAGTCATAGAAATTCAGCGACCAGAAGAATAAGGCCAAGGCCGCCAAGGCGAGCGCGTTGGCGAGAATTGAGGCAGCGCCCTGCCATTGCCAGAGGGGATCGCCACGCCAGAGCAGCGTGAGCCCGAGGGGCGCCGCCAACAGAATCAATGACTGGGCATTGAAGGCGAGGCGATAGTAGGGCATCAGGCCGGGGAATTTGCGTTGCGTGAACCGCTTGGCTGGGATCGACGCCAACAGGGAATGGAGAAGAAAGTAGAGGCCCCAGACCAGGACCAGCCAGGATATTTGCAAGGCGTTCATACCCGTCAATTGAGGGGCTTCAGCAGAATATTCGGCTCGCGCGCCATTTCAGAGACCTCCTGACCGGTAATGGGGCCTGAAAACATGTAACCCTGCACCAAATCACAGCCGCGCTCCGTGAGAAAGTCCAGTTGCCGTTCATTCTCAACTCCAACGGCAGCGACACGCATGTCCATGCTGTGGGCGACGGCAATAATGGATTCGATGATGGCCTCCGAATCCTCGTTGCCGGGGATTTGGCGCACAAAATCCTTGCTGATTTTGAGAATCTTGATGTGAGACCGCTTCAGTTGTGCCAGCGAGGAGCGGCTGGTGCCGAAATCGTCCAGGCAGACCTTGATGCCGAGCCGTTCCAGCCCATGCAGTTTGTCGATGGCGAGGACCATGTCGCCGATCAGCAGGTCCTCCGATATCTCCAGTTGCAGCTTGGTGGAGCACTGCCTTTCCATCAGTTGCGCCATCTGCTCGACGAAGTTGCGCTGAATCAGTTGGTGCCCCGACAAGTTGACGGATACCTCCAGATCGTTGCCCTCCCTTTCCCAGATCCGTATCTGCTCGCATGCCTGGGTGATGACCCATTCACCGACCTCGCGGATCATCCCGGCCTCTTCCAGTATGGGCAGCAGAATGTCGGGGCTGAACAGTCCCAGCAAGGGGTGCTCCCAGCGCAACAAGGCCTCGGCGCCGACAAAGCGCCCGCTGGTTAAATCCACCTGAGGCTGGTAGTAGATCCTCAGCTCGTCGCGTTCAAGGGCGTAACGGATGTCATTTTCCAGCCGGAAACGAAGCTCGGATTCCTCCGTCAGCTTCTTCTGGGTGAAGTTGAAATGTCCCGGTCCCGAAGACTTGGTCAGATACATGGCGGAATCCGCGTGCCGGTAAAGCGTTTCGGCATCGGTGCCGTCCTGGGGATAGATGCTGATGCCGATGCTGCATGAGACATTGAGCTGGTGCCTCTGGACCTCGATGGGTTCGGAGACAGCGTTGATGATCTTTTTCGCGATGGTGGCGAGAGAGGACACATCGCCGGTGTTTTCCACCAGAACGGCGAATTCATCGCCCCCCAGGCGAGCACAAAGATCGCCTTCCCGGACGCATTCCGTTATCCGTTTGGCCGCGATAATGAGAACCTCGTCACCGATGTGGTGGCCCAGGGTGTCATTGATTTTCTTGAAGAAATCAAGATCGATGCTGAAGACGCCAAGCTGATCCTGGCGGCGTTTGCCTTGGGATAGGGCGTGTCGCAGGCGTTGAAAGAAATACATCCGGTTGAAAAGCCCGGTCATCTGATCGTGGGTGATCATGTCGCTCAACTGCTCCAGATCCTTGGATTGTCCCGAGATGACCTTGCCCGTGGAAACGAAATGGGTCAGCTTTTCGCCATCGAATACGGGCGTAATAGCCTTGTCTTCGTAATAGGTTGAACCATCCTTACGTTTGTTGATGAAAAGCGCCGAATACGTCTCCCCCATGGAAATGGAGAGCCAAAGCCGTGAATAGAACAGGGCATCGTGGGCGCCGGATTTGAATATCCGGCAATTCTGGCCGATCAGCTCATTTTGGGTATAGCCGGATGCGTTTTCTACGGCCTCGTTGACGTACAGAATCCGGCCAGTGGCATCGGTAATCAGTACGAGATGGCTTGCCACTGAAATGGCGTGCTGCAGGACTTCGGTGAATTCCTTGGCCATGTCGGGGTCCGGTTTAGGGTCTGTGCAAACGGAGGCAACCGCAACGCCTCTCGTGAATTATGTTTAATATATAGCATTAATTAACAGTTGCACACAACTGTTTTTCAAGGTTTTATGTTTTTAGTCGTGGTCCTTTAGGTTTTAGTGGAAACGGTGGGCAGGCTGATTTCATCTTTTTATCGAAACGATTCGGATCGTCTATGCTTGTCCGTGTTGATCGAGGGTCCTAACTGGGAGAGATTGACTTGCCAGCGATGAAGCGGTTGTTCGTCACGGGAAATAGCGCAGGCCTTGGGCTTGGGTTGAGCGAGGTATTTCTCGATCATGGCTGGGACGTCTATGGGTGCAGCCGGCGTGGGTGCGCTCTACCCTTGGTGCATGACGCACGATGCGACCTGAGCGATCCAGGGAGGATGGGAGGTGCGCTGGAAGATTTGCTGAAAGGCGTCGGCCGCCTCGATCTGGTGATCCTGAATGCGGGTGTTGCTGGAGAGGTTGGCCCCATCAGCCAATCTTCACTGGATGGGCTGCGTGGCATCTTCGAGCTGAATCTCTGGGCCAATAAGCGGCTGTTGGATTGGCTGATGGGCTCCGGCATCCAGATCGACCAGATTGTGTTGATTTCCTCGGATTCCCTGGAGCTGGCGGACAAAGGATGGGGTGGCTGCGCCCTGTCCAAGGCGGCGTTGAATACGCTGGTCCGGCTCTACGCCCTTGAGCTTCCAGGGGTCCATTTCTGCGCGGTAGCTCCGGGCCTCATCAGTTCCTCGGCAGAGGCGGCGGCCGAGCGCATTTTCAAGCTGTTGCCGCATCTCAGGGAATACGAATCCGGAAGTTTTATCAATATTCGCAGGATACTTGCCCCTGATGAGTATGAAAGGCTGATGGATGTTTCCATGCCCACCTAGCCGCCATATTCTTGCCTTGTCTCAGCTATGCGGTGATGACTCCAAGTTTATCCCATCCGCATTGCGAAATATCAATGCTGCTTTTTAAGTGAAATCAGTAAAATACGCCTAAGTTAGTGAGAGACGGCAAAAAGAGTGCCGGGTGCTTGCAAGGGAAACACCTCAGGATGGATGAAGTGGACAGGGCCTCCCTACAGTTTTTTTGGTGAGGGATGGTCAGCGGTGGGTGATCCGCCGCAATGAATGTAGGTCTCCGAAACCAGACCTGCTGCGGATGCAATATCCGCCGTGCCCTTCTGGGCATAAGTTCCGCGTCTTACGTGGAACGTGGTTTCATATCGCATCTCCTCCATTTGCCGCCCTACTTCCGGGCGGCTTTTTTTTGCCCCCTTCAAGCCGTCAACGATCTGAAACCGGCGTCAGATCGGTGGTTGGGCAAATATTTCAGTTGACACCCTACCTCCATCGGCACTACTCTCGAATAAGAATCATTCCTATTATTGGTCGAGTGTCGTGGACAAGGTAATTCGTTTGAATCAATTGAATGTGGGTCAAAAGGGGCGCTTGCAGGCAATAGATGGCGATCATCGGTTGATCCGGCGGCTTTTGGGTTTGGGTATCCGGGTGGGCGCCCATTTGCTAGTGACGCAACGCCGGGGGGGAAGCGTGGTGGTGGCCAGCCAAGGGGCGCGGGTCGCGATTGGATCTGGCCTGGCAGACCGGTTGCGCATGGTGCTGGAAGAGGTGGAGTGCTGACGATGGGTTGTTGTGCGAATGACAATGGAAAGACCGCAGGCCGGAGCGAACTGACGATTGCCCTGGCGGGGAATCCGAACTGCGGGAAGACGGCCCTTTTCAATATTCTGACCGGCATCCACCAGCGGACAGGCAATTGGCCTGGCGTGACGGTGGAGCGCAAGGAGGGCGAGTGTCAGGTCGGCGGGCGCCACGTCACCGTCGTTGACCTGCCGGGGATCTATTCCCTCGATGCCGCCTCGGCGGACGAGCGGGTGACGAGGGACTATCTGCTGTCCGCCGAGTCCGATCTGATCGTTAACCTGGTGGATGCTGCCAACCTGGAGCGTAGCCTTTACCTGACGGCACAGTTGCTGGAGATGGGGGTTCCCCTGATCCTGGTGTTGAACATGATGGATGTGGCCAGGAAGCGCGGCATAGAGATCGATATCACGCGCCTGGCAGAGGCACTGGGTTGCCCCGTGGCGGCCGTTGTCGCCGTGACAGGTGAGGGCTTGGATGACTTCTCGGCGTTGATCGGCAGCTCGGCATTCGAGGCCAGGAATCTCTGCAAACCGGGTTATGAACAAGAGGTCGAACAGGCGCTGGCGGCCATCGTGCCGATGTTCAGCGTCGCCGCGGATGGCATCGGCACCCGCTGGCTGGCGGTTAAGTCGCTTGAGCACGATGCCTACGCCCTGGACCGGCTCGACGAGCCGGAGCGGATGCGCGTTGCCGCCCTGCGTAAAAGCCTCGCGGAGCATTCAGGTCTGGATGTGGATCTCTACCTTGCGGACCAGCGCTACGGCTTTGCCCACGAACTGGCGCAAAAGATCGTCAAAAGGCAGGGAGAACTGGACAGGACGAGATCCGACCGGATCGACGCCCTGGTACTGAGCCGCTGGTGGGGTGTTCCCATCTTTATCGCGGTCATGTATCTGATGTTCGTCTTCACCATCAATATTGGCGGGGCCTTCATCGATTTTTTCGATGGACTGGCCGGCGCCCTTTTCGTGGACGGCCTCGGCGGGCTGATGCGGGGCTGGGGCCTGCCGGAGTGGATGTCCGTGATCCTCGCCAAGGGCCTGGGCGGCGGGGTGCAGGTAGTCGCCACCTTCATTCCCATCATCAGCGCCCTCTATCTCTTCCTCTCCGCACTGGAGGACTCGGGCTACATGGCCAGGGCAGCCTTTGTCATGGACCGCGCCATGCGATCCATCGGCCTCCCCGGCAAGGCCTTCGTGCCCCTGATCGTCGGCTTCGGCTGCAATGTGCCGGCCGTCATGGCGACCCGTACCCTGGAGGACGAGCGCGAGCGGCGGCTCACCATCCTCATGAATCCCTTCATGTCCTGCGGCGCCCGCCTGCCGGTCTATGTCCTCTTCGCCGCCGCTTTCTTCCCGCAAAACGGGCAGAATTTAGTTTTCTCGCTTTATTTGATCGGCATCCTGGTAGCGGTGCTGTCCGGTTTCGTCATGAAGCGGACCCTGCTGGCGGGGACCGGTGGCGATTTTCTGATGGAAATGCCCCGCTACCATATGCCGAGACTGCGTTCCGTGCTCCTGCGCACCTGGGACCGGCTCAAGCTGTTCGTCACCGAGGCGGGGCAGATCATCGTTGTCATGGTGCTGGTCTTGAATGTGCTCAACTCCATCGGCACGGACGGCAGCTTCGGCAACGAAGACAGCGAAAACTCTGTCCTGAGCCAGACGGGAAAGATGGTCACGCCGCTCTTCTCCCCCATGGGGATCGACCAGGACAACTGGCCGGCCACGGTAGGCATCTTCAGCGGTGTGCTGGCAAAGGAAGTCGTGGTCGGCACCCTGGACTCCATCTACAAGAATCTGGCGGCCAACAAGGCCACCGCCGAGGCAAAACCCTTTGAGCTCGGTCCCGCCCTGCTCGCCGCAACGGCAACCATTCCCGCCAACCTGGCAAAGGTAGCCGATGGCCTGCTCGACCCCCTCGGTCTCAGGGTCGGCGATCTGACGGATCGCCAGGCCGAGGCTGAAAGCCATGGCGTCAGCGAGGGCCTGTTCGGCGAGATGGAGAGCCGCTTCAACGGCCAGGCCGGGGCCTTTGCCTACCTGCTGTTCATCCTGCTCTATTTCCCCTGCGTGGCGGTCATCGGCGCCATCGTGCGCGAGTCTGGCGCCAACTGGGCGATGTTCGTGGCCGCCTGGACCACCGGCGTGGCCTACACCTGCGCCACGCTTTTCTACCAGATCGCCACCTTCGAGCAGCACCCCGGCAGTTCCGTCGGCTGGATCGTGGGGCTCCTGGGACTCTCTGTGCTCAGCCTCTGGCTGCTACGCCAAGGCGCCGCAGCCAAAGAGAGAAGGCTGGTGTCTCCATGATTTTGCGTGATATTGGAAATTACCTGCGTGCCAGGGGCCGGGCCGGGCTCAAGGACATCGCCCTCCATGTGGACGCCGAGGAATCCGCCGTCAGGGGAATTCTGGAACTCTGGCTCCGCAAGGGCATGGTCGAGCGGAGTCTGCTGACCCCAGCCTGCGCTGCCGGCTGCGGCAAATGCAATCCCCAGGAGGGGGAGCTGTATATCTGGCGCGGCGCCGTGGAGGCCCAGCCCCTGCCCTTCCCCCGGTTCAAGAAGACCGGCTGAACGGCGCCGACTTGGGTGGCCTACTGCTGGATGCGGATGACGATGCTGTCAACCTTATTGGATTTAAGGGTTTCGTGGAGAGACTGGGCCTGATCCCGGCCATAGGGGCCGCCCCTTACCCGGTGGGTCGTATTCTGGCCTGTGGGGCCAGAGACCGTGACCGTCTGAATGTCAGCGCTGATGCCCTGCATGGCCAGGCTGGCCTTGAGCCGGTCCGCGTCCTTGATATTACGGAAAGAACCCATTTGCAGCAGAAAAACGGACTGGCCCGTGGCCTCGGGAGCAGCTGGCGTGGCGGGCTTCGGGGTTGAGGCGGGCGCGGTGGGGGGAGGCGTGGATGCCCTGCTGATCTCCTGCTCCGGAATAACCACCTCCTGTTCCGGCAGCAGGGTATAAAAGTCGAAACGGGGCGGCTTGGGTGTCTCAGGTCCAAGCTCGGCCGTGGCGACAGGGGGCGGAGCGGCGGGCTGGGGCTTCGCCTCCTGTTGCGCGACCGGGGGTGGCGGCGCAGTGCCGCTTTGTTTCATCCAGCCCAGGCTGGCGGCCACGGCCCCCACCAGGATGCCGGTAAAAAACCAGAGCCAGGGGGGCGACGGGTTGCGGCGGCGGCTGGCCTGCGAGTTGTAGTCCCTTGCCATTTGGGCGCCTCTAAAAATTCAAGTTTCTAAGCCAGACAAGGCGCGAGCAAAAAATTGCGACGCGCATATATCTGATATGTAAGGAGTAATTTTTTGTGAGCAACGCAGCATGGCAACGAAAATTGGATTTTTAGAGGTGCCCATTACATCTGCTCCGGTGCCGAGACCCCCAGCAGGTTAAGTCCGTTACGAAGGACCTCCCGCGCGGCCAGGATCAGCTTGATGCGGGCATCGCGCAGGGCCGGTTCCTCGACCAGAAAGGGGTGGGCGTTGTAGTAGGTATGGAAGCCGTTGGCCAGCTCGCGCAGGTAATGGGTGAGCTGGTGGGGCTCCTCGTTCATCGCGGCGCTCTCGATAAGCTCCGGATAACGGGAAAGGGTCTTCATGAGGTCGATTTCATGGGGTTCGATGAGCCGGTCCAGGTTCTCCATGCCCGGACTGGGTTCGACCGCGAGGCCCTTCTCGGCGGCCTGGCGCAGCACGGCGTGGATGCGGGCATGGGCGTACTGCACATAGTAGACCGGATTGTCGCTGGACTGGGACTTAGCCAGGTCCAGGTCGAAATCGAGATGTTGCTCGCACTTGCGCATCACGTAGAAGAAGCGGGCGGCGTCCCGGCCCACCTCCTTGCGCAACTGGCGCAGGGTGACGAACTCGCCCGAGCGGGTGGACATCTGGGCCTTCTCCCCGCCCCGGTAGAGGATGGCGAACTGGACCAACAGGACATCGAGCTTGGAGGCGTCGTCGCCCAGGGCCTGGAGGGCTGCCTTGACCCTCGGGACATAGCCGTGGTGGTCGGCGCCCCAGATGTCGATGACGCGGTGGAAGCCGCGCTCCATCTTGTCCATATGGTAGGCAATGTCGGAGGCGAAGTAGGTGGTCTGGCCGTTCTCGCGCACCAGGACACGGTCCTTCTCGTCGCCGAAATCAGTCGAGCGGAACCAGAGGGCGCCGTCCTTCTCATAGGCATGGCCGCTGTGGCGCAGGCGTTCGATGGCCCGGTTGACCGCGCCCGATTCGGTGAGGGAGCGCTCCGAATACCATTCCTGATACTCGACCCCGAACAGGGAGAGGTCGTCGCGGATGTCGTCCAGGATGCAGTTGAGCCCCAGCTCGAACACAAACCGGTAGCGGTTGTCGCCCAGCAACAGTTTGGCGCGCTGGATCAGGGCGTCGATATGGGCCTCCTTATCGCCGCCGGCCGGTTCATCGGCGGGGATGTCCGCGAACACCTCATCCGATGCGTGCCGGTAGTTGTCGCCCTGTTCGCGGTGCAGAGTGGCGGCAATGTCTAAGACGTAATCTCCCTTGTAGCCGTTGGAGGGGAAAGGAAACTCCTCGCCGCAGAGTTCGAGATACCGCAGCCAGACCGAAGTGCCGAGGATGTCCATCTGGCGGCCCGCGTCATTGACGTAGTATTCGCGGTGGACCTTGAAACCTACGGCCTCCAGCAGATTGGCCACCACCGAACCGTAGGCGGCGCCACGGCCATGGCCCACATGCAATGGCCCCGTGGGATTGGCGGAGACGAATTCCACCTGAACCAGGCGCTCCATGCCAAGTGCTGAGCGCCCGAAGGCATGGCCCTGGGCGAGGATCTCGGGGATCAGCGCCCGGTAGGCGCCGGTCGATAGATAGAAGTTGATGAAGCCGGGACCGGCGATTTCGACCTTCTCAATCTGTGCCGTTTGGGGCAAGGCGGCCACCAGCTTTTCCGCCAGATCACGGGGCTTGCAGCGGGCGGCCTTGGAGCAGACCAGGGCTGCGTTGGTGGCGAAGTCCCCGTGGGCAGGATCGCGCGCATGCTCGATGGAGAAGGCGGGAAGTTCCGTTTGCGGCAGCACCCCATCGGCGATCAGTGTATTGAGGGCTTGGGAAACCAGGTCCTGGATCTGTGATTTCATCGATGAATTTCCAAAATACGAGGCCCATGTAAGCTCCGGGAGAACCCTGGATCTGCATAGGCAAGCAGTTCAAACAGTTGTGTAGGATACCAAGAAAGGGGTAGTCAAAGCATTTCCTGTGGGTCCACATCGATGGACCAGCGCAGCCGGTGCCCTGTCTTCACCCCCTCGATGGCCTGGAGCCAGCGGCCAAGATAGCGATGTAATTGAGAACGGTTGGCCGACTGGATCAAAAGCTGGTAACGAAAGCGGCCCGCCCGCCGCTCCATGGGGGCGGGCGCCGGTCCCCAGATCTCCACTCCCGGCGTGGCCTGCTCACGGCCAAGTTGCGCGGCTTGCCGCAGGAACTTCTCCGCCTCACCCGGAATCGCCGATTCGGCGCGGAGCATGACTTGGTGACTGAAGGGAGGCAGGGCGGCGGCCTGCCGTTCGGCCAGCATCTCGCTGGCAAAGGCAGGGTAGCCCCGGCCGATCAGCAGATTCAGCAGGGGATGGTCGGCGTGGCGGGTCTGGATCAGCACGCGGCCCGGTTTGTCCGCGCGCCCGGCCCGGCCTGCCACCTGGACGATGAGTTGGGCCATGCGCTCGGTGGCGCGGAAATCGGCGCCGAACAACCCCTGGTCCACATCCAGAATACCCACCAGGGTCAGGTTCGGGAAATCGTGGCCCTTGGCTAGCATCTGGGTCCCGAGCAGCAAGGCGTGCTTGCCCTGACGGGCCTGCTCCAGCAACTGCTGCAACGTCCCCTTGCGGCGGGTGCTGTCCCGGTCGATACGAGCCACCGAATGGCTGGGGAAAAGGGTTTTCAGCGCCGTCTCTACCTGCTCCGTGCCCTGTCCGAGGGTGGCCAGCCGCAGCCCCTGGCAACTGGGACATTGGGAGGGGAAGCGCTGAAAATAGCCACAGTGGTGGCACCAGAGGCCTGCGTCTTGAAAATGGACCGTCATACGGGCGTCGCAATGGGGGCATTGCGCAAACCAGCCGCAGTCGTGACACATCAAAACCGGCGCGAAACCCCGGCGATTGAGGAACAACAGGGCCTGATCACCCTGGTCGAGCGTCTGCTTGATTTCGTGTAGCAGCGCCCGTGACATCCCCGCTTCCAGCGGGGCGGAACGGATATCCACCAGGCGCATGTCGGGAGGGAGGGCCGAACCGGCGCGCTGCGTCAGACGCAGCCCCTTGTAACGCCCTGCCTCCACATTGTGGAGAGATTCGAGGGAGGGCGTCGCCGAGCCGATCACCACCGGGCAGTCGGCGCGCCTGGCACGCAGGATGGCCAGGTCGCGCGCCGAGTAGCGGACCCCTTCCTGCTGCTTGAAGGAGAGATCATGTTCCTCGTCTACAATGACCAGTCCCAGCCCCGGCAGGGGCGTCAGCACGGCGGAGCGGGTGCCGAGCAGCAACCCCACCTTGCCCTGGGACGCCAGCGTCCAGGCCAGGGCGCGCTCCTTGTCGGTGAGTCCTGAATGGAGCAGCAGCGGCGTGATGCCCAGCCGCTGGGCAAAACGGTGCGTGGTTTGCGGGGTCAGGGCGATCTCCGGCACCAATACCAGCACTTGCCGATGCTGTTGCAGGACGCGCCTGGCAGCCTCCAGATAGACCTCGGTCTTGCCGCTGCCCGTAATGCCATCCAAGAGGAAGGTATGGAATCCCATGGCGGCGGAGATCGCCTCGACCGCCCCGGCCTGTTCCCCATTGAGCAGGGGCGCCGGAACGGGCGTCATCTCGGGCAGGGAGGGGCGCAGTTGCACCGCCTCGATCAATCCCTTTTCTTGCAGGGCCAGCAGGAGGGGACGGCAGTTGCCGTATTCCGCCGACAGGTCCACCTGGCTGATCCCGCCGGGGTGGCGGCCGATCACCGCTAACAGCCCGGCCTGCTTGGGCGCGCGGCTCAATTGCGCCACATCGGCCAAACGCCCTTGGCCTGTGAGCCGCCACCCCGCCAAGTGGTCAGAAGGGGTTGTTTCGCCCAGGCGCAGGAGAACAGGCAGGGCGGAAGCAAAGACCTCTCCCGGGGGATGTTGGTAGTAGCTTGCAACCCAGGAGAGAAAATCGATGTCATCGCCCCGCAGCAGGGGCTCCAGGTCCAGTACTTCGGCAACGGCCTTGAGCCTCCCCGGATCAAGTTCGGTTTGCTCGACGAGTCCGGTAACCATGCCGATGCGATAGGAGCGCCCGAACGGTACGCGGACTCGCATCCCCGCCACAACCATGCCCTCCTCCGGCGACAGGTAGTCGAACAGACGGCGTATCGGAGCAAAGACGGCGACACGGAGAATTTGGGATTGCATGGTGGAAAGGATAGTAACCCGTCTCAGTGGCAGGAAATCCTGGGGGTTACGGCTTCTCTGCCACGGCGACCGTGTAGGCACGCCCTTGCTTCAGCTTGTCATAGTTGCCGAAGATTTCCAGGAAGGCCTTTTTGATGAATTCCCTCAGGCCATTGATGGTGACCAGGTAGCAACGGCCACCCGGCTCCAGCCGGGCCAGGGCCTCGTAGAAGTAGAGGTAGTAGTGTTCTTTGCTGGTCTTGGCCGGCAGGTTGGAGACAATCAGATTGAAACGCCTTTGATCGAGCTGGTTGAAGCCGTTGCTCAACACCACTTCGCAGTTTTCGATACGGTTAAGCCGGGCGTTCTTCCGGCTATATTCCACCGCTATAAAGTCCTTATCCATGAGGGTGTGGCGGCCTTGGGGCGCGAGCCTGGCCAGGGTCAGGCCGATGGGTCCGTAGCCGCAGCCCAGGTCGGCGCTGTCGTCGTCCTCCTTGATCTCGATGTAGTCCAGCAGGAGTTTAGTCCCTTCGTCGATGGCCTTGGGCGAGAACAGCCCCCAGGTGGTGTGGAAGCTCAGCTCCTGGCCCCGCAGGCGGTCAGTGAAGACGATGTCCTGCCGGAGTCGTTCGAGCCAGGCGCGCTTTTCAGGGTCGAGATTATTGGGGAGCATCTGATGGCCCGGTTTGTGGGGAGGGCGGCATGGCGGCCGCAGGCTCGATGGATCAATTGTCCTGCCGCCCGCAGACGGGACAGTGGGGATCGGCGCGGAGTTTGATGCTGCGCCAGGCGGCGGTCAATCCGTCGTAGGCCAGCAGGCGGTTAAAGAGGGGCTCGCCCGCGCCTGTCAGTACCTTCATGGCCTCCATGGCTTGCAGACTGCCGATGACCCCGACCAGAGGGGAGGCGACCCCCAGAGTGCTGCATCGGGTATCGTCTTCCCCGTCCTCGGGAAAGAGACAGCGGTAACACCCCTCTCCCGCCTTGCCGGAAAAGACTGTGACCTGCCCCTCCCAACGGACCGCCGCCCCGCTGACCAGTGGAATACCCCGGCCAACGCAGGCCTGGTTGATGGCGAAACGGGTATCGAAGTTGTCGCAGGCATCGACCACCAGGTCCACATCGTCAAGCAACTCGTTCAGATGCTGCCCGTCCACCCTTTCCTGGATGCAGGTTATGCGGCATTCAGGGTTGAGACGATGGGCGGCGGTACTCGCCGATTCGACCTTGGGGGTGCCGATGTCATCGCTGCCATGGGCGATCTGGCGTTGCAGGTTGGTGAGTTCCACCCGGTCGTGGTCCACCAGGGTCAACCGACCAACGCCGGATGCGGCCAGATAGAGGACGACGGGAGAGCCGAGCCCCCCCAGGCCGACGATCAATACATGGGCGTCGAGCAGGCGCTGCTGCCCCTCGATACCCACATCGAGCAACAGGATCTGTCGTGCAAAGCGCAGGAGTTGCTGATCGTCCATGGATCAGCGGTAGTGACGCCAGATGCTTGAATGGGGGTCCCGGCAGCCGTGGCAGAGATGGGTGTAGCGCTCAATGAAGATCTTGCGGGTGCGGTCCGAATCGCAGTCGCCGCACCCCAGGGCCATGTTGGCCCGCTGGGTCTCCTCGGCGTAGTAATGCAGTGCCCGCATGAGACGGTGCATGAGATTGCCCGCCAGGTGGAAGCCAAGTTCGACGAGCATCTCCTCGATTTGACGGATGCTGATGTCTTCAAGATCGTATCGGACCCGAAGCAGGCTGGGCGAGGCTTGCTCCGTACCCTGGATGCCGGGGATGTCCTGGAGCAACAGCGCCGCCGTCCCCGCCTGGTCGGTATCGGGATGGAGTTTGCAGAAGCAGATTTCCCGCTGCTTGAGGGTTTCTTTTTCGCGCATGCCCATGCGCTTATCCTAGTCGGTAAAAAGTCGATTATCAAAAGGGAATTTGGCGCGCCGTCCCAGGGGTGGGGGCTATTTCACCTTCATCCCCGGTTCCGCGCCGATATCGGGATTCAGGATGAAAAGGTCCTTGCCGCCGGGTCCGGCGGCTAGAACCATGCCTTCGGAGAGACCGAAGCGCATCTTCCTTGGCGCCAGGTTGGCGACCATGACGGTGAGTTTTCCTTCCAGGTCTTGCGGTTCATAGGCCGACTTTATGCCGGCGAAAACGTTGCGGGTCTCACCGCCCAGGTCTAGCGTGAGCCGGAGCAGCTTGTTTGCCCCCTCGACCGGTTCGGCCTTGGCGATGCGGGCGATGCGCAGGTCCACTTTGGCGAAGTCGGCGTAGTCGATATCAGCGGCGATGGGGTCTTTCGCCAGATGGCCCTCGGTCGTGGTTTCCATGGATTTGGTCTTCTTGGCGTCGATGGCTTTCAGGTCTTCCCTTGATGCAGCTACCATGGCCTCGATGTCCTTGGCCTCGACGCGGGTCATCAGGGGTACGAATTTCTCGATCAGGTGCCCGCTCAGGGGTTGTGCCAGCGCCTCCCAGGTCAGTGGCTCAATCCGCAGGAAGGCTTCTGCCGCTGCCGCGGTGCCGGGCAGGATGGGACGCAGATAGCCGATCAGCAGGCGGAAGAGGTTGAGGCCCATGGAGCAGACCTGGTGCAGCTCCTGTTCCCTGCCCTCCTCCTTGGCCATTGCCCAGGGCTTCTTCTCATCGATGTATTGGTTGGCCCGGTCGGCCAGGGCCATGATCTCGCGCACGGCGCGGCTGTATTCCCGCTGCTCGTAGTAGTCTGCGATGGTCTGGCCAGCGGCGGCGAATTCGGCGAAGAGCCCCGGTTCCGCCAGGGTGTCGGCAAGCCTGCCGCCGAAGCGTTTGTCGATGAAGCCGGCGTTGCGCGAGGCGATGTTGACCACCTTGCCCACCAGGTCGGCGTTGACCCGTTGGGCGAAGTCCTCCAGGTTGAGGTCGATGTCGTCCACTCCGCTGCCCAGCTTGGCGGCGAAGTAGTAGCGCAGGTATTCGGGGTTGAGGTGGTCCAGGTAGCTACGCGCCTTGATAAAGGTGCCGCGCGACTTGGACATCTTCTGTCCGTCCACGGTGAGGAAGCCGTGGGTGAAGACCGCGCTCGGTTTGCGGAAGCCGGCGCCGTGCAACATGGCGGGCCAGAACAGGCAGTGGAAATAGACGATATCCTTGCCGATGAAGTGGTAAAGCTCGGCGCTGGAGTCCGCTTTCCAGAATGCGTCGAAATCAATCCCTTCCCGATCACTGAGATTCTTGAAGCTGGCCATGTAGCCGATGGGGGCGTCGAGCCAGACATAGAAGAACTTGCCAGGGTGATCGGGGATCTCGAAGCCGAAATAGGGTGCGTCGCGGGAGATGTCCCACTCTTGCAGGCCCGCCTCGAACCACTCGCCCAGTTTGTTGGCCATCTCCTTCTGGACGTGACCGGCGCGGGTCCAGTCGTGCAGCATGGCCTCGAAATTGGCCAGCTTGAAGAAGTAATGGGTTGATGCCTTTTCGACCGGGGTGGCGCCGGAGACGGCGGAGACGGCGTTCTTCAACTCGGCAGGGGAATAGCTGGCGCCGCAGGCCTCGCAGTTATCGCCGTACTGGTCCGCCGCGCCGCACTTGGGGCACTCACCCTTGATGAAACGGTCCGGCAGGAACATGTTCTCCACCGGGTCGTAGGCCTGGGTGATCTCCCGTTGGGTGATGTGGCCACCGTCTCGCAGCCGTTCGTAGATCAGGTGCGAGATCTGGCGGTTCTCCTCCGAGTGGGTGGAGTGGTAGTTGTCGAAGCCGATGCGGAAGGCGGCGAAGTCGGCCTTGTGCTCTTGGGCCACGCGGGCGATCAGGGTCTCCGGATCTATGCCCTCCTGACGTGCGCGCAGCATGATGGGGGTGCCGTGGGCGTCGTCGGCGCAGACGTACCAGCATTCGTGGCCGCGCATTTTCTGGAAGCGGACCCAGATGTCGGTCTGGATGTATTCGACCAAGTGGCCGATATGGATGGGGCCGTTGGCGTAGGGCAGGGCGCTGGTGACTAGGATTTTCCGCTGATGGCTCATCTCTCTAGGTCCTGATCGGGGGCACTGGGGGCTGGATTATCCCACAGTTCAAGGAGGATATGAGCGACCGGCGAATGCCCCGCCCCTGTCCGTTCAGGGGCGGGGAATGGGGTGAGTTAATCGACGCGGACCTCGATCTTGCGCGGTTGCAGTTCCTTACGCATGGGAATCCGTAGAATCAGGACCCCATTGTGAAGGGATGCCTCGATCTCGTCCGTGGCCAGTTCCCGGCTCAGGGAGAAGCTACGCTGATACCGGTGAGAGCGGACATCGGCATATAGGGGTTCCACCTCCTCCGGCATGTCGATTTTAAGATCCCCGGCAATGCTGAGGGTGTCCTTTTCTACCCGGATATCGAGCCGGTCCTTGGTGACACCTGGCATATCGGCCTGGAGGGTGATGCCGGTGTCGTCCTCGAAGATATCCACCAAGGGACGGATGACACGCGCTGTATCGCCGCCCTGGGTGGCCGCCGGGGTTTCCTGCGGCTTGGTCATGGGATTGTTGTCGGTCATCTTTAGGCGCTCCTTTGATTATTTCACTTCGATACGGCGCGGCTTGGACGATTCCAGGCGCCCGACGGTGATATGCAGCACCCCGTCCCGGTAACGGGCATCAACCCTGTCGGGATCGACCCCGTCGGGCAGGGTGAGCACCCGGCGGAACGGGCCATCGTAGCGTTCCTTGCGGTAGTAATCGGCCCCCGCTTCGGTGATAAGCCGCCGCTCGCCCGCAACGATGAGGACATTGTGCTGGATGCTAATGTCCATTGCCTTGGGGTCGATGCCGGGTGCAAAGAGATAAATGTCGATCTGGTTGGCCGTGGCGCCCACATTGATCGCCGGAAACCCCTTCCCGGCCATCATGCGGAGCGAGGCGGGCAAGAGGCCGGGGCCGTAGAGATTGTCCGTCTCCCGGTCCATTCGCCCCAATTGCTCAAGCAAGTCTTTTTCGATATCACTCATACCTGCGTACATCGGATGTTCCCTCCTCGGAGAGTTTCTGAGTCCATATAGATTGTGGGAGCGGGCACCCCTTCTTTCAAGGTGAAAGCCAACAAAATTAATGCAACTCAGACAATTCCAGGGGTTGAGTCTTGTCGTCCAAAGACCGACTGTCTTGCTTGGTGAAAGCGGCGGTAATTGGTGTACAATCCCGCCCTTGATTTTACGGTTTCAATGGATCGGGTGTGTCCGGTCCAGTGCAGGAGAAAATACGCAAATGGCTGACATCACCAAAGAGAAGATCGAAGAGGCCGTCAAAGGCTACATTGAACCCAATCTCAACAAGGATCTGGTGTCCGCCAAATCCGTCAAAGGTATCGAGATCAATGGGGACAGGGTCAGGGTTCAGGTTGTGCTCGGCTTCCCCGCCGAGAGCATGCATGCTCAGATCGCGGCGGCCGTAAAGGAAAAGGTCGAGGCAGTTGCCGGAGTCGCCTCATGCGAGGTGGAAATCAGCACCAAGGTGGTTGCTCACTCCGTCCAGAAGGCACTGAAGCCCATCGACAACGTCAAGAACATCATCGCAGTGGCCTCTGGCAAGGGCGGCGTCGGCAAATCCACCACCGCTGTCAATCTGGCCCTCGCCCTTTCCCTGGAAGGCGCCAAGGTCGGCCTTCTGGACGCCGACATCTACGGGCCTTCCCAGCCTCGCATGCTGGGGATCACCGGTAAGCCGGAGTCCCTGGACGGCCGCACCTTGCAGCCCATGGAGGCACACGGCTTGCAGGCCATGTCCATCGGCTTCCTGATCGACGAAGAGACGCCCATGATCTGGCGCGGTCCCATGGTGACCCAGGCCCTGGAGCAGCTTCTCAACGACACCAACTGGTCCGATCTGGATTACCTGGTGATCGACCTGCCGCCCGGCACTGGCGACACCCAGTTGACCCTGGCGCAGAAGGTCCCGGTGTCGGGTGCGATCATAGTTACCACCCCGCAGGACATCGCCCTGCTCGACGCCCGCAAGGGCCTGAAGATGTTCGAGAAGGTAGAGGTCCCGGTGTTGGGCATCGTGGAGAACATGAGCACCCATATCTGCTCCCACTGTGGCCATGAGGAACCCATCTTTGGCCAGGGCGGCGGCAGATCCATGGCCGATCAGTACAACGTGGAGCTGCTCGGCCAATTGCCGCTGGACATCCGCATCCGCGAAGAGACCGACGGCGGCAAGCCCACCGTGGTGGCCGAGCCGGAGTCGCGCATCTCCCAGACCTACCGCGAGATTGCCCGCCGGACATCGGCCAAGCTGTCGTTGCAGGCCAAGAGCTACGCCGCCAAGTTCCCCAATATCGTGATCCAGAACAACTGATCGCGGGGGATGGCATCACAAAAACCGGGGCTTGCCCCGGTTTTTGTTACAGGGAACCCCTACTTTTAAAAGTTCCCTGATATATTACGCCGATACACCGGCGGCTTTCCTTCTTCCGGGGCGCCGTTAACCCACTTGTCGAAGCGAATCGAAGCAGAATTAATGTATCGCGGGGGCTTGTCAGAATTGAAGCGGATAGCGTCCGTGACGCTGCTGTCCCCATGGCTCATGGGTTTGGCTTGCGCCCTGGCATCCAGTTCCACTCTGGCCGGAACGGAACGCGAGCAATTCGAGTACGTTGTCACCTATACCGGCTCGATTTCCTCAAACAAGCCCCTGGATATCTCCAGGGTCGTCTGGGTCTCTCCCAGGCCTGTCGCCAGCGGCGCCTCCGAAGTCAGCGTGCGGATCAGTAGCGAGCAGTTCATGAAGCTGGAGCTCATGTTCCCGTTCCGCTATTGCTACCGGGCGGTCTATAACCGTGATGCACAGCGTTCCCAAGGGTTTGAGAATTTCCAGCGGGCACGCAAGCAGCTCGAATACGTATCCGCCAACTTCGACTGGAAGAAGCGGATACTGAGCAGCAGCAGTGCCAAGGCAGAGCTGCCGGGCGTGTCGCTCAATCCCTTCGAGGGGTTTCAGGCATCAGCGGGACAGGCTGCACCCAGTTGGAAGGTCAAGTCGCAAAAGAGTTTTCTGTTGCCGGACATCCTGCTGGACCGGGTGTCCATGGTCCAGCATCTGCGGACGATGAATCTCAAGTCGGGCCGGGTGGTCAGTCTCCCGGTCAGCGATGGCGCGCGGATGCTGGAGTATTGGGTGGATATCTCCGATGACGAGGTCAATCTGCTCGGGAAGAAATGGAAGGCCTATCGCCTGCGCTTCGAGACCTTCGATCCGGTCAAGGATCGCCCCCCCCACCCCCCTGTCGATATCTGGTTCAGCCGCGATGCGGAGCGTATTCCCTTGCGCATGGCCAGCACTTATTCGTTCGGTGATTTCGATATCCGTCTGACCCGGATCGGCAAGACCGGAATCCAGAATATCCAGTGCAAGAACTGGCAGGGATTTCAGTAGCAGGCTTGGTCACTCAAGCCCAGGCCGCCCGGGGGTCCTTTCGCAGCAATGGAGTCGAGGCGGTCTGTGCATGGATTCGGGGCGAATGCCATGCCAAAGCCACTGTGCCGGATCTAGTCCGTTCAGCCAGAGCTCCACCGTCTCAGCCTCCCTTTCCCCGCCGGGATGGCCGGTGTAGGCCAGAATGGTCAATCGTCCGCCGGGCATGAGCAGGGCTTCGCAGGCTTGCAAGGCTGCCAGGGTCGTTTCGCTACGGGTGGTAACGCCCTTGTCGCCGCCGGGGAGATACCCCAGGTTGAACATGATGGCCTGGATGCGCCCCCCATATTCGCCCGCCAACCGTTCCGCCAGCCGTTCGTGACCTTCATGGAAAAGGCTGACCCCGGCGTCCAATTCCACTTGCCGGAGGCGGCGAAAGGTCAGGTCGATGGCCGATGCCTGCACATCAAACCCAAAGAGATGACCCTCGGGGCCGATACTACGGGCCAGAAAGAGGCTGTCATGGCCGTTGCCGACCGTGGCGTCCACCGCGTATCCGCCGGGAGAAAGGGCAGGGGCTATGAATGCCTGCGCCAGATCCGTCAGCGGCTGATAGCCCGAAAGGGGGCGGTCCATGGGCGTAGCGGTCATCGATGCCCCGGAAAGGGGAAGCGGCCGATGTCCGCATGGGGCGGCAAAGGACCCCGTTCCCCCAGATATTCCGCAAATCGCCGCGCATGCCAAGGGATCGAAAGAGACCCCTTGGCGCCGAAGCCGTTGAAGATGGAAAGACCAGGATGTTCGGGGTGATGGCCGATGAAGGGTTCGGCCCCCCGCGTGGCGGGACGGACCCCGGCGCGGTGCTCGATGAGGCGGAAGCCGGGCGGGGACTTCAGTAATGCGGGCAAGGATGCGATCAATTGTCGCCGGCACTTTTCGGTCGGCTGTTCGTCCAGCCGCCGGTGCTCATGGGTGCTGCCGAGCCGGTAGCGGTTACCCGTCACGGGGACCAGCCAGGTCGCGCCGTTGATAATGCAACGGGGCAAAGCTCGCTCGAATTCCAGCATCAGGATTTCGCCCTTGTCCGGCTGAAAGGGGAGATAACCAAACCAGGGGTTATCCTTGCCGCGATAGCCTTCGCAAAAGACAACGCGCCCGGCCAGGATCTCCTTATAGCGGAGGGACCCAGCCTCCAGACGAATGCCTGCCGCATCGATCTCCTCCGGCAGCAAACGCCCCGCCGCCGAGAACCTGGCCCTCAAACCTTGCAGCAACAAGGGCAAATCGACGAAACCCGCCTGGTATTGCTCGAAGCCACCCAAGGGCGCGGCAAGAGAGACATCCATCCCGGCGGGGCCGAGCCGGGGGCCAAGAAGCCCCTCATAGCCGGGGTCGCCGAGACGCATTTCCAGACGATCCGCCTCTCCCCCTTCGCGCAAAAGGCGAATCATGGGGCGTGGGTGGAACAAGGGGACACCCAGTTCCCGTTCCAGAGCGCCATAGGTTTCAAGCGCAGCAGGGAGCAGTTGCTCCAGATGGCGAGTCTTGACCAGGCGTTGACCCGTCACCGGATTGATGAGCCCCGCCGCCGCAGTCGAGGACGAGTGAATCCAGCCGTTATCGGCGATGAGGTAATCGAACCCAAGCCGGTCAAATTCCAGCGCCAGAAGACTACCGGCAAGACCCTGCCCGACGATCAGGATGTCAATGTTGCGCGCCATGACGGATTCCAAGGGGATATTTCCACAGCCGTTGATTCTACCGCGATCAGCCTGGGCCAGCCCTGCCTGGTGAGAAGTGGTGCAGGGATGCACCGTTTACGGACCTAAGGATGGAATGGCCGGATGGTCACTTGACATCTCTCGCGCTTGGTTCAGGATGTGCCTGCCAGATTTGGAACACGGAGAGATCGAGATACCCATGTATCCCTTCACAGCCCACCCCCGCTTGTTACCCCACCAATATTCGGAGCTTTGCAGCTTTCTCGAAAAGATCAGCGGCATTGTCCTCGGCGAAGGAAAGGAACACCTCATTTCAAGCCGGATAGGGAAGGTGTTGCGGGATTATCGTCTGGACAGTTTTTCCGAGCTGCTGCGGGCCATCCAATCGGACGACAACATGCCCCTGAGAATGGCCGTCATCGATGCCATGACCACCAAGGAGGCCAACTGGTTCAGGGACCAGTCTCATTTCATGATGCTTCAGAATGTCATGACCGAAAGGGCGGGCGAACTGGGGGCCTTTCGCATCTGGTCCGCCGCCTGCTCCCTGGGGCAGGAGCCCTATTCCATCGCCATGACCATCGAAGAGTTTCGCCGGGGAAGCCGGTTCTTCCGGCGGCCGGTCGAAGTGGTTGCAACCGACCTCTCGGAAGGCATCATAGCCGATGCCAGAAAGGGCGTTTATTGCAGCCTTTCGATGGTGCAGGGGCTCAGCGATGAGCAACGCAAAAAATATTTCATTCCCAATGGGGATTGCTCCGAGATGCGGCCGGATCTCCGGAAAATGGTCTCGTTCAGGAAGCTGAACCTCCTCGATTCTTTCGCCCCCCTGGGGCGGTTCGATGTCATCTTCTGCCGCAGTGCGCTGGTCTACTTCTCCCTGGCCAACAGGGTCGATGTGATCAAGCGTATGGCGGTGGCGTTGAAACCCTACGGCTATCTCTTTCTGGGGGCGGGGGAAACGCTGGAAGATGGCGCTGGATTATTCGAAAAAGCCGTCTGGCCGGAAGGCGTCGCCTACCGGCTCAAGCCGCTTCGCAGGGTTAATCCGGAATCCGTTAAATAACGTAGCTGTCGATGCCCGCGTCCAGATAGAGCGTGACAGGGGCGCCGCTGTCGGGCGCAGTGCCTAGATAGATCTCGTATCCCTCATGGCTGGAAGCATCTACCTTGCTCATTCCGTTCAGGGTAACCTGGTTGCTGCCGTTGCCTTCGATGACCAGTTTATTGCCGCCGTTGGTCAGGTCGAGCAGATCACCGATCGAAAGGGTCATGCTGGCCTGGTTGTCAAGCCAGAGGGTCTCGATGGTGTCGAAGGTGGCGCTACCCGTACCGCCGAGGGGGGAGAGGTCGATGGTCTGGTCAAAGATGTCGCTTAATCCAATTCCCATGGGCGGTTCATCGCCTTCAATCCAGGGTTCGTTTTTGCCCTCCATTGGGACGGGGTTGGCCTCTTCGACAACCGTATCCGGATGCAACAAAGGAATGGCGTCATCGGGGGGATTGGGATGGGCGGAGGGGGATTCGTCAACTTCCTCGCCGTCGGCAGTTGTCCGGCTTTCCCCAATAGAAATGGCGAAGACCGGGGTGGTATCTACGATGAGGTTTTGGTGACTGGTCTCGACTAGGGCGCTGCCGGGTTTGAGGGCAAGCAACAGGGTTCCGGGGCTTCCGCCGTGGACATCGTCCAAGTTTTCTATGTCAATGACCGAGCCGATGCGGATGCCGGTCAGCGCCGGCAGTTCCAGCCCCCTTGCGCCGGGGGAGTCCAAGATGAGGTCCAGGTCCACGGAGCCGGCATCGTCCAGGCGTGAGCCATCCGGCGTCTCCAGGGCCACCCTGTATTGACTGATGGCGGTTCCGGCCGTGGCGATTTCGCACCCCTTGGCGTCCAGGCCAATCAGCTTGACGATGATCGTTTCGAAAGTGGCAGGGCCTGTCTCGACCAAGGGCTCGGCGCCTACAATCGTCGTGGTGATGGGGCTGGAATCGATGGTGATCTGGCCAAAGCCGGATACTAACGCGCTATCCGCCACCAAATTGACGGTGAATGATCTGTCCCCAGCCGGGGCATCATCTTGGACATCGGCGCAGAAAATCTGATCCAGGAGGACGGTCTGTCCATCGCCGGCGCCGCCCCGGCTGAACATGACCTCCACGCTGCCGCCGGAAGGGGCTGCGACCCGAGAGCCGTCGTTCGCCACCAGAATGGCCATGAAATAGGCATCTTCCCCTGTATCCATCCGACTGCCGGTCAATTCGGCGCCGTTGTCATCCGTGGGGATCAACCGGACAGCAAACTCATCCGGGTCCGCCGCCTCCTCCCGTCCGGATGGCAGGACGACGCCGGTGGTCATGGTGCCGGACTCGATGATGATCTGGGCGAATCCGCCGCCCCGAGGGTTGCTGATGCCAACCCGGAAGTCTTCCTTTTGCTCGGCATAGTCATCGTCGGCGGCGGCTACGGTGAAGGAGACCGAGGTCCGTCCCGCCGGGATTCTGATGGGCACGGTGGTCGTGCGGAACTCACCGCTGTCCCTATCCAAACGGTCGTAATCGACATCAAGGACCAGATCCTGTGTGGGCGTCTGGTTGACGGATACCGTATAGCTGGCGTTCTCCCCTTCGGTGATGGAAGGGTCGCCGGAAAGGCTGAGGATGGCGGGTTCGCCGGGGGCGATGGCGTTTTGCGGCCCCGGCGCGAGCAGCGGGATCAATCCCTTGCTCTGGCCCACGCCGGTGATGCCGACGCTGAAACCCGCCGCGCCGATCACGGCGGCGTCATCCAGAGCGCTGATGGTGAAACTGGTCTGGCTGTTGCCGCCGATAATGGCGACCTTGGTATTGATCAAAGACCCGGCGGGGCCGTAACAGAGGTCGATTGTGACGGTTTCCCCCAAGGGCGCGGCAACGGGGGTGCCCTTGGCATCGACCAGCTTGACGAAATAGACGGCGTCTTGATCGCTCGATGTCCGGCTGTCAGCCTCGACCACGACAAAGATCTCCCTGGGTTGACCCGATGCTTGAGCGCCTTGGCTGGCTGCGGTCTCCTGCCGTTGCGGAGCGGGGGGTGGATCGCCTGGGTCATGGCCGCTCGAAGTCTCTGGTCCGGCGTCTGCGTAGCCGGCCAGCAAGGCTTGCTGGAGAAAAGGGATGCTGGTGCTGAATCGGTCGGCGTCAACCAGGAGATCGTATCTGCCGTATACCTCGGGCTCCATTTTGGCGGCATCGCGCCCAGCCAACTCCAGCCGACCGCCGTTCACAAGCTCAATGGAGGCTCTGCCCGTTTCGGCGGTCTGTACAATCTCATCCTCGAAAAGGAATCCCCCTTGGCTTAACAGGCGTCTGCCGCCCAGGGCATCGGTAACGCTCACTGTCCCCCTGACCAGGACCGCGAGTCCGACAGGTTCAGGGGTGCCGAGGTGAGTGCTGGCCATAGAAAAGGTTCGATTCCAGGTGCGTAGAACGGTCGTAATTCTGTAGACCTGAGAGAAGGCGGTGAAAGCTGCGCCGCTTCCTCCGCCTCCAGTCCCAGGCCTCCGGTTTCAGATCAGGCATTGCCTCCATTGTTGTTGGGGTCCTCGACCAACACGGTGTGGATGGATACGTCCACATAGAGCATGGTCCCGTTCTCGCCGCTGTAGGCGTGATAGTTGCCGTTGTTGACCGTCGCCGTGCCGTTGTCGGTCCATTCGCCCTTGTCGATATTGACCTCGTTGCTGGTGTCGCCGTTGATGAAGAGGGCGTGGTTGCCGTCGGTGATGTCCACCACATCCTGGAGCGACAGGGAGAGACTGTCGGATACGCCCAGCTTGAGGATCTCGATGTTGTCCACCCTCTCGGCCAGCACGGAGAGATCGATGGTGTCCTCGAAGAAGCCGCCGATGTCCAGGCTGTCCTGGCCCTCGCCGCCGTCGATCTTGATGAAGTCGTCGAGCGCGGTCAGGTCGCTGTCCAGAGCGAAGGTATCGTCGCCCGCATCGCCCTGGGCCTCGTCGCCCTGGCCCACTACCAGGCTGTCATCACCCGCGCCACCATGGAGTGTGTCGCCGCCTGCCTGGCCATCCAGGGCATCGTTGCCCGGTCCGCCAGCCAGGAGGTCGGCCCCACTGCCGCCATGCAGGTCGTTGCCGGCGGGGGCGCCGAGGATGATCTCATCGCCGCCGTCCCCGGTCGGGTTGAGTTCGACGTATTGGTGCAGGCTGCCAACATCATAGGTGTCGGCGTCCGCGACGCGGGTGGTCGGCAGGTCGCTCAGATCGATGGTCTGGTCGAGCATGACCAGGTCGCCCTCGCCCGGACCCATGCCGGAGAAGTTGTCGCCGGCCTTGACCGCATAGGCCACCAGCTCCTGGTCGGGGTAGTGCTGATCCAGGAAATCCTTCACCTCGACGGAAAAGACATCGTCCGGGAAGCCCTCCAGCTTCACCTTCATGAGCACGTCATGATCGGCGACAGCCGCCAGGTAGAGCACCATGTTGGAGATGCTGTGCCTGTTTTCCACCAGAGGCATGGGTACCGGCTGGGGCATCGTCGAATTCAGGGTCAGGGTGAGCTGCGAGCGCACCTGGTCGCCGTCGCCATCCACGATGCTGTAGGGGATGGTCAGGGAGTCGATGCCTTCGAGGGAGCCGAACTGGGTCACCTTGTAGCTGCTTTCACTACCGTCGAACTGCGGGTCGGAGAGGCTGACCTTGATCAACGGGCTGCCGTCACGGCTGCCGATGAGATCCAGGCCATCGCCCGTCACCGTCCAGCTCAGGCCATGGGTGTCGCTGCCAAAGGCGCCCACATGGCTGCCATCCCAGCTGAAGGGCAAGGCGCCGCCGTCTTCCTTGGGACCGGTGCCATCGGCGGGACCGTCAGCGCCGAAGTGGTGCGAGAGGCTGGCATCGCCGCTGATAACCAATTCGACGCCGGTCTGGGAGGCGGTGCCCACCAGCACATCGGCCAACTGGGCCAGATCGACCACCTCGATCACCGGGTGGGGCGTGGTGCCCACAGCGGCGATTTCTTGCAGGCTGCCCCGTTCGTTGCCGTCCAGATCGACGCTGTCACCGATGCCGACGGCAAAGACATGGTCGAAGCTGTCCGGCGCCCATGACTGCCAGGTGGGCAGCAGACCGCTGTGGCCGTTGGCACCGTCCATGTCGCCCATGGTGGGGTTGCCGTCGGAGACGAAGTAGAAGACATTCTGATCGGCCGTGGGCTGATTCAGATTGCTGTGGTCCATGGTCTTCTGCAGGGCATCCTGGTAGTTGGTGTAGCCGCCCGCATGGAAGCCATCGACCTCGGTCTTGGCCCCATCGGCGTCATACCAGATGCTTTCGGTGGCATTGGCGTCCGACGAGAAGGGCACGAACAGGACATTGACCCCACCCATGGCCTCATAGCTGTCGACCAGTTCCTTGACCGCGTTCTGGGCCAACAGGAGCTTGGTGTCGTGGCCGTCCCTATCGCCGTCGCCGTCCGCATCCACGCCGGCTCGTTCGCTCATGCTGCCCGAGATGTCGAAGGCGATGACCAGATTGGTGGTAACGCCGAGGGTCTGGGTCTGAGCCGAGGCCGAGGTGTGCGCCCCGATCTCGGGGATGTCATCGGCAATGGTGATGTTGATGACCCCGAGGGCGGTGTCGTCGTCGGCGTCCTGCGCCCGGACATAGAGTTGCAGATTGGTGAGGGCATCCTCATCCGGGTTTTCCGGGTGATCCACCACGTCCTTGAGTTCGAGGCGGTAGGTCTGGTCCGGATTGAGGGTCGCGCTGAAGATCATGCGGCCATCGGCAATGCCGTTGACCAGTGTGTCACTGACCACGTCGAGGACGACCGGCTTGCCTTGGGAGGTCAGGCCCGTGTCCAGACCGTCCTGGCTGCCGAGGAAGACCAGGGTGCCGGGGCCGTTGCCGCCGAAGTTGACATGGAGGTCGCCGGTGGTGACCTTCAGGGTCGGATAGGCGTCCAGGTCGGCGGTGCCGACCAAGGCATCCTCATCGACGACGGCCGCGTCGGGGGCGATGCTGGGGGCCGTATCGGCCCGGCATCCGGGGGCCACATTGAAGCCGATGATGTTGCTGAGCTTGTCCCCGTCATCCACCTGGACCTCGAAGGCGCGCAGGCTGGTGTCTGTGTTGCCGGTATCCAGTGTGATCGATTCGATGACCTGTTCGTAGACCGCCTTGGAGGCAGAACCGCTCAGGGTGATTTTGATGATGTCCGGGGTGCTGGCATCGACGGTGACGGCCAGACCCTGGGCATTCGCCACGGCCAGGACATCACCGGCCCTGGCATTGGTCAGGGTGACGAAGGCGCGTTCCAGGTTGGCGTCGTCCACGTCGGAGAGGCTGATGTCCTTGATGATCTCGCCATTGGCGCCCTGGGTGTGGCAGAGATCGAACTTCATGACGAAGTCGTCGTAGTCATTGTCGCCTTGGCCGGGGCCGTACCAGCCGCCTGCGCCAGTATCGCCGTCCAGATTGATGTCCTCGAAGCCGACGATGACGGACCCGTCGTCCTGGGCCTCATAGCCGCTGATGACGTGCTCCTTGCCATCGGCGTTGAACTGCTGGTGGCTGAAAAGGACGTTGTCGAAGGGGGCCCCCCCGATGGTGACGTTGGGGAAGCCATCCGCGCCCATCTCGAAGGCGATGTCGGCGCTGCTGATGCCGTTGTAGGCCCCGCCGTCATTGGCGTTGGGAAGCAGGAAGAAGCCGACCTGGCCGGTAAGCCCCTGGAATACGCCCAGGAACTGGTCAGGGACATTGCCGTCCACGGCGTCGGTCATGTCGGCAAAGATGAGCTGCGGGTTGCACGGATTACCGTCCGGGCCGATCTGATAGAGGCCGACGATATTCTGGTAACCGGCGTGGCCGCCCATGTAGGTGATGCCGATATTGGCGCCGCCGGTCCCGAAGTCGAGGTCCAGCTCGCCGGGGGCGCTGTCGGGGTTGTAGGTGAGCCCGCCGTCCCCGTCCCTCAGCATGGCGTCGCCCAAGACATTGCCCGAGGGTAGGCCGCTGTCCACGCCGATCTGCGGCGAGTAGACCGCGACCGCCTCGATGACGGGGGCGTCGTCGGTGCCTTGGATGTTGATGGTCAGCTCGGCGGTGTCATTCGTTCCCGAGGCGTCATGCATGCTGTACGTGAAGCTCTCCACCAGCGAATCGCCCTGGTTGAGCGCGTCCACCGCCCCGTTGCCATCGGCCACTTCGTAGCGATACTCGCCGTTGGCCTGGATGAAGAGGCTGCCGTAGAGACCCGCGATGGCGGTCTCACCGGCCGCTGCCACGGCAGTGGCGCCCACACCGGAAACGCTCATGGCCGAACCGCTGTCGTTGCCCAGGACATTGCCGCTGGCCTGGCTGCCCTCGGCGGGCAGATCGGTGACATGATCCTGATAGCCAGCCGGACGCCATTCGTGACCCTCCTCGATGGCCGTCGCGCTGTCGTTGACCGCATCGGATCGGTCATCGTTGTCCCAGATGGTGCCGATGACGCTGTTCTCGGTGCCGTGGGGTAGGATGGCCTCGAAGGCGCCGCTGTCAAGGATTGCGCCGACGCTGGCCTGGTACTGCTCGGTGCCCTCGAAGAGGCTGTCATCGACGGTGGGCACTACCACCTGGGCGCTGCTGTTGCCCGCGGTGATCACCACCGTGGAGAGGGCCACATAGTCGGCGGTCCCGGCGGGATTGGCCCCATGGCCCGCGTAGTTCAGGGTGACGCTGATCTGCTGACCTTCGGGGACGGTGACCGGGTTGCCGTTGGCATCGACCAGTTGTACCTGGTGGCAGATGTTCCAGCCCTCGGTATTGCTGTCGTCATGGACCAGCTTGACGAAGATGCTGTCCTCGGTGCCGGGGTCGGCCTCGTCCAGGATGGTGCCCAGCCCCTGACCGTCGCCGAGGGTGGCGTTGGTGGGGTTGAAGAGGTTGACGAAGAAGTTCTCGCTGACCTCGTGCAGATAGTCGTCGGCGACGGGGATCGAGATTGTCAGGGTCGTCTCGCCCGGATTGAAGGTAAGGAGGCCGTTGGTGTCGGTGAAATCGACCCCCTCGGTGGCGGAGCCGCTGGCGGTGTCGTAACCAACGCTGACCGGCAGTTCGCTCGGGTGGCTCAGGGTGAGCGTAAAGACCGCCAGACCGTCGTCCTCGTTGACGGTGACATCGTTGATGCTGATGCAGGGAGGACCGTCGTTGTCGAGGATGGTGCCGGTGGCCGGTTGGGCATAGGGACGGATGTCCTCGAAACCGCCGCCGAAGGCATCGGTCACGCTGACCTGATAGACCTCGTCGTTTTCATAGACATTGTCATCGGTGGTGGCGACGTTGAAGGCCAACTCGCTGCTACCGGCCGGGATGGTGAGGGTCAGCGGGCCGCTGTAGTCACTGGCCTCGGCGTCATCGGTGCCGGGATCGGCATCCTGGCCGTAGCTCAGGCTGACTCTCACCTCCGACTGGGCCTGGATGGTGGCGTAACCGGTCGGGTCGCTGGGATCGAGGACGGGATCGCCATTGTCGTCGGTCTTTACCAAAATCACCCTGTGGGTCAGGGGATCGCCTTCAAAGGCCGCGTCGCTTTCGACCACCATGGCCAGGACCCGGTCGCCGCCGGGGATGTCGTTATCGACGATCAGACCCGTGCCGCTGTCGATGGGGCCGGAGATGGTGCCGTAGGCGAGGCCAACGACCTGGAGGCTCATGTTCTCGGTGGCCTCGTCGAGGAGATCGTTATGGGTATCGACCTCCACCAGGATGGCGGAGTTGCTGCTTGGAATACTGACTAGATCGCCATTCGCGCCACCGCCGGGGATCCAGGTGAAACCGCCGTCGGTGCTGTAGCGGAAGGAGGCCTGTTCGAAGTCCACCCCTCGGGTGGCGGCATCGGGGCCGCTGCCGGTGAAGGCGCCCAGGTAGAGGCCCACTCCTCCAATACTTGGCTGCACCGGATCGCCGGAACCGGGATCGACCAGGGAGAGGGTGAACAGCAAGGGCTGACCTTCGGTGGCCTTGGCGTCGCCGATCAGGACGACGGGGGGATCGCCTGGCTGGAAGCCCTCGGTGATGACGCCCATGCCGGTGTCGGAGGTGTCGTTGACGGAACCGGACACCACGGCAGCGACCTGGAGGTTCATGTTCTCGATTCTGGGGCCCGCGTCGGCGTTCGCATAGGTCTCGACCCGGACCTGAATACCAATGGAACCGGCAGGGATGTTGACCTGGGTGCCGTTGGGGCCACCGGCGCTGGTCCAGTTGAGACCACCGTCGGTACTGTAGTCGAAGCCACCGGCCTCGAAATCCTCACCGGCCACGGCGGTGCCGGAGTGGGCGGCCAGGTCGAGCACCACTTCGCCGGTGGCGGGATGGCTCAGGCTGAGATCGAAGACCAGGGCATTGCCCTCGGGCACCACGTCATCGCCGATGAAGACATCGGGGGCGCGGGGGACATTCTCGTCCAGGATGGTGCCGACCCCCAGGGGATCGCCGATGGTCGCGTTGGTCGCATTGCTCAGATTGACGAAGAAGTTCTCGCTGACTTCATGGAGGAAGTCGTCGGTGATGGGCACCGAAAGGGTCAGGCTGGTGACGCCCGGATCGAAGGTGAGGGTCCCCTGGGCGTCGGCGAAGTCCAGCCACTCGGTCGCGGTGCCGCCGGTCGTGTCGTAATCGACCGTGATGGTCTGGCCGCTCGGGCTGCTCAGGCTGAGGGTAAAGACCGCCACGCCGTCGTCCTCGTTGACGGTGACATCGTTGATGCTGATGGCAGGGTTACAGTCGTTGTCGAAGATGGTACCGACGACGCTCTGTTCGGTGGGGTGGATATTGATTTCGCCACAGCCGCTGCTGCCGTAGACTCCAACGATGCTTGCCTGGTACTGCTCGGTGATCTCGACGATGTTGTCATCGACGGTCTGCACGACCACATTCGTCGTGCTGTTGCCGGCGGTTATCACCACCGTGGTCGGGGCGACGTAGTCATCCGGGTTGGCTGGATCAGTGCCATGGCCGGCATAGTTCAGGACGACGGTGACCTCATGCCCCTCCGGCACCACGAAGGGGTTGCCGTCCGCATCGACCAGTTGCACCTGGTGGCAGATGAGCCAGCCCTCGGCGTTGCTGTCGTCGTGGACCAGCTTGGCGTAGACGATGGGGCAGGGTTCGTCGTTGTCGTAGATGGTGCCGATGACGTTGTCGTTGCTCTGGTCGATGTAGACGGTGTCGCAGCCGCCGCTATCGACGACCCCGGCGATGGTGATCTGGTATTGCTCTGTATTCTCGACAAGGAAATCGTCGAGGGACTGGATCACAATATCGGCGGAACTCTCACCGGCATGGATCACCACGGTGTACTGGGCGGTGTAGTCGCTGGGATCGGCGGGATCGGAACCATAGCCAGCATAGTTCAGGGTGATGGTGATCTCATGGCCGGGTTCCACCACGACCGGATTGCCGTCGGCATCGACCAGTTGGACCCTATGGCACAGGAGCCAACCCTCGGCGTTGCTGTCGTCGTGGATCAACTGGACGTAAACGACAGGGCAGGGGGGCGGAGGTTCAGGCGCCGGAGGTTCCGGGCCCTCGGGTCCGGGAAATACGGGATCGAGCGGAATGTCTTTGACCTCAGGCGCGGGACCCTTGGTGTCATAGCCGGAAGTGACATTACCCTTCCCGCCGGTACGATCGACGCTGACCACATTCTGGGTCTCATCGCCCACCGCGCCAGTCCCGCCGCCAGCGGCAGGGGCTTCGCAAAGCTGGGAGGGGTCGGCGCCAGCCAGGATGGCCTGCTGAATGGCGTCGGCATTGCTGGCCGTCTGGTCGTCCACCTCGCAGGCATTGACCACGGAGTCATCGATTTTGACGTGGCTGTTACGCCCGACAAAGAGTTGTTTGCCGTCAGTGAATTCGATGGCGACATTGCCGTCCCTGCCGGTCTGAACGATGTCGTCGGGTTTGACCGGGTCGCCCCTGTGGAGCGTTTTCTGTATGCCGTCCGCGCCCAGGATAGTGGCCAGGCCGTTCACCACATTGGCCGTGCCCACAAAGCCCTGGGCGTCAACGGTCGCGCAACCGGATGCGGGTGCGGGGAAGCAGACCGGGGCCGTCCCCGCAGGTGATGCAGGCGGCGAGGCGGGCAGGGGTTGCGCGGCTATCGCGGTGATGTCCGGTGTCGTGGCGGCCGCCTCGGCCGGGGTGCATGCACAGCCATCGGCCGTCTCTGAAATCAGAGGGAGAGGCGCTCCACCGGGTTCCGCAGGCGACGGGACAGGCAACGCCTGCGCGGCTATCGCGGTATTGTCCGGCGAGGTGGAAGCAGTCGACTCAGCGGGAGTGCAGGTGTCGCATGCTTCGGTATTGGAGGTTTCAGTGGCCATCGTAGTTCCCCTTACATCGGTTGCTTTATAGACTGCTGTCTATAATTCTCGTACTGGAAGCATAGGTGCCAAGGAGAAGGACTAATATTGTACTTAGGTACTAACCCGGATATTTCAACTTGGAATAAGGTTGACTGTGCCGCCAGCGTCAGAAAAAACAGGAGTTCGACCATGAAAACGCGATTGTTGGGCCTATTGCCGGCGATGCTGTTCTGTGTGCCCCTTTGGGCCGCCGACGCGCCGCCCCCCCTGGTGAATGCGCCCATCGAGGATGCCCCTCCCATAGAGAATGCCCCCGCAGTCGAGGCCGCCCCTCCCGTCGAAAGGGACAAGTCCGCCGAGGCGGTTCCTGCCGCACCGGCGCAAGGCAGCAAGCAGGCGGAACAGGATTACTCCAAGGTATCCAAGTGGTACATCAAGGCCGCTGCCCAGGGGGATGTCAATGCCCTGTACAACCTTGGATACCTGTACCTCAAAGGTGCCGGAGTGGAACAAAACGATGCGGAGGCGGTGAAGTGGTTTACCCGCGCCGCCGAGAAAGGGCAGCCCGCAGCCCAGACCTACCTGGGCCTGATGTACCAATCCGGCCGGGGTGGACTGACCAAAAACGATGCGGAGGCCTTCAAGTGGTATCAAAAGGCGGCTGAGCAAGGCAACGTGGAGGGCCAATACAACCTGGGCCTCCTGCACGCCTCGGGGCGGGGCACGCGCCAGGATGACGAGAAGGCGTTCACCTGGTTCGGCAAGGCCGCCCAGCAAGGGCTGGCTCTCGCACAGACTTCCCTGGGCCTGATGTACAAAGACGCCAGGGGTACAAAGCGGGACGACGCCGGTGCAGTCACCTGGTTCCGCAAGGCGGCCGAACAGGGAGACGCCGAGGGCCAGGCCAACCTGGGGGTCATGTATCAACTGGGCCGGGGCGTGGCACGGGATGACGTTGAGGCATCCAAGTGGCTCCTCAAGGCGGCCAAGCAGGGCATCGTTTACGCTCAGCACAACCTGGGCGTCATGTTTCTGAACGGTCAGGGCGTTCCGCAGGAATATGCCGAAGCATTCAAATGGTTCCGTATTTCCGCCGAGCAGGGCCTCGCCTCCGCCCAGCACAACCTCTGCCTGATGTACATGGATGGCCGGGGCGTGGAAGCGGACGCCGCCGAGGCGGCCGGCTGGTGCCGCAAGGCGGCGGAGCAGGGCGTGGCACTTGCCCAGAACAACCTGGGATGGCTCTATGAAAACGGCAGGGGGGTCGCGCAAAACCCTGCCGAGGCGGTTGCCTGGTACCGCAAGGCGGCCCTTCAGGGACTCGCCGCCGCACAGAACAACCTGGGCGTGATGCTACAAAAGGGCTTAGGCGTGGAGCAGGATTTCACCGAATCGCTCTCCTGGTATCGCAAGGCGGCCGCGCAAGGATTGGCCGCCGCGCAGAACAACCTGGGCGTGATGTACCAAAACGGCCAGGGTGTCGAGCGCGATTTCACTGAAGCGGCTGGTTGGTACCGCAAGGCGGCGGACAAGAATTTGGCCGCCGCGCAGAACAACCTGGGCGTTCTGTATGAACAGGGCCTTGGCGTGAAACGGGATTACGCCGGAGCGGCCAACTGGTATCGCAAGGCAGCCGAACTGGGATACGCCGCCGCCCAAAATAACCTGGGCGAGATGTACCAGAATGGCCTGGGCGTGGCGAAGGATGCAAACGAAGCAGTCAAGTGGTTCACCAAGGCGGCCGGGCAGGATTCCAAAGAGGCCCAAAGCAACCTGGGTAGCCTGTACCTCTTCGGCTGCGGCGTAGAGCAAAGCGACGCCGAGGCAGCCAAATGGCTCAAAAAAGCGGGGCCGCCCCCCTCATGTGCCAGTCAAAAATAGAGGGGCTATTAAGAAACGCAGAGGGTCTCGCCTTGTAACCCCGTCCGACTGTTTTTCCGATATTAATCGTTGCAAAAGTAATTGCAGCTTAGTTTAAAGCCGCAAAAATATATTGGGTATGGTCCATCCGGAAGAAGCTCTGGATCAGCGACGTCTGTTTCTGGATGGAGCGGAGAATGGCGCTCAGGTGCCGTTTCATATCGTCCTTGTTGAAGATGGCGCATTGGCTCAGCCGCCGCTTGGCGTGGTTCCATACCTGTTCATCGGGGTTGAGTTCCGGGGAATAGGCCGGCAAGAAGGCCATCTGTATTTGGCCCTGCGTCGTTTCCAGAAAGGCTTGCGTCTCTTTGCTGTGGTGGTATTTGGCGTTGTCGGTAATCACCAGGATGGGCTTGCCGGCATCCCGCTGGAGCTTCTTCAGGAACCCAATGAATTCCTTGGAGTTCATGCCGTCCTCGATGAAGCTGAAGCGCAGGTCGCCGCGCGGTGAGACGGCACTGATGACGCTCAGGCCAAACCGGCCACCGCTGTTTCTCACCACCGGCGTCTCGCCCTTCTTGCCCCAGGTCAGACCCCGATGGGCGTCGCTGCGCAGCGCGGCTTCGTCGACAAAGAAGAGGGTGGCCCCCAGTCTCTTGGCCTTCGCGACCGCTTCCGGGAAAGTCTCCGCCAGGTACTGCTCGATCTTGCGCGGGTCTTGCTTGTAGGACTTGTAGATCGGCCGCTGCGGGCTCAATCCCAAATGACCGAGCAGGCGACAGACCGCGCTCTTGCTCAGCTTGATCCCCAATTCCCGCTCAATCAGTGCGCGCAGGACGTTGAGGGTCCACAGGCAGAAATCGAACTGGTACTGGAGCGGGTTGCCTTGAGTCACCACCTGGTAGATCCATTGCATTTCACCGGCCCCGACCTTCCGGGGACGGCCGCTACGCGCCCTTTCTTTCAGGGCATCCCAACCGCCGGAGCGATACAGGGAGAGCCAATCAAACACCGTGCGTTCCGGGATGTTGTAGATTCGCCTGACTAGATGCACCGGCTCGTGGCGGATAACAATCGCTTCAACAACCTCTTTTCTCTTCTGGTTGCGCTGTTCTACCTTGCTGACCATGGAAACCTAGCCTCTTCATCTTGGAGTGTCATTGGGTCACCAGGAAAAATAATAAGCGCTGCGGATATTTGTGCAACTATTAATACAGATGAATCCCCGTTCCTGGAGGGTGTTTTGGTATAGGGCAGAGGCATACTGGCTACCTCGGTCACTGTGTACCAGGAGTCCTTTAGGCGGCTTG